>CAVPEZ010000024.1:0-82606 GCA_963703635.1 uncultured Acidobacteriaceae bacterium
TCGGCGGAGGAGATCGACGGACGATCGGGCACGCGGACCGGGTCGCTGCGATGGTGACCGACGATGCCGAGCTTTTTCCTAAATTGATTGCAGGTTTGTGGTCGGCGGACCGGCTGGTGCGAATGCGGGCCGCGGAGCACGGCGAGAAGGTCACGCGGAAACATGCTGAGCTGCTCCGGCCTTATAAGAGGGAGCTGCTCCGCTTGATGACTGAGACCCAGGAACAAGAGTTGCGCTGGCATCTGGCGGTCATGGTTCCACGACTCCGCTTGAATGCAGAGGGAACAACAGGCCGCGATCCGTTTGCTGAGCGGTTATCTGGAAGACCGCAGTTCCATTGTTAAGACCCTTGCTCTTCAGGGACTGGCTGACATGGCTGAGGCGGAGCCGAGTTTTCGACACGGAGTTGTGAAAATTCTGGGCGAGGCTGCCCGGAAGGGCACGCCGGCGATGAAGGCTCGGAGCCGGAAGCTGCTGAGGCATTTGGGCGGTTCTTGAATCTGACTGGCTCACCGAGTCGAGCGCAAGCCACTACTCTGATGTTGGGTGGAGCAGCGCTTCAGCGCTGCGATAAGCGGAAAGTCAACGTCAGCAAATCGATGAGAAGCCGCTCTCACTGCGCCGGAACGATATCGAATTCAATCTTGAGTTCGTCCTTCACCTTGACCGTCCCGCCTGCAATGCGTATGGGCTCGATGCCGAACTCGCCCTGCTTAATCGATGTGGAACCGCGATAGTGGCCCCTTTCCAGTAAGACCCTTACCGTGACGGGCTGTTTCTTCCCGTGCAGCGTCAGGTTCCCCTGCACTTCCCAGTGACCTTCCCCGCGGCGGTCACACTCGTGGACTGGTAAGAGATGTCTGGAAACTTTTCGACATCGAGAACCTTGGCGCTTTGCATCGTGTGCTGGATTTCGGCCCGTGCGTCGGTCGAAATCTCCGGGTCCAGCACGCGCATCTTGCGCGAGTCCACGTGCAGTTGCACGCTTGCATGATCCGAAGAATCGATTGTGCCTTCCGCAATGGGAGCCTCTATCTCATGATCGTGTGCGAACGCTGCAAATGCGCCAGACTTGAAAACTCGGATCTTCAAGCTGGATTTGTTCCCATCGATCGCTTTACCCTGGCCAGAGGCGCTGGTTGAACCAAACCACACGCCGATTGCCAGTATCCCCAACGCCAGCTTCCTGAGTTTCATTCACCCCTCCCCGCCCGCCGATTGATCCTCAGAGACTAGTGTAGGGAAACCCGTCGGCCTCCTGTCACGGGAATGTAAAAAGACGTTATGTGATTTCTTTACGGCAGTCTCCAGCCGGGCAGCGCGAGGCGCATTCCCGATTTCGGGGAGCACTGCCTTCAGCGCTGCGATAGACCAAGGGTGGAGCAGGCCTTCAGGCCTGCGTAAAGAAGGCCCCAGAAATGAGCGTGCTTCAGCCCCTGAGGTACCTGCAATTACAATAACCCCGTGACTGAGGTCAGCACGACCGCATCGCCTGCCACAGAAGTTGCACCCGATCCCCGCCGCTTCACCCTCCGCCAACGAATCATCCTGCGCATCATCATCGCCGCCGGATACGCCTTCATCCGCCTGATCGGCCCTACCCTGCGCGTGTGCGTCTCGCGCGAAGAAGGCGCGCAGGAAACCGTGAGCCGGCGCCCAATGATCATTTCTTTCTGGCACGCCTGCATCATCCCAGCCACGTATCTATTCCGCCGACGTCGGAATCCGCGTGATGAGCAGCAACAGCTACGACGGCGAATACATGGGACGCATCATCCACAAATTCGGATTCGTAGCCGTCAAAGGCTCCAGCAGCCGCAACGCCGTGCGCGCCCTCCTCGGCCTGCGCCGCGCCCTCCAGCAAGGCTGGGCAGTAGCCTTCGCCCTCGACGGCCCCCGCGGCCCGCGCCACAAAGTCAAACCGGGACCAGTTGCGCTCGCGCGATCGTCTGGCACCCCGCTGACTATGTTTCATATCGCAGTCGACCGAGCCTGGGTGCTTAACACCTGGGACCGCCTCATCATCCCGAAGCCGTTTTCCCGCGTCCTGATGCGCTTCGGTAAGCTCATCCGGTGCCGGCGGATGCCAGCGACCAAGACCTCGATCACTATCAACAGGATTTGCAGGATTCGCTCGACCGCATCCGCGAATTCGCCGAGGCTAATATTCAAAAGGTCGGCTCGCCAAGCTCCCATACTGCGTCTAGAATCGCGGGTCATCAATGCCTTTGAAAGGCCTAGAATTACGCTTCATAAATGGCTTTGGAAGGGCGCTGCTGAAGCCGCCCCCTTCAAGACAAATTCAAACTGCCCCACTACCCAACTCGCAGGAAGCTTTTCTATCGCGCCTTTTTGAGCCGAAGAGCCCGCTCCCCGACTTGCAACTGGAAGGCAGAAACTGGAAACTAGAAACTATGCATCTATCTCTCTCCGGCAAGGTAGCTCTCATCACAGGCGGCTCGCGCGGCATCGGAGCCGCCACGGTTCGTATGTTCACGGCGGCAGGCGCGAAGATTGTGTTCAGCTATCAGCAGGCAAAGTCGCAAGCTGAAGCACTCGCGAAGGAATGCGGCGAAGCGAAGTGCCGTGCTGTGGCCAGCACATTGGACAATTCAGCTTCCGCACGCGCCCTGGTTGCCGAGGTGGTGAAGCATTTTGGCAGAATCGACATTCTCGTCGCCAATCACGGCGTGTGGCCGGCGCAAGACGTGGGCATCGACCAGATGACCGACGAGCAGTGGCGCTCCACTCTCTCCATCAACCTTGATGCGGTGTTCGGCCTGGTTAAATACACCGTCGGCCAGATGAGGGCGCAGTCGCGCACGGGATCTGCCGCCGGCCACATCGTGCTCATCAGCTCCACCAGCGGCCAGCGCGGCGAGGCGTTTCATTGCGATTATTCCTCCACCAAGGGCGCGGTGATCAGCATGACGAAAAGCCTTTCGTCAGAACTGGCGCCGATTGGAATTTACGTAAACTGTGTTGCGCCGGGCTGGGTGGAAACGGATATGTCTCGAGCCACGCTGGAGGACCCCGTAAGCGGTGACAAGGTTCGACGGACGATTCCTCTGGGCCGGGTGGGCAAGCCAGAGGAGATTGCGGCTCCGGTGCTCTTCTTATGCACCGAGCATGCCGGCTTCATCACGGGCGAGATATTCAATGTGAATGGGGGAGCCGTGCTGGTGGGATGATTCGACTCCAGCGACGTTTTCTGCATCTAAGACGGAGGGCGGCACTCCGCGATTGCTTGTGTGGAGTGGACACGTCGGGAGCGAAGCCGAGGGAACTCTTGGATGCATGATTTTCCGGCACTGCAGGCGAGCGGGCAGGAGTTCCTTCGGCTTCGCTCAGGACAGGTTCGCTCCACATAATGCTCCACACAAGAATGCCCACTACACACGAGGAACTCCGCAAGCAGCTACAATTTCCTTTTCGTGCATCACACTGACCTGAATGCAATTGCCTAAATGAAACATCTGCTTCTCATCGTGGTGCTGGCGTTTACGCTGGCGATCTCTGGCTGGCGGAGATCAGCGGCTGCCCAGACCAGTTCTCAGGCTCCTCCAGAATCAGCTGCCGATGCTCAGGCATCGATTCCCGCGAACCGGGGAGACGACCGGGAAAATGCCCACCAGGCGCGTGCGCTGCTCGATGAGGCGATCCAGGCTTTGGGCGGGCAGACGTTCTTGAGCATCCACGACGTGCAGCAGCAGGGCCGCACCTACGGCTTCTATCACGGGCGTCCTACGGGCGCCGGAGCGTTGTTCTGGCGCTTCGTCGAGTATCCCGACAAGGAGCGACTGGAGGTCACGAAAGAGCGCGACGTGGCTTACGTATACGCCGGCGAAAAGGGTTACGAAGTGACTTACAAAGGCGCGCACGCGATGGAGAAGAAGGATCTCGACGACTATCTGCGGCGCCGCAGATTTTCTTTAGAAACGATGCTGCGCGTCTGGATTAACGACCCCACCGTGGCTCTGTTCTATGACGGCAACGCTATGGCGGGGAACGTTCCAGCGCACCAGGTGACGCTGATCAATTCAAAAAACGAAGCGGTGAGTCTGTGCTTCGATCTGGACTCGCATCTTCCCATCAAGAAAAGTTATAAATGGCGCGATCCGGTGGACAAAGAGCGCAATACCGAGGAGGAAGTCTACGATAATTACAAGCCGGTCCAGGGCGTGATGACGCCCTACAGCTTTACGCGCTACTACAATGGCGACATGCAGTCCCAGCGCTTCATTAATTCGGTTCAGTTCAACCAGGGTCTCAATCCAGCGATGTTCGACGCGAATTCCGGCTATGATCCAAATAAGAGTGCCAAGAAGCGCTAAAGTAACCCCATAGTTTTAGAGCCAAAGGCTTGGCAATTCCCAAAGATAACTTACTGACACGCTTCTGTTTAGCGGCAATCCAGGCGGTAACTGGAATGGGTTCGGCCTGGCCTCGATTCCACGCAGTGTGGCTTTTTTACCACAGTCAGGTTTGGCGGGGTGGCTGTAATCTATTCATTCATCGGGACATAACCAGACACTATTGACTCAAGAGCAGACAGTCCGCTCAGCTGTGGAATGCAGTGGAGTAGGACTCCACAGCGGTGCGTCGGTTTCCATGCGGATTCTTCCCGCGCCGCCGGGAACGGGAATTGTTTTCCGCCGCATCGATCTCGATGGCTTTGAGATCGAAGCCATCAGCCGCAACGTGGCCCGCGTCAGCTACGCCACGAGCCTAATGAAGAAGGGCGTGCTCATCTCCACAACCGAGCACCTGCTCTCGGCGTTCGTCGGCCTGGGCGTGGACAACGCCATCGTCGAACTCGACAACCTCGAACTCCCGATTCTTGATGGCAGCGCTCTGCCCTTTGTCGAACTGATCCAGAAGGCCGGCCTGCGCAAACAGCGGCGCCCGCGCAAGTATCTGAAGATTCTGAAGGAAGTGGAGATGCGGGAGGGCAACAAGTTTATCTCGGTCTATCCCGCCGGCAGTTATTCGGTTTCTTATTCCATCAATTTTCCGCACCCGCTGATCGGCAAGGAAACTTTTCAGGTTGAGCTTTCCAACGGCAGCTACCTGCGCAAGATCGCAGCGGCGCGCACCTTCGGTTCCCGCGAGGACGAGAAAGCCATGCGCGACATGGGACTGATCCGCGGCGCGGCGCAGGAGAATTGCATCGTGCTGACTCGCGACGGAATCGAAAACGGCCCGTTGCGTTTTCCCGACGAGTTCGTAAGGCACAAAGTGCTCGACTTGGTGGGCGACCTCGCGCTCCTGGGAAAGCCGATCCTGGGTAAGATCGTCGCCGACCGCGCGGGTCACGCCATGCACACCGCACTGGTCTCGCGAATCCTCCGCGACAAAACGCTGTGGGAAGAAGTAACGCTATTGGAAGAAGAGCACGTTGGCGTGAGTTCCTACTCCGCTCAAGCGACCGCGGGATCTTCGCTTTAAAGCGGAGCGCCAGCGACACTACACACCTTTGTCATTCCGCCCGGAGCCGGACCCTGAGCCGAAGGGTACGGCGAAGCGGAGGAACCCGCTTGTTCTGGCCCGAGCCACTGAGGCCTGGGACCCAAAGACCCGAAGCCAATTAACTCAGTCAGCGGGTTCGCAGGGAACGTCGCCGGCTTCGTAGCCAGCTTCGCAACCAGGTTGCTCCTCGAGCAACCGATCCAGTTCAGCCCGAGTCTGGCTGACCAGAGCTGCGGCGAACTGCCGCGCGGATCGCTGGCGTTCTGCGGACAGATCTTTCACTCGCATGTTCAGCAACGGAATGTCTTGTTCAAACCAGCGGAGAGTTTTCTGTACACGGGTGATGCGGTAACCGGCAGGAAGCATGGCGCAATGAATCTCCAGTAATCTCACCAGATTGCCATGGGAAGGTGCCGGCATAAAGTTGCAAACTGAATACCTGGGAATCAGGACGATGGGGAACTTATTGAATGGCTTCCGGACTTGAGCCAGCAGCCTTTTCAAGGCCGGCGGGAAGCTGTTTTTCCATCCGGTCACTGAGCCATTTTTCCAGCAGTTCCTGGGTACTCGGGGGCAATTTGAGAAAGCGCAATCCGGCGTGACCTTTGAGGTCAGCCCAGGCTACTTCGGCTTCGATCTCCAGCGCCATTTTGGTTTCGGGCAGAGTGAATTGCAGACGGGGATTCGCACCCTTGGGGATCGCCTGATGCAGCATGAGCGCGATCCCACGCTCGCTGATATTCGTGCTGGTGGCTCTCAATTCTTTTTCTTCCAAGACCACCGTGACCAGCATCTTGACGGGATGGCGGAAATAGCGGCGCCGCTCACGTTCCATGAAACTCAGGGCCGCGTGGAAGCAGCGCGAGGCATTCAAGGTGCTGATGGGCTTTTGCAGGACAAAATTCACGCCCATGTTGAAGGCTTCCTGCGTGGTGGTTTTCTTGCCGTTCAGCACGGCAAAGGTTACGGAATTCTTGTTGCTGGGAGTGGCGCGCAGGCACTGCAGCACTTCGAGCCCGCCCAGGAGGTCATCGCAGTCCACAATCACGGCATCGAACTTTTCTGAGATGAGAATCTCGCTGGCCTTCTTCGCTTCCTGGCAGATTTCGACGTCGATCGACAACTTTTCCAGCGTCGGGCGCAGCACCCGGACCACTTCGGCATCCCGGCTCAGCAGAAGAGACTCTAACGTCATCCTAATGATTCTAGCGGTCGGCGACACCAGTCAAAAGTGACCAAGGTGTCGGGTTGAACGGGTAGAGAGAAGACCCGTGCGAGAAGTTTTCAGTGGAAACCCACGCGATAAAGCCTGACACTAGCTTCCGTACCGTGCCCAACCTCGCCTATCTTTCTCTCGGATCAAATGTCGGCGACCGCGAGGCCCACCTGCGGGACGCTCTGGCTCGACTGGGCGCAGCCGGCCGCGTGGTCGCGGTATCGTCTTTTTATGAGACCGAGCCCGTGGAGTTCACCCGCCAGCCGTGGTTTCTGAATTGCGCAGTCGCGCTCGAAACCGGCCAGACCCCGCGGCAACTTATGACCGCGATTCTCGGCATCGAAGAGGAGATGGGCCGGCGGCGCGTGCAGACAAAAGGTCCGAGATCGATTGACATCGATATTCTGATCTTTGTTATTGGCGAGGTTATTGGCGAGGTTATTGGCGAGGTTATTGGCGAGACCGTGAACGGCGAGAGGGAAGACACGGTCTTGGATTCTGAGGAACTCACCATTCCGCATCCTGCCATGCACCAGCGCCGCTTCGTTCTCGAACCTCTCGCGGAAATTGCGCCGGACATAGTACACCCAGTCTTCAGGAAGACGATCAGGCAACTGCGCGATGCGCTACCGGAGGGGCAGGTGGTGCGGCGGATACGACAGTCCGAGAGAACCAACGACTAACGACGAACGGCCAACGACGCCTTATGGCACAATGATGCGGCTGCCCGCTTCCTGCGGCCTGATCACGGACGTCTGTTTCTCGGGGAATTGTGCCAGAAGAAAATCGATGAAGGCCCGCGATTTGGGCCGACCCGAGGTGCGTCCGTGGCCGAGCCGAACCAGGAATGCCAGCGCCTTGAGGACGTCGGAATCGCGCAACGTGGAGTATCCCAACTGTTTTTGTTCGGCCTCGCGAAACTGCTTGAGCATCTCTTCCACTTGCGCCGCAGCGGCCTGCTGAGCCGCGCTGGTTAGCGGTTGCTCGTAGTGCAGCCCGGAGTTCACGCGCCGCTCATAGCTCGTGCACAGGGCGGAGAGTGCGGCGATCAGATCGCGATCGTTCAGGCTGCGGTCGGCTTGAGCCGCCTTCGCCAACGCGTAGGTCAGTCCCATGAGCAGATGTTCGCGCTCATAGGTGAATTGCTCGGAAATCTCAACCTGCAGAAATAACGATGCGGGGTCGAACTGGTCCGCGGAGCGCGGCTTTTCGTGCTCCCGCGCCTGCTGCAGGTACACGCAGTCGCTGGGACAATCGAGTGTCACCTCGCGCTGCTCGCCGCAGCACTGCGGACAGATGCGGCCGTGTACCGCGGGACAGAAGCGCTTCTCCTTGCGAATCTCGCAGATTGCGCAGCTCAAATCGGAGTTCTCCTCTGCAGCATTATGGCACTGGATGGGCGACGGTAGTACGCGGTTAGCAGTTGGCATTTAGCAATTCGCTAAGTCGGGCACTTCGAGCTTCTTGTAGTTTGCGGCAGCGTCTCATCGGGGGCTGACGGCCAACTGCTCACGGCTAACTGCAAACGGCCAATTGCTCCCGGCATACCCGTGTTTGGGCCATTGTGGGACGCTGACCTGTGAATAAGCACGTAAAAATGGCCGTTTTTGAGTGTTATCTGTGGGGAACCCGCGTAGAATAAGGGTGTTTTCCACAGGGCAGTGATGTAAGATCAAGCCCGCTGGAATTGAAATTCAAGTCGTTCCCCAAGGAGGAAAAATGGCTTCAGGTTTAACCAAGACTCAACTCGTCCGCCATCTGGCCGAGAAAACTGAACTTCCCAACAAGACAGTCGCAGGGTTTCTCGAGCAGTTGGCCGACGTCGCGGTAAAAGAGACCAAGAAGAACGGCGTGTTCGTTGTGCCCGGACTGGGCCGGTTGGTGAAAGCGCACCGCAAAGCCCGCATTGGACGCAATCCGCAGACGGGCGAACCCATTCAGATCAAGGCCAAGACCGTGGTCAAGTTCCGCGTGGCCAAGGCTGCCAAGGACGCGATCGCTCCCAAGAAGCCGTAGTTTTTGAGATCGATTCCGAAGGCCGGCCTTGGGCCGGCCTTTCATTTTCTGCAAGCCTTGCCGTTCGCCCGCATATGCTGAACTGGATCGTAGTTGGAATTGGCGATATCGCAACCCGTCGCGTCATTCCTGCGATTCAGGCCGAGCCCAGAAGCCGTTTGTATGGGTTGGTCACGCGCGATCCGGGAAAGGCCGCGCGTTATAACGTGCGGTGCTGGACCATGCTCGACGAAGCGCTGTGTGACTCCGCTGTTCGTGCAGTCTACGTCGCAACTCCCGTTTTCCTGCACGCGCCACTGACGATCCAATCTCTTCGCGCGGGCAAGCATGTGCTGTGCGAGAAGCCCATGGCCATGAACGAGGCCGAGGCACTCTCGATGTTGCGCACTGCCGAAGAGAGCGGACGCATCCTCGGCGTTGCCTACTATCGTCGAATGTATCCTAAGGTGCAGCGTGCGAAACAACTGCTCGATGCTGGCGCGATCGGCAAGCCGGTCCTCGCCGAACTCACGAGTCATGGATGGTTTGACGGGAAAAACCCCGACGGAAAGGAGAGTGGCCGCAATTGGCTGATCGATCCGGCTCAAGCCGGAGGCGGCCCGCTCTACGACATCGCCTCGCACCGTATTGATGTGCTGAACTTCCTGTTCGGCCAACCCCAACGCGTCACGGGAAATCTCTCAAATGCAGTTCATCATTACGCGGTGGAAGATAATGCGACCGTGATGATCGAATACACAGGCGGGGTGCGCGGCATCGTGGACGTTCGCTGGCACTCGAAAGTGAACCGGGACGAATGCCGCATCCGTGGCACCGAAGGCGAGATGGAGTTAAGCCCGCTGAATGGGCCTGATCTGATCTATCCCAGTGGCCGTGAGAATCTCCCGCCCCACGCCAACCTGCACTATCCGATGATCGAGAATTTTGTAGATGCCGCGCTCGGCAAGGCTCCACTGCTGGCCAGCGGGGCCTCTTCTTTCTGGACGGATTGGGTTATCGAACGAGCGCGAAACTCGCCCTAGCCTCCGGGCCCGTCGTTGGAGACGTACTGCTCGAGCGCGTCGAGTTCGTGACTTAGGTCTTCGACGCGCCACTCCAGCAGATTGCGAATGGAAAGAATTCCCAGCAATTTGCCGTTGTCGTCGGCCACAGGCAGGTGACGGAAGTGGCGCTCGAGCATTGTAGTGAGGGCCTCGCCCGGCCCGGTGCGCCGCGTTGCCATCTCCACCGGCGTGGTCATCAATTCACGGATCGGTGTGGTCTGTGGATCTGTGCGGCTGAGCGCCATCTTGCGCAGGACGTCGCGCTCCGTGAAGATTCCGGCGACTCGGTACTCGGAGTCAACCACGGCCACAGCGCCGACATGGCGGTCGAGCATTTTGTTGATGGCGTCGGCTACGCTGGCTTCGAGCGGAACCGCGGCGATTTCCCGGTCACAAAGTTCCAGCACGCTCATAAATACCTCCTCAGGCTCTCGACGATTCCCCCGTGAGCTGAGCCCGGATCAGAATCAGGGACGGGATTGATGAATTATGCTCACGCCGGAGCCGATGTCAAGTGAATTGAATCGATGTGGGCAATCTTTATTTCAGGGGAGCAAAAAAGGGAATTTACAACGCAATTCCAGTTCAACTGCTGACGAAGGAAAGGCCGGATGATCTTAACAACTTCATCCCCGAGCACTTCCGATTAGAAATCTCGCGTTTACCAGGACCCAGAAACTTCTGATGGTCCCAATAGAGCTATTTTCAATCTCTCAAAGATCAACGTGCGCACTGTCTTCTCGCCAGTGGCCGGGTCGTTCGAGGGTTGGGTAGTAAGAGTAAGGCGGTCGCCATCTAACTTGTAGGTTCGTACAGCGGATTCACCCGTGCGAGCCTGGTCCCACGATACGTCTATGTGGTGGGTAACGGTTTTGGCTCCGCTGTCGACCGTATACGCTCCGGCGTACGCGAGCATGCTCCTGATCAGGGCTTCTGCTTCCTCAGGTGTAGCAACGGGGCCCACAGGCTTCTTGCGGTCGCTGCCGGCAATTATCACGATCATGCACCCGTCACGGCCGTAGTTGATATAACCGGATGGATGAGCTCCCATAACATGGACTTAGCGCCGGATGGAATCTCCTCGCGGACATAGGAAACCAGTTTCCATGTCCCTAGAATTTGTTGTTGGATGGAGTTTGCTTGGTCCGTCTGCGCGGACGCTTGCCAAGGAAAGGCGACAACCGCTAGAACAATAAGAAAAACAACTCGCTTCATTGCAGTATCTCCTCTCCACGCATGCTTGTCGGGGTGAGTTTACTTCCTTTACGGTTTCTCGTTCTTGAAGACCTTACCGTCTTTCATCACGAACTGGACATTTTTAAGTGCTTTGATGTCATGCAAGGGATCGCCGCTGACTGCGATGATATCGGCAAACGCCCCTGGGGCAACCACTCCGATCTTTCCCTCCATGTCGAGCATGACCGCGGCGCGCGACGTTGCGCTCTGAATAGCGTCCATCGGTTGCATGCCAAGCTGCGTCATGCGTGAGAACTCCTGTGCAATGGGCTCGGACCATGGAATCCCGCCCATGTCGGTGCCGAAGGCGATCTTCACACCTGCCTTGAGCGCCTTGCGGAATGACGGTTCGTGCAACGAAGCGCGCAGCCGGTCGCGCTGCCCGCCCGGAGTCTCCGCCGGGGCCCAGTCGGTGTAGTAGGCGCTGATGGTCGGAACATACCACGTTCCCTGCTTCAGCATCTGGGAAATCGCCGCATCATCCAGATCGAGGCCGTGCTCGATGGAGTCGCATCCGCCGTCGAGCGCGCGATGCAGGCCGATACCGCCATAGGCATGGCACGCGACCTTCTTTCCCCAGCCGTGAGTTTCGTCCACGATGGCCCGCAATTCCTC
This sequence comes from uncultured Acidobacteriaceae bacterium, assembly GCA_963703635.1. Taxonomy (GTDB): domain Bacteria; phylum Acidobacteriota; class Terriglobia; order Terriglobales; family Acidobacteriaceae; genus Sulfotelmatobacter. The sequence goes on from CAVPEZ010000024.1 coordinate 11,596, forward strand.
AACAGTCAGCGTGGGTTGTGAGACCAGTTCGCCATTCTTGCCCACCCACGAACGGTGCGTCATGTAGACCTTGATCCAATCGGCGCCATGGTCGAGTTGTTCCCGCGCCGCCTTGCGCGCCTCGACGGGCCCGTCGACGATCTGTGCGCCTTTGGGCATGTCGAGCTCGGGCGCATAGCCCTCGAGCATGTAGCCCCCCGTGGTGGAAATGGCGCGGGTGGAGACGAACAGGCGCGGTCCCGGAATATAGCCTTGCTCAATGGCCTGCTTGATGCCCACATCGCCATAACCGGCGCCTTCGGTCTCTACGTTGCGCAGCGTGGTGAAGCCCTGCTCCAGCGCCCGCCGCACCGCCACCGTGGCCCGCGCCGCGCGCAGGGCGAGCGGGGCGTTCAGGATATTGGCGTCGTATCCCCCCTGCGCGGGATCTTCGCCTTGCAGGAAAATGTGCGTGTGGGAGTCGATTAGGCCGGGTAGAACCGTGGCTTTCGACAGATCGATCAGATTCGCGCCGGCGGGAATCTTTGCGGCAGCCGCGTCGCTGACGCTCTCGATGCGATTGCCGTGGATGACGATGACTTGATCGTGCCGCGGCTTGTCGGATTTGCCATCGATGAGGGAACCGGCGCGAATGACCGTCGTTGATTCAGAGGACCCGGATTCAGAGGACGGGGAATCTGAAGCGCGATTGCCTTTTTGTTGCGCAGTTGTAGGAATCACGACTGCAAGAACAAGAAGCAGTATCCACAGGCGATTCTTCATTCGTGTCACCCCAGAGAAACCAATCGAAGGCCTTAGAATGGTGGAATTCTACTCTCACTTCGCAGCGAGGTAGGCGTCGGCTTCGATCTCGACCAGAATCTCTGGCGAGATCAGAGCACTGACCTCCACCATCGAGGTTGCAGGACGAATGTCGCCGAAGAATTCTCCATGGGCCTTGGCGATTTTCTCCCACTCCGCGATGTTGGTCACAAACATTCGCGTGCGGACGACATCGTTCATACTGGCGCCGGCTTTCTGCAACGCAGTCTCGATGTTTTTCAAACTCTGCACGGCCTGGGCGTAGACGTCTCCCACGCCCACAATCTTGCCGTCCGGCCCGGTCGCGGTCGTGCCCGAGACATGGATGTGGGGTCCGACCTTGACCGCGCGCGAGTAACCGACGATTGGTTCCCAAGGTGTGCCGCTGGAGATATTCATTCTTTGCATTTTGCTTGATTTTCTCTCTCTCGCAGATCGTTCTCTTGCAGATCAATTTCTTGCAGAGATCATTCTAGCCGCTGCCAAAGCATTGTAATTAGCAGCCAGAGACTGGGTGTGCCAACAAAAATGCACGGCAACCTTGCACGTACTTGCACACTTCCAACTGATCAGGAAAAATGATGCGTCCGATAAACAAAAGTCACTTGCGTTTGCGACGCAACTGGGATAACAAGTTACTCATAATCATTCGGAAGCCCTGCTGCAGCAGGAGCTTTCGGGGGGACTGAGAGGTATGATTCCGGAATCTCATCCGTTGCGGCAGCTGTTTCAGGAATTGGTTGGACGCCGCTACGCCGAGGAAATCGGTATCCGCGATCCAGAGGTGGTCGCCTACGTCTCGCACTTGCTGGCGGAGTTCTGCGAAACCGATCACTTGTTCAAGATTCACGACGCGACCGATCGCCCAATCACCGACCTGGGCGAGATGCTGATCGAGTCCAATCCCGTCTACGGTCCCGCGCCCTCGTTTGACCGCGAACGCCAGGTACGCAAGCATATTGGCGACTACGCTCTGTTCTTCACAGGAATGTTTCCCGAGAGCATCAATCACTTCCGCCTGCGCCGCCATCGACTGGAGAATTTTGTGGAGTGGATGAAGGCGGGGAAGGAAAGCTATTACATCGTGTCGAAGTTCGAGCACTTCGAATACGCCAAGGTGGCGCCGCTGTTTGCTCACCTGTCGCGTGAGTTCGAGGGCTGCGTTTATGGCCTCAACATGGTGAAGAACGATCTGCAGGAGATGCAACACCCGATCGTGCGCCGCACCGGCGAACTGCTCATGTAGGCTCGGGCCTCTCAAATCCAGCAGTTCGCGCGTCGCCGCCGATCAAATCAACCACCAATCAGCCGTTCACGTCTGGCTGCCCGCCGATGCGGTAGAAACTAAGAGCCGCATTTCCCTGGGTTAGTTTGCGAACTCTCAGCAGGGATCCGAATTCATTTCCGGGATCGAACTTCTTCTCATGCTCGGCTATTACCAATGACATGGCCCACACCAACGACGAATCAGCCAGCGCCGTAAGCGTTTCTTCGTAGGCTTCACGCATGCGGTAAGGCGGATCGAGAAACACCACGTCGGCAGCGACGTGTTCCCGCTGCAAGCGCCAAAGGACTCCAGAAAGATCGTCGCGTAAGATTTTGTATCCCTGTGCGATTCCCAGACTGTGAAGATTTTGCTCAATCAATTTCGCCGCCGATGACGAGGTCTCCACGAAATAGACCTGCTTTGCGCCACGGCTGAGGGCCTCAATGCCGACCGCGCCCGTGCCGGCGAACACGTCCAGCCACACACTGCCTGCGAGCGCTTCGGGATTGCCGGCGGTGAGGACGTTGAACAGCGTCTCGCGCAACCGGTCCGAAGTGGGGCGGATATCCATGCCCCGCAACGAGCGTAGAGGACGCCCCCGGTATTTGCCGGCGATCACGCGCATGGCTTGTACCTTCGAGTGCCGGAGCCAATATAGCCGACCATGTAAAATAACTGTAGCAGCCAGAATATGAGAAGCTGGTCCATTCACGTCGGGCGTCTGTTCGGAGTCGAGGTTCGCCTGCACCTGACGTTTGTGATCCTGCCGCTGTTTGTTTTCTGGACTGAGTACAGCGTGCATCCCTCAGCGAACGGGCCGCGGGATCTGGCGCTGGTTGGAATCGTGCTGGCTTGCGTCGGAGCCCATGAAATCGGGCACATGATCATGGCCCGGCGCTTCGGATTGATTCCGAAGGCGGTCATTCTTCTGCCGCTGAGCGGCGTAACCGTTTTCGATGAATCGCGCGTGGAGAAGCCGGAGTCCGCTGAGTCGGTATGGAGGCGTGAAGTCCGCATCGCGCTCACCGGGCCGCTGGTGAATCTTGTGTTCGCCTTGGTGGCGGCCGGAGTCATCTCTTTTGTTGGTGTCGGAACGCATCTGCGGGAGTGGCCTTTTCTGCAGTCGAACAACCTGCCGCGCAGCCTGGTCTGGGCCAACATTTACATCGCCGGCCTGAATCTTCTGCCGACATATCCACTGGATGGCGGCCGTATTCTGCGGGCCTTTTTCGCGCGCAGCATGGATTCCGCCGCAGCCACGCGCCGCGCCGTCTCCATCAGCCACGCTCTGGCCATGACTCTGATGGTGGCGGGTTTGTTCAGCAATACCTGGCTTACCATGGTGGGCCTGATCATCTTTTCGGCGGCTCAGCTTGAAGAGCGGGCGGTTATCTTCCAGTCGGTGCTGGACAATGTGCGCCTGGAGGAGGTCATGCTTACCGACTTCGCGACTCTCTCACCCGCGGACACGCTGGAAGATGCGCTGGATAAAGCGGTGCATTCGTTGCAGGATGATTTCCCGGTGGTTCGCGGCAGCGATATGGTGGGCGTGATTTCGCGGCAGCGCATTCTGGAAGCGCTGCGACTCGAAGGCAACGGCTACGTGCAGGCCGTGATGAACAAACTTTTCGAAGTCTCCGCGCGGCAGGAGTCGCTGGCGTCCGCCTTCCGTAAACTCACGTCGCGCAATCTCAGCATCATTCCGGTGGTCGAAGATCAGCGACTGGTGGGCATTGTCACGCTGCAGAATCTGATGCACTCGATGGCTCTGCTGGCGGAGAGCCGCAAGCTGCGGCGGGATGAGCGAAGCTCGTAGGTTTTAGAGAGTTGCCTCACTCAGCCATTTCCGATTTTCGATTTCCAATTGCCGAATGGAAGTGCCCTGAGGTTTCAAATCGGCTATCGGAACTTGGCAATCGGCAATTCTTAGAACAGCCGCACGGCTTTCGCCTGCCGCACCGCTGGAATCTGCTCCAGTTTCTTCAGCACATCGTCCGGCACGGGGCCGTCTACGTGGACCACGGCAATGGCCTCGCGCGCCTCCGAGGATGCTTCTGCGCTACGCCGTCCCAGCGAGAAGTCCGCAATGTTGATCTCGCCTTCACCCAGGATCGTACCCACTTTGCCGATCACACCCGGGACGTCGCGGTTCCGAAGGTAGATCAGGTCGCGTCCGAGCGGCGCTTCGATGTCGATGTTATCGATGTGTACCAGCCGGGGCGCGGTCCCGTGCAGAACGGCGCCTTTCACCATATGTTCTTCCGTCGAACTTTTGAGAAACACTGAGAGCACGCTCCCGGCACCGCCGGTCGAGGCTTTCGCTTTGTGCCCCTCGTGGATGCGCAGTCCGCGAAGATCGGCCAGGGACGCCGCATTCACCAGGTTGGCTTTTTCCTCCAGCGCTTGGTTGAGGATGCCCTTGATCGCCCCGTTGCGAATCAGTTCCGTCTTCCACTCCGCGATATGGCCGCTGTAGCGCAGCGAGATTTCTTCAATCGAGCCTTCGGAAATCTGCGCGAGAAAGGCTCCCATACGCTCGGCCAGAACGATGTAAGGCTGCATCTCGGCATACTCTTCCGCCGAAACCGAGGGCACGTTCACCGCATTCTGGATGACGCCGTGCTTCAGATATTCCCGCACCTGCTGCGCAATCTGAACTCCCACGGCTTCCTGCGCTTCGAGAGTCTGTCCGCCGATGTGCGGCGTGAGAATCACATTCTCGATGGCCTGAAGCGGCGAATTCTTCAAGGGCTCTTCGGCGAAGACATCGAGCGCCGCGGCCGCCACGTGACCTTGTTTCAGCGCCTGCGCCAAATCGGCCTCGTTCACGAGTTCTCCGCGCGCGCAATTGACCAGGCGGACGCCCTTCTTCATTTTTTGGATGGCGGCCTCGTTAATCATGCCCGTGGTTTGCGGCGTGAGGCCCACGTGCAGGGTGATGTAATCGGCTGCGGCGTAGAGTTCGTCCAGGCCGGCCAGGCGGATCCCCTGCTCCTTGGCCACACTGACGGCGACGAACGGATCGTGCCCGACGATCTCCATTCCGAAGGCGCGCGCCCGCCGCGCTACTTCCAGGCCGATGCGGCCAAGGCCGGCGATTCCCAGCGTCTTGCCTCGCAGCTCCGTGCCTTGCAGCGATTTCTTTTCCCACCGGCCGGCATGCATAAGGGCGTCGGCGCGGCAGAGATGGCGAGCCATCGCCAGCATCATGCCCAGCGTGTGTTCCGCCACGGCCACGGCATTGGCCCCGGGCGTGTTCATCACCGCAATGCCCTGGCGCGTGGCCGCGTCCAGATCGATGTTGTCGACGCCCACGCCAGCTCTGCCAATGACGCGCAGCTTCCGGGCATGCGCCAGCAGCGCGGCGTCGGCCTGCACCGCCGAGCGCACAATCAAGGCGTCGGCCGACTCCAGTTGCTCCGCCAGTTTGCCCCCAAGCTGGTCGGAGGTGAGCACAATCCAGTCCGGTTCTCTTAACTGCTCGACCGCTGCGGCCGAGATCTTTTCCGCGATGACGATTTTCACTTGTACGATCATCCCTTTTAGTAATTCGGAACTATGGTCCGACAAAGTGTTGACAGACATTTGACACGCCGCTGACATAGCGGTTTTGCTTCCTTCGTAGACTCCTCCCATGGGCCACTGCCCATGGAGAGATCATATGAAAACCCTGCAAATTCTACTGCTTACCGGGCTGGCTGCTTTCGCGCTGGCCTGCGGCGGTTATGGCTCGCACACGACCACTCCCCCCGCAGCGGGATCGGTGCCTAACATTACCGCACTGGTTCCGAACAATGCGAATGCAGGCAGCACAAGCGTTGTGCTTACGGTCAACGGCACCACCTTTAACAGCACTGCAACGATCAATTGGAAAGGCGCGGCAATAACCACCACTTACGTGAGTGGGAACCAGCTCATGGCTACTATTCCGACTGCGGACCTTGCAACTTCGGGTACAGCCGCCGTTACGGTGACGAATCCCGGCACATCGGGCGGAATTTACGGAGGCGGCACTATGGCGGAAACGTCCAACAGCATGACGTTCACCATCAACTAGCTGCCAGGAGGGCATTCCGCTCTTCAGGCTCCCACGAGTTGGCGTTTGAGGGACAAGGCCGCGTGCGTACACCTCTTGGGCCGCACGCACCGCCGAGCCATATTCGACCGCTCTTCCAGTGGCGTGGGCGAGCACGTGCTCGAGTGCGCCCAGAGATGCCGATCGTGTCCACATAGTCGTAGTACCCGATGTGCGCGATGCGGAAGAGCTGGCCTTTCATTTCGCCTTGGCCATTCGCTACCACGGCGTCGAACGACTCGCGGAAGTCCTTGATGATCTTTCCGGAATCAATTCCATCCGGCGAGCAGATCGCGGTGAGCGCGGCCGCAGGCGACGCGGCATAGAGCTTCAACCCCAAGGCCTGGGCGCCTGCGCGGGTCATCGCGGCGCAGAGTTCAGCATTGTCGACCAGCGTTTCGCGTCCCGCGGCCACGTCGCCATTTCCCATGCCCCGGATAAATTCCAGCGCGGCTCCCAGGGCCGCAAACAGCGACGTCGCCGGCGTGTACGCAGATTCGCCCTTGGCCGCCGACTTCCGCTCCTTTCGCAGGTCGAAATAAAACCGAGGGGAAGTCGTCGAGTCCATCCGCCGCCATGCCCGCTCGCTCACGGCGCAATAACCGAGGCCGGGAGGAATCATCAGCGCCTTCTGCGACCCGCCGATGATCACATCCACGCCCCAGCCATCCACATCGAGATGAGTCGTGCCCAAGCCTGTGATGGCGTCTACCACCAGCAGTGTGTCTTCGCTGTTGCCATTGGCGCGCACGATCTTCGCAATGCCTTCGAGATCATGCCGCGCGCCAGTCGAACTCTCCGTGGCCTGGACAAAAACAGCGCGCACGTCGGGCGTGAGCTTCGCGCGAATCTCATTTAGGGAGAACGTTTCGCCATAAGGCGCAGTCAATACGTCCACGTTGCAGCCGAACGCCTTGGCCAGCGCAGTCCAGCGCTCGCCGAACTTGCCAGCAGTGAGCACCAGCACTTTATCGCCCGGCGAGGTCAGGTTTGACACCGACGCCTCCATCACGCCTGTGCCCGAGCAAGCCAGACACCAGAACGTCGTTCTGCGTGCCGATGAATTCCTTCATGTCGGCGAGCACGCGCTGGAACAGCGCCCGAAAGTCGGCGGTGCGATGATGCGCCGTAAATGAAGCCATGGCCGTTTGCGCCGCCGGCAATAGCGGCGTGGGCCCGGGAGTAAAAAGACGGTTCTTGCGCAGCATTTCGATAGAGTCCTGAAGACTTGGGAAATATGGTTCCTCAGTAGTCTATCGGAAACGATGGCATGTGCTGAAATGCCCGCCAGGCTCTGCAAGCCAAATGCGGCAGGCGCCGCGTCAGGCTCTCGTGGATTTCACGGCGAGGACCTCCGGCTTGGCAATATCTGGCGGTTTGGAAAAAAGATCCTTGGCTTTGGCGAAGAGCGCCTTGGCAATTTCGCCGTTGAGGTGGGCATTGCGGCCATTCTCGTCGGCAAAGGTGTCGAAGATGCCGTATTTTCCCGGTCCCAGTTTTATCGCGTACCAGCTGATTGTGGCCGGTTCGCGCTCGGCCAGCGGCTGCGCCGACTTCAGAAATTCTTCCACCTCTTTTTCTTTTCCCGGCTTCGCTTCCAGTTGTGCCCAAATCGCGAGTCTGCTCATGGTTGCTTCCTCCTGAGCATCAGATGCACGTCAGGATCGTTTGGTGGCGGATTTGGTCGAAGAATCTCTCCAACCGTTGGTGTGTTAACCCCTCCCATATAATTGGTGCCATGACCCTTGTCGAACAAATCCAGAAAGACATTACCGCCGCCATGAAAGCGCGCGAGGAGCAACGCCTCTCCACCCTGCGCATGGTCAAGAGCCGCGCTCAGAATCGCGAGATCGAAAAAATGGCGCCGCTCGACGACAAGGAGTCGCAGGCCGTCCTGACCACGCTGATCAAACAGCGCAAGGAGTCCGTCGAGCAGTTCACCAAGGGAGGACGCCAGGAGATGGCCGACAAGGAAGCCGCCGAGATTGTACTGATCGAAACTTACCTGCCCAAAGCCGCAGGCGAGGTCGACGTGGTCGCAGGGGTGAAAGCCGTGATCGCCGAATTGGGCTCGCCGAGCATGAAAGACATGGGCACGGTGATGAAGAATGCCATGGCGCGCTTCAACGCCGCCGGCATGCGCGTGGAAGGGAAGATGGTGAGTGAGGCGGTGAAGCGGGAGTTGGCAGGGAAGTAGTTTTGAAACTCAAACTTGGATTAGCGATCGTTGTGATCGCCGCTGCAGGCGTCGCGGCGGTATGTCTGTACAGGGCTCGTAGTCCCGTTCCTGCATTCAACGTTAGCCCAACGCAAAAGAATGCGCGCGCCCTTACACAGAGCGAAGTAGAGAACCTGCTCGGATCGCAATTTGTAGTTGTCCGGAAAGCGCGACAGGTGCCGCCTGCTCTAAAGCAGTCATTCACGAACCTTACAGGTCTACCGTTCGACATGAATGATCCGGGCGAACGGATAGGCACAGACTTCGTCGTCCAGGGTATTCCATCGCTGCGTCTGGTTTTCGCTGCTGTCGGCGACAATTCCGCAGTTCTCGTTTAGAGCAGGGCGGCTTCGCTAGCGTACTGAATGCCATCGTTTATCGTATGTCAACGGCCGGGCTTGGAGAGCAACCTTGGACTACGGCTCAGTCGATGACGTCTCCGCGCTGAGAACCGCCGTAGGAAGCGGACAATTTCGTAATCTTGAGGAGCGGAACTGACAGCCATCACTTGCTTCTCTGCAACTCCCGGTACGCCTCGCTCTTCGAGATTCCCCGCTCCTTCGCCACTTTCTTCAGAGCAATCTTTTCGTCGACTTTTTCGTCGGCCATGACTTGCTCGACCCTATGGCGGATGGAAAATCGGGCCGACGAGGGGTCCGCCGCTCCATGAGCTGCTTCCTCGGCCTTGCCAATTAGAAGCGTGATCTCGCCTTTTACTCCGTCACGCGACTTCAATGTCTCCAGAACATCGCCCGCTCGTCCGCGCAGGAATTCCTCGTGCAGCTTGGTTACTTCGCGCGCTATCACTACATGGCGGGCGCTTCCCAGAACTTCGACCACATCAGAGAGCGCCTCGACAACACGGTGCGGAGCTTCGTAGAAAACCTGGGTGCGCGGCGAAGTCTTGATCGCCTCCAGCGCCGCCCGCCGCTCGCCGCGCTTCGCAGGAAGAAATCCGCTGAAGCGGAACGAGTCCGTGGGCAAGCCCACTCGCCACCAGCGCGGCCAGAAATGCCGACGCTCCGGGATCGGCACCATCGGCACGTGATGCCGAATGGCCAGCGAGATCAGCCGAAATCCCGGATCGGAAATCCCCGGCATGCCCGCATCGGTAACCAGCGCTACGCTCGCGCCCTCTTGCAGTTCTTTCACCAGCTCTGCCGCCCGCGTCATTTCATTATGCTCGTGGTAGCTGATGGTGCGGGTCGTGATGCCGTAATGGTTCAGCAGTTTCTGCGTCTGCCTGGTGTCTTCGCAGGCGATTACATCCACTTCCTTGAGCACCCGCACGGCGCGGAGTGTGATGTCCTCAAGGTTGCCGATGGGCGTGCCCACGAGATAAAGTGCCGGCCCCGTGGCATGAGAGGACTTCTCCAGGAGAGCAGCAGTGTGGCCGGACTCGGGGCCTGTGTCCTTCATGCGCGAAGTGTAACACCCTGCGGTTGCCCTAACCTGGGTTGCGTAAACTGCATGCTAGCCCGCCGTTGTGTTAGCGTACACGCATCTTTCCTTGAGGACGCGCGCGTGACCGCTAACGATTTTCGCCGCCTGGCCCTGGCTCTTCCTGAAGCAGAAGAGAAGGCTCACATGGACCATCCGGATTTTCGCGTGGGCGGTAAGATTTTTGCCACGCTCGGCTATCCCGCCACAGGTTGGGGGATGGTCAAGCTCACGCCGGAGCAGCAGCATTACTACTCGAAGGACTATCCCGACGTGTTCGTGCCAGTAAAGGGCGCATGGGGGCGTCGTGGCGGCACCTGTGTGCAGCTCAAGGCTGTCAGCAAAGAAACCTTGCAAGAGGCAATCGCTGCGGCATGGCGCAACAATGCCCCGAAACGCATCGCAGGACAGTTCCCTAAACAACGCTAAGCGCAAGCTCAGGAATCGCTCGTCGCCCGGGTTCTCGCCTGAATTGACGCCATCGAACCCGCGCCCCTAGAATCAATGTGAAATTACTTTTTCCTCACAACCGTCTCAAAACTCATGCCTCTTTACGAGTATCAGTGCGAAAAGTGCGGTCATCGCTTCGAGAAAATCCAGAAATTCTCCGACAGGATGGTCAAGAAGTGTCCGAAGTGCGGAGGCCGGGTGGAGCAGATGATTTCCGCGCCCGCCGTGCAGTTCAAGGGATCGGGCTGGTACGTCACCGATTACGCCAAGAAGTCCACTGCGCCTTCTTCGGAGGACGGCGGTAAGGACTCGAAGAAAGATGAGAAGTCCAAGTCGGAAGGTTCGTCGAAAGACGGCTCCGCTAAGGAAAGTTCGTCGTCGGAAAGTTCCTCGAAAAATAGTTCCAGCAAAGAGAGTTCCGCGAAAGAAAGCACGACGAGAGTAAGCTCGTCCCGTAAGCCCGACAAACGCAAGTAGCGGCGCTCTACTTCAACTCCCGCTCAAAGTGCTCTTCAATCATGTGGAACAGGTGAGTGCGCGCATCGCTTCCCGCGATGCTGTGGGTTTTGTTGGGATAAATCATCAGGCGGAATTGCTTGCCCGCCTTGATCAGTGCGTCAATCATCTGCACGCTGTTCTGGAAGTGCACGTTGTCGTCGCCCGTGCCGTGGGCCATCAATAGTGCGCCATGGAGATTCGCGGCCGACTTAGTCACGTTCGACTCGGCATAGCCCGTCGGGTCGTCTTTGAGTTGGCCCATGTAGCGCTCGGTGTAAATGGTGTCATAGTTAGTCTGGTCTGTGACAGGGGCCACCGCGACTCCGGCGCGGAACCGGTCTGAGTGCGTCATGGCATATATCGTCATCGAGCCGCCGTTGGACCATCCCCAGATCGCCATGCGGTCTTTATCGAGTTGCGGATATTGCGCGAAGAGCTGATCGAGCGCGGTAAGCTGATCTTTCAACTCGACCGCTCCAAACTCATGGCGAATCGCGGTCTCAAACTTGCGGTCGCGGCCTGGTGTTCCGCGATTGTCGACGGCAAAGATCGCGAAGCCTTTGCGCGCCAGGATCTCATCGAACGCACTCGACGGTTCTTTCAGAACCATCTGCGCCGCCGGCCCGCCGTAGACGTGCACGATCAGGGGAATCTTGCCGCTGGCCAGCGGGTCCGGAGGAAGCAACAAACGTCCATACAGCGTTGTGCCGTCCTCCGCCTTAAACTCCAGGAACTTCGGGGCCCGCAGTCCGTAATCCGCAATTTCATCGCGCCCTTGCCACACCGGAGAGCACGCGCCGCCCACCGCGCACAGCGTAATTCGCGGGGCTGTAAGGGGGCCCACGAACATCTGCTCGTAGTGTTTGCCATCGTCGGAGAATTTGACGATGTTAAGCCCCTCCTCATGCGTAAGCTGCTGTAAACCGCTTCCATCCAACTTGACCGAGAAAAGATGGCGTTGCCTGGGGTCGCCTTGGTTGGAATTGAAAAACACCGTGCCCGCCGCTTCATCCACTCCATCGATTCCCAACACCTTGAAATCGCCGTGGGTCAGTTGCCGCTCCAGCTTTGCCTCCTCGGCGAGCGGGTTCTGTTTATCGAAGCTGTAGAGGTAGAGATGCATGTTACCGTCGCGCCAGCTCGGCCAGAGGAACCCGCCACTGGATTTCAGGAAACGAACCTCCGCGTGATCGAAGTCAATCCATGCGCCCGGAGTGGTTTCGGTCAGGACGATGCGCGACTTTCCCGACTTCGCATCGACAAAATACAAATCCATTTTGTCCTCGTTGCGATTCAGCACCTCGGCCCAGATCACTCCATCGCGGACCCAGCCAAAACGAGGGATGTAAGACTCCGCGTCGTTGGTCAGCGAAATCCAGCGAACCTTGCCATTGCCCTTGTCGGCCTCGACTACGCCCAACTTGACCACGGGATTGGGGTCTCCCACTTTAGGATACTTTTCGTTGTCCACCGTCGGGTGCGTGGGGATCAAGTTGACGAGCGGGTAAGTTGGAACCTTGGTTTCGTCCATGTGCAGGAATACGATCTGTTTGCTGTCCGGCGACCAGAAATAATTGCTGCGCACAGACAACTCCTCGCTATACACCCAATCGATGTCGCCGTTGAACAGATCTTCCTGGGTATCTTTCGTGAGAGGCCTTTCGGCCTTTCCGCTCAATGGCCGAACGTAGAGGTTGTGCTTACGCACGTAGGAAACATGAGCGCCATCGGGGGAGAACTTGGGGTCGCCACTGGGGTCGGGCGCCGAAGTGAACTGCACGGCCGTACCTGTCGCCAGATCAAAAAGCCAGAGCTGTCCCTGGGAATCGAAGATCAGATGTTTGGAATCCGGCGCCCACAGGTAGGCTGCGACGTGGTAGCGCGTCAGGCGCTCTCTCTCGCGCTCATCCTTCACTTTGTTGGCGTCGGGCGCGAGGGAGGCCAGCTTGGCCGCGCTGACCAGAACCTTCTTCTCGCCTGTGGCCGCATCCACATACCACAGTTCGCCATGTTCTCCCGCGTCGTCGCGCTGCACGAACGAAAGCTTGGTTCCATCGGGACTCCACTCGGTGTTTTCAGGACCGCGCCCGGCCAGACCGCCGGGAGCGAAGATGGCTTCAATGGTAAGCGGTTTCACCGGCGCGGATGATTGCGCCCAAAGCGGCACCACCAGGCCAGAGACGACAACAGCAAGAGTAGAAGCAAGGGCGGAAAGTAAGGTCTGGTTCTTCACGATTAACCCTCGAGATTAGGAGATTCAAAGATAAAAACGTACGGCGAATGAAAGAGTTTACACCCGCGAAGGCTTGTGGCGTTGGCCTCTCAGCTCATCAGTTCTAAGGAGGAAGCTTCGTTTCCCGCGTGGTAGAATTAAAGCTGAGCTGTCTCGGGATGCTTCCAGAAATAGAAAACCTGTTGCGCCTGCAAGAAGCGGACAAGGAAATCCGCCGCCTGCAGGATGAAGTAGCCGAACTTCCCAAACGCGTCGCCGCCATTGAGCACAAGCTGGCCGACACCAAGGCCCAGCTGGAAAAAGCCCAGGCCGCCGTCAAAGCCGACGAAGCCACGCGGCGCAAATACGAAACTGCCATCACCGACCTCCGCGGCAAGATCTCCAAGTACCGCGACCAGTCTCTAGACGTAAAAACGAACGAGCAATACAAGGCGCTGTTGCACGAGATTCAGTTTGCGGAAAAAGAGATCGCCGCCACCGAAGACAAGATCCTTGAGCTTATGGTGAATGCGGATGCGCGCGACAAGGAAGTGAAGGCTGCCCAGGCCGAACTGAAGGCGGAAGCCGCCGAGATTGAGAAAGAAAAGATTGAAGCCCGTGAGCGCACCGCGGTTGACGAAAAACAACTGACGGAGTGGCGCGCCAAGCGCGATCAGATGCGCGCCGGCGTGAGCGAGGATCTCCTCCGTCACTACGAGCGCGTTGCGAAATTTCGCGGCAGCGGCATTTCCGAAGTGCGCGATCACAAATGCATGGCTTGCCAGGTCATGCTGCGGCCGCAGACCTACAACGATGTGCGCACCGGACAGCAAACCGTGGTCTGCGATTCCTGCCAGCGCGTCTTGTATTTCAATCCCGCCAACGAAATGCAGGCTCTCGAGCCCGAGCACAAGCGCTCACGCCGCCATCATCCCAAGATCGATTCACCCCAGGCGTGGTACTACCGGCAGGAATTCGGCGATGCCGGCGAAGTTTTTATGTGCTTCGCCAATGCCGCGGGGCAAGCCAGCCGTCGCGTGTTCGAGATGCACACCGGCCGGCTCGTGGGCGACATCCTTACTCGCGAGGGGGATTTCCGCCACGCGTTTCCGGAAGACATCACCGGCGCTATCCGCCTGAACGGAAGCTGGACGGAACGGGAAATGGAAAACTGGGGCACCGAGATGCCCATGACGGCGCTTGATTCCCTGCACGTCGATCTGGAAGGCGCACAATACGAGATGCGCGCCCGCGCCGCCGCCAAGCCTGAGAAGACCGCAGGCATTCCCACCGGGCAAGCCGCCAGCTAGCTCAAACCTCACCGCTTTAGTTTAAAATTTCTAGACTTCCCCGCGAGAGCACCAATTGCCAGCAATCGACTCCTACAGCATCACGGCAAAGTATTACGATGGCGCGTACGCCGCAAAACAAGACCTGGTGGACCTGCCCTTCTACCTCGACCTCGCGGAACAAACCGCAGGCCCGATCCTCGAAGTCGCTTGCGGTACAGGGCGCGTTCTTCTGTCTATCGCCCGCAAGGGAATCGAAATCCACGGCGTGGACAACTCCCGACCCATGCTCAAGATTCTGCAGGAAAGTCTGGCTCGTGAATCGCAGGAAGTTCGCGAAAGAGTCAAGCTCCACGAAGGCGACATGCGCGACTTCCGCCTGGGCACCAAATACTCTCTGGTGATGATTCCCTTCCGCCCCATGCAGCATATGCATACAGTTGAGGACCAGGTTAGCGCTCTCACGTCCGTCGCATCGCACCTCAACGAGGGTGGAATTCTCGCGTTCGATGTTTTCTATCCGAAGTTTGACGTGATTACGACGAAGATGGTCGAGGAAGTATTCGAGTTCGAGTGGAGTCCGGACCCCGATTCCGCGGAAATCGTGCGCCGCTACTTCAGAAAAGATTCGGTCGACAAAATCCATCAGATTTTCTACTTCACGTTCATTTACCGGACATTTCGCGCCGGCGAGTTGATCCTTGAGGAGACTGAGGCTTTCAAGCTTTCCTATTTCACTTACCCGCACTTGCGGGCATTGTTCCTGCTAGCCGGTTTGGAGCCCGTGGCTGAGTACGGCTCCTTCGCGAAAGCTCCGCTCGACAACAGCTCCGAGCAGATGATCTTTCTGCTCCGAAAGAGACGTTCTTGAGCGGGCTTTGCAACAACGCTGGATGTTCCTGCGCGGGCGTTGTCGGTTAACATCGGAAGCATGGTTCGGAAACCTGGTGCTTCCGGTTTCACCGTCACTGTTTCCCCACGCGGCGCATCTCGCCTGAAAGGCGGCCACGTCTGGGTCTACCGCTCCGACATCGTTTCGGCCGATGGCGTTCCGCCAGGCTCGTTGGTCAGCGTGGCAGGATCACCGCGGCCAGCCCCTCGGCAGCGCGTTCTATTCCAGTTCTTCGCAAATCGCCATCCGCCTGCTCTCGCACCAGAGTGTCGCCGACTTTCCGGCGTTGCTTCGCCGGCGCATTGCCGAGGCCATCACCTACCGGGAGATGATCGTCGAGAACACCAATGCCTACCGCGTGATCTTCAGCGAAGGCGATTTCTTGCCCGGCCTCATCGTCGACCGCTACAACGACATCCTCTCCATGCAGATTCTCACACAGGCCATGGACGCCGAAGCCGTGCGTAAGATCCGCACCACCGAGTTGACCGAGCGCCTGCACCCGGCATCTATGGTCGAGCGCGTGGACCTGCGCGTCCGCCAACTCGAAGATCTGCCGCCTCGCCTATCCGGTCTTGTCCAAGGGGAAAAAACCTCGACCGTCGTCACCATGAACGGCGTCCAATTCCACTTCGACGCGCTCGAAGGCCAGAAGACCGGAGCGTTCCTCGACCAGCGTGAGAACTATGCCGCCGCGGCCCAATATGCCCACGGCGAAGCCCTCGACGCCTTCTGCTACCAGGGCGGTTTTGCTCTTCATCTGGCCCCGCGTTGCTCGCGCGTCACGGGAATCGACAGTTCCCGCCCCGCCCTTGAAGTCGCCGACCGGAACGCCACGATTAATCACCGCGATGTGAGCCAACCTGAGATCGAGTGGATCGAAGCCAACGCTTTCGACCTTCTCAAGGACTACTCCGCTTCCGGACAGCGCTATGACACCATCGTTCTCGATCCGCCGGCCTTCGCCAAGACCAAACGCGACCTTGACGCCGCCCTCCGCGGCTACAAGGAGTTGAACCTGCGGGCCCTGAAGATGCTTCGCCCGGGTGGCGTCCTGGTCACCTGCTCCTGTTCCTATCACGTTAGCCAGGCGGACTTTGTGGAAATGCTGGCGGACGCAGCCCGTGACGCTCATCGCACCCTGCGTCTGGCGGAGGTTCGGGGACAGGCCAAAGATCATCCCATTCTTCTGAATGTCCCGGAAACTGCCTACCTTAAGTGCGTTATAGCTGTCGTAAGTCAATGAAAATATTGGTCGTTTATTGCTTGACAATAACATACTCATATTTTATGCTTCTTTTGTGCTGAATAGACGTCTAAGCTCGTGAACGGCACCGCCGAAGTCCTAAGAACTAACACAAAGAAGGAGACCATTACCATGACTGTGCTTACCCGTCTTGAGCCTTTCCGAGAGTTTGCCACCCTGCAGGACCGCATCAATCGGGTGTTCCGCGAGTCCTACTCACCCGCTGGCCAGGATGAATCCCTGACAACCTCGAGCTTTGCCCCCGCTGTCGACGTATACGAGGACGAGCACAACGTCACGTTGAAGATCGAAGTCCCGGGCATCGAAGAGAAAGACATCGACGTGCGCATCGAGAACAATACCCTCACCGTGCACGGCGAGCGCAAGATAGAGAAGGAAGAGAAGGAAGAGAACTACCGCCGTGTGGAGCGCCAATATGGCAGCTTCACCCGCACCTTCACTCTTCCCACGACCGTGGATGCCGAGAAAGTTTCGGCCAACTACGACAAGGGAGTGTTGAAGATCGCTCTGCCTAAAAAGGCCGAAGCCAAGCCGAAGCAGATCAAGGTCAACGTGGGCGGGGCCAAAGTGGAAAACGAAAAGACCATCGACGCCAAGGGCCCAAGCAAAGCCGCGTAAGGCTGTGTTGAGTCGAGCGAAGTTCGACGGTCTACAATCTACGGGAGGCGGCAGAAACTGGCTGCCTCCCGTTTTGTGTAGCGCCGGCAGCGTGCCCTGAGCTTGCCTGGCTGTGGTGGCGGCGTCCTCGCCGCCACACTTGCAACTTGAAACCGGAAACAAGAAACTAGAAACAGGAGTTCCCCCATGCCCATCCGTTGGGACAAATTCACCGTAAAAGCGCAGGAAGCCGTCCAGCGCGGGAACGATCTCGCTTCCGAGCACGGCAATCCCGAGCTTCTGCCGATCCATCTGCTCGCCGCCCTGCTTGAAGATAAAGAAGGCATCGTTCCGCCGGTGCTCGAAAAGATCGGCATCGGCCCGCAAGCGATTCTCAGCGATCTCTATCGCGAGATCGAAAAGCTCCCCAAGGTCTCCGGACAGGCGGCGCAGGCCACGCTCTCGAACGCCACCAACAAATTGCTGGAGCAGGCCTTCAAAGAGGCCTCCAACTTTAAGGACGAATACGTTTCCACGGAGCACCTGCTCCTCGCCATCACGCACCTCAAACAGGACGCGGCGCAGCAGCTCCTGGCTCGTCACGGGGCCACCAGCGATGCCATTCTGAAGGCCCTGACCGCCGTCCGCGGTTCGCAGAAAGTAACCGACCAGAATCCCGAAGCCAAATATCAGGCGCTCGAACGCTACGCCCGCGACCTCACCGAGCAGGCCCGCCGCGGCAAGCTTGACCCCGTCATCGGACGCGATGAAGAAATCCGCCGCGTGGTCCAGGTTCTCTCCCGCCGCACGAAAAACAATCCCGTGCTCATCGGCGAACCGGGTGTCGGAAAAACTGCCATCGTTGAAGGCCTCGCGCAGCGCATCATTTCCGGCGATGTGCCCGAAGTGCTCAAGAACAAGCGTGTGGTCGCGCTCGACCTCGGAGCGATGCTGGCCGGAGCAAAATTTCGCGGCGAATTTGAAGACCGCCTCAAGGCCGTCTTAAAAGAAATCGAAGACTCGCAGGGCCAGGTCATTCTTTTTATCGACGAGTTGCACACCCTGGTCGGCGCCGGAGCCGGCGAAGGCGCGATCGACGCTTCAAACATGCTTAAGCCCGCCCTGGCCCGCGGAGAACTGCGGGCCATCGGCGCGACCACGCTTAACGAATACCGCAAATACATCGAAAAAGACGCCGCTCTCGAGCGCCGCTTCCAGATTGTTTTCGTCGGCGAGCCTAATGTCGAAGACACCATCGCGATTCTGCGAGGCTTGAAAGAGAAGTACGAGGTGCATCACGGCGTCCGCATCAAGGACTCTGCGATCGTCGCTGCCGCTACGCTTTCGCATCGCTACATTTCCGACCGCTTCCTGCCCGACAAGGCCATCGACCTCATCGACGAAGCCGCCGCCTCAATTCGCATCCAGATCGATTCGCTTCCCACCGACATCGATCAGCTCGAACGCCGCGCCACGCAGCTCGAAATCGAAAAGCAGGCGCTGAAGAAAGAGGACGACCCGAACTCCCGCGAGCGTTTGTCCGTCATCGAGAAGGAACTCGCCGGGATTCGCGAGAAAGCCAACGCTCTCAAAGCCAATTGGAAAAAAGAAAAGGACCTGATCGCCCGCTCCCGCGAGCTGAAAGAAAGAATCGAGAAGCTCAAGATCGAAGAGCAAGCCGAAGAACGCAAGGGCAATCTGCAGCGTGTTGCCGAAATCCGCTACGGATTGCTGCGGCAGGCCGAAGAAGAGTTAGCCAAACTGAGCGCCAAGATCGACGGAAAAGACAGCGGCGCTCCACGCATGCTCAAAGAAGAAGTGGACGAAGAAGATATCGCTCGAATCGTGTCCAAGTGGACCGGCATTCCCGTCTCGAAAATGCTCGAAGGCGAGGTGAAGAAACTGGTCACCATGGAAGACCGCCTGCGCCTGCGCGTCGTCGGCCAGGATCAGGCTCTCGAACGCGTTGCCAACGCAATCCGCCGTTCCCGCGCCGGTCTTAGCGATCCCAAGCGCCCCATCGGTTCGTTCATTTTTCTCGGCCCGACCGGGGTCGGCAAGACCGAGCTCGCGCGTGCCCTCGCCGAGTTTCTTTTCGACGACGAGCGCGCCCTGCTGCGCATCGACATGTCGGAATACATGGAGAAGCACTCGGTCGCCCGCTTGATCGGCGCCCCTCCGGGCTACGTCGGCTATGAAGAGGGAGGCCAGCTCACCGAGCAGGTCCGCCGCCGTCCCTACGCGGTAGTGCTCTTCGACGAAATCGAGAAAGCACATCCGGATGTGTTCAACATCCTGCTGCAGGTGATGGACGACGGCCGCCTCACCGACGGCAAGGGCCGCGTCGTCGATTTCAAGAACACGATTCTGATCATGACCTCGAACATCGGCTCGAGCTATCTTCAACCCGACCATGTGCAATCCCCGGAAGAGTTTGAGAAGGCCAGCGAGCAGGTTCTTGAAGCGCTGCACGGCCACTTCCGGCCCGAGTTCCTGAACCGCGTCGATGACATCATCATCTTTGCCCCGCTCGGCAAAGAACAGTTGGTCAAGATCATCGAGCTGCGCCTCGAAGATGTGCGCCGCCTGCTCGCCGACCGCAAGATTTCAATCGAGCTCACCGACGCCGCCAAAGATCTGCTCTTTACTCAGGGCTACGACCCCAACTTCGGAGCGCGTCCGCTCAAGCGCGCCATTCAAAAGCTGGTTCAGGATCCGCTGGCGATGAAGATTCTGGATGGCGAAATTCTGCACGGCGACCACGTTATTGTCGACGCCGACAAGAAAGCCGGCAAGATGAAATTCGAAGTCAGCAAGCGCGTGGGAGAAAAAGAACCGGCAAAAGCGAAGCGTTAAGCTATCCGGTTGTCACCCCGAGCCAAGCGAGGGATACACGCGTCTCTCGGTTGAGTCGCCCTATTTTCGCCTGAAAGCTTCGCTCACCTCGGGCGATGCAGCCAGGTACCATGCGATCACAACTCGCACTATGATCTGGAAGCCGTAAAAGAAGAAGCGCCAAGTCAGGTCCCGCGCGGCGGCGGAAACTGCAGGCACCGATCCCGCGACCCCGATTACCATGAGTAGAATCGCGCACCAGCGCGCCCAGTTGCGCAGCCGGTAGAGTCCCCAGCCAACGAACGACCACCCTGCGCCAACGGATAAGGCCGCCTGTGGTCCGGTCAGTTCTCTCCCGTACGTGACCCCCGTTCCCAGCGTCATGAAAGCAGTGCCGGGCGCCACTAACTCAATAATGCCGATCGTTACTAAATATCCCGCGACCAGAAAAAACAGAGCAGCGCTCACCGTGACGCTGGCCGGGCGTTCCATATGGATGAGAGTACCGCAGTCTAGCAGGAGAAATACGGATCAGGTCTGTGGCACACTAGCTCCATGCCCAGCCTGACTCTCGGCGACTTTGAACTCAGCATCTTCTCCGACGGCACTTATCGGCTCGACGGCGGCGCGTTTTTCAGCGTCGTTCCCAAGATCATGTGGTCGCGTAAAGTTGCCGCTGACGAAAAGAATTACGTCCAGGCCGGACTCAACTCGCTGCTCATTCGCACCGGCAAGCAAAACGTTCTCGTCGAAACCGGCATGGGTAACAAGCTGTCAGATCGCATGGTCAAGTTCTACGGCCAGCCCGCGCAGTTGCTGGCAAATCTCACCGCCGGCGGAGTCGTTCCCGAAGACATCGACATCGTCATCAACACGCACCTGCACTTCGACCACTGCGGCTGGAACACCGTGCGCAATAACAAAGATGGCAAGATCGTCCCAACTTTTCCGCGCGCGAAATACTACGCTCCGGAAGGCGAATGGCAATACGCGCGCCGCCCCAGCGAACGCGACGCCATCAGCTATATCCCCGACAACTACGACTCGCTCGTGCAGAGCGGACAGATGACGCTGCTCAAAGGCGGCGAAGAAATCGTTCCCGGTATCTCGGTGAAAACTTTTCCCGGCCACACCGCGCACATGCAAGCCGTGATTGTCGAAAGCGGAGGCCGCACCGCCTGCTACATTTCCGACCTCATCCCCACCACCGCGCACATCGATATTACTTGGGGCATGGCTTTCGACCTCTATCCACTGCAGACCATCGAGAGCAAGAAGCAGTACTACGCCAAGGCGATTCCGGAAAAATGGCTGACCGTCTTCACGCATGACCCCGCCATTCCGTGGGCCTATATAGAAAAAGACGAAATCGGCAAGATGGTCGCGCGAAAGGTATAACGATCGGGTTGTTCTTCGGTAACTTTCTTTTTAAGCTCATCCTGCTACCGTCAACTGAGGCGGGCGCCTTCGACCGCATCCGTCGAAATCAATTTTCCCGCGAGGAATCATGAAGCCATTCGCAACCATCGTCGGTATTTCTGTCTCATTTTTGCTGGGAGGCGCTATTGCCGCTTCTGCTCAAGACGAGCACAGGGACCGGGAACGACAAGAAATACGCAAAGAAGAACGGCACGAAGCCCGCCAAGAACAGAAGCACGAAGCGCATGAGGAGCGGCGCGCCGAAGAGCGGCACGTGGCGCATGAAGAACACGTTGCCCATGAAGAAAGACGCGCCGAACTGCGGCATATTTCCGATGAACACTTTCACGCGCACTTTGGACGTGAGCACTACTTTGCTGTCGGCCACTTGACCATGGTGGCAGGCCACCCGCACTTCGCGTACGGCGGCTACCGGTTCGAAATCGGGCAGCCCTGGCCTACTCGATGGGCATACACCGACCACTGCTATATCGACTTCGTCGAAGGCCGATATTTTCTGTTTAATCCGCGGTACCCGGGAGTACGGGTCGCGGTAACCGTCGTCCCTTGAAGCAACACGGACTCGGTATGAGAAAGGGTGGCGGAGTCTGCGCTCACGCTTCGCGGGCGAGAACTCGCCCCGAGTTGGCCGAAGGGGCGCCCGCGCCACACGGCCCCAGTCGGGCTTCGAAGAATTCCTCCACCCGTCCCAGAATTTCCACCGCGCTTTTCGACTCGTAGATCGCGCCTTCGACCTCTACCCGCTGCAGACCATCGAGAGTAAGAAGCAGTACTACGTGAAGGCGATCCCGGAGAAGTGGCTGACCGTTCACGCATGATGCGAAGGTCCTGCGGGCATATGTGGAGAAAGATGAATTGGTAAAATGGTCGCGGGAAAAGTGTAAAAAAGTGTAAGGCGACGGCAACACTAGCCTGTCTATCCGCATCTGCATTGTGTCACCTTAGATTGCGACACGCCAGTTTCAGTTGTGTGCCTGCGATTTGAATTCAAATTCTAAGCGAGGTTCATCATGAAGCGATTCGCAGCGGTCGGCGCTATTTGTGCCGCGTTCCTATTGGGCGGAGTAATTTCTGCTCTGGCCCAGGAGGAGCACCGGGAAGAAAAAGAAGTTCGACGCGAAGAAAGGCACGATCAACACGAGGAGAAGCGCGAGGAACACATCCGCCGCATTCAGGATGAGCACTTCCGAGCGCACTTCGGACGGGAACACCACTTCGCCATCCGCCACGTAACTGTCGTTGGAGGCAGACCGCATTTCGCCTACGGCGGGTACAACTTTGAAATTGCCGAGCCGTGGCCGGCGGGTTGGGCTTACACAGACAATACCTACATCGACTTCGTTGACGGCGGATATTATCTGTTCAATCTAAGGCATCCTGGCGTTCGGGTCGCGGTTACCGTGCTGCCCTGACGTTTCCGGAAATAGCAGATTTAGCGCGGACGACTCTCATGCCTCGCGGAAGAGCGCCCGCGCCACAGAGTCTTGCTTCGAAGAACTCCTCCACCCGTCCCAGAATCTCAACCGCGCTTTTCGACTCATAGATTGCCTTACGGAGCGCCGCTCCGCCCGGGACGCCGTGCGTGAACCAGGAGGCGAACTGCTTCATTTTGCCGACGGCGTCTGGAAGTTCTTCTTCGATCAGCATCTGGAAGTAGGTGCGGATCATCTGATAGCGGTCGGCCTCCGTCGGCTCGTCATAGGCTCGTGTGGGAGCGGGCCACTCGCCCGCTCGGTCCTCGCTCATCCCCGCGCAGTACTGCTGAATCTGCCGGAAGATCCACGGATTCGACGGGGCCGTGCGCCCGATCATCACGGCATCACAGCTAGTCTGCGTGACCATGGCGCAAGCGTCCTCGGGCAACCGGATGTCGCCGTTGCCGATCACAGGAATCTTCACCGCATCCTTTATCGCAGCAATCCACTCCCATCGCGCCTGGCCGCTATAACCCTGTTCCCGAGTTCGCGCGTGCAGCGCGACGGCCGCCAGCCCGCACGACTCCGCCATGCGCGCCAGTTCCACGCAGACTATCTCGTCGTCGCTCCATCCCGCCCGGAACTTCACCGTAAAGGGAATCTTCACCGCAGCTCGCACCGCCTCAAAGATGCGGCCGATCGCCGGCAGATCGCGCAGCAGACCAGAGCCTCCGTTGCACTTCACTACTTTCTTTGCCGGGCAGCCCAGGTTCAAATCCACCAAGTCGAAGCCGAGCCCCTCGACCATGCGCGCCGCCTCCGCCATGACTTCCGGATCGCTGCCAAAAAGCTGCGCCGAAATCGGATGCTCGTCTTCATAGAAGTGGAGATAGCGCTTGGCCTCCTGGTCTTTCTTGCGCAGCACGCCGTCAGCCGAGGTGAACTCCGTCATGATCAGTCCGCAGCCGCCGAGGTTCCGGATGAACCGGCGGAAGACCGTGTCAGTAACTCCGGCCATCGGAGCGAGCACGGTGGCCGGCGCGATCGTGACGCCGCCGATGGAAAGGCTTGCGGAGACTGGCTTCGGTGGTCCTGCCTGGCGGGCGAGGGCGCCCGCCCCACACGAGGCGTTTCCGCCCGAATTGTCCCAGGATTTACGCACAGGTCTATTCTACTTGGCCATCCAAACGAAAGCCCCCGCCGCGAAGCGAGGACCTGATTTTCAGGGTGTATCCGTGACAATGCGCGCAAAACCGTGGTAAAGAAGTTAGTTCTTCGACGCCTCAGCTGGCTTAGCTGACGCTGGCGCGTTCTTCGCGTACTTCCGGCGGAAGCGCTCCACGCGGCCAGCGGTGTCCATAAGCTTCTGCTTGCCGGTAAAGAAAGGATGGCAGGCGGAACAGATTTCCACGCTGATATCACCTTTATGAGTAGACCGGGTCACAAACGCATTACCGCAGGCGCAATGCACGCGCACTTCGTTATAAGCGGGATGAATAGCAGGTTTCATATGGGTTCAGACCTTGGCTTTCGAACATCTTTCGAACATCGATCAGAATCCTTAGATTCTACCGGAATGCCCCAGGTTCAGCAATCCTGGAGCGGGCTTCAGCCGCCCTCAGAAGCGGAACTGATACGACACTTTCACAAAGAATTGCCGGCTGTCGTTGATATAGCCCTTCGCCGTAAAAAGCCCCGCCAGGGGATCTTGCATCAAACTGCGGTCCAGGTTCTGCAGATCACTGTTATAGCCCACATAAATCGCCGTACCCGGATGCACCAGATAGGTCAGAAGGAAATCGGCGTTGAACTCCTTCTCCGTGGGCAGGTAGGTATAGGGGTAGAACGTCGTTCCCGGCGTGTTCGCCAGAACGGAGTTGTACTGCAAAATCACGCGCAGAGAGAGCTGAGAAGTGAACTGCCAGTTCCACTTGCTGCGCACGATGTGGTTATTGAAAATGCCTTTCCCTATCGGAATGCCAGGGGGTGATTCCGAGAGGGCGAAACGATATTCGTTCTCGGTCGCGCGCAAGCGCTCAAACAGATAGGTATTTTCAATCTTTAACGGCTTGACCGGTCGGAAGCTCAGCGTGGCCTGTGCCGTATCCAACCGCGCCAGAAGAGACTGCGGCGCCGCGGTAGCCGCAGGCACAAAGTTCACTCCATCTCCCCAATAGTAGTTCGCACCGATCGTAACCTTCGAAAAATAACCCGTTTGGAAAGAAGCTCCGCTAAGGTGTTCGTGATAGTCCTGGTTCTGGTTCGCCGACAAACCAAGATACAAGAAATCCTGGGGCCGCAACCGCTCGCGCAGCTCCTCGTAAGGAAGCAGAATAATCGTCGTCTGACCGCGTCCTTGAATCCCCAGATAGGGGTTGTAATAGGTGTCCAGCCGGTTGCCTTCGTGATCGAATACGAGGCGCTGTTTTATGGACGGGCCCCAGTCCACGATCCAGCCCTTCTTAGGACGGAAGCGGTAGTCGGCCGTCTGGTAGAGTCCGCGAATGTCCACGCGGTTCACGAATCCCGGCACGGTTACAAATCCCGGACTGATGTCGTCGTAAATTCCTTCGTAGGAAAAGTGCAGCCCATCGCGTTTGAGATCAAGCTTGTCCGCCGGACCGGCGTAATAGTTGCCATTTCTCACATTGCCCGCGCTGAAAGGAAACAGGTTGGTCTCGCAGTTGTTGCCCGAGTAGCTGGAGAAGAAAAAGTTGCCCGCCAGGTTGCTTGAACTCAACACAGCCTGGCCTTCCAATGTCCAGTTGGGCGTTAATTTCAAGCGCGTGTCCACTCCGCCGACGCGGTTGGACTCGCCCGTCGTAGGACATTCCCAGTCGGTGTAAACCACACCCACACTCGACTGCCTGGAAATGTCGCGGCTTGCCCGCGCAATGGTGAAGTAAGATCGTGTTCCTGCGAGCGGAAAATAATTCGGCACCGCCAGTCCCGGGGCGCGGTCATCGGTCGACATCATTCCGACCGAATACGGCCCCTCTTTTCCCGTAAGCCGGATTCCCGCCGAAAGGTCCTGAATATTGCGCGTGAAAAACAAATCAAACGGCGTGCGAAAGAAGTCTTCGTTCTCCAGAAAGAACGGGCGCTTCTCCGGAAAATAAACTTCGAAGCGCTGGTTCACGGTGATCTGCGGATCCTCCGACTCCACTTGACTGAAGTCGGGATTCGCCGTCATATCCAGAACAAAGTGGTCATGGATAACGAACTTCGCATCCATACCCGGCTGCCCCTGCGCCTCCGCATGCTGAAAATAGGGATTCGACGGATCGCGCGCATCCAGGGCCCGAAAACCGCGCATGATTCCATATGGAATCAAGTCAATGCTGCGCCCCGGCGAAATTCCCTCCAGCCCATACAACGTCGCCGCCTGTCCCAGCCGCCCTTCCACTTTGGAGGAAATCTCCGGCCAGAACGAGTCCTCGTTCTTGCGAACGATTCCGCGATACAGAATGATTCCCCACTCCTGGTCTTTCGTCGCCGGAAAACGCAGGCTCTTGAATGGAATCGTGATTTCGACCACAAAACCGCGGCTGGTCTGCTTGCCTCGCGAATCCCACACCGTGTCAAACGACGTATCGAAGTTTCCATTCACCTCCTCCCGCGAGGCCTCAGTCCAGATCGCATCCCACTGCACACCCAGCGGCGTGGTCTGAAAGGCATAAGCCCGCCGCCGGTCGTGAAACGTATCCAGCATGACCTCGACCTGGTCATCGTCGAAAATGTCCTCCCGCCGCGACATGCGCGCCCGCACTTTCTTCGCATCGTCGAAGCAAACGAACACGATGTAGAGATTTTTCCGGTCGTAGCCCAGGTAGGCCGCCGTCTCTTCCGAGACTTTTTCTCCATCGTGTGGGTTGCGTTGCACAAAGCCCGTCACCTTCGCCATCTGCAGCGCAATCTCGCCCTCGGGCTCCATCCCGAGGAAGTCTTCTAGAGCGGGAGCGCGGGTTAAACGCGGGATGGTCAGGGCCGGGGGAGCGAGCGCGTGGGTAGGTGCCGGAGCCTTCTGCGGGGACGCGCCCCATCCACATTCCGAGGCCCCAAGCAGCATCACAGCAGCCGCCAGCAGGAACCTCAGAAGCCTTTTGACTGAAAAACCCCGAGTTCGGTCTAAAGGCAAAGCGCCCTCACGTCTCCCGGCTCACGCCCCGAGAGGAACGAGCAAGATACACCATGAGCGTATCGCGTAGAACAGGAAAGCATTGTTTTTCAGGTTTACCGAACAGATTCTGACGGAGCTTCCGGCGCGTGGGAGTTGCGAAAGGGAGGCTGATGAATTTTAGAACAGCGAATTCTGCCGTCGACTCGGCGTAATTCCAAAATGCTCATACGCCAACTGGGTCGCCACACGCCCGCGCGGAGTCCGGTTCAAGAACCCAATCTGCATCAGAAAGGGCTCGTAGATCTCTTCGATCGCATCCGGCTCTTCGGCTAGCACCGCCGCCAGAGTGTTCACGCCCACGGGTCCGCCCTGATATTTTTCGATAATCGTCAGCAGCAGCCGCCGGTCCACTTCGTCGAAACCGTACTTATCCACCTCCAGCATCTGCAGCGCCGCCTGCGCCGTCGGCAAGTCGATCTTGCCTGCCCCGCGCACCTGCGCGTAGTCGCGCACCCGCCGCAGCAGCCGGTTGGCGATGCGCGGCGTCCCTCGCGAGCGGCTGGCGATCTCAATCGCGCCCGCGTCGTCGATCGCAACTCCCAAAATCTCAGCCGACCGCTCGATGATCACGCGCAAATCCTCGGGAGTATAAAACTCCAGCCGCAGCACAATCCCAAACCGCGACCGCAGCGGAGCAGAAATCAATCCCGCCCGCGTAGTCGCGCCAATAAACGTGAACGGCTTCACCTCCAGCGTATGCGTGCGCGCCGATGGCCCCTGGCCGATAATGATGTCCAATTTGTAATCTTCCAGCGCCGAATACAGCAATTCTTCGAGCACTGGCTGCAACCGATGAATTTCGTCGATGAACAGGATCTGTTTCTCCTGCATGTTGGTGATGATCGCTGTCAGGTCGCCCTTGATCTGCAACAGTGGCGCCGCCGTGGGCTGAAAGTGTACGCCCAGCTCGTTCGCAATAATGTTGGCCAGCGTAGTCTTCCCCAGCCCCGGAGGCCCATACAGCAACACATGATCCATGGCCTCACCGCGCGAGCGCGCCGCCTCAATCGCCACGGCTAGATTCTCTTTGACCTTGGCCTGGCCGATGAATTCATTGAGCCGCTGCGGCCGCAGCTTCAGCTCAAACGAGGAATCGTCCTCCACCGGCGCCGCGGAGACCACACGGTCGGGGCCATAATTCAGATTGGGATTGTTCTTGGCAGTAGCCACTCGCCGGATATTACCACGCCCCATGTAGCGACAGCCGTCTCGGCTGTCCGGCCGGGGCGAAGCCCGGCCGCACGGAGCGGCACAGCTATAATCGAAGGCGGGGCGGACGCGATGACGAAGAAGTCTAAAAAGCAAAGGACCCAACCCGCGAACGGCATCACGATCGGAAACGCTGCCCCGTCCGCCGCCAGGTGGCCCGACTTCGACGCTCGCGCGAAGAAGATATTCGGCGACCGGGTTTTGAACGCCGTTGAGGATTTCCTCAAATATCGCCACCGCGAGTGGGAGCTGCAAATTGGGGCGGACCCAGCGCTACCGGCCGAGATTCATCCCGCTCAAGCACGACGATCTGGGAATCGGACTAAGGGAATCACTCGGTAAGGCGATCCGCCTTTTCCTTAATCCAGCTTAGGGCAGGGCCGTATTTGTCCTTCACGATGCAACTTCCCCAGTACGACATGTGCGGTGCAGTGATGACGGCGGGAAGACCACGGCGATTTTCGTACAGTCTGCAGCTCCAGTTTCCGTACCCTGAAGGGCACCGATCCACTTCGCGAAGATCCATCAGCCCAAAACGGCGAACTTCACGGGCGACTCCCCCAGTTGTGATCAGTACGCGAGCTTTGGTCTTTTCCATGAGGAATTCGTGTACCTCCCAACAGCAATCGATCTGTTCCTTCGTTGGCCGCAGGTGTTCTTGGCGACTGGTCTGGAAAAACAGAAGATTCGTAACCAGAGCGTCCGGATGCCCAATGAATTCAAGAATGTGACGAACACCGCACTGGTAAGGGGCTCGGCCAGTCTCATAACGTTGCGCGTACCTTTCCTCACCGTCGACGAGTGTTGTTCCCATGCGAGCATTTGGCCAGCGCTGTTCGTTGATGAGACAAATCTGGGTGGGAAACCCTTCGATCGATTTGCGAACTGTCCAGTGCGTTTTGTCCTGAATGCGGGGAGATTGACCAGGATTGTAGCCCCAGTACATGAAGCGGTTATCGGGCCGAAGAGTTGCGGCGGGGCTGTACACGAGCAGGCCAATGCAGTCGAGATATGGCTTAAGTACTCGCTCCGATAAAGTGACAAACTCGCTAACGATTGCGTTCGACGCGGCGCTCACTCTTCCTCTTCCTTCACCTCCCCCCTCGCCGCCTTAGCCTTCTCAATAATCTTTTCCTGCAACGCGCCGGGCACGGTGTCGTAGTGGTGCATTTCCATGTTGAAGCTGCCGCGGCCCTGCGTCATCGAAGTCAAATCCACACCGTAGGTCAGCATCTCGGCCATGGGCACTTCGGCCTTCACCACGGTGTTGCCGCCCTTGTTGTCCATGCCCTGGATGCGTCCCCGCCGGCTGTTCAAATCGCCCATGATCGAGCCCGCAAAGTCGTCCGGTATGGTGATCTCAACCGACATCACCGGTTCCAGAATCGTGGGCTTGGCCTGCTCCATCGCCTTTCTGAAGGCGATGCGCCCCGCCATCTGGAAAGACATGTCGTTCGAATCCACATCGTGATACGACCCGTCATACAGAATCACGCGGAAGTCCACCACCGGAAATCCCGCCAGATACCCGCGCGCCGCCGCATCCTTGATTCCCTTTTCGATGGCCGGAATATAGTTCTTCGGAATCGCGCCGCCAAAAATATCGTTGACGAACTCAAACTGTCCCCCGCGCGGCATCGGCTCCATCTTGATCTTGCAATCGCCATACTGTCCGTGTCCGCCAGTCTGCTTCTTGTGCCGGCCTTGCACATCCGCCTTGCCGCGGATCGTCTCGCGATATGGAACTTTCGGCGCCTTCAGAACCACTTCCGTGTGATAGCGCTTCTTCAGCTTCGAAACGGTAACTTCAATGTGCTGTTGCCCAGTCCCCGCGATCAGAAACTCCTGCGTCTGCGGATCCCGGAAAAATCGCAGCATCGCATCTTCTTCGATCAGCTTGTGGACCCCCGGCCCCAGCTTGTCTTCATCGGCGCGGCTCTTCGGCTCAATCGCAAACGTAATCGCCGGCTCCGGCAGCTTCACTCGCGGATACAGAATCGGCGCAGCCTTGTCTCCAAGACGTGTCGCC
The DNA here is from genome assembly GCA_963703635.1 of uncultured Acidobacteriaceae bacterium. Taxonomy (GTDB): domain Bacteria; phylum Acidobacteriota; class Terriglobia; order Terriglobales; family Acidobacteriaceae; genus Sulfotelmatobacter. Next base: position 41,710 of record CAVPEZ010000024.1, read on the forward strand.
GGTCAAAGTGTCCTTCAATTTCGCCACCGCTCCAATATCTCCGGCATGCAACTCAGTCACCGGCACTGCAGCCTTTCCCTGCATGATGGAAATATGCGACAGCTTCTCCCCCGACCCGCGCGAGAAATTCTGCATCGTGGACTCGTTCTTCAGCACGCCGGAGAAAACTTTGAAGTACGAAATCCTCCCCGCAAACGCGTCCGAAACCGTCTTGAACACGTACAGCGACACCGGTTCCGAGTCCGTCTCATGCCGTTTCGGCGCATCTCCATTCCCCGAGGCTGCCGGTTCCCCCTGCACCCACTCATGCTCGGAAGGCGCAGGAGTGTAATCCACAATAAAATCCATCACCCGGTCCGCGCCGATGTTGCCCAACCCCGATGCAAAGACGACAGGAAAAAGTTTGTCCTCGCGAATCGCATTGTGCAGCGCCGGGATCAAATCCTCTTCCCCTAACGTCCCCGCTTCGAAGAACTTCTCCATCAGCTTGTCGTCGCCCTCGGCCACCAGTTCGACCAGTTGCTCGTGCGACTCCTGCACCTGCGCTCGCATATTAGCGGGAATCTCCGTCTCCTTGCCTTTCCCATTCCCTCCCAGTTCATACGTGTAAGCCTTCATGCGGACCAGATCGACCACGCCGGTTAAACTCTTCTCGCTGCCGATCGGCAGCTCAATCGGAATCACGTTCCGGCCAAACGCGCTGACCAGCGACTCCAGCACGCGCTCCGCATTCGCCCGGTCGCGATCCATCCGGTTCACCACAATCAGCCGCGGAGTCTTGTATTCCTCGCAATCGTTCCACACCCGCTGCGTCACCACTTCCACGCCGGCCACGCCGTCCACCACCACGATCGCCGCGTCCACCACCGGCAGCACCATCTTGGCCTCGTGGACAAACATGTTGAACCCCGGCGTATCGATCACGTTGATCTTGGTTTTGCCCCACTCCACATAAGCCGCAGAAGCCGCAATCGACATCTTGCGCGCGATCTCTTCTTCGTCGTAATCGGTGGTGGCCGACCCATCGTCCACACGCCCCAGCCGGGGCGTGGCCCCTGCCGTGTAGAGCATGGCCGAGAGTAGCGTGGTCTTGCCCGCATGCCCATGCCCCACAATCGCAACATTACGAATATTCTCTCCGGAATAGACTTTCACAAGTAAGCTCCTTCGCAGGCGTGGAAAGAGAGAAGGCCCAGAGTCAGAATTCAGAATGAAGAACAGTGCAATATACAGGCCAACCCAACCTACCTGCCAAAACCTAGGATGCTACCACGCGGGAAGCAGCCGCCTCAACCTGCGGGTAGTGGGTCAGTATGATTTCCACAGGGGTAGCGGTCAGCGCTGAATCCGTGGGATGATGTTTCTCATGCCGAAGAAGTCCGCGCCAAAGCGTGACTTTATGCAAGTTGCGCGAACCGTGGTGGAAGAAGCCATTGGCGAACAGATGGATGGAACACCACTGGAGCCACACACTGCCAAGAGCAAGCGTGCGGAAGGTGGCAAAAAGGGTGGCCCGGCTAGAGCCCGATCTCTAACGCCGGAGCAGCGGAGGCAAATAGCAGAGAAAGCTGCTCGGGCTCGGTGGAAGTCTCGGGCGGATGGCTAAGTTGAGATTCAACAATCAATTTATCCGCTAATCCTCTGAGAATTACATAAGGGCCCATTAGAGGCTTGCGGAATCTGTACCTTCGTCCGTCGCGCTCCAAAATGGGCCCGCGCGTCTCGGAAAAATCCTTGAGATGTTGCGAGAATGCCGGAATTTCTAAGGCCTTACCAGTTATCAATTGCAACGGTTGGACGAGGTTGCTTGCGTAAAAAAATCCCTTTTCATCTTTTTCCGCAAGTGCACAAGCGAGAAGAACGGGTTTGAAGTATTTTCCGCGTGGAGCGGTCACTGCATCGTTGTATGTCGTCAGATTAGTTTCGCCGTGTGTGGTCACTGCTTCACGAATTCCGGCTTCCAAATCCTCCATCGTAATATTCGTGCGCCCGTTCATAACCGCATTCAAGGCGGATTCCCGAGCAAGCATGTGCGTATAGAACGGAAGCCCCTGTGCAAGATCGGCCATCCGCGCTCTCGGCGCGGCTTCGATTGATAAGCCGGGAATTTTCGCGAGGCCCTTATCGACAATTTCCAGCAGTTCGGCCTTCGACATTCGCTGCATGTGAATCTGCTTTAGCGGACGTTCAATTGAGGGATGCTCACCGATCAACTCATCCACAGCGTCAGCTACGCCCACAAGAATGAGCGTCGTCTTGATTGCATTATCGGAAAGCGTTTTGATGGTATCCGCTAGGAGCGTTGTTACCTCGGCGTTCGCAATCCTATCCAATTCGTCGATGATTATGATGCTCGGATCGTTGAGAAGTTGGAACGTCATACGAATATCTTCAGGCCCTGGATTGTCCGGCAGTGCTTCGGCTAGTCGGAGTGAATTACCCTCTGGACTGGTGAACACGATGTCATTGAAAGCCACGCGCCATATATCCGTAAACGTCATTCCCTCGCTGCAATTGACCTTTGCGCGCTGATACTTAAACTTCCCTGTCAGAACCAAAACATCGAAGAGTATGTTGGCGAGTGATGTTTTTCCAACTCCGCGTTCGCCAAACAGAATCGCGTGCGAGCCCTTTTGGAAAATCGTGCTAATGACTTTTTCTACCTGTTTGGTTCTTCCGGCAAACAAGTCGCGGCTATCAATCGGGGAGCCCGGCGTGAAAGTGGAGTTGATTTCCGCTAAATAGGAGTATTTCGTTGGCTCGTCCATCGCCTACCTTATGTCCTAGTTTTTATGATTATGGCATAGTTTACATACGTGCGCCTAACATTTTATTACATTCGCTTCACTTTTGCCTTGACAAATCTGTTATTGTCAAGCATATTAGTCACTATGAAGCGGCTAACAATGGAACAGAAAACGCGAGTGGTTGGGGCCTTGGTCGAAGGCAATTCGATTCGCTCCACAGTGCGAATGACTGGCGTCGCGAAGAATACGGTCGTAAAACTTCTGCTCGATCTGGCCAACGCTTGCGCCGCCTACCATGACCGCCACGTTCGCAACATTCACGTGCGCCGTTTGCAGTGTGACGAAATTTGGCAGTACGTGGGAGCCAAGGCGAAGAATGTCCGACCGGAAAAGAAAGCAATCGGATGGGGCGATGTATGGACATGGACGGCAATCGACGCGGACACAAAACTCTGCATTAGCTACCTAGTCGGCGGACGCGATCTGGGATGGGCGAAAGAGTTCATGGAGGATTGCGCTAGCCGCATTCGCAATCGCGTGCAGATCACGACGGATGGACACAAAGCGTACATGGAAGCCGTAGAGAACGCCTTCGGTGCGGACATCGACTACGCGCAACTCCAGAAGATTTACGGAGCAGTAGCAGAGAACGAAACGCGCTACTCTCCAGCGCGTTGCATTGGCTGCGACATGAAGGTTGTGAGCGGGAACCCTGACCCAAAGCATGTTTCCACGTCTTTCGTGGAGCGCCAGAACTTGTCCATGAGAATGAGTATTCGCCGTTTCACTCGCCTCACAAACGCATTCTCGAAAAAGATTGAGAACCACGCGGCTGCTGTGGCGATCTGGTTTATGTATTACAACTTCTGCCGTGTGCATTCCACATTGCGCGTAACCCCGGCGATGGAGAGCGAAATCAGTAACCACGTTTGGACGATTGAGGAATTGTGTGGCCTGCTTCCCAAGCAGGTTTCGTCGGCGCGGAAGGCGGAAAATAATCTGGTCCGAAAGGCACTAGGAGAGTAGGCGTCTAATGCCAGCCTCGAATTCTTCCAGAAAAGCGATATGCATGTCGGTCGGAAGCGGTGCTTCGGAGAAATACTTATTCTCCGGGTATCTAGACTCTGCTCGGTGCGTAATGACGAAGGGAGCGATGCCATGGCTTCGCGCCATTGGATCGTGTGCAACCGCGAGATTTGCGGGATAGTATTTGACTGGTTCCTGCCAAATTTCAGTCAATGCAGCACTGGTTTTAGTAGCTAAGTCGCGGAGCGGTTGAGAGGCAGCATCCAAAAGCGAAACGTCACTGAAGAATGTCAAATCGCTGATGTATGCGTGTCTTTTGATCGAGTTGGGGCTGTAGTTCATACCAAACTTCGCAGCACCCCATAACAAAAGTTCCTCAGTAAGCTGCTTCGAGTCGGACGTGTTCGAGCGGGTTTCCATTACAATTAAGGCTGGGAAAATCGTCAACTTAGAAATTACCTTGTTCCCAACCTTCCCCTGTTCAAATACCAATCCCTTCTCCTCGCGCTCCTCCATCTTATTCAACTTCTGAAATTTGTACCGCTCCACCATCGCGGCTATCAAGTCGGCGGAAAACACTTTCCCTTTGGGGTCGAGATCGTAAACCTCGATGTAGGCTAACGTTTTTGCCAAGATGACTGCGGAAAGCTTCACCCTTTATTCCCCTTGGCTACGTCCACACCCTTCACCAAGTCTCGGTTTGTCTCCACCGCAAAAGAAATCGCGATTTCCTTCCCCTTGGAAGCCTGCGCAGCCATACCCGCCTCAAGCACTTCCGCAGAGTTCGCGGGGCTATTCTCCGGAACGCAGATTTCACGCGCGCTTCCAGAATGTGGACGCTTGCGCGGAGGCCCAGACAACATTCCTACGGAAAAAACGACCACGAGTATGAGGAAAAGCCCCGCCGCTGCTGCTGCCATGGCTACTTAACCTCCTTTTCCCTACTTGCTAGTATAACCGCCGCCAGTAAGAAAAAAGCGACGAAGAAAGCGCTTACAAGGAGCACGATGAATAGAGGAATCGGATGAGCTGTATTCCCCAATTTGGGATCGGCTCGAATTCCTGCGTTAGCAATCAATCCGTCAAGAGCCGGGAACACGGCAACAAGTACCGCTACCTCTGCACAAAACTCGCGGGCAATCTTTCGGACCTCTGAGGATTGCCAACAATCCCTCGCGTACACTTGTAGCTTCAGCCACGGAAACCTAAGCAGCCACCAAAGCTTCCACCACAATTTGCGGGCAATTTCGCCGCCGATAATTAGACCAGAAATCACGGCCTGCCATTGTACCCCTCCTGTGGAAATCTTGCTGACCCACTACCAACCTGCGCGAACGAGTGCAAGGAGGCCCTCAGCGGTGTATGATCCTTGCGCCATGTTGGGCAACCGCACCCACGAGCAGTGGATCTCGCAATACGCCTCCAGCCACCAGAATCCCGTGAACCGCGCCTGCCACACCCTGGGCATCCCGACCATCGTGCTCTCGGTCGCACTCTTTCTTGTCAGCATCTTCTTTCATCGTCTCTGGCCCTACGCGCTGGCTCTGTTCGTCCTGGGATGGATTCTCCAATTCGTCGGCCATGCCTTCGAAGGCAAGCCGCCGGAATTCCTTTCCGACTGGCGTTTCCTCTTCGTCGGCGTCCGCTGGTGGTGGGCCAAGATCAACGGCAGAGCATGAAGCCAGACATTTGTATCAGGGTACGACTTCAGTCGCACCGTAATTCGCTGAAAAAAGTCCCGCTTCAGCCGCTAGGGAACTCCTGGGACCTCTGGTGAGAGAAAGCATACGGCTGGCACTACAACCTGATGTTTATCCTCATGAACCTGGTCATCGCCTTCACCAATAGCGGCGCCTGCGTGCTTATTCGATAGCGTGCTTGCCAGAATGATGGCTCTCTGGATAAAATCCTCACCGACCTGGGCTTGGGGCCTATCCGCTGTACGTACGTTCCAAACCCTGACCCTGAAACCAATGTCCAACCATGCAATCCGTTTTCCAAGCATGCTCGTACTTCCACGCGAGTGGCGATTCTGCCACCTTCTACCCAGGAGACAAGAAATGAAAAGATTCACGCCGTTTCTGTACATCACCCTGATGGCCGTTGCCGCGGTTGCGCCCTTCTGTGCCGCCCCGCCGCAAGCCTTCGCACAACAGCAAGCAAGCCTTTACCACCGGCTCGGCGGCTACGACGCCATTGCCGCCGTCACCGACGACTTTCTCGGCCGCCTCGTCGCCGATCCTCAGCTCAAACGCTTCTTCCCCGGCCTCAGCGCGGATTCGCAAAGGCGTCTGCGGCAGCACTTCGTTAACTTCCTCTGCAGCGCCACCGGCGGCCCTTGTTTTTACCTTGGACGCGACATGAAGACCGTCCACACCGGACTGGGCATCACGGAAGCCGATTGGAGCGCCGCCGTCAAAGATCTCGTGGCTACGCTCGACAAGTTCAAGGTCCCCGACAAAGAAAAAAACGAAGTCCTGGGAGCCATTTCAGGGCTAAAGGGCGACATAGTAGGCCGCTAGTATAAGAGTGTGGGGCGGGGGCGCCGCCTCTGCCCTTGCACCCTTTGCTTGCGCCCATTGAGGATTCCGTTCTATGCTAGGCCAACTCGGGATTCCTATTCCGACAGGAACATGCACCGTCTGACCGCTAGATTATTGCTGTTCATTGCGCTCGCGGGAAATCTCCTCCCACTGGCGCTGGCTATGTCTCCCCCGCCGAGTGTCTGCTGCCTCCGCAAGGGAGTTCATCACTGCCAGAATTCGCTCGGCTCGGAATCCGAACAGCTTGCAATCCGCGACGCCAGTTGCTGCAACCATGATTGCCGCCGCGCCGTCACCACCGCCCAGTGGGCTCACCCGCAGCCGAAACTGGCAGCCTTCTTCCTGCCCACCATCACTGCCAGTCTGACGGGAACCGAACCCAATTGCACGGCCAACGGCTCCGCCGAATTCCAATCCTCACGCGCTCCCCCCCGCCTGCTGAAGCTCCCAAGCCTGACCTGGTTTCGTTGACTGAACGCACATCTCTTTGTCGCGGAACCGTTGCGGCACGGCTGCCGAAGTTAAGGTCGGCCGCTGCTGGCGAACCACCCTACCCGATCCATGGGAGACACAAATGACACGCAGGACGAAGACGAACACGAAGCTCATCCTTCTCGCGCTGATGCTGACCAGCCTCCATGCCTTCGCTAACATCTACGGTGCTATCCGAGGCATCGTGCACGACCCGCAGCACCGCCCTGTTCAGGGCGCCATGGTGATGCTGAAGGCGAAATCGTCCGACTGGGCCAAAACCACGACCACAGACGCCAGCGGTGAATTCCAAATCAATGCCGTGCCCCTGGGCGATTACTCCATTTCCGTCGCCAGCCAGGGCTTCGCGCAGACGGCGCAAGACGTCACCGTCATTTCAGGGACTGTGCCGGTCGTTCACTTTCAGTTGCAAATCGCCACGGCAAGCGCCAAGATCACGGTCTCGGCCGCCTCCGAAGTTGTGGCTACCGACTCACCCACACCCATCACACTTGTCGATCAGCTGGACATCACACGTACTCCCGGGGCCGACCGCTCCAATAGCCTGGCCATTATCACCGACTACGTTCCCGGCTCCTATGTGACACACGACATGCTGCACATCCGCGGCGGACATCAAACCCAGTGGCTGCTCGACGGCGTTCCCGTCATCAACACGGCCATCGCGCAGAATGTCGGCCCCCAGTTCGATCCTAAAGACTTGGAATATGTGGAAGTCAATCGCGGCAGCTATGGCGCCGAGTTCGGCGACCGCACCTATGGAGTCTTCAACGTAGTCCCTCGCACCGGCTTCGAACGCAACAACCAGGCCGAACTCGTCCTCAGCGCCGGCAATTTCTACCAGACCAACGACGCCTTCAGTTTTGGCAGCCACACTGAACGCTTCGCCTACTACGCCAGCGTCAACGGCAACCGCAGCAACCTCGGCTTGCAGCCGCCCGTTCCCCAGGTTGTACATGACGCGGTCAACGGCGTCGGTGGCTTTGGCTCGTTTATCTTCAACGTGAATCCTTCCAACCAGCTTCGCCTTACCACTTCCCTCCGCCGCGACTACTTCCAGGTGCCTTACGATCCTTTCCCCAATGACATCGAGAATGGATCGATCCCGGCCAACGGCTTCAGCCCGCAGTACCCAAGCATCGGCCTGCGCGACGGCGAGCACGAGGCCGATGCCGGCGTCCTGTTCACCTGGCTGCACACTTTCAACTCGCATCTCATCACGACGGTTTCGCCCTTCTATCATTACAACAGCGGTGACTACGGCAGTAAGCCGGCCGACACTCCCGTGGCCAGCACGTTAAACCGCAGCTCCACCTACATTGGAGGTCAAGCCAGCCTCGCCGCCAACTATAAGAGGAACGATCTCCAGGTTGGATTCCTCACCTTCTACGAAAAAGATAACCAGTTCTTCGGCGCCCTCTTTAACGACGGCAGCGGAAACTCGCCCATCGCCGATTCCGAACACCCCACCGCCAATCTCGAAACCTTCTACATAGACGACAAATTCAAACCCTTTCCATGGCTGACCCTTTCCGCCGGCATGCGCCCCACGCGATTCTCCGAGGGCAACTTCGCGGTCACTGCCGCCGCTCCGGCTGTCGACGAATCCGCCATCCAGCCGCGCTTCGGCATCACCGCGACCGTCCCTCGGCTGCACTGGACCTTCCGCGCCTTCTACGGACACTACTATCAGGCCCCGCCCATCGAAACCGTCTCCGGTCCGGCCCTGATCGACTACACCGGGCAGCAAGGCCTTGGATATGCCACGCTCCACGGCGAACGTGATGAAGAACATCAATTTGGCGTGACCATTCCCTACCACGGATGGGTGCTCGACGTCGATAACTTCAAAACTAACGTCCAGAATTTTCTCGACCACAACAATATCGGCGCTTCCAGCATCTTCCTCCCGCTTACCGTCTCGCAAGCCGTGATTCGCGGCTGGGAACTCACGCTGCGCTCCCCGCGTTTCGCCCACCGCGGGCAGTTGCATCTCGCCTACTCCAACCAGATCGCCGAAGGCGCTGGCACCATCACCGGCGGACTCACCGATTTTTCGTTCGATCCCGGACTATCCCCGCTCGACCACGATCAGCGCAACACGCTCAACGTAGGTGGCGACATTTCGCTGCCCTGGCGCGCCTATGCCTCCACCAACGTCTACTACGGCTCCGGCTTCAGCAACGCTTTTCCCGGCCAGCCTTATCCCGGCGATTACCTGCCGCAGCACACCACCTTCGATCTCTCCCTCGGCAAAGAATTTCGGCGAACGCTTCACCGCGTCGCTCTCCGCGCTGAACGTCGCCAATCGCCGCGTCGAGTACGACAACAGCCTGACCTTCGGCGGCTTCCACTGGAACAATCCGCGCGAAATCTACGTCGAACTCCGCTACCGCTTCCACTATTAGGTCACAAATTTTCCAGAGAAAGAATCTAAGATTCGTATCAGGGTATGCCTTCAGGCATACCATAAGCGTCGACACATCAGTCGCGCCTTTAGGCGCTGCGCGTTCAAAGAAGGCCGAACATGACCAGAAAGCGCAATTCATCCGCACGGCGTCTAGCAGGCTTCTGTCTCTTCGGAAGACTCATTTCCGCCGACAAGCAGGAATTGCCAATTGCAAATTGCCAATTGCCAATTGCCAATTGCCAATTGCCAATTGATGATTGATGATTGTTGTTTGCTGATTGAAACCGACCCATGCAGGTTCTTAATCAACAATCAGCAATCAGCAATTGAAATTGAAAGAGGAAGGTAATGAGGTATGTTCTGGTAGCACTCGCCGCCGTAGGAATCGTAGTTTCCGCTCTAGCCCTCCGCGAGCACTACCGCACCGAAGGCGACTCGCCCTGCAGCATCAACGAGCGCTGGGACTGCGGCATAGTCAATCACAGCCCCTACGCCACGCTGGCAGGCATTCCAGTAGCCGCCCTGGGCATCGCCGGATATCTCATCATGGGCGCTCTAGCCTGGCGCCGCGCCTATCGCCTGCTGTTGGCCGCAGCCCTGGCCGGACTAGCCTACTCCCTCTACCTGGCTCGCATCGAAGCCCACGTTCTAGGTGTCTGGTGCATCTACTGCGTAATCTCCCTGGGGACTATCTCGCTGATCACCCTGCTGGCGTTGGCAACGACGGTGACCTCGCGGTTGAAGGTAGGAAATGAAAAGGCGGCCTGAAAAGCTGTCCTTGATATTTCTGCTGTATTATCCGCGCGAATCCGTGGCGAAAGTAGTTCCTAAATATCCAGATTCTTCACATCCAGCGCATTCTCTTCAATAAACTTCCGCCGAGCCTCCACATCCTCACCCATCAGAGTGGTGAAGATGGTCTCGCACTCGGCAATGTCTTCCAGCTTCACCGATAGCAGAGTCCGCCGCTCCGGGTCCATGGTCGTCTCCCAGAGCTGCGGAGCCGTCATCTCCCCCAGACCTTTATAGCGCTGCACGTCATAGCCGCGGCTGCCTTCCTTCTTCACATAGTCAAACAGCTCGCGCGCCGTAGCCTTCTCCACCGGCTCGACCGCGGCGCGGGTCTTTGATCCAGCTCCAGATCCAGAACCAAGCCCGGCCTTGGCCGTCTTCTTCCCCGGCTTTTCATCGGACTCCGCCGAGTCGCCCTCAGCCGCGTCATCTTCCGCGCCCTCATCGCCGTTGCTGCTAACCGCGCCCGCCTTGGTCACGGCTTCCACCACAAACGGCGGTTCCAGATAAGGCTCAATCTGCTTGAACTTCGAAATCAACTGCCGGCACTCCGCGCTCGACGCCAATTCCCAGTTGATCGTGTGCTCCGACCCTTGCGAGTTCACGATCTTCACTTCCCACAGGTTGTGCTCTTCGTCAAAGACCGCTTCCACGCTCTTGAACTTGCGGTCTTTCTGCAGCTTCTTTAGCTCTCGCTCCAGCTTCTCGATCTTCTTCGGCGGAGTCTTCTTGTCGCCCTCGAAATCCGCGTGCTTCGAGAAATCCAGCCGCGGCAGCAGTTCGGTAACGCTCTCATCGCGCAGCCGTTTGTTCACCTTGTCGAAGAAGTTCAGATACTCCTTCAGCACGCTCATAAAGCGAGTCAGGTTCGCGCCCTCCAGCTTGGCCGCGCCTTCGCCATAGCGCACGATCAGCCCATCAGCCGCGCGCTTCAGCATGATCTTGTCAAAGGCTTCATCGTCTTTCACGTATTGGAGCGACTTGCCTTTCTTAATCGAATACAGCGGCGGCTGCGCAATAAACACGTTGCCGCGTTTAATCAATTCCTGCATGTGCCGGAAGAAGAACGTCAGCAGCAGCGTGCGGATGTGCGATCCGTCGACGTCGGCGTCGGTCATTAGAATAATCTTTCCGTACCGCACCTTCGTAGGATCGAAATCCTCCTTGGCAATGCCCGTGCCAAGCGCCGTAATCATGGCGCGAATTTCTTCGTGCGCCAGCATCTTGTCGTAGCGGGCTTTTTCCACGTTGAGAATCTTGCCCTTGAGCGGCAGAATCGCCTGGAACCGCCGGTCGCGCCCCTGCTTCGCCGTTCCGCCGGCGGACTCGCCCTCAACCAAAAACAATTCGCACCGGTTCGGATCGCGCTCCGAACAATCCGCCAGCTTCCCCGGCAGCCCCCCCGAATCGAGCGCTCCCTTGCGCCGCGTCAAATCGCGAGCCTTCCGCGCCGCCTCGCGCGCCCGCGCCGCATCCACCGCTTTGTTGATAATCTTCCGCGCCACCGTAGCGTTCTGCTCGAAGAACGCGCCCAGCCGCTCATTGATGAACGCCTGCACAAGCCCGGCAATATCGGAATTCAGCTTGCCTTTGGTCTGCCCTTCAAACTGCGGCTGCGGCAGCTTCACGCTGATCACCGCCACTAAACCCTCGCGCACGTCGTCGCCGGTCAGGTTTTCTTTCACGTCCTTGAACAAGCCCATCTGCTGACCGGCATAATTAATCGTGCGAGTCAGCGCCATGCGGAAGCCGGAAAGATGCGAACCCCCATCTACGGTATTGATGTTGTTGGCGAAGCTGAACACCGACTCCGAATATCCGTCGTTGTACTGCAAGCCGATCTCCATGTGGACATTACCGCGATCGTCCTCCATGTAGATCGGCTTGTCGTGCAGCACCTGCTTCCCGCGGTTCAAATGCTTGATGAATTCTGCGATACCGCCGTTGTACTTAAAGTCCGAGTGCTTCGGTTCGCCGCTCTTCGCATCGGTCGTACGCTCATCGGTAAGCGTAATCAGCAGTCCCTTATTCAGAAAAGCCAGCTCGCGCAAACGTTGCGCCAGCGTGTCGTAGTTATAGGTCGTCTCAGTAAAAATGGTGCGGTCCGGCAGGAAGTGAACTTTAGTCCCGCGCCGCTTGGCCGCGCCCACCTTCTTCATCTTGCTGGTAGGCTCGCCTTTCGAGTAAGTCTGTTCCCAAGTCGCGCCATCGCGCCAGATTTCCAGATCCAGTTCCTCGCTCAACGCGTTCACGCAAGAAACGCCCACACCATGCAGGCCGCCCGAAACTTTATACGTGGACGAATCGAACTTCCCCCCCGCATGCAGCGTAGTCATCACCACCTGCGCCGCCGAAACTTTCTCCCCGTCGATGACCATGTCATCCACAGGAATCCCGCGCCCGTCGTCGATCACCGTGATCGAGTTGTCGATGTGGATCGTGACTTCGATCTTGGTCGCGAAGCCGGCCAGCGCTTCGTCCACGGAGTTGTCGACAACTTCATAAACGAGGTGATGCAGGCCGAGGTCGCCGGTCGAGCCGATATACATCGCCGGACGCTTGCGCACCGCTTCCATACCGCCGAGCACTTTGATCGAGTCGGCGTTGTAGTCGCCGTTGCCTTCGCCGTTCCCGGCGGTGATCGGCGTCACAACCCCGTTTTTTGTTTTGGTTTCGACGATGGGAGTATTAATCTCTTTGGTGGCCATTCCGCTCCGCGGGAGAATGCCCCGACTTTCTCTTCGAATCGAGCCCGGTTAAGCCTTGAAAACTGACTTAGAAAACCCGCCCCAACCCGGCTCCGGACTGCGCCGACGAATTGACTTCAAGTTATTGAAATGTCTTATACTTAGGTTCGTTTGGCGACTATTAAAAGTATACCATGGAGGCCACGGTTTTTCGACCCTGCCGAAGCCCCGAATCGGGCCAGTAAACGCGTACTTAGAACCGGTTACCGGGCCGAATAATCTGGATGCAACCGACGCTCCGGCCGGTGTATTCTGCTCTGGGAGCCTGACCTGATGCCGTCCTCTAGCCAACACTCTGGTGTCGCACAGTGGTTCAAGGAATCGCTCCACCATAGGCTAACGAGGCTTGACTGGATCACGCTCGCATGGGCTATTGCGGCTATTGGCTTATTCGATTGGCATCCAATACCTAAGGCTGCGATTGCGTTTGTTGCGCCGCTCTTCCTTGCCTCCGCACTTTATTTGGCGGGAGAGATCACAGCAGCTCGCCGAAAGAGTGTGTTCGCGTACGCCCTTGCTTGCTCCGTCATGTGGTCATTGATCTATTTGATCTTTCCGCGCGTCTCATAGCCTCACGGCGTTGCTCCAATAGGTTCATCTTCCGCTGCACCGCGCACGGTATGACGGGACCCTGATAAAATGGACGCAGGGGCTACCGACTAATAATGCCAGTACCCGTTTCACAGATGTGGACTGTTACGAACTACGTCCTGCGCCAGAAGCTCGCAGGGCGCAAGCAGTATCCGCTCGTGCTGATGCTCGAGCCCCTGTTCCGCTGCAACCTGGCCTGCGCCGGATGCGGCAAGATCCAGTACCCCGCCCACATCCTGAAAAAAGATTTATCTCCCGAAGAATGTTTTCGCGCGATCGACGAGTGCGGAGCCCCCATGGTCTCCATTCCCGGCGGCGAACCGCTTATGCATCCCCGGATCGGCGAGATCGTCGAGGGCCTGGTCGCGCGCAAGAAATACATCTATCTGTGCACCAATGCGCTTCTTCTGAAAGAGAAAATCAACCTCTTCAAGCCCAGCAAATACCTGACCTTCAGCGTGCACCTCGACGGCCAGCGCGAAGAGCACGATCTGGCAGTCTGCCGCGAAGGCGGGTACGACATCGCGGTCGATGCCATCAAAGAAGCCCTCAGCCGCGGCTTCCGCGTCACCACGAACACCACGCTGTTCGACGGCGCCGATCCGAAATCCGTCCGCGCCTTCTTCGACGACATGATGGAGCTGGGACTGGAAGGCATGATGCTCTCGCCCGGCTACTCTTACGACAAAGCCCCCGACCAAAAACATTTCCTGGGTCGCGCCCGCACCCGCCGCATGTTCCGCGCGATCCTGTCGAACCGCAAGAAGAACTGGCGCTTCAATCTCTCGCCGCTCTTTCTGGAATTTCTGATGGGCAAGCGCACCTATCCTTGCACCCCGTGGGGCATGCCCACCTACAACGTTTTCGGATGGCAGAAGCCCTGCTACCTCCTCCAGGATGGCTACGCCGAAACCTTCGACGAACTTCTATCGACCACAAATTGGAGTAACTACGGCACCGAGTCCGGCAACCCGGCCTGCGCCAATTGCATGGTCCACAGCGGCTACGAAGCTTCGGCAGTAAACGCCACCTTCAGCTCGCTGGAAGGATTCCTGGCCACGGTGAAAGCGACGCTGTTCACCAGCTATAGTGACGAAGAAGCCCTTCGCCTGCTCGAGGAACATCAAGCCCCAGTTCACCCGCTGGTGCAAATAGCACCGACTGCGGAACGATTGCATGAAACCCGAGCGTAACAAGGTTTTCTCTGTGAACCTCTGTGTCCCCTGTGTTTCAAGATTTTGAAGTTGATTGAATCATGACAGGCAAAGAATCCGGCCACGTCGACCACGAAGCCGCCCAAGCGGTGCCCCACATCAATCCCGACGCCCTCGAAGTCGCCCCGGGCACTGCCCACGAAAATCTTGAAGGCTGGATTCCTCAACTCGCCACCGACGACGAAATCCGCATCGCGCTCGAAAAAGCTTTCGACTACCGCGGTGACGTTACCATCACCCGCAAAGACGGCGCCAAGATCGAAGGCTACCTCTTCGACCGCCGCACCGCCGCCACGTTGAAAGATTCCCTCGTTCGTCTGTACCCGAAAAACTCGAACGACAAAGTTGCCATCTCCTACGCCGACATTGCCGCCCTCGCCTTCACCGGACGCGACACCGCCGCCGGCAAAAGCTGGGAGGCCTGGATGAAAAAATACGCCCAGAAAAAAGCCGCCGGCGAAACCAACATAGCCCTCGAACCCGAACCCCTAGACTAACGACATCGTCTCCGATACGCGTGTCGTCCGACGCGCAGCGAGGGATCTTGGTTGCGTCGGCAGCCCCACCTGCCTTCAATGGGTTTCCACACGTCCTCTACCGCGCGCCCGTTGCCCCAGCCCCAAAACTCAACCCCTGCACCAACTCCTCCACCTCGTCCTCACTTCCCCCGATAAACGTAAACGACACCGCATACCCGCGCGCCAGCACCACCAGCGTAGACTGCCGCATCACCCGAGACCCCACATCCTTCTTGAAATCCCCCCGCACCACTGTCTTAGTCCCCATCACAAACTCGTAAGGCTCCTCCACCACCTCAAAACCCTGCGCCTTCGCCACCTCGCCCACCGGACCGAAATACTGCGCCGCCTCCTTCAGCCCCGGATAAGCCGACGCACTCTCCGCCGCAATCAGAATCGAAGCATTCACCTCTCCGGCCCGAGCTTCGCGGCGGCCGCGAAAACGCCGCCAGCAGCACTCGTCCAGTCTTGCCAGCATCTGTCTTTGCGCCTTCTTCCCCGCGAGCATTCATCTCCTCGGTCCGCAACACCCACCCCGCCGGAATCTTGCAATTGAATCCAAACGTTGGATTCCGATAGACCCCAGCGCTCACCGCGCCGAAATCCAAAGTCGAAGCCCCGCCCGACGCGGACTTCTGAACCCGCTTCGACGAAGGAGAAGAAGAGTTTGCTGGCCGGCTCGTTTGCGCTCGAATCGACCCCGTCACACAAGCCATGATCCCGAGCACCATGATCCGGAGAACAGTGACTCTTAGACTACGGATCAACGCCCCCGGTGCTCTCCCGCGTGCAGATGCCACTCATGCTTCCATCTTACAAGGACATTTCACGACCTTGCTGTCCCGGAAACTTCGCGTCAAGAAGATCAGCGCTCAAAGAAAAGGGGCGGCCCGCAAGGCCGCCCAACTGACCCGCCAGTGACCACTGACCACTGCTTTTAAGCCGCCCGTCCCATCACCGGCTGCGTGCAATGCGAACACCGCCGCGCCTCAATCGGAATCTCGCTCATGCACTCCGGACACTTCTTCGTCGTGGGATCAGGCGGCGCTTCTCCCCGATTCATCCGCGCCACCAGCGCGTTCACCGGCGTAACCACGAGAAAGTAGATCGCCGCGGCGACCAGCAGAAAATTCACCAGCGCCGTTACAAATACTCCGTATGGAAACGGCGTTTCGCCGATCTTGAACGACATTGCCGTAAAGTCAGGCTTGCCCACAAGCATCGCGATCAGTGGATTAATCAGCGATGCCACCAGGGAACTTACGACGCCGCCAAAAGCCGCGCCGATCACAATGCCCACCGCCATATCCACCACATTGCCGCGCAGGATGAACTTCTTGAATCCGTCGAGCATAGGACACACCTCCGAATGAGATAGGTCGCAAATGTATGCCAGGATGGAGCGCAGGTCAAGCCCGGAAAGGCTTTGGCTTTTGTTCCTATCGGGAAAAGTGCATTGCAGGGTCGCTCAGGCGCTCAAATCCGCATCGGCATCACAATATACCGGTATTTGTAATCGTCGCCCTCAGCCGGCCGCAACTGCCCTGCCGATTGCGAATCCTTCAGCTCCAGCCGCACGTCAGGAGTGCCGGCAGCTTTCAGAAACTCCACCAGGTATTGCGAGTTGAAGCCGATCGTCATCGTCTCGCCATCATAAGGAGCTTCAATCGAATCCTCAGACTCACCCGCTTCCGTCGACGACGCCGAAATCTTCACTTCACCTTTTTCCAACTTCATCCGCACCGCTTTCGATCGTTCGTCGGCAAACTGCGCCACGCGCAGGATCGCCGCATTCAAATCCGAGTTGTTTAAAGTAATGCTCTTGCTGTTGTCCTTGGGCAGCACCGCCTCAAAGTTCGGGAATTGTCCGGTCAGTTGCCGCGAGGTCAGCAGCCGCGATCCAATGCGAAAGAAAAGCGTCGAATCATCCTTGGCAAACTCCGCCGTCTCCGCGTCGGTCGAATCCAGCAGCGACTTCAATTCGTCCATACACTTTTTCGGAACCAAAGTTTTCATCTCACCCGAAACGCCTTCAAACTTCTCTCCGCTTCGCTCGCAATGTGCCAGCCGATGCCCATCGGTCGCCACCATCGTAATCGACTCCGGCTTCAGCAGCATCAGCGCGCCGTTCAACGTGTAGCGCGACTCCTCACTCGATATCGCAAACCCGGTCCGCGCAATCAATCCACGCAGTACTTGCCCCGGAATCTTCACCACTCCCGCCGTCGGGAACACCGGCAGACTGGGGAAGTTTGACTTTGCCATCCCCACCATCTTTGTGTTGGACCGCCCGCAGCGGATGCTGACCCAGTGATTGTCCAGAAGTTTGATCGTGATATCGGCATCCGGCAGCAGTTTTACGTAATCATGCAGCTTGCGCGCTGGAATCGTACACGATCCTTCCTTCTTCACTTTGGCATTGCACGACGTTCTCAGGCTCAGATCCAGGTCGGTCGCCGTCAGCGACAGCTTACCCTCGGCAGCTTCAAATAGATAATTAGAAAGAATAGGAATGGTGGTCTTGCGCTCGACCACACCTTGCGTCGCCGTCAGCTCCCGCAGCAATTCAACTTTGCTGACCGTAATCTCCATCGTCCCCACCGCCGCCCCCGCTGCCACCGCTTCCACCGGCATAGACTTTACTCTCCCCTGCCGCTTGCTACTTTTATTACTTCCCTTATATCAAATGCAAAACCTATTAAACCAGCAGTAATAGTAGGTAGGTCGGAGAAGTGGAAAACTTTGGCAAGCGACCCATTGTCACCGCCTTAGGGATTGTTCCTTCGTGTGAGAAATCGATCCCGAATACGCCGGAGACCTCACCACAAGATTTCCACTTTTGCCAATTCTCCTGACCCTTGCACAACTTCCACATCCCTTGCACAGCCATAAAAAAGGAAGACTGCGCCGCTCGGTGCAAAACCCAAAGTACCCCCGGCCTATCCGCCCAATTGCTCGGTCAGCTTATTGAGCAACCTGTTCAAATCTTTATCGTTCTTGCGCGCCTCTTCAATCTTCTCTACCGAGTGCAGCACGGTCGTGTGATGCTTTCCTCCAAACTGCCGTCCAATTTCCGGCAGCGAAGCCTCGGTCATGTGTTTAGCCAGATACATCGCAATCTGCCGCGGATACACAATCGCCCGCGAATTGTCCTTCGCTTTAATCTCCATCAACCGCAGTCCAAACTGTTCCGCCACCATTTTCTGGATCGACTCAATCGTGACCTTCCGCGCCTGCGAGTCGATGAAGTTCTTTAGCACCTGCTGCGCGTACGGCAGGGTAATCTCTGCCCCAATCAGAGACGAGTGCGCTACCAGCCGGATCAGTGCTCCTTCCAACTCGCGCACGTTCGACCGGATATTCTGCGCCACATACTGCGCGACATCGGTCGGCAAAGTGACCTTCTCCTGCTCTGCTTTCTTCTGCAGGATCGCCACTTTCGTCTCTAGATCCGGAGGCTGGATGTCTGCAATCAATCCCCACTCAAATCGGCTGCGCAACCGGTCCTCAATCTCCGCCAGCTCCTTCGGCGAACAGTCGCTAGCAATGACAATCTGCTTCATGGTGTCGTGTAAAGCGTTGAACGTATGGAAAAACTCTTCCTGCGTCCGCTCCTTGCCCTTCAGGAACTGGATGTCATCAATCAGCAGCACATCCACGCTGCGAAACCGGTCGCGGAAGCTGGTCATCTTGTCGTAGCGCAGCGAGTTGATCATGTCATTCGTAAACTTCTCGCTCGACACGTAGCAGATGGACGCCTGCGGCTGCCGCCGCTTCACCTCGTGCCCAATGGCCTGCATCAGGTGCGTCTTGCCCATGCCCACGCCGCCATACAGGAACAGCGGGTTGTAGGCTTTCGACGGACGCTCCGCCACCGCCTGGCACGCCGCATGCGCAAACTGGTTCCCCGAGCCAATCACAAACGCGTCAAACGTGTAGCGCGGATTTAGTTGCGCCGCGCCATCCCAGTCGAAGCGCGCCTGCGCCGGGGCTGTCGCCGGACCTGCCGAAAGCCCGCCATTGTGCCGCACCGCCGTTGCCGCCGGGTCATCTTCCGGCGTAACGAACTTCACGTCGTTGAACTCCAGGCCCAGGTTGTCGATCGCTTCCTGGATCAGATCCGCATATTTATCGCCCTGGTGCCGGAACTCCGCCGTCGGCACCCGCACAAATAAGATTCCGCCGCTGGAGTGGCTGTAGCGCGTCGGCTTTAACCACGTGTCGTAGGAATGCCGGTTGATCTTTTTTTCCAGCGCATCCAGGATGCGCGTCCACGGATTGGGGGAAAGTGTTGTGCCTTGAACTGACATAAATTATGAAATACCCCGCCGCGGCGTCCCGGCGGCTGGCTTGAGGGCGCCTGTCTAAACCTGCTTGTTTACCTGCTCGCTATGGAACCCTTAGTGTACTGCGGAATGCGCGCCCGGTATGGTGTGCGCTTGCCATGGTGAATCAGATTTTCTACGAAATCCAACAGTGCCGCATGGTAGCACAAATTGTTTTCGCCGGACGGAAATCTTCGCCCCCCATTTCTTTCGCGGACACGATTCAGAACCCGAAGCCGCGCGCCTGTCAAGTGTCAAAAATGTAACTGCAACGCGTGCAGTGCAAACCGCATCGGGATTTTCTTCCTCAAGAGCGATGCACCAACACCCGCTCCCCAAGACCAGCTCAATGAAAAACAAACAACCACAACACGCGCCGGGAACTGGAAACCAGAAACCAGAAACTGGAAACTGAGAACCGCTCTTTGCCCTCACCCCGCTCCGTCATTTATACTTACCGTTTGCCCTAACACTGTCGACGGAATCAGGAGCAGCTATTTTTCATGCCCAAGCGTACATTCCAACCCAACCGGCGCAAGCGAAGCAAGAAGCATGGTTTTCGCACGCGCATGAAGACCCAGGGCGGCAAAAAGGTAATTTCCCGCCGCCGCGCCAAGGGACGGAAGCGGGTTTCCGTGAAGCCCGGCTTCCGCGAGTAGACTTTTCCGGTGCCGCTCACTTTCACCGTCGAGACCTTCAGCCGCCTGTCGCTGCCCGAGGGCATGATGGCTGATGCCGCGCTGCGAGTTGCCACCCTAAAAGCTCGGCCCCAGTTCGCCATGCCGCCTAAGAAAACAACCCGATTCCCCCGCAACGCGCGCCTTCTGCGCCACGCGGATTTCGAACGTGTCTACAAACGAGGACGCCGCCACTTCTCCGCGTCCTTCACCGTTTTCTATTGCCCGCGCCCGGAAGCACCAACGCCGGTCGCCGGAAGCTCTCCCAGTTCGCTGACGCTCTCCGGCATGCGCATTGGATTCACCGTAGGCCGCACCCTGGGCGGCGCAGTCCAGCGCAACCGTATGAAGCGCCGCCTGCGCGAAGCAGTTCGGATGTCGCTTCCGCGGCCAGGGGTTGCCGCCGACATTGTCATCAACCCCAAGAAATCGTTGCTCACCACCGACTTCGTCGCACTACTAAACGAGGTCGCCCGAGCCTTCGCCGTAATCGAACAAAAGCTGTCACGAAAAACAGACGCTGAGACAGCAACGAACAGAAGGGCCGAAGCCCGAAGCCCGAGGCCCGAAAGCCGCTCTTGAGCAATATCGCCAAATTCGTCACTCTGCAATTGCTGCGGGCCTACAAGTGGGCCGTCTCGCCCTTGCTGCCCCCAGCCTGCCGCTACGTGCCGACCTGCTCCGAATATGCCATGGAGGCGGTCGAACGCTTCGGAGCTCTGCGCGGCGGAAGGATGGCGCTAACCCGCATCCTCCGCTGCCATCCCTTAGCCCGCTCCGGCTACGACCCGGTGGTAAAGCAGGCGGCCGGCTGCCGAAAACTATGATTCAGGATGCGATCAATTGGTGTGTGTGGGACCGATTTTGGGTGGCGCAGCGCTTCCAGCGCTGCGATAAGGTCCTTGCTGACTAATGGGCTTTAGCCCCCGAGGTACTTAATAAAACTTTGGCCGAATATAAAAACCCGCAACAGGAACCCGGCGCCGAGCGCCGCCTCCTCCTAGTTTTTGTTCTAACCTTTGTCGTCCTGATCATCTTCCAACCGCTGCTGAAAAAATTCTTCCCGCAACCACCCGCGCCCCAGCCCCAAACCCAGACTCAGCCCGTGCCGGCCCAACCTGCAACCGTTGCCTCCGCCCAATCGCCGTCCGCTCCGCCCGCTGCCACCACGAACACCATCACCACGAACACCGTCACCAAACAAGCCAACGCCGAAACCGAAACCGTAATCGAGAACGATCTCTACAAGATCACCTTCACCAATCGCGGCGCCCAGGTCAAATCCTGGATCCTGAAAAAATTCGACAACGACGCGCAGAACGGCCTGCTCGATCTAGTCAACCCCGCCGCCGCTCAAAAATTCGGCTACCCGCTGTCTCTGTGGACCTACGACGAAACCCTGCGCAACCGTCTCAACGCCGCGCTCTACGTATCTTCAAACGAAGGCAATCTCTCCGCCCCGGCCAGGATCACTTTCGAGTACGCTGACCAGGATCTCGTAGTCCGAAAAACTTTTAGCTTCGACCACACTTATGTCCTGAACGTCGCAACCAACGTCAGTTACAAAGGCGCTCCAATCTTCGCCGCGCCCGCCTGGCCCGCCGGATTCGGCGACGAACTCACGCCCGCCTCCTACGCCGCCGCCCGCATCGACTACCACAGCGACGCCTCCACCGACCGCACCGCCCTGGTCTTCCCGAACTTTGTCTTGCGTCTGCCGGTAAAAAACATCAGTGGCGGCAACACGATTAAAGGTCCGTTCGAGTGGGCCGGCACCGGCGATTCATACTTCACCGCCATCTTTATCCCTGACGATCCCACCACCGCCGCCATGGTCACCTTGCGCAATTCCATGGAGATAGCCCAGAAGCCCGGCCTCAATCCCGTGGGCGCAAGTTCCAAAGAAACGGCCAACGTCGATCTTCTGGGCGCGGCCATCGGCAGCCAACGCGGTCTAACCACTGAGCGCATGTACGTAGGCCCCAAAGAGCTAGCCGTACTCGATGCCGTCCAGGTTCCCACCATCAAGAACGACAGCCCCGACCTCCGCGGCATAGTCGACTTCGGCTGGTGGGGCATCCTGTCGCGCCCGCTCTTCCTCTGGCTCAAGTGGACCTACAAACACATCGTCCCCAACTGGGGATGGGCCATCGTCCTCCAGACGCTGGTCATCACAATCGCGTTGCTCCCCCTGCGCATCACGCAGATGAAGTCGATGCTCAAGATGCAGCGCATCGCTCCGCAGATCAAATCGATCCAGGAAAAATATAAGAAGTACAGCCTCCGCGACCCCCGCAAAGCCGCCATGAACGAAGAGATCAGCGGCCTCTATAAGAAAGAAGGCGTCAATCCCGCCGGCGGCTGTCTGCCCCTGCTCATTCAGTTCCCGTTCCTCATCGCCTACTACCGCATGCTGGGCGTAGCTCTCGATCTCCGCCACGCCCACTGGCTCTGGATCACCGATCTTTCCGCGCGCGACCCCTTTTTCCTGCTGCCCATAATTATGGTGATCAGCATGTTCGCCATGCAGCGCATGACCCCGCAAGCCGGCATGGATCCTGCCCAGCAGAAAATGATGATGTGGATGATGCCCCTGATGATGGGCTTCATCTTCTTCAACCTTCCAGCAGGATTGAACCTGTACTACGCGGAAACCAATTTGATTTCGATCGCCCAGCAGGCCATCATGAACCGCACCAAGCTGGGCCGCGAAATGCGGGAAATGATGGAAAAACGCGCCCGCAAGAAAGAGAAGTGAACCAGCTTTTAGCAATTAGCCGTTAGCTCTTAGCCTGAAACGCGCAAGAGCGCGTGATTGCGATAATATTTTGGCGTACAGACAGAAGGTTTACCCTGTGAACCCCTGTGTCCTCTGTGTTGAAGGTTTTAAGGTTTTAAGCTAATTGCGAACTGCTAATTGCTAAGAGCTGCCTATGGACAAACTAGCCGCCGCCAACCGCATCAACGAATTCCTCCAATCCGTAGTCACCAACGGAGGCCTCCACCTCCGCTACCGCATCGTAGTCGATCCCCCAGCCCAAACCGACTGGGAGAAGCCCGAAATCTTCGTAGACTTCTCCGGCCCGGATTCAACTCTGCTCCTCGACCGCGGAGCCGAACTTCTCCGCGCCCTCGAACTGCTGGCCCTGGAAATCCTGCACCTGCCCTCCGGCGAGCACGAAAAGATTTCCTTCGACTGCAAGAACCAGCGCTCCATCCGCCTCCAGGAACTCCGCATGGGCGCCAGCGTAGCCGCCGAAAAAGTCCGCCAGACCGGAACCCCTTTTCATTTCGCCCCCATGTCCTCGCGCGAACGCCGCATCCTCCACCTCGCCCTCCGCGACCAATCCGACCTCCGCACCGAAAGCGACGGCGAAGGCTTCAACCGCTGCGTAGTCCTCTATCCCGCCGACTACAAACCCACGGCCGGAAGGCCCGCCCGCCGCACCCTGCCGTAGGCTGAGCAGAAGCAGCCGCGAAGCGGCGACAGAATGCAGCCCACGGCGTAAGCCGTGGGTGAAAGTGCAAATAGTGAACAAGCCCCGAAGGGGCGAAAGAAAATCTCTGTACCGGGCTTCACGCCCGCAGCAACATATGAGGTGGCGTCGCCGCCTGAAAATCTGCATTGGAAGAATCAGCCAATGAACTTCTTCTTCAGGGGCTGTAAAAGATCTTATCAAGTACTCGTGAAAGCGCCTGGCCACCTGCCAGGGAAGAAAGAGAAGGCGCAATAGCGGATGGAGAATCCAGATTCCTTATACCCGCAACGTCCAACCCGTGCGCGTCCGCGAACCTGCGTAAGTCGCGAAAAAGTTCTCTGTTCATTGTTAAGAAATGCGTAGTCGTATAACCGGCCCGCTTGATTTCCTTCTTTGATGCAGTGTCAAAAGGAACTAATACGTCGTAGAACAATTGCGACCACATCTTGGCCTCGTAGAGGTTCGTAACACTGCCGTCAATACTGATGTTGGGGTCACACAGACCACACTTGTTGCAACCTCTCGCCTCGGCAAGACTGACTGACCAATTCTGACGGAGCCACCTTAATGCCGGGATCGCGTTCCTTTGGCGGCCTCTGAATGGTTTGCCAGTCAGCACGGCGCTTTTGATATTCTCCCGCGCATTTTTCGGGGTCCAGAGGTTTACATAGGTGTCAAGGAACTGATTGAACGATATCTCCTTGATCCGATAATGCCCTAGGCAGCTTCTATGCTTGCACCAGCACTCCAGCAGGCAGGGACAATCAATAAACTCGTAGTCCGAACATAAGGCGCGGTTCTCCCAACAAACGTATTGAGCTCGACTCTTGTATGAAGCTTGATTCGACTCTTCTATACGTTTCCGGATTTCCCCAGGAGATAAACTCGATATGCGCACCATTTTTGGTTCTGACGGATTTCAAACTGAGACACTACCACACATAACCAAGCCTGTACTTCCCCGTCCAATCTCAGGCAAAATAGATCGCTCCACCGATTCAACCCAGAGGCCTCTCATGCACGCACTTCGCCAGGCAATAATCCTGTTCGCGCTCGTACTCCCCATCCTGACTCTACTCGCCGCCGCCCAAACCCTAACCTACCCCCAAGCCCGCCGCGGCGACCAGGTCGACGACTACCACGGCACCAAAGTCGCCGATCCCTACCGCTGGCTCGAAGACACCGACTCCGCCGAAACCCACGCCTGGGTCGAAGCCGAAAATAAACTAACCTTCGGCTACCTCGAGCAGATTCCCTACCGCCCGGCTATCCACGACCGCCTGACCAAGCTCTGGAACTACGAGCGCTTCACCACTCCCAGCCAACACGGCGGCCGCTATTTCTTCCAGCACAACACCGGACTCCAGCAGCAGAATGTCCTCCTCGTAGCCGAATCCCTGAACGCCGAGCCCCGCATCCTCCTCGATCCCAATCTGCTCTCCGCCGACGGCACGGTAGCGCTGGCCGACACAGCTATATCCGACGACGGCAAGTTAATGGCCTACGGCATCGCCACTTCCGGCTCCGACTGGAACGAGTGGCACGTCCGCGACATCGACACCGGCAAAGATCTCTCCGACGACATCAAGTGGGTAAAGTTCTCCGGCGCATCCTGGACCAAAGACAACAAAGGTTTCTACTACTCCCGTTACGACGAGCCCACCGGCGCCACCTTGCGCGACACCAATTATTTCCAGAAGCTCTACTATCACCGCCTGGGCACGGCCCAGGCCGAAGACAAACTAATCTACGAGCGTCCCGACAACAAAGAAATGTTGTTCGGTGGCGACGTCACCGACGACGGCCATTATCTGATTATCTCGGTCGAGCAAGGCACGTCCCCCAAGAACCGCCTCTACTACAAAGATCTCACCCAGCCGGATTCCCAGGTAGTAAGATTACTCGACGACTTCGATGCGCAATACCGATTCGTCGACAACGACGGTCCCGTCTTCTGGTTCCACACCGATCTCGACGCTCCCCGCGGACGCCTCATCGCCATCGACACCCGCCATCCCGAGCGCGCCAACTGGAAGACGCTGGTAGCCCAGGGCCCCGACAAGCTGGAGTTCGCCAACACCGTCAACAACTCATTTCTCCTCGGATATCTAAAAGACGCTCGCACCGAAGTCCGAGTCCACGACCTCAACGGCGCATTCCTGCGCAACGTCGACCTGCCCGGCATCGGCACCGCCGCAGGCTTTAACGGCAAGCGCAAAGACAAAGAAACCTTCTACGCTTTCACCAGCTTCACATCGCCGGCCACGGTTTATCGCTACGATCCCGAAGCCGGCAAAAGCGCCGTTTTCCGCCAGCCCAAAGTTGATTTCGATCCCACCCGCTACGAAACCAAACAGGTCTTCTACCACGGCAAAGACGGCACCCGCGTCCCCATGTTCCTGACCTACAAAAAAGGCATCAAGCTCGACGGACAAAATCCCACGCTGCTCTACGCCTACGGTGGATTCGATATCTCTCTAACCCCATTCTTCTCGGTGCCGAATTTAGTCTGGCTTGAGATGGGAGGCATCTACGCCCAGCCCAACCTCCGCGGCGGCGGAGAATACGGCGAGGAGTGGCATCAGGCAGGAATGAAACTCAAAAAGCAAAACGTCTTCGACGACTTCATAGCAGCCGCCGAATGGCTGATCGCGAACAATTACACATCAACGCCCAGGCTGGCTATCCGCGGCGGCAGCAACGGAGGCCTCCTCGTCGGCGCCTGCGTAACCCAGCGCCCCGATCTCTTCGGCGCAACGCTGCCCGAAGTGGGTGTGATGGACATGCTCCGCTTCCACAAATTCACCATAGGCTGGGCCTGGACCTCCGACTACGGCTCCTCCGACAACCCCGAAGACTTCAAAGCCCTCTACGCCTACTCCCCGCTCCACAACCTGAAGCCCGGAACAAAATATCCGCCAACGTTGATCGCCACGTCCGATCACGACGACCGCGTAGTCCCCGGCCACAGCTTCAAATTCGCCGCCACCATGCAAGCCGATCAAGCCGGCCCATCCCCGGTCCTGATCCGCATAGAAACAAAAGCCGGCCACGGCGCAGGCAAGTCAATCACGAAACTAATCGACGAAACCGCCGACACCTGGGCCTTCCTCGCCAGAAATCTAGACATGAAGGTGTCGTTGCAACAGTAGCGTCGGAAGGCTACTGTGGGGAAGGCCAGGGTGGGCAAGCCTCTTGCGGGGACGGGCGCATTCGCCCGCCTGCCCTGAGCGAAGTCGAAGGGTCCAGCGAGCGAAGCGAGCCCATCACCGAGCCCTGGCAGCGCCAACGCCCTCCGCGCGGCTGCCATGCACCCGGCCCTAAAGCCTCTCACCCTCCCTGAGCCCACTCGCGGAACTGGGTTCGAGCCTCCAGCGAATTCAGCCAGGCCTGCAGCGCCACTCCTTGCTCTTTCTCGATATACAAAAACCGCAGCCCCATCACAAACGAGTCGCTCCAAACCACATCCGCCTTTGCGTGAAAAGTCCGCGGCGCAACGCTCGGAAGCTCGAACTCCACCGCCACCACTCCCTTGAACCGCACCGGATCAAGCAGCTTAATCGCCATTCCGCATTCGCTGACGTTCTTCATCTTGGCATTGAAAGATTGCCCCACAGAAGTCTGAAACCGCACCGGCAAATCAACGTCGTACCGGAAATACCTGCGATGTTCGCGCTCCATCTTCGGAATCGCAGCCTCCAGAATGCCGGCCAATCGGGGCCGCTGAATCGGTTTGCTGATGGTCAGGTCGGCGCCCAGGTCGAGAGCTTCTTCAGCGCTGGTCAATCCGTTCACCACCGCCAGAATAAGGCTTTGCTTGTTAGCCGGCGCGCTCCGCAGCGCGGGGATCGCCATCCTTCCTCCCGGCACGCCATCGCAGTCGATCACCACTCCATCCAAATGCCGGCGCGAAACCAGTTCGATCGCACTCGCACAATCCTGGCGCAGGTGAAACGACGCCAAATGAGTGCCAAAACTCGCCTGCACTTGCCCCAACAGGCTGGGGTCGCCGGTCACGATCAAGCACTCTAACTCCATCTCAAGATATTAGCGATTGTGCCCCGATGCCCACAGTAACAAACGTGCATGACACTTATAGCGCTCGTGTTCAGACGGCTCGTGTGGATATGGCTAGTGTGGGGACGGGCTCGTGTGGGGACGGGCGCATTCGCCCGTCCAGCGAGCGAAGCGAGCCGCGCCGCTGCACCGTCGGCTCCGCAAGTTCCACAACCGTGGCGCTTGAAGCGATCTCAGAAAGTCGCGGCAGGATAGTTTGTGGAATCGCTGTTTGCCTTCAAGAGTTGATCAGGCCAGCGTTTCACGCAACCCTTGGCTTTTTCCGTTCCTCACCTAGATGAGCGGCCAGGGGGTCGTGACGTTTGAGCACTTGCTCGATGCGCTTGATCGTGCGGTGCAGTTGGCGGATCAAATCTTCATCGGGAGTGGTGAGCAAAGCGGCAAGAAGTCGGCGAATCTCCTCTCGAATCTCGGCATACTTCTCGCTGCGAGTTCGCACTTCCAGCAGATACTTCCGATATATCGCATAGCCGATGGCGACGCTCATTCCCATGAACAGAGCACGGAAACTCTGAAGCAGCCAATGGGGAACGCTGCGGAGATTCGTCACAAGGAAATCCACATCCATGCTCAGGAACCAGGCGCACGCTCCCCAGAGCGCGGCTGCGGCCAGAACCTTGCCTCTTCTTGGCACTTCGATATCTCTACTTTCTCAGAGCTTTCGCTCTCAGCCATCGAACCCGCGAGACCCAGATACGGCAATGCAACATTCTACGCCTCGGGCAAGAGAGAAACGCCCTGCTGAAGGTTCAACCAGACGTCGCCGTGACGAAGATGGCGAAATATCGCCTTGTCAGTCATCGACGAGTCGATGAGCGCCAGGCACGGACAATTCCCCATCACTGCAAAGGCCTGTCTAAAGCGGTTCTCCGGACAAGCCCTGCAGCTCAGCACGACAAGACGACTCGGCCGCTGATCTGCGCTACAATACCCCAAGCCTTACATTTTTTCCGGAGGTAAACATGTCGCTGAAAAAGATGTTTGCCAGGACCATATTGTGCGCGATGCTGGCTATGTCGTTACTGGCCGGACTGGCCGCGCCCGCCCGCGCCGACCGTGATGACAAGTGCCGCCGTGACATCCAAAAGGCGGAAGAGAATCTGGACAAAGCCGTCCACAAACACGGCGAGCATAGCCGTCAAGCCGAGGACCGCCGCCACCAGTTAGAAGCAGTCCGAGAGCGTTGCCACGCGCGCGATCACGATCACGACCGCGATCCCGACCACCACTAAACCAACCTCAAGCCCGTTTCGCGGTAGCGCCACCGTAGCGCCGGCAGCCGGGATGCCCGTGCGGGGACGGGCGTATTTCGCGAGCCTGCCCGTAGCGAAGCAGGGGGAAGTCGAAGGGTCCAGCGAGCGAAGCGAGCCCCCAACCTGGAAAGCCAGCGCCACCATAGCACCGGCGTCGCTCCGCCACACCTATAACCAGAAGCCCAGTTCGCCCTCACTTCCACTGCCCACCCCTTTGGTCAAACATATTCAACGGCAGTTCAAAACCAACGGCTTTAAGCCTCTCGGCGAACTTCGGCCTGATGCCCGTGGCATTGAAAGTCCCCAGCACGCGCCCCTCCGATGAAACTCCCTGCTTCTCAAATACAAAAATATCCTGCATGCTGATCACGTCCGTTTCCATCCCGGTGATTTCGGCAATATGCGTAAGACGGCGCGTCCCGTCGCTGAAGCGCGCCATCTGCAGCACCAAAGAAACCGCCGACGCAATCTGCTTCCGAACCGCCCTTTCGGGCAAGTTCAGGTTCGCCATCATGGCCATGGTCTCCATCCGCGCCAGCGCGTCCCGGGGACTATTCGCGTGAACCGTGGTCATGGACCCGTCATGGCCCGTGTTCATCGCTTGCAGCATGTCGAGCGCTTCTTCGCCGCGCACCTCGCCCACCACGATCCGGTTGGGGCGCATCCTCAAACTGTTGATCACCAGTTGCCGTGCCTGAACCGCGCCCTTGCCCTCCGCGTTGGCGGGCCGGCATTCCAGCCGCACAACGTGGCGTTGCTTTAGTTGCAATTCCGCCGAATCTTCAATCGTGACGATGCGCTCCTTGGACGAAATGTGGCCGGAGAGCACATTCAGCAGCGTGGTTTTCCCCGCTCCCGTCCCGCCCGAAATCACAATGTTCAGTCGTGCCGCCACCGCGGCCTTCAACAACCCAAGCATCGGCGCAGTCAGAGTCTTATTTGCCAGCAGGTTCTCTTCGGTGATTGGAGTGTGCCCAAAACGCCGCACCGAAAGATGAGGACCGTCAATCGCCAGCGGCGGAATGATCACATTGACGCGGGATCCGTCGGCCAGTCGAGCGTCCACCATGGGCGACGATTCATCCACGCGCCGTCCGATCGCCGCAACAATCTTGTTGATGATGCGCATCAGGTGCGCATCATCCTTGAACATGATCTTGGTCTCTTCCAGAACGCCGGCGCGCTCCACGTAAACTTCTTTGGCGCCATTCACCAAAACGTCATCGACGGTCGGGTCTTGCAGCAGCGGCGCTAGCGGCCCCAGACCAAACACTTCCTCCAGAATCTCGAGCGATAAACGCTCCTTCTCGGCGCCGCCCAGAGGCGTTTTGACTTGCGACACCGCCTCCTGGATCACAGCCAGCACCAACCCCCGAGTCCGGTCGTCCGGGACCGTGGCAACTCCTTCCAGGTCCACCTTCTTCAGCAGGTAGCGATGGATTGCGTTCTTTAGATCCAGATAGGCGCGAAGCTCCAGCCCGCAATACTTCTTCGGCTCGCCAGAAGTCGGTTTGATCGGGATCGATGGCACTCGGTCAGGGACAGCCGTAAGGAACCCTCCCGCATCTTGAGGAGAAAATTATATAGGACTCGCAACAAAGATGAATAGCTGTCAGCTCTCAGCCGTCGGTAGTGTCCTAATAGTGCGTTGCTAGGATTGCTCCTTGGCAGTCAATCTGCGGTCACGGTGCGGATCGGTGCGCGGCAGTCCAGTGCTGAGTTCGCATTTCTCCCCCGGCTTGGCACCACAGGTCGGGCAATGGACGGTGAGCGCCTCTTTTGGGCTGTGTTCTTTTTTGATCATGGTGAAAAAATAATACCCTGATCCCGTGCTTAGGAAATGGTCAATTTTGAACAGTGCGTTTGCTAGGATTTGGACGAGATCGAAGGTTTCAGTTGATGAATCGTCACTACGTAACATCTCTCGTGGACGGTTCGTCCCGCTTCATCGGTAACGGCGGTCTCAAGATTTACGAGTTTGTTGCAGATGTAGCAGATCACTCGAAAAGTGCCGTTATCAGCCACAGGCGAGATCCTCTCAGGGGGACGGAGGGCTGGTACAGAGAAATATAGAACGAAGAAATGTGGTTCGTCTGCCCGGTAGCGTACACAGGATTAGTTTCGCTTACTCTTCACTTTCCCATTTCGAGACGCGCCGTGTGTCAGCTTGGTGCGCGCGAGCCACATTAAGATAAAATCTGTCTTCAACCGGAAGCCTTCCTTCGTGAACCTTAGTGCCCTTCGTGGTTAAGGGTTTCGTAAGGAAGCCAAGGGCTAACAGCTAACAGAATGAAAAATCCCGTTCGGTTCCTGAGATCCCTGGCCGCGCCGACCAGCTTCCGCTGCACTGAGTGTGTGGGCCCTGACTGTTTAGTGTCCAATTGTGCTCAGACCAAACCCGGAATCCAGTCCTATCATCAGTTATGTGGGTAACCCTGATGCCCAGGTGTCAGACTAAGGAGGGACTATGTTAGGTATGGGAGTGGTAGGAACAATTATTGTCATCCTAATAATTGTTTGGCTAGTCCGTCGCGCGTAAAGCAAGTTTCTCTACAATAAAAACTCAACTACCGCAGCAGGCGGATGCTGCGGAGTTTCCCATCTGGTGAAACAGCGCCATTACGCGTGGACTGCCCCCAGGTAAATGGCGGAAGCGCGCCTTCACCGTCCTTCATCCTCCGAAGGCCCATAGACCGAAGGCACGGCCGCCTCATTCAATCGCAAGTAAACTCTCATCGCGTGCACCGCCCGCTCCGCAAGGCTTTCCGCTTGGGGAGATATAATCTCACGTTTGGTCTTGAGCGATACCAATGAGGCTAACCATCGTTCTCTGCTTTGTGTGCGTTGGGACGGTCGTTGCTCAACAGATGGCCGACCCAAACTTCGACGCCTCCGTCGCACATGCAACGTTTACCACGACTCATCCGCGCGTCGCGATCGACCAAGCTCACGACAACTTCCATACGAAAGACGGACTCTTCAAGCCTTTTGCGGATCTGCTGCGAAACGATGGTTACGCGGTTGTGGCGAACACGGGTAAGTTCGCGAGCGGCAGTCTTGATGGTATTGACATATTGGTAATCTCCAATGCCATCGGCAAACTGGAAAATGACAACAACAATTCCAGCCCCGCATTTACGAAGATCGAGTGCGATGCGGTTCATGATTGGGTTCGACGGGGCGGATCGCTTTTCCTGATCGCCGATCACGCTCCGATGGGCGACGCGGCCGCTCCTTTAGCCAAAGCATTCGGCATAGCGCTCGGCAATGGCTTCGTCTTCGACACCGATCCCAACGATTTCGACGAAAAAGATCCCACCGAACTTGTTTTTTCGGATCGAAATCGTCTGCTTCGCAGCAATCCCATCATCCGCGGACGCAACGGCGGGGAACGCCTCCACAGACTCGTTGCCTTCACCGGCGAGTCAGTCACGACCCCACGCGGCGCGATTGTTCTCCTGCAACTCTCGCCGACAGTAGGCGAGGTGCCTACCCGCAGTGCTCTGCACCCGCTCTATGATGAGGATGACACCAAGGCGAGTGCGAATCGCGAAGCTGCAATCAAACAATGGCCGATAAAGGGACGAGCCATGGCAGTCGCTCTTAGACTGGGCCGCGGCCGCGTTGTCGTCAGCGGCGAGGCCGGAATGCTGACAGCCCAGGTGTTTCAGGAAAAAGACCAAGACGGCACGGAAAGGTTAGTCGGCAAGACGGGCATGAGCGTCCCCGGCAATGACGACAAGCAGTATGTGTTAAACGTCCTGCACTGGTTGTCCGGCGTCCTGAAGTAATGCCCGGCGACTTGGCGTGAATGATTTACCGTCCTTCATCCGCCGAAGGCCCGTAAACCGAAGGCACCGCTACGTCATTCAACCGCAAATAAACTCCCAACTGCGCCCGATGATGGATCACATGATTCATCACCATCCGCCGCATCGCCCCCATGCGCGACCCTTCGTAAAAGGTCTTCTCCCCCATCGAGAGCTTCCAGTTCTTGCCCCAATGCTCGTCGCTGGCGCCAACAATCCCCGCCCGCAAAGCCGCAACATGCTTGTCAAACAATTCCAGCACATGCTTCTGCGACTGCGCCACCGTAGGCTTAGGTGCCAACTCCCCCGCCGGACGCTTGGCAAAATCCAGCGCATCATCTTTAATCACGAGCACTCCCATCCCCGGCAGCTCCGCAATATGTCCCGCCAGCCGACCCAAAGGCATCGACTTCTCATGCGGCTTCCACGCCAGCTTATCCTCCGGAATCCGCTCCAAACTCCGCCGCGTAGAAGCCATCTCCAAATCAAACTCCGGCAAAAACTCCCCACTAACCCCCATAGACCCTCCCAAAACATTTTGAAGAAGTGACGAACTCATCTTACTCGCTCACGCACAACCCTCGCGCCACTATGGCGCCCCTTCTAGCGCCTCTGCACCTTCAGCAGGACCAACGACCCAAGCAATGGGAGACAAAGCTCCACTATTACTACTTAGGTTCGCACGGTTCGCATGAAATTCAAAATCAACCCCGCCGTTAAAAACTCCACTTCCAGAAAGCGCCAGGCCAGCAAACCGACAAAATAAGAGCCAAAGGCCAAAGCAATCCCACCAGTTAACCAGCCAGATTCGTACCAAAAAGAATTACCCCGTGAACCTCTGTGACCCCTGTGTTAAAGGTTTTTCTCACTCCAAAAGAAAAAGAGCGGCCACCAAGCCGCCCCCTCCAACTAGGTACCCGGTACTAGGTACTATCTACCAGCCGCCGCAGCCGCCGGCATCATCCCCGCAATCGCCATCCCCTCAATTCGCGCCAGCACATTCTCCACGCTAGCCCCAGTGTCGGTACAAGCATCCACATAAGGATGCCGGCTTCCATCCGCATGCATCACCAGCACGCTAACCGACGCCTGCACTTTCTTCGCCGCATAAGGCAGATGATGCCGGTCATTCCGGCTCAGCGTAGCGCCCAACACCACCAGATCAAACCCGCCTTTGCCCATCGCCGCTTCCACTGCCTTCCGCCCCACGGCCTTCTGCACCGTATGCCCGGCCTTCTCCAATGCCGCCGCCGTAGCCGCCTGCACCTCCGCATCCCCTTCGCCATAAAGAATCTTCAACTTCGCTGCCGTCGCCATGAGTGTAAAGTCCTCGCTCGGTACCAGTGTCAACCGCCCGGTACGCCACTCACGGTAGCAACAGCCCCCGCCCCTGAGTACATCACCGAAGGCCAGCAACAAACGGGGCCTGATTCAAGGTGTGAGTGGGATTACGGCCGGAGATCCTCATGTGGAGACAGCCGCCTCGGCTGTCCGGCACTGGGCCTGCCCCGTTTTGCCGAAGCCCCGAGCGAAGCCGAGGGGGAAGCCGGGGGCGAAGCCCGGCCGCACGAGTACGGACGCCGATCGAACGCGCCCGATCTTCCCCACACACCAAGATTCCAAATTCTCTTCCCCTCCGCCCTTTTCGGCGCTACACTCTTGCCCCAGAGAGGGTCTCCAATGTTCCGCGCTCGCATCGTCGTCGCCGTTCCCATTCTCCTAACTCTCACTGCCGCCTGCTCCGCGCAGTCCGCGAATTCCGCCAGCGCCGCCTGCAATCTCGAGGACGGCCGCCAGCTCCGCATCAACTACACTCCCGTCACCGCCAAGAGCGACAAAGTCACTAACGGCAAGCCCTGGTCTCCCGGCGGAGCCCCCATGACTCTCTTCACCGAAGCCCCGCTCTCCTTCGCCAACGCCACCATCCCCATCGGCGCCTATAGCGTTTACCCCATCCCCGGCAGGGAAAAGTGGGCCCTCGCCGTCAACAAGAACGTCACCGCCGGCTCCCCCTACGACGAGAAACAGGACGTTGCCCGCGGCCCCATCGAAACCGACCAGGTGCCCCAATCCGCCGACGCCCTCGAAGTAGCCTTCGCCCACGTAGGCTCCCGCTGCACCCTCCGCATCTACTTCGGCAAAGTAGCCACCTTCGCCGAGTTCATCGCCAAGTGAAAGTCTGATCATCCTGACCCGAGAGGATGCGAACTCGATGGGTCCCCTACCTCTCGAACCGCCGCATGCGAGCGCGGATTACGCGGGTACTTTCTCGCACGTTCCTTGCGCGAGAAGTGGAGACTTCTGAGACAATTTCTCAATGCGCACTCTACTCCTTCT
Source organism: uncultured Acidobacteriaceae bacterium (assembly GCA_963703635.1). Lineage (GTDB taxonomy): Bacteria > Acidobacteriota > Terriglobia > Terriglobales > Acidobacteriaceae > Sulfotelmatobacter. Next base: position 76,747 of record CAVPEZ010000024.1, read on the forward strand.
CCTGGCAACCGCCCTCGCCCAACCCGCCCCGCAAACCCATCTCTCCCATACCACCGAAAGTCTCCGCGGCGTAAGCGCCGTCTCAAAAAATATCGCGTGGGCCTCCGGCACTCACGGCACCTATCTCCGCACCACCGACGCCGGACGCACCTGGCTCCCCGCCCAGGTCCCAGACGCCGCCACTCTAGATTTCCGCGCCGTAGTAGCCTTCTCCGCCACCGAAGCTTTCCTCATGTCCGCCGGTCCCGGCGACCAGTCCCGCATCTACCACACCTCCGACGCCGGCCGGCACTGGCAACTTCAATTCACCAACACCAATCCCAAAGGCTTCTTCGACTCCATGGTTTTCTGGGACCCAACCCACGGCATAGTCCTCGGCGATCCCATCCCCGATCAAAGCAGCGATGAAAGCGGCAAAGAAACCGCCCAGCTGAAATTCGAACTCCTGATCACCACCGACGGCGAAACCTGGACGCACCTCCCGCCAGCCCAACTCCCGCCCGCTATAGAAGGCGAAGGAGCATTCGCCGCCAGCAATACCTGCCTGGCCATCCTCCCCTCAACACCAACCCGAACCCCAACACCAACCCCACTCCAAAATCTTGTCATTCCGACCGGAGCCGGAGCGTCAGCGACGGCGCAGTGGAGGAACCTGCTGTTCGCCGGCGCCACCACTCCGTCCGCCCCTGCCACTCCGCCTGAGCAATCGCAGAAGCCCGCCACTTCAGCGCCCCGGAAGCTTGCACAAAAAGCTCCCGACCCCAACATCTGGTTCGCCACCGGCGGCCAGCGCAGCCCGAGTCTTCCACTCTCCAGACCGCGGCCAGACCTGGCAAGTCTTCGACACTCCAATCGTTCACGGCCCCGACTCCGCCGGAATCTTCTCCATAGCTTTCCGCGACCCCACTCACGGAGTAATCGCCGGCGGCGACTACAAACATCCCGATCAGGACGGCCCCAACCTCGCCTTCACCAACGACGCCGGCAAAACCTGGACTCTCTCCCAATTCCACCCCCAAGCCTACTTCTCCGCCGCCGCCTATGATCGTCAAAAATACGATCGTCGCAAAGAAAATCAATCCCAAGTCCGAATCTTCCTCCTAGGCACAAACTTAATTCTGGATTTCCGCCCACCCAAAAACCCCACCCGCATCACCTTCCCCAACCAGCCCACAATCCAATTCAACGCCCTAAGCCCCTTCCCCCAAGGCGGAGCCCTGGCAGTAGGCCCCAAAGGCGCCATAGCCACAATCCCCTAAAGCGCCACCAACGCCAGCCCTACCCCGCGAGCCCCCGTCAACGCGTGTCATCCGAGCCCCTTTTGCCGGAAGCGCCAAAGCCCCCCTCCCAAAGTTACGTGAAATTTACAAACAACCCTTGCCCGCCCGCCCGAAACCCATTACCCTATGCACTGGCTTTAGTAATGTTCAACCCACACCCCAATCTGGCCGATGATGTCAACCACGCCATCATCCAATCGGAAATCGAAGGAGGAGTCTTTCTCCACGATCTTCCCCCGTCCACCATTCTCCACATTCAAACCATGCACCACTGCTACACCGCCGTGCTCCTGGGCGGCAGCGACGCGCTGATCTCCGGCCATCCCGAATTTTGTCCCGACCCCGTTCAAGTAGCCATAGCCGGCTCCACCTGGGGAGGCTCCATGCTCAAGCTCCAGTACGTAGGCCGCGGCATGCACCTCGAATTTCGCCACCCCGAATACGCCACTCCCATCGTCACCTCTCCCATCCAGGAAATCCGCGACTCCCAACCCCTCCCCGTCGCCCGCGCCATGGACTCGCTAACTTACTGACTCTGTCATCCTGAGCAAACAAGCCTGCTAAAAAAACATAAGCTCTACCCCGTGAACCCCCGTGTCCTCCGTGTTAAAGGGTTCTAGGTTTGAGCGAAGCGACGCGCAAGCGCCCCGAACAACCGGCAAAGCACCTCCACCAGCCCATCTGCAGAATTTCTCCGTGACTCCGCGTCTCCGGGTGGGTAGAATTTTGTTGTTCAGCGGTACAATCAATCCACCCCAATGACCATCTCGACCCGCGAAGTCAGCCACGTAACCATCGTAGACATCAACGGACGCATCACTCTGGGCGACGAAACCGGACAACTCCGCGACACCGTCCGGCAGCTCATCACCCAGGGCAAAAAAGAAAATCGTCCTCAACCTCGCCCACGTCGATTACATCGACTCCTCCGGCGTAGGCGAACTGGTCAGCAGCTTCACGACGGTCCGCAACGCCGGCGGCGAACTAAAACTCCTCGCCCTCACCAAGAAAGTCCAGGACGTCCTCTACGTCACCAAGCTATACACCGTCTTCGACATCAAAGACGACGAATTCACCGCCGTAAAATCCTTCGACTACTTCTTCGCCAAATAAGATTTTGTGGACACACCTGCGCCCTGTCATCCTGAGCGAAACAAGTGCTTAAGCGAAGCGCAAGCACTTGTGAAGTCGAAGGAACCCTATAATCCCAGATGCACTACAGCTCTCAACAGGCATTCTTCCGGACCTGCCCTGCGCAACGCGACTTGCAGCGCGTGTATGTAGAAGCTTCTAAGCGTGTCTCGGATCAACGATCGTGTAGGGCCGGGTCTCAGCCCCGGCCAGCCGCGAAGCGGCGGAAGCCGTGGGTGTAAAGCGAAACCTATCTCATGAATCGCTACAGCCAGGTTGCTCGCCCTCAAACATAACTTCCGAGTTGCCTGTCATCCGGACACAATAAGCGTGCGGTTGGATCAAGCCTTCGAAATCCCAGCCGTATCAGTAGCCCCAAACCGGAACAGGATCTTGCCTGGCGCGATTCGGTTTCAAGGATTGTTTGAATGCTTCCCTAAACTGGTCGAGCGGGTACGTATGCTCCACCGTGGCGGAGAGCGATCCATTAGCTACCAGGTCTCCCAGCTTCTGGTAAATCTCCTTTATCTCTGTGCGGGACGCGTTGCGTATCCAATTGATGAGCCAGAATCCGTGGAGGCTAAGACTATGGTAGATGAGGTCTACGGGCGAGATGGCCGGGAATTGCCCGCTTTGAAGTGCGTAGACGACAATCGAGCCGCCAGGTTTAAGTGATTTTGCCAACTCCCCCACAGGAGTTCCGCCCAGCGTATCGAGGACGAGGCTAAGTTTCTTTCCTTTAAGAGCCTCCTCAATATCCTTGGGCAGGTTGTCGCCTTGGAGAACTACGCGGTCACCTCCCCACTGCCGTACCTGTTCGGCAGCTTCTTCCCGCCGGACGATATTCAGCGTCTTGACTCCTGCAAGCTTCGCGAGTGCGATGACGTACTGCCCCATGGCCGCGTTGGCTGCGGTTTGACCGATCCAGTCGCCGGGCATCAGGGGAACGTATCGGTTCAGCAGGAGATAGGCGGTAGCAGGGTTAATCCCTATCATCGACAGTTGCAGGGGATCCGCTTCGTCGCTCATCGGCACGAGGTTGCACACCGGGACGACGACTTCATCTGCCCAGGTCCCTGCTCGTAGGTAGGAAGAATCAGGACTCGCCTGTCCTCGCAGATCAACATCAACCTTCGATCCGATCTTGGCAACTCGGCCAACACCCTCCGCCCGACCGGGGATGGGAACGCCGTTCGACACCGATAGTTGCCGCTGACGAACAGAAAGTCCGACGGATTGAGCGCAGCCGCTTCGTCGGATGAGGACCTCCTCCGGGCCAAGCACCGGTTCGGAGACTGTGTTGAGTTCGATGACCTCTGAAGGCTCGCCGTGAGCCATAATTTGCAGCTGCCGCATAAGAAGCCCCTTTCGTTCGAAACAATTTACGATTTGACCGCGCGCCGAAAGCCGGCGATCGAGATCGCGGATGTAGCTATCCGGGGAATGAACTTCCGAACATCGGATTCCCGCTCTTGGACTGCCCACGCGTCGCTTCGTCTTCAATGACATCCCAGTGTTCGACCAAAACCCCTTCCTCCATGACGAGTAATGTCCGCCGCTATCCAACTGGCTGGAGCGCCGAAACCGGAAAAGCGTCCGTGAACGATCACCAGATTGCCCTCGGCCACGATCATGTCGTGCTCGTATTTCAGCGTGTCCGGCAGACTCTTAATGAGTCCGAAGAGTCCGTCGCGTCCCGGGGCAATGTGGGCACTGTGCTGAATGTAATTCGGTGACCAGAACCTTTCCGCCGCCGCGTAATCGCGCTTATTGAACAGGGTTTCGAACGCTTCGAGAACGATGGCCTTATTTTTTGCTGCTGTTGGTTTGCTCATTTTTCTTTTTCTTCTGTGGGGTATGTCAGCTTCCGCTTTCGGGTCCTGTCCACCGTTTCCTGTCAAAACAAGAATCCTGGCCTTTGAAACGAGCAATCTGGATTATTGTTATAATCCATCATCAATCTTCGTAATCCTGGTTTAGTTGCAGTTTATTTTGTGGAGGGCACCATGGGCCATTCCAAGGCGCAAAAAACAAGGACTCACAAGCGCATCGTTAACATTGCGTCAAAGAGATTCCGCGAAAAAAGGGGACACTCGCAGGACTGGGCATCGCGCTAATGAAGGAAGCCGGTCTTACGGTAGGCGGGTTCTACAAGCACTTCGATTCGCGCGACGATCTGGTTGCCGAAGCGGTTAGCTCGGCCTTCGGCGTTTGGAAACGTCGAGTGGACGCTGCCAAAGCTGGTGGGCCGTCGGTATCCCTCGCAAGTCTATCGACGACTATTTGAACCAGGCGCACCGCGACAATCCCGGCACGGGCTGTGCCTTCAGTGCGCTAGCGGCAGAAATTGGGACCAGCGCGTGCACAAGCGGACCCGTGCCCTCACAACCGAACAGGTACGCAACGATATTCAATTGATTGCGGTTTGCTTCCAGGCAACGACCCGCAGGCTGTCAGGTCGCAAGCCATCTTAACCTTCAGTGCGCTCGTCGGGTCTATGTCCTTGGCACGCGCCGTATCGGATGAGGCGCTTTCGCGCGAGATCCTGAACACGGTGGCCGAGCTTCTGAAGGATTCTGCCAAAGAACAACGGGAGGATGAAAGGGTGTGAGAGCCACTTACCGTCCGGTCGTCTGCTCAATGGCCAGCGACTAATAAACCTGCAGATCACTCTGTTCGGTTGTTCGGCCGCTCGGAATTTATTCTTCTTGCTACGCCTAGCAACTCGCCTCGTCTCAGATTCTGCTATGCATTTGTGAGACGGGTTTTCGTTAACACTCCCTGGCATTCCCACCTGAGGGCACCAACGCTACTGGATCACGCCCACAATCCCCCACGGCAAACCTTAAACATACCCTCCCATCCCACTATTACCACCCTGATTCCTCCCCTCCGAACACGAAAAACGAAAAAGGCGGCCACCAGGCCGCCCTCCAAAACCAGAGAGCCGGAAAGCCAGAGAGCCGGAAAGCCAGAAAGCCGGAAAGCCTAGCTACTTCTTCTTCCCTCGAAGCATCCCAGTAACCCGCTCATAATCATCCACCGAAGCATACTCAATCACAATCTTCCCCTTACCCATGCCGGTCCCGGATCCTGCACCCGCACCCCCAAGCGTTCGCTCGAGATCCGGCTGCGCCGCCCGCACATTCGGATCCACCCACCGCGCCCCGCCCTTCTTCTTCGGAGCTCCGGGCAACGTCTGCCCCGGCAGCATCGCGAACGATCCATTGATCCGCATCACCCGGTCTTCAATCTGATCCCACTTCAACTTGTGCGTCACCACTTCTTCCGCCACCTCTTCGATGTACTCGTCTTTCTCCAGCCGCAAGATCTCCCGAGCGTCGCTGAAACTAAGCCGGTCCGCCAGCATGTAGTCCATCACCTTCCGCGGCAGCCGCAACAGCCGCATGTAGTTGGACACCGTCTCCCGCGACATGCCAATGCGGTCC
>CAVPEZ010000025.1:0-208495 GCA_963703635.1 uncultured Acidobacteriaceae bacterium
CCATGCGCCTCTGGCTCGACCCTGGGCGGCTTGCGGCCCGGGGCCTGACCGCGCCGGACGTGGTCAACGCGTTGTCAGAACAGAACGTGGAAATCGCCGCCGGGCAGGTCGGCCAGCAGCCCGCCCCCGAGGGGCAGACCTTCCAGATCAGCGTGCGGGCCGTCGGACGCCTCAGCGAACCCGCCAGTTCGGCAACATCATTCTCAAAACCAACGCCGACGGAACCCTGGTCCGTCTGAACGATGTTGGCCGCGCAGAGTTGGGCGCGGAAGACTATGGCACCGACCTGCAATTTAATGGGCAGGATGCAGTCGGCCTCGCGGTTACGCAGCTCTCTACCGCGAACGCACTCGATGTCCACAGGCGCGCGCTCACCGAACTGGCGCGCCTTTCGGAAGAGCTTTCCTCCCGGAATGCGCTACGAAGTGGCCTTCGATGTTACGGATGCAGTCAGCGAATCCATACGCGACGTTATCTATACGGTTGGCTCGGCGATCCTGCTCGTCATCCTGGTGATCTTCATCTTTCTCGGCGACTGGAGGACGACGATGATTCACTTTATCGCCACTCCGGTTTCGCTCATCGGCACCTTCATCTTTGTGAAGTTGCTGGGTTTCTCTATCAACACGCTGACGTTGTTCGGCATCACGCTCGCCACCGGCCTGGTGGTCGACGACGCGATCGTCGTGATTGAAAACATTGAGCGCCACATCGCTGAGGGCGAACACGATTCCCACAAAGCGGCCGGGGCCGCCACGGCTGAGATTACCAGCGCCGTCATCGCGACCTCGCTGGTGCTGGTTGCCGTGTTTGTGCCGGTTGCATTTTTTCCGGGACGACGGGCATCTTGTTCCGCCAGTTTGCGCTGACGATCGCATTTTCCATTGCCATCTCCGCCTTCAATGCGCTCACCCTGGCTCCGGTGCTGGCGGCAATCTTTCTGCGCGACTCCCACCGGCAAAAGTGGTGGTGGCTGCAAAAGTTTGACGACGGCGTCGCCGCCCTCACCCGTGGTTACCGTGCCCTGCTGGGTTACTTGCTGAAACATAAGCTGGCGATGATGGTGCTGTTTTTCGCCGGTCTGGGACTCACTTTTTTTGTCTTCAAGCGCGTTCCCACGGGCTTCGTGCCTGACGAAGATCAGGGATATTTCATCGTCGTCATGCAAGCGCCGTCGGGGGCTTCCCTCGAATACACCAAGGACATCGGCAAGCAGGTTGCTCATATGCTGAGCGATGTCTCGGAATCGGCGGGGACCTTCTCCATTGCGGGCTTTGGTTTTTCCGGGAGTACATCAAACCAGGGACTGATCTTCGTTCCACTGAAGCCCTACTCCCAGCGCAAAGGCGATCAGCACACCGCGTCAGCAATCGTGAACCGTGTTCGTCCCAGGCTGTTTGGCATTTCGGGAGCAATCGTGTTTGCCACGCTGCCACCCGCCATCCAGGGCCTGGGACAGTTCGGCGGCTTCCAATTCGTGATACAAGACCAGGCTTCGCACCGACTTGAGGAACTCGCGGCAACCACGCAGGACATGATGCGCCAGGCAGCCGCGCGCAAGGAGAAGGATCTCGTCGGACTCTATTCTTCATTTACCGCGAACGATCCCCAATATCTGGTCACCATTGACCGCGAGAAAGCCAAGAGCCTGCACGTTCCGCTGTCACAGATCACCGATACCCTGGGCGTATACATGGGCTCGTCCTACGTGAACGACTTTGATTTCAACAACCGCTCCTATCGCGTCTACATACAGGCGGACAAGCAGTTCCGTGCACAGGCGCAGGACATGAACAAGTTCTACGTGCGCTCCGACAGCGGGGCGATGGTGCCGCTGGACAATCTGATCAGCGTTACGCAGACCACAACCCCGCAGGTGATCAGCCATTACAACCTGTTCCGCTCCGCCGAGATCGATGGCTCGCCCGCACCCGGCTTCAGCTCCGGCGAGGGAATCGTGGCCATGGACGAACTGGCCAAGAAGATGCCGCAGGGCTTTACCTACAGTTGGACGGGGCTGTCGCTGGAAGAACTGCAATCCGGCGGAACCACGCTGATCCTCTTCGCGCTGGGCGTGGTGGTTGTGTACCTCACGCTTTCCGCGCAGTATGAAAGTTTTGTCCTGCCTTTCATCGTGCTGCTGGCCGTGCCCATGGCGCTGTTGGGAGCGCTGGGAGCGCAGTGGATGCGCGGCTTGCAGAACGACGTGTTCTGCCAGATCGGATTGGTCATGCTGGTCGGCCTTTCCTGCAAGAACGCGATTCTGATCGTGGAATTCGCCGAGCAGTTGCGGCAACGCGGCATACCGCTGGTGGAATCCGCAATACAGTCGGCCTCGATTCGCCTGCGGCCGATTCTGATGACTTCGCTGGCGTTTATTCTCGGCGTCGTGCCCCTGGTCGTCGCTACCGGCGCGGGCGAAAACGGCCGCCATTCTGTAGGCACCACAGTCTTCGGCGGCATGATCATGTCCACGATTCTCAATCTCTTCTTCATCCCAGTCCTATATCTGATCATCGAAGGCTGGCGCGAGCGCGGCAAAGCCCCAGAAAAAGCGTGAGCAAGAAGTGCTCATGTAGGGAAGCCGCCTCAGCCTGCCCGCGACTCATGTGCTCATGTGGGGACAGCCGCCCCAGCCTGCCCTGAGCGAAGCCGAAGGGGCTGTCCGATCGAGCGAAGCGAGACCGCTAGTGAGTCAAGGCCGTTCCCTGCGCGCCCTCCGCCGCATCTTGGCCATCCATTCCCGCGAATACATAGTCCCGCGGCACTTCGGGGAACCGCAGCAGCAAGGCGCGGGGTCCTCATCGTCGTAGAGGTTGTAATCCCAAAGCAGCTCTTCGCCGGCAGCGATGTCGCGGAGCGCAAAGATCCACGCGCGGTTTTTGATCTCATCGATCTCGCAGTTGGGATCGCAGGAATGGTTCAGGTAAGCGCCCAGCCCCTCGCCATCGATAATCGTCTTGCCGTCTTCCAGACCGTAGAGATAAGTACGGGGCGCGCCATCGTAGAGCCGGTCGGCTTCCTCGGGAGTGATGCGCGGACCGGCATATTCGACAATGCGCGCGCCCTTGCGAATCGGCGTAGTGGTGAACACTCCAACCGAATGAATGTGTGACGGACGAACCACGAGAGGCATGCAACTAATTTCGCATGCCCGGGAGGTTTCGCGGAAGACGAAAGATGGAAAAATTCGGCGGGGGACTCGTGAGGCTACGGATCGTACACCGCACTGCCATAGCCTTGTTTGCGGGCGGAGTCCTGCATCGACTCCAGACGCTTTTTCTGCTCTTCCAGTTGCACCTGCATGCCCTCGGCTTGCCGCTGCTTCTCCAGTTGCCGCTCGTTCCACTGAACGCAATTGGCCACGCAGTTGGCCGGAGCAAATTGGATCGACCGATTAATCGAATCGATTTGTTTTTGCAAGGAGGCAATCTGGATCTTTTGCGCCGAGATCTGGGACGTCCAGACCTCGGCTGTCTGTTTCACTTCATTTGCAGAAGAATTCGAGGAAAGAGTCGAAGCCGCTTGTTCCTCGGAGGCCAACGCAGGGGCGTGCAGTTCCTCCGCATTACCAACGGACCGTGTACGGGCGGGATAAGGACACCCGCTCCCGAGATCGGGATGATAGAATCGCCGCGGAGCGGCAGGTGAAACTCCGGCACGGCAGTGCCGGAAGCAGAGCGGGGAATAGGGTCACACGTAGGGGCGGCACGACTTGCTCGCAGGTCCTATGCCCCTACTGCGCTCGCAGAGGTGCCCATGCTGGCTAACCTGCTGCCCGTGATCGCAGGCACGAGTTGGATCTGCACCAGCCGCGGGGCCTCAGCCTTCTCCTTCTTGGCCAGCAAATTAGCCGAGGGAATCCCGGTCCGCGCAAACGACTTCTCGCAATCCGCCGTAGAAGGTCCGCGCATATTCCCTTCCAGGAACGCTAGACCGGGACAACGAGTGCAGGTCGAGCCGTGCGCGCACTGCGAGCAACTCGATAGATCGCGCAAGCGAATCGAGCGCACTTCTTTCAATTGTTCGGAGTTTCGCCAAATGTCGATGAACCGCTGTTGCCGCACGTTCCCGCAAGACAGGGGAAATTGCACGCAGGGATAAAACTCCCCGTAAGGAGAAACGTAGCAGGCGGTGTGACCGGCACTGCAAGGCAGAGAATCCATGCTGTCTTCATTGGACGCCGGCGGCGGCGCGCAGAACTCATCGGCGTTGCCCACGAAAGCTTCGTCGCGGAACAGGCGGCGCAGCGCAGATTCGCCAGCGTTCAAATCGAGAGGCGAGCGATCGCCATCCATCATCGGCGTGACCGTCGGATCCAGCGTGCACGGCGTGCCAAGTTCGTCCGCCAGCGCCCGCACTCCGTGATAATCTTGCATGTTTTCCGTCATCAGCACATTCGCGATGACGACTTTCAGCCCTTGCGATTTCAAAAAGCGGATGGCATTGAGCGACCGCCGCAGCGAGCCCGGCACCTTGGTGATCGCATCGTGAACTTCCGGCCGATGCGAATAGATGCTGACCTGAATCGACTCCACACCCAGATCGCGGATGCGCGCCGCCTGCGCCTCGCGGATCAGCACGGCATTGGTCTTGAGCTTGATGCAGAAGGTAAGCGCGCGCGCGCATTCCAGAATTTCAAAGAAATCCTTGCGCAGAAAAATCTCGCCGCCGCTCAGCGTAAGAATAAAGACGCCGGCCTCCGCCATTTCCCCCAGCAAATGCTTGATTTCCGCAGTGGTCATCTCCCCGTGGTCTTCGTGATCGAGGTAGCAGTGAACGCACTTCTCGTTGCAGCGGTAGGTGAGGTCCAGTTGCACGCTGAGAGGAACCCCCAGCCGCAGCGCCCGGTCGCTCGCTTCCTGGAATAACATGCTCATCGCGACTCCTGCACTGACTCAAACGGCTTCGGGATCGGTTTCTCGGAGATCAGCAGAATGCCGTGCTTGGCTAAGTCCTCGGCCAATGCCTCGGCGTCCCGCAGGGCCTCCTCGGGTTGAACTTCGAACTCGGAACAGATGCGTCGCTCGACGATCTCATCGAGCGGCGTAGCGCCATCAGCAGCCTGCCACAGAATAGTTGCAGTAGGGTTCAACGTAAACAGCGTCGAACCCTGACCCGACATCACCAGCATTTCTTCCCCGAGCCGGCGGGCCGCGATGCGCGGACTGCGCGCGACATAGAGTTTTTTATTCATGATTTTATGAATTGCTGATTCTTGATTGTTGATTAAACCCCAGGTATTGCTTCTCAATCATCAATCAACAATCATCAATAATGTCTTCCCTACCCAATCATCTCCCAAACCCGCGCATCCGGCACAAAGGTAAGCCGGTAAACAGGCACGCAATGGACGAAGTCGCACGCCGCCTGAAATGCCGAGCACACCAATTCCTGATCCTCGGCAAAGAAAAGCATGTTTCCCAGCAGCTCGCGCCCGGCATCGGACAACGTCACCGGATCAATGCGATTCTCCGCACCCTTTGCCAATAAGTAGACCGCGGCCACCGGAGCCGAAGTATTCTCCCCCAGTTTCGCCAGTTCCCCAGTGAAGGGCGTACCATAGGCCACATAACCCGTCTCGCTGGAAGCGCCCAGCTTGCGGACGTAAGAGATCTCATCCGTAAGAAGCGTAGCGTCAGCCGGAGCCAGACGCGAAATTGTAGTCTTCCCGGCTCCCGACACGCCGGCAAACAAAAACGCCTTCCCATCGCGAATCGCGCTGGCCGAGTGCAAAAGAAATCCGCCCTGCCGGGCCAGCACCAGCGTATGCGTGATCCGCAGAACGGCATCGATCGAATAAGGATTCGCCGACTGGCGAATCCAGCCGCGCCGCGCCGCCGGCTCCCATTCGGCACGGAAATCGCCCCGCTCCATGAACCACCGGCCAGAGCGGCAAGTCACGCTCACATCCACGTCCGGATCGGAGGGTGCAGGCGGAACCAACTCCACGTCGAACTCAAATTCGGCGCCTGCGTCTGCGCGAACAAAACCGGCATAGCGCGCCTCCAGCATCGCAAGAAAATCCGCATCGTCAGTATTCACCCTGACGGCAACGCCGCCGATCGCAATCACCACGCTGTAGCGCTCGACTTGTGCGGCTAGCCCTGGCACGGAAGAATAGATTCCTTTAGACCCGATTTCTCTGCGGTTCGAACCTTACGATGCAGATAGACGAGAGCGCGGGCAGCGAAAAACGAACGCCGAACAGTCTTAGCAATCAGATGTTCGAACACACTCAACTCCGCTGGCAGGGTAATCTGCTTTCCCGCGCGGATCAGATAAACGACACGCCCTAGCAACTCACTCTCGATTACAGGCCGGTCAGGCGCGGGCATGGCATCGCCCTGGATCACCCAGTGCGGACTCCCGGATGCTCTTGCCCTGGAAACAACGCGATGAGCACACAGCCTGCCGTCGCGTCCGACCAGCACGACATCTCCGACGTCGATTTGATCTCGTTTGACGCGCTCGACCACCAGCGTGTCCCCAGGCCAAACCGCCGGAAGCATGCTCCAACCCGTCGCGCGAAAACGAAGGCTGCCGAATGAGCGCAACACTTCTCCGGCCAGGTCGCATTTCAGGGCGACAGCAATTTCCCCCGAGGCGAAATCAGCGCGCTTCATGAGACCTGCGACTTGAGATGGCACGAGCCCTCTGTGATCGTCTTGCCGCAAGACAGCGCCGAGGTCACGAATACCTGCTCGTAACGAAAGCCCGGCTTCTCGTAAGGTTTTTTCTCAATTGCCGCAGGACGCGGCTCTCCGCTCGATGCTTGATTCATACCCATAAGGATCGTCCCTCGCTACTGTAAGGCCGATTGCAGCGCCGCACCGCGCATCCGGACTCTCGTCTGCTATAAGAAAGTCATCATACACCCGCGTGTTTCGAGGAAACCTCCAAAATTTAGTTGTATGAGAAAGATTTCCACAGGCATTTCCACGCTGCAGGCTGCCACCCACAGAGCCCGAAAAGCCCGCCAGCAAAAGACATCCCGCGTAATCAGGTACGCCCGAGCCCTCCCGGCAATGGAAATGTCTTGGCGGAAGCGAGTGGGGGTCGAACCCACCGGCAACAGGAAGACCTGCCGCCCGCCGGTTTTGAAGACCGGGACGATCACCGGACCGCATGCGCTTCCACAGCAGCCGCGCCCCTCCTCCGGCGTCAATGCGGCTGCGTCACTTTGTCTGCGTCACTTGGGCTGCGGCACAATCCGCAGATAAGGCTTCGGCGCCTTCCACCCTCCCGGATACTTCTGTTGCGCTTCCTCGTTCGACACCGAAGGCAGGATGATCACTTCGTCTCCCTGCTTCCAGTTCACCGGCGTCGCCACTTTGTGTTTCGCAGTGAGCTGCATCGAATCGAGCACGCGCAGCACTTCGTCAAAATTTCGTCCCGTGCTCATCGGATAGCTGAGCTGAAGTTTGATCTTCTTGTCCGGCCCGACCACGAATACCGTGCGCACCGTGGCGTTGTCCGCTGCCGTCCGTCCCTCGGAAGTCTGCCCGCTCTCGGCCGGCAACATGCCATAGAGCTTGGCGATCTTAAGTTCCGGGTCGCCGATCATCGGATAGTTCACCTTGTGCCCCTGCGTCTCTTCAATATCGGCGGCCCACTTGCCATGGCTGGTCACCGGGTCCACGCTCAAGCCGATAATTTTCGTGTTGCGCTTGGCGAATTCAGGCTGCAGGCCTGCCATGTAGCCAAGCTCGGTGGTGCACACCGGAGTGAAGTCTTTGGGATGGGAAAACAGAATCGCCCAGCCGTCGCCGATCCATTCGTGAAAGTGAATCGTACCCTTAGTGGTTTCAGCGGTGAAATCGGGCGCGGTGTCGTTGATGCGGGGAATCCTGCCAGTGATCTCGCCTGCAATTGCGGTACTCATAGTTTTCTCCTTGTTGAACAATTTCGTTAAAACCAAAATTCGTTTGAAGTAGGGAACATTGGCTACCGGCGGCTCTCAGTCAGTGCGAACGTCGCATGAAAACGAAACCCACCCATTTCGCCGGGTGGGTCGGAAGAATTCTCGCTCGCTCCTACCCACTCGGCGGCGTACGCGTGCAACAACAAGCCGCGCAGACATTAGAAGCGCAAAACACAAAGTTAGAATAGAAGCCCCCTCAAACCCTGTCAACCGCACCAGTAAGCCCGGAAACCAATCTCCGCGCCCTCCGCGGCCGTTCTCCGCCGCTCCGCTTTCTAGGCTTTGGTTTCCTGCATCGAAAAAGCGCCCCCCAGCATCTCTGTTTTGTACGGCAAAATCATCGCTAACCAATCCTGGGGAAATTGCATGACGAAGCCACCACGACGTCTCTCGGTGACGCAATGGGATGTCTTTTCTTCCCGCCCGCTCGAAGGCAACTCGCTCGCTGTAATCCAGGACGCCCGCGGCTTGACCGACGCCGAGATGCAGTCAATCGCCAAGGAGATGAATCTCTCCGAAACCACGTTCGTCCTGCCCCGCGACGCCGCCACTGAGCGCGAGCAAGGCATTCGCGTGCGCATCTTCACCGTGCAGGAAGAGCTGCCGTTCGCCGGCCATCCCACGCTGGGCACCGCATTTGCACTGCGCGCACAAAGCGGCACAGAAAAGATCGTGCTCGAATTGAATGTCGGCAGAGTGCCAATCCATTTCGAAGACTCGAATGGACAATCATTTGGCGAGATGACGCAGATCGATCCCACGTTCGTTATGCAGCACGACCGCGAAGCAGTGGCCCGGGCAACGGGATTGCGCCCTGAAGACTTCGACGGCTCCCTTCCCATTGAAACCGTTTCCACGGGAGTCCCATTCACAGTGACTCCGCTGAAATCGCTGGCCGTGATGCAAAATCTGCAGATCGATCTCAACCGCGCCGCCGAATATCTCGCCCGAAGCGCGGGCAAGTTTTTTTATTTTGTCACCCGCGAGACCGTAGATCGCGAAGCCCGCCTCCACGCCCGCATGCCGTTCTACAACGGCGAGGACCCGGCCACGGGCTCCGCCGCGGGTTGTTCCGCAGCGTGGATGGTGGCCCACGGCGTGGCCAAACCCGACGAGCGCGTCCTCATCGAACAAGGTGTCGAGATGAAACGCCCCAGCCGGATTTTTGTGCGCGCGTCTTTCGATAGCAAGAGCAGCGATAACCGCGTAGTTAACGTGCGCGTTGGCGGCAACTCGGTTAAAATCATGCGCGGCGAAATCTACCTCTAACGTGCCATCCCAAGCTCCGCAGAATCGCGGCCTTTCGCCAAGCCGGAAAAAGTCAATGGCCGAACTCTGCCATTTGCTTCGACGCCACTTTACAGCGCGCCCGCTTACCGATAGGATTCATTTCGCAAATCCATTCTTCACGAACAGAGAAACTTTCCGTTAGCGTTCCGGCAACTGGCCAGCCGGAGACCGGCGGATTTCCAGGCGGTGGATGAAACCCAAGCGCACGATCCTTTGTGTCGACGACAACGAGCAATCTCTTTCCTACCGGAAAATCATGCTCGAGACCCGCGGCTACCGCGTGGCTAGTTTCTCCCGCGGCGAAGAGGCCCTCGAGCGTTTCAAGCAGGGCGGCGTCGATCTCGTAGTCACCGACATGGCCATGCCCGGCCTCGACGGCCCGCAACTGATCGCCGCCATCAAGAATCTCTCGCCTCACACGCCGGCCATCCTGATCTCAAGCAAGGTCCGCGTCTACGAGCACGAATCGCAAGCCGACGTATTCCTGGCGAGGGGGATGTATGCGCCCGCCGACCTGCTGGAACGAATCCGCCTGCTCCTGGTCCGCAAGCGCGGTCCCAAACGAATGCAGGAGCGTCCGCCGCAACTCTCCCACCGCCAAGGCGCAGCCTGAAATGTTCACGTAGAAACAGCCGCCTCGGCTGTCCAGTCGAGCAAAGCGAGCCGGTTCCTCCGCGCACTCCGCGGTCGTTCTCCGCGTACTCCGCGATGAGGCCTTTGGGCTCGCTGAAACCACTCCCAATGCCTCGTGTAAACTCAACTAGGTATGGGCGCATTCATCGAAGCGATTGATTTACACAAAACCTATCGCGTAGGAAAAATCGACATACCCGCGCTCCGCGGCATCTCCTTCAGCGTGCAAAAAGGAGAATTTGTCACCGTAGTCGGGCCTTCCGGCAGCGGCAAATCCACCCTCTTCTACCTTCTGGGCGGGCTGACCCGCGCCGATTCCGGCAAAGTAATCCTCGACGGCGACGACTTCGCCACGCTCTCTGACGCCGAACGCACACGCATGCGCAAGCGCAAGATCGGATTCGTTTTTCAAAAGTTCAACCTGCTGCCCACGCTGGACGCCCGCTCCAACATCGCAATCGCGCAGGAAATCTCCGGCAACAACGGCCGCGACCCCGCCTTCTTCCTCCGCATCTGCGATTTACTGGGACTAGCCAAGCGCCTGAACCATCGCCCCTCCGAGCTTTCCGGCGGCGAACAGCAGCGCGTTGCCCTGGCCCGCGCCCTGGTCAACCAACCGGCGGTAGTCCTGGCCGACGAACCGACAGGAAATCTCGACACCGAGAACTCCAACATAGTTCTGAAGATGTTGCGCCAGTCCAACCAGGAGTTAGGCCAAACCGTCCTGATGATCACCCACAATCCCGAAGCCGCCAAATTCGGAGACCGCATCATCCACATGCGCGACGGCCGCATAGTCCAACCCGAAGAAGATCCCCAATGGTCCGTACGCTAAGAATCCCCGGAAATTCGGGACATACTTCAGCATCCAATTCAGGATTGTTGTGCAACAGCCAGCAGAACTCGATGCGAGACACTCTGGGAAAGGGTATAAGATTCTCAGTCCCCACCGTGGCGAGTGGAAACGTATACGTCGGAAGCAAGAGCGGCTCAACCGACAGTCTCTACATCTATGGCCTGTTGCAGTGATCGCTGGAGTGATCATTGCGAGTGCGAATTGCATGTGGGGACAGCCGCCCCCAGCTGTCCGGTCCAGCGAAGCTCGACCTTCTTGCTCAAACCATTGCCCTGCGAATGCCGGCCAACGCCCCAACCGTTGCCCCGTCCCCAACCCTCATTTATAATCAACTTCGCTGAGCGGGAGTAACTCAGTGGTAGAGTGCGACCTTGCCAAGGTCGAAGTCGCGGGTTCAAATCCCGTCTCCCGCTCCAGTTCTCTCTTGAATTACGTCTGGAAAAGGCGCGGCTTCAGAGGTTGCGGAAAGACTCCGGTTCGAGGCGGTTCGGGAAGGGCACGAGTTCCACTCGTGCCGCAAGTCGCTGAAAATGGGTTCGCGCTTCGGCGCTTTCACCAGCGTCACGTACCACGGATTGGCGCCGCTCTTCTTGCCGCCAACAAAGTTGTACAGCGTAGTGACGGTTTGCGCGCCCGCCACCGCTGCCGCACACAGCACCACCGCCGCGGCGAAAATCATTTGCTTGACGTAGGAATTCACGCGCCGTCTCGCCGTCTTTGGACGCACGGCGATTACTTCCGCAGAATTGCTTCTTTGCATGACAGACCTCTGGGATTTGAAATCGGATTCGGAATCGTTCCCCTGTTGAGGGCCAGAGGAAACGGCTTGGTGGCCCAGAGTACCCCGGCTTTTCCGCCCCGCAAGATGAAGAATTTTGCATATCTTCCCAGCCTTCGGTAGTGTCCTAATTTGAACTTTTCAGCGTTAGAGACTAATAGAAGGTAGCAGCGATGAGCAAACATAAACATGCCAAACAGGAACATCAAAAGGCCCCCACAAAAACTAATGCCCTTAAACCGCACCAAGAGGATCACCAGACCGCTAAAAGTGAGAAGTGCACCCATGCCTGCTCCAATGATGAGCCACAACGATTCTGGGGCATGACCAGATTCGAATGGACCATCAGTATCCTTACTGGAATAGCTGCTCTTGTAGCGGGCCTCACGGCAGCCATATTGTGGAAGCAAATAATCGGAATGCGTATTGATCAACGAGCATGGATTTCGACTCATCGCCAAGTTGATGCTCCCAATGTCGTCACAAGCGGGCGGAGCAGACCTTCAAGGGTAGAGCAGGCCTGCGTTCAAGGCGATCATTTGAATCCGGGCTTTAGCCCCCGGGGAACCGGAACGCACTATCTACCCCACGGTCTCATCATCACCCGCTTCATCGCCACCATCATCGCTCGAAGGCTGCCGCCGGTAATCCACAATCAGGTTCCGAGCCTTCTCGGCATCCTCTTCCCGCACCAGGATAATCATTCCTCCCAAGCCCGGGAACGCCTCCTGCAAAAGGCTGGCCGACGCCAGATCGCTTTCAATGTTCGCGGAATCGAGCAATCCCTTCACCACCAAAGCCTCCGATTCCTCCTCGCTGTCAAATACCTTAACCAGCTTTTCATTAGGATCAGGCTGGCTTCGTTCTTCAGGCTTCAGATTGGGCTGCGCTGCCATAAGTCTCCCTTCTTAGGAATCCGGCAACAACCGGACGTTAGGAATCCGCAACAACCGGACGCCGCACCCGGTGATTCTACCCCTTCTCAGGGATCGAAGCAGAAACGCTGATGTGGCACAGCGATTCGCATCACGGGAGCCTCTTTCGCAATTTGATTCAACTGGGATCGGAGCGTCGCATCTCTTCCTGCAACTTTTGCAGAAGTTGGGCGCGCTGCTCGGTGCTCAGTTCACGCTGCAATTCTTCGAGTGCCAGGGCCACGATGTGATAGTGGTGTGCTCCGGCATATTTCGGGTCGGTCGTGATGTCGAGCCAGAGCTTGTGCATGAGTTCGACGTCCTGAGGCCGCATGCGCGGGGTGTGCGGGCCGATGACATACTCGCGAACCGTGCCGTCGGGTGCGTAGACTTCCAGGCACAGGCGGGGACGCGGTTCGGGCATGCGCTCCCAGGCATCGCCGGTGAGCTTGGCCTGTTCATCGGCGGTGAGTTTGTTGGAGAGGCCGCAGATGACGCGCGCGGAACCGAGGCGCTGCGCGGTCACCATGATGGCATCGAACACGTCAGTGGCCGGGACCACCAGCAGAGAAATCGGCTTGCCCTCTTTTTCGGCGACGGCGACGGCGGCGGTGAAGAGTTCCTGCTCGTAGTGGTCGAAGACCTGGGCGGCTTCCATTACGGAACTGCCGCCGAAGCTGGGTTCGCGATGGTACAGGCGCGCGCTCATCACTACTACATCCTGCTGGGTCGTATCGGTGTGGGCCAGCACCTGGCGCAGGTAATAGAGATTGCGGGGATCGCGCACCGCGACCAGAATGTTTCCCTCGCGGACTCCCATGGCGCCGCTGCCCAGTTCCTGGTTGCCGTAGACGCGGAACTGGTCCAGTTGTTCCGGCTTACCATGACGCTCTTTGGCGACGTGGTGTTCGGAGACGGTAAAGATGGTGAAGAACACGGCGCTGAAGATCACTCCGGCGATCGTGGCTTCATACTTGGTAAAGAGGTTCACGACCGCGGTGATCAGCAGCACCGCGGAAATAAGAATCAATCCGACTGGAATTTCGGTCTTGCCGATGTGGATGTTGCCCGGAACTTTCCATGCCCGGTTTCCCGGCTCGGTAAAGCGCAGCACGAGCACGGCAATGGACTTCATGGCGAAGCTCCAGATCACTCCGAACGCATAAAGCGCGGCCAGCATGTAGACGTTGCCGCGGCTGAGAATGATGGTGAGCAACTGCAGGCCGACGATCAGGTTGATGATGCGGAAACTGGTTCCGTAGCGGTTGTGCGGCTTCTGAAACCAACTTGTGAGCACGCCGTCTTCCGCCACGCGGTTCAGAACGCCGTTGGCACCCACGATGGAAGTGTTTTGTGCGCCCGCCAGGATGAGCACGCCCACCAGCACCACGAAGCCGTGAAAGAGGAGCTTCAAGCTTTCGGGCCCGGCTAGGTACATGGCGATGCCGCCGATAAGGTTGGCGAAGTGTTCGTGCCGGATATGGTCGGGAATGATCATCACGGCGAAGAACGAAACCAACGAGGTAAACAGCAGGCTGTAGATAAAAATCACCAGCCCGGTCTTTTCCAGGTTCTTCAGCTTGGGATGCTCAATCTCGCGGTTGACCTGCGCCAGAGTTTCTTCGCCGCTCATGGCCAGCACCGAGTGCCCGAAGCCGACGAAGAGGATAGTAGTGGTGAGAATGCCGAGAGGCAGGTGCCTGAACCACGTTGTATCCAGCCAGCCCAGCGATTCTTTATTCAGCGGCACCACGCCCGGGTGCAGCGGGTTGGGCGGCAATTGAACGGGGGCGCGCAGAACCGTGATGGTGCACCAGATGAGCAGTATCACCACCATCACTGTGGTGATCGCCATGATCTGAAGTGCTTTCTGGCTGGACTCGTGCATGCCCTGGGTATTCTTCCACCAGAAATAGAGCACCACGATCACGGCCAGGACGGCGGCGAAGTAGTCGTCAGAAAACTGCAAATCACGATGCAGAAATTGCCGACCAAGGTCTTTGATGAAGCCGGACAGATATTGGCCCGCGGAGACGGCGCTGATGGGGCCGGTCAGAACATAGTCGAAGAGCAGCGCGGAGACGGAGAACTTGGCTAGGCCTCCGCCCATGGCTTCTTTGACCACGCGGTAGACGCCGCCGCGAACGAACATGCTGCTGGATTCGATGTAGAGCGCCCGCACGGCGTAACTGAACAGCATGACCGCGAGGATGAACCACGGAGCGCTCTTGCCGATCACCTTTTCGGCGTCGCCGCCGGCATAGTAAGCGGAAGACGCGAGGTCGGAGAGAACGATGGCGGAAGCGCGCCAGAAGGAAATAAAGCTCAACATCACCGTGGTGGCGACGAAGACTCTTATGGCCGGTTTGGAACCTGCGGACGTAGCCATGCTTCAAAGAATGCAGGGACTGCTTACTGGGGTAAACCTATTGAAGATAGCATAGGGAGTGGGTAGTGGGTCAGTTTCCGGCTTGGTCGTGAACACCTTCTCCCTTCCCGTTGCCGCGTTCGCGAAGCTTGGGGTGTTGACCGAGTCGCGAGGACGTTTACGGCTGGGTTCGTGGATGTGGTCTGAACTCCCTCCTCAGCTAAACCCTCATCGAAAATACATGTCCTCCAGTTTAGCGAGCCGTCTTGCCCAGCGCGGCAACCGCATGAGCTGGAGCGAGGCGCACTGTAAACTTGTCGTCGTGTCCGCAACTGATTACTGTAGTTTGGTTGGAATATTCTCTCACCCAGATTACCCGCTCGGGGTTCACAAAGACTTCCAGGCCGTCGACATCTTCAAACATTACGAACTCCATTGTGCCTCCTTTTCGCCATCCCTGGGTGCGCTCTTGGCATCTCGAAATCGCCCAGGGGGTCGGGCGATTGTACAAATGTTGAAACTTGATGCCAAGAGGGAAGAGGTTTCTGCCGCTACCAAGACATAGCAAGCTACGTCTCTACGGGGCTGACTTCTGCTTCGGCGCGAGATAGGTATGCGTGATGCGGTCGTGCCAGCAAAGCGAGTCTTCGTCGAGGAAAACCCAGGCGTATCCCATGCCGAGAGAGACGGCTGAGAGAAATGAAGCGAGGATGCGCCAGCGGCGGAGACGGCGGGGGGCGCGACTTCCGTCGAAGCGGGCCAATTGCAGCCGCGCTAGCAGCAATCCGGGCGTGGTGCCGGAGTAAACCACGAGCAAGTATTGGTAGGCGGCCCAGAATATGCTGGAAAGCCCGGCGGCGATGCCGAGGATCTGGAATTGCGGCGGACGGATCGCTGTCATTTTCCAGAAAATGAATCCGAACATCACGCAAGCTGCCGCGATGAAGATGCCGTCGATGGCGGCGGCGAAAATGCGACGACCCAGGGGCGCGCTCTGCAGCGGGATATCGATGCCCGGGCGCTTCTCCATATCCGGCTGCTGGGCCGGCTCAATCGTGATCCCGCCCAGGGCCGGAGGGGGCGGGACAACTTCCGGCGCCTCCAGGATGCGCGGACGATCAAGATCTATGACAGGCTCGGCTAATTCATCGATCGGAGCTGCCGGAGGCGTCCAGGAGCGTGGGAATTCGATGATCTTTGCAGTGACTGGGGTTGTGTTCAGAGTCGTGGGCTGAAGCGATTCGGCGACTTGGGCGCGGGGTGCAGTCTTCTGTGGGGCTTGAGTTTCACGCACATCTGTGGCGGGCGCTGGAGTTTCGAGCGCAGCAGCGGTGCTGTCGGCAAATCCCTCCAAGGCCAGAGCCTGGTTCGAAGCTGTGACGATTCTCTGCTGAAAGGTCTGCGATTCGACGCTGCTTACGGCGCGAGCGGGATCCTCCTGGTCGAAACGCAGCCGCAACGACGGGTAGCGGGGCGGGCGCGGCTTGCGCCGGGCTTGATAACGATTCAATCGGGCGGCCACTTCCTCACGCCAGGGAGCGGAATCTTCAGGGGCACGCTCGTTGCTGTCGTCACTGTGAGAGCTGACGTCGCTGTTAGAGATAGAGCCTTCCACCGGGTGGCAGCTCAGTTCCTCCGGTGCCGGCGCTTTCAGGGCGACAGGCGGCGTGGCAGCCGCTGGGAGTGGGTCGGCGTCGGCCAGCCAGCGCGGCGAAGCGGCGGTATGCGCGTCGGAAGAGCAGCGGCAGATGTCACCACAAAGCGGACAAGGCATGAATCACAGTCTTACGAGATTGCGAGAACTCACGGCCGGATAAACACGTCAGATAAACCCGCCGGATAACCATGTTGAATAACCATGTTTGGATAACCATGAAGACGCCATCGGAATCCAAAACTCCGAGCGGCTTTGCCTCCCGAGGCTCAGCCGTGCTAAGTTCACACGACTGCTCCCGGCGATCTTGTTCCGATGACTCTTCGCAACAGATTCCTTATCACGGCGGCGGGGCTTTGTCACCTTCTTCTCGTGCCACCGTTAGTTACCAGCCAGTTGCCGCCCGAGAACGCGGCTGCAACATTGCGCGCGGGCGCGCCAGAAAAGCCATCAACCGATCAGGCGACGCCCTGCGCCATAGCTGCCGCAGCACAGAAGCAAAACGGGGACGTCCAGACAATTTGCGCCATTCAGCAGGAAGAAGAAGGGTTCGTCTACAAGCTGCACGGGGCGGTTGAGATCTACTACCAGAATTATGTGCTGCGGGCCGATGAAGCAACCTTCAACTCCGGCACGAAAGAGGTCACCGCTACCGGACATTTCGCGCTCGATGGCGGTCCCAATGACGACCACATTCGCGCCTCGCACGGCACCTACAATTTCGATCTGGAAACAGGACGCTTCTACGATGTAACCGGGACGACCGGGCTGCGCTTTCGTGGCAAACAGGCGATCTTGACCTCGAGCGCGCCATTCGCGTTTACGGGCAGAATTGTCGATAAGACCAGTCCCGATCACTACCTGGTCTACGACGGCACCATCACCACGTGCGAGTTGCCGCATCCCAAGTGGCAGTTCGACGCGCGCAAGATTGCCGTGGACGTGGGCGGCAATGCCAAGATTTACCACAGCAATTTTCTGCTGCATGGGGTTCCCGTTCTCTATTTTCCGTTTGCGACTCACCCGGTCGAGAAGGAGTCGCGGCAATCCGGATTTCTGATGCCTTCGGTGGCCCGGTCTTCGGTCAAGGGCAATGTCGTGGGCGACGCCTACTACTGGGCCATCAACCGCATGATGGACGCCACCCTGGGCGCCCAGTACTTTTCCTTGCGAGGGTGGGCGCAGCGGGGAGAGTTTCGGGCCCGGCCCACGGAAAATTCCTACGTTGACCTGAACTATTTCGGCGTCATCGATCGGGGTATCGGCACGCCTCCACTCAAAGAGGGCGGAGAGAATGTGCGTTTGAACTCAGCCGGAACCATCGGCGGTTTCCGCGCCGTGGCCAACATCGATTACCTGAGTTCGTTTCTCTTCCGCTTGGCTTTTAACGAGGTTTTCAGCCAGGCGGTGTATTCGGAAGTAAAATCGCAGGCTTTTCTATCGAAGTCCACGGACGGGTTCAGTCTCAATGGATTTGTGGAACGCTACCAGAACTTCCTGAGCACTACCCCGGGGCAAGTGATCACGATTTCCCACGCTCCGAACCTTGATTCTTCCAGCGTGGACCGGCAGCTGTGGCGCACGCCGCTTTATTGGTCGTACGACGCATCGCTGGCCGGATTGTCGCGCAGCGAGCCCCAGCAGGGTACCTGCCCGGCTTGCATCCCGGCGTTTCGGACGGGGAATCTTCTCGGGCGATTCGACCTGCATCCGGAAATTTCTCTGCCCTTGTTGTTCCGCGGATGGTCTTTGCGGCCCGCGCTGACGTTGCATGAAACGTATTACACAGAACGGTTGGTGGGAGAAACCGTAGAAAATCCCGGTCAGGCGGTCAACGATGCAGTCACCCGCCAGGCCCTGGAGACGATCGTGGAACTGCGGCCACCGGGGCTGGAGCGCGTTTTCGACAGAGAATTCATGGGGAGACGGTGGAAGCACGTGATCGAGCCGCGCGCAACCTACCGTTTTGTGACCGGGGTAAACAACTTCGCAAACATTCTGAAATTCGACGAGCGCGACATCCTCACTGATACCCATGAGGTCGAATATGGCCTGGTGACACGCCTCTACACCAAGCGCACTTCGGCGAAGCCGGAAGACTGCGATGTCATCATGAAGGCACTCACGGTGGGCGGCCCTGCGCCGGAATCAATCATCCCCTGGCAACACCCCAGCGCCAGAATGCTGGCCGACGCCCCATGCCAGGCTGGGCCGCAAGTCCGCCAGGTCGTGACCTGGGAACTCGCCCAGAAATACTTTCTCGATCCCACATTTGGCGGAGCGCTGATCGCGGGCCAGCGAAACGTCTTCACCACTACTGCCGACCTTACCGGGATTGCGTTTCTCACCCAACCGCGCCATCTTTCTCCGCTGGTTTCGCGGTTACGGTTTGAAACCACTTCGCGCACCGACGCGGAGTGGGATCTGGATTACGACTTCCAAAATACTCGCGTAAACGCCAGTTCCCTGCTGGCTAACTACCATTTTGGTCAGGTGACCATTGGCGGCGGCGATGCCATCTTGCAGATTCCTGTGCAGGCTGCAACGTCGTCTTCAGGCCCGGCCCAGCCTGCCCGCTTCAACCAATTCCGTGCGGCCTTGGGATACGGGCGTCCGGTCAAGCGCGGCTTCAGTGCGGCCGGCAGTGTCGGCTTTGACGCCGAGGGCGGGGCGTTGCAGTTCGTCACGGCACAGACCACGTACAACTGGGATTGCTGCGGTGTGACCATGGAATACCGCAGCTACACGGTGGCCAACGTGCGCAGCGAAAACCTGTTCCGCTTTACTTTCACTCTAGCCAACATCGGCGGTTTCGGCAGTATGCGGCCGCAGGAGCGGCTGTACTGAGAGCGGTGGGCTGGCCTGTTAACATAATGTGCATGACGGACGTGGGAACAGGACTCGAAACGAAGGGCACATCCCTGCAGTCCCACCTGCGCAAACTGGGACGCGTCCTCATCGCTTACTCCGGTGGCGTGGATTCGGCGTACCTGGCGTGGGCTGCTCATAATGCGCTGGGCGACAACATGCTGGCGATCATCGCCGATTCTCCCAGTCTGGCCCGCACCCAGCTTGCCGATGCAATTGCTTTTGCCCGGGAGCAAACGATTCCGCTGGAAGTGATCACGACCTCGGAACTCGATCGCCCCGAGTATGTGCGCAACGATGCGCAGCGCTGCTTCTTCTGCAAAGACGAACTCTTCACCCTGATGGAAGAACTGCGGCAGGCGCGCCGGTTCGATGCCATCGCCTACGGTGTGAACGTTGACGACCAGGGCGATTTTCGTCCCGGCCAGAAGGCAGCGGGCAAGCACCATATTGCGGCCCCCTTGCTGGATGCGGGGCTTACTAAAGATGAAATTCGCGCCCTGGCGCGGGCTGCCGGCCTGCGCATCTGGGACAAGCCCGCGTCCGCGTGCCTGTCCTCCCGCATCGAATATGGCCGTCCGGTTACGCGAGAGGCGCTCGACGCGGTGGAAAAGGGTGAAGACGCTCTGCACGGGCTGGGCTTCCGGCAATTCCGTGTACGTCACCATGGGGAAATCGTCCGCATTGAGATCGCGCGCGAGGAGTTGGAGCGGACGTTCGATGCCGCGATGGCGGCGGAGTTCACGCGAATTTTCAAAGCGCTTGGCTTCAAGTTTGTGACCCTCGATCTGGAAGGTTTCCGCTCCGGCTCGATGAATGCTTTGCTGCCGGCTGACGAGTTGTTCCGCCGGACCGGCTAAGGAATGTCAAGACCAGCCCGATGCTCCGCTTTGCTCTGCGGCTTTCTCAGCGGTCTCCGCGTTGTCAGGGTTTTTGATCGAATGCCACAAAACATTAATCGCGAAGGTTGCGGAGAACGGCCCCGGAGCAAGCGGAGAAAACCGGACAGAGTGCCGACTCAGTCGTTACCTGACATGCCCGCGTCCTGCCCCGCGCTATGAGATAATCAGGGTTTAACTTGCTGGTGAGGCGGTTCTTGGTGAATCTAATTCGACGTTCTTTTATTCTGCTGCTAATGGTCTGTTTGGGCTGTGTTGCCCAGTCTGCTTCGCCCGATTTAACCAGGAAAATCGAGCGCCAGGTTCGTTCCTACTACAATATGCCCCCCGACGTGAACGTTACCATCGGCGCTCCTTCGCCCAGTCCCGACTTTCCCAACTACGAATCGCTTACGGTGACGGTGGATAGCGGGGGAAAGAAGCAGGATCTTGCCTTTCTGGTTTCCAAAGACCGCTCTTCCCTGATACGGTTGACCAAATTTGACTTGACCAAGGATCCGCTGGCGGAAAAGATGAGCAAGATCGATGTCAGCGGGCGGCCCACGCGGGGAGCGAAGGCATCCAAGGTTGTGTTGGTGAATTTCGACGATTTCGAGTGCCCATTCTGCTCGCGCATGCACCAGACGCTGTTTCCCGAGATTCTGAAAGAGTACGGCGACCGGGTCACTTTCATTTACAAGGATTACCCGATGTTGGAAATTCATCCCTGGGCAATGCACGCCGCCGTGGACGCGAATTGCCTGGCGGCGCAAAGCGGGGACGCCTATTGGGATTTCGCGGATTACATCCATGCCAACCAGCATGAGGTGAACAACGAGAAAACGCCCGGGGCTCGGCTCGAGGCGCTCGACAAGCTCACGATGCTGCAAGGACAGAAGCACAGTCTTGACGTCGTGAAACTGCAGTCCTGCATCAAGGCGCAGGACGAGAGTGCGGTGAAGGCGTCTTTGAAGGATGGGGATTCGGTTGGGGTGGACGCGACGCCCGAATTGTTTGTCAACGGGGAAAAGATCGACGGCGCGGTGCCGATCAGCCAGGTGCGGGCCGCGCTGGATCGCGCCTTGAAGGATGCCAACCTGCCCGTGCCAGAGCATGCGGCTGCTGCCGCTGCGGCGCCGGCTTCCAAGTGATCGCGGCGAAGCGGTTGGGGTTGATGGCGTCGCACATACCAGATGCAAGGCGGACCGTCAGTGGAGGAAAAATCCCTTTGAAAAGAAATGCGGACCTTGGCCGGGTTGCGGCACTGCTGGCGGCTGCTCTCCTGCTGTCGGCACTGTGGGGCTGTAAGTCACAAGTAAGCGGCGACGTGATGGCCACGGTAGATGGCCGTAAGATCTTCCGCTCGGACGTCGACAAGTATTACGACAATCAAGTAGCCAGCGCCCAGAAGGCGCCCACCGGGGAACAATCCACCATCCTCCGCCTGAACATTCTGCGCCAATTGATCGACGACGAAATGGTGATGCGCCGCGCCGAAAAGCTCGGCCTGCTGGCCACGGAAGAGGAAGTAGACCGCAAGCTCAACGAGATCAAGTCCCCGTACACGCAGCAGGAGTTCGATAAAAGGCTGCAGGAAAAAAAGATTTCCCTTGAAGACTTCAAACGCGACATCCGCCGCTCCATCACCGTGGACAAGGTGATGAACAAGGACGTGTCTTCCAAGATCAATGTGACCGACCAGGACATTACCGAATACTTCACCGCGCACAAGTCCGAATTCAATCTGATCGAGCCACAGTACCACCTGGCGCAGATTTTCGTGACGCCCGCGCCGAATCCACAAGTGCACAACCAGAATAATAAGGCGCAGAACGAGGCGGATGCGCGCAAGAAAATCCAGATGATCAACAACCGCCTGGACAGCGGCGACGACTTCGCAACCTTGGCGATGAATTATTCCGAGGATCCGGAAACTTCCGGCAATGGTGGCGACCTGGGGACGCTTCCCGAGTCTTCTTTGCGCAACACCGACCCCGGCACCCGTGACGCGGTGATCAAGCTCAAGCCGGGGCAATACAGCGCCATCATCACGCTGGCCAACCCCGCGAACAAGCAGGTGATGGGATTCCGCATCGTGAAACTGGTGTCAAAAGAGCCTTCGGGACAGCGCGATTTGTCCGATCCGCGCGTGCAGCAAGCCATTCGCTCTCAGCTTCACGACCGGCGCGAACAGTTGCTGAAGGCGGCTTACTACGAAGTGCTGCGCGATTCGGCCAAGGTGGAGAACTACTACGCCAAGAAGGTGCTGGATAGTAACGGGCTGACCAAGTAGGAATGCTCAGGGCCCTGGGCGGCGCAGCACTTCAGCGCTGCGATAAGGGTTGCAAGGGTACTTCACTACTCCACGATCGCCAGCACATCCCCCGCGTTCACGGCAGCACCTTCACTGACTAGAATTTTCTGCACCGTCCCCTTCTTGGGCGATTTGATTTCATTCTGCATCTTCATGGCCTCGACTACAGCCATACCTGCGCCCGGTTCCACCCCGTCGCCTTCGGAAACCAGCAAGCGGACAACTTTTCCCGGCATCGGCGCCGTGATCTTCCTGGGGCCATGATCGTCTCCGGCGCGCGAGCGGCCGCGCAGAGAGCGGGGATCGCGGACCTCAGCGGCGAAGCGCGTGCTCCCAACCCACAAATGCAAATCGTTGGCCACCCGCTCCGACTTGACTTCGTACGCCATGTTTCCAATGCGCAGAGAGAGTACATCGGGGCGGGCGAGAATGGCATCGACCTCGAGGTCGCGGCCGTCGAGACGGCAAGACCAGCGCCCGTCTTCGTGGTTGCGGTTGAGGTCAAGCCGGTAATTGTTGCCGTCGATGGTTACGTCGTAGAGCATAGAAACAGTGGCCAGTGGTCAGCAGCCAGTGGCCAGTTTGAATCACAAACTCAACGCAGAGCCTCGTGGCGGCCGGCATTTTTCCAATTGGACTCTGCCTTGTCGGCGGCCTGCGAACTGCTGTCGTGCGTGCGCTCGCCTGCGGCGGCCGCCGTTGAGCCGAGAGCAGCAAACATACCCGCTGCAATCGCCGCCACTTCCGCTGCCCTTGCGTCGACTCGCCTGTCTGCAGGGCGCTGCAACATCCGATCGAGAAATCCGGTATCGAGCCTGGCGGCGCGAAAATCCGCATCGCGCAAGATGCGGCGGAATAATGGAATGTTTGTCTTGATCCCGCCCACAAAATATTCGCCAAGGGCCCGCCTCAGCCGCGCGATGGCCTGCTCACGGTCGGTACCGTAACCGATCAGCTTGGCCAGCAGGGGATCGTAGTCAATGGGCACGTTCCAGCCTTCATACATGCCGCTGTCGCAGCGGATGCCCGGCCCTGAAGGCTCCAGCAGCAGGGTGATCCCACCGGGGCTGGGAAAGTAATTGTTGTCGGGATCTTCCGCGTAAATGCGGCACTCGATCGCGTGTCCGCGGATGCGAATGTCTTCCTGCGTGAAGGGCAGCTTTTCCCCCGCAGCGATGCGAATCTGACAATGAACCAGGTCGAGTCCGGTAATCAGCTCCGTCACCGGATGCTCCACCTGCAAACGAGTATTCATCTCCAGAAAATAGAAATTCTTTTCCTGGTCAACCAGAAACTCAACCGTGCCGGCGTTGGTATAATGCGCGGCTTGCGCGACGCGGACCGCAACTTCGCCCATTCTGCGCCGCATGTCGGGATCGACGAGGGGCGACGGCGCTTCTTCCAGCACCTTCTGATGGCGGCGCTGCAGCGAGCATTCGCGCTCACCGAGGTAGACCATATTGCCGTGCTCGTCGGCAAGCACCTGCATCTCGATGTGCCGCGGAATGACAATGGCCTTCTCAATGTAAACTTCGCTGTCGCCAAACGAACGTTCCGCCTCGCTCCGGGCTGCCTCCAGAGCAGACTTGAGCTGCCCGGGAGCGTGCACCAGCCGCATGCCTTTGCCGCCGCCGCCCGCGGCCGCTTTCAACATCACCGGATAGCCGATTCTCGCGGCTACCTGCTCTGCCTCCTCGAACGATTCCACTCCGCGCAAAGTGCCGGGCACGAAAGGGACTCCGGCTTTCTCCATAGCCTGGCGGGCGCGCGTTTTCGATCCCATAGCTTCCATGGCTGCTGCGGTTGGGCCGATGAACTTCACTCCCGCGTCAACGCAGGCCTGAGCGAACTTCGGGTTCTCGGAGAGGAATCCGTAGCCGGGATGAATGGCATCGGCGTCGGAGCGCTCGGCCACGTCGAGAATCTTACGAATGTTGAGATAAGACTCGGCCGCCGCGGCAGCGCCGATGGGATAGGCTTCGTCGGCTTTGCGCACGTGCAGCGCGGCGCGATCCACGTCAGAGTAAACCACAACCGCGGCGATCCCCATTTCCTGGCACGCACGCAGTATGCGCACCGCGATCTCGCCTCGATTGGCTATCAGAATTTTCTTGAACATTCTCTAGAACGTCCACACTGTGCTGGCGAACCCAAGATTCTACAGCAGATTCGACGGTTGCGGGGCGTTGCAGCGAACGAGCTAAAAGTCGCAGGGGACGCAATCCCGGCGGTTGTCGTCCGCGTTTTTCAAGGTCTTCATCCCGGCAACCGGCCTATACGTCCCAAGGCCCGCTGTCTTGTCTCGCCCGTCGCCGTCACTCTTGCATGGCGCGGTGCAAATGCAGGCTCGACAACGTCGGTGAGCGATTTAAATCGCCGTCGGCGCGGGTCATAGCCGGAGCGCAATGGCGGCGGCTTCTTGCTTGCACCGCTCGCAAGCTTGCGCAATCGTCTCTGCTGGCAGTCCTGATCAGCAGTACGCGCCCCATCGCTTTCGGAGGTGATGCCGTACGAACCTCTATGCCGGAGTTGCAAGCCGCAGAGATTCCCATCAAGCTCTACCAGGGATACCTGATCGTCGTGGAAGGACGGTTGGGCAACCTCGACCATCAACACTTGGTGCTGGATACCGGCACCAATCCAAGCATGATCGACGCGAAGGTTTCCGCAAATCTTGGGTTGCAGAGCAGCACGCGCAGCCTGGCACTCCTCAACAAGAATGTTGTGTCAGCCAGCGTCATCCTCCCCGATCTTCAGTTTGGTCCCTTGCGGCGGCAGAACCTGCAGGTCATGGTCGCGGACTTTTCGAGGATTGCAAGCGGACTGGGAACCAGCATTGACGCAGTAATCGGACTGGATGTGCTGGGCGCGACCAGCTTCACATTCGACTATGCAAACCGCCGCATGTTTTTCAGAGCTTCGATGGAACCTCACACCGCACCCTTCACGGCCGGTCGGCAGTTCATCACGGTGAACCTGAAGAGCGGCGGCCGACAGTTGAATCTCCTCTTCGATACGGGAACACCGCGGCTCGTCTTATTTGAGGACAACTTGGGCGGCGTGGATTATGTTCGGAGCGATGCCACCGGAAGAGGGGAGAACGTTTCAGGGGATGTTACGTACAAGACGATCGTGCTCCAGCAGGCCAGGATTGGAACCCAGGAGGTGGGCCCGCAGCGAGCGGCTGTCGTGGCCAACAGGAAAGAAATGGAAAGCAACTGGGATGGCATGATCGGCATTTCCTGCCTCCGCCCGAAACGCCTCAGTTTCGACTTTGAGCGGCACATCCTTGGGTGGAGTAACTGAGGGCGGAATGACTGACAAATCACTGCTCATTCGTGAAGTAGGGCGCTATTCAGCCTCCGCGTAGAGCGCCCACGCCGTGGCCAAGTCCTGGACGACGTGTCCAAGCGATTTGTAAATGGTGATCTCTTCGTTGGAGCGGCGGCCTTCGACTTCGCCCGCCAACACCTGGCCAATTTCAGCGACGATGTGATCGTCCCCTATTAATCCCGCAGCCTTGGCCCTGAGAAATTCCGCGCCTTGCGCCAGAACGCCCTCGCGGCTGTCGACAACGAAGCGCGAGCGGACGACCAAATCGCTATCCACCTCCACTGGCCCCGCATGGCTTGAGCCGACAAGATTCAAATGCGTTCCCGGCTGCACCCACGCGCCCTTCAAGATGGGTTCGGCCGAAGAGGTTACGGTACAGATAATGTCGGCCTCAACGACGGCCTCTTCCACGCTTGCTGCACTGGCGACGGGCACGGCAAGTTCCGCTTGCGTGCGCTCAGCGAAGTCCCGGGCGCGTTCGGGCGAACGTCCCCAGATCTTGATGGATTCAACGCGACGCACCTTGCCGATCGCGCGCGCGTGGGTCGCGGCCTGTTCGCCATAACCCAGGATCGCCAGGCGGCGGGAGTCTTTGCGCGCCAGCGCGTCGGTGGCGACTGCGCTGGCCGCTGCCGTGCGGATGGCTGTAATCTCGCCCGCATGGACGACGCAAACGGGCGCACCATTTTCGGGGTCGAACAGAATGACCAGACCCTGATGCGACTGTATTCCCAGTGCGAAGTTCTCCGGGAAGACGCTGATCAACTTCGCGCCGAAGGGCGCGCGCGGTCCCATGGCGCCGGGCATGACACCGAATAAGCGCCCATCGGCGAGCGGGATGATCGACCGCAGAAGTTGCCGGGTTTCGCCGCGCGAAAATGCGATCATGGCGTCGCGCACGATCGGAATGCACATCTCGTAAGTCAGCCGGCGGGCCACTTCTTCGCGGTCGATGAAGCGCATCAGAGGCTTCCTGATTGGCATAGTATCATCTGGAATCCACGAGGTTGCTCGGGCATGAGCCGCCCAAATTGCTGAATGGGTCGCCGATTGAAGGTTCGCACACAAAGAAGAAACCCACGGCTAGCAAGCCTTTGGGAGGCTCAGGCCAGGCTGTGGGCTGCATTCAGTCGCCGCTAAAGCGCGATCCTACTTCGGCTGATCCTATTTCGGTTGATCGAGCGTGATGCCTTGCTGCTGGCCGGGTTGCTTCTCAGCTTTGGCCTTCTTGGTGATCAGAGTCTGGTCCACCCAATGGTCGGCAGTCTTCAGATCTTCCTGGCGGGCGGCGAGGTCGTCGCATTCCACATCGGCCTTCTCGCGGTACATCAAGTTCAAATAAGCCATGGCATCGTCGTAATCGGGACGCAGCGTGATGGCCTTGTTGAGACTCTCAATGCCCTCCTGAATTGAAGGCTCGTTCTTCTCTTTCAATTCGGTGCAGACCTTTTTCTGGTCTTTGTTCTTGGGATTCAGGTTCTCGTCCGGCTTCAGGCCAAGCTTGGCGCGCTCTTCCATGCGGGGCTGGTAGCAAGCCGTCCAGTCAATCACGCCCACGGAGTAGTAGGGCTCGGGGTCGTTGGGATCCATGTCGGCGGCCATGCGGTAATACTTCTTGGCGTCGTCGAATTTCTTCATGTTCAAGTACAGGTAGGCGATTCCCTTGGCGGCGTTTACTTTTTGATCGCGCGCCGCATTCATGTCGAGCACTTTCTTGTACTGCTCAATGGCCTGGTCCGCCAT
The DNA here is from genome assembly GCA_963703635.1 of uncultured Acidobacteriaceae bacterium. GTDB lineage: Bacteria > Acidobacteriota > Terriglobia > Terriglobales > Acidobacteriaceae > Sulfotelmatobacter. The sequence continues at coordinate 27,554 of CAVPEZ010000025.1, forward strand.
CTTGAGATTATCGGCCCCCTCGACGCCCGGGATGTATTGCTGAGCGTAAGCCGTCGCCAGGTACATCTTGGCGTTAATGAGGGAAGGGTCCAGGGCAACGCTCTGTTGGAAGTGATCGATGGCCTCTTCGTACTTGGCGTTCTTGTAAGCGGTCACACCCTTGTTAAGCTGGTCGCGAGCCCGCAGTTTGCTGCAGCCCACGGAAGAGAAGAGCGCCAGCGCAGCGGCCGCCAGCGTTAGCATTCGAATGTGTTTATTCATTGCCGTATAAGTCTCCCTTGCCACAGCATCCTAGGCCCAGAGACACCAAATTGACAAGCGCTGGCCGAACGCCACGAACAGCGTGGATCCCGGGCGCGGGCTGAATGCGATGCCGACCTTCGAGATTACTGAAACTTCAGCGCCTTAAGGCGCGCCGAGGAGGCGCCATTCACAGCATGCCCTTCGACTGCACTTACGGCACGCCTGAAGGCATGCCCCGATACGAATCTCAGCTACGCCAGGCGGACTTAACCGCCGGCTTCAATCTTTGCCGTGATAAGACCAACCTTGTCTACTCCCGCAGCATGCGCGATGTCAATCACGTTGGCCACGTCGGCGAAGGGGATAGCGTCATCGCCCTTGACGAACATGACTTTCTCGGCGCGGGTTTTGTAGATATCGGCCAGACGCCCCTGAAGGTTATCCCACGTGGCATCTTCCTGGTTGATCTTGAGGCCGGGATCTTGACCGGCACCCCGATCGATCAACTGCACCACAATGGTGCGGTCGGGCGTATTGTTCTTGGGCGCATTGGGCGGCGGCGGTTGAGGCACCAGCGCGTCCAAACCCTTCGGCGTCAAAGGTGTGATCACCATGAAAATGATGAGCAGCACCAGCAGCACGTCAATCAGCGGAGTGACGTTAATGTTGGCGCTTTGCCCTCCGCCGGTTCCAACTGCCATACTCATGGTCGGTTCTCCTCTATTGACCGCCCGTCGGAGAGGCCGGCGGAGCGTTTGGAGTGCTTTTCCTCTGTTCGGTGAGCAAGCCCAGATCGTCCACACCGGCGGCGCGCACCGCGTCCACCACCCCGACTACATTGCCGTAATGCGCGCGGGCATCTGCCTTGAGGTAAACGGTCTTATTGGTCTTGTTCGTCAGGCGATCCTTCACCTTGCCGGTCAGGCTGTCCACTGGGCCCGTAAGCTTGTCGGCGCCGAAATAGACCGTTCCATCGCGCATCACCGAAACCAGCAACGCGTCTTCCTTGTCCGCGTCTTGCATCGGCAAGGGATTATTTACCTTGGCCATATCCACGCTAATGCCCTTCTGCAACATGGGCGTGATCACCATGAAGATGATGAGCAGCACCAACATCACGTCCACCATCGGTGTAACGTTGATGTCCGAGTTGACGTTGGCCCCTTCGTTCCGTTTAGCTAGTGCCATGATTTCTCCTTCAAGCAGATGCCGGCCAGTTGCCCGTTGCCGGCGAACCTCGCGCCGCCTGGGTTGGGAAGGCCGGCGCTGGGAATGTCCCAGCGCCGGACAGCAACTCAATGGCGGACTACCGGTCCATACTCCAGCTTAACTTCAGCTTAGGACCGGCGAACGTCCCGCCGCTTCAGGAAGTAGTCGATCAGTTCGCTCGACGAATTGTCCATCTCCACGTCGAACGCTTCCACGCGGCCGGTGAGGTAGTTGAACATCATGACAGCCGGAATCGCGACCAGCAGGCCGAAAGCCGTGGTTACCAGAGCCTCGGAGATGCCGCCTGCGACCGCGCCCAGACCGGTTGCCTTCTGTTCGGAAATACCCTTGAAGGCGTTCAGAATGCCCATCACCGTGCCGAACAGACCCACGAATGGAGCCGTCGAACCGATGGTAGCCAGTCCGCCCAGGCCACGCTTGAGTTCGGCGTGGACAATGGCCTCAGTGCGCTCTAGAGCGCGCTTGGAAGCTTCAATGGTCTCGCCGGGGATGGCGCCGGGGCTATCCTGGTGAGCCTTGAATTCCATGAGGCCGGCGGTGACAACCTTGGCCAGATGGCTCTTCTTGTTGCGCTCGGCGACCTTGATGGCTTCGTCGATGCGGCCATCGCGCAGAGCGCCGGCCACGGCCGGCGCGAAGGCACGAGACTGTTTGCGGGCCGCGTTATATGCCATGGCGCGGTCAATCATGACACCGATCGACCAGCCTGACATGATGAACAGAATGATGACCACGAGCTTCGCGATGATACCCATCTGCTTCCATAGCGAAATCGGATCCCATCCCACTGCGCCGCCTTCTTGCACAATCCAGGCGGCCACCCTGGGCACATGATTGAAAACTTCCCCTGCCAAGTTAGCTAACATGAGTTGCTTTTCCCTCCTCGAAACTTCTTAGACTTTGATGCGAGATCTGTACGCAAAATGAAGCTCGACGCCAGAAAGTTGACCGAGAGCCGACTTCGCGTACCTGAGACGAAAGGCACAGCGGCCGTGCCCTATAAAAGGGCTCTCCCGGCCACCGTGGTCGGGTGGGAGGGGGAGGGCCTTCCAGTTACACTTTCCAACGTTGCTGCGTTACGCTTCTTGCGCCACGCGTTGTTGCTTGATGCCTGGTTGCCTTATGCCTTGTTCGGTTACACCAGCCGGGAATTCCTAACCTCCGGACAGGGTGAAGTTCACCGCTACTTCCGTATCAACTTCGACCGGTTCGCCGTTCAGCAGATACGGCTTGTACTTCCACTGCTTGACGGCGTCGAGCGCACTCTGGACCAGCATGGGATGCCCGCTGACCAACTGCAGGTTTTGGATGGAACCATCCTTGCCGATCTGCGCTCTCAACAGAACCGTTCCCTGGATGCGGGCCTGCCGCGCCAGAGGAGGATAGACCGGCTGCACTTTCTTGACAAGCAGTCCTGAGGTTACGCCCGCCGAAACACGTACGCGCTGCGGGGTAGCGACTTTGGGCACGGCCACCGGCGTGGAACTGATAATGCCGCCGATTACGCCGCCCATCTGGCCGCCGGGAATTCCGCCCGGAACGCCACCCACTACGCCGCTGGACGCCATCACCGGCGCCGGAGCTTCTTCTTCCTTGATCATTTGAATCTTTTGGGGAATCTTGGTCGGCGTGCGCAGAGCCCCGTTCACGATGTCAGTCTGGATCTGCTTTACAACCTTAACTGGTGCGGCTGCCGGGGGCGGAGGCGGTGGAGGCGGTGGGGGGGCCACCAGGAATGTCATTAACTGTTGCTTGGGCAGGGCTTCCGTGAAGATCAGTGGCATCAGGACCATCAGTCCGACCAACCCTATCTCAAGAATGATAGCGAAAGTGGTCGTCCGTCCTCGCTTCGTTTTCAGCCTGCCTCCAGATTCAAGAAGGCTATCTTCAAACATAGTGTTCCTCCCTACAGAGCCTACGTAAGCTTAGACACCGACCGCTTCCCCTTTGCTCCCGAATTCACCCACATTGCGAAAGATGTCTACCCAAGCCCGCCAGCCCTGAACCAATACCTTCCAACCTCCTGCAAATAAAGCACTAACCGAGAATCACCGGTTCTGGCGTTACCGGGCCCGAACTGACACCACAGCCGTCCGCTTGCCTTTCTCCATCCTCCAATCCTGATAAGCCACCAGGATCGGTGCCGCGATCGCGATCGAAGAATACGTTCCGATCAGGATGCCAATTACCAGCGCGAGGCTGAACCCGCGCAGCACCTCGCCCCCGAACAAATAGAGTGCAAGTACGGTAAGGAAGGTTAGGCCCGCTGTCAAGATGGTTCGACTCAAAGTCTGATTAATACTGCGGTTGACGATCTCCGACAGTTTTTCCCGCCGCATGAGTTTAATGTTTTCCCGGATGCGGTCAAATACCACGATGGTGTCGTTATTAGAGTAACCAATCAAGGTCAGAATGGCGGCGATCACGGTCAGGGAAATGTCCTTGTTGAGCAGCGAGAATGCTCCCACAGTGATCAGCGTGTCGTGGAAAACCGTGACCACAGCGGCGACTCCGTAGATCCACTCGAAACGGAATCCCAGGTAAATCAGCATTCCCGCGAGCGAATACGCCGTCGCCAGCAAGGCCTGCTTGCGCAGTTGCGCACCCACCTGCGGTCCGACGATCTCGACATTGCGGATTCCAAAATCGGAGAGGAAGAACGCATCCGGCAAAGAAGCCGCCACCGCCGGTTCGACGGCCCCCTTTAATGGATCGAACGAACTCAGCACCCCGCCCTGCACTTTGTCCCGGGTATCCACGATTGCCTGCGCCTGCTGACTATACTTCTGGTCGGCGTCCGAACCCAGGTGCAGGGGGTCTTTGTCCATCAGATAATTCTTGATCGTCAAAAAGCTCGAGTTGTTCAGGTCCTGTTTGCCGGCCGGGACGTTGGTTTCGAGGGCGTTGATGATCCGCGTCTTACCTTGGTCGAGCGCCTGCTCGCTGGTTTCCTGCACGTCAAGGTCAATCAGTTCCTCGTTGTTCGACGGAACGTCATAGCGCTGGAGCTTGAAGTTGTGCAACCCCGCCCGGTCCAGGTTCGCCCGCAGCGCGTTGTCGTCCGGCGTGTGCGCAAACTTCACATACACCAGAGTGCCGCCGCGGAAGTCCACGCCGTACGGGATGCCATGCCAGAACAACATGGAGAGTAAACCCGCCACACTGAACACCAGTGAGAAGGCAAGAAAATACCACTTCTTGCCGAGAAAATCTATGTTGCTATTGCGAAAGAACTCCACCTTAACCCCTTAGTTTCTAGTTTCTGGTTGGTTTCTAGTTTCCAGTTTTCCGGTTTGCGGCTTTCCAACTAGAAACTAGAAACCGGAAACTAGAAACTTTTTTTTCTTCCTAAATGCTCAACGCTTCCCCACGTTGCTTGCGGCTCAAAATCCAGTCGAAGATCAGCCGCGACACGAACACTGCGGTAAACAAGTTCGCCAGCAGACCGAACGTGAGCGTGACCGCAAATCCCTTCACCGGGCCGGTGCCGAAGATGAACAGGATCGCCGCCGACACAATCGTAGTCACGTGCGTGTCGACGATGGTGATCCAGGCGTGGCTGAAACCCTGATCCACCGCGGAAGGCGGCGTCTTGCCATTGCGTAATTCCTCGCGGATGCGCTCGAAAATCAGGACATTCGAATCCACGCCCATACCGACGGTAAGAATCACGCCGGCGATTCCGGGCAGCGTGAGCACTGCCTCGAAGTAGCCCATAAAGCCGAGCAGGATGATGAGATTCAGAATCAGCGCAATGTCGGCGTTGATGCCGGCGGCGCGGTAGTAGATCAGCATGAAAATCAGCACGGCCATCATGCCGACGATGGCGGCCATCACGCCGTGGCGAATCGAATCGCTGCCCAGCGACGGCCCCACCGTCCGCTCTTCGAGGTACTTGATCCCCGCCGGCAGCGCCCCCGAGCGCAGGATCATCGACAGATCCTTCGCCTGCTGCGAGGTCATGCTGCCCCCGCTGATTTCGCCGGTATCGCGGATCGCCTCTTTGATGTTTGCGACTTCCTGGACCTTGTTGTCGAGCACCACGCCCAGGCTCTCGCCCACATGCGCGGAAGTGAAGTTGTAAAAGCGCTGCCCTCCCTCGCCGGTCAGCTGGAAGCGCACGTTCGGCTGGCCGGTCTGGGAGTCGGTACTGGCTTGCGCGTCGCGCAAGTCCTTGCCCCGAACGGCGGAAACCCGCGATACCAGATACCAGGACAATTCCCCCGGAGTCGCTCCGGGAGCTCCGTGCCCCGACATAAGAATCGCGTCCGGCGGCAATACTCCACCCTTTTCCTGTAGCGCGGCCTGCTCGCTCGGATATGGTCCACCCAGAACCTGCTTGATCTCAAGCATGGCGGTGGACTGCATAATGTCCTTCACCCGGCCGGGATCGTCTACGCCGGGCAACTGCACCAGAATCTGATACTGGCCGAGACCGTGCTCCTGGATGGTCGGCTCGCTTACGCCCAGCGCATCGATGCGGTTGCGAATGGTCTCGATGGCCTGGCTCACCGCTTTGTTTTTCAAGTCGGCGAGCATTTGCGGCTTCATGGTCAGAGTCCAGGTGTTATCCGCTCCCGAAGTCAGGTTGTACTCAGGCAGGCGGTCCGAAGCGATTTCCAGCAGATCTTTCCGTGCGTCCGGCGGGATGCCTTTCAATACCACCTTGTCGGGACTATTCTGCGCGTCGGGCTGGGAAATGTCGGCGAAGGCAATCTTGCGTTTGTTGAGCTGTTCTTTAAGGATTTCGATGGCATTCTGCGCATCCACGTTCACCGCGTCATTCACCTGCACTTGCAGGATCAGGTGAGTTCCGCCTTTTAAATCCAGCCCAAGGTTGATGCGCTTGGTCATCGCATCAAGCAAGCCCCGGCCGGAAAAGCTCTGCGGAATGCCGAATATCCCGAATAGAAAGACGAGAAGAATTCCGACGACCAGCGCCAATTTCCAGAGAAGATTCTTATTCATAACGAAAACAGCATCCCGATGTAGGTTCGCATTACTTGGCTTTTGCTTCTTCCTCCGTCGTGGTGACTTGGGTCACGGAGGCTTTGGTCACTTCAAGCACCAGATTATTCGGAGGAACCCGCAGATGAATGGAATCATCTTTGAGTGCCATGATGGTTCCCCGCAAGCCACCGCTAGTGACCACCTTATCGCCGGTCTTGAGGGCATCCAGCATGGTCGTCCATTTCTTCTGCCGGCGCTGTTGGGGAAGAATCAGCAGGAAATAAAAGATGGCAAAGATAAAAAGGAGAGGGGCGACGCTCAACCACCCCATTCCGCCGCCACCCGCCTGCACTGCTAAAAGGAATTGCATGTTCACTAGAGTATGTTCACTTGAGTACGTTCACCAGAATTACGGTCGCCAATCCGCGAACAACCGCCCACGCCTGCAAGCGCCGCTGATATTTCACGACGGGGTGCTGATCGATTCCGGCCGGATCATCTACCGTTCAGGCTTGAACCCGGGGAGGTCTCCCTAGAAAGGTCACGGCTCGGTCGAAACCAGACGCTAGAGAAAACGGGACTCTTCCCCAAGCTGAATAGAATGACGCACCCTGCGCATAGTGTCAAGGTAGAAACTCAGGTTATGCAGGGTATTTAAGACCTGAGCCAGCACTTCGTTGGAAGCATAAAGATGCCGCAAGTATGCCCGCGAGTAGCGCCGGCAAACCCGGCAGCCGCAGTTGGGGTCGAGCGGACCCGCATCTTGCGCATACCGCGCCTGTTTGATGGAAACCTTGCCCTCGGAGGTAAACAGGAGCCCATGGCGTGCAGCCCGCGTAGGCAGCACGCAATCCATCATATCGACGCCAAGGCTGGCGTATTCGACGATCTCCTCGGGCGTGCCCACCCCCATCAGATAGCGCGGCTTGTCGGCGGGCAGGTGCTCCAGCGTAGCTTCGACCACTTCACGCGTGCGCTCCCGGGGCTCACCGACGCTAAGTCCGCCGATAGCATAGCCAGGAAAGCCGATCTCGACAGTCCGCTCGGCGGATTCCTTGCGAAGTTCCAGATCCATGCCGCCTTGAACGATGCCAAAGAGAGATTGAGTCGAGTTTCCAGTTTCCGGTTTCCAGTTTCCAGTGTCGGGACTAGAAACTAGAAACTGGAAACTGGAAACTTCTCTCCACGGCACTTCCCACTTATGCTCTTCAAAATACTTCTTGCTGCGCTCCGCCCAGCGCAACGTCAATTCCATCGAAGCTCGAGTCCGCGCCCGATCGGCGGGATACTCCGTGCACTCGTCAAACGCCATGACGATGTCCGCGCTCAAGCCGATCTGCGCCCCCAAAGCGCTCTCCGGACTGAAGAAGTGCGGCGAGCCATCCAGATGCGAGCGAAACGTGACGCCTTCTTCCGTGACTTTGCGAAGCTCGTTCAGGCTAAAGACCTGAAACCCCCCGGAATCAGTGAGAATCGCCCGCGGCCAAGCCATGAAACCGTGCAGCCCCCCCAGATTGCGGACGGTCTCGACTCCCGGACGCAAATACAGGTGGTAGGTGTTGCCGAGCAGAATCTGCACCCCAAGCTCTTCAAGAACGTCCTGCGGCACGCCCTTGACGGACGCAACCGTGCCGACCGGCATGAACACAGGGGTTTCGACCTCCCCGTGCGGCGTGACCAGCCGCCCGGCCCGAGCCCGCTGGCTGGTCGCCTCGATGCGAAACTGAGTGGACATTGTATGGAATTGTAGCGTGAAGCGTCAGGCCCTAGGTCTTGGGTCCTGGGGTTTTAACTTCTGCATTCTGACTTCTGACTTCGGACTTCGTCACTTCCCCTTCATCTTCCCAACAAACTTGCCAATGCTAACCATAGCCCGTCCCACGGTACCGCGGCCGATTTCCCGCACGTCGTCGCGAGCCGTTACGCGCAGGGTATAGAAACGCCCGTCAAACGACTCCAGCACGGCCTCGGCCAGGATGTGCGCGCCAATGCCGCTGGCCGCGCGATGCTCGATATGAATCGCAGTCCCCACAGAGATCTCGTCCCCCTCACAGTAGGGCTGGAGCGCGTGAAAGCCCGCAGTCTCCATCAGTCGGATCATGTCGGGCGTGGAATAAACCGGAGGCAACCTGGCGTCATGCGAGGTCAGCGTGTGCTCGAACTCCACGGTTTCCCGCGCCTCGCCGCGCGCCCCGATCGGGACTTGCTTCGCCATTGCCGGTTGGAAAAACTCAGGGTCAAGCCGAATCCGGGAAGGGCACGAGTTCCATGTGCCGTTAAGTCGGTAAAAATACGGCAGCGCTTCAGCACCTGAGGTACGCTTCTTGCACGGGCGGAAACTTTCCGAGGCTCGTGCCGAACGCCCGAATTGTTTCCGTTCGCTCTACGCCGCGTGCGTCATGCGCGCCGCTTCGATTCCATCCAGAGCCTGCCACAGCAATTTGGCTGTGTTCTCGGCGGCGTCCAGCGCGGCTTGCGCCGCCTCCGGATTGGCCGCGATGCGATTCTCCAGTTGCTGCCGCCACACATTCGCGTGGAAGACATCGGCGGTGGCATGCAGTGCGAAGTAGCCACAAGTTTTGTCATCGGCGTTATACATCTCGCGCAGGCCGCGTTCTTTTTCTTTGGCGATCCGCGGCACCTGAGATTCGTAGACGTAAAACGCGGTCAGCGCCTCTTCCGGCGCGCCTTCACCGGCGACGCGGTGGAAGTACTGCATCAACTGCCGGATTTCCGCCACCGGCAAATGCCAGCGCATGTCCCGCCGCGCTCCCATCCCCTCGGCAAAATCGAGCCAGAGTTCAGAGTGAGGCTCAGAGTGAGACACAGAATCTTTCCCCGCTCCACCGGCTGCGCCTTTCTCGTCACACATGTTGGCCAGCACCGCGCGCCGCAACTCGCCTTCGTCCAGGCGAAGGGCAAGTTCCGCCAGATAGCAGGGAAACGCTTCCACGTGATGGTAGTAGTTACGGGCATACTCCCGCAGATCGTCGCGCGTCAGCTCACCCGCCGTCCACGCCCGGTAGAAAGGATGGCAGAGCAGATCGTACCTGGCGATTGCTGCCTCCAATTGCTCGAAAAACTGAGTGGTATTCATGATGGCCTCCTGGTGCTTTCGGTATGACAGACTACTATACGGACGGCCCCGCAGGTCGGCAAGTGATGGGAATCAGTTTTTCTAGTGTTTCTAGATGCTAGGTAGTTCTAGTTTCTGGTTTCCAGCTTCTAGTCTCCACTCACACTCCTGCGGCACATCTCCAAGACTAGAAACTAGAAACGCGCTTTACAAACTGATCACCGAGGAAATTAGAAGTTCACTCATCTTCTCGACCGTGATGGCATTTCCAATAAAACCGGCGCTGGTGGGAACCGGGTTCGACGGGGCGGAGTTCTGCCACGAATAGGCGAGTTCGTTTCCCTCCACGTGCGGCTGAAAATTGCCGTTGGCTCCTCCGTGACACGAAATGACCGCATTCGTGGAATCAAAACTCGCCTGCACCGACCTGTTCGATACTCGATTCAGCAGCGTGAAGCTATCCAGCCCTCCCTCGGAGTAAGCCAGCCCCACATCGGACACCAATCCTCGATTGATGTCGCTTGTGAATTGTGCAACCAAAGTCTTCAGAGCAAGCCATTTCTCAGGGCCGTCAGTTTCAGCTACTTTGGCCTCATGGACCGTGTCTCTTACCGCCAGTTCGCCACGGGCCTGTTGCTGCTGCATGGAATCCTGCATCTTCTTAACGAAGGTAGCGTTTGTCATGATCGTCTCTCCTAAGAGTTTGTCGGCAGAATCCCAGCAGACTTAAACGGAGGGCGGGTGAGGATGCTCTCAGAAATTCACGGGTGCCGCTAAGTTGTTAGAATGAATGGACCAGTTTCTAGTTTCTGGTTTCCAGTCTTGAGAGATGCGGCAACGCCGAGAAGCCGGAACAAGAACTAGAAACTAGAAACCGGAAACTGGAAACTGTCTTTATGCAGTTCACGGAACAATTCGAAGTAGTCGTGGTCGGCGCCGGCCACGCCGGATGCGAAGCCGCGATGGCCGCGGCGCGCATGGGGCTGAAGACTGCTCTCTACACGCTCAACGTCGACTTGATCGCGCAAATGTCCTGCAACCCGGCGGTGGGCGGAATTGCCAAGGGTCACCTGGTTCGCGAAGTCGATGCGCTCGGCGGGATCATGGGCGAGATCACGGACGCGGTAGGCATCCAGTTCCGCCTGCTCAATACATCGCGCGGCCCGGCTGTCTGGTCGCCGCGCGCGCAGTGCGACAAGCAAGCCTACCGTCTCAAGATGCGCGAAGTGCTGGAGTCGCAACCGAATCTGAAGATCAAGCAGGCGGAAGTGGCGGGGCTGATTTTGGACCCGGCTTCGGGCTCCGGGCTTCGGGCCTGGGCCAATCCCTTAGAACAAACCGACGATGATGATCCAGACTCCCGCGCCGTAGCCCGACAGCCGAAGCCTGAAGCCCGGGTCCTCGGAGTCAAGCTTCGCGACGGCCGCACCGCGGGCGCGCAAGCCGTCATCATCACCACCGGCACCTTCCTCAACGGCCTTATTCACTGCGGCGAACAGCAGTATCCCGCGGGGCGCTCCGGGGAACCGAACGCAGTTCTCCTCGGAGAAGCGCTGAAGAAGCTCGGCCTGCGCGGCTGCCGGCTGAAGACCGGAACGCCGCCGCGGCTTGATGGACGCACCATCGACTGGTCGCGCTTTCCGGTGCAGCCCGGAGACGCCGATCCTACACCCTTCAGCTTCCGCACCAGGCGCGTGGCGCACCACGACTCACAGGTGCCCTGCTACATCGCGTGGACCACGCCCGAAACTCATCGCGTTATCCGCGAGAACGTGCATCGCTCGCCCATGTACAGCGGGCAGATCCAATCGATCGGTCCGCGCTATTGTCCGTCGATCGAAGACAAGATCGTTAAGTTCCCCGACAAGGAGATGCATCAGCTCTACCTCGAGCCCGAAGGGCTGAACACGCACGAGATCTACGTCAACGGTATGAGCACCTCCCTCCCGGTAGAGGTCCAACTCGCGATCCTGAAGTCGATTCCAGGTCTTGAGAGCGCCGAGATGCTGCGCCCCGGCTACGCCATCGAGTACGACTCGATCGATCCCACCGAATTGCAACGCACGTTGGAAACAAAAAAGATTGCCAGCCTCTTTCTCGCCGGCCAGATCAACGGAACCTCCGGCTATGAGGAAGCGGCGTGCCAGGGCCTGATGGCGGGCATCAACGCGGCCTTGCAAGTGAAGGCGCAGCCCCCGCTGATCCTCGACCGCACCGAGGCCTACACCGCAATCCTGATCGATGACCTGATCTCCAAGGGGACGAACGAGCCGTACCGAATGTTTACCTCGCGGGCGGAGTTCCGCCTGCACCTGCGCATCGACAACGCCGATCGCCGGCTCACGCCGCACGGCCGCCGGGTAGGCTTGATCGCGGATGGAGCCTGGGAAGATTTTCAATCCAAGCAGCAGCGGCTGGAGCACATGAGGAAGTTATTGGAGTGCACAAGGCTAACCTCTGAAATGCTAGACAACATTGCACCCTGTCATTCCGAGGAGCGAGCGCTTTGTCATCCCGAGGAGCGAAGCGACGAGGAACCTGCTGTCGCTGGCAGCGCCACCGAGCCATCCTACGATTGGACCTCGGCCATCGGCCAAACGTGCGCCCAACTGCTGAAGCGCCCCGAGATCACAATCGACAAACTCGTTCCAATATTGAAGGGACTTGCGCAGGATTTCTTTGCCCGCAATGCCTTTGCGTCCTCTGCGTCCTCTGCGGTTTTCATTTCTTCAGAAGTTCGCAATGAACTCAAATCGGTGGAAACCGAGATCAAGTACAAAGGCTACCTGCTGCAACAGCAGCGCGCCATGGAACGAATGAAGAAGTCGGAACAGCGGTCGATTCCCGGCTGGTTCGATTACCGTTCCGTCAGCGGGCTCTCGCGCGAAATGCAGGAAAAGCTGACTCACGTGCAGCCGCGCACCCTGGCCCAGGCCTCGCGCATTCCTGGAGTGACTCCGGCAGCGGTCTCGCTGGTCAACGTCTTCATTGAAATCCAGGCCCGACGGCGCGAGCAGGCAGCTATTTAGGTCATAGGTCTTGGGTGTTGGTCTTAGGGAGGGCTTCGGTCGCGAGAAACCCTAAGACTTATCCTTGAGACAGCCAAAACCGTCTGTGTAAGTGCTTGATTCTTCATGAGCGCCAACTCTCCCGAAGCGCAAACTGTTGTATCTCAATAAGATATACATGGCGCTCCCAAGTTGCTGATTCCAAAGCATCGGCAAGTTAAATCGATTTAACTCGCAGCTACAGCGACGGAAACGTCCGGGGCGGCCTTCGGGGTCATCCGAGCATTCCAACGCGCTCCACGGGACTGCAAAGCGATTTGCGGGGCATTCTGGAGAATGAGGCGGGCGCGTTTTCCCGAGCCGCAAAGGCCCGCAACGGTCGCAGCGTCGAATTTACTTAAAGCTAACGTTGGCCCCGCCCTTCAAAGGGATCAGCATATCCACCCCTCAACGTCGAAGCCTTTCGGCGTGGCCCGGGTTGAGAGTTTCCAGTTCCCAGTAGTCGCGACACTGGAAACTCGAAACGGAAACTAGAAACTGCCCCAAATTAACACTGCGTTAACAATTCAATATTACGCAGGAGTTAATATCTCCCCCATGCCACAAGAAGCTCTCCTCATTGAAGATCAGCCCGGGACACAACCGGGACAGCGCATTCTTCGCCTCGACGGAACGCTGGTCATGACCACCGTGTTTGCTTTCCAGTCTACGGTGCGCTCCGACACTTCACGCTCGCTGATCATTGACTTCACCAACGTCCCCTACGTGGATTCGGCCGGAATCGGAGCGTTAGTGGGAGCCTACGTCACGCGCCAGAATGGCGGGCGGAGCCTGGCGCTAGTGGGAGTGAGCGATCGCATCCACAACGCCCTGAAGGTCACGCACGTCGAGCAATTCTTCCGCTTTTTCGATTCTGTGACCGCGGCGGAAGACGCCACCGCCGCATAGCTTGCAGCGATGGCTCAGACAGGCGATCACATCTCGCGTGTTCTAAAGATCACCTAAAGCACCACCGTTCAAGGGGCGATCATGAAGACCGTGCCCCGGTCCGCGATGCCGCCGGTATTCGTGGTGCCGTAGAGATTGCCGGCTGAGTCGACGATCACGCATGCGCTGGGATTCCGCCCGTCCGTTCCCCCGGTGAAGCTGTAGAGCACGGTCTCATGGCCTGCGCTATCCAGCTTGAACACCGTTCCCCAGTTGAAGGCGCCACCATTCTGAGTCGTGCCATAGAGATTGCCGGCTGCGTCGCGGACCAGATTTGCAACCGGGTTCGCACCATCGGACCCGCCGGCAAAGCTGTAGAGCACAGTCTTGGCTCCAGTCTTGTCCACCTGGAAGACGGTTCCGAAGCCGAACGCGCCACTGCTTGCGGTGGCGCCGACGAGGGTTGCTCCGTCCGTGACCAAGGCTGCAAAGGGATAATAGCCATCGGTTCCGCCGGTGAAGGTGTGGATCACGGACTCCTTGCCGATGGAATCGATCTTGAACACCGTTCCGCAACCTTCAGCGCCGCAAGTCAGATCGCCACCGAGGTATGTGGTGCCGTAAATGTTGTCCTTCGCATCCCGGACAATGCCGGCGCGTGGGCTGTTGCCGTCCGATGAACCAGAGAATCTGTAGATCACGCACTCCTTGGCCGTAGCATCGACTCGGAAGACTGTCCCGCAGCCGATGCCGCAAAGACCGCCGCCATTCCCGGTGGTGCCGTAGAAATTGCCTTTCGCGTCCTGGATCAAGTTGCCATTCGGGTACGCTCCATCGGAAATGCCGGTGAACATGTGGAGCACGGTCTGTTTGCCCTTGCTGTCGAGCTTAAACACGGTGCCGCATCCGGTATTCGCGCCGCCGCTCATGCAACTGAGATCGCCACCCGTGGCCGAAGCACCGTAAATGTTGCCGGCAGCATCCCGGATCAGGCCCCCCGAAAGGTTGGGCGCCGTCCGTGGCGCCAGTGAAGCTGTAGGGCAGCGTCTCCTTGCCAGTCTTATCCAACTTGAATGCCGTGCCCCAGTTGAACGCGCCGCCCCACGCGGTGGTGCCGTAGAGATTGCCCGCTGAATCGCGGATCATGCCTCCGTTAGGATTCGCCCCGTCGGGATTTCCGATGAAAGAGTGAAGTAATGTGAACCTCTGGCCATGCACGGATGCCGGAGCTAACGCGAGCCCCAGGACGATCGCCAATGCCAGCATGCCGGGATGCGGACGTTGACCAGGCTTTTTGGCCGAGTGCGGGAAGGTTGAGCTAGGCTTTGCGGCGCAGCGCTGTCAATCCAATTTTCATCAATCCAAGTTTCCTCAATCGAGGTTTCATTGGCTGGCATCCTTTCGCTCAAACTTGATTCCTTGGGCCTTGCAGACTGTGCTGGGGGAGTAGTCGAGGATCGGGGAAGTATGTTCCGCGAGGAAACAGCTGTCAAGATGCAGAATTTTGCACGATCCTCGCTGATTGCGTACCGGATGGCCACGAGCTAACATCTCCCGATGCTGCAGCGGATCCTCCATATCGAAAAGCGCCTGGCAACGGGACAGTGTATTCTTCAACTGGAAGGGCCACTGGTGATGAGCACGATGGAGGCGTTCGATGACGCGGTGCGCGCCGACAACACAGGCTCTCTAATCATTGATCTTACCGGTGTCCCTTACGTGGATTCGGCGGGCATTGGCGCGCTGGTAGGAGCGTTCGTCAGCAGCCAGAACAGAGAGCGGAGCCTTGCGCTGGTGGGCGTGAACGAGCGCGTCCGCAACTCCTTAAGAATGGCTTGGGTGGAACAACTGTTCCGCTTCTTCGATTCCGTGAGCGCAGCGGAAGAAAAACATGGTCAGTCGGCAGTGGTCAGTGGTCAGTAAGTTCCCTCGGGGTTACTAGCCCTGGCCGCTGATTACTGACGCTGTTCTTCAGTTTGACTGCGTGATCGGACAGACCCGCCTGAACGAAATCATTTCAGATTGCGTTTTACTTCGGCTACGAGTGCCTGCAACTTGCCTTGATCTGATGATTTGATGGATACAGAAAAGATGACGCTCCCCTGTTTGTAGGAGCCCCCGATCAGGCCACTGTCAGAGGGAGGTGAGGAACCCCTCCGATTGAGCATGGCATCGGATTGCGGCCCTGATGCCGACTCGGTAAGAATCATGAATTGTCCGCCTGACTCATGCGGCCCTTGATAAAAGCACGACATCGCGGTTGAAGCGTTCTTAATTATGGTCGCCGTGTAACCCATAATTTGGCTGAATTTCTCCGCCGTCAGTACCTTGCAGGGGTCATTGCCAGCGGCGGACGCGGACGGTGCAAGAATGACAAATGCGGCGGACATAACTGCCGTAGAGAAAACGGAAGCGAATTTGGACAAACGCATGACGCAACTCCTCAATCCAGACTTGAGCCTTACACCGTATCTCAGCTGACCGGCGCTGGTCTGGTCAAAACCGCACATTTCTTTGAAACGGGGATTACGAAGAAGACAGTGGTCAGTGGGCAGTGGTCTTCGTTTGACTGCCTTCCATATCCCTCCTAAGATGAATTTCCGACGTGTTCTCGATCCACCACTTATGACCGGCGAGACCATCTCGCACTACCGCATCAGCGGCCAGCTCGGCAGCGGCGGGATGGGCGTTGTCTACGAAGCGCAGGACCTCGACTTGGGGCGCAAGGTGGCGTTGAAGTTCCTGCCGCCGCAACTTTCCCGCGACCAAAATGCGGTGGACCGCTTTCTGCTGGAGGCGCGCTCCGCCTCGGCGCTAAACCATCCCAACATCTGCACCATTTATGCGGTCGAAAAGGTGCAGCTTGAAAATGGGGATCAGCACTCGTTCATCGCGATGGAGTTGCTGGAAGGCGATACTCTCGACCGCCGCCTGAGCGCCGGAGGATTGCCGCTAGATCGCCTTCTGGACTGGAGTATCCAGCTGGCGGATGCGCTCGACGCCGCCCACGCTAAGGGAATCATCCATCGCGACATCAAGCCGGCGAACATATTTATCACGCAGCGCGGGCAGGTGAAGGTGCTTGACTTCGGCCTGGCCAAGCTGGCGCGCCGTGAGATGGAGATGACGACGATCGGAGCGACGCAGGACTCTCCAGCCCCGCTGCATCTCACCAGCCCCGGATCGACCGTCGGCACGATCGCCTATATGTCCCCGGAGCAGGCACGCGGCGAAGAACTAGACCCGCGCACCGATTTGTTCTCTCTCGGCGTCGTGATCTATCAGATGGCAACTGGACGCTTTCCTTTTTCCGGTGCCACTTCCGCCGTCGTCTTCCATGCCATTCTTGAACTCGATCCGACTCCGGCTACGCAGCTCAATTCCACCCTGCCGCTGAAGATCGAGGAGATCATCGAGAAGGCTCTCGAAAAAGACCGCGACCTGCGCTACCAATCAGCCGCCGATCTGCGCGGCGACCTCAAGCGCTTGAAGCGGGATATGGAGTCGGGACGAAAGGCCGTGCAGGCGGGGTCAGGCAACGTGCCGGTATTTCCTGTTGCAGCATCCTCATCAGCCCTGAGGGTCGATGCCTCCCCTGTGCGTGCGTCCGGAAGCTCCGCCGTGATCTCTGCCGCACGCCAAAACAAGCTTAGTACTGGGTTGCTGGCGGGGGTCGTGGTGGTGCTGGTGGCGGCGGCGGCTTACGGAATCTACGCGTTCGTTACGCGCAGCCGCACAGCTCCGTTCCAAAACATCTCAATCCTTAAAGTGACGGATACGGGTCAAGCCGCATTGGTCGCAATCTCCCCGGACGACAAGTACATTCTCTATGTGATGAAGAACGGCGGCCAGCAGGGCCTATGGCTGCGCAACTTGCCCACCAACAGCGATACAGAAGTGATCAAAGCTGCGGACGTAGAGTATTCGAGTCTACGCTTTTCGCCCGACGGCAATTATCTCTATTTCAGTCGCAGCGAGCCGGGTAGTCACGAGCTGAAGTATCTCTATCGAACCCCGGTATTGGGCGGGACCCCGGAGAAACTCGTCACCGACATCGATTCGCCCATCACTTTTTCTCCCGATGGAAAGGAATTTGCGTTCTTCCGTTTTAACAATCCCGAGGCTGGCAGAGAACTTCTCATCATTAAGTCAGTCGAAGGCGGCAACGAAAAGATTTTCTATAGCGGACCAACCAATACCGGCCTCCAGGATCCCGCCTGGTCTCCTGACGGCAAAATGATCGTCTGCATGCGGCTTCAGCCAGGAAATGCATTAGGCGGTCTGGTGGCAATGGATATTCAAACCGGAAAGCAGAAACTTTTCTTTACTTCAGCCACCAGCATAGTGCAGCGCCCGGTCTGGATGGCGAATGGCAGCGGTCTCGTCGCTCTATCCGGCCTCGGCAGGGAACAACTGATTTTTGTTTCCTATCCTGGTGGAGAATCTCGTTCGATTACGCGCGATACCAATGATTACTCTGACCCCAGCCTTGCCGTCGATGGACACAGTCTGGTCACGGTCCTGAGCCAGGGCCAGTGGAATCTGTTCACCATGCCTGCAGGAGGCAAGAGTGGCGAACTCAAACAAGTCATCTCGGGCGCGCCGCTTTACCATTTTAGTTGGACCAGCAGCGCTCAACTAGTAAGAGAATCAAGGTCGGGAATCAGTCTTCTCGATCCGGAAACCGGCAGCAATGTTCCATTGCCCAGCCATGCCCCAGCATGGACTGCCGATCCGTCAGCATGCGGCGATGGGCGCTACATCGTGTTCACCAGCGGCGTGGAGGGAGGAAACACACTGAACATCTGGCGTATGGATGCTGGCGGGGGGAACCTGAAGCAACTTTCTGACGGCAAGGTCGATCAGTTCCCAGTCTGCTCGCGCGACGGACGCTGGGTGGTATACGAAGAGCCCGCAAATGGCGGCCGGATGATGAAGATATCCATCGAGGGCGGACGAGCAGAACCTGTCACAGAACAGCTTGTGGGCAATGGCTTCGATATTTCTCCCGACTCCAAGGCGGTAGCTTTTGCAGCCTTCGGCCACCTCGATGAACACGTGGAGAAGCTGATGGTGGTTGCGCTCGATTCAGGCCAGACCTTGAAAACGCTGCCGTTCGACAAGCCGCGGAGCGGCGCGGTCCGCTTTTTTCCAGACGGCAAAGCAGTTGTGTATCCAGTTCGCACCGGTGGCGTGGACAATCTCTGGTCGCAGCCTCTGGACGGCTCGCCGGGAAAGCAAATTACCGATTTCCCATCAGAACAGATCATCGACTTCCACTGGTCTAACGACGGCAGCAAACTAGGCGTCATCCGCGGCCATGTCGATTCCGATGTTGTCCTGATCCGCGACTCCAAACAATAGCTGGGTGATTGCGCAATTTCGTCATCCGCAATTGCGAATCCCAAGAATTTCAATCACAGGATGCCCCGATCACCCAATCGCCCAATAAAAAGGCGGCCATCGCTGGCCGCCTTTTCTTGCGAATTGTTAGCTGCGAAGTGGTTTATGCACCCTTCACGTTCTCGGCCTGCCAGCCCTTGGGGCCTTTGACCACGTCAAACTGCACTTGCTGACCTTCCTGGAGGCTGCGGAAGCCGCTCGCCTGAATGGCGGAGAAATGCACGAATACATCCTCACCGTTCTGGCGGCTGATAAAACCGTAACCCTTGGCGTCGTTAAACCACTTCACTGTTCCTGTTTCCATGGTGTTGCTTTGTTCCTTTTTCTCTGATGTAGCGCCGAACTTCGGAAGGCTTCTTCTGCAGGCAGGTCACGCGCTGGTTAGCGGAGAAACTGGGTACTGCGAAGGAACTCTAAAGATCAAACGCAGGTAAATTGTAAGATAACTGCCCTGAAATAGCTACAACATTTCTTTACAGGAAAACTCAACTACCTTCCACATCAATGACTTAGGAGGCGTCGAACGCTTGGGCGACCGGAACTGGATTTGCCAGCCACGCGACAAAAGATACATCATCTAAGACATGTATTTCCGCAAGCTTGCCATTCTGATAGCGCTCGTGACTCCGGCTTGGGCAGGCGTTGTCGAAGAGGTCCGCACGGCGCTGGCTCAAAATAGTTTTTCCGCGGCTGAGGCGCAACTGAACTCTTACCGCGCCAGGAACGGGGTCACGCCCGAGTACGTCGAGGCCTACTCGTGGATGGGACGCGCTGCGCTCAACGCCCACGACTACGATCAGGCGGCGGTCTACGCTAAACAGACGAACGCCTTCGTGGTCGAGAAACTCAAACGGCGTCCGCTCGATGCCGAACCGCATCTGCCGCTCGCCTTGGGAGCGGCCATTGAAGTTGAATCGCAGACGCTGGCGGCTCGCGGGCAGCGCACGCAAGCCATCGCCGTTCTGCAGAGCGCATTGCATACGTATGGCAGTACGTCGATTCGCGCCCGCCTGCAGAAGAACCTGAACTTGCTTTCGTTCGAAGGAAAACCGGCGCCCGCTCTAAGAGGGGAACAATTCCTGGGATCGAAACCGCCCGCGCTGGCTCAGCTGAAAGGCTCGCCCGTGCTGCTTTTCTTCTGGGCGCACTGGTGCGGGGACTGCAAAGCCGAAGCTCCCATTATTACGCAACTGCGGACAGAGTTTGCGTCCAAGGGATTGACCGTCCTCGGTCCCACCCGTCTCTATGGCTATACCGCGCAAGTGGAGAAGGCGGCGCCCAGTGAAGAACTCGCCTACATCGACGCCGTCCGCCACCGCTTCTACGGCGGACTGCTCGACATGCCCGTTCCCATCAGCACCTACAACTTCGACGTGTATGGCGCTTCGACCACGCCTACGCTTGTGTTGCTCGACCGCGCGGGCAAGGTTGCCATGTACCACCCGGGGGCGCTGCCTTATGGCGAACTGAAAGCTGAGATTGAAAAAGTCGTGGCGCGGTGATTCTGTGGCACAGTGATGGTGGGGCGCGGGCACTCTTGCCCGCGCCCCACGATCACTTCACCTCGCTCAACTTTCCCGTCTTCACGTCGTAAACAAACCCGCGCACCGGAATGTGCTTCGGAATCCACGGGTGCGACTTGACCCGTTGCACCTGAATCCGCAGGTTGGCTTCGAGATCGTCAAACCCATAGAAGTGCGAAGGCTCGCTTGCGATGGCACCCATCTTGGATGTCAGATGCGCTCTCAGTTCGTACTCCTTGACCTTCAGCAGCCCACAGTCGGTGTGGTTGATGATAATGAACTCCTGCGTATCGAGCAGGTGATGCGAAACGATCAGGGAGCGGATCGCGTCGTCAGTCGCGATGCCGCCAGCGTTGCGGATCATGTGAGCGTCTCCGGGATGCAGGCCGAGGCAGCGCTCAAACAGGATTCTGGAATCCATGCAGGCCAGAACGGCCAGCCGGCGGCGGGGCTGGACCGCCAAGTCTCCCAGATCGAAGTTCTTCACAAATTGCTGGTTGGCTTGCAGCAGTTCATCCGCGACTGACACGTTCTGGGTCCTTTCCTGCAGAAGTCCGGTTCGCAACTGAGTTTCGCGCAGCTCGGTTCCGGCAGCTTGGTCGTCCTCCAGTGTACCCGCTACAATCGGCGCGTGAACCTCGACGACACCATTGTCGCCATCGCAACCGGGCCTGGCCGCGGCGGTATTGGCGTGGTGCGGCTTGCCGGACCGCGCGCGCGGGAAATCGCGAAGCCCATGCTGCGGCTGAAGCATGAGATGGAAACCGGCCGAGCGATCTTTGGCGAGCTCATCGAACCATGTGAACCTGAAGTTTCAAGTTTCCAGTTTCCGGTTTCTAGTGCCGCAAATACTGGAAACCGGAAACTCGAAACTGGGAACTCGGCTCGCATCGACGAAGTCGTGGTCACCTACTTCGCCAAGCCTAACTCCTATACTACCGACGACATCGTCGAGATTGCCGCGCACGGGTCTCCGGTGGTGCTGGGGCACATTGTCGAGCTGTGCATCGGCGGTGGCGCCCGGCTTGCCGAGCCGGGAGAGTTCACCATGCGCGCCTTCCTCAACGGCCGCATCGATCTTACCCAGGCCGAAGCGGTCCGCGATCTGATCGACTCGCAGACGCTCTATCAGGCAAAGATTGCCGCCCAACAGCTCGAAGGTGCTTTGTCCCGGCGCTTGCAGCCAATTAAACAGAAGCTGGTTGAGCTGATTGCGGTGCTCGAAGCCGGCATCGATTTCGCTGACGACGATGTCTCTGTGCTGCCCGATGCAGCCATCCTCGAACGCATTGATGGCGTCTGCCAGCCGCTGGAGGAGCTTGCCGCCAGCTTCGCTTACGGCAAGATCGTGCATCAGGGACTGACGCTTGCCATCGTGGGCCGCCCGAACGTCGGCAAATCGAGCTTGTTCAACCGCCTGGTTGAACGCGAGCGCGCTATTGTTACAGCGACTCCTGGAACCACTCGAGACCTGGTGAGTGAAACCGTTGCCATCGGCGGCATTCCGATTCAATTGGTAGACACGGCGGGAATCCGGCAAGCCCTCGACGAAGCCGAATCCATCGGCATTCGCAAATCCATGGAGGCGTTGGCGGACGCCGATCTGGTGTTGGTGGTGCTCGATGCATCGCAGACGGCTACGGCTGAAGACGAAGAACTTCTGCGGCACACCGAGGGTCGCCCTGTCATCGTCGTGGGAAACAAATGTGACTTGGCGGGCAGTGGTCGGTGGTCAGTGGTCAGTGGTCAGTCCGCGCGGGTTCGTGCCTCTGCCCTTACCGGCGAGGGCATTGCCGAGTTGCGCGCCGAAATTCTGCGCCATGTCGGTGGCGAGACCGGAGCGCAAGCCGAAGCCGGCTTTCTCACAAACGTTCGTCATCAAGGCTTGGTGCAAGAGTCGCTGGCCGCGCTCGCTACCGCTACCGGCGCCGTCGCGGCCAGAGTTCCACACGAGATGCTGCTGCTCGATCTCTACAACGCCCTGCGGCCCCTCGACGCCGTCACCGGAGCTACCACCACCGACGACATTCTCAACCTGATCTTCAGCACGTTCTGTATTGGAAAGTAAAAAGTCCAACTGCCGGATGCAACTACTACTTCGAAAGACTCGCCAGCGCTTCGCGGAATAGGGCGTCGAATGATCCGGGCTTTTCGCTCTTGCCGACTCCGTTCTTGACTACGCTCGCCAGCACCTTCTCGGCTGCGGCCCGCTGGTAGCCAAGGTTCATCAGCGCGGAGAGCACATCTTCTTCCACTGCACTTATCGCCGGCACGGTCGGCGTGGAGGTCCCAGCCGCCGGAGGCAATTTGTCCCGCAGCTCCAACACCATGCGCTCGGCAGTTTTCTTGCCGATGCCGGGAATCCTCGTCAGGCGCGCCAGGTCATTGCCGCGGATGGCGGCGGCCAGCTCGTCCGCCGCCATTCCGCTGAGGATGGTGATGGCCAGCTTCGCCCCGATGCCGCTTACCGTCATTAGCTTCTCAAACAACTGCTTCTCGGCGGGACGGAGAAATCCGTAAAGCGCAATCACGTCCTCACGCACGTGGGTGTGGATGTGCAACGCAACCTCGGAGCCGGCGGCGGGCAATTCGGAAAAAGTTGGCACGCTGATGTTCACTTCGTAGCCGACGCCAGACGTTTCCACGATCACTTGATTGGGATGCTTCGACAGCAGTTTTCCGCGCAGATGGGCGATCATGCTAGTACCTAGTACCGAGTACCGAGTACCGAGAAGACTCCCCGACTTCAATGCTCGGGACTCGGTACTAGGTACTAGGTACTGAAGATCAGGCAGCGAAAACGGCAGGGCCGACCCCCTGCCGTTTTCGTGAAAAATCCAGAGTTCTTTGTTCCCTTGTTTTGCTACTTTTTGTTGACTGTTTTCTTCAATTCGGCCCCAGGGGTAAACTTCGCGACCTTCCGGGCGGCAATTTTGATAGTGGCGCCGGTTTGCGGATTGCGCCCATTCCGCGCCTTTCTCTGCGATACCGAGAAAGTGCCGAAACCTATCAAAGCTACCCGATCCCCTTTTTTCAACGCACCTGTAATGCTGCTCACAGCGGTATCCACGGCGGTTGTAGCCTGCGCCTTGCTGATTTCGCAAGCGCCTGCGATCTTATCCACCAGATCGGCCTTATTCATTATGTTTCTCCTCGCAGGTCTCTTTATTTTGCATACCCAGCCGTCACCGGGAGGACAAAAGCTTGTGGCTGAGTTGGGAAACCCGACGGGAGGTATTCTCCTCTCTCTGCGCAGAATGTCAACTGTGAAAATCCGCGCCCGAAGCCTGTTTCGCACCCCCTTGTCCCGAATTGGTGCAGCGGAGGCGGATTCCGGGTGGAAAGGGCGGTTCGGGAGGCCAGTGGTCAGTAATCAGTGGCCAGTAAAATCCCATGGCCATTTTTGCCGCTGCCATTTTTGCATTGATCTGGTGTACTGACCACTAGCCACTGACCACTGAGCACTGGTTTTTCCTCCGTCGTCCACAGGCTCGGTCACGGCTTCACAGCTTGTACACAGGCAGCTCTGGTTTCGCACTTGCGGGAAGCAGGCGTTCGGGTGCAAAGTCAAAGAACACCGTTTGAGAGGATCGAAGAAGGTTGACGTTGATCAAGACAGCAGCCGGAGTTTGCCCGCTCTGCGAAGGTACGGGATGGAAGACGCTTCCTGACGGCCCTCGCGCGTCCAAGGACGTAAACGAGAACGTAAACAACGTAAACAAAGATCGGCGTGTTACCCGCTGCGATTGCCAGTTGCGCGCTCGAACCGGGGCCCTGCTGGAGGCGGCGCGCATTCCCCGGCGTTACGAGCATTGCGAACTGGCCAGCTACACGACGGATCTCACGGGATCTAATCCTTCCCTGGCGCTTGCGCTCATCTCCGCTTCCAAGTTCGCTCAAGAGTACGATCCTGGTGAGGGTGCTGGCCTCTTGATTATCGGCAAGATTGGCACCGGAAAAACTCACCTTGCGGTCGGTATCATTAAGGAACTGATAAACAAAGGCATTCCCTGCCTCTTCTATGACTATCGCGAATTGCTGAAAGAAATCCAGAATTCGTACAACACCACGGTCCAAACCACAGAGTTGGACGTTCTTCGTCCGGTGTTCGAGACGGACGTTCTGGTTCTTGACGAGTTGGGGGCTGTAAAGCCGACCGAATGGGTTGGGGACACCGTCAGTCTTATTCTCAACGCCCGCTACAACGATAACCGCACCACGATTATCACCACGAACCTTCCGAACCTTAAGAAAGGGACGTACAAGAGTAACCTGAGCCCCAGCACCAAAGAGGCGGCCGAACAAGCGATGCAGGACGCAACGCTGGGCGACCGAATCGGCGAGCCGATGCGATCCCGGCTGCATGAGATGTGCCGCATCCTCGAACTCGACGGCGAAGATTTCCGAAAAGGGGCCCGTAGTGCCAGCGCCAGATTCCGGTGATTCGATCACCACGAATCTGCTGCGACAAAGATCTCCAATAAAGCCTGCAGCGGTTTGACAGCAGAAGGGAGCGACAATGCGCTGGCACCATTACGTAGCGTATTTCTTCGGGGGTGCATTCCTCGCGAATGCGCTGCCCCATCTCGGCAACGGGATCTCAGGGCACGCCTTCCAGAGCCCGTTTTCATCACCACCCGGAGTGGGTTTGTCTTCTTCGACGGTCAATGTCGCATGGGGCTTCTTCAACCTTGCGGTCGGATACCTGCTCGTCTGTCGTGTAGGCAGCTTCGATCTACGCAAGACGCAGCACGTGCTCGTCCTCGGCGCGGGCATCCTGACCATGTCGCTGATGCTTGCCCACGCTTTCGGACGGTTCCACGGCGGGCTGTGAGCTTGCCTTTTCAACAAGACGGTCTCCTGCCCCGTGATTCCGCACTAGAATGAATCCGTGCTGACCGAGCGCCTGGAATTCTCGCCTGAACGCGATGCGGAAGTCTTGACCTCCGTTCCAGCTGCTCCGGCTGTTTTCCTGCTGCGCGGCGAGGACGCCCGAGCCGAGCCTTACGTCAGCAAGACGGCAAATCTCCGGCGGCGTCTGCAACGCCTGCTCGGCCCGGTCGAAGAACGCACGAAGAAACTCAATCTGCGCGATCGCGTGCGCTGGATCGAGTACGCACCCACTGGATCCGACTTCGAATCCGGCTTCCTGCTTTACCGCGTCTTGCGCGAAGCCTTCCCCAAGACCTATGGCAACCGCCTGCGCTTCCGGTTCGCGCCGCTAGTTAAGCTGCATCTCGAAAACCAATATCCGCGCGCCTCCGTCACTACGCGCTTGGGACGACTCAAGGGCAGCACACTTTACTACGGTCCATTCCAGTCCCGCACCGCCGCCGAGAAGTTCATGAACGACTCGCTCGACTTCTTCAAGATGCGCCGCTGCGTCGAAGACCTCAATCCCGATCCCAAGTTTCCCGGCTGCATTTATTCCGAGATGAAGATGTGCCTTGCGCCCTGCTTCAAAGGCTGCACCGACGAGGAATATTCCGCGGAAGTAAACCGTGTGCAAGCGTATTTCGATTCCGGAGGAGAATCTTTGTCTCGTGATTTCTCCGCGCAGCGAGATGCAGCGTCGGCCAATCTCGCGTTTGAGGAAGCTGCCGCCATTCACGTTCGTCTGGAGAAGCTGAAGCCGGTACTGAGCCAGTTTCCCGAGATAGTCCGCCGCCTCGACCGCCTTTCGGCTCTGATCATCCAGCCCTGCGGCGTGACCGACTCGGTCACTTTCTTCCGCGTGGACAGCGGGGCAATCTCCGGGCCGGCCGTGTTCTCGATTCAACCTGCCGAGCACACGAAATCGCAATCCATGGAATCGCGGGTGCTGGCTGTTCTCGATTCGTTCCCGCCAATGGAAGGCACGGCCCGCGCTCGAGATCATGGAGCACCTCGCGCTGCTCAAGCGCTGGTACTATCGCGGCCGCCGCACCGGGGAAATATTTCTTGCGGATGACAAGGGTGTTTTTCCCATGCGCCGCATCGTGCGCGGCATTGGCCGCATATTTCGAGGCGAGGAACCGGAGGAAGATCCCTCCACACAGACTCTAAGAAGTGACGACTCGATGTCACCTTCATGAGCTGTCATCCCGAGTGTCACCGAGGGACCTTGGTGTTTGCCGGCGGTGGCGAAACTGGTGGCGCAGGTAAGAACCAAGATCCCTCGCTCCGCTCGGGATGACAGTTAAAATAGAGTACGAAAAAGGACCGTATGGCCATCAAAGATCCGAACGGCAAACAACTCCGCGAGCACGTGCTCTACCTTCTCAACGGGGGTGGCGCTCACGTCCGCTTTGACGACGTCGTGAAAGACATGCCGGAGGAATTGCGCGGCGAGAAACCGAACGGGCTTCCGCACTCTGCCTGGATGCTGCTTGAGCACCTTCGACTGGCGCAATGGGACATTCTCGAATTCAGCCGCAACTCCAAATACACGTCTCCCAAGTGGCCCGAGGGATATTGGCCAAAGACGGAAGGTCCCCCGAGCGCGCCGGCATGGAACAGGAGCGTTCAGCAATTCCGCAAGGATCTGAAAGCCATGCAGGACCTGGCCGCAAATCCAAAGACGGATCTCTATGCCCGCATCCCCTGGGGCGACGGCCAGACTATTCTGCGGGAAGCCTTGCTGCTGGCCGACCACAACGCCTATCACCTGGGGCAGTTAGTGGACTTGCGACGCCTGCTGGGCGCGTGGCCGGGCTGACACCAATTCTCGTAAGAAAAGGTCCTGCGCCCCTTCGCCCGGCTTTTACTTCGCCATGTCCGCCGGTACTGCGCCCTGACCTAGTGTGGTTTTGCGACCGCCACTCCACTCAGACCCTGGCCAGTCGAAAAAGGTGATCCAGAAATGGGAGTCAGTACTCCACTGGTTAGCGTTCACACTGAATACTGCAAGGCCGTTGTTGCCGGAGGTCGCGACGAGAAGAAATCCTCCGGTCGGATCGACAGCTAGTCCGTCCGGTGCACCTTGGAGGGCAAACGGCGAACCAACGGCAGTTAAACCGCCAGATGTAGCGTCAATCGTAAAGGCAGACACCGTGCTGTCCCCGGCATTGGCGGTAAACAGAAATTTCCCCGTAGGATCAGTTGCCACGCCCTGCGGATCGTTGCCCGTTGGGAAAGGTGAGCCTGCAAGCTGGGTCAATTTCCCGGTCGCAGGGTCGATCGAAAAGGCGGAGACGACATGGTTCGCATTTACGCTCCCCGACATGCCGACGTACAGGAATTTGCCACCTGCCCCGATTGCCAGCCCGTGCGGTCCGGGGAAGTTTACCTGGGTGGGGAATGGTGAACCAGCTACTGCAGTCAATGCGCCGCTCGCGGGGTCGATCGTATAGGCGGAAATTCCGCCCATGGAGTCGTTCAGGTTGCTGACATAGAGGAACGTGCCCGTAGGATCCACAACTGCCTGGAACGGTGTATTCCCAGCGGGGAACGGAGAGTTGGGGATCGGGGTAAGTGCACCGTTAGAGTTAATGGTGAATCCCGCCACCTGCGCGGTGTTTACCAGCGTCACATAGAGAAACTTGGTGGCGGGATCCACCGCGATGCCGCCCGTCGGCGAGCCCGCCGAAAACGGCGATTCCACGATCCCCGTCAACTCCACCGCTTGCATTAATCGCGAAGGCATCGACATTGCTATTTGCAAAGTCAGAAACGTAGAGGTATTTCTCCGAAGGATCAACCAAAATGTCTTGCGAGCTGTTCGGCCCCGATTGGTTTCCTAAAAGAGTTGGTATGCCGACAGCACTCAAGCTGAAGCTGGAGATATCATTCAGCTCAGTAGCATAGACAAATTCCGTCGGCGCGGTGCACGTGCCAGAACATAACTTCGTGCCTGAACTCGTGCCGCACCCGCCCAGGACCGCGAGCAGGAAGGAAAAGAGGATCACTGAACCCAAACAACGCAGTCTCCCGGCCACAGTCATGATTCCTCTTCTTTCCAAATGCCACGGCCACCGGAGCCACCGGCGCGGCAAGAATTTGAGTTTAAACCTACTGACTGCAACGGCAAGTACAATTCTGGTTCCCCGCCATTGTGCCGCGACCATACGGCATTGTCGGCCTCTGCGGTGATGAGGAGGATTGCGACTGAGTAGCGGCCGGTAAGCTACAACCTGCCGCGGTGCCGCTTGATTTCGCTACGTTTGCGGAAGACAACCTTTACTCCCTCGCGCCAGCGCTCGTCAATCCCCACGAATTCCCACTCAATCTCGGGAGAGAAATAGCGCAGTAACGTATCCGTGGCGGGATGCACGTGGAGCGCTGGGGCCACCAGAAATAGCAGCGGCTTCTCGGCTGACAACTCGCGGCCTTCGAAATATCCAAAGCGAGGAAATTCGCCACGGGCGTGGTGCCACTCGACACGCGACCAATAGTCCAGCCCTTGCAGCGGCAGGTGGATGTCTTCGTCTGCCTTTAGTTCCACAACCGCCAGCCGACCGCTCTGCGTCGTAGTGAGTACATCGATCATGGCGCGGTCGCAGGCGGAGAATGCCGGAACCTGCGAATAAAGGCACGATGGCACCAGCCGACCATCCACCACGCTCACATCGCCCACCACCAGAGCCTCCAGCCATCTCTCGGGACGCAGACGCCAGAGCGGATGCTGACGCGGTCCATAAGGATGACGCGTGTCGCGCAAACACGTGGCAAGTTCCGTGAATTCGGCCTCGTTCCGTGTCTCGAGAACGCGCTCCTCCGCCCCGACCCCGAACACAATTTCCTCAGCGCTGCGAAACGATCCCGGGACGCCCCCCAGACGAGTGCGGGCAAACTCCAACCCGCGCCAGCGAAAAACAATCTCGGCCGCCGACAGCACTGTGACTTCACAATTCGGCAGGATCTGCTGAACTCTCGCAATGGACTCCTTGAAGCGCTGGCGCGCCGCGTCATCGTCCGTGGCATGCACCAGCCGGGTCGCCACATTGCCGCGGTCTGCGCAATCGATTTCCACCAGCGCGTCATGCCGCTCGTCCAACTCGAACAGCGCCCACTTAGCCACATCCCGGTTCAGGTTCGCCATCCGCTCCCGTACCAGCCCGGAAGTTTCCGCCGGAACAAACATCTTCAGACCCTCAACCAGCACATTCGTCGCCTGTTTTTCCCGGCACACATCGAGCCACAGAATGCCGAAGGTCAACGCCGCGTCGATCGAGGACTGCGTTTCTTGTGCATTAACCCCAAGTACCGCATAGGCCGAGCGCCCCTGCCGCATCAAACCTCGCGTGTAGACCGGCCCGAACGATTTCTCCAGATCCATGCCGGTCGTCAGCCGCGTGATTTTGAATTCGGGAAAATGCCGTTCCAGCGTTCGCCGCAACTTCTGCTCGTAGGCGGCGCGGGCCGCCCGTCGAGCCGTAGGAGTGCGGCGGTCGCGTTCGCGGCAAATCTCCAGCTTCGAGGGCCGCGCCTGTCCCAGCCGCTGCACCGCGAGACGCAGCGTGCCATTCTTGACTTCAGCCTCCAGCACGCGCCGCACCGAGTTGCGTTCCGCCGACCACAGGTGCAGCAGGCAGCGGTTGTACTCGCCGGAAATCGAATACTTGGATTGCGCCAAGTCAAAGGCCACAGCGCCATTTTCCAGCACCACTGCGCCCGCAGCTTCGCTCAGAAAGTCTTGCACGGTTCGAGTCAAGGCTTGCGGGGTAACTGTCGGCATGGGAGTCTCCGTTTCGGATTATGCAGACACTGCCACCCTGCTGTCTGTGACATGTGACCATCGTCACATTTCTCCTGTGGATGTTTCGCCCGCCCGCTTCCGCCCCGTATGGGATAATGAACAATCCGCCCGAATGAGTCTGCCTGTGGCCGGCGGCATCTAATTTCTGTGAGTAAAAGCTTGAACAATCACCCTCTTCTGGATCGGAATAAAGACAAACAACGTTTTTTCTTCGACCACTACGGCGTCACCGAAAACGACCTCGAACATTACCTCGCGGCCGCTCTTTCTGCCGGCGGCGACTATGCGGACCTTTATTTTGAATATCTTTCCTCCACCTCGCTGATGGTGGATGAGTCGATGGTGAAATCGGCTTCGCAAGGCATTTCCGCCGGATGCGGCGTGCGCGTGATTTCCGGCGAGCGCACCGGCTATGCCTATACCGACGATCTTTCCTCCAGCCGCATTCTGCACGCGGCGCGCACGGCAGCCCTGATTGCCAGCGCTCCGGCAAAAACCCCCGTCGCTGGCTTCCGGCAGACTGCGGCGCGCAGCCTGTATCCCGTGACCCTGCCCTCGGTCGACGCCGAGATCACCGCCAAGGTTGAGCTGGTGGTGCGGGCTGACAAAGCCGCACGTGCTTACGATCCGCGCATTCAGGAAGTCCGCGCCAGCTACTCCGACGAACTGCGCAACATTTTGGTCGTGGGTTCTGACGGTACCTTCGCCGAAGACTCCCAGCCGCTGGCCCGCATGAACGTGTCTTGTATCGCTAAAACCGAAAACAATTCCGCGCGCGGCGGCTCCGGCGGCGGCGGACGCGTCGCTCTCGACTTCTTTTTCGGAGACAAGAATCCCGAGTACTTCGCCCAAGAAGCAGCCCGGCAGGCGATCCTTCAGCTCGACGCACGCGAAGCTCCCGCCGGCGAGATGGAAGTTGTTCTCGGCCCGGGATGGCCCGGAGTTCTGCTGCACGAAGCGGTTGGACACGGACTGGAAGCCGATTTCAATCGCAAGAAGACTTCCGCTTTCGCCGGCCTGATCGGCAAGCGCGTCGCCAGCGAGAAGTGCACCGTCATTGATAACGGCACCATGCCGTGGCGCCGCGGGTCTTTGAATGTAGATGACGAAGGCGAGCCCACGCAAGAAACGGTGCTGATAGAGAAAGGAATCCTGAAGGGCTACCTGAGCGACAAGCTCTCCGCGCGCCTGATGGGCATCGCCGACACCGGCAACGGACGCCGCGAGAGCTACGAGCACATCCCGATGCCGCGCATGACCAACACCTACATGCTGGCGGGCCAAGACAATCCCGAAGACATTATTCGCTCGGTGAAGCGCGGCATCTACGCAGTGAACTTCGGCGGCGGCCAGGTCGACATCACCAACGGCAAGTTCGTCTTCGGAGCCTCGGAAGCCTACATGATCGAAGACGGTCAGATCACCGCCCCCATCAAAGGCGCAACCCTGATCGGCAACGGCCCCGACGTGTTG
The DNA here is from genome assembly GCA_963703635.1 of uncultured Acidobacteriaceae bacterium. Taxonomy (GTDB): domain Bacteria; phylum Acidobacteriota; class Terriglobia; order Terriglobales; family Acidobacteriaceae; genus Sulfotelmatobacter. Next base: position 59,063 of record CAVPEZ010000025.1, read on the forward strand.
ACGCGAGTCTCGATGGTGGGCAACGACCTGAAACTAGACGAAGGCGTCGGCACCTGCGGCAAAGATGGACAAGCAGTGCCCGTAGGCGTAGGCATTCCGACCATCAAGATCGATCGCCTGACGGTAGGCGGGACGGCTAAGAAAGATCCTGGCGGCTTCATGCAGTAAACACCTTTTCCGATGACAGACGAAATCTACACCGTCGAAGTAAAGAGAAAGTTCAAGGTTGATGATGGTTACGCTCTTCGCTGGGTCGAGCGACCGGTTTCGGATGTAATCCCAGAAAAAGAATCGGTCATGTACAGATGTAAAGATTGCCACGGTAAGGTGAAGCTGTTCGACAAGCACGTTTCGCATGCGGCATCACCGCATGCTGAGCATGTCTCCAGACAGGATTCTGAGTATTGTCCGGCTGGTATGTATCCGGCAGAATCCCGGTCGCGAGGCAAGGTTATCGTTAAGTCCGATTGAATGATGGGCTTCGAAATCCCAGCAGTCATTCTTGTTGAGTTATAACAACCGCGCCGTCACCCCCTGCGCCGTAAGCATCTCCACCGCCCTCTTGTCGAACGAAACAAACGTCTCCGCCCCCAACCACTTCCCCTCATAGGCAATCACGCCGTCGGCAAAATCCCCGCCCGCGTCGAGTACGGCTAGGCCAGCGTCAATTGCCGGTCGGTTGGTTTCCACATTTTCCGCTGCGAGCAAGGTACGAATTGCCCTGGCTATATCCGAGGACTGAAAGCGATAAACGCTATGCAGAACCCAAACAAACTCGCACAGGGAGGGCACGGCGATGGCGACCATTTTGGCTCGGGCCATCAGCTTGGTCGCGGCGTCGGTCTGCTCGATGTCGTCACGTACGGCCGCCCGCACCAGAACATTCGTGTCCACCGCGATTTTCACTTCTTGCCCGTCATTTCTTTCCAGTCATTTCTTGCCTGCCCAGCCGCGAGCCGCAGCGTCATTCATCTCTTCGATGGTTGCCACCTTCTTCGTTTTGCCCGCAAGCACACCAAAGAAGTCCTGGATCCTTCCCGCCGGACGTGCCGCCCGCAGCAAGCCCCGGCCATCGGGGAGCAATTCCAACGCAATCTTTTCCCCGGGCTTAATGCCGAGGTGCTGTAACACCTTCTTCCGGAAGGTAACTTGTCCCCGCGCGGTGACGGTCAAGGTGGTCATGGGATATTCCTCAATCGATTCAATTGTAATGCAACAATACATTACAAGCAAGGGTGCGATGAAACGCCTTCTCGCTCGATTCGAAGCGGGCAGCCGTGAGAAACCGACGCATTTCATTTGGGATAAGATAAATTAGGACCTTATGCCTTCAACCGAATTAGCAACTAGCAGCCCGAAACTAGAAACTGACCTCCGCGAACTTGCCGCCGACATCGTCCGCCGCGCCATGAACGGAGGCGCAACAGCAGCCGAGTGTGTCGTCCGCGAAGGCGACGAATTCTCCACTCTCGTCCGCCTCGGCCAGGTCGAGACGCTCAAAGAATCCGGATCGCGATCCATCGGCGTGCGAGTTTTCAACGGCCAGCGCGCGGCCAGCACTTACTCCAGTGATTTCTCTCCCGCCAGCCTGGACCGCATGGTGAAGTCTGCGCTGGAGCTTTCAAAGATCACATCCGAAGACCCGTTCGGCGGCATCCCCGAAGCTTCGCAGCTAGGCTCGCTCACCGGCGACCTCGATCTTTATCATGAAGACGTTTATTCCCTGCCCGGCCCCGATCGCATCGACTGCGCCCGCCGCGCTGAAAAAGCCGCGCTCGATTTCGACCCGCGCATCAAGAACTCCGAAGGCGGATCGTTCGACGCCGCCACCGGCCACAAAGTTCTGGCGAACTCGCACGGCTTCGTCGGCGAATACCGCCGGTCTTACTGCTCGGTCTCTGCCGTTCCGATCGCACAGACCGAAGATGGCGCGATGCAGCGCGACTATTGGTACTCAGTCGCGCGCACGCTGAGCAAACTCGAATCGCCCGAGCAGGTCGGCAAGGTCGCCGCCGAGCGCACGCTGCGCCGCCTGGGTGCGCGCAAAGCAAAGACCGCGCAAGTGCCGATCATATTCGATCCCATGGTCGCCACGTCAATTCTCGAACACATTTTCGAAGGCGTGAACGGCGACTCGGTCTACCGCGGCGCGTCGTTTCTTGCGGGCAAGCTGGGACAGAAGATCGCAGGCAGCAACGTCACCATCATCGACGATGGCACCATCCCCGGCGGCTTCGGCACCAGCCCTTTCGACGGCGAAGGCGTTCCCACGCGCCGCACGCTGGTCATCGAGAATGGCGTATTGAGTTCGTACTTGATGAATACCTACACGGCGAAGAAGCTCGGCTTGAAAACCACCGGCAACGCTTCGCGCGGACTGGCAGGCACGCCTGGCATTGGCCCCGGCAACTACTTCCTGCAGCCGGGGAGCAGAACGCCAAAGCAGCTGATTTCCGAAATCAAAGAAGGACTCTACGTAACCGAGTTCCTCGGCCACGGTGCGAACCTGGTGACAGGCGATTATTCCCGCGGCGCGTCAGGCTTGTGGATCTCCGGCGGAGAGTTTGCTTACCCCGTCGAAGAGATCACAGTCGCCGGGAACCTGAAAGAAATGTTCTTCAATATCTCCGAGATCGCAAGCGACCTCGAGTTCCGCGGCTCCGTGGCATCGCCGACGCTGCGCATTGACGGCCTCACTGTGGGCGGCGAATAATCGGAGCCCATGAAATTCGCCAAGATCGTATTCTGGATCGCCGCCATCTGGGGCGTGCTGATTCTTGCGCCCCTGTATTTCATTTTCGATATGATCGGCCGCAACGATCCGCCGCCGATCACCCATCCCGCGTTCTACTACGGGTTCGCCAGCGTTAGTCTGGCCTTCCAGGTGGCATTCATCGTGATCGCCAAAGACCCAGTGCGCCTTCGCCCCATGATGATTCCCTCCGTGATCGAGAAGTTTGGCTATGGCGCCACGCTGCTCGTGCTCTATCTGCAGAATCGCTTGCACCTGCAGGATCTGGCGCTGGGCGGCGTCGATATCCTGTTCGGCGTGCTATTCCTGATCGCATAGGTCAAGACCGGCAGCTAGCAAGCTTCGGCCTTCGTGATACTTAGTGTCCTTCGTGGTTATCCGGTCTGGTCTGTTCTGTTGACCCATCCAACGCGTGCCCGTATGCGATACTGAACCCATGCAGTCTCCGCTTCAAGCGCCCACCGCGGCCTCAGACCCCAAGTCGGTGAAGGTGAACCTTTCCGCCGGCACGGGTGTCGACATCGAATGGGCCGACGGCCACGTTTCTCACTACAACTTTGTTTATCTCCGCAACGCTTGCCCTTGCGCCATGTGCAATGAAGAACGCGACAAGGCAGGACGCAAGCACGGCGAACCGCCCAAACCCGCTCCCGGCGCGCTGCCCATCTTCAAACCCGCGGCCAGACCAGTTTCCGCCGAGGGCATGGGCAAATACGCCATCCGGTTCAAGTGGAACGATGACCACGATCTCGGCATTTACTCGTGGAAACTCCTGCGCGAAATCTGTCCCTGCGAGGAATGCAAGGCCGCAGCGCTGGCGATAGAGACGTAAGGTCCGAGGCGGGCGTCCGATGCAAGAAGGCAAATTCAGCAGGACCGCGCGCCGGGTGGCGATTCGCCGGGCCGCGCACCAACTTCTCGATCATCCCAGGGTGCTCGACGATCCTCTGGCTCTGCGCATCATCGGCTCCGAAGCCGAACAGGCGCTGAGATCCGATCCGAAAGAAGACCATGCTTTCTCCCGCGCCTTCCGCGCATTCATGGCGGCGCGCAGCCGCTACGCCGAAGACGAACTCGGCCACGCCGTGGCGCATGGCATCACGCAATATGTAGTCCTCGGCGCCGGACTCGATACCTTCGCCTATCGCAACCCTCACGGGGATCTGCGAGTGTTTGAGGTGGATCATCCTGCCACGCAGGCCTGGAAGCGCGAGCAGCTGCAAGCGGCGAGTATTGCGATCCCTTCGTCTCTAACTTTTGTGCCCATTGACTTCGAACAGCAAACGCTGGCGGAGGGGCTTGAGCAGTCTGGATTCGAGGCCAGCGCTGCGGCGTTTTTCTCCTGGCTGGGTGTGACGCCTTATCTCACGCGCGAAGCCTGCATGACGACTTTACGTTCCATCGCGAAACTACCCACGGGCAGCGGCGTGGTCTTTGATTTTGCGGTCGACCCCGCGTTGCTGAATGCTGGGCAGAGAATGGCGCTCGATGCGCTTTCCAAACGGGTGGCCCGGTATGGAGAGCCGCTTCAACTGTTTTTCGATCCCGGAAAACTGCAGGATGAGCTGAAGGCCATGGGATTTCACCGTACAGAATTCCTGCAAGGCAAGGAACTCAACGCGCGTTACTTCCACAACCGTAAAGATGGCCTGCTCGTGCGGGGAAGCATTGGACATCTGATGGGCGCGTGGGTGTAATGTTGCTTGCTCGGGCCAATCCTAAATCCCGAATCCCCTGTAAAATTAAATCATCGACTCCGGAGCCACTTCCGCATTGTCTTTTCTCGATCAACTCAACCCGCAGCAGCGCGAGGCCGTCGAAACTACCGAGGGCCCGGTGCTGATCCTCGCCGGCGCGGGCAGCGGCAAGACGCGCGTCATCACCTACCGCATCGCCTACCTGATCGAGCACATGGGAGTGATGCCGGAATCCATTCTGGCGATGACCTTCACCAACAAGGCCGCCGCCGAAATGGGCGAGCGCGTCGAGAAGCTTGTCGGCGGACTGAGCATTGCCAAGCCCGTCATCTCGACGTTTCATTCCTTCTGCGTGCGCGTTCTTCGCCGCGACATCGAAGCTTTGCAAATTCCCTCGGCCACGCCCGGTCAGCCGGGCTCCGAGAAGATCGGCCACACGAGGAAGTTTGTTATCTACGACGAGAGCGATCAGCAATCGGTGGTAAAGGCGATCATGAAGCGTCTCGGCCTCGACGATAAGCAACTCACGCCGCGCACCGTGCTCTCGCGCATCTCCTGGGCGAAGAATCACATGCTCGACCCCCAGGAGCTTTACTTGCAATCGGCCGATCCCAAGACCGAGAAGATTGCGCACCTGTTCGAGGAATATCGTAAGGAACTGCGCAAAGCCAACGCTCTCGACTTCGACGATCTTCTTCTGGAAGCCACACGGCTCTTGAAAACCGCCGCGCCGGTGCGCGAGTATTACAACCGCCGTTTTCAATATCTGCTCATCGACGAATATCAAGACACCAACCGTCCGCAATACGAACTCATGCGCATGCTCGCCGGCCCGCGGCATAACGTCTGCGCCGTCGGCGATGAAGATCAGTCGATTTATTCGTGGCGCGGCGCCGACATCCGCAACATCCTCGAATTCGAGAAGGATTTTCCCGAAGCGAAGATCATTCGCCTCGAACAGAACTACCGCTCCACGCAAAATATTTTGCAGGCGGCGTCGTCCGTGGTTGCGAACAACATCCGCCGCAAAGGCAAGAATCTTTGGACTTCCCGCCAGGGTGGCACCAAGATCGGCTACTACGAGGCGCCGGACGGTGAAAACGAAGCGCTTTTCGCCGCCGACCACATCGCAAAATATCTGCGCGAGGCCGGTCGTGCCGAAAACTCGCGCGGTGACACTCCGCGCGCCGCCGTGCTCTACCGCACGAATTCTCAGTCGCGGCTGTTTGAAGAGGCCATGCGCCGCTACGGTCTCAAGTACCACGTGGTCGGCGGATTTTCTTTCTACGAGCGTGCCGAGATCAAAGACATGATCTCGTATCTCAAGGTCATCCAGAATCCCGACGACTCGATCTCGCTCCTGCGCGTCATTAACACGCCGACCCGTGGCATCGGCAAAGGCACCATCGATACCCTCGAAAACCTGGCGCTCGAAACCGGCTTATCGATCTGGGGCGCGATCGGAGAAGCCATCCGCCGCCAACTCTTGCCGCCGCGTGCGCTGGCGGCGCTGAGAACTTTTCAGCAATTGATCGATGACGCGCAGGCGATGCTGGCTGGCAGCTACGTACAGCGACTGTTGGAGACGTCGGGGCTGGCGAAATCCGAACAAGCTGGTCCGCCGCCTGAAAATAGCTCCACAGGGGATGGGGCGGAGTCATTCAGTTTCGGCGCTTTGGCGGAGCAAGGTACGCTGCCCATCTCACAAGCGCTGCCTGTGTACGGCGGTGATCTTGGTCAATTCGATGACGACGTATTGACCGAGCACTACATGAATACGGGAGAGAAAGAAATTGGCACTGCCGACCTGCTCAAGTTCCTGATCGACCGCACCGGCTACATCAAGCTGCTCGAAGACGAGGACACGCCCGAAGCCTTCTCCCGCATCGAAAATCTGCGCGAATTGGTCAATGCCGCCTGCCGATTCACGCGACCGCGGCGAGATCGCTCGACCAGTTCCTCGATCACGCTGCTCTCATCGCCGATGCCGACGATTACGACGAACGCTCCCAGATAACACTCATGAGCCTGCACGCCGCCAAAGGCCTGGAGTTTCCCCTGGTCTTTCTCAGCGGCCTCGAAGAAGGACTGTTCCCACACTCCCGCACCATGCTCCAACCTGACGACGTCGAAGAAGAGCGCCGTCTCTGCTATGTCGGCATGACGCGCGCCATGGATCAGCTGATCCTAACCCGCGCCGTCTACCGCCGCAGATACGGCACCGACCTGCCCGAAGCCAGCGTCCCGTCGCGCTTTCTGGAAGAAGTACCGATCCAACTGATCGAAGAGTTAGGGGGACGCCGGAGCGAAGGCGGTGCTCGTGCGGGGACGGGCCATGTGGGGACGGCCGTCCTCGGCCTCCCAGCGGGGCGCAGCCCCACAGCCTACGATGCGGATGCCCACTATTCCTACGAAGACGAAGACCAAAGCGCGAACTGGCACGATTCACGTGGGGACAGCCGCCCCCGGCGGTCCGGCGGGGCGCAGCCCCGCGGCTCCGCCTCCACATCTCCAGCCAAGCCCTACAACTCCATCGAGAACATCGCCGAGTTCTTCGCGAGCCGCGGCAAGAAGTTCACAGTCCCTAAAACGCCAGTCGAGCAACTGACAGGCAAGCGCGGATTTCGCCCCGGCCAAAAGGTTCGCCATCCCAAATATGGAGAAGGCACGGTTTACCAGCGGGAAGGAGACGGCGAAGAAGCCAAGATTACGGTACAATTCCCTCGCTTCGGCTTGAAGAAGCTGGTGGAGAAGTATGCGCAGCTGGAGCGAGCGTAAGCAGAATTTGGTAATTTTGTAATTGGGTAATTTGGCAATTCACCGACCCGGCCTTAAATTACAAAATTGCCCAATTACACATTAAGATCCAAGAAAGCAATCATGGCAAACACAGCAACCCTGACCAAAGAAGAACGCAAGAAATCAAAACGCGCCGCACGCAAGAAAAGCAAAGCGGAAAAACCCAAGAAGCCCCGCGACTACGCCCGCGGATCGAAAAAGCGCAAGGTGAAGAAGTTGGCTCGCGGCCAGTCGAAGAGATAGGCCGCTGTCGGAATTACGGGCATGGGCGGCTCGCCCATGCCCGACTCCCGCTCGCAGGAGACAACTACCTCTTGTCACCATCACCCAACGAACCCACCGCTACGATTCGCACGTCCGACAACCAGCTATTCTGCTGCAAGTCGATCGACAAGCTGATCTCGGAATCCGAGGCTCCAGGGCAACGGCTGCAAAAAACCCTGGGCCCCTGGTCGCTGACGGCGCTGGGCATCGGCGCTGTCATCGGCTCCGGCATCTTCGTGCTCACCGGCACCGCTGCCGCCGGAGAATATTTCAAGGCATCTTCGATCTGGCACGCACAGGTTCTCGACATTGTCGTGAATCTCTTGCGAACCGGGAACACCTCCGGCGTCCTGATGCACGGACGCCCGCCGGCCGGGCCCTCCATCGCCATCTCGTTCTTCCTGGTCGCCATGGCCTGCAGCTTTGCCGGCCTGTGCTACGCCGAACTGGCCTCGATGATTCCCATCGCAGGCAGCGCCTACACGTATTCTTATGCGACGCTCGGCGAAATCTTTGCCTGGATCATTGGCTGGGATCTCATCCTCGAATACGTGGTTAGCAATGTGGTCGTCGCCATCGGCTTCAGCGCTTACACTAAGTCGCAACTCGCCTCCTTCGGGATAAATTTGCCTGATCGCTGGTCGACCCCGGTCTGGGAAGCGGGCCACTGGACGGGCTCTTACTTCAACGTTCCCGCCTTCCTCGTCATTTTCATCCTCACGGTTTTGTTGGTGCGCGGTATCCGCGAATCCGCCGAAGCCAACAACATCATGGTCGCAATCAAGATTGGCGCCATTCTTGTGTTCCTGGTCGTCGGCGGCGCTCTGGTCAATCCCAGCAACTGGCATCCCTTCGCCCCCTCCGGATTCGGTGGTGTTGTCACCGGCGGCGCTATCGTCTTCTTCACCTACATCGGTTTCGATTCCGTCTCCACTGCGGCTGAGGAGGCGCGCAATCCCCAGCGCGACTTGCCCATCGGCATCATCGCTTCGCTCATTGTGTGCACTGTGCTCTACGTAGGCGTCTCCCTGGTTCTGCTGGGCATGATGAGGTACACCAGTTTCGTTTCGGGCGAAGCCGCAGAAGCCCCGGTTGCCTATGCCCTGAAGGTGCTCGGCGCCAGCCGCTGGTCGCGCTCCGTCATCGTCATCGGCGCTCTCACCGGCATGCTCTCGTCGCTGCTGGTATTTCAATATGGCCAGGCGCGCATCTGGTACGCCATGTCCCGCGACGGGCTCTTCCCCAAGTTCTTCTCCAGAATTCATCCCAAGTTCAAGACTCCGCACTGGTCCACGTGGGTTGCGGGTTTTGCCGTCGGGATTCCGGGCGGCCTCATGGCCACCGCCGATGCCGCCGATCTCTCCAACATCGGCACGCTCTTCGCGTTTGTGCTGGTCTCGCTCGGCGTGATCATCCTGCGCCGCACCCAGCCCGATCGCAAGCGCATCTTCAAAGTGCCCTTCGTGCCGTGGTTTCCGCTGATCTCCATCATCCTCTGCGGCGGCCTCATGACCGGACTTACCGTCATCACCTGGGGACGCTTCATCGGATGGCTGGTGCTCGGCCTGCTGATCTATATCTTCTATAGCCGCCACCGCAGCGAGTTCGCAAAGAAGTAGCGGTCAGCTCTCAGCCGCCAGCCTCAGCCCGTCAGCAAAACACGCCTGTCATCCTGAGCGGAGCAAACCGGTGAGCGAAGCGAATCGGTCTCGAAGAACCCCTGTAATCGTGCGCGGTGCCATCGGCCGGCGTGGCATTTCCACGGCTACTCTCTTCGTGCCGTACCTGAATCCGCCCTCCTCGCAAATCTCCCCCCAAGAATCTACAATCAGAGAATCATGTCCACCGCCGATCGGCCGCCAAACAGTTTCCTGCGCCTCCTGCCCAAGGCCGAGTTGCACCTGCATCTCGAAGGCGCAATCGAACCAGCCACGCTGCTCGAACTTCGCCAGCGCCACGGCGAAAGCGCAACCCAGGCCGAAGTCGATGCCCTCTACCGCTACGAAGATTTCCCGGGTTTCCTGCTGGCCTTCAAGAACATCACCGAACACCTGCGCACGCCCGGCGATTACGAACTTATCACCTACCGCCTCATGCAGCGGCTGAAGGAAGAAAACGTGCTGCACGCCGAAGTCTATGTTTCGGTCGGAGTCTGCCTGTGGCGCAAGCAGGATTTCGCCGCCATCTTCGAAGGCCTGGATCGCGGCCGTGCCCGCGGCGCCCGCGACTTCGGCATCTCGCTGGTCTGGATCTTCGACGCCGTGCGCCAGTTCGGCGCCGAGGCAGCACAGAAAGTCTTCGAACTTGCCGTTCGCTATCACGACCGCGAGGTCGTCGGCATCGGCATCGGAGGCGACGAGCAGAAAGCGCCACCCGAGCTGTTCCGCGACGCCTACGCCTGGTCCGCCGACCACGGCCTGCGCCTCACCGCGCACGCCGGCGAGACTGGACCGCCCGAATCCGTCTGGGGCGCGCTCAACCTGCGCGCCGAGCGCATCGGCCACGGCCTCACTGCCTTCCACGATCCCGATCTCGTAGAAGAACTCGCGCAACGTCAGGTCCCGGTAGAAATCTGTCTGACCAGCAACCTGCGCACCGGACTCTGCCCCAACCTCAACGATCATCCCGCGAAAAACTACTTCGACCACGGTGTAATGATCACGCTCAACAGCGACGACCCAGCCATATTCGGAACAACGCTGGCGCGCGAATACCAGATCGCCCAGCAAATCTTCGGCTTCACCGACGAACACCTGCGCGAACTAGCCCGCAATTCATTCGAAGCGTCATTCCTGCCAGCAGAAAAAAAGCTAGAGTTCCTAAACCTGTTCGACGCCGCAGCAGCAAGATGACACAGCTTCGGATGAAAGAGAACTGAGAAGGAGACTAACTGGCCACTGACCACTGACCACTGGCCACTGGCCACTGACCACTGTGCCTCTCCACATCGGCATCGTCGCCTGCAGCGCGGAAGGCGCCGCGCTCTGCTACCGCACCATCTGCCTGGAGGGAGCGGAGTTCCTCGGCCCGCACGGGCACCCTGAAATCTGCATGCACGGCCACAACTTCTCCGATTACGTGAAGTGCATCGATGCCAACGACTGGGTGGGAGTCGCGGAACTGATGCTCTCCTCGGCGGAAAAGCTGGCCAAAGCAGGTGCAGACTTTCTGATTGCTCCGGTCAATACCGTGCACCAGGCCTTCGATCTGGTCGAGCACCGTTCTCCCAGGCCGTGGCTGCACATCGCAGTCGAGGTCGCAAACGAAGCCAAGCGCCACGGCTACAAGCGCCTGGGAGTTCTGGGCAGCTCATGGAAGGCCCCGTCTACCGCGAAAAACTGAAAGCCGCCGGCATCGAGCATCGAATTCCCGGCGCAGAACAGCGCGAGCGCATCCACCGCATCATCTTCGATGAGTTAGTCCAGGGTGTCTTCTCGCCGCGCACCCAGGCCTATCTCACCGAAGTGATCCGCACGCTGAAAGACGAGGGCTGCGACGCAGTAGTCCTCGGGTGCACCGAAATTCCGTTACTGATGACTCAAGAACAATCCCCATTGCCCATGCTCGATTCCACACGCCTGCTGGCCAGAGCCGCGTTACGCAAAGCAATAGAAGGCTGAAAGGCCAATGTGGGGACAGCCGCCTCGGCTCTCCAGCCGAGCAAAGCGAGGCGATTGTGTAGCAATAACGTGCGGCGCGGGCACTCTTGCCCGCGAACTCTATCCACGAAGAAGATGTAATAAGCTCCTTGAATCTTTGAATCCATGGGGACCCATTGAGGAAGAGTTCGCCGCAGCTGCCGTTGATGAGTTGCAATCCGCCGGCCACGAATTACGAAAGCTGAAGCCATTTGACGGTCCGCGGCGATATACTCGGTTCTCATATGCCGCGAATCCTAGGTGTTATTGTCCTAAGCGTTTTGGCTCTCGGGCAAACCGCGCCCATTCGCATTCCTCCCGAGGTCGCAGCGAAACACTTCATCAAGACGGCGCAACCGCAGTATCCGTCAGCTGCCGAGATGGCCCGAATCCAGGGAAGCGTCATCCTCGAGATCGCCATCGATGAGTCCGGAGCAGTGTCGGTGCGACGGTTGATCTCTGGCCACCCTATGCTGGCACCGGCGGCCATTCAGGCCGTGAACCAATGGAGGTATGAGCCACCGCTGGCGGATGGCAAACCAACTACGGCGGTGACCGATGTGCTCGTGTCATTCGGAGATGCGGCGTACTACCCCGCACAAGGTCGGGCCATGCTGGCTTTCCAAAATGATTTCTGGACAGCCGAGGAGTCTGCAGAAACTTTCTTGACAAAGGGAGATTATCTGCACGCAGAAGACCACATGAACAAGATGAACGCCCTCGTGTCAGCGGACAAGCAGGGTGGACGGCACCTAGAAGAGCGGTGGCAGTGGATGACGCTCATGGGGCGACTTCGCATGTCGCAGCGGAAGCATGAAGAAGCGGAGCAATACTTCAAGGATGCGCTCGCGCTTCGCGAAAATAACGGTGAAGACAAGAACGCGCCCGAGATCGCGCTATCTCTAGCCTATCTGGGAGCACTCTTTGCCGAGGAGAAACGTTTCGATCTTGCCTACGAAAATGCCTCCCGGGCTTTGGACATTTACCAGAAAAACTTCAAGAAAGCCGGCAAAAACACCGCCGTCCATCAGGCCTATGGTCGAGCGATTGCGAACGAGTCCCGGATGCTGCTGAAGGTCGCAGCGGAGCGCAATGACGCGACCGAGGCGGGCAAGCAATGTCATACCCTGATGGATTTCCAAAGTTTCCTCAACGCCACGGATCGGGACTCGATTGTTCCCGCTTGCCAGGCCGCGACGGCGAAGCCAACCTCTAAGCCCTAGCGAGCGCGGATTTCGCAGCGATTTCCGAACGGTGTCCGCCGTTTGCTCCCCGATTCTTCCCGTTCGCTGAACCCCCGCATGCGTTTCCGCCCCATTCATGCTGTAATAAGATTATTCAATCCATGCCATCAACTTTTACAACCGTGCGCCGCCGCGTCAAGGCGCTTCACCGCAACCTGCGCGGAGCCGCCATGGCTGCCCGCGCGCTCGCCTCGACCGATCATCCTCTGCTGGCGCACATCATTCCCGTCCGCCGCTGCAACCTGGCTTGCACCTACTGCAACGAGTTCGACGATTTCTCAAAGCCCGTGCCCACCGAAGAAATGTTCCGCCGCATCGACAAACTGGGCGCTCTCGGCACCGCCGTGGTCACAATCTCCGGCGGAGAGCCGCTGCTGCATCCTGACCTCGATGAAGTGATCCGCCGCATCCGTTCCAATGGCATGATCGCCGGATTGATCACCAACGGATATTTTCTGGTCGCGGAACGGATTCAGCGCCTGAACCGCGCCGGACTCGAGTGGCTGCAGATCTCGATCGACAACGTGAATCCCGATGAAGTTTCGAAAAAGAGCCTGAAGGTTCTCGACAAGAAGCTGCAATTGCTCGCCGAGCACGCCGAGTTTCACGTGAACATCAATTCCGTGGTGGGCGGCGGCATTTCGAATCCGCAGGACGCCCTCACCATCGGCAAGCGCGCCATCGAACTGGGTTTCAGCTCGACCATCGGCATCATTCACGACGGCAGCGGCCAGTTGCAGCCGCTGGGCGGAGAAGAGCGCCGCATCTACCACGAAATGAAGTCGATGGAGAAGCGCAGCTTCACCCGCATCAACGCTTTCCAGGACAACATCGCGCAGGGCCTGCCGAACGATTGGCGCTGCCGCGCCGGCGCGCGCTACCTCTACATCTGCGAAGACGGATTAGTGCACTACTGCTCGCAGCAGCGCGGCTATCCCGGAGTGCCGCTCGCCACCTACACCCGCGACGACATGCGCCGCGAATACCTCACCGAAAAAGGCTGCGCCCCTCACTGCACAGTTTCCTGCGTGCACCAGGTTTCAATCTTCGATGGCTGGCGCGCCCCGCAGCATCCCGCCCAGTCGATTCCAGCAGCGGAACCCGCGGGCGAACTGGTCCAAATCAGGTAGGTGATTGAAAGGGCGCCGCTTTCAGCCGCGCCACCCTCGGACAATGAAAATTGGGCTTTAGCCCTGAGGCACTAATGTTTCGCCTGCGCGCTCGGCGGCAAAATTCCATTCAGCCGCAAATACATCGCAGCCGCAGCATAGTGATCAGCCCAGCCGCTAGCCAGACCCAACGCCGCCATGGCGCGGGGAAACTGGCGTCCGCCAAATAACTCGACGCTGTCACCCAGTTTGGAGTCATCCATCTTGCCCAGGACCTCGCCGCAAAAGTCGAACGAAGCCGTGGCCGCCGCCAGCAGCTTCTCTTTGGCATCCGTTTCCTTGGCCTCCTCGACTTTCGGTGCGGCAATGTCCGCAGCCTTGGCGCACATGGAATTGTTGGAGCCAATAATGTGTACGACCAGATGCGCAAAAGTCATCTGATCGGCCGTGGGCTTGTAATTGAACTTGTCGGCAGGCATGGCGGTGATGGCCCCGAGAATGTTGCCGCGCGAGCGTGGCAGCAACATGCGCAGCGAGGTGGTCACCGGGTCTTTGACCGGACCTGCGGCGGGTGCAGACGCTGGCGCAGTGGTTTGCGCCGGCGCCGATGCCATACAAGCGGCAAGAAACAGGACGACGGAAATCGATTTCACGAGAGGGCCTCCTCAGGCATCCCTAAGCATAAACCCGCGAAGGCCGGACCGTCACTCTCGCAGACGATCTCTACGAAAGTATTACGGCGAATGTCAGCGTGATCACCACCCACCATCCGATCACAATGGCGAACGACGTGCCCAGCTTCACCTTGCCGGTGGTGGCAAACCCGATCGCGGTCAGCGCCAGCGTCCACAGCAGGAATACATCCACCTGTGATGCGATGAAGTACCAGAACGGACTGTCAGCCGCGTTCATGAAATATCCCGGATTGGACGCGATTGGGTTGTTCAAGGTGAATCCGTCCGCGCTCGCGCCGGCCAGCACGGAAACCAGGGCCAACAAATTCCTCAACACCATCGGCAATCCCGCGTAGGCCACCACCGCAAGGGACTTGCTGTACGAAATATCGGCGTTGGCCCCGAACTTGAATGTGCCAAACTGCAATCCCGACATGACCAGCCATATGAACAGAGTGAATACGGGGATGGCGACGTAATAAGCAATGCCGGTGATTTTCACCTGCTGCTCGCGCTGTTCGGGAGTCGCCTTTTCATATTGTGCTTCGGCCTTGGGCCGCGCGCGCATATCATTCTCCATCATCTTCTGTACGCCGATCTTCTGCCCCGCAACGTAGACCAGGCTCCAGCCCACAAGGGTCATCAGCAGAAACGGCAGCCACCACTGTGCGCTGCGCCGCAGGTCCGTGAAAGTCTTCGACGGCGCGATGAATGTGTCGACAATGCGCGCCCCTTGTGAAAGCGGAGCGGGTCCAGGCGCGGGCGTGGGCGCGCGGCCCTGATAGTGGCGGGCGAGGAGAAGCAGCCATTTCTTATTGCCTCCAGTTCGATGCGAAGGAATTCTAGCCGGGAGACGCGGGCGAAACAAGCGCCGACTTCTAGGCTGTGATCGGGGCCCAGTGGTCAGTGGCCAGCCAGAATCTCATTGGAAGAATTCCCACTGACCACTGATCACTGACCACTGACCACTGACCACTGATCACTGACCACTGCATTTAAGATGAGCCCATGCAGAACGTGACCCCGGCCGCGATTGCCGCTCTGGCCTTGGAACTGGCTCCAGCGGTCTTGTTCGGCTGTGCCGCCGAGCGGGTCGCGCGCCGCGTAGAGCGCTGGCCGGTGGCGCTGCGCCTGAGCCTTCCCGCGCTGCTCGTCGCGCCTTACGCGATGGTTTCGATCTCCCAACACATGTTCCGGTGGGAGTGGTTCGCGCTCTACGCGGCGCTGCCCGTGGCCATCGCCTGGCTTCTATTGCTCGCCGCGTCAGCCGATCCCGGACAGCGCGGCAACTGGCGGGACGCCCTCATCCTGCTGGGGCTGGGGCTGGCTGTGGATTTGCGCTGGTTCGATCACGCATGGCCGACCGGCCTGCGGGCTTTGAACGAATTGCTTCTGGTCGACGCGGGCTTGTATGGATTTCTCGCGATTCGCCAACTCAGCGGAACCGGATTCAATTTCCATTTGAAATGGACAGACTGGAAAACCGGCCTGCGGGAATTGATTTTCTTCGCGCCCATAGTTCTAGTGCTGGGACTCGCGCTGGGCTTCATCCATCCGCATCGCAACCTGCCGGGATTCGGCAGCGCGATGCTGCGCTGGGTGGGAATATTTTTCTTTACCGCCGTGCCCGAAGAACTCTTCTTCCGTGCCTGGGTGCAGAACCTGCTGGAGCGCCGCATAGGGCGCCGCGCAGCTCTGGTGATAGCGTCAGTTCTGTTCGGGCTGTCGCACTTCAATAAGCGTTCGGCACATTTCAATTGGCGCTACGTTCTGCTGGCGACAATCGCGGGAATTTTCTACGGACGCGCATGGCGCGAGCACCGCCGCGTGCCAGCCTCAACGATCACCCACGCCAGCGTGGATTGGCTCTGGGGTTTGTGGTTCTAGCTTCGGGACGAACCCGCGAAACACGGCAGGTCGCACACAACGCCCCCAGCGATCTGCGCCCCGATAAAGAGCGGAACATCTGTTGGACGAATTCCGGCGAAGGTGTCAGACAGCGACCGGGCAATTGTAACCGCTGGATTCGCGAACGAGGTCGACGCTGTGAACCAGTACGCAGCGGTGATATAGCTCGCGACCGCGAAGGGCACGGCCGCCGGACGCTGTCGCGAACATCCCCAGATCACCGACAACAGTCCAAACGTTGCCACGAACTCGCTCAAAACCAGCGCCCACCCGTGGCGGGCATGTGAAGACAAGGAATACCACCGCAGCCCAAACATCAGATGCGCGATGATCGCTCCGGCAACTCCTCCGGCGCATTGCACAAACATGTAAGCCGCCGCGTCGGTCCACCCAATACCGTGTTCCAGCGCATCGGCGAGCGTAACGGCGGGATTCAAGTGTGCGCCAGAAATCGGCCCAAACGTCAGAATGAGAGCCAGCAACGCCGCGCCCGTCGCAATCGTGTTCGCCAGCAAAGCGATGGCAACGTTCCCGCCAGCCAGCCGTTCGCCCATGATTCCAGAGCCGATCACAGCGGCCACGAGGAACGCGACTGCCGAGAAACTCAACCGTGAGTCTGACGCGCAGGTTGAATTTCATTGCTGGCCGATCCGGTCGATCTCTTGCTTGATTGCGAGCTTGTTGATGGTAGCCAGGGGAAGGGAAAGGAATAGACCGATGCGGCGCTCGAGAGTGACAAAGGCATCACGGTATGCGCGCTTGATTTCCTCCGCCGTGCCACGAACGGCGGCCGGGTCGGGAACTCCCCAGTGAGCAGTCAATGGCTGGCCTGGCCAGAACGGGCAGACTTCTTTCGCAGCGTTGTCACAGACCGTAAAGACGAAATCAAGTTTGGGTGCTTCCGGTTTCGCGAACTCGTCCCAACTCTTGCTGCGCAGACCGTCCGTGGACAAGCGAGCGCTCTCCAACTCCGCGACAGCCTCCGGGCGAACCGCGCCCGAGGGGTGGCTTCCGGCACTGTAAGCAGTAAAGTTCGGGCGGCCTTTGTAGTTCATGATGGCCTCGGCCATGATGGAGCGGGCCGAATTGCCCGTGCATAGAAACAAGACGTTGTAGTGTCTTTGCATCTCCGTCCCTTACTGGCATTAGGTCGGCCCGCAGCAGACGTCCTTTCGCTACGGCTTCACGGCCCGCACGAAAGCGCTCATGAACTTGCCATCCACTTGCGGCGCAATCGAGTCGAGGTCGATGTTCTGGCCGCAAAGAAATTCGCGGGCATCCTCGATGCGATAAATTCTGGTTGGCTCAATCTCAATGTTCTCGAATCCCGCCGACGCGAGTTTGGCCCGGTACTCGTTCTCTTCCAGGGCGCCCGCAATGCAGCCCACCCAGAGCAGAACACTCTGGCGGATCTCAGGCGGCATCTCGCCGCGAGTCACAACATCGGACACCGCAAAGCGTCCCCCCGGTTTCAAAACGCGAAGCGCCTCCTTGAAGACCTGGTCTTTGTCCGCCGAAAGGTTGATCACACAATTGGAAATGATGACATCCACAGAATCGTCGGGCAGCGGGATGTGTTCAATCTCTCCCTTCAGGAACTCAACATTCTCCATTCCCGCCTTGCGCTTGTTCTCATTTGCCAGCGCCAGCATCTCATCCGTCATGTCGAGGCCATAAGCTTTGCCAGTAGGGCCGACCCGCTTTGCGGAAAGCAACACGTCGACCCCTCCGCCAGAACCCAGGTCCAAAACAATCTCACCGGGATTCAGCTCTGCCAGGGCGGTAGGATTCCCGCAGCCCAGCGACGCCAGCAGCGCTTCTTCAGGAATCTGCTGTGCTTGCGAACGGGAGAGAGATGAACTGAAGAGAGAAGGATCGTAGAGATTCGACGTGATCGGATCGCCGCAGCCGTTGCGCGCAGCCGCTCCACAGCACGAACTGCCGCCGCTGCTCACGCGCAGGGCAGCTTGCCCATACTTCTCCCTGACGACTTCCTTAATGTCCGTGCCGCTCATGTCCCTTCCTCCTACTTGCAGATTTGAACGATCTCTTCGGGCTTCACCGCCTTGGTTGCGAGTGCAGCACTCGGCATACAGGAATTGCAGCAGCTCTTGCAGTGCGTCAGTGTTCGCCGTATATCGCAGAAAAGTGCTTTCTCGTTGAACATCGACAAGCTTTTCGGCCTTGAGTTTGTCGAGATGATGCGACAAGGTGGAGTTGGGAATGTCCAGCTCTTCCTGAATCTCCCCCACCACCAGACCTTCGGGGTGAGCAGACAGCAATAACCGCATGATCCGTAGCCGCGGCTCGGTCCCCATGGCAGAGAACATGTCGGCGTACCGGGCAACTTGCTCTGCCGACCTCTTCGAGGAGCCTGCCTTCATAATTCTATATTTGCAGAAATATCGATAGAAGTCAAGCAGCAGATCAACGCCGGATTCTCTTCAGCAAAGGAACTTACACTGACCACTGATCACTGACCACTGACCACTGGGTAATAGCGCAGATATCCCAAACCAACCCGCAAATGATGATGAAGCGCGTCCGGAATGCAGACCGCGAAGCAGAGGCCAAGCAATCCCTGGGCTAAGCCGAGCGCCCAGAGGTTGCGATAGCGGCGGAAGAGCGCGCATGAAACGATGCCCCACACCAGCGTAGCCGCGGTGAGTACGAGATTGGGCAGGTGCGCCGCCGCAAAGAGCACGCCCGCCAGAATCACGGTCAAGGATTCAGTTGACAAAAGACGCGCCAGGCGGTCCATGAAGTAGTCCTGCAGAAGGAACTGCTGGTAAATCGTCCACAGCACATAGCCGGAGATGTGAATGAAGTCCGCCTTGTAGAGCGGATGCAGCGTGCCGAGTCTCGCGGCCACGAACACGCTCAGCGCAGAGAGGGCGACGGCCGCGGGCAGAATCCAGAGCGAAGGAACGAGACCGCGAGCGCCGAGACCAAGTTCATCGAGCCTATGGCGCCGCGCCAGCACCACCGTCAACGTCAGCACCAGCGCAATCGGCGAGAAGATGTGTTGCCAGTGATCCGGCATCCAGATGACGCCAACCACCACACCGTAGCCGAGAATCAACTCGACCAGGTCGCGGCTCCGGCTGGGTTGGACGCTTGACATTAACAAAGTATGGCACAGTGTGTGGGGACAGCCGCCCTCGGCTGCCTGCCCCTGAGCGCAGTCGAAGGGTACGCCGAGCGAAGCTCGGCAGTTCTCCTCGAATCTTTCACACCGCCACCTCCGGCGTCGCTTCGAGAAGGCTGCGGGTGTAGGGATGCTGCGGGCGCTCGGTGATCTGTTCGGTGTCGCCAACCTCTACGATCTTGCCGCGATACATCACGGCAATGCGCGTCGAGAGATAGCGGACGACTGGCATCGAGTGTGAGATGAACAGATAAGTCAGTCCGAAGTCGCGCTGCAATTGCGCG
Organism: uncultured Acidobacteriaceae bacterium; assembly: GCA_963703635.1. Classification (GTDB taxonomy): domain Bacteria; phylum Acidobacteriota; class Terriglobia; order Terriglobales; family Acidobacteriaceae; genus Sulfotelmatobacter. The sequence goes on from CAVPEZ010000025.1 coordinate 78,580, forward strand.
AGCAGGTTCACGATCTGCGCGCCCACGCTGACGTCGAGCGCCGAGACTGGTTCGTCGGCCACAATAAACTTGGGATGCAGCGCGAGCGCGCGGGCAATGCCAATACGCTGGCGTTGCCCTCCGCTGAATTCGTGCGGGAAGCGCTGCAGGATCGATTCGTCGAGGCCCACCGCGCGGAGAAGTTCGACGACCCGGGTTCGAATCCCGCCTTTCGCATTTGTGTCTCCGTGGATTAGCAGCGGCTCGGCGATAATTTCCTCGACGCGGAAGCGGGGATCGAGGGAGGCGAAGGGATCCTGAAAGATGATCTGCATATCGCGGCGCAGCCGGCGCATTTCGTTACGGCTTGCTCCAAGTAGGTCGCGTCCTTCGAAGCGGATGCCGCCCGAAGTCGGCTCGATCAGCCGCAAAATCAAACGTCCCAGCGTGCTCTTGCCCGAGCCCGATTCGCCAACCAGCCCGAGCGTCTCGCCGGCATGAATGTCGAGTGAAACATCATCGACTGCGCGAACTTCGCTTCCGCCGCGAGACTTTGCTCCGAAAACAGATTCGCCTTGCGGATAAATCTTCGTCAGGTTGCGAATTTCGATTAGCGGCATGGTTGTATCCAGATTCTAGAATATGGAACGGGCTAACACTATTGCGCCGCGATCATGGGCACGGCGGCCAGCGCGGCCAGCAAGCCGACGAACCTCCAGCGGGTAAGGTGTTCTCTCAGGAAAATGCGCGCCAGAAGCACGGTGACGGCGGGATAGAGCGAGGAGATTACGACCGCCTCATCGAGGCGTCCGGTCTGGCTGGCGCGAACGAAGAGAACTGTGCCGAGGGAATCGATGCAACCGGTGAGCACGGCCCAGCGCACGCCCGCGGGGGTGATGTCGCGAAACCTCCCGCCCAGCAGCACAATCAGCGCGGTGACGATCAGGCCTCCGGTTCGAGTGAGCGTCGCGATCCAAAAGACCGCGGCATCGCCTGCCTGCCGCACGCAAAGGTAAAAACTTGCGAAGCCTACGCCCGCGAGGACGGCGAGGCCGATGCCTTCGGGCCGCGCGCCTTCGTCTGTGCCCGTGATGAGCCAGAGCCCAACGACGGCGACGGCGAAGCCGAGGAGCGGGACCTTGCCGGGCATACCTTCTGTGAAGATGGAAAACAAAGTTGGGATCGCGGCGCCGAGGACGGCGGCGACCGGCGCGGTCACTCCCATCTTCCCTGTGGAGAGGGCGCGGAAGAAGATGGCGACGCCTACGCCTCCGAACATGCCGCCTGCGAGCGCCCATGCCACCGCGTGGGTCGAGGGGAAAGGCGCGTGGCTGGCCGCGGCCAGCGCGGCCATGAGAACCAGTCCGCCGAGATTAAATACGACCGCGAACAGGAAGGCGTTGGCGCGGCGGGTGGCGTAGCCTCCAAGAAAATCGCTGGTGCCCCAGGCGAGGACGGCGGCCATGCCGTAGGCGGCGGTCGCGAATTGAGGTGCGGCGGGCACGCTCGACGAGGGTACCATGTGGCGGCCGGGCGAATGTTCCGGTTGGAACATTGTGCTGAATGTTCCAACTGGAACATTTCACTTTGCAGAAAATTTTCGGTGTAAGTTATTGATTCTTCGTGCGGGCTTCTTGGCGAGTGAATGGAATCAAGGGGTTAGGCTGTGGAAGAAATGTCTACTTTCGAGGACGCCAAACGTCTACTAAAGTAGACTTGACAGGCGCTCGACGTACTTTTATGGTACGCCTCCGCGACGAGAGAACGCTCCACTGTTGAATGGGTTTTGGGCCGAATAAATGGGGAATATCCCGTCTGTCCCCGCATTCCCCCCCGTCTGTCCCCGCATTCCCCACATTGGGGGCCGACCAGTCCGACTTTTTCGCTGGGAGTCAACTGAAACGAAGCATCCACGAAGAGCAACTGCTTGCCATACTGCTTATTGATGTTTGAGAAAGAGATCATCTTGAAGGAGCAACTCGCGACACGGTGCCTCTTCCAGTGTAGCGTGGACAGAAGATTGTGGGCTACGATGGCAAGTGGATTATTGAAGGTTTGCCCGTGATCCGGCGACGTCGTGGTGGGTCAATTTGATAAAACGTCAAATGACATCGGCATCGCGCTTCATACAGTACTTGCGATCGTCTTCATGTGTGACTCGGAAGCCGAGGCGCTCGTAGAGTCGCCGAGCGGGATTGATTCTCACTACATTCAGGCGTACTGCAAGACTGCACGCAGTGGCTTCGCTAATCAGTCGCCTCATCACCTCGGTGCCGATGCCCTTGCGCTGAAACCGGCTGTCCACAAACATCTGCGCGACAAAAAGTTCATCATCTTCCGTGATGGTCTGCACCCAGCCTACGTCGGTGCCGTCGAGTGCTATGAGACGAACCTGCGTCGAGTTCCACTGCTGCCTGAAGCTGGTTTCTTGAGCGGTTCTGTCTAAATGTAATTCCTCAATGATCCATCTCATTTCGCCGAAGTAGAGGCGCCGGCAGTACTCAAAGTCGTGGTCAAACGCTGGACGCAATTCAATCGGCACCGGTCTATTCTGTAGCATTCAGGCGATGGCTTCAAGGCTGATGAGATAACCGTGTCGGCTCCTTCCTCCGAGCCTTGGTCGCTTGAGCGCTTCCAAGTCTACTCGCCCGAAGGGAGCCGACACGGTTATCTCATCAGCCCAGAAAATTGCCGGCCAACGCTGGGCACATTGGGGATCAGTGAACCGAAATCAGGGACCGCAAAATTCACACTTGACATTGACAGATAATCCACTACCATGTGGTTGTGGATAAATTGGGTACAACGTTTGCGGCTTTGTCTGATCCAACCCGGCGGGCAATGATCGAACGACTCTCGCATGGGCCTGCCTCTGTGCATGGATTGACGGAACCGTTTGCACTTTCGCAGCAGATGATTTCAAAACATATTGCCTACCTGGTGCGGGCGCGGATGGTGATCAAGACGAAGCGTGGACGAGAGAGTGTGTGCACGCTTAGGCCAAAGTCGATTAAGAGAGTCAGCGACTGGGCGATCAGCTATCGCCGCTTCTGGGAAGAGAGTTTCGACAAACTGGATGTAGTTGTAAATCAAATGAAGAAAGAGGAGGTCAGAGATGACAGAAAACACGGTTAGCGAAATTGAGCGGATGGTCGTTACAAGAGTTTTTGATGCCCCACGCGAGTTGGTTTGGAAGGCGTGGACAGACCCGAAGTACGTGATGCAGTGGTGGGGACCGAAGGGTTTTACTGCGCCCGTTTGCAAGATGGATTTTCGCGTTGGAGGAAAATCTCTCCTCTGCATGAGAACGCCGGATGGGCAGGAGTGCTGGAATGCGGTTGAATACCACGAGATTGTTCTGCACGAGAAGATCGTTTCCTCCATGTACTTTTCGGACTCGAAGGGAAACAAGGTTGAGCCTGCGGAATTAGGAATAGAACATGAGGCCATAGACGGTGCGTACGACGTGACCATCTTTGAGGATCTCGGACACGGCCAGACGAAACTCACCCACATTGGAAATGAACCCATGGAGAGCGCGAAAAATAGCGGTCAACTAGAGGGCTGGAACCAGATACTCGATAAAGTTGCCGCAGTTGTTACGAAGCTAGCGCAGGCGAAATAAGAAGTTGGAGTTTTGACGATTGTGGTGTTGATGATTGTGGTGAAATGCGGTGAAATGCGGGGACAGACGGGGCTGGCACCATTGTTTTCTCCCGATGCGGGAACGCCAGTATTTCTCCAGTAGAAAATTAATGGCTTTTCCTTCGCCGCCTAGACAGAAAAAATGGTGCCAGCCCCGTCTATCCCCGCATTCCGTCGAAGGTTTGCCCGTCAGCCTCGCTGTTTCGCATTCCATAAGGAATTGGAGTAGCATTTCACGCATATGGCCGAAGACACAGCGCAACCAACCGCCACTAAAACTGAGCCTGCGAAGGGTAAGGGTAAGAAGAAAGCCAAGAAAAAGTCGGCAAAAACATCTGCCGGAGCGACTAAGTTCGGTCAGATCTTCCTATCCAAAACACCCCATACTGAAGTGCCTCCGAATCCCGCAAGGGGTTGTTGAGAACAATGCCGGGAAGGAATGCACAGACCGCGAGGCAGCGAAGTTCGCTGGCCTCGGTTGGAGCGGTGGGCTGAAAGTCGAAATTAGTTCAGCTATCAAGTACGGCCTGTTCGAGCGTCCTTCTCCCGGCCACGTCAAGCCCACCGACCTGATCCGCCGCATTCTCAAACCGCAGACGCCAACCGATAAGGTGGACGCCATTCGTGAGACTGTCCTCAAGGCTCCGGGCATCTCTGATATTTACAAACACTATCGCGGCGAGAATCTTCCCGAGGACATATCGTTCTTGGCGAACACAGCAACCGAGACTTTCAAGATTCCAACGGACCGCGTCGCCGAATTTTTGAATGTTTTCCAAGAGGATTTAGAAGCCGCTCAACTGCTGGAGGTCGTGGGCGACAAGAAGCGAGTTCTGGATATCACTCACACGCCTTCCGATGCGGGAGTCGCACCCATCACGACTGAGGACCATCTGAAAAAGGTCAGCAAAGGTGTCAACGTTGTCGCCACCGACACCTGTTTCGTCATGATGCCGTTCGCTGATCCTGTTGGTGGCTATTACAAGCTTATTTACGAACCTGCCATCAAGAAAGCCGGGCTTACTCCAGTTAGAGCCGACACTGACATATTCGGTACGGGCAAAATCATCGATCAGATTTGGGCTGGACTAAACCGAGCGAAGGTGCTGGTCGCTGAACTTTCAGGCAGGAATCCGAACGTGCTGTATGAACTCGGACTGGCTCACGCTCTCCATAAACCAGTCGTGCTGGTGTCCTCAAACGAGCCAGATGTCCCTTTCGATATCAGGCACGTGCGAGTGATTTATTACGACGTGAACGATCCATTTTGGGGAGACAAGCTGATCGCAAAAGTGGCAGAAAATGTGGTGTCCGCGATCAGCAACCCCAAAGAAGCTATCCAGTTCGCGGAGGAGTAGCGCTTGAGGAGGACCAGCTATGGCCAGGCCGGATGGGCCAATAACAGTATGCGTGATCAACCTCAAGGGTGGAGTCGGCAAGTCGACGATCGCCGCCTTACTTGCTCGACGCGGATACAGGACTCACGATTTGGACGTCCTTGCAATCGATCTTGATCCTCAGGCAAACCTAAGCCAAGGATTGATGCACAGCGATTATTCCGAGTTTCTGACGCAGCAGCGGCCGTCCATCGTAGAACTTTTCAGCGGCTATATCCCGCCGACCCCGAAGGCTTCCACGCCTAAGCCCCTTCTTCCTAACCCTGCATTTGAAATCATCGCAGAGTCCGGGCCAAGGTCGCTTCAGCTCATACCGTCACGGTTCGACTTTTCGGACAACCTGCTCGGAGCTGTGCGACCTGACCCTAAAACGCTTGCTCGATATCTGAGTTCAAACTTCCAGCACAAGGATCTCATTATCATCGACTGCTCGCCTACCGAGTCGATACTCACAACGGCAGCGTACCATGCCAGCGGGAAGGTGCTCGTTCCAGTCAAGCCTGAGTATTTCGCAACAATTGGCTTTCCGCTCCTTCAGCAGTCACTCGACCAGTTCAGGAATCGGAATCGCGCGCATAACATTGCTGTCGTTGGCGTGGTTGTGAATAACGCCTTTTATGATGGGGGCAACAACGGTGGCCCAGAGAAGGCACGGGCCATTAGAGAGATCCGAGCGGAAGCGAAAAAGAACGGATGGCCGATCTATGAGCATGAAATCTACCACTCCCGAGGTTTCCCCAAGATTATGAGGGGTGACAATAGCTACTCCGGGAATGCTGACTACTTCTATACTTTTGCCAACGAGTTTTTTCAGTCTGTCGGTCTGTAGAATCACGCGCTTCGCGAGGGTCATGAAATGAAAAGCCGTAAGGCTCTCTTGACTAAACTGCTGCAAACGTTGGTGGATGAGTGGGGATACGAAGACGTCGCTACCGCCTTAGCGAGCGCGAACGGCGCTTTAAGTGATCGACATGCAGAGGGTTCGACATCCCAACCTTCAAAGAAGAGGGTTAAGCTAAGTGCCACTGAACAGGTTGAGCGAGCGGCACTCGAAGGAGAACAGAAGGAGCTGCTATTACAGCTGGCAGTGCGCTATGATCGGAAGTTGTTCCTTCCGAGCGTCGCTGATGTGCGCGAATTCCTAATCATGATGGGCACGAGGCCGATTGGCATGAAGGATCGCACACAGGCGTTTCGAGTTCTTCTGGAGAGCCTCACGCAACTGCCGATCGCGCGTTTACAGCAGCTTGCGCAAACCTCGTTGCACTCGGGTCCTTCGGAACTTGGCCCCATCTCCGATGCTATCACCATCGCTGGTGAGCGTCTGCCGCGACAGCGGCAAAATGAGTGATTGAACACCGGGGCTGGCCCACCTTTTTTCGTTCTAAGCTGCAAACCCATATCGTATTGCCGCTTCAAGCGTATCGATGTTTATATCCTTTAGAGCTTTAAACCGAATGCAATATCCGGTCACGCTCGCCTTGCCTAGTTTGTTTCCATACGTTTTGGCTAAGTACTTCTTATCTTTGAGACCAAGAATATAGACAGAGATTCCAGTTTTGTTTCCGCTGACACCAATTTGAAAAAACTCTCTACTTTTTCCATTGGCATATTTTATTGTGTGAAATCCATATCCAATCGTTGGGTTGGAAACAGTATGAGTCTTGCTGTCTTTACCATCGAAGAACCATAATTTGCATTCTGGTGACACTTGAAGTGTGAGCCGATGCAACTCGCGCATGTCACTGCGTTTTGACTCCGGTTGGCTGGTAATATACTTCTCGATTTGTTCTTGTACGTTCATATGTTCTGCTCCGAAGCTGCGCGCACGAGATTATACGACGTTTAATCCTTCTCCCCGTTGCAAGGGCGGTCTATCGGCGTTCATCCGCGTTCGTTGGTGCACCCACTGGATTCGCGCCAGAAGGACGAAGGACTACGAGATGCGAAAAGGGTTTACGAGAAAACCACAAAGCGGACGAGCCCGCGACGCGAGGCAAGAACTACATCACGCGGAGCGGGCTGGAGCGCCTCAAAGATGAGCACCGGTTTCTGCTCACCAGGGAACGCCCGGCCGTGACGGAGGTGGTGGCGTGGGCTGCCAGCAACGGCGATCGCAGTGAAAACGCCGACTATCAGTACGGCAAGCGGCGGCTGCGGCAGATCGATGGGCGGATTCGCTTTCTCACCAAGCGAATCGAAGCCGCGGAAGTGGTGGACCCGGAAGCTCCGAGAGCGGGGCAGGCAACAACGAAGACGAGGGCGTTCTTCGGAGCGACCGTGCGCTATGCCAATGCCGCGGGAGTATCGCGAGTGGTGAGCATCGTGGGCACCGACGAAATCGATCTCAACCGCAACCACATCAGTTGGGTGTCACCTCTGGGGCGCGCGTTGATGAAGTCGGCAGCGGGTGACAGCGTAGTCCTTCAATTGCCGGGCGGTACAGAATACCTGACCGTGCTGGACGTGTCTTACGAGCGCATTTCTGTGGAACCGTTCCGTGAACCACAGGGATCCGAGGCCTCGGCAAAGGGACTCCCTCGCCGACGCTAATCTACCTGACGAAGAAGAGACGGAACGGCACAGGAGGTGAAAGAGCGACGACCGTAATAGCGCGCTATCGGCTTTTGGCAAGCGACAGGAGATGAGTTAAGTCTTCATAAAGGCTTGCGCCCCTTCGGCAAGCTCAGGGCAGGCTGCAGTAGGGGCGCCCACCGCAGAAAATCCTTAACCACCGAAGGACACGAAGTTACACGAAGGCTTTGTTGCCTGAGAAGCCGCTATATTCGCCGGCGTCAGATCGGTTATGCTGATGGCAGTTTCCGGAGGTTTATTGTGAAACGCTTGCTGATTGCCGCTCTCCTGTGCGCCGGGTTCAGTTGGACTGGTTTGGCGCAAACCGCCGCTGACGCTCCTGCCACGAAGGAAGACGTCGAACGATACTTTCAGGCGGTTCATTCCCATGACATGATGCTGAAAATGATGGAAGCAATGTCCGCGCCCATGCATCAGACTACGCACGAGCAGTGTGAAAGAGACAAAGACAAGCTTCCGGCGGATTGCGAAGAGCGCATCAACAAGCTGCTGGACGGAATGATGAAAGAGATACCCTTCGATGAAATGGTGGAGGCGATGGTGCCGGCCTATCAGAAGCATTTCACGAAAGGCGACATGGACGCGCTGATCGCGTTTTATTCGGCGCCGACCGGACAAAAAGTATTGCGGGAATTGCCGGCGGTCACCGCGGAAGGCATGGAGGCCATGATGCCGATCATGCGAAAGAGCGTTGACCGGATGACGGAGCGGGCCGAGAAAGAGGTCGCGCAGATGATGAAGGGATCCACCTAAAAGCGACTTCAAAATCCCAGGGGTTGAGGTTTGTGGTTCCCATTTCTCGCAGAGTACGCGGCTTCCGGCGACGTCAAGATCAAGGTCAAAAGCAGCGGACAGGAGTGTCCGCTCCACACGAGCACTGCCACACCTGCACTGCGTGTTAGAATTTCCACAAGTCGTTCCTTGCGAGAGCCTTGATTTGATTGAGCTGGCACCTTCGATTCTTGCGGCTGATTTTGCCCGTCTTGGTGAGCAGGTGCGCGCCGCCTGCGACGGCGGGGCAAGTGTCATCCATGTAGATATTATGGATGGGCATTTCGTTCCCAACCTGACGATTGGGCCGCCGGTGGTGAAGTCGTTGCGCAGGGTGACGGATCTGCCGCTGGACTGCCATCTGATGATCGAGAATCCGGACGAGTTCATTCCGGCGTTTGCTGAAGCGGGGGCGGATTGGATCTCGGTGCATCAGGAGGTTTGCCGGCATTTGAACCGCACGCTGCATCTGATCAAGAGCCACGATTGCCTGGCTGGTGTGGTGATTAATCCGGCTACGCCGGTGGATGCGCTGGCTGAGGTGCTCGACATTGTTGACTATGTGCTGGTGATGTCGGTGAATCCGGGGTTCGGGGCCCAGAAGTTTATTCCCGCTGCATTGCACAAGATGCGGCAATTAAGCGAGATTCGGAGCCAACGCCGGCTGACCTACCGCATCGAAGTAGATGGCGGCATAGCGCTGGAGACGGTGGCCGATGTGGTGCGGGCGGGGGCGGAAATTTTGGTGGCGGGCAACGCCGTGTTCGGTAGTGGCGATCCAAGTAAGAACGCAGAGGCGCTGCTGAAGGCGGCTACGGAAGCGGCGCTGCTGAAAGTGTAGCGGCGGGGTCTTTCAAGCTTCACGCAGAACACCGAGCTTCGCTCGGCGGCCGGGTCAGAGACCCGGCCCTACACATGTTCATCTCGAGGTCTTAATGTCACGTCGAGTTTCGCTTATCGCGCTGTTGGGAATGTTGCTGGCGATTACCGCCGCTTGCACTAACAAGAAGTCGGTTAACCCGCTGGCCAATATTGGGACGAAGCAGCCCGATAAGGTTTTGTTCGACAAGGCCATGGACGCGATGAAGCACAACCGCTTCGATGTGGCGCGGATGACGCTGCAGACCTTGATCAACACCTATCCGGATTCGGAGTTCATCGCGCGCGCGAAGCTGGCGGTGGGCGATTCCTGGTACGCGGAGGGCGGGACGGCGTCTCTGGCGCAGGCTGAGCAGGAGTATCGCGATTTTGAGACATTCTTTCCCAACATGCCGGAGGCGGCCGAGGCGCAGTTGAAGATCGCCAACATCCAGTACCAGCAGATGGAGAAGTCGGATCGCGACTATACCCACGCCAAGCGCGCCGAGGATGAGTATCGCAACCTGATCATGCAGTATCCCGACAATCCCAAGCTGGTCAAGGAAGGCAAGCTGCGGCTGATGGAAGTGCAGGAGGTATTGGCAGACCGGGAGTTCAACATTGGGAAGTTCTATTACTACCGGCTATCGTATCCGGCGTCGATTGCGCGGCTGAAGTCGCTGGTGGATAAGTATCCGCTGTACAGCCGGGCGGATGAGGCACTGTATCTTCTGGGTCAGAATTATGAAGGAGAGATCGCGCAGTTGCGGACGGTACCGGTTTGTACCGGACCGAACACTCCTGCCGGCTGCATGGGGAGGGAATCGGACAAGGCGGGCATGATTGGGGAACTGACCAAAGAGGCAGCCGCGGCGTATTCGCAGATCATTACGCGGTATCCGGCAATGGAGCACGAGGCGGACGCGAAGAAGCGGCTGGGGGCGCTGCATCAGCCGATCCCGCGACCCACCAAGGCGGCACTGGCGCAGAACCGGGCCGAGGAAGAAAGCCGGCGCGAAGCCAGCACGCTCGATCAGCTCATGAACGTGCTGAAGAAGGGGCCTGACATGGCCCAGGCCGCGAAGGTGGGCGATCCGACATTAGTAGACCCGACGCCACTTTCGGCTAGAGATGTATTGACAACCACCATGCGCCAGTCGCAGGGGGCGCCAGCCGGCGAACACGGTCTGACGATCGAGACAGTGAAGGGTACGGCTCCCGCCGCCAATGAGCCGGCGCCACGCTCCGATGCGGCCCCGGCCAACGGCCAGCCTTTTGCCCGGGCGAACACGGCGGCTGACCCTAACGAACTGAAGCCGGCGGCGGATCCAAATGAGTTAAAGCCCAGTGGGCCTCCGGATCCAAATGAGTTGAAGCCGGCAGCGGGCAGTCCAAGTGCGGCCTCGGCCGATGCTCCCCTGCCTCCGCCGGTGCAAGTCAATGAGATTCAGCAGGGGCCAGCACCATCCGGCGAGGCTGTCGCGAGTTCCAGTTCCACCTCCGACCTGGCGAGCGACAAGGATGTTTCGAGCAGCAAGAAGAAGAAAAAGAAGGGATTGAGGAAGATTATCTCGTTCTGAAGTCGCAAGGGCAAAGACTCTCACTTCGTGGTCTGCGGCTGAACTATTGGCGAGCGGTAGGTCAGGTCCAGATCCTTTTCTATCTGGGGGGCTCGGGTGGGATTCGCCGCCTTCATCTCTTCGAGAATCGGCTCCAGGAAGCGGTTGTATTTTCCCAACCCTGCGATGTCGTGGGTTGCGAGTATGTTCTCTACCGCCCGTATGGTCGCCGGAGTGACGAGTTCGAGCCGGCCTACGAAGACGCGCACAGTTTGCGCTGGAGTGGGATGGACGGTTAGCGGAAGAATCGCGTTCAGAAAACGGCTGGGAACGATGTAGAACAGCCGGCTGCCTTCTTCGAACCACGATAGCCGCCAGGTTTCGATCATGGCGCGGGCCTCGTCAGGATAGAGGCCCTGCGCCGTCAAGATGTCCTCAAGATCGCGGGTCATTGTTTCAAAAGTCGCAGTTAGCTCGGGAGGGTCGAGGGACATTTCGCTCTGCAGCGCGCCTCCCAGGCGATAGCCCAGCTTGTCGCCACGGCGTTCGAAAAGAATCACGCTGGGAATTTCCTGCTGCGCATGACTTGTGATGTGTAGTTTCCCTTCGGACGTTGCGGTCGCCGAGATAGGCACGGAAAATGTCGAGACTCCGCGATAGAAGAGAAATTTTTCCTGTTGATAGCCTGCGTAAGTCCTCGCGTGCTGATCGCCAACAGTAAGCCGCACCGTAAGAGGCGCGGCTGAAGTTTCGCGGGCGGCGTAGTACTGATTATTCTCAACATCACTGGGCTGATTCCCGCGCGGAAAGCTGGCAGCGAGATTGGGAGACACGGTGACGGAATCCCACGCGATGCTGCCTCCGCTGTGCCGTTGGAAAAGAACCTCACGGTCAAGAACATGCGCGGGATTCGGCTCGACGTGGCTGGCCTGCGGATACCATTCCGTCATCACTCCCTTGGAAAACGTTACCTTCACCGAGACTTTGGTTTCGTGCGGCGAATAGAAGTAGAGTACAGGCGTTTCCATGCGGACCGTGCCCCTTAAGCCAAGCTTGAATTGTGCGCCATTGAGATGCTCCACGAAGCTGGGAAGATCGGCAGAGCCGTTCAGCGGCGACCATTCCACGGCTTGACCGTTTCTGCCCGCAATAGAAGTGAAAGTGCCCCATTCGTGGGCCGTGAGATCAGGATTGACGTTCTGGGCACCAAAGCTGGCGGAGAGAACAAGGCAAAGAACCCCGAGGCCTAGAACGCGGAAACGAGTGGCGGGTGTGGGCATTGTCAGCCCTCCAGGCGGGGCATCTAGTATAGCTCTCTCTTGGACGCCGGTTTCAGCTAAGAGGTTAGACAACCCATGGAAGTTTTTCGAGCATTCCCCAGGTAGCTATCGCCGCTCTTCGATTCCCAGTCCGGCATCCCTTTCGTGGACGCGGTAGGTGCTGACCAGTGGTAACCGGGTAACATCCCGTCCGATCATTGACTTACGTCGACGGGCGGGTTACCTTCGCGTTATCTCCCCCGCATCGAGGAATTTCCTTGGCTCGGAAAATACTGCTTGCTGACGACAGCGTGACCGCCCAAAACATGGGGCGCAAGATCCTTGCGGACGCGGGGTATGAGGTTATCGCTGTCAACAACGGCTCGGCGGCGCTGAAGAAGATCGCCGAACTGAAACCTGACCTCGTCATCCTGGATGTTTATATGCCCGGCTACAGCGGGCTGGAGGTATGCCAGCGCCTCAAGGAATCGCCGGAAACGGCGCGGATTCCGGTATTGCTAAGTGTGGGCAAACTGGAACCTTTCAAGCCGGAGGAAGCGCAACGGGTGCGCGCCGACGCTTATATCGTCAAGCCCTTTGAAGCCAGCGAGTTGTTGAGCGCTTTGTCAAAGCTGGAAGACAAGGTCGTGCCGCGGGCCGAACCCTCGAAGCCCGGACGTTTTGCGCGGGCTATGGCGGCGGCGGAAGAAACCAGCCGCGGGAGCCGGAAAGAAACCCCGAGCGACCAGAATGGATGGAGCAGGCGGATTGGATTCCCCCACGAGAAGGCGCAACCCGAGGAGAAAATTGCGGACGACTCCGCGATCTATAACCCCATGAACCGGGATCTCCGCACGGTGGTGGAAACCGCCGCGGAGAAGGCCGCTGAGAAGAATGCAGAGATTCAAACCGAGAATAAAGAAGAGTCGCGGATACTGGCTGGGAAAGCGAACCAGGCCGATGTAGATCTGGCGGCAGTGGCGCCGGCAGGCTTGCCGAAAGATGTGACGCCGGAAGAGGTGGCCGCGATTACAGCGGCGGCGGCGCGGATACAGAGGGCGGGTGCAGCGGTTGAAGACGAGCATCGGGCTTTTGAAAGCAGATCCTCAGAAGCCCAGATTTCTGGGACCCAGATTTCTGAGACCCAGATTTCTGAAACAGCGAGTCAGGGAAGCCTGGAGCCGCCTTCCGATCGAGTTGAAGACGTTGAAGACAATGTTGCCTCCCCGGTGCGAGAAGACGCGACGACCGGCGGTCTGCAAGAAAATAGAATCGACGTTGTAGCTAGCGAAGCTGTTGCGACTGAGACTGAAGCGCAGCTCAAAGGCGACGTAAGGACTGAGGAGACGCAGGACTTCCCGGTCACGATGGCCGCGGCTACGGCTGAATCTGCAGCGGCGGCGAGTGTGGACGGGTCGCGATGGACAGCGGTGCCGGTGGCGCTGGAAGGCGAAGAAGCAACGATCTCGCTCGAACAGGAAATGCAAAAGGCGTATGCGGCGTACGCTCCGTATGTGGCCGCGGTGGCGGATACTGGCGCGCAGGAAGTGGAGACAGCAACCGGCGAGAATTCTTCCTTGCCAGAGGTTGCTGCGGTGGTTGAGGCAGCGCCAGCCGAGAATTTTTCTTCGCCTGAGGTTGCGATGGTTGAGCCTGATGCCGGAGTACTGCCGACCGCTTTCGTGGAAGCGAATGCAGCAACCTCTCCCGTTGCCGAGTCTGTGGGCTCTGGCGCGGAGACAGACGTTCCGGCTCCGGTTGCGGCGCCAGTGCAGGAACTACAGCCGCAGGAGGCACAGGCATGGCCGGAAGCAGAACCCGCAATGGCGGAAGCAGCCACTCCCTCCAGCGGCGGCTTTGCTCCCGTCGCAGACGCACAGGAACACGCAGAGGAATCCCAGCCAGACTCTGAGGCGGTTAAGAGCACGGCGGCGGCGTGGGCCAGTTGGCGTCAAGTCCGGGATACCCGGAAAGACGGCGAAGCGGCGCAGGCCCAGCCCAAAGAATTCGAAGTGCCCGAGCCAGCCCCGGCGGAGACTGCTGCGCGGGCGGTGGCGGCGGGCGCCGAGCAAATCATGCAAGAAGCCTCAGCCGCGTCGAAAGCCGATCCCGCAGACGTCGCCAGCATTGTCGAGAGTGTGCTGGCAAACCTACGGCCCAAGCTCATGGAAGAGATCTCCCGAAAAATGGCGGAGAAGAAGTAGAACGCTCGCAGCAGTTAGCTATCAGATTCTTCCACCTTCTGCATTTCGTTAACTTCCGTTGACAATTCCTTGCAGGCTCCGGTATCTTAAAGACTTTGGGAAGTCTCGCGGTTGCCCGCCTGATGGTCTGGCGTCCTCGCCGGAGAATCAACGAGCGGTCTTCTTTGCTATTTTCAATCGCGTTTCGCAACGTTTTTTCATTCTGGGAGAGTTCCGATGTCAACCTATTTCCCCAAAGCGGGGGAAATTGTGCGCAAGTGGTACGTCGTGGATGCGGATGGGCAGACGCTGGGGCGTTTGGCCTCGCAGGTGGCGCGTGTCTTGATGGGCAAGGAGAATCCGCAGTACACGCCTTTTCTGGATACTGGCGATCACGTGATTGTGGTCAATGCCGAGAAGATTCGAACCACCGGCATGAAGTCGGAGCAGAAGCAGTATCACCACTACACCGGTTATCCGGGCGGTTTGCGCACCGAAGATTACCGAAAGCGTTTGGCGCGCAAACCGGAAAAGATCATTGAAGACGCGGTCAAGCGCATGCTGCCGAAGAACAAGCTGGCTGCGCATATGTTGTCGAAGCTAAATGTTTATAAGGGCGACAAGCATCCACATGAGGCGCAGAAGCCGCGGGATTTGAAGTTGGAAGTGCGGGCATAAACGAGAGTTTCTGGTTTCTAGTTTCTAGTTTCTAGTTTTTGGTAACGGCTTTGAAAATCTTTTGAAAGGTGTTAGGCACCTCGTTAGCTGAGCGCTGACGGCTGAGTGCTGACGGCTCAAATAATGGCGGAATTGGTTCAGTACTACGGAACGGGACGGCGGAAGCGGGCGATTGCGCGGGTTTATTTGCGTCCGGGCAGCGGCGAGTTCAAGGTGAACGGGCGGGCGTTTGAGGAGTATTTCGTGACTCCGGCGCAGCGTTCGGCGGCGAAGGCGCCGTTGGCGTTGACCGACTCGGCGGCGGCGTTCAACATTGTCGCCAATGTGCTGGGCGGCGGGGTGCGCGGCCAGGCCGATGCGGTGAAGCTTGGGATTGCGCGCGCTTTGATGCAGTTCAACGCGGAACTGCGCGGCAAGCTGAAGTCCGAGGGCATGGTTACACGCGATTCGCGCGGCAAGGAACGGAAGAAGTACGGGCAAAAGGGCGCACGCAAGCGGTTCCAGTTCTCGAAGAGATAGTTTCGAGTTTCCGGTTTCTAGGTTCTAGAAACCGGAAACAGGAAACCAGAAACTGATTTTCAAGGTGTTCAATTCTTCCTGTGCTTCGCGGCGCGGGGACGGGAATGGCAATCCGGAAGAGCAGTTTCAAGTTTCCGGTTTCGAGTTTCCAGTGGAATGGTTTTGATCTTACTGGAAACAAGAAACTGGAAACCGGAAACTGGGGTAAGCCGGATGCAGACTAAATAAGGAGGTTCATTGGCTACTATCACCATGAAGGAGTTGCTCGAAGCGGGCGTTCACTTCGGGCATCAGACCAAGCGCTGGAATCCCAAGATGAAGGAATACATCTTCGGAGAGCGCAATGGGATCTACATCATCGATTTGCAGAAGACGCTGAAGATGTTCAAGGAAGCGTCGAAATTTGTGCAGGAACTGGCGGCCGAGGGCAAGATTGTGCTGTTCGTGGGCACCAAGCGCCAGGCGCAGGATGCGATTGCCGAAGAGGCCACGAAATGCGGCGGCTTCTACATCAACCAGCGCTGGCTGGGCGGACTACTGACCAACTGGGTTACGGTGCAGAAGTCGGTGAAGCGGCTAAAGGAGCTCGATGAGATGGCCACGGATGGCCGCTACGAGTTGCTACCTAAAAAAGAAGTGATCAAGCTCGAACGCGAGCGCAAGCATTTGCAAGCCAACCTGGCGGGCATCAAGAACATGAGCCGGTTGCCGGATGCGGTGTTCGTGATTGACTCGAACAAAGAGCAGATCGCAGTGCGCGAGGCGCGCAAGCTGGGCATTCCGGTGGTCGCGGTGGTGGATACGAATTGCGATCCCAGCGAAGTGGATTACGTGATACCGGGCAATGACGATGCGCTGCGGGCGATCCGGCTTTTTACTTCGAAGATTTCGGATTCGATCGCCGAGGGCGCGCAGTTAATGAGCGATAAACAAGTTGCGGACATGACGGCGGCAACGGAACAAGCGCAGGCTCTGGAAATGCAGCAGGCGGAAGATGCTGCTGCCGCGCTTGAGCTTCGCGCGCAGGAAGCTGCGGCCGCCTCTGATCTTGCGGACATTGGCGAAAACATCAGCATGGAAGAAGTGCTGGGGCCGGGGACGCACAAGAAGCCAATGGCGAACGAGGATGGCGACGTTCCGATCAAGGTGGAGAGCCAGACGGTCTAGGGCAGTGGTCAGTGGTCGGAAAGAACAAACCGGGCGTTTGATATCAGACCCGCGCGGGTCATGCTTAGAAAATTCCCGGCGCGGGTCAAAGTTTGTTAGAAGCGGTTTCCAGTTTCAGGTTTCCAGTTTCGAGTAGCCTGAAGCGGGGATTCACCGTTCTTACTCGAAACTAGAAACAAGAAACTGGAAACTATTTTTATGAGCACTACTATGGCGAATATTTCAGCGGCGCAAGTGAAGGATCTCCGGGAAAAGACCGGGGCTCCGATGATGGATTGCAAACAGGCCTTGACCGAAGCTAAGGGCGATATGGAGCAGGCGGTTGTGATTCTTCGCAAGAAGGGTGTTTCGGTGGCGGCCAAGAAGGCGGCGCGTGTGACCAGTGAAGGCGCGGTGACCAGCTACATTCATGCCGGCGGCAAGATTGGCGTGCTGGTCGAAGTAAACTGCGAGAGTGATTTCGTGGCCCGCACCGACGACTTCAAGGAACTGGTGCATGATATCGCCATGCACATCGCGGCCAGCGATCCGAAGTTTGTGCGCAAGGAAGATGTCACCAAGGCCGACTTCGACCGCGAGAAAGAAATCTACATCGCGCAGGCTGTTGCCTCCGGCAAGCCGCAGAATATCGCGGAGAAGATGGTCGCCGGCAAGATGGAGAAGTTCTACGAGGAGGTCTGCCTGCTGGAGCAGCCCTTTATCAAGGACCAGACCGTGTCGATTGCACAGCTGATCGCGGCGAAGATCGGCAAACTGGGCGAGAACATCAGCGTGCGGCGTTTCGCGCGCTTCAAAGTGGGCGATGTGAGTGCGACGGTCGCTAGTACCAAGCCCAAGCCGGACGAGGGTGGCGCGGCGGCTGCTCCAGTGGCGAAGTAAATCAGTTTCCGGCTTCTGGTTTCCAGTTTCCAGATGCTGCGCTAACAGCTGCGAAGTGGCGCCGACGCCAGGAACTGGAAACCAGAAACCGGAAACTAGAAACTGATGCAAACCCCTGCCTTCAAACGCGTTTTGCTTAAGATTTCCGGAGAAGCCCTCGCTGCCAATCAAGGCTTCGGTGTGGATACGGCGCGCATCCACGAGGTTGCGGCGGAGCTGGCCGACGTGCACAAGTTGGGAGTGCAGCTTGCGATTGTTGTGGGCGGCGGCAACTTCTTTCGCGGCGTGGCCGACCAGGCACGCGACATGGACCGTGTTTCCGCCGATCACATGGGAATGCTGGCCACGGTGATCAATGCGCTTGCTCTACAGGATGCGCTGGAAAAACAGAAAGTCTACACGCGCGTGCAGACGGCGATTGAGATGAATCAGGTGGCGGAACCGTTCATCCGGCGGCGCGCCATCCGGCATCTGGAAAAAGGCCGGGTCGTGATCTTCGCCGGCGGGACGGGGAATCCTTATTTCTCGACCGATACGGCGGCGTCCCTGCGCGCCATGGAGATCAAGGCCGACGCGATTCTCAAGGCTACAAAGGTGGACGGCATCTACGACGCCGACCCCATGAAGGTGAAAGACGCGAAGAAGTTCACCGACATCACCTACATGGACGTTCTGAAGCTGGGGCTTAAGGTGATGGATTCGACTGCCATCAGTTTGTGCAAGGACAATAACCTTCCCATCATCGTTTTCAACCTGAACGAGCACGGGAATATCCGGCGGGTGGTGAGCGGAGAGAAGATTGGGTCGAGGGTAAGCGCTTAAAGACTTTGGCCACGGGATTGGCACGGATTCGCACGGATTTCTTGATTCTTGATCCGTGAAAACCAGTGTTAATCAGTGGCCAGCTTTGTGTTGGGTTTATAATTCAGCGTTTTGATTCTTGACCTTTTCGGGAGCTGACTGATATGGCTCAAGCAACCATGGCCGCGATTCCGGGCCTGAAAGAAACATACGTACAACTGAAGACGCGGATGGACAAGGCAGTGGAGGACTTCCGCAAAGCCATGGCGGCCACGCGCACCGGACGCGCCTCGGTGCACATGCTGGATAGCGTGAGCGTCGACTACTATGGCTCGCAGATGCCGCTAAACCAGATCGCGCAGGTGCACGCGCCGGAGCCGCAGATGATCACAGTGCAGCCCTTCGATCCGTCGCAGATCGGCGCGATCGAGAAGGCGATTCGATCGGCCGAACTTGGGTTGAATCCGATGAACGACGGGAAGATGATCCGGGTGCCCGTGCCCGCTCTCACTCAGGAACGCCGCCAGGACATGGTGAAGCATCTGCATAAAGTGCTCGAGGAGCATCGCACCGCGGTGCGGAACATCCGCCGCGACGGGAACGACGCCATCAAGAAGGCGATGAAGGACAAGAAGATCACCGAGGACGATGAGAAACGGTCTCTGGAAGAGATTCAGAAACTGACTGACGACGAAATCAAGAAGATGGAAGAGATGAGCAAGGGCAAGGAAAAAGAAGTGCTGGAGTTGAAGTAGCAACAAGTTGCGAGTACCTGGTACCTAGTACCGAGTGAAACCGGCGGTGGCTCCCGTTGCAGCCATTACTGAGCACTTGCATTCGATTTGCCTTGTTGAATACGCCACTTTTGCCTAGGCGAGTCCCACGGTAGACTTACATCGTGGATGCTTCCAAGCCACTACGGACCTATGTCCTTCTCAGCCTTATCATGCTCTTGGTCACGCCTTTGCTTTCACCAGCATCTGTGACCACGTCTACTGGCCACTTTGAGGTGTATTGCGATGGTATCGGAATCTTCCTAGCCAATATTGATGGCGCTCCTGCCCGGGGAAAACTCGTTTTCTTTTCCCCAGTGAGTTTTCCGCCGGGCACAATCGGAGACCGTTATTTCGGACAGGGGCAGTGGTCCAACATTTATGTCCTTCGTGATGGGTGCGTCCCCGACGGCAAGTGCGAGAGCATCGCCGATGGCAGAATGTGGATCGAAACGCCGGATACGCAAGACGCGCCGCCAAAACACATCTCAGGTAGGTACGAAATCAATTTGAACGGCAAGCACCTCCAAGGCACCTTCCTCGCAAAACGGCATTTCAGAAGACACCCGCTACGGCTGTGCATGTGACAAGTCCAGACGAGCCCTTCGGAAAGCACCGTATAATCGAACGAGCTATGAAGAAAGTCGTCCATGCCGCGTGTCCGCACGACTGCCCCGACGCTTGCGGGGTTCTGATCACGGTGGAGGATGGGCGTGCGACGAAGATTCAGGGTGATCCTCAGCATCCGGTGACGCGGGGATTTTTGTGCGGGAAAGTGGCGAAGTATCTGGATCGGGTGTATTCGCCGGACCGGGTGCTGTATCCCATGCGACGTGTTGCTGCGAAGGGACCCGCGGCTTACGCTGCGGACGCGGGCGAGGGCGCCCGCGCTACACAAACCTGGCAGCGCATCTCATGGGATGAAGCGCTGGATGAAATTGCGTCGCGCTTTCGCGGCATCATTGCCGAGTTCGGCAGCGAGGCGATTTTGCCTTATTCCTACGGCGGAACGCTGGGGGCGCTGAACGGCGCTTCAATGGACCGTCGATTTTTCGGCCGGCTCGGGGCTTCGCAACTGGAGCGCGCGATTTGTTCCGCTGCCGGCGAGGCCGGGCTGCAGTCCGTGCTTGGCGTGAAGCTTGGCACTGAGCCCGAGCAGTTCATCCATTCCCGTTACATCATTGCCTGGGCTTCGAACATTCATGGCAACAATGTTCACCTCTGGCCTTTCATCGTGGAAGCGCGGCGCAAGGGCGCGAAGCTGGTGGTGATCGATCCCTACCGGACGCGCACGGCGGCGTGCGCCGACTGGTATCTTTCGATCAATCCCGGCACCGACGGCGCGCTGGCGCTCGCCATGATGCATGTGATCATTGGGGAAGGGCTGCACGACGCCGACTACGTGGCGAAATACACCTTGGGTTTCGAGCAGCTGTGCGAAAAGGTAAAAGCTTATCCGCCCGAGCGTGTGGCGCAGTGGACGGGGATCACGGCCGAAGACATCCGCAAGCTGGCGCGTGAGTATGCCACGGTGCGGCCTTCGGTGATCCGGCTGAACTATGGCGTGCAGCGGTCGGAGGGCGGCGGGATGGCGACGCGCGCCATCGCGATGTTGCCCTGCACCGTTGGATCGTGGAAGGAAGTCGGCGGCGGGTTGCAGATGTCGACCAGCGGCGCGTTCGGACTGAACAAAGATGCGTTGACGCTGCCCGGCCTTCAGCCGGAAGGGCTCGAGCATGCACCGCGAACGGTGAACATGGTGGAGCTGGGCAAAGCGCTAAACACGTTAAGGGATCCGCCGGTGAAGGCCTTGTTCGTCTACAACTCAAATCCCGCAGCGGTTTGCCCGAATCATAATGAAGTGGTTCGCGGGCTGAAGCGTCCGGATTTGTTTACCGTGGTGCACGAGCAGTTCTTCACCGACACTACCGACTACGCCGACATTGTGTTGCCGGCGACGACGTTCTTCGAGCACAAAGATCTGCAGGCAGCGTATGGGCACTACTACCTGCAAGTGTCGGACCAGGCGATCGAGCCGTTGGGAGAGTGCCGGGCGAATGTTGAACTGTTCCGGGCTCTAGCTCAGCGCATGGGATTCGAGGACGCGTGCTTCGGCGAGAGTGTCGATGAGATGATCGATGGCGCGCTGGCTTCGAGCAACCCGTGGCTGAAGGGCATCAGCCAGGAGCGGTTGCAACGGGAAGGGCAGGTGCGGCTAAACTTCAGTGGTCAGTGGTCGGTGGTCAGTGGCCAGTCAGAACCCTTTCTCCCTTTCGCTCACGGCGGCTTTCGCACACCTTCGGGCAAGGCTGAACTTTACAGCGAGGCAGTCAAGGCGCTGGGACTTGATCCGGTGGTTGAGTTCACGCCTCCGGCGGAATCGCGACACGGAATCGAGAACGCGACGTTTCCTTTAGAACTGCTGGCGCGCAAGGCCGACAACTTTCTGAATTCAACTTTTTCCAATCAGCCCTCGGTTCAGCAGATGGAAGAGACGAACCTTCTCGAAATGCACTCCGCCGATGCCCGGGCGCGTGGAATTGCCGACGGAGAGACGGTGAGGGTGTACAACCATCGAGGGGAAATCTTCTTGAAAGCCAGAGTAGACGGCGCGGTTCAGCCGGGAGTGGTTTCGGCGAGGCTGAATTGGGCCAAGCTGGGGCCTGGGTTGCGGAATATCAACGTGCTGACCTCAGAAAAACTTACCGATCTGGGCAACTCCGCCACGTTTTATTCCGTCTTGGTGGAGGTGGAGTCAGCCAAGTCCCTTCCATGAAGCCACCGGCAAGAGTGGCGGCTTGGACGCTTATTGTTTCTCTACCGTATAATGATCGTTTTCCCACATCCCAGAGGCTGAGGTCGTAGCGATTCATTTTTGCTCTCATCCAGACATTGTTGTGTCCGGGCGCGACCACGGTTTCTCCGGCGCCTCCCATCCTCCATCTTCTTCATTTGCACGGCTTTGCCGGAGATTGACGTGGCTCGGGTGGGGGCTGGGGATTACTCTGTTGCTGCTTTCTGCCGCAGCCAGCTGGGCCCAGACTGACATAATCTCCGAGATCAATGTCCAGGGGAACCGAAGAATTCCTGCCGAGACGGTTAAGGCGCGCATCTTCACCCACCCTGGCGATATCTACGATCCCGGCGCGCTGGAGCGAGATTTCAATGCGCTGTGGAATACCGGCTATTTCGAGGACATCCGCTTTACACGGGAGCAGACTCCGAAGGGTTGGCGGCTAATCATCCAGGTTAAGGAAAAACCGACCATTCGCGAGATCAACTATGTGGGTCTGAGTTCGGTTTCCACCAGCGACGTGTTGGACCGCTTCAAGGAAGCGAAGGTCGGACTGGCGGTGGAGAATCAATACGACCCGACCAAGGTCAAGAAAGCGGAAGTAACAATCAAAGGCCTGCTGGCGGAACATGGACGCCAGTTTTCCACCATCCGAACGGAAATACGGCAGATTCCTCCGGCCGCGGTCGGGATCACATTTGTGATCAAAGAAGGTCCCAAGGTCAAGGTGGGCAGGATCAAGTTCGAGGGCAACAAGAACGTCAAGACGCGAGTGCTGCGTTACGCCATGAAGAACCTGCGGCCCATCGGCATCCCCCACTCGATCTTCCTGGAAAGCATTTTCGCCCGAACCTACGACGCGACCAAACTCGACGAGGATACGGAACGCGTCCGCAATGAATACCAGAATCGGGGCTATTTCAAAATGAACACCGCGGACGAGCCCAAGACGGAGATTCACGATACCGGGCACGCGGGCGCACATGTCCCGTTGTTGCAGGGCGGCGCGGGAAAATCGGTCGATATAACGATGCCCATCGAAGAGGGTGAGCGCTACACGCTGGGTGGAATTACCTTCAAGAACAACAAGGCGGTGCGCGACGCGAAGGCATTGCGAGCCATCTTCACCATCAAGGACGGAGATGTATTCAGCAAAGAAAAAGTGGGCAAAGGTCTGGAGGCCCTGCGCAAGGCCTATGGCCAGTTGGGCTACATCAATTTCACTCCAGTGCCGGAAACCAGGTTTGACGACGAAAAGAAGCTGATCTTTCTCGACATCGATGTTGACGAAGGCAAGCAGTTCACTGTGCGCCGCATCGAGTTCGCGGGCAATACTACGACCCGTGACAAGGTGATCAGGCGTGAGATTGCGCTGGAGGAAGGAAACGTTTACAACTCGCAGCTTTGGGAGTTGAGCCTGTTGCGCTTGAACCAATTGGGATACTTCGACCAGATGAAGCCGGACGATCCGAACGTCACCACCCGGCAACTGGACGAGAAAAATGGTTACGTCGACCTGACGCTGAAGGTCAAAGAGAAAGGCAGGAACAGCATCGGCCTGAATGGAGGCGTGAGCGGACTGGAAGGCGCGTTTGTAGGCATCAACTATGCGACCAACAACTTCCTCGGTCTGGGTGAGACGCTTCAGGTCCAGGCCAGCGTCGGAAACCTGGCAAAGAGCATCCGCTTCGGTTTTACCCAGCCCTACATGTTTGACCGGCCATTGCAGTTTGGTTTCAACGTGTACTACACCAAGACGAAGTACGACCAGGCCCGGCAACTCTCCATCTTCAGCGGACAGAACCTGAACCTGCCTAACACGGTGCTGCAGAACCTGCAGAATTACACGCAAGCGAGCGCTGGGTTCTCGACGTCGTTGAGCTATCCGCTGCGCGCGCGCGACAAGCGCCGTTTCAATCGCCTGGGAGTTACTTATTCCTTCGACCGGTCGTCGCTGGCGGCGCTCAGTTCGGCCTCCAAGAATTTGTTCGAGTTTCTGGCCTTCCGCGGAATTTCCGGGCCTAACGCGCTGAACGGAATCGTCACCAGCAAGATCTTTCCTAACTTTTCCTTCAACACTATCAACAGTCCGATCTCGCCGCACACCGGGCACCAGTTTACCCTGGGCGCGGAGCTGGCCGGGCTGGGAGGGACAGTGCGGTCGGTGCGACCGATCGTGCAGTACAAGCGCTTCATTCCTGTGCAGAAGGGGCGCAATGCGCTGGGCTTCAATGTTCAGGGATCTTTTATCACCGGCTTTGGCGGTTTGGTTGCGCCTCCGTTTCAGCGCGCTTATCTGGGTGGGGAGAACGATCTGCGCGGGTTCGATATCCGATCTGTGTCTCCAGTGGCGTTTCTGCCGAGCGTAGGATCAATCACACTAACCAATCGTGACGGAACGCCGGTACTCAAGAATCCGCAGAATCCGCTGGCGGGCAACGTGACCATTCCGATTCCGGTGGACCAGATCGTTTTTCCGGGCGGCGATTTGAGCGTGGTTACTAACTTGGAGTACCGCATCACGATCTATGGTCCGGTGGCGCTCGCTCCCTTCATCGACATGGGCATCGACCCCATTGTCCGGAAGTCGCAGTTGCAGATTGCGCAGGTGCAATACCAGGGCGTGGTCGGCCAGGCGTTTGGCTGTCCGCAGCTGGTGCAAACTGCCACCGCCAACACCTGCACTTTAGGCAGTGTGTTGAACCCGCCGCCGTCGCAGGATCTGCAGACTCTGGGCGCCACCAACTGGAGACCGAGAATGTCCACCGGTCTTGAACTCCAGATGTTTCTCCCGGTGATCAATGCGCCCTTCCGAATTTATTGGGCGTATAACCCGCTGCGTCTGGATAGCCCGGCGACTCCGCCGATTCCGATAACTCCCAGCATGTTCCCGCAAGTCTGCGGACCAACGGGCTGCCACTTGACGGATGCGGGATTGTACACATTTAATCTGGCGAGGAATGCTTTCTCTCCGAGTTTCTTGCTGCGCGAGCCGCGCAAGACATTCCGCTTCACCGTGGCGACGACTTTCTAAGGGCAAGTTCGCAGCTGGAGGTTTGGCGGCTAGAGGTTTGACGGGGCTTGAGGATGCTCTCTATAATTAATGTGATCCACGCCATGGCAAAAGGCTGATAGGGTGGACGACACGTCCGCAACCCCGGCGTGTGACGCTGGCAGCCCACTGCGCCTTGTCTTAGAGACGAATGTCTGACGGCGGCCTTTGCGAGAAAAGCAAGACAAGGAAACGCTGAACTGGGACCTCGTGGGTGTGACCTGATAAGTCCGACCCCATGAGTCTGGCCTGGCGTTCTGAGGGTAATCCGAGTTCATTCCCGGAACCATCTTTACGGGAACAATGTTCCTAAGGAGTTTAAGAGATCCGATGACAATCAAGTTTCTGCGGTCTGTCCTGGCTATTGCGGTGTTCTCGATGATTTCCGCATGGGCCCAAACCGGTGGCGCCGCCACCCCGTCTAGCTCGTCTGCTGCAACTGGTAGTCCGGCCGCTTCGGTGCCCGCGACCGGTACCAAGGTCGGGACGATCAACGTGGAAGCTGCGGTCTTTGGTTCCAACGAAGGCCGCCGCGATGCGGACGCTCTGAGCAAGAAACTGGAGCCCAAACAGAACGAACTCAAGGGCCAGAATGATGAGCTTGAGGGTCTTGCAGAAACAACTGCAGACTCAGGGCGACAAGCTGAACGACGATGCCCGGCCACTCTTGGTCAAGCAGATTGAGACCAAGAAGAAATCGCTTGATCGTGCCGTCCAGGATTTTCAGGAGGACGGACAGAACCAAGGGAAAGAGATTTTCTCGCGTATTTTGCAGAAGATGGCTCCCACCATCGTAAAGTACGCCCAGGACAATGGGTACTCTCTGATTGTGGACACCTCGAACCAGTGGCCTCAGAGCCAGGTCTTATGGTCGGGTGAAGGCGTGGACATCACGAAGGCGATCGTGGACGCATACAACGTGCAGTCGGGTGTGGCGGCTCCTGCCGCGTCAACCAAGGCGCCCGCTCCGAAGCCCGCCGCTCCCAAGCCAGCGGCTCCGGCGTCAACTACCCCAAAGTAAGTTTCCGCGACACCGCGTGTGTCGGAAAAGTTCCCAGAGGCCGCCTCCAAGCGCGGCCTTTTTTCTTTGCTTCGACCCGTCCAACGGAGACTCCTTTGGTGTCCTTAGCAGTAACCGCGTTCCAACAGGAGGACACCATGTTCACCACTACACTCAGTTCGTCATGGGATGAGCGTTCGCGCCGCGGATTGACAACCCTGACATCGTTCGGCCTGCAGGCACTGATTGGCGGCGTCTTGCTGGTGTTGCCGTTGCTGCGTCCGGGGGGATTGCCTTCGCTGAGACAACTCTCGACGCCCGTCAGTCTGGGTCAACCGCTGGGAGAGTCCGTCGCAGTCAGAACGCACGCGAGCGGAAACGCTGCCCCGAGCAATCCTGCGGCGCTCACTCTGAGAATGCCTGCACGAATTCCAAATGGCATACCGGCTGCGGGCGATGATGGTCCGCCACAAGGTACTGGGCTTGGTTCGTTCACCGCTGGGAACACATTCGGAGATCCGCGCGGCCTGCCCAGCTTGTTTCCAAGCGGCACGCGCCCGTTGATGCCAGTCGCCGTGCCTCCTCGGGCAACTGCTCCGGTGCGCATCTCGCGCATGAGCGAGGGCGATCTAGTGCACAAGGTTCTGCCGACGTATCCTCCGCTGGCGCGAAGCGCCCGCATTCAAGGTCAGGTCGTGTTGCAAGCGGTGATCAGCAAGCAAGGCGCAATTGAGGACCTTAAAGTTCTCGGCGGACATCCCATGCTGGTGCCGGCGGCGATCGAGGCCGTACGCCAGTGGCGCTACCGGCCTTACATCTTGAACGATGAACCCGTGGAAGTGGAAACCCAGATTACCGTGAACTTCTCACTGGGCGGCAATTGATAGAGCGAGTTTCCAGTTTCTGGTTTCCAGTTTCCAGTGTGTTCGCGTGAGAACCGGAAACAAGAAACCAGAAACTAGAAACCGGAAGCTGCCCTGGGAGTAGCCCAAGCGTAACCTGAGGACTCGCGCCGCTCCCGCTATAATCGAGCCCAGTGGCGACAACTGCAGAAATTCTGAGCCGCGTGGCCACCCGCCCCACCTGGGCGGAAGTTTCCCTGGCTGCTCTGCGGCAAAACTTCCGCACGGTTGTAAAGCATGCAGGAGCGGGAGTGACCGTGTGCGCGGTGGTGAAAGCCGACGCTTACGGCCACGGCGGCGTGGAATGCTCCCGGGCTCTCGCGGCGGAAGGCGCGAAGTGGCTGGGTGTTACGTCGCTCGATGAGGCGATCCCGCTGCGCGAGGCGGGCATCGAGTCGCGGATTCTGTTGATGACGGGTTTCTGGCGCGGCGAAGAGAGCGAGATCGTCCGGCTGCGGCTTACGCCCACGGTGTGGGAGCCGTGGCACATTGAGTCTCTGGAGAATGCCGCGGCATCGGCAGCAGTGCGGCATGCGGTGCATTTGAAAGTGGATACGGGCATGGGCCGGCTGGGTTTGTCCCTGGATCAACTTCCCGCTTTGCTGAAAGCTCTCAGCGCGTCTCCTCATCTTCTTCTCGAAGGGCTCTCGACGCATCTGGCTTCTTCCGAAATCATGGATGCGCCTTCGGTGGCGGAACAGGAGCGCCGTTTCGAGGAGGCGCAGCGCATGGTGCGGGCGGCCGGCTTCGATCCGGGTTTGGTGCACATGGCCAACACCAGCGCGCTGATCTCGCGGCACGAGACGTGGAATAACATGGTGCGTCCGGGCATCGCTCTCTACGGGTATTACTTGCCCTTTCAGCGCGCTGGCCGGGAAGTGAGCGGAGGCACGCTGCGGCTACCAGTGAAGCCGGTGCTGACCTGGAAGACGCGCATTCTCTCCATGCGGGACTTCGCCGCCAACCAGGCGCTGGGCTATGGCGGAACTTATGTGACCAAAGCACCGGCCCACGTTGCCGTGCTGCCCGTGGGATACGCCGACGGTTACAACCGGCAACTCTCGAATCGCGGGCGTGTGATCGTCCGCGACCACTACGCGCCGATCGTCGGCAGCATTTCGATGGACCTCACGCTGGTGGATGTAACGGGGATTCCGGAGATTGCTGTCGGTGATGAAGTGATCCTGCTCGGAACCCGCGACGGTCTGAGCGTCGATGCGCTCGAACATGCCCGGCTGGCCAACAGCTCAGCTTACGAAATTCTCTGCAATATCTCGAAGCGCGTGCCGCGAAGGTATGGAAACTAACAAAGCTCCCCTAAGGAAACTACCCTAGACAATTTTGCGGTCTGTGGAAATTCCTTAACCTGCCCTTTACATTCGTTCCGAGTTCACGGAATTTGCCCGAGATTTTCAGAACTCCCTCTTCATCATTCGTTCAGCCTTGTGGATTTCTTCTTCGGGAGTTCATTTTCGTTTCACATTGCTGTAGGCACGCCGCGACTACCTTCACCATGTGCGTAGTTCTTTTGCTACGCCTCAGGAGGAAGTACATGTCTTCGCCGAGTTTCCTGGCAAGAGCCAGACAGCACCTCGCGGTTGGCACAAGTTTGTTTGCTTTGCTTGCCAACCTGGGAGCGCCGGTTACCGCCGCCGCTCAAGAACCTGCCACGCAACCCGCGACTACCTCGCCCATCAAACATGTGATTGTGATCATCGGAGAAAATCGCACCTTTGATCACATTTTCGCCACCTACCAGCCCAAATCTACCGACACTGTTTCCAACCTGCTGTCGAAGGGCATCGTCAATTCCGACGGCACACCGGGCCCCCACTTCTCTCTCGCCAGCCAGTCTTCAGCCAGCGACACCACAACCTTTTCGATCAATCCATCCGATAACGTTCCGTATACGGTACTGCCTCCGGTGCTTGCCGGTGGATATACCACGCCGCCGTTCCCGAATGTGTTTACCGCCAAGTTATACGAAAACGCGCTGCCGTCAAGCTACTACGTCTATCTGACCACCGGCGGCACCGGACTGAACCATGGAGATGTCGATACTCGCATCCCGAACGCGACGACTCTGCCCTCCGGCCCGTTCCAGTTGACCTCAGCAACGCATCCCTACGACGCCTACGATAACAGCCCGGTGCACCGCTTTTACCAGATGTGGCAGCAGTTTGATTGCAACGTGGCGAACGCGACGACGACAAACCCCACGGGATGCAAAGCGGACCTATTCCCCTGGGTGGAAACATCGATCGGCGCTGGAGACAATGGGCTTCCCCAACCTTCGGGTTTCAACAACACGACCACCGGGGAGGGTTCGACCTCCATGGGCTTTTACAACGTTCAGCAGGGCGATGCGCCTTACCTGAAGTCTCTCGCCGACAAGTATGCGATGAGCGACAACTACCATCAGGCTGTGATGGGTGGAACCGGCGCCAACCACGTCATGATGGGCACCGGCGACGCCATCTGGTTTAGCGATGGTAAGGGCAAAGCCCTGGCCCCGCCCGAGAACGTCACGGTTGCCGCAGGCAGCCCGAATGCCGGCGTGGTTCAAGAGATCGAAAACCCGGACCCGCAGGCTGGCACAAACAATTGGTATACCGAAGATGGGTACGGCGGCGGTTCCTATGGGTCGGCATCTTACGGCGGCGGAACTTATTCCGAATGTTCCGACACCACGCAGCCCGGAGTCCCGGCGGTCACCAGCTTTCTGGCATCGCTTACCCCGGCCATCAGCCCCAACTGCGATTCCAGACATTACTATCTGCTGAACAACTACAATCCCGGATACTACGGAAACGGTTCCAACGCCTATAAAGACATCGACGACCCGGCGGAGACGGTTTTCACGATTCCACCGTCTTCGGTTCGCAATATCGGCGATTCGTTGAACGAGGCTGGCGTCTCTTGGGCGTATTACGGCGACCAGTGGAACGCTTACAAGAAGAATCCAGACTTAAACTATGTGGTTCCCTGGAATACCTATTGCAACATCTGCAACTTCTTCCAGTACTCGACCTCGATCATGAAGAGTTCGTCGAGCCGGGCGAACTTGCTGGACACCACCGATCTCTACGCGGCGATCGAGAACAACACCCTGCCCGCGGTCTCCTTCGTTAAACCCGACGGATGGCTCGATGGCCACCCGGCGTCTTCCAAGGTGATCCTGCTCGAGGGGTTCATCAAGAAGATCGTGGATATCACCAAGACTCACCCGGATGTTTGGAACAGCACCGCCATCATGATCACCATGGACGAGGGCGGCGGCTACTACGACTCCGGCTACATTCAGCCCCTGGACTTTTTCGGGGACGGCACTAGAATTCCCATGATCGTGGTTTCGCCTTACACCAACCCGGGGCACATCTCGCACGTGTACTCCGACCACGTTTCGATCCTGAAGTTCATCGAAGCGAACTGGGGACTGGCTCCGCTCACTAGCCGCAGCCGTGATAATTTCCCCAATCCCATCACCACCAGCAGCAATCCCTACGTTCCGACGAACAGTCCAGCGATCGGCGATCTGATGGACCTGTTCGACTTCTCTGTCAAGAAGTAGCTGGAAGAATCCGGAAGGTGGTTTCTTGTAAAGTGAAGCGGATGTCCCGGGACTCGGGGCGTCCGCTTCGCTCGTTTTACCCTGTTTTACCCTGTGTTACCCTGCGCCCTCTGTGGTTAAGTTTTGGATTTTAAGGATGCCCGAATCCTGCGCGACCGCCACGCATCCGTTATCCTAGGTAACGAACTCTTATGGCTACCCCGAAATCCAAGACTTCCAGCGGCACCGGCGCCGCAGTCGATAACTCCGCCAACAACGGCTCGAATCCGGAGCGCGAGCGAGTCTTCAGCGCCTTCCGTCAGTGGGGATATCTTGAGGGCGATCTCGATCCCCTCGGCTTCCTTCGCCCCCGCGTCGCTCCCGAACTGCAAATCGACAGCGGATACGCCCGCGAAGCCCGTGCCATCTACGCCTCGACCATTGGCGTCGAGATCAATCACATCTACGCTCCCGAACGCCGCCGCTGGATTTATGAGCAGATGGAATCGCCTGCTCCCGAATCCAAGGTTACGGAAAAACACCAGCAGCGCATTCTCGCGCTGCTCATTCGCGCCGATATATTTGAGCAAGTCATGCAGCAGCGTTACTTAGGCAGCAAGCGCTTCTCGCTCGAGGGCGTCACCGCGCTGATTCCGTTAGTGGATGAAATTCTCGACTACCGGCTCCCGCCTCGGCGCCACCGAACTCGTGATGGGCATGAGCCACCGCGGCCGCCTCAACGTGATCGCCCATGTAGCCAAACGGCCTCCGGACGAAATCTTTGCGGGATTCGAAGACGTTGACCCCCGTAGCGTTCTCGGCTCCGGTGACGTCAAGTACCACATGGGCGCCACCGGCGAGTACGTCACGCGCAGCGGCAACAACGTTCACATCCATCTGGTGTCAAATCCCAGCCACCTCGAAGCCGTCGATCCCGTCACGGTAGGCCGTACCCGCGCGAAGCAGGACCGCACCGGCGAGGGCGGACGCGAAAAGTATCTGCCGCTGCTGGTTCACGGTGACGCCGCCTTTGCCGGACAAGGCATCCTCGCCGAGACCATGAATTATGCCGACCTCCCCAGCTACACCGTTGGCGGCACGATTCATGTAGTCGTCAATAATCTGCTGGGCTTCACCACCAGCTATCTCGAAGAACACTCTACTCGGTTTGCTGCCTGCATCGCGCGCCGCCAGTCCATCCCCATCTTTCATGTCAACGGCGAAGATGTGGACGCCGTGGTCCGCGTCGGCCGGCTCGCGACGGAATACCGCTACCGGTTCGGCACCGACGTGGTCATCGACCTCATCGGCTACCGCCGCCACGGTCACAGTGAAGTCGATGACCCCACGATCACCCAGCCGCTGCTCTACAAGAAGATCAAAGAGCATCCGCCGCTGTGGGAGATCTATGCCGACGACATCGGCGCAACCGACGCTGCAGCGCAGGCAGCCGCCATCAAAGCTGAATTCGAATTGGCGCAGAAAAATGCCGGAAAGGTCACCAAGAAACCCTTGATGCGCGATCTGCCCCCGTATTGGGACCAATACTATGGCGGCCTCCACAAGCCGGAATTCGAAGTGGAAACGGGACTCTCGACAGAAGAATTAGTCGAGACTTACCAATCGTCTCACTACGTATCCCGAGGGTTTCCACATTCATCCGAAAGTGAAAAAGCTTCTCGAACAGCGCGCCGAGATGGGCGCAGACAAGCGCCCCGCGGACTACGGCATGGCTGAAGCTCTCGCGTTCGCCAGCCTGGTAAAGGCAGGCATTCCAGTTCGTCTCTCTGGTCAGGATTCGCGCCGCGGCACTTTTAACCAGCGCCACTCGGTTCTCATCGATGTCGAAAACGAGAACGAATATGTTCCGCTGGAAAACATCGCTCCCGGCCAGGCCCGCTGTGGAATTCACAATTCCACTCTTTCCGAGCCGGGAGTGATCGGTTTCGAATACGGCTATAGCCGAGACTATCCTGAGGCGCTCGTCCTCTGGGAAGCCCAGTTCGGCGATTTCGTGAACGTGGGCCAGGCCATCATCGATCAATTTATTTCCGCTGGCGAAGCCAAATGGAATTTGCTTTCTGGTCTGGTCCTGCTTCTCCCTCACGGCTACGAGGGCCAGGGACCGGAGCACTCCAGCGCCCGCATCGAGCGCTTTATTCAGCTCGCCGCGAAACACAACATTCAAATCGCGCAGCCTTCCAATGCCGCGCAATATTTTCACTTGCTCCGCCGCCAGGCGTTGCGCCACTGGCGCAAGCCGCTGGTCGTATTCACTCCGAAGAGCATGTTGCGCCATCCTGATGCATCCTCGCCCGTCGTGGACTTCACTCAAAAGAATTTCCAGAACGTACTGCCGGACACCGAAATCGGAGCAGCCGATCGCATCCTGGTCTGCACCGGCAAGATCGGCCACGAACTCCGCGCCGAGCGCAAGAAGAGAAAAGACAATTCCACCGCCATCGTGTTTCTGGAGCAGCTCTATCCCTTCCCGGACAAAGAACTCGTCGCCGAATTCGCCCGCCATGGCGACTCCGGCGAAATCGTCTGGGTGCAGGAAGAGCCCGCCAACATGGGAGCGCTCTTCAATATGCTCCCGCGGCTCCAGCGCATAGCCGGTGCGCGCCACGTGCTCTCAGTAAAGCGCAGCTCCAGCGCCAGCCCCGCCACGGGCAGCACTAAGGCTCACGAGGTTGAGCAGAAGACGCTCCTGACGCTGGCGTTCACGAAGGGATAGCGCCGCAACCCGCGTGGGGACAGCTCGCCTCGCCTGTCCAGTCGAGCGCAGCGAGGCTTCCCAGCACCATCCTGTCAGTCTGGCGATGCCTCCCTGCAAGCTCCCACCGTCTGCCTGCTTTCTGATTTACACTGATGGAGAGAATGAAAGAGTTCTACATCTGCGACTGCGCCCGCCACGAAAACAAGATCATCACTTCCAACTTCGTCGTGGTCAGCAAGCAAATCAAGCCCAAGAAATCCGGCGAGCCCTATCTCGCCCTAACCCTCGGCGACCGCAGCGGACAGCTCGAAGCCAAGATGTGGGACAACGTGGAGGAAGTGCTCAACGCCTTCGACCAGGACGACTTCCTCAAGGTCAAAGGCCTGGTCAATAAATACAAGAACCGTTTCCAGCTCACCATCCACAAAGTGCGCAAGCTGGGCGAATCGGAAATCGAATTCTCCGACTATCTTCCCAAGACCACCAGAAATATTGACGAACTCTGGCAGACGCTGACGGAGTTCGTTGCGTCCTTTCAGAATCCTCATCTCAAGGCTCTAGTGCAGGCCTTCATGTCCGATCCGGAGATCGCAGCCGCATACCGCAACGCTCCCGCCGCCAAGACCCTGCATCACGCTTACATCGGCGGCCTGCTGGACCATGTGGTTTCGCTATTTCGTTCCTGCGACCTGGTCTGCAGAAACTATCCTCAGGTAAATCGGGATTTACTGCTTACGGGCGCGTTTCTTCACGACATCGGCAAAATTCACGAACTGGCCTACAATCGCTCGTTTTCCTACACCACGCGCGGCCAGCTTCTCGGGCACATGATCATCGAGCTTGAGATGCTGCAGGCGAAGCTCGCGCTGGTCCCGGACTTCCCGCTCGAACTCAAGACACTTATCGAGCACCTCATCATCAGCCACCATGGAGAGTACGAATTCGGCTCACCGAAATTGCCCATGTTTCCCGAGGCGCTTCTGCTGCACTACATGGACGACCTGGATTCCAAAATGGAGGCCATGCGCGCCCAATTCGAGCGAGAGGCCGACCTGGAGAGCCCCTGGACCAGCTATAACGCTTCCCTCGGACGCCCCCTGCTAAACAGCGCAAAGTTTCTTGCGCCCAAGCCCATTGCTGCTCCCGAGGATTCTTCCTCTGCCGCTGAACCTGAGGGCGAGACTGAATCCATCGGTGAATCCAACGAGGCAACCCCGATACTGCCCGGCCTCAAATCTTAGCTTCTGTACCTGAGAGACAAGCTATCAACCATGCTCGACTTCAGCCGATTCGAAATTCTCACCTTCGATTGTTACGGCACCCTCATCAACTGGGAGGACGGAATTCTCCGCTGCCTGAACCGAGTTCTTGCGGCTCATGGCAAAGACACGGACGATGTCACGATCCTGCAGCTCTATGGCGATTTCGAAGCCCACGCCGAGCAGGGAGAATATCGCAGCTATCGCGAAGTGCTTCAGTCTGTCGTACGGCGGTTCGGAGAACAACTTGGATTCAAGCCCACGGAGCAGGAAGCGCGTTCGCTGCCTGTATCCCTGCCGAATTGGAAGCCATGGCCCGACACCGTGAGCGCACTCTTCGAACTACAGAGCCGCTTTCGATTGGCCATCGTCTCCAACACGGACGACGACCTGTTCGCCGCGACACAGCTTCAGCTTGGAGTGGAATTTGACCAGGTCATTACGGCTCAACAAGCACGAGCCTACAAACCTTCATTGAAGATTTTCGAACTCGCATTGAGCCGGGTCGGTGTCCCAGCCCACCGCATCCTGCACGTGGGCCAGAGCCTTTACCACGATGTGCTTCCCGCGCAGTCACTCGGCCTGGCCACGGTCTGGGTCAACCGGCCCTCGGCGCGCGTTGGCGTGGGAGCGGTAAAAGCTGCGGACGCGCGTCCTGACTTGCAGGTTTCCAGCCTGGCGGAGCTGGCCGCTGCTTGTGCTCGGCAGTAGAGGCGTCCACTCCGAATTGTCATCCCGAGCAAAGCGAGGGATCTTGGTGTTTGCCGGCGCTGATAATACCGATCGCGCAGGCAAGAACCAAGATCCCTCGCTTCGCGAGGGATGACAAGCAGGTCATGCCGAATCTGAAACTGACTAAAAATTGGCCGGAAGCTTCAGAACGCGTTTCTGAATCGCCCACATCACCAGTTCGGCCTTGTTGTGGATGCCAAGCTTCCGCATCAAATTGAACTTATGCGCGTCCACGGTCTTGCTGCTCACTCCGAGAACGGCTGCCGCCTCGCGCACCGTTTTCCCCTCAGCCAGCAGTTTCAACACCTCTCGCTCGCGCGCGGTCAGAGCGCGCTCTGGTGGGAACGGTCGTTCGTTGGAGCGCTGCACCTCACGACGCGCCGGCGCTTCCTGATGAGTCGTTGAAATGTGGTTCGCTGGAATCTTGTCCCTTGCCATGCCGCTGCACGAGTTCCGAACCATCTCCACCAGTTCGCCTGCAGATGTTTGTCGAACCGCGCAGCTTCCGGTCGCCGCCTGCAAGCCGCCAAAAGGAGAAATACCCCGTTCCTGCAGACTCAAGAACACTATTCTGGTGTCGGG
Source organism: uncultured Acidobacteriaceae bacterium (assembly GCA_963703635.1). Classification (GTDB taxonomy): domain Bacteria; phylum Acidobacteriota; class Terriglobia; order Terriglobales; family Acidobacteriaceae; genus Sulfotelmatobacter. The sequence goes on from CAVPEZ010000025.1 coordinate 114,233, forward strand.
AGACTCCCGCGCCACAAGCAACTCTGCTTCGGACGCAGGCCGATCGAACGTTCCGGTATCCGCGATCAACACATCCGGCCGAAACTCGTAAACTTTGCGCAGGCACTCCGCCGCGTTGCCCGCTTCGCCAACCACATCAATGTCACGCTCGTCTTCCAATAAACGCCGCAGACCCTGTCGCAACAGAATATGGTCGTGCACGAGCAAACACCGGATTTTCCTGCCGCAGAAAACTACTTCCTTTAGATCTGTGCGTGGGGGCACACAGCTCCTCCTTTTTTGGGCCAGAAAGCTCGGCCAGAAAGGTCGGCCAGAAAACTGCGAAACGACACCGACGGGTGGGCAGACCCTGGAACTGCGACAGAATATGCTGTTGAGCCATTGTAGCAATCATTCGCGCTCCTGCGCACATGAAAATCCTCCAGGAGCAACTTTTCTTGCGACTGGCCTGCGGCCACAACTTCTTTCTTCATCCAGGAACTCCGGAGGCACGTTGCATCAGGTAAAATCGAGCACTTATGCTGCGCTACTTCACCGCCGGAGAATCTCACGGAGAAGCTCTGGTCGCGTTCCTTTCGGGCCTGCCCGCCGGCCTGAGAGTGGACCAGAGTTTTCTGGACCGCGAACTCTGGCGCCGGCAGCAGGGCTACGGTCGCGGCGGCCGCATGAAGATTGAGCGTGACACCGCCCACATCCTTTCCGGCGTGCGTCACGGCATGACCATAGGCTCGCCCATTTCCGTCCAACTGGAAAATAGAGACTGGAAAAACTGGCAGGAGTCTTTGCCCGTTGGCGAAGGCGACCCAGCCCGCCACAAGCGTGTGGCCTCTCCGCGGCCCGGTCACGCCGACCTGGCGGGCGCTCTGAAATACAATTTCCCCGAAGCCCGCTATGTTCTGGAGCGTGCCTCCGCTCGCGAATCGGCGGCGCGCGTCGCCATCGGGGCTCTGGCCAAAACGTTTCTGCGGGAACTCGGCGTCGACGTTCTCAGCCACGTTGTCGCGGTCGGCACCGCCGCCTTGCAACAGGAAGTCCCCTGGAAACAGATTCAGGCTCTTTACAATCAAGAAGAGATTCTTCTGAACTGTGCCGACAAAGAATCTGAGCACCGCATGAAAGATGAAGTCGACAAAGTTCTCAAGAACGGTGATTCGTTGGGCGGAGTCTTCGAGGTGGTTGCCCATGGCGTCCCGCCCGGCCTGGGCACTTACGCCCAGTGGGACGAACGCCTGGATGCTTTGCTGGCCGCAGCCGTAATGTCTCTGCAAGCGGTGAAGGCGGTTGAGATCGGCTCCGGCATTACCGCCGCCGCTTCTCCGGGCTCTGCCGTGCACGACGAAATCGGCTATAGCCAGCCTGAAAGCTTTGCCGGATTCACCCGCACTCGCAACAACGCTGGAGGAATCGAAGGCGGCGTTTCCAACGGAGAAGAGATTCGTGTGCGCGGCTACCTGAAGCCGATCTCCACCTTGCGCCGGCCGCTGAAATCGGTCGATTTCGCAACACGCCAACCGGTCAGCGCGGCCTACGAGCGCTCCGATGTTTGCGTAGTTCCGGCCGCTGGAGTCGCGGCCGAAGCCATGGTCGCGCTTACTCTGGCCCGCTGCGCGCTCGATAAATTCGGCGGCGATTCCATGGGAGAAACTTTGCGTAATTTCCAGGGCTACCGCCTGCAACTGAAAAACTACTGATTGCAACTGAAATGATCTATCCCATCGTAAAGTTCGGAAATCCTGTCCTCGACAAGCCTGCCGAGAAAGTCGCGGTCTTCGACGAAGAATTGAAGACGCTGGTCGATGACATGTTCGAGTCGATGTACGCCGCTCGCGGTGTGGGCCTGGCGGCGCCGCAGATCGGCATCTCGCGCCGCATCGCCGTCGTGGACGTCACCTTCAAGGAGGACCCCAACGCCAAAATCGTCCTCATTAATCCCGAAATCATTCACAAGGAAGGCCGCCACACTCAGAGCGAAGGCTGTCTCAGCATTCCCGATTTCCGCGAAAACGTAAATCGCGCCAAAGTGGTTACCATCCGCGCCCAGGATTTGACCGGGCAGGTCTTCGAAAAGACCGGCGACGACTTGCTGGCCCGGGCCTTCCAGCACGAAACCGATCACCTCAACGGCAAGCTCTACATTAGCCACATCAGCGCCCTAAAACGCGACCTGATCAAGCGCAAGATCCGCAAGATGGTCAAAGCGGGAGAATGGTAGAGACATTTGTAATTGGGTAATTTTGTAATTGAGTAATTTGTTGCTGCTGTTTCCGCGGCGTTCAAAATTACCCAATTACTAAATTACTCAATTACCAAATGTCCTCATCCCTCAATCTCGTTTTCTGCGGCACGCCTCGCTTTGCTGTGCCGGTGCTCGATCGCTTGGTCGAGGCTGGATTTACCGTCCAACTCGTGGTGACGCAGCCGGACCGTCCCAAAGGTCGCGGCCTCGAACTCGTTTTTTCTCCAATCAAGCAGCGAGCTTCGCAGTTAGCCCTGCCGATCACCCAACCTGAAACCATCAAGACCAACGACGCCTTTCGCGCTCAACTCAGCGCCCTCAAGCCCGACGCCATCATCGTCGTCGGGTACGGCCGCATTATTCCGCAGTGGATGCTCGATCTTCCCCCGCTCGGCAACATCAACCTGCACGCGTCGCTGCTGCCGAAATATCGGGGCGCCGCGCCCATTCAGTGGGCGATTGCGCGCGGCGAAACCGTCACCGGCGTCACCACGATAAAGCTAGACGCCGGCCTCGATACCGGGGATATTCTTCTGCAGCAGGAAACCCCCATTGCCCCCGACGACACAGCGGAGACTCTGGCGCCGAAGCTGGCCGCCATTGGAGCGGACCTGACTGTCGAAACCCTGCGCGGGTTGCAGAAGGGCACCCTTCATCCCCGCAAGCAAGATCACACCCAGGCCACTCTCGCGCCCATCCTCAAGAAAGAAGACGGGCTCGTCGATTTTTCCCGTCCGGCAACTGAGATCCTGAACCGGATGCGCGGCTTTCAACCCTGGCCCGGGGCTTACTCGAAGTTCCGAGGAAAGAATCTGCAAATATGGAAGGCGGCGCTTGACGACCGGTCCTTGCCAGTGTCCGAGCTGAAGACAGAACGTCGATCGTCTTTTCGTCGGCTGCGGCGACGAGACCGCGATGGAACTCCTCGAAGTGCAGCTGGAAGGAAAGAAGCGAACCTCCGCCGCTGACTTCATTCGCGGCTATCGTCCGCAGCCGGGCGAGAAGCTCGGGGCGTAACGCACTACGAATTTCTTCTCCACCCCGGCCGCTTCCGTCATACTGGCGAGAGTGAAATTTAAAGCTCAAACCTCGCAACCAGCGGTTTCTCCAGCCCGCGCTGCCGCTTTCGACATTCTGCTCCGCGTCGAGCGCGAGTCTTCCTATGCATCCGAACTTCTTCATTCTCGAATATACGACCGGCTCACGGCGGTCGATCACTCGCTGACAACAGAACTGGTGATGGGCGTTCTGCGCTGGCGATCGCTACTTGACTCGCAAATCGAAACCAGATCTTCTCAGCCACTCTCGAAACTGGATGGCGAAGTTCTCACCGCACTTCGCCTCGCGGTTTATCAATTCCGTTGGCTCACTCGCATTCCCGCCCGCGCTGCGATCAATGAGAGCGTTGAACTTGTCAAGCGCGCTCGCAAACGTTCCGCCGCTCCGTTCGTGAATGCGGTTTTGCGCAAGCTCTCCGTCGGCGTCTCGCAAGGCAACAGCCCCGCGCAACACGAGATCAACCATGCCTCGGCCGAGACGCTTGCGGAAAGCAGTGCGCACCCACTGTGGCTCGTCGAGCGCTGGATCCAGGCCTATGGAATCGAATCCGCTTTTCGCATTTGCCTGCACAACCAATCGGTTCCCGTGACCGCGGTGCGCCTTCGCCGACCCGAAGCAGAAGATCGCCTCCGCGCCGAAGGTATCGAACTCGCTCCCGGTGCGTTCCTTGCTTCTGCGCGACGAGTGCAGCACGGCGACATCACCAAGACTGCCGCGTCTTCGAGCAGGCCTCTGTGTCATTCAGGATGAAGCCTCGCAGCTCGTCGCGGCTCTGGTCGGCCAGGGCATGCGCGTCCTCGATTGCTGTGCGGCGCCGGGAGGAAAAACTGCTGCCATCGCCGATCGCAATCCCAACGCGAATGTTGCCGCGGTTGACCTTCATCCTCATCGCGCGCGTCTGCTACGGAAGCTGCTGAGCGCACATGATCCAACCTCCGAAGCCGGAGTCGGCAATATTTTTGTGGTCACTGCCGATGCGCGGAATCTGCCTTTCGCCACAAGATTCGATCGTGTTCTCGCTGATGTGCCCTGCTCCGGCACCGGCACTCTCTCCCGCAACCCGGAAATCAAATGGCGGCTCAAGCCAGAAGACCTCGCCGATCTCCAGGTCCGCCAGCTCGCGATCGTTCGATCAGTGATGGCTCAAGTCGCTCCCGCAGGCCGCCTGATCTACTCCACCTGCTCTTTGGAAAAAGAAGAAAATGAAGACGTGATCGAGCGTTTTCAAGCGGAAGACTCACCGTTCCGCGTTGTCGATTGCCAAACTGAACTAGAACGGCTTCAAAACGAAGGCGAACTAATCTGGCCGGACGTTTCTTCGCTCCTTCGTGGCCCCTATCTGCGCACGTTGCCCGGCGTCCACCCATGCGATGGATTCTTCGCCGCGATCCTGGAAAAAATCTAGAGTAGTTTCATGCGGCCACATCCGCCTCGAAACTGTCATCCCGAGCGAAGCGAGGGATCTTGGTGTTTGCCCGTGGCGGCGACACCGTTCGCGCAGGCAAGAACCAAGATCCCTCGCTCCCGCTCGGGATGACAAGCATGTTCGATGACAAGCGCGCTTTGGTCGGGCCGGTTTGCCCACGCTAGCGCACTTCGAAGTTCACGACCGCCCCAGCCAGAACCTTCTGCCCCGCGGGCGGCGTCTGCCCGACGATCATGCTGGCGGGCGACGGTTGAGCGGGCGGAAGGGCCGGGCTGGAATTCGCATCAGACGCCGTCGAATTCGCCGCCGGCGGCGCCATGCTCACGTTCCCCAGTCTGAAGCCCGCATCCTGCAGTGAGCGGCTGGCAGTGCCCAAAGGCTGCCCCACAAAACTCGGCATCACATACGCGGGCGGATCTGCCGCCACGGTTACCAGCAGGCTTGTTCTTGGAGCTTCCACCTGACTCGCGTTCGCCGGCGGACTCTGCGCCAGCACCTGGTCGGCGGGCGTTCCCGGCAACTGCATCTCCGCGGTCGAAGCCACTTCCAATCCGCGCCGCTGGATGTTCCATTCCGCCGCACGCTCGCTTTGCTTGGTTACATCCGGGATCACCACTCGCTGCGGTCCCAGACTTCGCGCCACTCGTACCTGCCATCCCCGCCGAACCTTTGTTCCCGGCGGCGGCATCTGGGTCATGATCCTGCCCTCAGGAATTTGCGGACTGTAATACTGCCGCTCCACTTCGATCTGCAAACCCAGCCCGGCAACCGCGCGTTCCGCTTCCGCAGGCGTCTTGCCTACGATGGCGGGCACCTCGACTTCCTGCCCGTGAATGGCAAATCGCATCGCCGTCAGTGCCGACACCAATGCTACAACCACCAGCACCAGCGCCATCATCGCAAAACGGAACAGAGGCTTCATAGGAAATCAGAGATTACAGGTTGACCAATATCAGCGAAATCCCCGGGACCCATATCAGTGTTGGTGGTTAATCGTTGGCTGGCCAACGACTAACGACTAACGACCGACGACCCGCTCTTAGTGCGTTTCATCCGCGCCCGGCGACGTATCCGCTGTATCCACTTTCTGTACCGTGGTCACGGGAACGTCCGGCGCTGTCTGGAACTGCCCCGGATCTTTCCCCGCCATCGCCGCATTCATAAAGTTCATCCAGATCGGCAGCGCGGCGTGCGCACCAGTTTCTTTGGCTCCCAACGTTTTCTTCTCGTCGAATCCCACCCACACACCGCAAGTCATTGCCGGCGCGAATCCTACAAACCACGCGTCCGTGAAATCGTTGGTCGTGCCGGTTTTTCCGGCGACCGGGAAAGGCATCTTCGCCGCCGCCACTCCGGTTCCGTGCAGCACAACCTCGCGCAGCATCCCAGTCATGATGCGCGCCGTGCGCGCGCTGACCACATCCTTCACCTCAGGATAGTCCTCTTCCAGCACCCGCCCCTCGTAGTCGGTCACCTTAGTGATGTAATGAGGCGTAATGCGCACGCCGTCGTTCGGAAACACGCTATACGCCGAGGTCTGCTCCATCAAGGTGATTTCCGCCGAGCCCAGCGCCACCGGCAAATATGGCGGCAGCTTGGCTGTAATCCCGAAGCGTTCCGCATACTCAATCACGCTCTTGATCCCAACCTTGCTCGCCAGCTTCAGCGCCGGAATATTCCGCGACTGCGCCAGAGCGCGCCGCAGCGTGATGATCCCCTCAAATTTTTCGTCATAGTTATGCGGCGAATAAGGCCCGGAGCCCGTCTCAAACGTCACCGGCTCATCCAGGATCGTATCGTCCGGGCTCCCGCCCCGGTCAATTATCGTCGTGTAAACATAGGGTTTGAACGACGATCCCACCTGCCGCATCGCCTGCGTCGCGCGATCGAATTTCGATTCGTTGAAATCCCGTCCGCCCACCATCGCCTTGATGCCGCCGGTCGCGTTGTCAATCGCCACCAGCGCTCCCTGCGCGCCGGAGTCCTGTTCCAGGCTCACGCGCGCTGCGCCGTTGGGGCTCAACCCTAGAATCTTCACATAGCAGATGTCTCCCGTCTGCAGCAGATCGGGTATCTTGCGCTGGGTCCAAGCCACATCCGATTGTCCCAAAGCCGCTGCGTAGCGCCCGAATTTCAGCGTCGCAATCCCAACTCCGGATGAAGTCACCAGCGCATGAATGTATCCATTCACTTCCGGTTCGTCATCCCAATCGGGATGCGCGTATTTGTCGATCGCGACTCCATCCGCCCGCACGTTCTCCAGATTTCCCTTCCATCCATGTCGCCGTTCGTAGGCCGCCAGACCATCCAGCACCGCCTGGTTCGCGGCCTTTTGCAGATCGACGTCGAGCGAGGTATAAACCTTCAACCCGCCTTCGTGCACCTGATCGGCGCCATACTTGTTCTCCAGATACCGTCGTATCTCCTCGACGAAGTAAGGCGCCAGCGAGTTGGGATCGTGCTGCAAATGCAAGACCACGGGCGTCGACCGCGCGTCCGCCGCCTGAGGCGCGGTAATCTTTCCGTCTTCCAGCATGGCGTTGATCACCAAATTTCGGCGCTTCGTCGCCTTGTCGGGATGGTTGATTGGCGAATAAATTCCCGGACCCTTGGGCAAACCCGCCAGCAGTGCGGCTTCTGCCAGCGTAAGTTTCTTAGCCGGCTTGCCGAAGTAGAACTCGGACGCAGCTTCGAACCCGTACACTCCGTGCCCCAGAAAAATCTGATTGGCATAAAGCGTGAAGATTTGCGGCTTGGTGAAGCGCCTCTCGATCTGGACCGCGAGCATTGCCTCCTGCACCTTGCGGTGGAACGAGCGATCGGGAGAAAGAAACAGGTTTCTCGCCAACTGCATGGTCAGCGTCGATGCGCCCTGAACTTTGCCGCCTGACTCAATGTCGCGGTACGCCGCTCCTACAATGCGCCAGAAGTTGATTCCCGAGTGCCGGTAGAAGTCCTTGTCTTCAATCGAGACCAGCGCATCCCGCAGCACCGGAGCAAAATCATCGTAACCAGCAACCACTCGCCGCTGCAGAGCGAACGATCCAATCACGCGCTCGTGGTCGTCATATAATTCGGTAATCGAACTGGGGCGGTACGCTTCGAGAGCTTCGACCTGCGGCAAATCCGTGGTGTAGACCAGCAGAAGTCCAGCGGTCGCCCCCACCAGCGCGGAAACCAGCACCAGCAGGCCAAACAACACCCGGCCCACTAACTTCCGCCCGGCAATCTCCACCGGCGGAAGATCTTCATAGATCGACTTCATGGCGAGATAGGTTCAGGATAGCAGGGCACAAAAGAAATCGCGCAGCTCGCGCAGGCAACTAAACTTGGGGGTATTTCTTTCGCAGCCGAGTCGGCCTTCTCGTTTGTTACTTATTTCACGCAAACCCATTCCCAGTGGCAATTTTGCCCAGTGCTGTCGCAAACACATTGAGGGGTGATGTCCGTGCAACCGGGAGGCGTAGGCGGCCTTGGTGGGGTAGGCCCACAGGACCCGGCATATACATGGCTACTTAGTGACAACAGCAAAGTGAACACAACCACGGCCGAGAGAACCTTGGGTACCATGGTAGCCTCTCCTGAAAAGCCACGATCATGATACGCCTTTCCCCACTCCCAAAAGTAAAACCCCGCTGGGCGTCCAGCCAGCGGGGAAGTTTTTCGTTGAACGTCCTTAACCTAGTACACAAGGGCAGTCACACTCTCGCAATTCCCGGCGCAGGCCCTGTTCCCGGCAGAAATGGACCAGCATAGATCGGAGGAACGTTCGGATCGCCAAATATTTTTCCACACTTAACGCAGCCGAACATTTGGTCCGGTGCAGCGAAAGACCCGCCACGAAACGCATGGATATGAACCTCCTGCTGCTGCTGGCAGTGCGTACATCTAATCGAACAGACATAGGCGTCGAACAAAACTACCTTTTGAGTTGACATACTTTCTCCTGATTGATGTTTTAGGTTGGTGAATACGCACTGCTTGTGGTCGCGCCGCTTGGGTGTTTATCCAAGGGCGGTATATGGAAGGTATTACTCGTCGATCTTATCACGACTACCGCTGACCCGCAGCATCCTCGTCTAAGAACTGTTGCACAAGCTTGTGGCGAATAAGGAACTTCAAGTAGCGTGCGCTGGTCATATCACCATAAATCTGACCGACAATAAGATACCCTGCTCTTGTTTGCCAATCGGACCTCTCAACATCAGAGCAGGAAGTCATTTCGCCGAACCGACGTTGTAGTTCTCGGGCACTAAGAGAAGCGTGATTCACCTCGGTAGTCGCAAGCAGGCGAATGCTCGCCGCCGAGTGCATCGCGCAAAAAAGAAATCGCGCAGCTCGCGCTGCGCGACAAACTTCGGATCCAACAACAGAGACTAACTCGACCGGCTCTTCAGCACTTCGATGGCCTTGTGCAATTGATCGTCCTGCGTGCTCTTGGGCTTGGCCTCTGATTCTGGAGCGGGCTCCCGGTCCTCATCCTCAGAGATCACGGTATCCGTCTCGTCGGCCACCAGCACGTTGGGGGTCACGGCGGTCTCCTGAATGGCTTTTCCGCTGGGAGAATAGTATTTCGCCACGGAGAGAATCAGCGCTCCGCCATCGCGCAGATCGAATATTTTCGGCACCGATCCTTCGCCGAAGGTCTTTTCGCCCACCACGTCGCCGCGGGCATTTTCCAGAATCGCGGCCGCAACAATCTCAGCCGCCCCCGCCGTCCCCTTGTTGACGAGTAGGGCGACCGGAAGCGAAGTCACTGCCTTCGCCGGATCCGCATTGAACGCTTCTCGCGGAAATTTCTGTCCCTGCAGATAAGTAATCGTACCGTGGTTCAGGAAAAGGTTAGCCGTGGCCACGCCCTCGCCTTCCTCGCCTTCCGACGTGTTCCGCAAATCGAGAACCAGCTTCTTCGCCCCCGACTTTTCGAGGCTCTTGATCTTCCCCGCGATTTCCTGCGCCTTGCCTTTGGTTAGCGCATCCACTTTCACGTAGCCGATGCCATCTTCCAGCATCTTGTCAGTGACCGGCGGAATCGTCACCACACTCCGCGTAATCGTCATTTTCTGCGGTTCCGCCCGGCGTGCCCGCACCACCGAAACATTTACGTTCGAGCCCGGCGCCCCGGACAGTGCGCTGCGAATCTCCGGCAGCGACATGTCCCGCGTGCTCCGCCCTTCAATCGATTCGAAGATGTCCGTGTCCTCAATCCCCGCCTTCTCTGCGGGCGACCCCGGCAGCACCGACACTACGTCTGCGTATCCAAAGCGTTTCGAGATGGTCGCCCCAATCTCACCCTTGGCCTCTGACTTGTGAGCTTTGTAGGCCTTGTAAGCTTCCGGCGTCAGGTAGCTGGAATTCGCATCGAGCGACTCCACCAGCCCGTGCAATGCTCCGTCGGTCACCTTGGGAATGTTCGGATCTTCCACGTACTCGCTTTGCACGCGCGACAATACCTCGCTATACACCTGCATCTGCCGGTAAGAGCCTTCTTTCGAGGACGCATGCACGCCCCCAAGACCCAGCGAGCCGGCCACAACAAACAACAGCACGGCAAAGGATGAAACCAGCACCGCAGCTTTAATTTTCATCGACATCGTTTTCTTCGTTTCTGGAAAGGAGTCTCTTCCTGAGGAGCTTCGTTCATTATATCTTGTAGATGCTGTTTCTTGCCTCTTGGCTGCTCTTGTTCGCCCACAACGGCGGCCTTCTGCGGATTTTAGGCTTTCCACGCAAAACTTAAGACGATGGAGCCCCAGTTTCGTCATCGATCCCGCTATGCCGGCGGCTTGAAGTTAAGCGTGATCACGCTTCGCACCGATACGGCGCGGCCATTCATGGAATAAGGCTTGAATCGCCACTGCCTTACGGCATCGATGGCGGCCCGCGCAAACATCAGCGATCCCTGCAGAAACTTCACCTCCTGAACCGCGCCATCGCGTCCGACAACCACCTGCAGAACGACACTGCCCTGCTGCCCGCTGGCTCTTGCCGTTGCCGGATACACCGGATCAACCGGTTGAGTCAGCAGTTCGCGCTCCGCTGACTCCGGCAGATTCACCGGCTCAATGGATGACATCGCCGCCTCCACCGGCTTGTTCCCGCTGGCATCTGGCGTCGAAGAAGCCATCTGCGATTTCAGGCTCGACGGAATGCCCGGGTCGCTCGCCACCGAAACCGTGTGCGGCGGCGCAACGCTCCGCACCGTCGACGTGACAGGAGTCGACGTGACAGGATTTGTCGGGGGCGCGGCTCCTCGGAACACCGGCGCATTCGGCTGCGCCTGCGCCGCAGCGGGAGCCGCACTGGGTGCTGGACCCGTGGCAACTCCCGGCATATTGCCGGCGCCGCTCGTCTGCGTCGAATCCTTGATCCGATCCTGTCCAGCCTGCGCTGGCCCGTTCTGTTCTTGCCCAGGTTGGTTTTGATTCGTCGGACTCTGATCGGCGGTGTTGCTCTCGCCTGCGGCCGCCGGCGCCGGCCCGCCACTGGTCTCCGGATCTTTCTCCACTTTCACCGTTGGGTCAATCACCGGGAGCACGCGAATCTGGGAAGGATCCGTCGTCGCATCCGGAATGTTCCCCGTCGCGGGAAGCTTGTACTCGTCACCCGACTGGCCAAAATTGTCATGCTGTGCCACAGCCTGTGGCAGAGAAGCGGGTGGGGGATTCAGCAAATTCGCTACCCCATGCACCGCACCGCGATAGAGCATCTGCAAGGTACGCCGGGTTCGGGGTATCGCCATTAGAACTACGCAGGCAACGGCAAAAGCGCTCACCAGAAGAACTCTGCCGCGTTTCGAACCGGGCCGCTGGGCGCGATGCTCCAGGTCTCCCGACATGTAGCCGAAAAGCGCGGCTTCCGAGTCGGACTCCTCGACTGGTTCCTCCTTCACCGGAGGTTTCTCTTTTTCAGCACAGTTCCGCCGGTGGCGCCCCAAAGGATGGCGTTTCCCCGTACGACAGCAGTTCCCTCTTCTCGTTCTTCGACGGAGCATCCTCCACCGGCTGCCGCATCGGTTGCATCAGCCGGGATTGCAGGGCTGCCCATCCCGTCAGAGCTGTCTGGGGTTCCGCAGGCTCCGGTGCCGCGTCTTGCACCGCCGCGGCCATCGGTTCCAACTCGGTCAGCGCGTCAATCTCCGCGGCTGCGGCCTGGTCCAGCGACTTCTGAACGTCACATTCAGTTTCTGTGTCGAATTGTGCTCCGGGTGCCGGACTTGCTGACGTCAGGAATTCGCCCGCGCGAAAGGTTCTCTCCGGCCCCTCGGTCACAGAGGCAGGTGCGGAAGCCGCGCCAACTGCCGCCGCAGCAGCCAGGGCCGTCGTCTCGGGTGCTTCTGGTGGAACCGTCGTCGCTGTCGGTTGCTGCGCCAAGGGCTGCCGCACTGCCGGCTGCAACTTTGACCGCAGCAGTTCGCATGCGGTGGTCATCGTATCGCGCACCTGTTCGGTGCGGATTGGTTTCACCAGAACTGAATTCGCTCCCGCTCGCAGTGCTTCCGGCAACTTGGATTCATCGCCGACGATCGCCAGGATCAGCGGGCGGTGCGCTGCCTTCAAATCCCGCGCCGTCTTCAGCAGGAACGCCGCCTCCGGCTGATCCTCCCAATTTGTGATCACAATTTGGAACAGCTGGGTTGTAACCCTCTCCACCGCGTCCACCGCGCTCCGGCAGTATTCTCCCTCGATCCCGAGGTCGGCAAACACCTCCCAGATGGGCTGGACCAGTTCCTCATTCGACGAGAATAAGAGGCACCGCAAGGGCATATCACTCCAGCCTAAGCAGGCGGAGTAACCACGGCAAGTTACCGAGGTGGGAGGCGGCAGTGGCCGGTGGTCAGTGGTCAGTGGCCAGTAAAAGGCCTCTTGGTTTCGATTTTGCTGACCACTGACCACCGACCACTGGCCACTGATTCTTGTTTTGCTGACCACCGACCACTGACCACTGCTCCTGCGCTAAAATGCTGGGTCGCTCCCAACACGCATTATGCAGACCGCGGATGTCGTCATCGTCGGTGGAGGAATCGTCGGCTCCAGCATCGCCTATCACCTCACCGCCAGCGGCTGCCGCAACGTGCTCGTCATCGAGCGCGAATCGGCGCAGGGCAAGGGATCGACCGGCAAAAGCATGGGCGGGGTGCGGGCTCAGTTTTCCACTCCGGTCAGCATCCAGATGTCGCTCTACTCGATTCCTTTCTACGCTAGCTTCGAGGAGCAGCTCGGCTATCCCTGCGACTACCGGCCGCAAGGCTACCTGTTCTGCGCCACCACGGACCATCTGATGGCCTACCTGCGAACAAACTTCGCGCAGCAGGTGAAGATGGGTCTAAAGAACGTGCGTCTGATGGCGGGAGATGAGATCCGGACGATGTTCCCGCAGTTGCGCGCCGACGACATTGTCGGTGGAAGTTTCTGCTCCAGCGATGGCTTCGTCGATCCCTACAGCGCCATGACTGGATTTATGACGTGGGCGGCCGATCATGGCGCCACATTGTGGAAGAACACCGTCGTCACCGCCTTCACGCGGGACGCAACCGGAATCGACGCAAGCAGGATTGCATCGGTCGAGACCACGCGCGGATCAGTAGCCACGCGCACAGTGGTGAACTGCGCTGGACCTTGGGCCGCCGGCGTAGCCAAGCTCGCCGGCGTGGATTTGCCGGTTGAACCGCTGCGCCGCATGCTGGTTCCCAGCGAGCCGTTTGACGAATTCCCGCACACAGCGCCCATGATCGTCGACATGTCGAACGGATTTCACTTTCGTCCCGAGGCTCGCGGCTTTCTCCTCGCCTGGAACGATCCCGAAGAAACGCCCGGATTCAAAACCGAGTTCGACGCGGCTTTTGTCGAGAAAATCCTTACCCGCGCGGCGGATCGCGTCCCCTGCTTCGCCAATCTTCCGGTGAATCCGAAGCGGGCCTGGGCAGGACTCTATGAGATGACGCCGGATCATCATCCAATTCTAGGCGAGGCTCCCGGACGCGCCCGGGTTTTTCCTGGCGAATGGTTTCAGCGGGCACGGTGTGATGCACGCCCCGGCAACAGGGAAGATTCTCTGCGACCTCATTCTCACCGGGAAAACGGACCTGATCGATGCATCGTCGCTAAGTCTAACGCGCTTCGCCGAAGGCCGGCTGATTCACGAGACCGCCGTGCTGTGAAGTTGACTCAAGGTCTAGCAAACCTTGTCATCCCGACCGGAGCGGAGCGATAGCGAGCGCAGTGGAGGGACCCGCTTATAGGCGGCGCATCGAACTCGAAGATTAGGCGCGGAGAATTCACCACAAGGCATCATGCCCCTGCAAGAACAAAACTACTGGCTCACCACCGCGGATTTCCCGCACACGGAAGTTCGTCCACTCCCTGAGCGCATCGAAGTCGCCGTCATCGGAGCAGGCTTCACCGGCCTCTCCGCCGCGCGCACTCTGGCCAAACGCGGCGCCAAAGTCGCCGTGCTCGAAAGCGAAACCATCGGCTGGGGAGCCAGTTCCCGAAACGGCGGCATGGTGCTGACCGGCATGAAGTTGGGCGTGAACCAACTCATCTCCATGTATGGACGCGAGCTTGCCAGGCGCATGTACGCCGCGTCGCTCGACACCATCGATTGCGTCGAGCAGATTGTCCGCGAAGAAGCCATCGATTGCGACTTCTCGCGCTGCGGCCATCTCGAAGTGGCCTGCAAGCAGAAGCATTTCGACGACTTACGCGCGCCAGGCGGAAGTGATCGCGCGCGAGTTCAATCACCAGCTGCGCGTCGTGCAGAGACATGAGTTAAGCGCTGAGATCGGCTCGAACATTTACTACGGCGGCATGGTCGATGAAGTGAGCGCAGGACTGAATCCCGCGCGCTATGTCGCCGGGCTTGGCCGCGCCGCGATGAAAGCCGGCGCCGAAGTATTCGAGCACACGCGAGTCGAAAGCCTGCGGCGCGAATCCCGCCACGGCGAAGCGGGCTGGAAAATCACCACCTCGCGCGGCACGCTGTGGGCCCGCGAAGTCTTTCGTCGCCACCAGCGGCTACACCGGCAGGGCAACTCCTGCGCTGCAGAAGAAACTCATCCCCATCGGGTCGTTCATTATTACAACCCAACCCCTGAATGAAGCGCTGGCGCACGAACTCAGCCCGCGCAACCGCATGATCTACGACTCGAAGAATTATCTCTACTACTTCCGGCTCACGCCCGACCGCCGCATGTTGTTCGGCGGCCGCGCCGCCTTCTTCCCCGAGACCGACCAGACCATCCGCCGCAGCGCCGAAATCCTGCGCCGGGGCATGATCGATGTCTATCCCCAACTGCGCGACGCCAAAATCGAATACGTCTGGGGAGGCACGCTCGACTTCGCCTTCGACATCATGCCCCACGCCGGCCAACTCGACGGCATGTACTACGCCGTAGGCTACGCCGGCCACGGCGTAGCCATGGCCACGTACCAAGGCCAGAAGATGGCGGAGTTGATCGCAGGAGATAAGCCGGAGAACCCATTCGTAGGCATCCCATTTCCCGGCGCGCCGCTCGGCCTGTACAACGGCAAGCCGTGGTTCTTGCCGTTCGCGGGAATGTGGTACAAGTTTTTGGATTGGGTGAGCTGAAATCGATTCGCGGGACAAACGTTGTCTTGTGAAGATGACTCAAAGGAAAACAATCGTCGCGTTTGGTGTATGCGGGCTGACGATAGCCAGTTATGCTCGCAGCGATCCGCCTGTACTTGCTTTATCGATATCGGGGAGACATTGAAGACTGGTTTAATTCTCTCACGCTGATTTTTTGGCCGGGTGCGTTCTACCTCACCGTCATGCAAGCTAAAGCGCCCGCCACGGTGGCTTTGGTCGTATGGAGCGTTGCTATCTTCGCTAACGCCCTGATCTACGCATTCGTTGGCTGGATCGTCTGGCGCTTGAGTCGCTTGTTCCAGACGAGATCGTGATTATGAAATTATCGGAACGGATTCCGAATAGTCAATTGCTTCTCAATGACCTGCCCATCCTGCATATCCTCCGAGTACAAGATCGTGCATCTCGCTTCCAGGGCAGAGGCGACGATGAGAGCGTCATAGATTCTATAGCCGTATCTTTCCGCGATCGCTAACGCCTCTCCGTGCGTGTCAATCGTGATCGAGAGCGGGTCGGGGCAGAGAGCCTTGATGTTCTCTATTGCGAACCGTACGTCGTCCCAAGGCATTTTTGTCTTCCGCCGCGCCACTCGCGGTGAACTCGTTCAAGACCTGCACGCTGACCGTTCCGCCTTCAGCAATTAATTCTTCCGCCTTCTGGGAGCGCGGATCATCTTGAACCACGGCGTACACAAAGACGTTGGTATCGAAGAACGCGCTACTGGTCATAGATCTCGTCGCGGTCGAAGACGAATCCCGGAGGGAAGGGACGACGGAGCTTGCGCAGAGTTCTCCAGGGCGCGCTGGCGACTTTCATCGCGGCTCACTTCAAAGGCTTTCTCCCCGGCGACGCGAATCTCGATGTCGTCGCCTTCTTTCAATTCAAGCGCCTCGACGACTGCGGCGGGCAGGCGGATGGCCAGGCTGTTTCCCCATTTCGAAACCTGCATAGGCGCCTCCTTTGGATATACATTGAGATTGTATATCTTCCCCGAGATCGGCGGCAACCTGTTTCGCCGGGTGCACAATTCATGGTGCTAACCCCGCCAAGCCCATTGTTTCCAGGTCGTTTTAGGGGGTACAGCCTGTGCAAAAATTGGTCCGTATCTCACTCAAAACAAGGCACTTAATCCCTTGAGTTAAATCGATTGAACTCGCCCGTGGAGCGACCCCAAATCACCACCGAACTGAGGCTCAATCGGCGGTTCTCTCGAGCCGGAAGCGCCCTTGGAATTGCCGCACGGGGCATTCCTGTCAGCCGCTGCCAGGACAAAAAAATGCTGATTTCTGATTGTTGATTGAAAATCCTAAGGCGATAGGCTCTCAATCAGCATTCAACAATTATCAATCAACAATTATCCCTACGCCGCCAGCCTCCCACTCAGCGCGCCTTCGAGTTCGAGGAGTCTACGCTTAACGTCCAACCCCCCGCCGTAGCCGCAGAGTGTGCCGTCGGAGGCGATTACGCGATGGCACGGGACCACAATCGCAATCGGATTGCGATTGTTGGCCATGCCCACGGCGCGGAACGCGTTCGGCTTGCCTACGGCGCGGGCGATGTCGGCGTAGGTGCGCGTTTCACCGTAAGGAATCGCCAGCAGCGCTCGCCAGCAGGCCTGCTGGAAATCTGTGCCGCGAAGGTCAAGCGGGAAGGTGAACTCGCGGCGCTTGCCGGCGAAATATTCTTCCAGCTCGCTTACGTAGGCTTGCATCTGTCGGGGAGAATCCTCGAACTTGAATCCCTTTTGCTCTTTCTCCTTCTCTTTGCGCAGATGGCGCGGGTTCGGGCGAATCGATTGCTGTCCCGGCAACCGGGCGTCGAATTCCAAGGCGACCAGGCCGTCGGCTGGAAGCCGCTAGAAACAGCGGTCCGACGGGCGAGTCCATGTTTATGGTGTAAAGGGTTTCCATAGAGTCGGTCCTCAGAGTCGATCCCCGCGCAGCAGGGTTTCCAGCGTATCACCGCTGGTAAGGCGAACGCAAGGCGAAGCAACTTGATCTCCCCCAGCGGGCCGTTCGCGGTTGACAGAAATCGGTTTTTGGCCCAGAGTGTGTGGCGGCGTGCTTATGGGCTTACCTCCATCCCCTATGAGGAAGGGCCTCTTTATCCTCTTTGCCGTAGTGCTGGCCCCGGTCCTGTTGGTGGGACTGGTGGTGATGGCTGCGGGCGATTGGCGGACGGTTGGCACCACCGCCGGCGGCGATCAGGTTTTGGTGAGCTCGGTTTCGGCCAAGAAGAACGGGCTGCGCACTGCCTGGGTGCGCGTGGAATACAAGGAACCTATCAAGCTGCCGCAGGGTGGTCCGTACGTGGAACTGCGGGCGCGGGTTCGCTTCAACTGCGCCAGCGGCACTGAGGTGACGAACTCGGAATGGTTCTACTCCCGCGACCGTGGCGGGAAGCTGGTGGTCAGCAAGAAGACCCGGCACGATGACCACTTCGGGCAGGTGGCCGAAGGAGATTTCGGCGGGATCGCGCGAGAGTTTGTCTGTAAGCAGAAGTGAAAAAGCAGTGGTCAGTGTTCAGTGGTCAGTGCCCAGTGAAAAGCAAGAACCGGCAACAAGAACAACTCCCTCATCGCTTTGGTTTTTCACTAGCCACTGACCACTGCTTCTCGCTTTTCCACAGCCCTACCCACCTCGGTAACTCTCCACCCACTTCCGCAGACGCGGGTTCCGTCATATGCTGGTAACGAAAACGTGGTTCGCGCCAGGCTTCGCTCCACATGTCGTTCCTCAGAATGGATTCGTTGCGTCTTTATTCGATGATTGTTGCCGGCGGAAGCGCTGTTTTGGTCGGCGCGTACGCGCTCTTGCGGCGCAAGCCCAAGGGGCCGGCGGAACTCGAACGGGAGCGCCGCACCTGGCTCGATGGCGTTGGACGCATCACTGACGGCACGGTCATCGATGTGCAGGAGTTGCCGGTCAGCCACGGCCATCACGCTGCCGTGCTGCTCATCTACAAGTATGACGTTGCGGGCGTGTCCTACGAATGCTCGCAGGACGTTACCTACCTGCGCCAGTGGATCAACCTGCATTCCTGCCGGCTGGGGCTACCCACGTCTGTGAAGTATGATCCGCATAATCCGGGGAACTCGCTGGTGGTGTCGGAGAGCTGGATGGGGTTGAGGCAGTGAAATGGTGGTCAGTGATCGGTGGCCAGTGGTCAGTGAAACCAAAGCACTGGACACACTTATTTTTGCTGATCACTGACCACTAATCACTTCCTTTCATATCTGATGCATTCCCTGGGCACGATTCGTCCATAACGTGGCAGCCTTCGTGTCGTCCGTGCCAGTTTCGCCGACCGCGAAGAGTTAAGTTACACCGCAGGCCGAACCTCCACTTCGAGGATAAATATGAAACTGCAGTTCATGTTGGCGTTCTTGTTTTATGTAGCAACGCTTTTTGCTCAGTCGGACCAAGTTACTCCCGGCGACAATTTGGTCGCAGAGGGAATCCCCCCAATACCTTCTGATTTGGTGCAACGTTCCGCGCGATACACCAACGGCCGCGCCGCCGAGATCCTGGACTGGCACCCTGCCAGGCGGGAGATGCTGATCGTTACATTCTTTGGCAATATCCCGCAGGTCCACCGGGTAAAGTTTCCCGGCGGCGCTCGCACGCAGCTTACTTTTTTCGACGACAACCCATCCAGAGGAGTTTCCTATCAACCGGCGACAGGGAATTACTTCATCTTTTCCAAGGACGTAGGCGGAGACCAGAACTATCAAAACTACCGCTATGATTTTTCGACTGGTGATATTACGCTGTTAACCGATGCCCTCAGCAGGTTTCGGGGACGATGGAATGCTCGGCCAGTAAAACATTGAGAAGTTAACCGCGAAAATCAAAGTGCCCACCACGAACAGCAAAACGTATACGAGCTTCCAAAATGTATTCTTTTTCTTCTGAATTGACCTATTGTTATTCCGCTCCATTCTTTTAGATCCTCGTTGCCACAATTAATCCGTTTAGTTCTTTCCTCACCGCAGAATGCGATGACTTACCCTGGGTCCATCGGAACATAAAACGCACCTGGATCCTTGCTTTTGCACGATAATGCGCCAGCTTCTAAACGCCAAGTAGTGAGAAGGTCTACCTTGTCTCACCAAATGTCTGGACCCTTTCCAATTGAAGGTTTATCTATTGCTAACGAAGGGCCTATTTCACACCCCCGAATCGGGCCGTGAATCCGTTCCGGAATCGCATGCTGCTTGGGCATTATTCGCGACGCGGCCACGAACATCCTGGCCTCGTGCGGTATCTTTGTCGAATCGCGAAACTCCTCCCACGGCGATGTTGTGGCCAACACCACTCAAGTTCCACAGCTTTCAACTAACTTTCACATGTAATCTGGACCCGGCGTTGCAGCAGTAGAGCATCAGAGGTGAAGACAAGAAGACAGTGTTTATGCGGGTCTACGCGCTAGAACACCTGGGGCAAAACCAAGGGCTCGGTTTGAGCGGACAGCGTCAGGCTGCAACTAACTGAAAACAAATGGTCGGGGAGAGAGGATTTGAACCTCCGACCCCCTGGTCCCGAACCAGGTGCTCTACCAGGCTGAGCCACTCCCCGACGACGCGGGCGGCAACAGGGAAGGCCATCCACCCGCACACTCTACCTCTCGATAGGCAGTAAGATTATAGCATCGCAATGCCTGGCTAATCCTTCCGCTTGCCCGAACCATTCTTCGCGTTACACTGGTGACCAAATACGATCTGACCAAACAAGATCAGACCAAATACGATCTGACCAACATGATCAGACCAACGTGATCTGACCAACATGATTGTCCTGTGCGCTCATCGTCTCTATACGCCGCAAGAAGAGATACCGGAGCCGCTCCTGTTTATTGAGGACGGGTTGATCTCGGCCGTTACATCGCGCGCGCAAACGGAAATCCCGAGGAATGCCACGGTGGTCGACCTCACCAAAGACTTTGCCGGATCGATTCTCGCGCCTGGCTTCGTCGACATTCACATGCACGGCGGCGCCGGCCTTGACGTCATGCGGGCCTCACTGGCCGAACTCCCGCACCTGAACCAATTCCTGACCACGCATGGCGTCACAGGCTACTTTCCGACGACGGTCGCTGCGCCGCTCGATCAGACTTACGCCGCATTGGAAAGGCTTGCCGATGTCATTGCATCGCCTCCCGACTCCCGTAACGGCAATACCGTGCAAGCTCGGGCACTCGGCATCCATCTGGAAGGTCCATTCCTCAGTCACAAGCGGCGGGGCGTGCATCCGCCGGAATATCTCGTCGAGCCTACGCTGGAAATCTTTGAACGCCTCTGGCAGGCTGCGCGGGGGCAAGTGCGCATGATGACCATCGCGCCGGAACTTCCCGGAGCTCTCGAGGTGATCGCGGAAGCGGCGCGGCGAAAGGTTTGTGTGAGCATCGGACACTCCGACGCGGTGCTCGAAGCCGCGCGCGCCGGCGTCCGGGCCGGCGCCCGCCATGCCACGCACACCTTCAACGCCATGCGGCCGCTCGATCACCGCGATCCCGGCATTCTCGCCGAAGTGCTTACCGACAACCAACTCACTGCCGACATCATCGTGGATGGAGTTCACGTCGCGCCTGCGGTCGTGCAGCTTTTCCTGCAGGCCAAGGGCGTCGAGCGCGCGGTGCTGATCACCGACGCCACTGCCGCCGCGGGTATGCCCGATGGCACCTACCAACTCGGCCCCCTACAGGTCGAAGTGAAAGACGGCAGATGCACGATGGATGGAAAACTCGCCGGCAGCGTCCTGACCATGGACTGCGCGGTTCGCAACGTGACCCAATTCTCAGGCTGGAGCCTGCAGGACGCCGTACGCGCCGCCACCCTGAATCCGGCGCGGGCCGTGGGCCTCACACAGCACGGTCAAATATTCCCGGGCGCGGAAGCGAATCTTGTTGTATTGAGTCCAGACGGAGAAGTGAGAAAAACGATCGTGCGCGGCCGCAGCCTCTAACTATTTGTCATCCCGATTATTTTGTCATCCCGAGCGAAGCGAGGGATCTTGGTTTCTGCGTGTCACTGACTCAAATGCAGAGGAGGTTAATTCGGCTTGCGATCTTTCGCATCCGCCAGATAGCGCAACAGCACCGCCTCATCGGCCAGCGTGAGTTTATCGAGAAAAGAAGTATCCACCTTGCCGTCTTCGACGGACTGCGACGCATTCGACTGCCGCAGCTTGTCGCCCAGTTCAGGATCGTTGCTCATCACCTGAGTGTAGAACCACAGGAAGTGGCGCATCTGGTCGAGCGACTTGCACAGCACCTGGATGGCTTCCGTTTCCGGCAGCGCGCTCAATGCCTCCATCAACTCGGGGTCGCTGGGTGCCTGCATGGCGGCGCAGTTCAGCTCCCGCTGAATCGCGCGCAAGTCTTCGGTAACTCGCACCATGCGCGTGTGAAGGTCGTCCATCTCAGTCTCGTTCCCCATGAGCGCAGTAATTGAATACGCTAACGATCGTGTGGTTGAACATCTCATCGGCGGCGCACAGCGGATAGATGTCCCACGATCATGCGCTTTCGTAATTCAAGCAATTACTTTGGTCTGCGAAGTAACGTCCCGCGACGGATGGCGCCAAACTCCGCTCCTGGCAGGGCTTTTCACGCCTTCGCCGAATGGATCTCCGGCACGCTCACCACCCTGATCCCGTGCGCCGGATTCTCCACCGCGGCCAACAGTGCAGTTACCATCTGCTCCAAAGTCACAAGCCCCAACCGCAACGCACCCTCGCGGGTTGGTGGCAGCAACTCGGCCAGTTTGTACATCGGGAGCAGTAGATAGGGCCACCGGTGTCCCGGACCAAGCACGTACCAGGGCCGCAGGATGGTTGCGTTCAAGCCTGCCGCCTTGATGGCCGCTTCGCATTCCGAACGCACCGCGATGTACTCCTTCATCATGGGTGCGGGGTGGGCAACGCTTAGATATACAAAGTGACGAATGCCCGCACTCTTCGCTGCCGTCACCGCTCCCAAACCAGAAACCAGGTCCACTCTGCGGAATTCCTGCCCCTTTGCCGGACTCGGATGCGCGACCCCCACCAGTTGCACGAATGTGTCGGCGGAAGAGAGTTTGCCGGAGTAGGTGTTCCCGTCCAGCGCGTTTCCGAGAACCGGCACACAGCCCGGCGGTAACTTCTTCTCCGAGCCCGGACGCACCAGCGCCCGCACCTCGTGCCCGCGCTCCAGCAGCCGCGGAATCAGCCTCAAACCCATGTAGCCGGTTCCCCCGGTGATGAACACGCTACGCCGTGGTTCGCTCATCGAATCCCTCCCCAGAGTTACGAAAAAAAGCGCGCCTCGGATTGTAAGCGAGAACAGACCATGTGGGGACAGCCGCCTCGGCTGCTTGCCCTGAGTGAAGCCGAAGGGTCCAGGCCAGCGCGAAGCGCGGCGCCCCCAGGCATGAACCGTTGTCGGGGTGTTAAGTCTGTACTCCGCGTGTGATACAAAGCGCAGGATGGAAACGTCGTCCTCAACCCCGCCCAGCCACGACCTGATCCGTGCCATCGGCCGCTGGAGCCTGGTCGCCCTGATGGTGAACTCCATCATTGGCAGCGGAGTCTTTGGCCTGCCCTCAACCGTAGCCGCTCTAATCGGCAATTACAGCCCTTACGCCGTGCTCGCCGCCGGCGCCGGCATGACCGTGATCATCGGCTGCTTCGCCGAAGTTGCGTCGCGCTTTCAGCAAGCCGGCGGTCCCTATCTCTACGCCCGCGTCGCTTTCGGACGCCTCATGGGAATTCAAACCGCCTGGATGCTCTGGCTCGGGCAAGTCTCCGCGCCCGCCGCCAATGCCAACCTGTTCGCGATTTACCTGGGCGAGTTCTTCCCGCACGCCAAAGATCCCCTGCCGAGGGCAATCATTCTCACCGTGCTGGTCGGCCTTCTGATCTTTCATAAACATTCGCGGCGTGCGCGCCGGGGCGCAAGTCAGCAATCTGTTCACGGCTGCCAAGCTTGTGCCGCTGTTTGCCGTGATCGTCATGGGTCTATTTGTGCTGCAGAGACACCATTGGAGCATTGCAAGTACGCCCGTCGCGTCCCCCGGGACGAGGCAATGGCTGAAAGCCATGCTGCTACTGGTCTTCGCATACGGCGGATTCGAGACCGCGCTGGCGCCCATGAGCGAAGCGAAAAATCCCCGCCGCGACGCTCCCTTCGCGCTGTTCACGGCTCTCGCCGTCTGCACCGTGATCTACGCGCTGATCCAGTGGGTGGTCGTCGGAGTGCTGCCCGACGCCGCGCACAGTCAGCGCCCGCTGGCCGACGTAGCGCGGCTGGCGGTCGGTCCCGTGGGTGCCGCGCTGGTCGCGGTCGGCGCGCTTATCTCCTTCTACGGATATCTCAGCGCAAAAATTTTAGCCATGCCGCGCGTACCCTTCGCCCTCGCCGAACAAGGAGACTTCCCCAAAGCCTTCGCCAAGGTTCATCCCCGGTTTCACACACCGTATGTCTCGATTCTCTTATTTGCTGCCATGGTCTGGGGATTAGCGCTGATCGGTGACTTCAAATGGAACGTAACCCTTTCCGCCGTAGCCCGCCTGCTCTACTACGGCGTAGGCTGTGCAGCCCTGCCCATCCTGCGCCACAGAGAACCCGAAGGCGCAAGCGCAATGTTCCACCTGCCCGCGGGAAATTTCTTAGCTGTGGTGGGCGTGATCCTATGCATGGTTCTTGTGACGTGCGTGGATTTCGGCCAGTCCCTGATCCTGGTTGCGACCATCGCGCTGGCGTTCGTGAACTGGGCCGTGGTGGCGCGCCGAGGTGCCGCCAGTTGAAGCTGCGGCCTTACCGGAAGGTATGTCCACTTCGGAGTAACTGCCGGGTGTCGCGGCGTTCACAGTGGCGGCTATCTTCCGAACGTGGCGTTGCACGATGCGCCATTGCGAGTTTCCAAGCACCACGACCGCAATTGCACGTCCTCTTAGATTCTGCTGCGCTGCCATACTCTTGTCGGTCGTCAAGAGCACTTCAAATCCGGTCTCCTCGGCAGCTTTCAGTAGTTCCCCATTGACCAGCTTGTCCCATCCGAGATCCTTTGCCTGGGCGATGGTGTGGCCTTCGAGGAACGGGATAAGTGGCGCGGGCGTGCCCTGATCAAAGAGAATGCGCATCGGCGGAAGCCGGCGAGTGGCTGGCGTGCGGCGGGGCATCAAGACTGCGGGCGGCAAAGTCGAGCACGGCAACAATCTGTTCCCGCGTCACACCGAACCACTCCATAATCTCTTCAATGCTTGCACCGGATTCGAGATTTTCGAAAACGGTGGAAACCGGCATACGCGTGTCCTTAAACACCCACGCGCCGCTGCGCTTGCCGGGGACGCTCTCCACGGCGGGACATTGCGACCAATCGAGAGTGGCCATGTTCTTAATCCTGCTCTGATTTTAGTCTTTTGCGATACGCACCGTAAACTCGGCGGCTCGTTACACTCCCCGCTGTTCCATCTCCAGCAGCGTCTTCTTTCGTTCCACGCCCCAGCGATAGCCGCTGATGTTGCCATCTTCGCGCACCACGCGATGGCAGGGAATCGCAACCGCCACTGGATTCGTCGCGCAAGCCCGCGCCACGGCCCGGCTGGCGCTGGGCTGGCCGATCGCCTTCGCTACTTGGCCGTAAGACCGCGTCGTGCCGAACGGGATCGATTGCAAGTAAGTCCACACGCGCCGCTGAAACGCGGTGGCACGGATATCCAAGGGCAGCGCGGCGTTCAACTCGCGCCCTGTCATTTTCGAAAGCAAGGCTGCGACCCAGGCTTGCAATCCGCCTTCGTCGCGTTTGCGTACGGCAAATGGGAACTCGCGCTTCAGGCCTTCAATCAGCTCACCATCGGAACGCGCAAACTGAATCGCGCAAACGCCCCGGTCGGTGGCCGCGATCAACATGCGCCCCAGCGGCGAGTCGGCGCAGGCGTAGCGGATGGAGGCGGCGATGGCGCCGCGCCGGTATTTGTCGGGTGTCATGCCAAGTTGCGACGCCGTCTTCTCATAGAGGCGGCTGCTGGAGCCGTAACCGGCGTCATACATGGCGCGCGTGACGTTGTCACCTGCCTGCAAATTGCGCTTGAGCTGACGCAGTCGGCAGGAATCGGCGTACTCGCGCGGCGTGATCCCGAGCGCAGCCTTGAAGCGGCGCTGCAAGTGAAAAGGGCTTTGCCGAAAGACTTTGCCCAGCTGTTCGAGAGTAATCGGTTCGTCGAGATGCTGCTCGATGTAGCGGCAAAACGCCTTCGCCAAGTCCGACTGCGGATTACCGCTGAAGGCCCGCGGCCGGCAACGCAGGCAGGCGCGGAAGCCGGCTGTCTCGGCCTGCTCGGGGCGCGCGTAGAACGTCACATTTTCGCGCCGCGGACGCCGCGCCGGGCACGACGGCCGGCAGTAGACGCCCGTGCTCGATACGGCGAAGACGAACTCGCCATCTTGCCCGGAGTCGCGCGCGACGACTGCGTTCCAGCGCGGGTCGTCATCTCGCGGGTCGTCATTTCGGCGATCGTTACTTCGGCGATCGTTACTTCGGCGATCGTCATTTCGCCGGGCGTCGTCTGACTTGCCGGTTAGGTTCATCGAATTGGAATGCGCCACGGGCATTGGGAGGGTTACGTCCTCAACGAGTATGGCATCGTCAGTCACACCAGGGAAAGTCGCGTAATTGGAAGTCATGATAGGGACAGCGTAAGGTGTACGCGCACCAGCGGACTATCCGAATCTTGCGGGCAAAGGAGAAAACAGTGGTCAGTGGCCAGTGGTCAGTGGTCAGTGGATGTAGTCTCCCTTTTGTCTCGGCTAAGTCCTTAGCCTGCAGTAATTGTCTGCCTGCTGCGCTGCGGGGATTGCCGGTGCGGGATTTCTGCCGGTTGCCTGCCTTCGCGTACACGTGCGCTGGAGCGTTCTGGAGGCTGTAGAGCGCTAGAAAAGTCGAAAACCACCCTCTGGGTTGACCATTTCCACTAACCGCGTCCACGGGCAAGGTAAATCGATTTAACTCCCGGCTCGAAAATCGATCCTTTGGATTCATGCACTTAGGTGCCGTCCGATTATAGCTTTAAGTTACCATGAAGCCTGACATCGCTGGCGCATCGTTGAATCAATAACTTAGAGGTTCTCACTCGGCGGCGGCCTTTCCGTCTGCCTGATTTGCGCCCCCGCACCGGAAAGGACTAGATTTCCCATGAGCTTTCTTACTCTCATACCCGACGAGGACAACTTCATGAAGAACCTGCGGTTAGCGGCGGTGGGAACTCTGGTAGTCTTACTCTTAACGTCAGCCCTGGCGCAGAAGGCCGCGCAGCATCTCCTCAGCAGCGACGAACTCAAGAACCTGGTGCCCGCGGAGTTTTTCTTCCGCGGACAGAAGGCTCCTGCCCAGTTGCGGAACGCGACAGGGTTTCAAACCGCCAACGGCAAGGTTACACTCGGCGCCCTCGTCGATGTCTCGGGATACTCAACAACGATCCAGCAGAAGTATCAGGGCATGCTGGTTACCGAGTCCAAGCTTGAACATCGGCGGGTCCGAGTTGGCGCCGGGAGAATACGGCTTCGGATTTACGGCGGACAAGTTCGTGGTCATGAACGTGGCCAGCGAAGACGTTCTGAGCGTGCCTCATCAGAGGGACGCGGAACTCAAGAGAGCCGTTCCTCTGAAGCTGGTTGAGGACGGAGCCGGCTACAAGTTATACGCAGGGAAAGAATGGGTGTCGGTGAAACCCGAGTAACCGTTGCGCTCCTGCGGAACACTTCTCCGCGATCTGAAGAGATGCGTCAGTTGCCTAGCGGCTGGAACGGACTCAGCAGGCTGGAGACGCCGGATCGCCTGCGCAATTCGCCCAGCAGCGCGCTGGCCGCGTTGGAGTAAGTCTTGCTGGGGTCGGTAGGATCGGCCCAGACTGCGTCGTAGACGATCTGCGCCGCTTCTTTCAGGTCGATGTGCAGGGCGGCTTCGTAGACGTCCGCGCGTTCCTGCAGGCGGTCGTAACACGCTTTGCAGATCGAGGCGGCCTCGGCGCCTTGCGTGTGGTGTTCGCCCAGCGTGCACACCACAGGAGAGCTGGCGACTTCGGCGTGCGCCGCAAAAAGCTGCGACTTGAACTCTTTCAGAAAAGCCTCCCGTTCCTGCTCGACGGCAGCGGTGTCGGGCAAGGGCTCGGCAGCGGCCTGCGTTTTCGGCATGGCCGGGACCACGTTGGGAGAAACCCGCTCTCTGCTATTGCAGGCCGGGCAGGTGTCGACGTTGGCGGGATAATACAGACGGCAGTTGGCACAAGGCATGCCGTAGCCTGAGGGCTTATGCTGAGCCTCGGCGTGGTGGCGAACGGCGTTGCGCAGATCGCTCTTCACATCATTGCGGACGTCATTCCGGACGTCGTTCCGGCCACCGTCGTTCTCCGGCAGGATGGATTTTGCCGGCTTGGCGGCTGCGGCCTGTGTAGATCGCGTCATGCCCATATCAATCTCTCCAAAAATGCCTGCGTTAAGTCTAAGTAGCCCCGCGGACTGGTTGAAAATATCGGGAGTACACTGCCCGATACTGTCCCTGCGGCGCTGCATTACCGCGAGTTCGTGTCTTCACTTGCTTTGCGTTTCCATCTGCGTCTGCATCAGCTTCTGGAGTTCGTCGCGTCGGGCGCGGTATAGCTTGCGCTCGGGATCGAGCTGCGCGGCGGTCTCCAGTTCCGACAAAGCTTCCTCATAGCGGTCCATGGTTGTCAGGCAGGCCGCCAGAGAGTAGTGGTTGTCGGGGGAAGCATTGAGGCGAAGCGCCTCGCGGAACTCTTTTTCCGCCGCCTGCAGTTGCTGCTGCTGGAACAGCGCCGTGCCGAGAGCGTGGTGGGCAACGTCGGAATCGGGATTGAGGCTGACGGCGAGGCGCAGCTCGCGCACCCCTTCTTCCAGCTTGTCATCGAGCACCAGGGCTTCGCCCAGGACGCGGTGTTCGGCGGAGCCGGTGGGATTCTGGCGAACCGCCAGTTGCAATTCCTCGATGGCGCTGCCGTAATTCTTCTTCGACATGTAGGCGCGAGCCATGCAACTGTGTCCCTGCTCCCAGTCGGGATGCTGGCGAAAAAGCTCGCGCAGCTCGAGCATGGCGGCGTCGAAATCGCCTTTGTCGCAATAGGTATTGCCCAGGTTGTTGCGAACGGACGGTTCCTCAGGGGCCAGACGCTTGGCTTCCCGATATTCGGCGATGGCTTCATCGAGTTTGTTTTCTTCGTGGAGAATCAGCGCCAGGTTGGAATGGGCTTGCCAGAAAGCGGGCTTCAGATGAATGGCCTGGCGATACGCATTGATGGCGGCGGATACGTTTCCCTCGGCGTGCAAGGTGATGCCCATGTCGTAGTAGGTATCCACGTTATCGGCGTCGCGGGCCAGCGATTCGACGAACGCATGAGCCGCCGCGCGGTATTTTCCGTTGGAGTAGAGTGCGAGGCCGAGGAACTGGTACGCCTCTGCGTTCTGCGGATCCATGCTGAGCGCGGTGCGCGCTTCCGCAATCGCGTTGGGACCGTCATCGAGAAGATAGAAGATGTAGGCCAGACCGCTGTGGTTCTCAGGGAAGTCGGGCATGAGCTGCGCGGAGCGCGTGATCTCGTCGAAAGCATCGTCCAATCGCCCCTGCTGCCGGAGCATCGCCCCCAGGGCGAAGTGCAGCGAGGCATTCTCGGGATCGGAACTCAAGGCCTGGCGCAGCGCAAGTTCGGCTTCGTGAAAGCGTTGAGCCCGGGCATCGGAGGCGGCCTGTGCTAGAGCTGCCGGAATCTCGGAGGCCGCAGCCTCCGGAGCCGACGAGTCGGAAGAAGCCGACGGCTTTGGATTCGTCTTGGTCGGAGTGTGGGTCAGAGTGCGGATCAGAGTTGGGTCGGCGCCGGCAGCTTCCAGTTGATGAATCTGCTTCTTGCCTGGCACGCTGGCGATGCCGTGCTCTTGGACCATGCGGACGAGGCGGTTGCAGGGCACGCCGGCGGTGAGCCAAGCCATCAATTGGGCGGAACTCACGGGCTGGCTCTCGCTGGAGTGGGCAGCCAGAGCCGCTCCAAGAAGAAACAGAAGAACTGACATGCCCTTGCGCTTCACTCGACTCTCCGGGAACGGTTTGGCTTGCTGGGTTGCGTGGACTGTTTGCCGTGAGTTGCTGCTCGGTCCACGATGGTTCCGACCGCAATCCCACATTAGCGCTCGGATGGAGCCGTGGGTAAGGTCACCGAAGTAATGGGCTTGGGGAAGAGGCCGTCTCGCTCCGCTCGACGGACAGCCGAGGCGCTGTCCCCACATAAGGATAGGCGAGGTTTGACTTCCCCATACCCGTCCGGTACCGTATAAATGGCTGGTAGTGTGGTTCTTGGAGGTTCCGATGTTTGAAGGTCTATTTCAACCAACGCACCTGATTATCATCTTCGCGATTGCCCTGCTGATTTTCGGTCCCAGGAAATTGCCTGAACTCGGCAAGGGCTTGGGCGAGGGGATTCGTGCCCTGAAAGAGGGCATGAAGGACAATCCCCCGGCTCCGACCGACCAGGCCAAGAACACCGAATCCAAGGAAACCAAGAGCTAACCGGCTCTTCTCGCGAGCGGCAGTCTTGCTTGACTCCACCGATTGCGCCGCCGCTTTGCCGCCGTTCCCGTTCCGTTCCAAGTAGTCTAAGGTTCCATGTATTGGAGCTGTGAAACCGACTCTAAAATCTGGAGGTAGGCAGTGTTGCGTAAATTCGAATTTGTTGCACTCTTAGTGTTTCTAGGATTGGCGTCGGCAGCTTTCGCCGATCAGATCACGTTGAAGAATGGCGACCACTTGACAGGTACGGTCTTGAAGTCCGATGACAAGACGCTGGTGCTGCACACGGAGTTTGCGGGAGACGTCACGGTGCAGTTTGCGGCGATCACGCAGATTACGACCGACAAGCCGCTGCACGTGGCCTTGAAGAATGGCCAAACCGTGGTGGGACCGATCGCGACCAGCGACGGAAAGCTGGAGGTGACGCCGAAGACGGGCGCTCCGGTGGAGACGCCGGCGGATAGCGTGGTGGCGATTCGCAACGATGCCGACCAACTGGCCTATGAGAAGTCGCTGCATCCGGGCCTGTTGGAGGGCTGGAAGGGCGCAACGAACGTGGGCTTTTCGTTCACCCGGGGCAACAGCCAGACCGAGAACCTGGCGCTGGCGTTTACCGCGGCGCGCGCCACGAAGGCTGACAAGCTCAGCCTGTATACGAACGCGGTTTATGGGACGAACCAACTCGCGACTCCCAGCACGACTGCCAATACTGAAGCGGGTGGGATTCGTTACGACCACAATATCAATCCGCGCGTGTTTGGGTTCGTCGGAGCCGATTTCACGAGCAACGCTTTACAGGACTTGAATCTGCGCTCGGTGGGCAGCGTGGGCCTTGGATATCACGCTGTCAAGAACGACAGGACTACGGTGGACTTACTGGCCGGCGGCAACTTCACGGATGAGAATTACACGCAGACAGTCAACGTACCAGCCATGGGGACGACTCCGGCTTTTTCTTATTCCGCCAAGCTGATACACAATTTCGGCGCGCTCACCCTTGGCGAAGAGTTGATGCACAAGTTGGGGAAGAGCACAGTGCTGACCCAGAAGCTGTATCTTTATCCCAACCTGACGCAGACTGGCGAGTACCGCGGAACGTTTGACCTGGGGCTGGTGACGAAGATCAGTAAATGGCTGGGCTGGCAGAATCAGTTCGGCGACGTGTATGTTTCGAACCCGCCGAAGGGGACGAAGCAGAATGACGTGGTTCTGACTACAGGGCTGAACTTCACGTTCACCCACTGAGGCGATTGGGAAAATGGGGAAGCCGCTCCCGTGAGAGCGGCTTCCTTACGTTTTAGTGTCAGCATGTTCAGACTATCGATACGCGCGGGCAATCCAGATCTGGTAGGCGACTACCGCCATCATGAACAGAAGGTAGAGTCGAAGCGCCCAGAGGATGAGGAGTTCGGGACCTTTCAGCCGCCGGCGGGGGATGGGATGCTTCTTGGCCCCCACCAGTTGATCGGGTTCGAGCGAGGATAAGACCCAGCTTTGATCGGAGGGTGACGGTTGGGTGAGTTCTTTCTTGAGCACGAAATTCGTTCTCCTTAAAATCAGAAACTACGATTCGAACTACAAAGTACCTCAGGGGCTGAAGCCCACATCATTTGGGACCCTTGGCGGCACGACTGAAGTCGTGCCCTGATACGAATCTTGGGTCCTTCCGCAGCCTCTGAAGTCGTGCCCCTTCAAAGCCGGTCGACTCCCACGTCTACGTCCCGCCCAGGGCGGCGAAGATGTTGGGGGCGATTATGCTGATGCCGAAGAGCACGCCCGCGGCGGCCAGGATAAATACCACGGCGGTGGCCAGTATGTTCGCCCACCACGGGCTGACCAGGTCGCCCATGATTTCTTTGTCATTCACCAGAAGAAACAAAAACACCAGGGCTGGCGGCATGGCCAGAACCGCGACCACGTTTACCAGCAGCACAACATAGACCAGCGGCAGGCCTGGGATTAGAACAATGGCCGCGGCAGCCAGGGCGCATAGGGAGAGGAACGCGTAGAACGACTTGCCTTCTCCCATGGGCAGGTTGAGGCTGTGCGGTTTGTGCGCGACCTCTCCAAAGGCATAGGCCGAAGAAGTGGAAATGGTGATGGCGGCGACGATGCCGGCCTCGACCATGCCGAGGGCAAAGAGTGAGGCGCCAAAACGTCCGATGATGGGCTGAAGGGCCTGGGCGAACTCGGCGGCCTGGAAGTTGTCGGCAGTCATCTGATGGGCGAACAGCGGAGCCGTGGCGAGGATCGTGGCGATGGCCGCGGCCGTTGCTAATGCCGCCCCGATTACCGTGTCGATGCGGCCGAAGCGGATGTCTTTGGTGGTCATTCCTTTGTCGACGGTGGCGCTCTGCTGGAAGAAGAGCATCCAGGGCGTGACCGTGGCGCCGATGTCGGCCAGCACGATCAGCAGAGTGTCTTTATTGAAGCCGGGAAGCGGTTGCCAGGTGATGAAGGCATGGCCGACCGAGTGCCAACTGGGGTGGCTCATGAGCGCGACTGGAATGAATATCAGGTTGAATAAGGCGGCGCCGAGCGTGATGCGTTCCCAAGTCCAATAGCGGTGACTCATGAGCGCGGCGTAGAGGATGACGAGAGCGATCAGGATCGCAATCCAGGGGGGCACGCCAAAGAAACCGAGGCCGGCGCGGATGGCGATGAACTCGGTGATGAGAGTGAGGAAGTTTCCGATGCCCAGGTCGATCATGGAAAACCATCCCCAGAAGGGACCGAAGCGCTCGAAGATCAGCTCGGCGTGTCCGCGATGAGTAGCGGCGCCAAGGCGCACGGTCATCTCTTGCACGATGATCGCCATGCAAAACGTGAGGGCGACGAAAGGAATGAAGAATCCGATGCCGAATTTGGCGCCGGTCGCGGCGTAGGAGACCATGCTGGGGCCGTCATTCTCTCCAAGCATGACCAGGACGCCGGGGCCGACCAGCAGCCAGAGCAGACGCGCCCTGGAGGAGAAGCCACGCCGGGAGCGGGCCTCAGAAACGCGGACGCGGTCGTGGGCGCGATCGACGTCTTCGTGAGTGATGACTACGGCTTCGTCTTCGGCTTGAGTGAGAACGGGCTTCATCGATTGAAGGTTGGGTGTGAGTGATCTCCACCGATGCGTCCGGGCGTTCCCTTTCCCCGGTGGAGATTAGCTTGAGTATACATGAATGAATAAACTATAGTTAACTAAATAGCATTGGCAAGATATGAGCGCCTTACGAAGATGCCGGAAGTGTTTGTGGGCTAGGGATCCTTCGACTCCGCGGAGGGCTCGCTTCGCGATCCATCCGCTGCGCTCAGGATGACAATTCTTTAAGAAGAGGCTAACGGGAAGGGTGCAGGTCGGCGGAAACCCACACGCGCTCGGCTGCTGCGCGGCCCAGGGAGATGTTGCCCGCTTCGGTGGACAAAGTGAGGGTCTGGTCGTAGTTGCGTTCGATGAGGCGTAACTTCGCGCCCGGACGAATGCCGCGGGCCTCGAGAAATTCGAGCAAACGGCGGTCGCGTTCATAAATGCCGCTGACGGCGTAGGCGGCTCCGGGTGGGGCGTCGGCCAGCAGCAGCAGGCCGCGATGGCGGCGGCTGGCCGGGCTTTCCATCTCGCTGAGGTTGCCGTGAGGGCAGATGCCTCCTTTGCCTAATTTCGCGAGGAGTTTTGCTTCGAAATCGGGCGAGACCGCGTGCTCCAGTCTTTCCGCTTCGTCGTGGACCTTCCACCACTCCATGCCGAATAGTTCCGCCAACATGCGCTCGATGAGGTGGTGGCGGAGCGTGAGTTTGCGGGCAATTCTGCGGCCGGCGGCGGAAAGGCGCACGTGTCCGTCGGCCTGGACGCGAACCAGGCCATCCTTTCTCAGACGGCGTACTGCCATGGTGACGGCGGGCGCCGACACTTTCAGCCAGTCGGCCAGCCGCGCCGAGATTACGGCTTCGCCTTCGCTCTCGGCTTCTAGGATGGCTTTGAGGTAGTCTTCCTTGGAGACGGTTATCATCTGGGGAGATTATACCTCGGAGTTAAGCATGGTTAATTTGCGAAGGGAAAAACCTTTAACACGGGGGACACCCTTCGGTTCCGCTCAGGGCAGGCTCCGGGCCACGGGGTAAGTCAGAAGTGAGAAGTCAGAATGCAGAAGTGAAACCTGGGACGGCGAACGTAGGTTTACTTCTGCATTCTAAATTCTGACTTCTGAATTTCCTTCGCCCGTTTGACAGCTTCCATCCTGTCCCCTAACCTTAATTTTCTCTGGCTATGAAGGTTCTGGTTCTCGGCAACGGTGGACGCGAGCACGCGCTGGTATGGAAGCTGCGGCAGTCTCCGCGCGTTTCGAAGCTCTACTGCGCGCCGGGCAACGGTGGCATAGCGGACGAGGCGGAATGCCTGCCTGTGGATCTGAAAAAACTGGATTCGATTGTGGCCCTGGGCGAGCAGGTTCGGCCGGACCTTACGGTGGTGGGACCTGAGTTGCCGCTGACGTTGGGCGTGGTGGATGAATTCACGCGGCGCGGATGGCCTACATTCGGTCCAACCAAGGCTGCGGCGCAACTGGAAGCGAGTAAGAGCTTCGCGAAAGAGTTCTTGCAGCGGCATCGGATTCCCACGGCGCCGTACGCGATCTGCGATTCCGTGGAGCAAGTGCGCTCTGCCCTGACGCACTTTCATTTGCCGGTGGTCGTTAAGGCCGACGGGCTGGCGGCGGGCAAGGGTGTGGTGATCGCAGCGAGCAAGGAAGAGGCTGCGCGCGTGGCGTCCGAAATGTTCAGCGGCAAGATGGTAGGGGACGCGGGCGCGCGCGTGGTGCTGGAAGAGTGTTTGAAGGGCGACGAACTTTCGTTCTTAGTGCTCAGCGATGGTGAGCGCGTTGCGCCGCTGGTTGCGGCGCAGGATCACAAGCGCGTGGGCGATGGCGACACCGGGCCGAATACTGGGGGCATGGGCGCTTACTCCACGCAAAGCATCATCGACGACACGATGCGCGACTGGCTGGTGCATCACATTGCGCGCCCCGTGGTCGAGGGCATGAAGGCCGAGGGTGCGGAGTTCAAGGGCGTGCTTTACTGCGGGCTGATGATGACGGCGCGCGGTCCTATGGTGCTCGAGTTCAATTGCCGATTCGGCGATCCGGAGACGCAGCCGATTCTGATGCGGCTGGAGAGCGACCTTGTGGACGCGCTGGAGGCTTCGATTGCAGGCCGGGTCAGCGAAGGCGATTTCAAGTGGTCACGCGATGCGTCGGTGTGCGTGGTGATGGCTTCGGGAGGATATCCCGGGACGTTTGACGTGGGGAAAAACATTGTAGGACTCGGTCAGGCCGCGGCGATTGAGGGCGTGAAGGTTTTTCACGCTGGGACTTCGAAGCGGGACGGACAGTTTTATACATCGGGCGGACGGGTGCTGGGCGTGTCGGCGCGTGCGCCGGAGTTGGAGACTGCGGTCGCGCGGGCGTATCAGGCCTGCGAGAAGATTCGGTTTGACGGGGCGCACTATCGTAAGGATATTGCGGCTCGGGCGATGAAGAAGTAGGTCTAACAATCTGCGGCTATGTTGAGTGACATGGTGAAAATTCCCATTGAGGCAGCAGGTAACGTGAGCGAAAGGGATCCTTCGACTGCGGTTGTGCTTCACTTCGTGAAGCACAACCTTCGCTCAGATGTAATGAAAACGAAAAAGGCGTGCCTCCAAGGGTAGAGTACGTGCTCGAAGCACAAGCCCTGAAGGAGGCACGAGATGATCCACGTAGGCGTAGATCTTCACCAGAGATTTTGTTACATGACGGCTTTGGAAGCAAGAGGGAAAATTTTACAGGCGGGGCCGGTGAGCAACGAGAAGCTGGCGCTGCGGCGGTATTTTCGGCAGTTTCGCGGGCGGGAGGTGCAGGTGGCGGTGGAGGCGTGCGGCTTCTGGCCGGCGTTTCGCGAGGTGGTGGAACCGGAAGTCGAGCGTTTGGTGCTGGTGCATCCGCAGCGGGTGAAAGCGATCGCCTCGGCCAAGCTGAAGAATGACCGGGTGGATTCGGAGACGCTGGCGCAATTGCTGCGCTGCGATCTGTTGCCGGAGTCGTGGAAGGCGGACCGGGAGACGCAGGCGCGGCGGCAGCAGGTGCGGTTGCGGGCGACGCTGGTGCGGCATGGGACGCGGCTGAAGAATCAGGTGCACGCGGTGCTGCATCAGCAGGGGCTGCATTCGCCGGTGACGGATTTATTCGGCAAGCGGGGGCGGCTGTGGCTGGCTGGGTTGAAGCTGCCGGCGCAGGCGCGGGAATCGGTGAACGTGTGCTTGCGGCTGTTGGACGGTTACAGCGAAGAGATTCAAAAACAAAATCTTCAACTAAGTGAAAAAGCGAAACACGACAAACGGGCCGAGTGGCTGAGGACGATTCCGGGGATCGGAGAATGTTCGGCGATGATGCTGCTGGCCGAGATCGGGGACATCGGACGATTTCAGGACAAAGAAGCGTTGTGCAGTTACGCCGGGCTGGTGCCGCGAGTGCGGGAGTCGGCGGGCAAGGCGGCGCGGGGCGGGATCACGCGGCAGGGTTCACCCTGGATGCGATGGGTGATGGTGGAGGCGGCGCAGGTGGCGACGCGCTGTTCTCCGGCGGCCAAGCGTTACTATGAACGGTTGTCGCGCAAAAAGCATAAGCACGTGGCGCGGGTGGCGCTGGCGCGCAAGTTGCTGATCGCGGTCTACGCCCTGCTGCACGACGGCGTGGTGTTTGAAGAAGAAAAGTTTGCGGCGGTGTAAGGGGAATCCGTCAGCTCGAAGTCATCCTTGCTCTTCGAGAGCGACGCTCAGATGGAGCGGCGGAGTCCGGACATACCTTATGCGCCCTGAGCGCGAATAGAAGCCTGTCCGCATCGCCGCAAAAATACCTGTGGACAGGTGCGCCTGTTTTCATAGAAGGATGACACGTGACAGGATGACAGGTTACAGGAGAGTTCATGAGCAAGGTGCTGGTGTCGATAGCGATGGGCAGTGATTCCGACCTTGAGATTATGCGCGAGGCCGGGAAAGCGCTGGAGGAGTTCGGGATCGCTTACGAGATTGACGTGACCTCGGCGCACCGGTCGCCGGATCGTACGGCGGATTTCGCGCGCAAGGCCGCGGGGCGCGGCATTTGCGTGATCATCGCCGGAGCGGGAGGTGCGGCGCATCTGGCGGGAGTGATTGCGGCTCACACTACGCTGCCCGTGATCGGAGTGCCGATTCCTTCCACGCCGCTGCAGGGGATGGATTCCTTGCTTGCTACGGTGCAGATGCCGGCAGGGATTCCGGTGGCGACCGTGGCGATCGGCAAGCCGGGCGCCGTTAATGCTGGGATTCTTGCGGCGCAGATGATTGCTTTGGGGGATGCATCTATCGCGAAGAAGCTTGTTGCTCACAAGGAGAAGCTGGCGCGCGGGGTGGAAGAGAAGTCGAAGAAGCTGAAGAGTTCGTGACGAACCGCGCTCGTGTACGAGCGTCGCGGTAGCGCAGACGCCTCGCTGCGCTCGGCTGGACGGACGAATGCGTCCGTCCCCACACAAGCATCACAGCTTCAATCCCTTTAAGTATTCGCGGAACGGCTGTCCTAAGTCTTCTCGCTTTATGGCGAACTCTACCGTCGCTTTGAGGAATCCTAGCTTGTCCCCCGTGTCGTGGCGGCGGCCTTCGTAGACGTAGGCGTACATTTTTTCTTTCTGCAACAGCAGGCGCATGCCGTCGGTGAGTTGCAGTTCGCCGCCGGCTCCGGTCGGCGTGTTGGCCAGGCACTCGAAGATCGCGGGGGTGAGAATGTAGCGGCCGATGATGGCAAGGTTTGAGGGCGCGTCTTCGGGCTTGGGTTTCTCCACCATGTTCTTGATTTCGTACAGACGTTCGCCGAAGCGGCTATCTTCGACAGGCTTCACGTCGAGAACACCGTAGGAAGAAATCATTTTCCCTTCGATGATCTGAGTGGCCAGCACCGAGCACTGGGTCTGATCGAAGACTTCGACCATCTGCTTGAGGCAGGGAACCTTGGCATCGATTACGTCATCGGCAAGAAGCACGGCGAAAGGCTCGTTGCCCACCAGTTCGCGCGCCATAAGCACGGCGTGGCCCAGGCCGAGAGCTTCTTTCTGGCGAACGTAAGCGACGTGCATCATGTCGGAGATGGAGCGCACGATCTTGAGCAGGTCGAGTTTCTTGCGATCCTCGAGCATTCTTTCCAGTTCGTAGCTGACGTCGAAGTGGTCTTCGATGGCCTGTTTGCCGCGGCCGGTGATGATGAGGATCTGGTCGCAGCCCGAGGCCATGGCTTCTTCCACTCCGTACTGGATGATGGGCTTATCCACCAGCGGAAGCATTTCTTTGGGCTGGGCCTTGGTTGCGGGCAGGAAGCGGGTGCCGAGGCCGGCTGCGGGGAATACGGCTTTGCGGACTTTCATGGGCATAGGGGCAGTCTTTAGTGTTGACCGTTGGTCGTAAGTTTGTTGGCGGTGCGACTCCGGTTGCCGGACAATTGTACCTGCTGTGGTTTGTGGCTGGCGATAGTTGGGGAGCAGCGGAGATTGTCTGGATGGATGAGCGCGGGACCCGCCGGCTCATTTGCAGTCGGAGTGACAATCGCTTGCTTCCTCCTTCCAACGGTAGATGTCGCAAGAGGAGGCATTCTTATGAAGGCCGCGATCGTTT
This sequence comes from uncultured Acidobacteriaceae bacterium, assembly GCA_963703635.1. Taxonomy (GTDB): domain Bacteria; phylum Acidobacteriota; class Terriglobia; order Terriglobales; family Acidobacteriaceae; genus Sulfotelmatobacter. Next base: position 152,769 of record CAVPEZ010000025.1, read on the forward strand.
GCGTTGTAGTGGCATCCATGATCCTTGCTTGCTACGCGCAAGTGGGCTCGGGCGACTCCGACAAAGCGCGTGTGCTTTCCCTTGAAAACGCGTGGAACGAAGCGGAGAAGCACAAAGACGTGAAGGCCGTCGACAGCCTGCTGGCGCCTTCCTTTGCCTATACCGATTCCGAAGGGTCCTTCATGGACAAGCAGGAGTTTCTCGCCAGCATCCGCGCTGCCAGCTACCATCCTGAGCAGATCGTCAATGACTCAATGAATGCGAAGCCTTACGATCATGCGGTCGTGGTCACCGGAACCTACCACGAGCAGGGCACAGAAAAAAGAGGGAAGGCCTATACTCGTCGCGGACGCTTCACTGACACTTGGATCCTGGAAAAGGGCGCATGGCTCTGCGCCGCCAGCCAGGAAACGTTGATCGGACGGTAGGAGATGTTGCTTTTCTCCGGCGGGTAATCCTGATTTTGTCGCGGCTCTGCGGCGCGGCTGAAGCTGAGCCCTTTGAAAGCCAGTCTCCGATTGATTCTTCACCGATTGCAGGCGTTCAATCTGTTCCGCTGACGATCCTCACTTCTGATGCTGCCTCCGCGCTGGCAAGTTGTTCCAATACCGTTCGCAGCGCGCGGAGGACTTCATCCGCAGCCGCCGCTTTCAAGACGAACTTCAACATGCCATCTGGGGTGAACTGCGCGCCGCGCTGGGCGGAGACGAAGCGGGCAAGTTGCTCCGGGTCCACGGCTGCGTTTTGCTGGAACTTCAAGGTGACGCTGTCGCGTTTGCGTTCGATCGCGTTCACACCGACTTTCATGCACAAGAGTTTTAGGGAAGCGTAGTCGAGCAGGTTGCGGACTGCGGGCGGGGGCGGGCCGTAGCGGTCTTGCAGCTCGGCGGCTACGTCGGTGAGTTGCGACTCGGTTTCCACTCGGGCTACGCGCTTGTACATTTGCAGGCGCTGATTCTCTTCCGGGACGTAATCCGCGGGAATGCGAATGTTGAGACCGAGACTGAGTTGGGTTTCGGCCTCGTCGGGCGCGGCTTCGCCTTTCATCTCGCGGACGGCGCGCTCGAGCATTTGGGTGTAAAGTTCGAAGCCGATGGCTTCGATGTGTCCACTCTGCTCGCCGCCCAGCATGTTGCCGGCGCCGCGGAGTTCGAGATCGAGGGCCGCGATTTTGAATCCTGCGCCGAGGTCGGAAAACTCCTTGAGAGCGGCGAGGCGGCGGCGGGCGATGGGAGTGAGTTCGATTTCCGGCGGTAGCATTAGATACGCGTAGGCGCGGCGGCTGGAGCGACCTACTCGTCCGCGTAGCTGGTAAAGCTCCGAAAGCCCCAGGCGGTCGGCGCGGTTGATCAGAATTGTGTTGCACAGCGGAATGTCGAGACCGTTCTCGATGATTGTGGTCGAGACCAGAATGTCGGCTTCGTGATGCATGAACTTCATCATCACTTTCTCGAGTTCGCCTTCCGACATCTGTCCGTGGCCGACGATGATGCGCGCCGGTGGAACCAGCGCCTGAAGTTTGGCGGCGATCTCCCAGATTGTGTCCACTCGGTTGTGGACGAAATAGACCTGGCCGCCGCGCTCGAATTCTTGCTCGATGGCAGACTGAATCAGCTTCTCGTCCCAACTGGCGACGACTGTCTGAATCGCCATGCGATCTTTCGGCGGAGTTTCGATGACGCTCATGTCGCGCAGGCCGACCAGCGACATGTGCAGGGTGCGCGGGATGGGCGTGGCCGACATGGTGAGCACGTCCACTTGTTTGCGCATTTGCTTGATGCGCTCTTTGTGGCGCACCCCGAAGCGCTGTTCTTCGTCGACGATGAGCAGGCCGAGATCGGAGAACTTGATGTCTTTGGAGAGGATGCGGTGGGTTCCGATGAGGATATCGATTTTGCCGGCTTCCGTCTTCTGCAGGATTTCTTTTTGCTGCTTGGTGGTGCGGAAGCGGCTGATCATCTCAATCGTGACGGGAAAAGGCGCGAAGCGCTGCTTGAAAGTTTCAAAGTGCTGGAAGGCGAGTACGGTGGTCGGAGCCAGCACGGCTACTTGTTTGTTATCGCTGATGGCCTTGAATGCGGCGCGCATCGCGACTTCGGTTTTTCCGTAGCCTACATCGCCGCAGAGCAGGCGGTCCATGGGCTGAGAAGATTCCATGTCGCGAATTACGTCTTTGATGGCGTGAGCCTGGTCTTCGGTCTCGCTGAATTCGAACGCGTCTTCGAACTCGCGGAACCACTCGTTGCCCGGTGGGAAGGCGTGACCTTCCGCCAATTTTCGCTCGGCGTAGAGCTTGAGCAGTTCATCCGCCATGTCTTTCATGGCCTTGCGCACGCGGGCCTTTGTCTTGGCCCACGATTGCGTGCCGAGATGACTCAGGGCGGGCTTGGCGCCCTCCGAAGAGCGATACTTCTGCACGAGATCGAGGCGCGTGAGCGGAACGTAGAGGCGCGCGGCTTCGGCGAATTCGAGCAGCATGAACTCGGCGGGGCCGTCGCCGTGGTTGATTTCTTTCAAGCCCTGGTACTGGCCGATGCCGTGCTCGACGTGCACCACGTAGTCGCCGACCTGGAGATCGCGGAAGTCGGAGAGGAAGGCGGAGACTTTAGATTTTGAGCGCTGGGGACGCGAGGCAACTGCGTCGGATTCATCGAAGAGATCGCGCGCGCCGAATACGGCGAGATTGGCCTCGGGAAGCAGCACTCCATCCGGAATGTAGGCAGTGGCCAGCGTAGTGGTCAGAACTTCGCCGGCGAAGTAACTGGTTTCGTCGGCGTAGCTTTCGCCGCCGCGGGTGCGGCTTCCCAGGCGAAACGAAACGTTGTATTCCGTGAAGACATCGGCGAGACGTTCCACCTCTCCTGTGTTGGGCACAGCGAACAGTACGCTCTTGCCAGCGGCGTTCAGCTTCTGCACTTCTTCCAGCATCGCGGGAACCGCGCCGTGGAAGCGGGGCGAAGGCTGAGTGAGGAAAGTGACTGAGTCTTCGTTCAGGTCGCGTGTGATGCCGAGGTGCTCAATATCGGTCCCGGGGAGGGCTGCGGTCTTTTTCCACCAATCGTCCGGCGGGAGATAGAGATCTTCTGGGCGTACCAGATTGCCGACGCCGCTGCGCTCATGGGCCTCGCCTACGCGGGTCCAGAAGCGGTCGAACTCCTGTTTGAGTTGATCGGTTTCGTCGAGCAGAACTGCCGCGCGCGGGATCAGATCGAAGATGTTGCTGTCGGCACCGGCAACCGGGGAGTAAAACTCCCAGCCGGGAAAAACGTTGACTCCGCCAGCACGGACGGCAGCTTCCACAATTTCTTCTTTACCGACAATGCGCTTGCCGCTGAGACGCGTGTGAATGGCAGCCGAGCAGATGTTCGCTGATCGGCGTTTCGGTCAGCGGAAGCAGCAAGGCTTCATCCACAGGCGTGGAGGAGCGCTGCGAGGCGGGATCGAATTTGCGAATGGAGTCGGCCTCATCACCGAAAAACTCAATACGCAACGGGCGGTCGGCCTCGGGCGAGTAGACGTCGAGGATGCCGCCGCGCACCGCGTATTGGCCGGGCATCTCGACCACGTCGGTGGAAGTGTAGCCGACGGTATTGAGGTGCACGAGCAGGGCCTCGAGATCGAACGATTCGCCGCGGCGGATGGTGCGGGCGAGATCGGCGTAATAGTCGCCGGAGCGCAGGCGGATAGCCGTCGCCGCGATCGGCGAGACAACGATGGACGCGGCTCCGGTGGCAATTTTCCAGAGGGCCGTCGCGCGTTCTTCCTGGAGTTCGGGGTGGGGCGAGAGATTCTGATAGGGAAGCACATCGCGGGCCGGGAGAGAAATGACGGATTCCGGATCGCAGGCGGCGGTGAGTTCACAGAAGCCGCGAAGAATGGGAACGAAGTCTTCGACGGCGCGGTTGTCGTTGACAACAAAGATGAGCGGGCGTCCGGCAGCGCGTTGAAACTGCACAAGCAGCAGGGCTTTGGAGGTGGACACGAGGCCGGAGACACGAATACGCCCCGTGCCCTCCTTAAGGTGGGAGGCTACACGCGCGAAGGCGGGAAGCTTTTCTACGTCCGTGAAGAGTTCGCGGACGAAGGGAAGAAGCATGCATCTTGATTTTAGCAGGACAGGGGAAAACTGCGGAAGAAGTCCAGCGAGCTTCGCACAGCCTGGACAGCTGAGGCGGCTGTCTCCACATGGACCCTGGTCATCCACGCAGCAGTGGCCGGGTTAAGCACGTGGGGCCGCCGCTGCCGTTGATGCAGAGTTCGCTGCCGGGGAAGGTGCGGACGTCGAATCCGGCGCGGCGGAGGCTGGCATTCGTTTTGTGATTCTCTTTGATCGCCAGCAGGCGCTTATTGCCAAGCGCCAGAACGTTGCAGGCTAGTGTGTCGCGCTCGGAGGGGTCGATTTCGATGAAGTTGAAGGCGCAGGACTTCAGCAGTTCAACGGTTTCCACTGCGAGCCAGGGCAAATCGACAAGAGCAGTGTGTTCGTCGAGCACGCTAATCAGCGACATCAGGTGCAGGCAGGCGGATGGGCCCGCGTCCGTAAGGCAGGGGTGCGGAAAGAACATCCGCACCTTTGGGTGCGAGCAGATCGCGCATTTGACGAATGCCTTCCGCGTTGGTGCGATAGCCGTGGCCGATCAGCAGCGTCGTGGGATCGAGCCACACGATGTCTCCCGCCTCCATGGTGCCGGGAGCCGTGATCGTGCCGAGCGTCGGGATATCTAAGGTCTCGCAGAACGAGCCGTGGTGCGGGCCTTCGGCCAGGCGATTCGGTTTGCCCGGACGCATCACGATTAGACCGTAGTCGGTGGGGAGAGACGCGTCGTGCGTGTAGACGGCATCGAGAGAGAGGTTCGTTGCCGGAGGCATCTCGACAACCTCGGCGCCTGCGTTTTCCAACTCGCGACACAGGGCTTCATGCTGGGACTGCGCCCTTGCAAAGTCCGGCGCATGTTGGAAGCCCAGTTCTTGCCAGTGCGCGGTTCGCTCCGGCTGGTTCCAGCCTGCCGTGCGCGGAGAACATACCATGACGCGCTCCAGCGTACCGGACATGGAATGTCCGTTGAAACGCGTTCTTGTTACTGTCTCTGGCATCCTGTGCAAACCTTCTGAAACTGCTGAACCTGCTAGGAATCTATAATGGGCATTATGGCAAAAGCAACGTGGGAAGGCACAGTGCTCGCTGAAAGCGACAAGACGGTGGAAGTTGAAGGCAACCAGTACTTTCCGCCGGATGCGATCCGTAAAGAATACTTCCGGCCGAGCGAACAGCACTCGGTGTGCCCTTGGAAGGGAACGGCGAGTTATTACGACCTTGAAGTCAAAGGTCAAAAGAACGCGGGCGCGGCCTGGTACTATCCCGAGCCGAAGCCGGCGGCGAAGCAGATCAAGGGATACGTGGCGTTCTGGAAGGGTGTGAAGGTGGAGAATTAGGTTAGCTCGATTGCGAGCGCTTTACATTATGCTAGAATGTAAAGCATGGCAAGTGCAACTGTTTCTTCCAAGAATCAAATCGTAATTCCGCGTGAGGCACGGGAGGCGCTCGGCTTAAGGGCTGGCGACAAGGTGCTTGTGGTGGTGCGCGGCAAAAGAGTGCTGGTGCTGCAGAAGCCGGTTTCTCACCGGGAGGCCCTCCGGGGAATCGCCCGGAACACCTATCCGTCTCAACATATTCAAAAGGAACGCCAGAGTTGGGAGTAGAGCGGCTACGGCTATTCCTCCAGGGCCAGCGCCGGATCGCTCTTGACACCAGCATCCTCATTTATCACATGGAAGCGAATCCCCGGTATCTGGCGCTTGCCGATGCGGTTTTCTCTTGGATAGAAAAGGCAGGCCACGAGGCGGTGACCTCCACCATCACCATGACGGAACTTCTGGTTCCATCGTACCGCGACAAAGACGAGGGCAGAGTCGACGAATTTTACGGGTTACTCTCGACGTACCCCAACTTGCGGTGGATTCCGCCTGACCTGGAAACGGCAGACCTCGCAGCACAACTTCGTGCCATCTATCGCCTTAGAACGCCAGACGCACTACAGGCAGCTACAGCGCTGAGATCAGAAGCGACTGGTTTCCTCTCGAACGACCCAGTTTTCGCGCGCATCGACGGGTTCAAGACGGCTGTCCTGGACCATTTCCTCTAAGCTGCTAGAACTCGACGTGAGCGCGGAACGAGGGCACGAGCGCGGGACCGCGGTCACGGTTGTAGCCGGGATTCTCGACAATGTGTTGCAGGCCGGGGGCGACATAGATGCCACGCCAGGCGTGAATTGTGTAGTAGGTTTCCACAATATTCTCGCGCCCGTAATTCAGCTTACCATCGCCGAGAAGAAAGCCGAGGCCGCCATCGGCGAGATAGGTCTGATGATCCTTGCAAATTGCGTTCGACACTAATGCAACACCGGCGCGATCCTGCTTGCGATGCCACCAGCCGCCGTTCGCTCCCAGTCCTCCCGCGAAGGTTTGATCGACTTCGGTGTAGGCGAAGGATTCGGTCTTGCCGTTGTCCCAGCCGAAGCGGGTGAATGCGGTCAAGAAGCGGGTGAGGGTCTGCTCGACGTTCACGCCGAATCCGTACTTGCGCGTGATGTGCCAGGGATGGGCGGTGATGTCTGGAGCGACGTGGGTTTGCTCGGCCAGCGCGACCTGGTCGCGATAGATGCCCATGTTGGCATAGTTGGTGTATGCCAAGAGCCGAACCACGCCGGATTTTTTCGGAATGAGGCCGTGACGTAGCTCGTATTCAAAATTCTCCGCATGCACTTGCCACGGCTTCCACACCAGATCGATTCCGTTCGCGATCTTCGGCATGAGCGCTTCGGCGAAGCGGAAGCCCCAGTTGCGGTCTTCGAAGTCGGCGGTCATGCCGACGGTGTAGCCGCGCGTGTCGGCGGCATAGTCGTATGCGCCGTTGTTGTCGATGGTCCAGTTGGTGAATTGAAAGTGGGTGTCGGAGCCCACTGAGTTAACGTCAAAGAAATCCGGCATGCTGAATTTTCCGAAGCGGACCTCCAACCTGCGGCGCGGGAGCTGCTCAAAAAGAGAGAAAGCATTGCGCTGGTTTTCGACTTTGTCCTCGCTCAAGGCGAACACTTTGTGAATCATGCCCCGGCCCAGATAAGGCAGTTTGCTGAGGCTGGGGTTACGGACGATATCGAGATCGGTGTTGCCGGCAAGTCCGAAGCCTTGGGTGAGCGCGGCTCCGCCGGCTTCTTCGATATCGACCAGAATCTCAGTGGAGTTATTCAGGCGCACACCTGTGTAGAGCGTCATTACGCGCGACGTGGCTTTCTCGTAGTTTGGGCTGAGGCTGTGCGTGCCGCTGTACGGGGCGTGAAACGGAGGATGCGTCTGGAAAATGAAATTCGCCTGGCCGGAGAGCCAGAAGCGCGTGTTCTTGAAATGCGGGAACATCGCTTCTGTGTTTTCTTCCGGCGCTTCGGGCGGAGGGTCAGCCAGGCTGCCTGCGGCTGGAGCGTCCGGATGCGGAGCGGTAGCCGAGCCCGCCGGAGGAGCTGCGTCCGGCTGCTGTGCCGTCGAAGGAAGGCTCAAACCAACGGCGGTGATGGCGCAGAATACATGCAGTAGCCCGCGGACCCTGAGACTCACGAGTTGGATTCGACTCTTCATTGTTACTTAACGCGAATATATCATGGAAAGTTAACTATGGTTAATTACGATCTTCCCGCTCTCGTGGGATTAACAAATCCGGCTGGCCAGGTTGCGGATGCGGCCAATCACCGAGCCTACGCACGATTGGTTAAAGGAATGTTACAGGCCGATATTTGTGCCCTCAGTGATTATCGGGGCTGGCTCGCCTGGCTCAGCAGCTTCTCAAATCGCGGGTCGGAACGCACTGAATCAAAGTGCGGGTTGGACTTGATCGCGGCAGAATCGCGATATCCCAGGTCGATCGACTTCTGCAGTTCGAGCAGCGATTTTTCTTTGTCTCCCTTGCCTGCATACGCCAGACTGAGCTGAAAGTGTACGACGGGAGTGCTCTGATCGGCTTTGGGCAGGCTCAGCAGCGTGGTAATGGCGCGGTCATAGTCGCCCTGCGCGATATAAACCTGGGCCAATCCGAAATTGGCCGTGCCGGAGGCAGGGCTGATGCTCTTGGCTTGTTCGAACGCGGCGATCGCCTCGGGGAATCGCTTTTGCTGCAGCAAGGCTCGACCCAGGTGGTAGTGGGCCTGGAACATGCTTGGTTGTAAGCGTATGGCCTCCCGTGCAGCTTTCTCGGCGCCCACTGAGTCAGGTGGCTGTTGATAGCCTAGCGCCCAGGAGACCTGGTCCCAGGCATGGGCATTGTCCGGTTCAGAGATGGTCCCTTCGCGTGCTTTCTCGGCCGCGTGGACATAGTCGAACATATTTCCGTAAACATTGCCCATGGCCACGTCCGCCTCGGCCAGTTGCGGATCGATAGCAAGAGCTCGTTCGGCGAGTTGCCGGGCCTGACGCATGTGAGCTTCGCTGGAATCGAGATTGCGGTAGTAAAAACTCTCGACCACCGAAAGTCCCGCTAGCGCCGGAGCGTAGTTGGGATCGAGTTGCAGGGCCTTCTCGAAATTAGTGCGCGCGGCTTCCAGGGCTTTGGGCTGATCGATGAAGTCCACGAGCGCGCGGCCCCGCAGATACGCTTCGTAAGCCTGCGGATTTTGCGTGTACCGCCGGTGGACGGCATTTTGCTCCTGCGGCGTAAGTTTCAAATTGAGGGCTTGCGCAATTTTCAGTGCGGTCTGGTCTTGCAAGGAAAAGACGTCCTTCAAGTCGCCCACAAAGTCGTCGGCCCAGGTTTGAAATCCCGTTGAAGCGTCGATCAGTTGCACGCTGATGCGTACCTGATCCCCTGCCTTCCGCACGCTGCCTTGCAGCAGATATTGGACACCCAGTTCCTGCCCAATATCCTTGAGATCTTTTTGCGCGCCCTTCAAGCGGGCGGCGGCAGCGGGAGGAGCGATCCTGATGCCTTCAATTTTCGACAGCTTGGTGCCGATCTCTTCGGTCATGCCATCGCTGAAATATTCGTTCGCGGGATCGCCGCTCAGATTCTGCAAGGGAAGAACAGCGAGAGAGGTCTTGGTTCCGGGCGCGACGGAGGCCGATTTTTGCGCTGTCTTACGCAACCACCATATGCCCGCAATTCCCAGGACCAACAGTAATGCCAGCAAAGCTAGAGTCGCGTTTCTAAGTGGCAGTGGCCTAGCCGGAGGGGCTTCCGTCGTCACGGGAGTTTTCCCAGACTCCGTATCGCGCCGCAGGCGCCTGAGATCGGCGCGCAGCTCAGCAGCCGATTGATAACGAACCTCGGGATCTTTCTCCAGCGACTTGTCGATGATCGCTTCCAGTTTTGTAGGGAGCTCCGGATTCAGACGGACGGGAGGCGTAGGCGCACGATTGAGAATCGATTCTGAAAGCACGCCCGAGGTCTCCCCACGAAAAGGCATGACGCCGGTCACCATTTCATAGAGCACAACACCAAACGAAAACAGATCGGTGCGGGCATCGAGTTCTTTTCCGCGGACTTGCTCGGGCGACATGTACGCCACCGTTCCGAGCGCCGTGCCGGGACTGGTGAGTTGCTGTTCCGCAGTTGCCGCGAGCAGCGCCGCAGAGCCACCGGCGGCCTGTGCGGGAGTTTGCTTGGCCAGTCCGAAGTCGAGAATCTTGGCCTGTCCGCGAGCGGTGACGAAAATGTTTGCCGGTTTGATATCGCGGTGAACAATGCCCTTCGAGTGTGCCGCGTCGAGCGCATCGGCGATCTGCATTCCCCAATCGATAACCGAGTTGGTTTCGAGCGGCTTGCCCGCGATCTTGTGCTTGAGCGTTTCACCCTCGAGCCGCTCCATGGCGATAAACCAGACTCCGTCGGCCTGGTCGATGTCATAGATTGTGCAGATGTTCGAGTGATTGAGCGCGGAAGCAGCCCGCGCTTCGCGCCGAAAGCGTTCCAGAGCCTGCGGATCCTTGGCCAGTTCCTGGGGCAGAAACTTGAGCGCGACGTTCCGGCCGAGCTTGAGGTCTTCGGCCTCATAGACCACGCCCATTCCGCCCCCGCCGAGCATTTGCAGAATGCGATAGTGCGAGATGGTCTGGCCGATCATCGCTATGTTACCTAAGTACCTTTATTGTCAATGCTTCGTTCTCTGTTTTTGCTTGATTGTATCTTGTTTCCGTGGGACACTTAGGTTGTTCGGCGGAGGGGATATGGCAATTGTTATCGAGGCGAACGGCGGGTTCCATCTCAAGACCTACTCGTTCGTCAGTATCAAAACCGGGGAACCGCAGGAGCGATTGAAAGAGAACGGAAAGCCGCTCAAGGTTCAACAATCTGTCCTCCTCGCCCGCAAGAATGAGACCTACCCCTCGAAGTCTCATTGGCGGGTTCAAGAACTGGCGGTTGAGAAACAGCGACAGATTGACGAGTGGGAGAGGGCTGTTGCGGCGGGTAGAGCCGAACCGATGGCTCTCAGCGGCGAAATGACCGTCACCACGTTCTATGAGACAGTCTTCCTGCCGTGGCTGGAAGAATTGGTCAAGACCGGCCAGAAGTCGCATACGACTCTCGTCTCCTACAAGAGATACTGGGACACGTACCTCGCTGACCACTTCAACGGGACGAAGACTTTCAAGAATTACGAGCCGTACATCGGTGCTCAGTTTCTTCAAAATCTCCGGCGTCCTGACGATGACCGGCCCTACGGACTGAACACCGTCCGGCACCTTCACTCGTCTGCCAGCGGAATATTTGCCCGAGCGACTGAACTCGGGTACTGCAAGCACAACCCGTGGCGCGAAGTTAAAGTCTCAAGCGTGCCCGTCATCGACGCCGAACAGGGAGAAGCGTTTACCGAAAAGGAAGTCGAGGCGATGATAGCGAACCTCGATAAAGACCGCAATGGCCGGAGTGATTGGAACGTACAACTCGCCCAGTGCGTTCTCGCTGTCGGTATCTGGGCGGGCCTGCGACCCAGTGAGATTGCCGCCCTGCAATGGCAGTCAGTTGATTTGACGAGTGCGACGGTGACAGTTCGCAAGGCATACGTCTATGGCAAGGAAAAGCCGACGACTAAGACGGGGAAGGACCGCCCCGTCCACTTCCGGGACAAACTAACTCCGGTTTTGAAAGCATGGTGGGAGACGAACGGACGGCCCGAGTCAGGATGGGTCTTTCCGAACCGTGACGGTAACCCCGTGAACATGAACATACTGAGTGACCGAATCATCCGACCGAACTGCGAGACGAACAAAATGAATTGGGAAGGCTATGCGTTTTACGCATTGAGGCGTGGTTGTGCCACGCTGCTCGTACATGATGGGTGGACATGCGAAGAGGTTGCTGAATTCTTGGGGAACTCCGTGGACGTAGTTTTCAAACACTATTTCGTGGACAAAGACAACACACTGGCGAAGAACGCCCGTGAGCGTAGTCGAGCGAAGGTTGCGGGGGGTGGGAAATGAACAAGAGTCAAGAGAAGATGGTTGAAATTCTCAAGAACAACCGGGTGCTCGAAGCTCTCAAACGAGAATTCGACCGGAGTTTCGCGATAAAAATCTCTGAGGCGGACAACAAAGTCAAAATCGAGTTTGAAGAAAAAGACACGGGTCTCCGCGTGATGACCGTCGGGGATGTCGCAGCGTTTCTGCAAACTGACAGAGCCAGCGTCCGCCGGATGACCGGAGACCGGGCGCAACATCGAAGCCATCATCCAATTCCGTTTGTCAAAATCGGAGGCAAGATGCTGCGTTTCTCACGACCAGCTGTTGAGTCGTGGTGGAACGACCTCTGCGCAAGCAAGAATGGTAAGAGCAATACGTCGGCTCTCGCCCTACCAAAAGGGAAAGTCAAGAAGAACGGCAGAGATTAGGGTCGCCGACCGAGCGTGTCTCCTGACGGCGCACGTCCCTGAGAATCGTTGGGCTGATGTCGAGTGGTTTGAGGATGAGGACTGACCCCCCCCGATGAGTGCTATAACGATGTTTCGCCAACTATCCTCTTGAGCAACCGCCATCTCCACGGCTTTCATTGACCCGCCCTCGCGTCCGGCCTACCATTGGACGACTCCATGATCGGCCAAACTATCTCGCACTACCGCATTGTCGAGAAAATCGGCGGCGGCGGTATGGGTGTGGTCTACAAGGCCGAGGACACCGAGCTTGGCCGCTTTGTCGCATTGAAGTTCCTGCCCGAGGACGTAGCCCAAGACCCACAGGCTTTGGAACGCTTTCGGCGGGAGGCACGCGCCGCTTCCGCTCTGAACCATCCCAACATCTGCACGATCTATGAAATCGGACAGCAAGATGGGCGGCCTTTCATCGTCATGGAGTTCTTGGATGGCCTGACGCTGAAACACCGCATCGGCGGTAAGCCCTTGGAGATGGAAACGGTGCTGCCGCTGGGCATTGAAATCGCTGATGCGCTTGACGCGGCGCACGCAAAAGGAATTATCCACCGTGACATCAAACCCCCGAATATTTTTGTCACTGACCGGGGGCACGCCAAGATTCTGGATTTTGGCTTGGCGAAAGTCGTTGCCCACTCTGGAGCTGGAGGCGAACCGAACGCAACCACCATCGATTCTGAGGAACATCTCACAGGTACGGGAGCGATTATCGGCACCGTGGCTTACATGTCGCCCGAACAAATACGAGGTCAAAAACTCGATCCCCGAACCGATCTGTTCTCCTTTGGAATCGTGCTCTATGAAATGGTGACGGGCAATTTACCCTTCCGGGGAGATACGACCGGCTTGGTAACGGATGGCATCCTGAACCGGGAACCCGTGGCCCCACTTCGCCTCAACCCCAATCTGCCGCTACCGTTAGAAAACATCATCCACAAGGCGCTAGAGAAGGACAGGAATCTGCGTTACCAGAGCGCAGCCGAGATGCGCGGCGACCTGCAGCGGATGAAGCGGGACATTGAATCAGGCGGTCGGCCAACAGCGACACCTTTCGATTCCTCCCTTACCAGCGAGGGTAGCGCGATCCGGAGTCCTGCACCGTTGCTTCCTTCGCACCAGATTCAGGCTCCAAACACACTCTAGAGATGGCGCACATCCTGTTCACCGACATTGTGGCGTATTCCCGTCTTCCCATGGATCAACAGGAGCAGGCACTGCTCCATTTGCAGGAAGCGGTCCGGGAAACGCATGAATTCGCACGGGCTCAGGCTAGCGATCAACTCATTCGACTGCCCACGGGGGATGGCGTGGCACTGGTCTTTCTGGGCGACGTGGAAGCTCCAGTGCGCTGCGCTCTGGAACTGCACCTCATCCTCCGAAGGTGGCCCGAGATTCAGTTGCGCATGGGAATCCATACTGGGCCGGTCTATCGCGTAGAGGATATCAATGCCGCGCGCAACGTAACTGGAGGCGGGATTAACATCGCCCAACGGGTGATGGACTGCGGAGATGCGGGACACATTCTGGTTTCTAGTTCCGTAGCCGAAGTGCTGGAACAGGTGAGCACGTGGAAGGCTGCCTTACATGATCTGGGAGAGGCCGAGGTCAAGCACGGAGTCCGCGTGCATATCTATAACCTCTACACCGATGACGCAGGCAACCCGGAGTTGCCGCAGAAGCTCCGAACAGCTCAGACAACGGCAGCCACCGCACGATCCCGGTCGAGCAGGAAGAATCTGTCGCGGGGAGTAGTGGTCGCGGGAGTAATCGCCCTGCTTCTAGCGGGAGGGCTTTACTATCGCTCGCATCAAATGAAGGGCCTGACAGATCGAGACACTATCGTCCTTACGGACTTTGCAAACAGTACCGGCGACCCGGTATTCGACGATACCCTGAGGACGGCGCTCACAGTTTCCCTGCGGCAATCGCCTTTCTTGAATGTGCTCTCCGACAGCGAAGTCGCGAAGATTTTGCAACAGATGACCCGCCCGGCCAACACGAAACTCACGTCCGAGGTCGCCCGCCAGTTGTGCCAACGGGCGGGCAGTAAGGCGTACATTGCCGGGTCGATTGCCAATCTGGGCAGCCAATATGTGCTGGAGCTGAAGGCGGTGAACTGCCGGATTGGAGACACGCTGGCGCAGGAGCAGGTGACGGCGGCGTCCAAGGAGAAGGTGCTGGACACGTTGGGCGAGGCGGCATCAAAGCTGCGCGGCGAGTTGGGCGAATCGCTGGCTACGGTGCAGAAGTTTGATGTTCCTTTGGCACAGGCCACTACGTCTTCCCTTGAAGCTCTGAAAGCGTACAGCGTTGGCGGAAAAGCCTATAACGAGAAAGGCCCCGCCGCAGCGCTGCCGTACCATCAACGCGCCATCGAACTCGATCCGAACTTTGCTATGGGTTTTTGGGGAGTGGGCGACGATTACGCGCAACTGGGGGAGCAAGAGCGAGCCAATGAGTATTTCACCAAGGCTTTCCAGTTGGGGGATCACGCGAGCGAGCGAGAGAAACTGGTGATCGCCGCCACATACTATGGGAATGTTAACGGGGAAGTGGACAAAGCGGCACAGACGTATGACGAGCAGATTGAGAACTACCCGCGAGACAGCAGAGCGTACCTCGATCGGGCCTGGATCTATGCTGAGGAGGGGCAGTACGATAAGGCCATCGAAGTACATCGCCAAAGCCTGCGCCTCGCCCCGTATAGTGTCGCCTCATACGAATTCCTCGGCATCTACCTGCTCGCCTTGCAAAGATTCGACGAAGCACGACACATACTCCAGCAGGCGCAAGAGCGAAAACTGGATGATTACGCACTCCATGACACCCTCTACGCTCTTGACTTTCTCGCGTCTGACTCCGACGGGATGGCGGAACAGCAACGGTGGTTTGCGGACAAGCCTGAGTCCGAGCACTTCGGACTCACTCTCGCATCTGACACCGAGGCATACGCTGGTCATCTGAGGAAGGCACAAGAACTGACCAAGCGGTCTGTAGATTCCGCCATCCACGCCGACAACAAGGAGAGTGGAGCTGTATGGCAGGAGAACGCGGCACTGCGGGAAGCCGTCTTCGGCAACGCGACAGAGGCACGGAAAGGGGCGACAGATGCTTTGCGACTCGCTCCGTCGAGCGAGGTCGTTGAAGTCGAAGCTGCGCTTGCGTTTGCAATGGCGGGCGATAGTGCGCAAGCTGAGTCCTTGATGCAGGAACTAAACAAACGTTCTCCAGCACATGACCAGATGCAGTCGCTCTGGCTACCGGCGATCCGGGCGCAATTGGCGCTTAACCGGAAGAATCCCGCCGTCGCTCTGAACGATCTGCAAGGTGCTTCCAGGATCGAGTTCGGGACGGGTCCGTTCAGCGTGAGTACCTCTTGCCTCTATCCAACGTATATTCGCGGCGAGGCGTACTTAGCAGCCGGGCAAGGTAGTGCAGCCGCCGCCGAGTTTCAGAAGATCATCGATCACAGCGGCATTGTCTGGAACTGCTGGACGGGAGCGTTGGCGCGTCTGGGCGTGGCTCGGGCTAATGCTTTGCAGTCAAGAACCTCGCAGGGAGCATATGCCGATGCCGCCCGCGTCCGGGCGCTCGCCGCCTACAAAGAGTTCCTCACCCTCTGGAAAGACGCCGACGCCGACATCCCCATCCTGAAGGAAGCCAAGGCGGAGTACGCGAAGTTGCAATAGCAGCGTGGCGACCGTGTACCCTCCTTAGAAGAAAAGGGTGGGCGGATGTTCTAAGCTTCCGCCCGTCGCAGGTTATAAGGCTGCGATTACTTCTTGATGGGATACGTCTTGCTGAAGGAAATCATCGAGCCAGCGCAGTACCTAGAGTCTGACCGCTCGAACCCTTTCTTCTTTAGCCAGTGAAGGTGTTCTTCTGCTCGGGTGTTGCTGACCACGAACGTCAGCCGTCGCACGGGAAGCTTCGCCCGCTCCTCTGCCAGCAAATACTTGAGACTCGATTCACGGGGCAGTGGCTCCGTGAACGTGATGACGCTCAACTCGCCCGACGTGTCGTCGTAGCGCACCGTGGTCGTGCCGACCGAGCGCGTCTCCTGACGGCGCACGTCCCTGAGAATCGTTGGGCTGATGTCGAGCGGTTTGAGGATGAGGAGTGACAGCCCCCAATGAGTGACTTCTATGAGAAGGTCATAAAAGTCAAGGCCGACGTGGCGGCCGTCCTTAATATTTTCCGAGCTAACCAAGTACTAGAAACTCTGGTCGACGCCATCCACCGTTTCCGTGCTTCTATCCGCACTCTGAGTGGGCCGCTTCTGGGCCCGGTGCAAGTTGGGGTCCGATCTAAACCCAGGTCCATCACTACCGTGACAGACCTGGGCTCCGGTGCTGCATCGGATGCAACGACTGCGGATCCACTCGTCCCAACCGGGCCAACTTGTTCGCATCGATCCGGTCATTCTTCCGCTTGCGACGCTTCGATCCCTCCATCAACCGCGGGTTGGCCACCAGCACTTCGTGCCCGTAACTGCAGATGACTTCCCGCACCCAAGCGGAGTGCGTCCCTACTTCCAGAACTACACGCGCTCCGTTCAACGCCTGAAAGAATCCGGCAACGTCCTGCTGTGTCGTCCGTAACTGTCCTTCCGTCAGCGTTTCTCCCTCCAGACCCAAAATGCAGTAATGGCTCCATTGGTCGCCCAGATCTACTCCCACCGTCAGACGGTCGAGATTCGGGCGAAGCTCACCGCGTTGATCCTCTTCTCCGGCGCTCCCGGCTACCACTCTCGAATCCAGTTTTTGCCTCAGTTTCCCCCACCAACTCCGCCAGCACTTCCTTTGGATCCAGTTGCACCGGGCCCCGTGACTTCGCCCGCTTCGATGTCGGTTCACTCTTCTTGGGAGAATTGTTATGCTTCTTCAAGGTCGATCTCCTTGTCCACTGTGATTGCACCTTAGAGTGCGTTGATCACCGGTAGCTTAGCGCCATCCGTGATCGGGGATCGACCTTCTCATCCTATCTATGGCGATATTTCAACAAGAATCCTCTTGAGCACGGCTTTCATTGACCCGCCCTCGCGTCCGGCCTACCATTGGACGACTCCATGATCGGCCAAACCATCTCGCACTACCGCATCGTCGAAAAGCTCGGTGGTGGCGGCATGGGTGTGGTTTACAAGGCCGAGGACATCACCCTACACCGATTCGTCGCCCTGAAGTTTCTGCCTGATGAAGTAGCCAAAGACCCCCAAGCATTGGTCCGTTTCCAGCGTGAGGCTCAAGCTGCTTCTGCACTGAACCATCCCAATATCTGCACGATCTATGAAATCGGACAGCAAGATGGGCGGCCTTTCATCGTCATGGAGTTTCTGGACGGCCTGACGCTGAAGCACCGCATCGGCGGTAAGCCCTTGGAGATCGAGACCGTGTTATCGCTGGGTATTGAAATCGCAGATGCGCTTGACGCGGCGCATGCAAAAGGAATTATCCATCGCGATATCAAACCTCCGAATATTTTTGTCACTGACCGGGGACACGCCAAGATTCTGGATTTCGGGCTGGCGAAAGTCGTTGCCCACTCTGGAGCTGGAGGCGAACCGAACGCAACCACCATCGATGCTGAGGAACATCTCACGGGCACGGGAGCGATCATCGGTACCGTGGCCTACATGTCGCCCGAACAAATACGAGGTCAAAAGCTCGATCCGCGAACTGATCTCTTCTCGTTTGGAATCGTGCTCTATGAAATGGTGACGGGCAATCTGCCGTTCCGGGGGGAAACCTCAGGCTTGGTGCAGGACGGCATTCTGAATCGGCAACCTGTGGCTCCAGTCCGCCTCAACCCCAATCTGCCGACCAAATTAGAAGACATCATCCACAAGGCGCTAGAGAAGGACAGGAATCTGCGTTACCAGAGCGCAGGCGAGATGCGAGGCGACTTGCAACGGCTGAAGCGGGATACCGAATCAGGCGGTCGGCCAACGGCGACACCCTTCGATTCCTCCCTTACCAGCGAGGGAAGAGCGATTTCGAGTCCTGCACCGTCACTGCCTTCGCCACCAGACTCCGGCTCCAAACGCACTCTGGAGATGGCGCACATCTTGTTCACCGACATTGTGGCGTACTCCCGCCTTCCCATGGATCAGCAGGAGCAGGCGCTACTTCATTTGCAGGAAGCGGTCCGCGAAACGCAGGAATTCGCACGGGCTCAGGCTAGTGATCAACTCATTCGACTGCCCACTGGCGATGGCATGGCACTGGTCTTTCTTGGTGACGTGGAAGCTCCCGTGCGCTGCGCTCTGGAGTTGCATCGAATCCTGCGGCGATGGCCAGAAATACATTTGCGCATGGGAATTCACACCGGCCCAGTGTACCGAGTCGAGGACATCAACGCCGCTCGCAACGTGGCTGGAGGTGGCATTAACATCGCCCAACGGGTGATGGACTGCGGAGATGCGGGACACATTCTGATTTCTAGTTCCGTGGCCGAAGTGCTCGAACAGGTGAGCACTTGGAAGACGGCCTTGCATGATTTGGGAGAGGCTGAGGTCAAGCATGGCGTCCGAGTGCATATCTATAACCTCTACACCGAGGACGTGGGCAACCCAGAGTTGCCGGAGAAGCTTCGAACAGCCCAGACGACGGCAGCCACTGCACGATCCCGATCGAGCCGGAAGAATCTGTCGCCGGCTGGCGACAGAAAACTGTGGAAGATTCTAGTTCCTACAGCGGTGCTGGTCATCGTTCTCGCTGGGATCTTTGCTTGGCTCAGTCGGTCTCTTCCTCCTCCCAGAACGCTCAAAACGATTCAAATTACCCACGACGGCATTCCCAAGACTAATGTTCTGACCGACGGTTCCAGACTGTATATGACTGAGAACACGGGTAGGAAGCAGTTCCTGGTACAGGGATCAGTCGCCGGTGGTGACACGTCCGTCATTCCCACGCCATTTAGCAACACCGCTATGTCTGACATTTCTCCCGATCATTCGCAGCTCTTAGTGGCTGATTACATCGGCATGGAAAACGAAGCACAGGCTTGGGTATTGCCTCTGCCGACAGGCAGCCCCCGCCATCTTTCGAATATTGTCGCTCACTGGACCGTGTGGTCTCCAGATGGTACGCAACTCGCGTTCGCCAAGGGGTCTGACATTTTCCTCGCTAACGCAGATGGAACAAACGCCCGAAAATTAATTTCGGTCTCCGGCCGGGCATCCTCGATTCGTTTTTCCCCCGACGGCACTCGCCTTCGGTTCACTCTCGGAACTCTGTTCACGCTCGGAACTCCGTTCACGCTCGGAACTCCTCAAACCAACTCCTCCTCGATTTGGGAGGTTCATGCCGACGGTAGCGATCTTCACGCCCTGCTCCCGGCTTGGCATAGCCCGCCCTCAGAGTGCTGCGGTGTTTGGAGTGCGGATGGCCGCTATTACTTCTTCGTCAGCGGCAATGCAGATAGTGCCAATATCTGGGCAGTGCGGGAGCCTGCGGGACTGTTTCACAAAACACCGTCAACACCCTTCCAGTTGACAAATGGCCCTATGTCTATTGCTCTCCCGGTGCCTAATCCTGATGGTAAGAAGCTATTCGTAGACGGGTATCTACCGCGTGGTGAACTTGTTGTTTATGACAGTAAGTCCCACCAGTTCTCGCCATTTCTCTCCGGAATTTCGGCAGGTGAACTAGACTTCTCCCAAGATGGCAAGTGGATCGCTTACGTGTCTTACCCCGACCGTACGCTGTGGCGCAGTCGCTCTGATGGTAGCGAACGGCTCCAACTAACCTTTCCACCTGTCTCGGTTGTCCAGCCACACTGGTCTCCCGACGGTACGCAGATTGCGTACATCAACACGCAAGGGGGACAGCCTTTTAAAATTTCTCTGATATCGACACAGGGCGGGACACCAGAGCAAGTGCTTTCAGAGAAGGAGTATCAAGCGGATGCACACTGGTTTCCAGATGGCAAAAGAATGATCTTCGGTCGAACTCCGTTTATCCCTGGAAGCTCAGAGAAAGTAGCGCTTCAGGTTTTGGATCTTAGTTCTAAGCAGGTTTCTATTCTCCCGGGATCGGAGAACTTGTATGCTCCTCGCTTGTCTCCGGATGGCAAGCACCTCGCTGCCGTCTCCTCCGATAACAAGAAACTCTTGATCTTTGACTTCAGGACCCAGAAGTGGACAGACTGGGTTTCTGAACCCGGGGTGATATCCTTGCAGACTTGGTCGCGCGACGGACAGTATGTCTATTACAACAGCCTTACCAAAAACCCGGGATATCGCCGGGTCAAAGTCGGACAGACCCGCTCTGAATTATTCGCTGATTTGAAGGATCTGCACACAATACTTATTGACTGGAGTGGTCTGACTCCCGGGGGTGATGCTCTATTCGTCCGCGACGTGAGCACAGATGAGATCTACTCGCTTGAATTGGAATTACCGTAGCCCTCCGACATCCCCATCCTGAAGCAAGCCAAGGCGGAGCACGCGAAACTGCAGTAGCAGCGTGGCGACCGTGTACCCTCCTTAGAAGAAAAGGGTGGGCGGATGTTCTAAGCATCCGCCCGTCGCAGGTTATAAGGCTGCGATTACTTCTTGATGGGATACGTCTTGCTGAAGGAAATCATCGAGCCAGCGCAGTACCTAGAGTCTGACCGCTCGAAGCCTTTCTTCTTCGCCCCGGCGCTGCGTCGATGATTACTGCGGGTCACCTTCGTGCCATTTTCACGAGACGCTCGTGCAGTTAGAATGTACGTAGCATCAGGACAGCGCGAAAGCGCGACCAACCGACTTGGAGAGCACGGTGGTATGGGGCTTCGGCCCGATGCGGCATAATGCAAAGTTCTCCACGAGCCGCCTGATTGTGGGCGGCATTTCTTTCTTCGGTACCTGATGCCCATTCGACTCAAGAGGAGCCATGGGCATGCACTCACCTCAAGACGAATGGCTCGGCCCGATGACCGACGCCATCTCTAAACCCTGTCCCACTCCTGACGTTCTCGTCAACAACGTCGGGACACTGTACACATTCTGTCCCTTGACTCTTCAAGCTAAGGAATGGATCGACGAGCATGTTCAGGACGATGCCCAGTGGTTCGGGCACGCACTTATCGTCGAACATCGTTATGCGTGGGGGCTGGCACAGGGAATGAAAGACGCCGGGCTGGTGCTGTTATGAGCATCCAAGATGAGAAACAATGGAAGGACCTCCAAGAATTGCGAAGGGTTTACGTCCTCAAGGACCTCCGTACGAAATGCGACAGTTTCCTCCCGCATTGGCTGCGATTGGAACGCGTCCTTGAGGGATATCGAAAAGACATTAAAGAATTGAATCGCATACATGCCCTTGAAGACCCACGTTCTGCTGTTCCGCGTGCTGATGCCCTGCGTGCTGACGTTCCGCTTAAGGAGAACCGATGACGCCTGAGGATTTGAACAACGCTCTGCAGAGTGCAGCACTGACATACGTGCGGGAAGTTAAGCAGCAGGACGTCCCCTTGCGGGTCAATCGGGAACGTGCTGTCGATATCATCCGCACGACACGATACCAGCATCGGGATGAGATATCCCTCATCCTCGAAGCCCGTGAATACATCAAGGGGCGATTGCCCGTCCGTGACAGGGCGACAGCGGTCGCCATCCTGTTGCAGCGGGATGCTGTGCTCATTGGATCGCCCGAGCGGGGGGCATCATGAATCAGGAACTGTCTGAGGGGGACATTTATCACCTCGGGCCTTCATGTGCGGCTGCCTCCCGAGTGCGTGCGGCAGCATCTCTGGCACTCTTGAGAGCTTCTTTTAGGGACATCGTGCCAGTCAGGCGCAGAATCTCGTCGCGATATGCCAACGTCAGTGGGGTCTCGATACCACAGCTGATAGCGTCTGTGAGGTAGGTAATGCCTTCCTTGCCCTCCGGCGCTTCGATGACGCTCTGGATTGCGTGCTCGGCCAGCTCATCTGCCGTGGGATGGTCGATCTTCCCGGCTGCGTTGAAATCGGTGTACAAAACTGTTTCAACACAACCGTCATCCCCAAATCGCTCGACTAATACGCTGTTCGGCGATGTACCCCGCGCGTACGTCTCAGCCCTGTCGATCCTCCCCGTTTCGCGTCGCCACAGCATATTCGTGGCTTCCTCGATGGTGACATCGTTATCGAGTACCAGGATTTCTGCGGTCACCGGTGATCCCTGTGGGTGAGGCACAAGCGTCGGTGCTCCGCCACGAGTCTTGCCGCTGTAGCGTCCATACTCGACTCCAAACGGAGTCGTGGTCTTAATCCGCATGGCGATCTTGAGGTTGAGTTCTGCGCCAGGATCGTGGATTAGAGAACCAAACGCAAGAATCCCAACTTTCTTTTTGGGATGGCAACAGCCCGAATCGGCGGGAGGCGGGTCGAGTGTCGTCTTGAACGGCTCACCGGTTTCGACGGCGCTCTGCATCCTGTCATAGATCTCAAGGATCATCCGCTTGGTCCGGTACTCGCCATAAGCTGCTTGATCGTCGCCACGGACGATGTGGAACGTGTCCATAATGTAATCCACGTCGTCGCGGCCGATGTCATACAGGTGGAAGAAGGCGGCATCCAGCTCACATCGCAATAGGTACCGCCTAGCCGGACTCCAGCGGAACGGCGGCCCATCCCAGCTCAAGCTCGCCGCAAATGGCTGCAGGTCCCAGGATGTGTAGCTCAACTCGAGTACCCGCTTTGCAATCCATGCCGACAGCGTGCTCTGCCTGCGCCATGGACAGGGCTGTGCGCCTACAGCCGGCGGTAGCGTTGGCAACTGCTGGATGATGTAGTAGCTGATGTTGCTACCACCCAGTTTCTGTCGAGCTACGTAGTCAAAAGCAAAGGAGCTAAAGTTCGAAAGCAATAAGACAACGCTGCTACTGGTCGCGTCTGCTAGTAACAAGATGATGGAGTGCCCGCAGCCGACCAGCGGCATTACAGAAGAAATGAAGGTGCGTTCGTCTGTCGACCTCGCGTTCTGGCGTAATCCAAACAGCCACCGATGCTCCCAGCGATTACGCAAACGATCTCCGACGGCATCTTCAGGGACCCAGTACCGTGGCCGGACTTCGTAGTCGGCACTGGCAAGTCGGTCCACTGCCACCTCTGGAAGCGACAATCCCTCGTCATCTGCCATCTTGTCGGCATAGTCACCAAAACGGTGCGTGTACTGGTGCACCATTTTGGCCTCGTACAGTGGCAGGTAGCGATTGCCTTCGTGCTCGAACACATTGCCGCGCAGCGTCGATCCATCCCCTTCGAGCTGGGTCGCCGTTCGAAATAGCGGCGAGTCACCGGACATGTGGAACATCGCCTGAAACCTTGCGGCCCACGGATTTCTGGTTTCGACCTCGGACTCATGAATCAGAACCGGCGCCACGCGATAAATTTGCTTCGTAACCTCAGCATCTCGCTCTGTTCGAAAAATGGGACAGGTGAGTGTGTTCGGGTTCAGCAGTGCGATGTCATCCGCGGTGAGCGTAAACCTTCGCCCAGGGTCTTGAAGCTCAGGGAGACGGCGAAGAAAGAAGGCGAAATCAATAGGCTTAGTCCTCTCCCTCCTGACGGCGAGTGTTACCAGAGCAAACTTGAAGCGCGCGTGCCCGATCGCGCTGAATAACCCCGGCCCGCTCTGAAAGTCATACAGGCTGATGAGGGAATTACATTCGACTAAGTCCTGGAAGAAGAACTTCGTCGTATCGTCGGTCGCGATCCCGGTGGGAACAATAAATCCAGCCTGTCCTTGCTGATTCAATAGTGTCCGGTTCAGTTCAGCGAAAATGGCGTAGGTGTTTATGTCGCCACGGCCGCATAGAGGATACCGACCTGTTGACCGGACGAGCGCGGCTTCGCCGTCGCTCTGCCGCAGCGCTTCGCACCATGCCGTCCATAATGCCGGATCCTCGTCCTTGAGGTCTTGAATGATTCGCTTACGGGCAGCGGCGTTCGGCGCCTCCGCGATGTCCGGTCGACGCTCCGAGAACCACTCCTTTTCCTGAATCTTGATGCGCTCCCACGGCGGATTGCCGAGGACGACATCGAATCCGCCAGTCCATCCAGGTCCCTCGGGTGCTTTCTGGTCCGGTGGTGGAACGTGGAATACCTCGGGGAAAGCCAAATGCCATTGGAAGAAACGGTATTGATCTGCGATACGGCGGATATCGTTGCGAAGTGGCTCCGGCACGGCCATTGGGTTCTGCTCGATGATGCGGAACATTTGCTCGGTAAGCGACGGCACATCCTTGGTCTTGACCAAGACAAATGCAGCACACCAGGAATCCGCCCAGAGCCGGCCGCATTCATAGCTAGACGACCGCACAAGTTCGGCATAGCGCGTCTCGATCTGATGAACGCCTTCCAGTGTGGAATCGTCAATTTTCTCCAAAGCCGCAATGCCATTTGCGAGATCGCCCACACGTTTCCAGGGGGCAGCATTGAACAGTGTTCCCAGTGCCTTCTTCTCATCCCGATTCCAGCGCTTCAGGTCACGGCAATATCCGGGGTCGTCACCCTCTATCGGATCGAAGGCTTCATCGGGAATACCGTCACGCAGAAGTGCCGGCGTCGTTCCCAAAAGTGAGTTTCCGCACTGGATGCGCTGATCGAGGAAGGAAAGTGGCCTGCCCGGCTCCAGCGCCTCCAGCCAGAGGTTCACCTTGCACAGCTCAACGGCCATTTCGTTCACATCCACGCCGTACACGCAGTGGCCGATTACGTCCCGCAATGCGTGGCGCACAGCATCGGGGGACGCTTCTGCATCGCCGGTGCGAACAGCGGCGAGTCGCCGTGCAATACGGTGTGCCGTCGCGATAAGAAAGTGACCACTCCCGCAGGCTGGATCACAGACCTTCAGGTGTAATATCGCCCGCTCGGCATCGGGCGCCTTCGCCGCTTCTTCGATCACCGGGTCGAGTGCGGAATCGAGTAGGCAGTCCACCAGGCTAGTCGGCGTGTAGTAACTGCCGGTTGTTTTCCGCTCGTGCCCCGCGGCGACCCGGAGCGAAAATGATGCCGCCTCGACATTGACGTCAGGATGAAGTTCGAGCAGCGA
The DNA here is from genome assembly GCA_963703635.1 of uncultured Acidobacteriaceae bacterium. Lineage (GTDB taxonomy): Bacteria > Acidobacteriota > Terriglobia > Terriglobales > Acidobacteriaceae > Sulfotelmatobacter. Next base: position 177,693 of record CAVPEZ010000025.1, read on the forward strand.
TTCGTAGACGCTGCCGAGTTCTTCCGGCCCAAGGTTCCGCCAATCCACGTTGCGTCTGAGATCATGCTCGACCCGGAATGCCAGCGCCCGGATGGCTTCGAGAAGGTCGCCATTCGCAAGCTGGCAGGAATCGAGCTCTGGCGAAGCGTTGTCGCTCCAGAGGAGAGAGCCAAGCGCCGGAAGTCCAAGCTCCGGGACACCCTGTTTTGAAGACAGTCCCCGCATAACGACGAGGAGTGACTCCCAGAGATCGCCATGCGGTGTTCCTCTCCGACTCGCCGCGAGCGTGCGTAACCGTGCGATCGAATAGGACCGGACGTACCGTTCGACGGCAGTGCTGCCTAGCTCAGCCACGAGGAGAAGCTCACGGGCTTCGGCGACGAATAGAAAGATCAGCCGGTAAACAACGCGCAGCACTTGGCGGTAGTAATCCTGGCGGTCGAGAGTACCGGCACGTAGTTTTTCTAGAAGTGATCTGTTCGCGGGATGCTTTAGAAAACCTCGACCCAGTGCCACAATGGCGCGTTCAACACCATCCCGAAGCTCATCCAGAGCGCGTGTTCCTTGCTCGCGGGCCTCGGTTGCCCACTTCTCAAGCCAACAAGGCTCCGGCGGAACGGCCTCCACTCGCGACTGGTGGCACATCAGCCATAGAAGGACGAAATCGGAAAACGCCTGGCCTTCCATCATTCCGACCAGATCAAACTCCACATAGGCCTGACGCGTGAGACTCCGGTTGTCCCGCAACAGCCGCAGCTTAAGGCCGTTCGAAACAAAACCCCACTGCGACTCTTCCCGTCGGTTCAACAGCTCTTGGACAAGACTGTGCGGGCTCGTCCGCGCGGCACCCGCCACACCCGCCGTTCTGTGGTCGAGATCGATGTTCCGGCCTACAAGATGAATGGGCACGTTCTGCCATCCGTGTGAAACGGGATAGCTTCGGTCATTGACTTCCACCGCTTTGGCCTGTTGCAACCGGCCATACCCCAGTTCGCCAAACAGCTGCAGCAACCATTTTTCGCGCGTCGTCGTCGTTCCAGGATCTCCAGCCGGTGCGTTCGTGGCGTAGAAAACGGTCCAGATCCCAAGTAAACGGTTCCAGGCGCGGCTCGCCGCTTCGTTTAGCTTCTCCTTGCCAACGAGGTGATACGCCTCAGGTGTCAGGCCTGGAATCGTGGAGGAAGACTCGGTCATCCGTCGGAGAAAATCAGGCGGGAACAGGCCACCCTCGGTCCTTACTGTGGTGAACGACTGCCGTCTCATGCGACTGGGAGGTACAGGTAGACACCGAGCACGTCTACCGGGAGTTTGGGTTCAACAATCAACCGCCCACCAGCTAATCGAGTCGCTTTGCGCACGCGGCGGTGGGCGTCGCCAATCTTTTCCGCATCTTCGCGCGCGAATCGCGTTAGCTCGGTATCAAGCTCAGGCAAAGTTTGGATAATGCGCTCTAGGTGACTCCGTGCTACGTCCGGCGCAATGTTCGCGTCGGGCTTGGCATCGAGTAGGGCCTCCGCTTCATCCCGCGACAGCCATTCCGCTGCTGACGTCGTTCCGCGGTATGCAACCAGCTGCCAATCTTCAGCGAGCAGCTCCTGCGTGTGGTTGAGACGCCCGGTTTCGATACGGAACCTTTCGCGGAGCAATAACAGCATAGTGCGCTCTGCGACGACTCGAGAACGGACAGCACCGCACCGGCGCGCGACGGCTCTCACGGCAATTTTTTCGTCGAGCGCACTGTCGAGCACATACCCAGCAAGCCCCTGCACAGCTGGCTGCGTGCGATGTAAGTAGAGGACACCCGTCTTTTATCGGAAGCGAGAACCGCACCTTCATCGGACCGCCACTGCCGTTTGCACCCATGGCGTCGCGGACTGCATGAGGTGTCTCGTTCAGATAGATGGCTGTCGCAGCGTTGCGGGATGATTTCTCCTCCTCTATTTGCGCGCCGTGCTGACCAAGAACTTCTCGAACAAATCGCTCTACATCAACTGAAGAACCAATCGAGCGCCTGACTGCTTGGAGTTCTCCGGCCACTTCGGCGGGATCCAGAGTGTAGTGCGCGAACAAAGTCCGCGACCGTTTCTCGCGGTCTGCCGCATTCTCCCACTCAGCTTCAAGCGTCTCTCGATCATGTGAAGCAAAATCCAGCGCCAGCTGGCTGCCGTCGCCGCGCAGGAGCGCACCGTGCAACAACGCCGTCATCACCTTCTCAGTATCAACGGGGACAGGCACCGAGATACCCAACGAGCTGCGGATCTTCTTGTGCTTCCTAAGCAGGACATCGAGCACGATTCCATCAATTTGGTTGTCGGTACCGTAGATAGGTCACAACGCGAACGGTCGGACTCGCCTGGCCGTAGCGATCAACCCTGCCTTCCCTTTGCTCGTGCCGAGTCGGATTCCAGGAAAGGTCGTAGTGGAGAATGGCGTCGAACGACTCCTGCAGATTGATACCCTCGCTCAGGCAATCTGTGCACACCAGGACCCGTCGGGCAGCCTTTGCAAGTTCCTGTACCCGAACCTCGCGGTCGTCAGGTGCAAGCAGACCGGTCACTGCCTCCACCGCAGTGCCTTTGGGAAGTTCCTTGCGTAGGGCCGAGGCGACGTACTCCGCTGTCGGGATGAACCGGCAGAAAACAATCGGTTGAAAACCGTCCCGAACTAGTCCCTTTACGATTGAGATTGCCTTGCGCAGCTTGTTGTCTTTCGGGCCAAACAAGCGATCTGCTTCAACCGCCATTGCAAGCAACTCGCGCCGCTCCGTCGTGTCGGCGCTGTCCTCGGGTTCGGTACCGCTGCCGGGCACGACATCCCCTGCCTCAGCCGTCTCCTCATCAACAGCATCCAGAATCGTGTGACGAGCGATGTTATCGATCTCCTGGACGGTTTCGCCATCCAAGCCGGACGCGCGACTGCGCAACGTTGCCGCGGCAGCTGCCGGGCTACTCGCCAGTGATCGCAAAAGTGCTAATGCAGACCACCACCGTACGCGCAGCCGGACCTCACCGCCTTCCCGGTCCCGTACAAGACCTCGCGCGTAAGTGACAGCGCGATCTAGCAGCGCGCGGTAGTCGGAATGAAGTTTATAGCTATCCTCCTTCTCCTCGCGGTCGGGGAAAGGAGTGTCTGCGTCAAGGTAGTGTTCAATGTCTACTCGACGGCGCTGCACGAACTGTGCTGCCAGCCGTTTCCTATGACGCTCATTTTGTGCGCCCGAAAGATCCATCGGGAGCGCGGCGAACTCCGGATCAAGCAAGGCAAGCAACGAGCGGAACGCCTCCTCATTACCGCTGTGAGGAGTAGCCGTGACTAGGATGAGGTGTCGGTCGGAATCCGCCGCCAAGCCTTGCAGCAATGAATGGCGCTGATGTCGCGCGCCCCTTTGATCGAACGGCGCAGCGCAAGTGTGGGCCTCGTCCACAATCACCAACTCCGGGCATGCACGCAGGAAGTCGTCGCGGCGGCGATCGGACTTGATATAGTCGGTTGAGACCACGACAAATGGGTGAATATCGAATAGCGACTCGTCCAGGCGACATGGTGCTTCCAATCTGCGCGCCGTTGAGGGAAGCACCAGCTCTGCATCAATCGAGAACTTCTCCGACAATTCCCGCTGCCACTGTTCTGCAAGGTGAGGCGGACAAAGCACAGCGAGACGACGCACTTCGCCACGGTCAAGCAGTTCCTTGGCGATGACGCAGGCTTCAACCGTCTTACCGATACCGACGTCATCCGCAACCAACAATCGGACAGGATCAAGTCTTAACGCCAAGAGTAAGGGAACGAGTTGATAAGGCCTCGGCTCGCACGCGATCCGGCCGAATGAGCGAAACGGGCCGGCGCTGGCGCGGAACCCCAGACGTACGGCATCACGCAGCAGGCGTGCCGAGCGATAGTCGCCGGGATCTGCCGGGTTTGGCGCAGCCAGCGTCGCGGGTTCCACCGCCTCCAAGGCGAGATGGATGCCGGTAACCTCTTCGTCAGTCCCTCCAAGGGGCCGGACCATAAGAAAGTCAGGCTCGGAATCCGGCAGCACCACCCATTCGCGGCCGCGTGCTGTCACGAGTGAGCCGATTGCGAATGTGCTCATTTCGCGACCCCGAATACCGACGGATATCGAAGGATAATGGGTTCCCAAGCCGCCTCTGAGTCGTCTTGAAAACGAACTACGAGATAGCCCAACTGTTCAAGCCTCCCTTGCTGCGCCTGATCACGCGTGACGCGATCAGGGAATCGGTGAGGCGGGCCGTCGACGTAAACTGCCAACATGTCGGCTTCGTAATAGAAATCCGGCCGAGTTCCCGCCGCCTCAAAGAGCTTCCCGGCGTCGGTGGGTAACCGGTAGCCGCGCGCCGAAAGGAAGCGCAACCATCGCCGTTCGAGATCTGACCCTGCCTGCCGCATGAGACGCTCCAGATGCTCGTCGCGCGATGTTGCTGCCGGTGAGGCTTCAACTCGTGCTGAGCTGAGCGCTAACAGCACATCGCGAATGGCGGATCTATCAAGGAGTTCATGGTCTGGTTGATTACCGTAACTCATGAGGCAGTCGTAGCAGGCCGCTTCACACCGCTCCTTCGCCCCCGGCGCGGCACCGCGGTCGGCGGCTGTGTCCGGGTCGAAGTGGCATAATTCGAGGGCCCCACGGGCGACTTCGGTTAGCGCGGCGGGGTCTTCAACCAGCCACCGAAGTACGCCTGCACCTCCCTCCGCCGCTTCATACAGCAGCAGCGCACGCCGTTCGTTGATGTTAGGCAGCGGCTCAGCGGCGAGTTCCTGATCCTCAAGCTGATAGCTCACCTGGATAGCGTTCTTGAGTGCAGCTTGCAAGGATGCCATCACGATGGGCCCAAGTTCGGTCACTGGCTCTATCAGTAAAGCGTTCCTGCGGTCCTGGACAAACGGGACGACGCGACGAGTCAACGGGCCGACCGGATCGCCAATGCCATCTTCGGGATCTGCCTGTGTGTCACGCTCCCAGTATCCCCGCTCCACATCAAGGACAAACCCGATTTCGCTATCACGCTTCCTACGTTTCCAACCCCGATTGATCCGCCATATGGTCGATGCATGTCCGTATGCAACCTTGGCCAGCGTGCCGGCAGGGCTCTCGACACTCGCGGTCTGGACGGCGCTATGCCCGCGCACGTCCGCGAACCGAACCGCTGTTTGAAGTTCATAGCCTTTGCGCTGCCGCTCCTCCTCGTCAGAGTTTATGCGGTCGCGCCTACGTGTCGTGACGTTCTGCATCCTGAAAAGTTGGCGCATAACTGGGGGCAGTGGCGCCCCGCACTGTTCGCACAGGTCCAATCCGTCTCCTTGTGCAACTGGGTGGACGTAAGCACAACGGACGCAGATCTTCGCGGCGGTTGTGTTTACTGTTCTGCCGTTAGCGGGATCTGTAACCTCACTGACGGGCAGTATGACCCGGTTGATCACGTACCGCGATCCTTCGTGATAGACAAAGTTTCCAGGCCCGAACTCGCTCACCGCGAGGAATCGGGGCCTGGATAGGAATTCGTCTGTGCCAGTTGCCAGTCGCCGGCCCGGAATGAATGCGGAAATCGGCAGTCGGGGAAAGCTGTAGCCGGGTAAAAATCCCTCACTGGCAAAGTAACGGTATGCGTAGAAATCAGATTGGCTCGCCGATGCGCTTGCAGCTGTCAGCAACTCAAGCTGCGATTCCGCCTCGCGCCTGAGCTTCTTCGCCTCGTTCTTGTCCTGTGCCGATCGCGAAGCATCAGCGACGACACGACTCTGTAACAGGTACTGAGCGAGGGCAGCGCGATATAGGCCGCGCCACCGATCACACGCTGCGTCGAGACTCAGTCCGACGGTCCGGAATACATCGTCAAGCCAGGTCGGAGACCACCAGGGCGCACTCCGAAGATCGCCTTCTATCGACGATAGCACTTGCTTGGCACGGTCGTTAGCCCGCGATCGTGCGTTCTGATCTTCAATGTCCGCCTTCTTCGAATCAAGTAACTTCAAGCTCGGTGGCTCCCCCGAAACGTCTAGCATGTCTTTCAGCGACCGTCCCAGGCTCATACCCGTCTCAGCCAGCCAAACCGCATGCACATGCGCGCGAACCAGATCTTCGTTCGCGAGGTCCAGTCGAGGCGGCGCGACTTGGCCCGACACCATCAGGTGAGGTCGGCGATAAAAATACTGGTCATGCGGGCTGCCTGTCGAGCAGTAGGTAATGACAAGTGCTGGCTGGCCGCTACGTCCTGCTCGGCCACTGCGCTGCGCGTAATTCGCAGGAGTCGGCGGGACATTGCGCATATTGACGACGTTCAGGCTCGCGATGTCAACGCCCAATTCCATCGTCGGCGAGCAAAAGAGGACGGGTAGTAGTGCTGTGCGGAACCGCTTCTCTCTCTCGATTCGCGCCTCGTACGGCACTTGCGCTGTGTGTTCCCGCGCTTCCAGTCCTTGCCCGTCTGCCGCGGCGGTTCGATAGAACTCCAGAAAGAAGTGATTAGGCTTCCTCCCCGCCTCCGGTACTTTAGGAACCCGGATCGGATCATGCAGGGCATTGCTCCCATCACCGGCAATCCACCGGAGCGCGGACGCAGACACTTGGTATCCAGGGACGTCCTCCTTGTCTTCCGGTTCACGCACACGAACCACGAGCCCCGCCACCCTCAGCGCCTCAAGAAGCTGGCAGATGATCTCAGACGTTTCGTTCAGCGTCAGTGATCGAGTCACAGCGGGAAAAGTGCCCCGCCGGCGCAGATACTGTCCGAACCCGCTTCGAGCACTCAGCCGTGTCCAGCCGCCGTAGTCGCCGTTTCGTTCTGAACGCGGCAAAGCGATCGAGGCATGCTCAAGCTTCTCATTTTCGTCGATCGCCCAAGGTGATTGGAGGTGCTGGCTGGACGCCTGGGTCAGCCGCTCCTGGAAAGCTTGGTCGAGGTAATCGACTTTGACACACAGTTCTCGGCGCAAATGGTCGAGAAGTACCTTGGATACGTTCGCTCGCACCTGCGGAGAGGCGCCAGATAGAACAGCGTGCCGGTGTCTCCACTCTTCCTCGTCGGCTACGAGATCGCGCAGCGATTCGTACTCAATATGGAGTAGACCGGTTTGCTCCAGGTTTGGCGACATGATTCGCCATCCGCGGCGAAGATCCAAATACAACCGGTACCCGAGTACGTCCCGCAACGCCTTCTGCGTCGCTGAGAGCGCTGCGTACTTAACTGTCGGGTCGAGGGCGTATAGGTGCATCGGTAATGCAAGAGACTCGAATACCGATTGCGTGAGGACGTCGTGCAATAATCCATCGTTGCCCACCTTCTGCGTCGCTTTGAAGAGTGCGGATCTTAGCAATCCCACTTCAACGAAGTCGTTGAAGTGACCAGCCTGCAGCGATGCATCTTGACGGTTATCTGTAAACGACAGCAGCTTTCTAGCTTCTGCGGGTATCGATTCTTCATGGCGCAGGTGTCGAACGGCGGAAAGACTCAACACCGTCGTGGCTGTACTCCTGCCCTCTGATCCCAACGTCGCCAGCTTGGCGAAGTCAGCACGTGCGCGTCCTCCATACGCCACACCACACTTCAAGCAGAATCGGAAGGGAGCTGGGATGAAATGTGCAGAAACACCAGCCATTCCGCTCCTGCCATTCGGCGCCACCCGCATCTCGCGCGGTATCACTTTCCGAAGGTGATATTTCACGTGAGGCGGCTCGCCGGGCTCCAGCCAGTCATCGGGCAACTCTTCAAGTTGGAAAGTCCATGGACGAGCTGTGTTGATGTACAGATAGCCTATGTCACCTTCGCCATCTTCCGCTCTCTCATGCAATGCCCTGGGCTCAAGGTGAAGGTCGGGGCCGTTCTCAACCAAGCGCACTGTGTAGTATTCGTGCCCACACTCCCGACAGAACACGAGTGGGACGAGGAGCTTCGAGCGGTCGCCGGGGACGAACTTCTGCGGATGAAGTGTCAGGTACCGATCACCTTCGACCTCGATGCTGGCGTAAACGGTTTCTCCACGGCTTATAAATTGGTGCAGCCTGAAGGCGAAAACTGGAAATCCTGTTTCAGGGTGCCGAATCTGAGACCCGACGAGCAACTGCTCTTTGATATGCTCAGCGCAGGCGGCCGTGTCTGCTCCGGTAAGGGCAGCTAGTTCTGCTGCTGCGCCCCAGAGTCCGCCCACCGATCGCGGCGTGGCACGAATAAGCCTGTCGGTGCCGCTCTCGGTCGTCACTCCAAAGGTACTCTCTATCCACCGGGACAGCGGTTCCGCCACAAAGGCGTGATACGACGGGAGCGCAGTGACCCGCCGAGGGGTTTCACGTACGCGCGTCGAAAGCGCACTCCGGAAGTCGGGATCGTCCAGATTTGGTTCAATACTGGCCCGCTCCAGAGTTTCTCCTATCACGTCTTCGGGCGCCACGGGTGCGCCGAACAGGAGCGTAGCGACGCGTGCAACCTCCTTGCGTTGCTGTTCAGAAGATCCCGAAGACGCCATTGTGGCCGAAGTTCCTACATGCTGAAGCTCGGCTGCATCGCAAGCGTCCCGCGTACGGCGTACGAGCAATGCGACGTCGGCTCCTTGACGACCACGATACGTATGAAGTTCGTCGAGGACCAGGAATCGGAGGCCGAGGGCCGCTTTCACCAACGGTCGCTCTTCCGTCCGGGTCAGGATCAACTCCAGCATTACATAATTCGTGAGCAGGATGTCAGGCGGATCCGCCCAGATATTACGACGCTCAACATCGTCTTCTTGGCCGGTGTATCGCCGGAACGTGACAGGACCTCGGCCGTCGGGGTATCCAAACTTCAGAAACTTCTCCAACTCCTGCTCTTGGCTATTCGCCAGCGCGTTCATCGGATATACGACAATGGCTTTAATCCCGCGGCGCCTTTTTTCCTGCAACACGGCATTCACGATCGGAACGATGTATGCGAGGCTCTTACCAGATCCTGTTCCTGTCGTTAGCACGTAGTTTCGTTGAGTGCCCGCCGCTGCTATTGCGTCTACCTGGTGACGGTGCAGGCGGAGCGCTGATCCAGCATCAGATGGATCGCGTTTGATGCGGAAGATGCGACTGCATTCTGGATGAAGAACTCCCTGGTTTACAAGTTCATCAATCCAAGCGCCTTTCGCAAACGCGGGGTTGAGACCAATGCTGGGTTCCGGCCAAAGCAGACCTTCAGCCAATTCGGCCTTGACTCGTTCCTGGATCCGATCGTCTTGAATGGCAATGAAGCTTTTGACGTAGTTGGCGTAATCGCCAACCAAGCGATCGCGGAAATCGAAGATGTTCATCAGAGGCCCCGTGAATTCGACTGTGGTACGGATTACGGGAAAAGAAAGAATCTATACATCCCACATCCGACAGTCGTCGGCAGTCAACTCTCCTCAAGTTGCACGGACGTCACCGAAACCAGGGCGGACCCTCCATGTTCTCGGCAAACTGTTGATTATACCGCTGTTAAACCCCCACACTGGAATGCGCCATCGCCGATGCTATCGCGCTGGCTGCTTTTCCGGCCCCTGCATGTATTCAGGCTCGGTAAAAGAGCAAGTAAAGGAGAATCTCTGGTTTGCAAGTCTGCACTGCAATTTCGACTTATTGTGGAGGACGAGGAAGTAGCGGGGAAATCCAGAACATCTGAGGGGACGTATAGCTCCTAGTTGAACGTGCTGCGGGACAAAGCTCTCCAGATAGCGGTAAGCGTTCACATATCGTTGATCTTCATCCTGCATGAAGCCCAGTAGTCCGGCGAACAACAGCGCCAAGGACCCCCGCTTCGAGTTGACAATGGACCAGCAAGCCTCTGGAAAGTGCTACGCGAAATAAGGATTCATAACGCCAACATTGTTTTCGAACATACACGCTCCGACTCCAAGCAGAAATACACCGTCAATCGAAGCGCTCGCTACCTTTCGCCTCTCCGGAGACATAAAGCTTGGGGAGAAATCGGGATCGCCCAAATTCAACTCCCGGTAAGTAGACTTAATCCAGTTGAAAACCGTATCCATCTTTGCTGCGCCGCGGTAAGCGACCACATAGTTCGCGATGGGCCTGAGTGTAACTTGTGCGGTATCCTTCAGCTGTTTGAGATTCCACGCAGATCGAATCGATTTCTTTAGTTCTTCATAATCGAGATCCGACTTTACTTCGATTGTGGCGACCACCGACTCTCGCATGAATGCATTGATCTGCCCTCCGAAGTGAATTCGAGGAAATGACCTCTTGAAAATCACGATGTCAATTTGATTTCGCTCCCCAGCCGCCTCCGTGCGGTGGTCAATGATCTCCCCTGTTCCAATTGAAAAATCTAATGGCAGGTGCTCACCGAGAAATTCTTTGATAAAACTTCGCTGGGTGTGCCTTTATGCAAACTATGGCCCGAAACTCCCGGAATTCTCGCTTGAGTAAGAAGAGACTCCTCACAGTTGTCATGGTGCTGATGAAGGATCAACATAAGCTGAAGCCTAAACTCCATATGGCCATTTCTGCAATCCTTTGAGCTGTTGCGCGGAAATCACCCTAGCCTTCTGGGGAAAGGGCGCCAGACATGAGCTATCAACAACAGATTTCCCTCAGCACCAAGGGTCATGGGGACATGCAAGACATTACCGAGTAAGTGGCCGGCGTCGTGAACTCCTCGGGTGTCAAAACTGGAATTGTCAATGTCTTCAACATCGGCAGCACAGCGACGGTCGGTACGATTGCGTTCGAGCGGACGAAGGGCCTCAGCCCCGCGGAATGCCGATTAGATCAGACGACAGGAACTGCAGCGGAAGCTGCAGAGGCAATCGCCAAAGCCGGCGGCTGTGTTGTTGGATCGTACAAAGAACCGCTCGCAGGTCATCCGGTAATTGCTGTCCGTCCTGCCGGTCGATGCCGTCGAGCCCACGCCCTTCCAGCGAGATCTCTCCGATGCTCACCACAAACGGCTAGCTGACGTCATCAGCAAGACTGGGCGTTTCTCGACCCGATTATTGCAGTTCTCGCTCCACGAGGTGGGTTCTGGACTCCCAACGGCCGGCATCGCCTCGAAGCCATGCGCCGCCTTGGAGCGAAGTCGATCACTGCGCTCGTCGTGGCTGACCGCGAGGTAGCATGGCAGATCCTCGCGCTCAATACGGAGAAGGCTCACAATCTCAAGGAACGCTCACTGGAGGTCATCCGCATCTACCGTGGTCTGGTGGATGAAGATGCCACCCGTCCCGAGTCCCGGTTCGCGTTCTATCTCGATGAAGCCACCCTAGTCACTCTCGGCATTTGCTATGAACGCGTACCGCGCTTCGGCGGTGGCGCTTACCATCCGATCCTCCGGCGACTGGAAGCCTTTACCGATGAACCGTTGCGCACCGCCCTCAAGGATCACGAGAAACGGGCCACGATGGTGCTCGACCTCGAGGAGAGAGTTTCGGCAGCGGTAAAGAAGTTAAAAGAGCGCGGCCTCGTTAGCCCGTACCTGCGATCGTTCGTTGTAGCGCGGATCAACCCGTTACGTTGGATTAAGGGCGAACCGCCTCCACTCGAAGAGGTGCTCAAGACGATGCGAGAGCGCGCGGCGAGATTCAACGTCGAGAAAATCAAGCCGCAGGATCTGGCAGGCGCTGCAGGACCGCCGGACGAAGAGGGCTAGGGCCAGTGTGCTACAACCTCGGATCGCTGGTCAGCATTTCCGTGGAACCCGGACACACTCTTGGCACGCAGGAGTCGCATAAGAGCCAGCCAACTGAAGGCCTCTTGGTGTCCGACAGTCAGCCGATCCGGTTAAGTAGTCTGTTCGGCCCAGAAACCCTGCCGTGACTGAGCTGCGTGGAATGGTTTTACAACAACTCAGAAGCACGCGGACTGCCAACCGCGGCGCAAGTGATACAAGACATCGCATTTTTTGCCGCACGCAGCACCCGTACTCCCTTCCTTGCTTCGACGCTCTGAATAGACGGCCATCTAGATTGCTTTGCTCACCTAGCGAAAATCTTCTTGGCTTCGTGTCGGGCATGGCTTGCGATGTTTTCTCAGATCAGCCTACCTCGCCGTTCTGAAAGTAATTCAGTGTTACGGTAACGAAATGAGGTTGGACAAGGGAATGGTGAAAAGTCTGGCACAATAAGGCCGGAGATCAAGCATGTCCGATGCATCGAAGGAAATGGAGTAACAGCTCGGGCTATATGCCGACACGATAACGGCGGTCGCGACTGCCCAACTGCTCGCATTCATATATCAGATGGCTCAAGGTGGCTGCTTCACGAAAAACGTCTTGAGTCACATTTGGCTTCCCATTGGAATTGGTAGCGCCGTAAATTTAACTTACTTAGGATTGGTGCGTTGGTGTCATCGCGCCCAGGGGCGCATACCTGGCGCAACCGGTGCGCGGAAGGCACGGGCAGAGGATATCGAGGTGCAGGCGATCGCTCGGAGCATCCAGGCGGCACGTTGCTGGATCATAATCGCGGACTTAGTCATGACCCTCGGTGCTCGGTCTCATCTGTCTTGGCGTGCACTGGGGTCAGTTCTGTTTCGATTGTAAGAAATGACGGGAACGCGCGCGTGCGTTTGAGAGGATAGGTCATGGAATATCTCTTCAACAGCAGAGGCCAACACATCGCTAATGTTGTCGGAAAGCAACTGCACGCCCCAACGGGCGAGAACATCGGCCATTACCTTTCCGACCACGGATTTTTCATCGACATGTCGGGACGCTACTTGGGTGAGATCGTGCATGGAAACCGGTTGATGTTCAACCGGGCCAACCCATACAGATCGACGAACTTTGGTGCATATGACAACTACGGCAACGCCGGAAACTCCGGCAACCCCGGAAACCACTGAAGCATTGGAACAATAGGCGGCTATGAGGATGTCGAGGCGGAATGGTTACGATGATCGCAAAGGCGGCGCGCCTTAGGTTCTTTTTCGGCGGCACGGAGAGTTCAGCTCCCTAGCCCCTCTAGTCCGTGCTGCACTAAATCCGACAACTGTAGACCAGAAAAATGCGGTGAGTTCCTTTTCCGGAATTTCAAGAACGCTACGATCAAAGTGTTATGGGGCAGTTGGATGGGCGCAGTCGACGCGCTTTGTGCGTCCCAAGGAGTGACATGATTCAACCACTCACGAAAAAGGACCAGTACGGTACGCCCTACAGGCGTCCTACCGAAGTCGAGAAGGCAATCGACGTAGCGACCCATCAGGACATTGTCACCTTACGCGAGCGCGCTGTGGTACGAAAAGCGGACTCTCCAGATTTTATCTCCATGGAATGTTTGGTTTACATAATCCGTGAAGCTCGGCGCCGTCGCGAGGAGCAGACCATGAGTGTTCTCTTGCCGCCACTCCTCGCGCGTTGTGAGGCCATACTCAAGAAGAAGATACTCGACAGTGATATGCCGAACGCCGTTGAGATCCGGGGAGAAATTCTGGCTGAGTTCAGCGTGCTCTTCGCCGAAGATGGCTCGGGGAACGATCCGGACGAACTCGATTTTTTCGAGTGCCGCTTCAACCTAGCTTTCCGATGTTTCTGGATCGATTTTATGCGCCGTGAGACGGCTCGCACCGGGCAGCTCGTGGAATTGCCATCCGAGAACGAAGCGCCGAATTCGCTGGACGACGAAGAACGTCTCCCCCACGTCTCGGATGCATTCCAAAAAGCTGCTACGCAACTGCCCGACGTTTTCCTGCAACAGCTCTTGAATGCGATCCGGCTCCTTCCACCGGACGAGCGCAAGGCTGTCATTCTTTGTTGTGCCTTCGGATACAAAGAGGAATCGGATGATCCTGCCGAAACGACTGCAGCTAGTCTCTGCGGAGTAACGGGGCGCACAATTCGCAATCGCCTCCATAGGGCGGCTGCAAAGCTTTCTAAATTCAAAAAGGAGGAGGCATAAAATGACCGCGACCAACTACCCGATGCCATTGCGAGATGTGCTGTACGCATTCTCACTGGCCCAACCTGTCCCCGACGCCCGACTGCTCGACGAATTCGTCTGCCGCTATCCCGAACACAGTGTGGAGATAACAGATTTCGCGATCGAGCTGGCTATCGATGCCGCGCGAGGAGACAACGCCGATTTCCAGGGGGCGGACTCGATCGTCAGTCCGGCGGTCTCTCGGGCTATGAGCCGATTCCAGAACCGCCTGTTCGCAGTCCGGCATAGCGAGGCGGCTGGCACTGCAACTTCGCCGATTGTGTCGGCTCCAGTCGAAAACCCATTCGCCGCACTCGACCGGACAGCTTTCCGCGGGTTGGCGAACCGTCTCAATGTCAACACACTGTTCGTTGCCAAGCTACGCGATCGTCAGATTGATCTGAACACTATGCCATTGGGCTTTCGAAAGCGCGTCGCGGACGAGCTGAACGTGCCGATTGACGTTATCGTTGCGCACTTTGCCGCTCAGACAGAAACCGGATCTCGGCAGTTCTACAAAGCGGAGCAAAAGCCCACTGTAGTAGGGCGACAAACTTTCGAGGAAGCGGTTCGAAGCTCGGGACTAACGGCGGAGCAGCAACGCGATCTCATGAGCATGTAGCAAGGGAGATATGGACGCGTTCGAACCAATCCGTAACTCTGCGTCTGGTCTCCACGATGAGCTTGTCTCGGTTGGCATGGACCCACTTGCCCCTATGGGGCTGGTTGAGGCGATGATCCGGCGACTCGATCTGGAAGTCTTTTGGCTTGCGCCTGGAGATCCGGCGCTCAAAGGTTCGCGGGCGCTGTTCGACGAACAAAGTGGCTCCGTGTACTGCGAAGCGGTTGACGATCCAGGTGAGCGCGCGCTGCTGGTCGCCCACGAGATCGGACACGCTCGTGTCCACGCGACTTCGTCATTGTGCGGTGTAGACGACATCGATCCGTCACGCTCGACAGAGGCTGCGCCTGTCGGACTACAACGTGTTGAAGATTATGGTGCCCGAGAGCGACGCGAACTCCAGGCAAATGTTTTCGCCCGTGAATTTTTATTTCCCCGCGCACTCGCGCGTCGGCTCTATCTCGATGAAGGCTTCGGTGCATCGGCTATCGCCGACAGGACTGGCCTGCCGAAAAATCTTGTCCGCCAGCAACTCTTCGATGCCTTACTTCTGCCGACTCCACCGGCACTTGAGGCGTCCGGGAGTGTTTTGCAACAACCGCAACGACCCGATCCTTCGCAAGACCGCGCCGCTGCCCACCGGGGTTCTCCATTCCAGGTCCAAGCCGGTCCCGGCACGGGTAAAACGCGAACGCTGGTGAAACGCATCACGTGCCTGATCTCTGAGGGAATCGATCCCGCCGCGATCCTCATCCTCACTTTCTCTAATCGTGCTGCCGGCGAACTCGCAGAGCGAATCGCCGCAGCCGTGCCACAAGCAGCGCCGCGCATCTGGATTGGCACATTTCATGCTTTCGGCCTTGATCTCGTGCGGCGCTATCATGACCGGCTGGGGCTCTCCCCGAATCCGACATTGTTCGACCGCAGCGATGCGATCGAGGTTCTTGAGGAAATCCTGCCGACGCTGCCGCTTGTGCATTATCGCAATTTGTGGGACCCCGCCGTGGTGTTGTGGGAGGTCGTGGCCGCGATTTCGCGCGCCAAGGACGAAATGGCCGATCCGGCTCGCTATCGGGCACTCGCTCAGGCGATGCTCGACCGAGCTAAGGATGACAATGCGCGCAAATCGGCGGAGAAGTGTTTGGAGATTGCTCATATCTATGATCTCTATGAACAGGCGATGCGTGACCGTGGGTCCGTCGATTTTGGCGATTTAATAATGCGGCCAGCGTTGTTGCTGGAATCCGATCCATCGCTACGGATCGCTTTGAGGCTCCGCCATCGCCATGTTCTCGTTGACGAGTATCAGGACGTTAACCGAGCAAGCGCCCGCCTACTCAAGGCCATATCGGGCGATGGCGATTGTC
Source organism: uncultured Acidobacteriaceae bacterium (assembly GCA_963703635.1). Lineage (GTDB taxonomy): Bacteria > Acidobacteriota > Terriglobia > Terriglobales > Acidobacteriaceae > Sulfotelmatobacter. The sequence goes on from CAVPEZ010000025.1 coordinate 193,566, forward strand.
TCTGGGTGGTCGGGGATTCGCGGCAGTCGATCTATCGGTTTCGTGGCGCATCTTCCTCGAACATGGCAGCGTTCGCGGGTGACTATCACGGCGCGATCTCCGATCAACTGTCGGTTAATTACCGATCGACGCAGCAGGTCGTCAACGCTCTCCTTGCCTTCGCTCCGCACATGGGCGCATCGACCGGCATGCTACCGCTGACCCTTACCGCAGAGCGGGGTGCTGGGCCTGTTCGCCCAGAGATCCGGCAGTACGACACACTTGACGATGAAGCCGAAGGCGTAGCCGCAAGTGTCCGCGAGCTTGAGACGGCTGGTGTGCGCCTACGCGACCAGGCTGTACTTTGCCGGTCGAACCGGCGTTTGAACGAAATCGCCGCGGCTCTTGAAGCGCGTGGCATACCCGTGCTTCACCTCGGCAGCCTGTTCGAGCGCGACGAAGTGAGGGATTTACTTGCGCTTCTGAGTCTCGCCGTCGATCGCTTGGGGTGCGGGCTGACCCGAGTGGGCGCGATGCCGCGCTATGACCTTTCTTTGCAAGACGTGTATGTAGCGACTGGCAGAACTACGGGAGTCGGACCGGCCTGCTTTGGGAGCTCTAGCGAATCTGGCGCAAACATCGGGTCTTTCGCCGATTGGCGCTGCGGGCCTAGCCCGGTTAGCCCGAGACCTCGAAGGACTACCGGTGTCGATCTCCGCTTGGGAATTCCTCGCGGCCTATCTACTTGACCGGTCGGAGTTGGTCCGCGATATGGCACGGCAAGAGTCCGTTCCGGATCGAATGCGCGGTGTCGCTGTTTGGCAGTTTCTCAATTTTGTCCGCGAGCAGAGTCCAATCGCGTCGGGATTGCGAATTCAGAGAACGCTCGACCGCGTACGGCAACTTGTGCTCCTGGCCGAGGAGCGAGACCTTCGACAAGTCCCGGCCGGAGCGCTGCATATGGACGCAGTACGTTTAATGACGGTTCACGGCAGCAAGGGCCTCGAATTCGAGGCTGTGCATGTGCCGGGCCTCACGGTCGCGAGCTTCCCCTCTAGTAACCGCGGCCAACGCTGCCCGCCGCCGGTTGGCATGATTGAGGGCGCCGAAGGATTGACGGTTTCCGAAGAGGCGCGGCGGTCTCAGGAGCATGAGGAGCAGTGTTTATTCTTTGTGGCTTTGTCTCGGGCGCGCACGCACTTGCGACTCTATCTCGCTCGACTTCAACCGAACGGCAATAACCGGTCGCCGTCGCCCTTTCTCGGGTGGATACCTGCAAATCTCACGGTCGAGATCGCGAATCCTAAGATGTTGCCGCTTCCGCAAGGCGTTTCCAGACCAGGTGCCGTAACGGTCAAAAGGGCCGCCGATTCGGAGATCACCGACAGTTGGCTAAACGCCTATCAAAAATGCCCACGGCGCTATTTCTATACCCACGTTTTGGGCCTCGGCGCTGCGCGGAAATCGACACCATTTTTGCGCACGCACAACTGTCTCTATGAACTGATCCGATGGCTCGCGGAGACCCGCCGCAGCGGTGAACCTACACTTGAAGCGGCGGAGGCAGCGTTTGATGCGATCTGGAAGGATCGCGGTCCAGTCGATCATGGCTTTGCTGCCGATTACCGTCGGCTTGCTTCGCGCCTCATCGCGGCACTTATCAAATCCGGTGCTGGACGGCGATTCCGGGACGCCGAGCCAATCGCTCTCGACCTTCCTAATGGAAGAGTTATCGTTGAACCCAACGAGATGGCTGAACTTCCGAACGGAACCGTCGTGCTTCGGCGGGTGCGCACCGGATACAAGCGCACGGATGAATACGACAGACTTGACTACACTCTCTATCATCTGGCTGGGCAGTCGCGCTTCGGCGCTGCGCTTCAGTGTCGAGGCGATCCATCTGACCGATGACACCGTCGAGACGGTTACGATCACGGCGCAGAAGATGAGCAATCGTCGCGCGAGCAGTGATGCCATGCTGGCGAAGATCGCCAAAGGCCTGTTTCCGACCGAAGTCGATTCGGTGACGTGCCCACGCTGCCCACATTTCTTCGTCTGCGACGCAATCCCAAAGGGCCTGTTGAATCTCCCCTAAAGGAAAGCTGGCTCGGCCAGGCCCCTTTCCGGTTTGCCAAGCGCGTTCCGATCAAGATGGTAGAGGGACAAAAAGTGGCATTCGTGCCACGCAACTCCAATCCCTAGAGGTGAACGAACATGGCATCTATCGACATCTTTTATCAAGGCGAGGGTCTCCGCGAAATCGAACATATTGAGTTTGGCCCGGACCATAGTTTCAGCGCCCTGAAGGCGCTCCTCATCGAGAAGCATGGCCTTCAGGGCGACGTGCTTCTCTTCCTTGAGGATTCCGACGAGCCGCTCGACGAAACTCTGATTGTGCGCGAGCACGTCGGCCCGGCCGGCCTTAAGGCACATCTCCACCGCTGTCGTCATATCGAGGTTGACGTTAGGTTCAACAGCGAAACGGTTCACCACCGCTTCGGACCAGGGGCAACAATCGCGCGCGTAAAGCGCTGGGCCGCCGAGCGCAAGTTCGGCATGACCCCGGAAGAAGCGAGCGAGCACGTTTTGCAGATCGCGCGGCACGCAAGAGCGTCCATCTCCAGGGACGCACCTCGGCGCACTGACGAGCTGTCCGAACTGTCGGCTTGCCTTCGATCTTGTTCCGGATCAGCGTGTAAATGGCGCCTCTGGAGGCAACGTGTGATGGCCCCCGACGAACGCGCCTTCCAGGGCAGATCTGGCCAAAGCCAGATTTCGGCTTGGGCAGGCCGAAGGCCGCTGGAAATTATTGAACATCGCGTGGCCGTTCGCACTCATCGCAGTCACCGCGAAGGATGGACGCGCGTATGTTCTGCGGTTCAACTGCGCAGGGTATCCGCAAGTCCCGCCCACGGCAGGCCCTTGGGACATCGAGCGGAACGCGATCCTTGCTTTTGACCGCTGGCCACGCAGTCAAGGGGGACGCGTCGGTTCGGTTTTCCGCACAAACTGGAAGAACGGCTCGGCTCTCTATTTGCCGTGCGATCGCGAAAGCATCGCCGGTCATGACAACTGGCGCACCGAGATGCCATCAAAAATCTGGCGGCCAGCCGATGGAATCGTCCAATACCTGGAGCTTGTCCATGAACTTCTTCATTGCCGAGACTATTTCTCACCTTTGTGCGCCACGCCATAAGCTCTCATGCTCGTGGCGGCTATGGCGCCGGCTTTGGGTTGGCCTGCGGCAGCGCGGTCGGCACTATAGTCGCGAAAGCGGTGCGTTTCTGCTCGGACATCGTCGTCAGAGCCGAATCCGAGTTGTTCAATTCGTCCTTTACGATGATCTCGATCCTGAATGTCTCGACACGGGTATCGTCCGCTTTAACGGACGGCACTTTGGAAAGCTATGGGATCTCTGCGATCAGAGCGGTCTCACGGTCGTCGCCGACGTACATACGCACCCAGGCAGTTCGCGCCAAAGTGATTCCGACCGTGCGCATCCGATGATCTCGCGCACTGGCCACGTTGCGCTTATCGCGCCGCGTTTTGCGGCGCCGCCGATTCGGCGATGCGAGCTTGGTATCTATCGGTACGAGGGCGCCAAGCACTGGTCACCGGTGCCGGTCGAAGACCGGCATGTGTTCATTCACATCGGATTTTAGGAGACACATGACACGTGCGTTTACGCCCGCCGATACTCTCCACAGGCTCGTGAAGGAAGCGCTCGATAGCGGTGCGGCTGCGAGCTTGGCTGAGGCAGAGGCCATGTTCCGTAGTTTTGATCTGAGCTTTGACATCGGTGAAACGGAAGCGCGTGATCCACTCCACCAGGCTGCTCTGCTCACGGGCGTTGCGCTGGCACGGCGAGTGTTCTTGGGCGGCGTATGGGTATCGGGATCGTTGGCGACTCCGTTGGCGGTTCCGTTGCCCCTCGGTGCGACCCTCGCCGAGGCCGTAGTCACCCTTGGTGGCGGGACACGCGACCAGGTAATCAGCGGCGGCCCCCTTGTGACCATTGGAGGAGATCCCAAGGCTCGCTCGCAGGGATTTCATATTCGTACGGTCCATGCCGGCTGGCGTGGCGGAATTCTCCCGGCGCATAGTGAGATGGTGCCGACCGAGGGACCGCCGATGCCGCTTTCACCAATACTGGCTGCGGCGCTGGCGGTCAACGAAGCCTTTTTCTTTGCCCGCACGGGAAACGCTGCCGCCGGTCGACGACCATTGGGATTGTCGCTATGGAATCCGCTGTCAGACGTGGATTGGCTGACCGAGACGGCAGGCGAGACCGAGTTGCGTTACTTGCCCGCGCGGTTGTGGCTGATGGGCCTGGGACATCTCGGACAAGCTTATATGTGGGGGCTCGGTCTTCTCCCCTATCCTGATCCGGAGGACCTTACCCTTGTTTTGCAGGATGTCGATATCATCACGCCATCGAGCGAGAGCACGTCGATTCTGACTACCCCCGCCCTCATCAGCCAAAAGAAAACCCGTGCCATGTCCGCTTGGGCGGAAAGGCGGGGCTTTACCACCATCATCTGTGAACGACTGTTCGACGCGAATTTTACTCGCCAGCCCGATGAGCCTTCGGTGGCTTTGTGTGGCCTTGACAACGGGCTCGGTCGTCGGGCGCTCGATCGGGTCGGGTTTGATTTCGTCGTCGAAGCAGGGCTTGGTCGCGGTCACCGCGACTTTCGTACTCTACGGCTGCACACGCTCCCAGCTCCCAGGTCCGCAGCCGAGATATGGAATGCCGAAGATCCCGGCGAACATGCTGAGAAGTGCGTCGCCTACCAGAAAATGTTGGAAGATGGCAATCTCGACCGCTGCGGGATCACGCTACTGGCCGGGAAGGCCGTAGGTGCGCCATTCGTCGGCGCAGTCGCTAGCTGTCTTGTGCTCTCTGAAGTGTTGCGTCTGCTCCACGGAGGAGCAATCCATCAAGTTATTGATCTCGACTTGCAAAGTGTTGAGTATCGTTCGGCGATACGGCATACCTACGACTTCAGTCGACTCAACCCAGGTTATGTTGATGTCTTAGCGTCAGAGAGATTGTGCTCTATGTCCACAGTACGTGACGTAGGTAAGTTATGACGCCTTGGTTTCGAGAGTAAGTCTACAACGGAGGGAGTTGCCATGACTTTATGGATCGCCATCGTAGCATCGGCCTTGGCTGGGGTCGCTGCTCTGTTCGCCTTTCTGGCATTCATTCGCAGCGGAGGCAGGAAATCCGGAAGTGAAGTTACTACCGAGGAGGTATCGCAGCTCCTTCGGAATGAATCAGACCGGATGAAGCAGGCCGCAGATGAGCATGCGCGGGGGCTAAGACAGGAGCTCGCGGATAATCTTAGAGGATTTCAGGAGACGACGCTTAAAGTATTTCGCGAGTTTGGTGATTCTCTTGGTGGCGAAGTTAAGGAATTTGGCAACCGTCTTGACAAAGGCGTAAGGACAATTGATGAGCGCGCTGCGGCAATCGGTTCCAAATTGGATCAGGATATGGGCCGGATGGGCGAGGAGGCTACGAAGAACCGAGACGCTCTGAGACAAACGATTGAGGCGAAGCTCGATGGTGCGGCTACGAAGCAGACAGGAGCTGCAAAAGATCTGCGGGAGGATATGACCGGTAGCTTTGAAAAGTTGGGACGTACGGTGTCTGAGACGCTGAGCCAGCTTGCAGAACGTCAGAGAGAACGGCTCGAAAATGTGACGACGGCTGTCACGGCCTTGTCGGAGAAGCAGGAACGCGCTCACGAAGTACTCAAGCAAACGGTGGAGGGTCGACTCGATGCGATCCGCACTGAAAGCGCCTCGAAGCTTGAAGAGATGCGAAAGACAGTGGACGAAAGGCTGCAAGCGACGCTTGAGACGCGTCTCGGCGAATCATTCAATCGCGTTGTTGAGCAGCTCGAACGGGTCCATAAGGGTATCGGTGAGATGCAAACTCTGGCGGCGGGCGTAGGAGATCTCAAGAGGGTGCTCTCGAATGTTCGCGCTCGGGGCATGTATGGGGAGAATCAGTTGGCGGCGATTCTGGAGCAGTTCCTGTCATCCGAACAATACATAAAGAACGCTCAGGTCAAAGAGGGGAGCCAAGAGAGGGTGGAATTCGCAATTAAGCTGCCAGGGCGGGAATCAGATGGGGAACTCCTCCTTCCCGTCGATTCTAAATTTCCGCGGGAAGACTACGAAAGACTTTTGGCCGCCGCAGAACTAGGGGACAGCGAAGCAGTCGCAAAGGCGTCCAAGGAGTTGGAGAACCGAATTCGGGAGTTCGCTAAGACGATCCGGGACAAATACATCTGTACGCCCCGAACAACGAATTTCGCGTTTCTTTTCCTGCCTACTGAAAGTCTCTACGCTGAGGTTCTCCGGCGTCCAGGTTTGTTCGAGCGGTTACAGCGGGAATATCATGTAACACTTACCGGACCCACGACGTTCACGGCCATGCTCAACGCCCTGCAAATGGGTTTCCGTACCCTCGCGATTGAAAAGAGGTCAAGTGAGGTGTGGCAGATACTCGGCGTAGTGAGCAGCGAATTCGGAAAGTACAACAAAGTCGTCGACGGTCTTTCGAGACAGCTTAACACCGCTGCCAAATCAGTCGAAAGTTTAAGCATTCGCACGCGTGCGATGAATCGCAAGCTGCGCGATGTCGAAAAAGTACCTGATGAAACGGCCGAGATCCTCCTCGGACCGGCTCTCGCTGACGCAGAGGACACAGACCGAGAATATGTCACGACAGAATAATTTGCCGTGAGGGAGTTACTCCGGCACGGCTCGCCGATATTTCATGTGTTTCGAAATCTAGAACAACCGGGGGCAAGTTGCCCGCAGTGTGCCAATGGACGCTGAGATTTGCTTTCCGCAAATACATAAGACGGCGGAGGTTGCAGCATGCCCCTGCTTTCTGTTCGGGAATCGGAACAGCGCGCGTTTTTCGGCGTCGGACTTGCCGGACAGGTGTATTATAGGCCGCCTTTTTCCGGGCCGGGTGAACTCATGCCCTGTCCGCTGGAGCGAACATGCGGCTGCGCCACCGGCCCGTCATCCTTGTTGCGTCGATCCTCGTCTCAATCGGCGTTGCCGCCCACGCACAAACAATGAAAGCGGTCCCGGACGACAAGTTCGACGGCCTTGAAAAACTGCCGTCCTGCGTGCCGAGCGCCCCAGCGGGCTACCCTGCGCGACAGTGTCTCGTAACTATTGATCGTGAGGCTCCGGTTACGCCACCGGCGCTGCTGGTTTCTCCAGGCACTCACGTCTTTGTGAGAGTGACAAATACGCGACCCAATGAAGCGGTGCTCTTTGCCGTCGGAACGACCCGTGTGCCGCCACCGGACGTAGCCGGCGCGGCTATTAAGAATCTGATTACGCCTTTGCAATCTTTGCTATTCACGCAAAGAACCTATCAGGCGCTGGACGGAGGCGTCCCTCATCCGGGCGACAAGATACACGAGGATCAAGTCGCGGTAATGGACAGGCTCAGCAAAGTCCAGGAGAGTGTGGTGCACGCGACGGCGGCATTCACGTGTCTTTCGAGCTATGAGGCTTTCCATGACGATTTCACATGCTCGCAGGCTGCCCTCTTGACGCGAAATGATTTCAACGCCGCGTTGGAGCATGCGATAGCAATGGCGCAAGACGCAGCAGGTAGGCCTTTGCCGCTTCAAAAAATCGAAGAGATCAAGGGGCGCATCGAAGCTGACACGAAGGATTGCCTGCAGAATGCGAGCAAGGCTGCAGACCCAGCGAGTGAAATCAAGAAATGCCAGGCTGCAGCGGACAGGCATCTTAGCAATCAGGCGAGGCTGAATTCCGCCGTTGCGGATATTCAGAAGGCCCAGTCATCACTGCTGGTGATCGTGCAAACATTGAGGAACTTCAACTTAACCCAGCCCGTCGTAGCGTTCGAGTTCGTGCCGTCGAAACTGAATAACATGGTCATCACTGTCTCCGGGCAGGAGGCAGTGAACAAGACGGCTTCTCCGATCGCGACAGTGACGATCAATACGCAGAACACCAACTGGGTGATTTCGACAGGCATCCTCTTTTCCAACCTCAAATACCACACCTTCAGCAATGCGCCGATTATCGTCAACGGGCAACCGGTTCTCGATCCGAGCGGCAAGGTGACGACTATTGTCACGCGCGCCGATACGTCTCCCTCGGTCGTGGCGCCGGAGCTGCTGGTCAGCTACCGTCTGCCGTGGATCAGCCGGTTTTCCTGGGAGAACAAGTGCCGCGGCGGCTGCTCATTCCTGCTAAGCGGCGGGGCCGGCGCGAACCTGACGTCCAAGTCGGCGGATTTCGACTCAGGCTTTTCGTTCCAGATCGGCAGCGTGCTGTTAACACCCACCGTGCACTTTGGCCGGGAGAACCGCCTGTCAAATGGTGTTGCGGTCGGGCAGAAGCTCGGGTCCAGCCCGCCGAGTCCGCTGCCGACAGACTATCAGTGGGTCAAGAAATTCGGAATCGCGATCACGTATGCGCTGCCAATACCGTGAAACCTCACGAGGGAAAATTTCAGCACAAGCGCGAAGCTTTTAGGAGGCAGCCCATGGCGGATAAAGACAGTCTTGACTACGAGCGCATCGAGTTTTCTGAGGTTTACCACAGCGCAACGCAGGGTCCGCACAAACCGGTGCAGGCGGTGATCCGCGACCAGCAGGAATTGCAAAAACTGTTGCCGGACGTGAAGGTGCCTTCGGTTGATTTCGGGGACAAGCAACTGATCGTGGTCGCGCTCGGCGAAAAACCGACGAGCGGCTATGATGTTCGCATCACGAGCGTGATGTACCTGACCGACCGCCTGGAGGGGCGTCCGCCGCTAACGATGGTCGATTACGGCGACACGGAGAAAGGCGGGCCTTCCGATCGGCAATGCAGGCCCATTCACGTCGTTAGCACGCGCCGGCTTGAGGGCGCGGTGGAGTTCAATGCCAATGTAGAGAAATGATCTTGTGTGCGCGCATGCACTCTCATAAGGATAAGGCGCGGCGCGTTGACCAAATTAAATTAAAGGAGGCGTTCATGAGTGAAAAGAAGTCAGATCCCGGTAAGTGCAGCGACTGGAAAGCATGGATTGATGCGATGCCGCCCGGCCGCAGGCTCCACGTCCAGAGCAAATGCGTGTATCCGACGGCGGGCTGGACCATAACGCTGGAAAAGGCCGTGCCGCAGGGCATAGACAAGGCGGTGCTCATATTGAACAGGATCGCCAAGGCCCCGCCGGGACCGGCGGCGCAACAGGAGACCACTTACACGCCGACATACGGGCAGAAGCTCGGCCCGGACGAGAATTACGATACGGTGACGATCATGCCCGAGGGGATTTCGGTGCACGTCCAGGTGGTGCACTGATTTAAGTCGCAGACGAAGGTCCGGTCCAAGGGTCCGAAGCGTGCGTCGGGTCTTCCTGCTTCGCAGCGCGAGCCCGCCTCGATCGCGTGATTTAATGCCGTCCGGGAAAGGACATCAAGATGAGCGGTCCCGCCTGTGCGCTTTGCCTCAACGTCCGTCCGCTGCTGGACAGCCATCTGATGCCTGCCGCGGTCTACAAAAACCTGCTTGATTCCAGCGGCCCGATCAGGAACATGATTGTCTCGAACGGTACGACCGCGTCCGAGAGATCGAATCAGGTAAGCCAGCACCTGTTGTGCCAGGATTGCGAGATCCATTTGCAGCAAGGCGGCGAGAGCTGGGTGCTTGCCAAAAGGCTGATGCCTGACGGGAGCTTCCTTTTAAGAGATACACTAAAGGCGGCAACGCCGAGTCGCACGACGGGCAACGGTGATGTCGTTTATGAAGCCGCTGGCATCAAAGACATTCGCGCGGAGCAATTGGTTTATTTCGCGGCCAGCATATTCTGGCGGGCGGCGGCAGCCAGATGGAATCTGCCGGTTGGACATTACGAGAAGCTGGCGCTGCCTCCTGCGTTGACCGACAATCTTCGAAAATACCTACTCGCAGAACAGGCGTTACCCGCGGACGTGGTCATACTCCTTCACGTCTCCGCGGCCGCGAAGCCCGTTCAAAGCGCCTTTCTCCCCTATCCGGTGCGCACGGGCGCACAGGAGTTTCATTTCTATATTCCGGGCATGCTCTTCACTCTGGCGAATGGTCCAGGCCCACTGGTGGAAGCGTCTCTCGCCCATCCTCCGAACCGACTTGCCATCTCGTCAGCAGGCGATGACTTCATGCAGGAGGCAGGGCTTCGACATGCGGCTAACAGCGAGCCGAGCGACCGTCTGAAAAAGAAATTGCCGTGAAGATCAAGCGTCCGGTATCTGCGATCTCTTCTGGCCCGAAAGGCCTCGTACAATACATCTATGCCAAGGCAATCCCGTAATCAGGCCGAGTCGCTTCTGATTGATCGCGCAGCGGCGGCGGAATTACCTTCCGACGATGGCGTGCGCGAATGGGCGCGCGAGAAACGCGCCTTTATTTCAAGCGTGATGGCGGAACTGGCCGCGGAGCGGCAAGCCGCCGCTGCCGGCGTTCGCGCCGTGGGCCTGCGGGCCGTCATGTTCGAGGAGTTCGGCGGTCGCGACGCGGACCCGGAGGAAGCCTACCTTGCGGAAGTTGAAGGCTCGGATATTTACATCGGCATTCTGGGAAGGCGATACGGGAAGCCTCTGAAATCGAGATTTTCGGCGACGCATGCGGAATATCTTCACGCCGAGAAACATGCGTTGCGCATGGCGGTATGGACAGCCTCGGTGCCGGACCGCGAGGGTCACGAGCAGTCTTTTCTGGACGAGGTCCGCACATTTCATGTCGTGCCGTCATTTCGCACGGCCGATGATTTGCAGCGGCAGGTCGAGGACAGGATGAGAGCGATCGCCGCTGAAGATCTGGCGCCCTGGTGCAAATTGGGAAACGTGGTGTTCCGGGCCATGGAGGTCGAGGATCGTGGAGCGGTGATACATGTCACGGCGCGCGTGAAAGACGATGCCGTGGCGCGCGCGCTCGAAGAGGCGCGTGGCGACAGGTTCAGTCGCGGAACGACGGCGCATTTCACATGGTCCGGACGCAGCAAATATGTAAAGGTCACAGGAGTCCATGCGAAGACTACCTCGGCACGGTCCAAAATGTTTCGCCTGGAGTTCGAAGTCGAAGAGGCTCCGCAGGATCATTTCACCGAGGTGAGCATTGGCGGGAAGACTCCGGCCGATTTGACGGAGAGTGGCTTGCGATCAGTTCTGTTCGGTGAACCCAATCACCTCGCCGACCAGCACATGGGGTTCGCAACCGAGATCAATGATCCGCTGGCGCCGTTGCGTGAAAATCCGGTGTCAGAGGAAATCATCCGGCCGATTTCGGAGCTGCTGATGACGGACCTTCTGGTCAGCACAGGGCGAGCCAGGAGCATTCGCGGGTTCAGGCTCGGTGTGGCAATCCGCGGCCGCCGCAACCTGATTCTGTCGTGGGAACCACCAAACCGCTATTCGAACGAAGCCGCGACGGTTCGCAGTATCAGCGGAGAAGTAAAGATCTGAAGTCTTGGATCAGCCGGGTTCAGGAAGCAAAGGACCTGATGGACGTGGCGAATGGCGATCGAGCGCCGAATAGTCGTGGGGATAGATGACATCAAGGCAGTCACTTTTCAATGTTCGTCCTGTGGCGCCAGAACTCAGGTTCCAGTTAGTTCACTGAGCGAAGTTCCCCAGCAATGCAATTCGTGCCAGGCCATATGGTGGAGCAGCAATGATTTTGCGACCCACGTGACTACAAGCGGGCCGACAGCGACAGCGTTCATTCAGGCAATCAGGATTTTTGCGGCGCTGATCCGCGACAACAAAGATACCTTCCGCATCCTGTTAGAGTTTGAGGAACCGAAAGCCGCTAAGTGACGGCACACCGCCTGTGCCGCGGGCTATCTCCCGGCCGCCGCCGGTAGAGGCCCAATGGAACCAACGCACAGTAAGCTCGCGTTATTCGACGCGGCCAAGCTGGATCGCCAATCATTTCACCGGTCACTCGCATCTGCAATCTCAGCATATTCCAGGTTTATAGAGAAAAGGCGAAGAATGCACGAACGGTGTGCTAGTCACACTGCAGCAAGACACACAGAGAACGCGAAAGTATTGTGTTTTATCGTGAATAATACTTTCACGATTTAAGCGAATGCTGGTTACAAAGTCCAGAAGCTCGGGACCCGGTATCACGCACACCCTTCGCACATCGCGAATAAGAACCAGCCTCGTTTCATGCGCTTCTCAGCAGCAAGCCGCCTAATCGGCCGTCAGTTGTCAATTCTTTTCAGCTCAATCGCGCATGGTTAATGCCAGGCCCGATTCGCTACGTCTTGGGACTGATTGCTAACGCTGAGGCGACCTCGCGGACAGGGGCTTTCGTCCAGTAGTCTGTCGAAGGCTCTGCCTCGAAGGCGAATCGCAAAGCTGCAAGCGCCGAGAGGTCGCACATGTCTTCGTTGACTCTGCACCGCGAACCTTCTCGTTTCTGCGCCGCCAAGTCCTCACACCTAGCGAGGTTACGTCCGTAATTATTGGGAGAACGAAAGGTCGGGGTATGCTCCGAATTGCTCGGTCAGTAGGCTGCGAAAAGGGGAATCATGAAACCAACTGTGGCCAAGCAAGAACTATGGCACCGTTTTTTCCCCGATGTGCCACTGACAGACCCCCGATGGATTGAACGATGCAGTCACGTCCATCTTCCGGAGGCTTTACGGATTACCGCCGAGAACGACAAGGCGGGCCGGTTCACTGTTCGGAACCAGGACAACATCGGAAGGTATGTCTGTAAGGTCGTCAACCGCCTGAAAAATGGGGAGCCATTCTCAGGCAACGGCAATGGCCTGGAGACTGTCACATTCCCAGTCACGATGTTGGCTGACTACAGATTTTCTGACAACGACAGGAAACGGTTCACGGCCTTTCTCCGTCCTGATGGTGATTGTCTCAGGTGGACGGGTGCAAAGACAGCGGACGGTTATGGTAGGTTCAAGGTCAACGGGGAGGTCATTTACGCGCACTACGCAGCGTTCTTCATGGGCGTGGGGTGTCTCCCCGCCGACGGTGAACTCGATGGTCAGAGATTCAATGTCTCCCATAACTGCCTGAACCGTGACTGCTGCGACCGGCAACACCTGAAGGTAAAGACTAAGCGGGTCAACCTCGAAGAGCGTGAATATAGCACTCGTAGCCTCACCACTAAGAGCGTGCCGCGCCTTGCCCGCTCCAACCCCAGTAGCCCGCAGCCCGCTGCGCAGCCAGCACGCACTACGAGCACGCTGCCTCTACTGTCTTGCAACAGAAGGACTTCCCAGTGCTAAAAGTATTGCCCGATTTGGCTGGACTCTCCGACCATCTACTAATACACGAGTGGACGTGTACGAGGTATATCGTCGGGGCCGTCCGTACAACAGGCACTACCACCAAAATCGTTGTATCCCTCGCCTTACTTTGTAATGCGCCAGAGAGCCCTGCCATTCAAGCCTGAACGTTCGTTCCTATTCCGCGATGTCTTTCTGTCGCCCAGCGATGTATTCTTCAGCGGCATGTCTCGCAGTCAGCCATCTTGTGATGTACCTATCCATCATTTCCCGGTCAGCCTCAGTCGACTGATGTCGGTGCGACTCCCCTGCTTGCGGGCAGTTGCTGTGCGTGCAGTCTTTGTCTGGATGCACTAGTCCTGTGACACCGGTCTTCTTACTCAGAACTGCGCGGCACGCCGTGCGCGGCCGCGGAACAGGAAATAGACGGGGACCCCGGCGAAAAGGATACACAGAGCGACGCCCGCATTGCGAGGAAATTTGTAGATGGTGTTGAGGACGACCAACCAGGCGACTGCGACAAAAACGCCGGTGGTCCAGGGATGTCCGGGAACACGGTATCCGGCTTGCTGTTCGGCGCCGCCTCGTCGTGCGTCGCGCGCGCGAAAAACGAAAAGGCAGCTGGCGGGAGAGATCGAAAAACAGCCAGTCCATCACCACCACGTAACTGAGAATTTGCTCGTACGTACCGAGCAGTACGGTTAGGCTGATCAATGCGCCCAGCAGCGCAACCGCGGCCAGCGGCGCGCGACTGCGCGTTCCCAGTCGCGCAAAGACGCTTGGCAGCACTCCATCTTGCGCCATCGCGAAGGCTATGCGCGGATAACTCAGCATCGCCTGGCTCAGAAAGCCGAGCGTCGAGATCGATGGCCACCGCGATCAACGAGCCGCCCCGCGAACCGAGTGCTCGGCCCAGCACCGCCGATGCAGGAGTGGCAGTGGCCGCCAGGCCGGCGGGCGAAAGCGCCTGGACGTAGATAAAGTTCGCGGCTACATACAGCACGATCACGCCGAGCAGCAGCGCTTGCGGCAAATTCTTGCGCGGCTCGCGAATTTCGCCGGCTACGTAGTTCGAGGTCGCGAAAGCCGCCGTAGGCAAAAAGCACCGGAATCATCGTTGCGCCGAACACCGTCAGTAGATCGAACGATAGCGGACGATCGAGCAGCGGAAACCACGAGGTCGGCGCGGCGTTTGCGGGCGGTGAGAAGATCAGCCGCACGCCGCAGGCGACGATCATGGCAACCGCCACGATGCGCAGCAGCATGAAAACACTTTGCACGCCGCCTCCGGTGCGCACGCCCAGACAATTCACCACGGTGAACACCAGCACCACCGCGACAGCGATGAATTTTTCCGGAATTGCGTCGTGCCAAATTACCCGGAAGTACTTGGCGAATGTTACAGCCACGGCGGCGCTGCCACCAGCGTGAATCACCAGCAAGCAGATCAAGCCGTACAAAAAACCGAGCAGCGGATGGTAGGCCTCGCGTAGGTAGGCATACTGGCCGCCGACTTGGGGCATGCGCTCGGCCAGCTCGGCGTAAATGAACGCGCCCGCCAACGCGATCGCTCCGCCGGCGAGCCACGCGCCGAAGAATCAGCGCGGGTGTGTGCACCAGTCCGGCGACAACGTAAGGGTTGATGAAAATGCCG
>CAVPEZ010000026.1:0-28168 GCA_963703635.1 uncultured Acidobacteriaceae bacterium
CATCGTAATCGGACAACTACGAAACCGCGTTAACGCACCTCAGGCTTCCACTTGTTAAGAAACTCGAGCAACACTTCCGGCGTGAGGGAACGCGCGTCCTCGAATTCGCCATTCTTCTGGCTGACGACGACCCTGCCATCGGCCTCGAGCACAGCCAGGGCGGGAATACCTTTATTCAGCGGCGTATCGAACTCCTTCGCCAGGTCGCCGTTCTTTTTGCCGTCCGGCCCAATATCCACATGCACGACTTCATAGCCTGCAATCACCGCCGCAAAATCGGGCCGATGAAACGCCAGATCGAGTACGTGGCAGTCATAGCACCAATTCGCTCCGAACACCAGCAGGATGCGCTGATGTTCTTTCGCGGCTTTTTCTTCCGCCTCCTTAATCTCCGCGCGCGCGTCGGCCGCCGCCGGGTAGAGATCCTTCTTCATGTCGGAGGGTTGCTTGAGGTGAGGCGCGTCCGTTCGTTCGGCGCCGACCAGCCGCCATTGCTCGCCTTGCTTTCGCCATCCCTGAGCATCGGTGACGTTCATGGTCTCGCCATTCGGCCCTGTCTGCACCTCGGCCTTAAAGATGATGCTCTCAGCGCCGGGCCGCTCCTTGATCCGGACAATTTCCAGCTTCATGCCCCGCGCTTTCAGGCCCAGCCAGAAATTGACGTCCGCATCGGCGCTGGCAGCGGCTCCGTTCGCTTTGATTTCGGTTGGCGGGTCGGTACCGTAGAACGCCTTCAGGGCTGCCGCATCTCCTGCGATAATCGCGCTCTTCCACTGGTCCAGCGGAGGAAAGCCGGTCGACGAATCGGCCGCCGTGGCCTGCGCAAACGCATAGTGCCCGCCAAATATTGCGCCCGCCATTACAGACACAACAACAATGTAGCGAAAACATCCAGTCACAGTTGATCCTTTCAATTTCCACCTCACTCTTCCCGCAGATGCCGCCCGGTCAGCCGCACAAACACATCTTCCAGACTGGCCTGCCGCGTGGTCAGATGCTGCAAGACGCTTCCCTGCTTCCCGACTGCATCCAGCAGTGCCGGAATTGTTAGATGCGGCTCCTTCACGCTCAGCGCCACCATGCCGTCATCCTCGCGCACAGATTCCACGCTCGGCAGCGCGCGCCAGGCCGTAAGCGCAGCGCCATCCGAATTCCCGCCGACCGCAAACTCCACCACGTGATGCCCGCCCAAGCGATCAATTAAATCTGGAGGCGAACCTTCCGCAATGATCTGTCCTTGATCCACAATCGCCAGGCGGTCGCACAACCGCTCCGCTTCATCCATGTAATGCGTGGTCAGCAACACGGTGCCGCCCTCGCGCTGAAACTCGCGAATGATGTCCCACAACTGCCGCCGGCTTTGCGGATCGAGTCCCGTAGTCGGCTCATCCAGAAACAGAATCTTCGGATTGCACACCAGCGCCGTCGCCACCGCCAGCCGCTGCCTCTGCCCACCAGAAAGCTTGCCCACCCACGAATCGGCTTTCTCGGTAAGCTGCAACTCCTCGAGAACGTCATCGGATGAACGCGGCTCTCGATAGAAGCTGGCAAACAGCTCGACGGTTTCGCGCACCGTGAGTTTTTCGGAAAGCCGCGTCTCCTGCAGCGAAATCCCCAGCCATTCCCGCATCTCGCGCGCATTCTCGCGCCAGGAGTGACCGAGAATCGACACCTCGCCCGAAGTCGGCTCCAGCAAACCCTCAAGAATTTCGATCGTGGTGGTCTTCCCTGCCCCGTTCGGCCCCAGCAGGCCGAAGCATTCGCCGGTCTGAATCTCAAGGCTCAGCCCCCGCACGGCCTCGACTTTGCCGTCGTAGGTCTTGCGCAAATCGCGACATTGGATGGCCACAGCCACGCAAAGATTCTACAGTAGCCGCTGCATCTCAACGTGCTCCGCGGCGGGTTCTCCGCAGTCTAGCGTTTAAGATTTTGAAGTAGCCGCGGCAACCACGAACCCTTAAATCGCGGAGACGCGGAGAAACCCCGCAGAGTGCAGGAAAGAAATCTCCCCGGATTGGTGGCTTTGAGCAGAATCGCGAATCCCGCGGTTATCGCGTCCCTGCAATTTCCCCTGGCCCGTTCGGAGGCTCGGGAAAGTTCGGTGGAGGTACGGGCGGGAGCGGCGCAGTTCCGCCCCCGGGCTTCGTCTCTTCGATTGGATCCTCCCCGGGACGCCGCATAGTTGGATGGTTCGCCGGAGGCGCTTCCGGCTCTTTCCTGGCCTCTCTATCCTTGTCTTTATCTGCGGGCGGCAATGCGATTTCTCTTTCCGTGCGCACAATCTTCTCTCCGCTGACCTTTATGGTCTCCACCCGCACCACTTCATCGCCCACGATGCGCACGAAATCGACGTCCGCCGGAGCTTCGCCGTAAATCCATTCCTCGTATTGCGTCTCACCGTCCCGCTCCCGCACCTTTCGTGGCGGCTTGCCTTTGGAGTGAAGCACCATCTCCTGATTCATCCCCACCAGCACACGATGCGCCTGGATCGCCTCCTTTACCTTGGGAGGCACGGTGTCCAGATAAGCCTGCTCCTTGCTCCGGGCATTGAAGTCGAGCACTGGAAACAGCAATGCCCGCAACTGCTGCGCCGTCATCTCCGGAACGTACTTCGCAAAATAAACGTCCACAAACGAACCGTGGGGATTTTTTTGTGGCTCGTCTCCACCCGGCGTAACCGTTGAACCGTGGGTTCCTGAAACCTGAATGTGCTTATACCACTTCTGTCGGCGTACCGGCCCCCCATTAATCTCGAAATGAATATGATCGTCCTTGATTTGCACCAGCGAGATGTGCGCCGGATCGCCCGGCTTTATAGCCGGTCCCCAGAGAGCCAGCGCCTGGCGCAAGTCTTCCCCGCTCGGCGTGATCTCCTCGCCTCTTAACCGCAGTCCCTTCGTGTTCATGGGAAACATCGCCCGCGAATAAACCAACTGGGTTTCAAACGCGCGGATGATCTCCAGGCGAGTCTGCCGGGAGATGCGCTCCGCATTGGCAGGGATTGGATCCGCCGCCGGGGCAGCCGGCTGATCGCTTGGTACGGGCCTCGATGCTTGGGATGATGGTTGGGATGATGCCTGGGACGACACAGAGGACGGCGAATTCTGCGCCGGCTCCCGGTCCGCGGCCTGACCGTAAGCGGGCCAGGACAGAGTGAACCACAGAGGCAAAACTAGAAGGGTCGTACTCCGAAAATGCAGCATACAACTCCCCGGGGCGCGTTATCCATTATATGCGATGTAGTGGAGGGTGCGCCTGGTTGTTGCCGGTTAAGATTCCGCGGGCCGTTTAGACGCTCTCCGGGCCCCGCCGCTTGTGCTGCTGGCACTTGGTCATGATGGCCGAACGGAGCCGCGACCGGAGGTCTTCGGGCAGTTCGTAGAGCTGGGAGTCTCGATAGATCTCGATGGTTTTCTTCGTGGTATCGCACACCACGTAGCAGTTATGGCACCAGGAAAGATGGTTCTCCAACTCGACTTTTGTAGGTTCGTCGAGCACCCCGTCCAAATAGTTGGTCAGCTCGTGCAGAAACTCAGAGCATTTCACTGGTTGCCATCTCCACTCTTGCCATCTCCATTTCCATTCGCGCGTTTCTGGAAGAACCGCCCCAGGCGCTCGCGCAGTTGCAGGCGGGCCCGCAACAGCCGCGACTTCACCGCGGGCACGCTCAACTCCAGCGCGGCCGCGGTCTCCTCGGTGGAAAGCCCTTCCACGTCTCTCAGCACGAACACGGTCCGGAAGCCCGGGGGAAGGCCCTGGATCGTCTTGCTCAAAATCTCGCGCAACTCCGCCTGCGTGTACTGCTGTTCGGGATTGGGGCTCCAATCCGCAATTTCACGCGGAAGAGAATCATCTTCAGTTTTTATGTCTTCGTCGAGCGAAACCGTGCGCTCGGGCTTTTTTCGGCGCAACTTCATCAACGCTTCGTTGACGGCGATGCGCACCAGCCATGTATAAAACTTGGACTGTTCCTGAAACTTCGCCAGGTTGCTGTACGCCTTCAGGAACGCTTCCTGCACCACATCTTCCGCATCCTCGCGGTTTTGCGTGATGTGCTGCGCGATCCGAAAGACATTGCGGTCATAGCGGCGAACCAACTCTTCGAAAGCCGAGTCGTCGCCTTTCTTGGCCGCCTGCACCAGGGTCAGTTCATCAGTGACAGGCCCCTCTAGTTTGTTTTGGATGGCTCCCATTCTCTCGGCGATGCAGTATTTTGCGGATAAAAAACCGCGGTTACGAAAGTGAGTACCTATTCTACTTGGTCAGCAGAGAGTTTGACCAATCGGGCCGGTGTCAGTTCGCAGAGATGTTCATGTGGAGACAGCCGCCTCGGCTGTCCGCCAAGCGAAGCGAGGCGGCTTGTAGTCCGGCCTACGGCGTGATCTTGAATACCGTCCCGTATCCAAACGCTCTACCAGAAGCAAAAGCGCCGCCTTGATACGTTGTGCCGTAGACATTTCCGGCCGAGTCCACAGTCACGCTCACCTCGGGACTACGGCCGTCGACGCCGCTTAGCTTGCCGCTGAAGTTGTGGAGAGTCTTCTCTGACCAGCCGCCGCCCACAGTCGGACTCAACTCGAACACAGTCCCGTAGGTATAAAGGCCACCGGAGATCGTGGTGCCATAGACCGTTGGCGTCGAAGACCACTCCGCTGGCGGGATTGAAGCCGCCGTTGCTCTTGGCGGTGAAATTGAACAGGATCTTTTCGCTCCAGCCCCCGCCCGCCCGCGTTAGTTCGAATACCGTGCCAAAGCCATATAAGCCGCCAGCGGCAGTGCCGTAGAGATTTCCGTGAACGTCGAAGGTCAATCCGGAGTAGGGCTGCAAGCCATCCTTGTGGTTGTAATTGAAGTTGTGCAGGATCTCTTCTCCGTCCAGATCCCGCCCGCTGTGGGCGACAACTCAAACACCGTGCCCCAGCCGTGAATGCCGCCTCCCGAGGTCGTGCACTGTGTCAGCTTACGGTCGGATGATCTCGAACACCGGGAGTAGCGAACATCGCACGCGCGGCAGAGGGTGTCAAGATGAACAATTTTGCAACATGATCCAGCTTTCTCCGGAAGCAGATTTGCGCTACAGTTGAGGAACGGTGATACGCGGTCGAACACGTCCTTGCGTACTCTGGGACGCTCCCACAAGTGCCCTATAATCAGCAGATAGGGCCCGCTTCACGGACACGCGGACCGGACATCGATTCAGCGGGGATATGGTTCTCTAGGCATGGCGGATCAGAACGACAGCGAGAACGAAATGCAGAACGAGACGCGGCGGCGCGTCGAATACGCCGTGGGGCAAGCTCTCATGGCGCAACTGCCGCAACAGCAGTCGCAGATTGTGCAGCAAGTGCTCGATGCATTGCCGGCTCCAGTAAGCGAAGCGCCCGCTGAGTCGCAGCCGGACTCCGGCGCTCTGGTTCAAGCCATCTCCAGCATCCACGCCGGCTCAACTCAAAAAGAAATTCTGCGCGCTCTGCTCGATGCCGGCAGTGCCTACTGCTCGCGCATCGCGCTTTTCGTGGTCAAGGCGGGAACCGCGTCAGGCTGGCAATCCCGCGGCTTTGCCGATGAGGAACCAGCCAAGGATTTTCCTCTCGATCTGAATGCCGGGCCCGTCGCGAACGCCTATCAAAATCGAGAGGCAACTGCGGGCACCATCTCGCAGATGGATCAGCGATTCGTCGAACACTTCGGCAGCCCAGCCCACCAGCAAGTGCTTGTGTTGCCGCTGGCGCTCAAGGACAAAGTAGCAGCCCTGGTCTACGCCGATGGTGGCGACAGCGGCAAGCTGGATTCCGACGCCCTGCAGTTGCTGGTGATCACAACCAGCGCATGGCTGGAAGTAACCTCGCTCCGCAAGCAGGCGGCAGCCAGGGAAGAAGCCGCCGCGAATCAGGTTGAGAGCGCCGCGCCCGTGCATACGGTTTCTTCGTTTTCGGATCCCTTCGCGTCGCACGCGCCCAAACATGTGCCCGCCAGTTTCACATCCGATCCCGCGCCATCGCCCGAGATAGTAGAAGTGGTTTCAGCGCATGCATCCGCAGCCGCTGCGCCCGCTGCCGCTACTGATCCCCTGGCTGGACTGTCGCCGGAAGACGCCGACGTCCATCGCAAAGCACAACGCTTCGCGCGCCTTTTGGTGGATGAAATCAAGCTCTATAACCAGGCGAAAGTTGCAGAGGGCCGTCGCCACAAAGATCTGTACGACCGTTTGAGGGAAGACATCGACAAAAGCCGTGGTACATTTCAGAAGCGTTATGGAAGTACGGCCGCCGCCAGCGGTGATTATTTTCACCATGAGTTGCTGCGCAGCCTGGCTGAAGACGACATCTCGATTATGGGTTCGAATTTCCGCCGCTAGATTTCGCTGCATGATTTTTGCAAAAAAGATTTGCAGGAAAAGATTGAGCGGTCACAAGGTAAAAGCTCTGGCAGTAGAGGCTCTGGCGGTAGCGTGGGTCTCCGCGAAACTAACGTAGTGCGATCGGGTTCAGTGCAATCAGGTTCAGTGCGAATACGTCCGAGGAAGTGGTGGGTATTCCTGGCCGCAATGCTTTGCGGCTTCTTTGGCGCTCTGCTTGTGTCGGCAGAGGCCTTACCGCAATCTGCGTCCAGTTCCCCGCAAAGCCAGGCCGATACGTCTCCGCGAAAACCGGCTGCTCGGACAATAACCAACAAGAAGCCCGCCGCTAAGCCCGCTCCCTCAGGCAAAACTCAAACCCACAAGCCAACCGCTTCCAAGAAGCCGGCGTCCAGCGCTGCCACGCATCACCCCGTCAGCACCCGGAGGCATCGGCCCATCTCTCCGCGCGTCGCGCGCATGCGTCAGGCATTTGTGGCATCGGCCAGTTTGCGTCCGATGGCGCAACAGCTTCTTCAGGATCGCTCACTCGCCGCCTACAACGGGCTTGAAGCGTATGCCCGTGCCCACACCAAGGAAGACGCAGGAGCGCTTGCCTGGCTGGTGCTGGGCTACGCGCACATCCTCGATCGTGACTACGCCAAAGCTATCGATCCGCTAAACCGCGCCAAGGTCCACGCTGGCGACCTGGGCGATTACGTCGCTTACTACCTCGGAACCTCGTACCTCCAGATGGGACGCACCGGAGAGGCGGTGGCAAACTTGGCCGACTTTGCCAACGCTCATCCGGATTCGCTGCTGGTACGCGATGCCACCGTCCGCTATGCGGATGCGCTCCTGCTCGAAGGGCAAGCGGCGGAGGCGGTCTCTTTATTGGAGCCGCTGCGCTTACCCGTTCGCTCTGATTTGGAATTTGCGCTGGGACGAGCTTACGCTGCCTCGGGCCAGGCTGCGAAGGCCGCCGAGACGTTGGGGAATATCTACTACACAATGCCGGCCAGCATCGAAGCGGAAGCGGCTTATGCCGAAATGAAGAAGCTGCCTTCCGCGCCCCCTCCAACTGTCACACAACTCAAAACCCGGGCCCTCGTATTGGTGTCCCGGAAGCGTTACGCCGAGGCTGCAGACGAATATCGCAGCCTGGCAAACGAAGCCGGACCTACCGAGAAGCCTTCCCTGCAACTTTCGCTGGCAGATGCGCTTCATCGCGGCGGCAAGAACCATGACGCCAAGTTAGTTCTTGCGTTGCTCGGCATCGAAGGCGGCGAAGTCAACGCGCAGCGTCTCTACCTGCTGGGCCAGCTTGCCTGGTCCGCCAGTGACAATGACGCCTTCTACCGTACCGTCGATGAACTGCGCCACGCGGCTCCGACCAGTCCGTGGCTGGAGCAGGCGCTGCTCTCGGCGGCCAATCTGCATCTTGTCCATCACGAGTACGATCAGGCGCTCGACGCATTCCGTGAAATCCAGCAGCGCTTCCCCAGCGGCGCGAAGGCTTCGTACGCACATTGGAAGGCGGCCTGGCTCACGCTTCGGCAAGGACGCAACCAGGACGCCGAGAAGGCATTCGAGGAACAGATTGCCCTGTATCCCACCGGCGCGGAAACTTCGTCGGCTCTATACTGGCGCGCCCGTCTGGCTGAGGAAGACAACCAGCCCCTCATGGCTCGCGCGTTTTATCAGAAGCTCTCGGATCGCTATCGCAACTTCTATTACGCCGAACTGGGCCGGGAGAGGATGAAGCATCTCCCCGCCGCGGCAGACGATGCAACCACAACCTACGCCTTGCTTGATCGCGTGCCGCCTCTCGACAGCAACGCCAAGGTCGCGCCTTCCGAACCTCCACACGATGAATTGCACGTGCAGAAAGCGGAACTTCTGGGAAATGGCGGTCTTGTAGATTTTGCCGTAAGAGAGCTGCAGGCCGCCGCCGCGGCTACGCCCGATGGCGGCAGTTGGGGTCCGGCTGAAACCGCGCAACTCTATGACGAGACCGGGCACTACGACCAGGCCATCGAACTGATGAAGCATTCCGCGCCCAATTACTTCGCCCTCGACATCCCCGATCTGCCGCGGAAATATTGGGAAGCGCTTTTCCCCAAGGCTTACTGGATTGACCTGAAACGTTCTGCCGCCGCGAATGCTTTGGATCCCTACCTGGTGGCGTCGCTCATCCGGCAGGAGTCTGAATTCAATCCCAATGCGGTTTCGCGGGCCAATGCGGTGGGCCTGATGCAGTTACTGCCGAAGACCGGCAAACAAGTAGCCAAGGAAGTGAAGTTGCAGCGTTATAGCCCCAGCCAGTTGTACACACCCGCGGTGAATCTGCAACTGGGCACGCGTTATTTCCGGGGCATGGTTGACAAATTCGGCGGTTCATTCGAATACGCGCTCGCCGCCTACAACGCCGGTTCGGACCGCGTCGAGGAGTGGCTGGGTCAGGGCAAGTATCGCGATCCGCAGGAATTCGTCGAATCGATTCCCTTCACCGAGACCCGCGAGTACGTCCAGGCCATCATGCGCAACGCCTGCGTCTACAAGCAGCTTTACGGGACGCCGTAGGATTTTGGCGATAAGATGTGGTTCATCCAACCCGTGAGGCTCGAAAAGCCTCTTCGTCCTGTTTCTTGTCATCTGCAGCGTCATTTAGCCAAAGCCCTTTCGATGGCTCTTGGGTGTTCACCGCGCCTCTTCCACTGGAACTAGCAGTGTATTTACTTGCCAAAGGCGTGTTTCGCTGCTCTGGTTGCACGGCGAACATGGAAATCAAGGCTGACGGGTACGACCACAAGGTTGCGAAGACGGCCAATTGGGACACGGTGAACCTTCAAATCGTCGATGCACACACCGTTGAATTCCTCGCCAAGAAAGCCGGGAAAACGATGTTCACAGAAGTCGATGCGATTTCTCCCGATGGACGTACATTGACCCAACTGGTCAAAGACACAACTGAAGCAGAGACCGTCACCATTGAGACTCGCAATCGAAGAGTCGAAAAAGGGCCTGCTGGCTCTCACTCCATTTCCGGCTCCTGGCGCGCCTACAAAACCAATCGATCCAGGAACGGCTCGACAATCAGATACAAGTGCACAGCGGATGGATTTAGTGTGGAGACCCCCCTTGGCGAACGGTTCGACGCAAAGTTTGACGGTAAGGACTACCCCGTCGAGGACGACCCCGGTCGCACGATGGTCTCCGCGAAACTGTTAAGCCCGGACACAGTCGAACTGACCTCTAAACGCGATGGGGAAGTGGTTGCGATTAAGCGTATGTCAGTCCTGCCCGGCGGAAAGTCGATTCACGTTGTTTTTGAGAATAAGGAAGACAATCCAACAACCGCCTTCGAAATGCAGAAACAGCCGTAGCGCCCGTTGTCCCGTTGGCGGTTAGAAAGCCGGGAACGTCTTCGGCTTGGCTGGAATTCCCGCCCGCACGCGGTTCTCCCGTATCGCGTGCTAACGATAACCCCGCGTCTTTCCGCTTGACACAAGGCTTTCCAGCGGTCATCATCCCACGGGTATTATCGGGGATAGTTTCAAGATTGATACTGACTCGACCCCACTGCGAACGTGTCACCCAGACTCTCGGAGGCAAGCTTTGTCCCAGGAAGCTCTTTCCAGCCGTGCTTTTTTCAGCCCCTCTACCCGAACGACGACAACCCGTTTCGTCTTTTCCTTGTTGTTTAGTATGACGTTTGTTATGACGTTGGCTCTCACCTTGCAAGGCCAGGTTGCAGTCACCCAGATCAGCAGCGATCCCTTCACTAACACCGCCTCCCAGCACGCCAC
This sequence comes from uncultured Acidobacteriaceae bacterium, assembly GCA_963703635.1. GTDB lineage: Bacteria > Acidobacteriota > Terriglobia > Terriglobales > Acidobacteriaceae > Sulfotelmatobacter. The sequence goes on from CAVPEZ010000026.1 coordinate 10,147, forward strand.
AGAAGTCGAGGCGGCCACATTCTCTTTCAAAAACACCATCGTGACCGCCTTCCAACAAGGCCGTTTCTACAACGGCGGCGGATCCAGCGACAACGGCTGGGCCACCTCGACGGACGGCGGCGCCACCTGGACCCACGGGTCTTTTCCCGGTCTGACGAAAACCGGCGGCGAGGGTCATTACGATCGCGCCACCGATACCGCGGTGACCTATGACGCCAAGCATGGTTTTTGGCTCGTCGCCAACCTTCCTCTGTACAACAACGGCGGTTCCAGTACCGCCATGCTGCTGAGCCGTTCCAGGACCGGCACCGCATGGTCCAAACCTGTCACCGTGACCCCGGTCTACAGCAAGCCCGACAAGACCTGGGTCAGCTGCGACAACAACCCCGGCAGCCCGTACTACGGCAACTGCTATGCTGAGTGGGATAACAACGGTGCCGGCGACATCGTTTACTTCTCCGTCTCAAGCGACGGTGGTTCCACCTGGGGCACGCCCGTTCAGCCTTCCACCAAGCCGGCCATGTTCGCGCTTCAGCCGCTGTCCCTCAGCACAGGAAGAGTAATCGCTCCCGGCAGCGACGCTTTTAACAGCAACATTCAATCCACCACATCCACGGACGGCGGAAAAACCTTTGGCGCCCCAGTCACCGTTTCCGCAATCAGCAAACACACCGCGGCGGGCAACTTGCGCGACCTGGTGCTGCCCACCTCCGCCACTGATGCAGCCGACAAGGTGTACACGGTGTGGCAGGATTGCCGCTTCCGCACCAGTTGCGCCGAGAACGATCTGGTAATGAGCACCACCACCGACGGCACAACGTGGAGTGCAGTGACTCGCATTCCGATTGATCCAACCACCAGCACCGTGGACCACTTTCTGCCGGGGCTGGCCATCGAGCCGAACACTTCGGGAAGCACCGCTCACCTCGGCTTGACTTACTATTACTACCCCGAGACCAACTGCAAAAAGACCACTTGCCAGTTGGAGGCGGGCTACATTTCTTCCACCGACGGCGGCGCTACCTGGTCGACGCCCGCCCAGTTATCGAGCGCAATGACCCTGACCTGGTTCCCTAACACCAATCAGGGATTTATGCCCGGCGACTACACTTCGCTTACCTTCGTCAACGGCGTGGCCTTCCCCATAATCGGTATAGCCACGGCCAATTCGGGCGAGACCTTCAACGCAACCATGAATGCGCCGGTGACCGGTCTCAGCGACGGCCCGAGCTTCCACAGTTCGGCCGGCGAGAAGCCGGTACCGAACGCCCACTCCGACGCGCCAGCGCGCACCACACCGGTGTGCGACCGCTGCGAGGACAATGACTAACCCGCTGTCAGCTCTCCCCCCGATGCCCCCGTTCTTGCTTCTCCCGTAGGAGAGGCAGAGCGGGGATTCTGTTTTGTGCTACCCAGATTCGAGTTCAGTTCGGCTGAGATTCGTGACCGCTGGATTTGTGAAACAAAATCTCCAGCACCAATAGCCCCGCGCCGATCACAATGGCGCTGTCCGCCAAATTAAAAACTGGCCACTGATACCGCTTCACGTAGAACAGCAGAAAATCGACCACACGCCCGCGCACCACCCGGTCCCAGAGATTCCCCAAAGCTCCGCCCATGATCAGCGACAAGCCAACACCAGTAGCCACGTGAGCAGGGTCATTTTTCCAAAGCAAAATCGAGACCACCACCAGCGCGGCCACCGAAAACGCAATCAGTAAGCCCGTTTTCCAGGGTCCGGTCGAGTCGGCGAACAGACTGAAAGCCGCGCCAGTGTTCTCTGTGTGCGTGAGGCTAAAAAAGCCGGGGATGATCTGGATGTGACGATAAAGTGAAATGCGTTGCGCCACTATGTGCTTGGTCCAACGATCAAGCATGACGACGGCGAGAGCAATCAATAGATAGAAAAAGCGAGCGGAGTTCTTTGTCATTCTTAGTTTTGGCCTGCGTACAGGTCCTGAAACTATCTTAAACTGCCCGGGCAGCAGAACGCGCTTCTCAACGTTCTCCGCGGCCGTTCTCCGCGACCTCCGCGATTTAGGGTTTTGCGTTTCCCCACTCAAAACCCTTTTATTTACCCTTTGAGCACTTTTTCTTTGTCCACAATCCGCAAGTGCGTTTATTCTAGTGCGGCTTCTCGTTCCACATTTTGCGAAGAAAGCAACGAGTGGGACACTCATCTTCTGCGATATGTTTGCGCAATGCTCGCATGAGACTTCTAAAACGCTGGAGAGGCCGGACCCTGCTGTTCCTGGCCGTAGTAGGACCGGGAATCATCACCGCCAACGTCGACAACGACGCCGGCGGCATCCTGACCTATTCCCAGGCCGGCGCGCAGTACGGATTTCTTCTGTTGTGGACCATGATCCCGATCACCCTGGCACTCATCGTGGTGCAGGAGATGAGCGCCCGCATGGGAGCCGTGACCGGCAAAGGACTTAGCGACCTGATCCGCGAAGAGTTCGGGTTCCGCATCACGTTTCTCATGATGCTCGGAATTCTCATCACCAACTTCGGCAACGTGGTGACGGAATTTATCGGCATCGCCACCAGTCTGGAACTGTTCGGGCTGTCGCGTTACATAACCGTGCCGGTTTGCGCCGTCATCGTTTGGCTGATCGTGGTGAAAGGCCAATACAAGAGCGTGGAGAAGGTGTTCCTCGTAGCGTCGTTCGTCTATGTCACTTACATCTTTGCCGGTATACGGTCCCATCCCGCATGGAAAGTCGCAACCATCGCAACCTTTCGGCCGCCGGAGTGGGCCAACTTTCGGCAGCAGGCTTACTTGTACATGGTAATCGGCGTGGTGGGGACGACGATCGCGCCCTGGATGCAGTTCTATCTTCAGTCCTCGATTGTCGAGAAGGGCGTAACCCGGCGCGGGTTGCGGGCTTCGCGCTGGGATGTGATCGTGGGTTGCATTTTTACCGACGTGGTGGCCTGGTTCATTATCGTAGCCTGCGCCGCAACGCTGTATGTGCACGGATTCCGTGACATCAAGTACGCCGCCGACGCGGCCCAGGCTCTGAAGCCGTTGGCTGGACAGTACGCTTACATCCTGTTCGCCGTGGGACTGTTCAATGCCTCGCTGTTTGCCGCGTCGATTCTGCCACTTTCCACCGCCTACACCGTGTGCGAGGGCCTGGGCTTCGAATCAGGAGTTGACAAGAGGTTCGGCGAGGCTCCGTTCTTCTACTGGCTGTACACTTTTCTGATTGTCGCCGGCGCCACCGTCCTTCTCGTACCCGGCCTGCCGCTGGTAAGGATCGCAGTCTTGTCGCAGGTGGTAAACGGCGTGGTTCTTCCCTTCGTGCTGATCTTCATGCTGCTGCTGATCAACAAAAAAGAACTCATGGGCGAGTACGTGAACACGCGCCTGTTCAACGCCGTGGCCTGGCTGACCACGGTAGTAATGATAGGCCTGACTATCGCATGGTTCTGGACGCTAAGGGGCGGCGGCTAGCCAATGGCAGGGTTTTTCTTAGCGAACTTTGCGGCAATCTTAGCGACCTTTGCGGGTAAAAGCTTTGCCTTGAGTGCTGCGCGGAATCCAGCCAGAAGTTTTCCACAACTAAATTATTTCCGTTGTGACATCTAACCTTTCCTTCCACAGGAGGATCGCGCTAAGGTTGGAATCGCAAGGCTTGGATGTTCAGCCGTGCCTAGTCCTAGGAAACTCACGGCCCCCGCAACCCTTCCCATGCGAGCAAGGGACAGAGGGACATCTAATCAGGGCGACCAGGTAAGCTACCCTGAATAGCTCAGGGCTGCCGCCCGGTGTTGGTGGTGATCACTACCATTAATATTGTAAAGCTGAGGACCAAGGGATAACAAAGAAACGATAGAAAACACAGGAAACAAAGGCTTTTGACAAGAAATTGAAACGAGAGCCGGATGGCAAAGCGCGCCCCAGGTGTGCCGTCCGGTTAGCGACCTTCGCGGATGTTCTTCGCGAACTTTGCGGTTAAGAGCTTTTCTATTGGTGCGACCACGTGGCAGTGGTTTGTTTGGAAGTAAAACCCATGCCGGCAACAGTCACATCAATCTTCCTGCCGCCAGATCCCTGACCAGGGAAGCGTCCGCCTCAAGAAAATCATAGGACGGCAAGTCCTTAGCCGCGGACCACTGCACATCGCGGAAGATGCGGTTCTCGATCTCGCCGCGGTATTCGCGCACGATGAAGAACCGCAGCTCAACCATAGCCCCATTCGGATAGGTGTGCTGCAGGCGCGCGATCTCATCGCCGATCCTGGCCTCGATTCCTAATTCCTCCTCCAGTTCCCGGCGCAGGGCGTCGCGAGGCTGCTCGCCCTCTTCAATCTTTCCTCCGGGGAACTCCCACTTGAGCGGCATGGTCTGATGCCGCGTGCGCTGGCAGACCAGCAGTTTGCCATTATTCTCGATCACGGCTGCGACGACCCGTTTCATAATTTGAAAGTACTGGTAGCTCGCCTCCCGCCGGCGAAAAAAATCCAGCCACGGAACTCGGGCGCGCGGACCTCGCCCTTCTCAACCTTTACCGCGACCTCTCCAGCTTTTTCCCGACGAGTTCGGCGCAGTACTGGACGAGGTCCTGGTCCTCGGCCCCAAACGCAGCTGAGAAATGGCTGTCGATGTCCAGTTCGCCGGTGACTTGCCCCGCCACAAAAACAGGCACAACAATTTCGGACTTAGTCTCCAACGAGCAGGCAAGATAACGAGGATCTTTGCTGACATCGTCGACCACGATCGTCTTGCCGCTGGAAGCGGCAGCCCCGCAAATGCCCTGGTTCAGCGGAATTCGCGTGTGCGGAGTCATGGCGCCCACGAAGGTTTCCAGCGCCAGCATCGGAGGTTGCGCGCCTGGCTCGAGCATGTAAAAGCCAACCCAGTTGTACTTCAGCATGCGCTCGTGCAATAGCTTGCATACCCCTTGCATCAGATCCTTGGCCGCGGGCGCGGCTTGCGCGAGTGTGGTTACTTCCTGGCGAACCTCTTCGATTCTGGTGGTGACGGACATGAACAGAATCTTAACTCACAGTGGGATATCCACGGCTGTAGAAGAGCGAACCGGGGTAATCTGGCGGATTCCTTCGGTCACCGCAAACCGTTCGGGATGAATGGCAAACGCCAGTGCATCCAGACCGCGGAGAAGCGTGGGAGCGGGCGTGTTAAGGTACTCGTCGCGAATACAGTAGACGCGGGCAGCGCCAGCGGCGCGGGTTCCCTGCCAGTTGCGCTCGCTCACAATTTTCTCCAGCGGCACGCGATCGCCCGCTCCACACCACGCGGCAATCACGACCTCGGGATCCATGCCAGCCACGTCTTGTGCCGAAATCTGCCGTCCTGGTGCACCCACGAACTCACCACCAGCGGCTTCCACCAGTTCCGCGACCCAGGCCTGCGATGCGATGAGCGGCTTGCCCCACTCTTCGCAGAACACTCGAGGACGAGGCAATCTCGCAGTGCTGGCGCGGACGTGTTCGATCTGCTGCTGCATGCCGGCGATCGCCGCTTCGCCGCGACCGCTCACGCCGACCATGCCGGCGATGGTAGCGATGTCAGTATAGATATCGGCGAGAGTCTTGGGAGCAAGGCCCAAAAAGCGCGCTCCCGATTTCAGTATTTCGATGACCGCCTTCTCCTGGTAAGGCACGGCGGCAATGACGAGGTCAGGCTGAGTGGCAATAATCTGTTCGGCGTTGGCAGTCCACGAGTCGGCCAGGATGATACGCGGCCGCGATGTGATTTCAGGAACCACATCCGCGCAATATTTCGTGCACGCGACCACGCGGTCGAGTTCTCCAACCGCGGCAAGGATGACCGTCGCGCTGGGCTGCAGGCTGACGATGCGGAGCGGCGTGTGCGACGATGGCATGAATTTGAAATTACGCCTTGAGAAGGCTCAGCGCTGCCGAGAGCGCATCCAAGGCCAGTTGTGCTGCGTGGGTTGAGGCCTGGGGCAGGCCGCCGACGGCAGCAATGACATCCTCGCGCCGCAAATCTTCAGCCTGGTCCGGCGTCTTCCTCACTACCAATTCCGTCAATGCCGAGCCACAGGCGATCGCCGCCACGCATCCCTTGGCCTTAAACCGCGCTTCCGAAATTCGGCCTTCCCTCAATAACAGGCTCAACCGCAACACGTCTCCGCAGGCGGGGTTTTCAATTTCGGCCGTGGCGTCCGGATCGGGAAGCTCTCCGGCATTGCGCGGATTCTGAAAATGATCAAGTAACTGCGCGGAATACATCGTCACGATATTGTAAGCCTCGGGGGTGGGGCCTTCGTGATACTTCGTGTCCTTCGGGGTTTACTGATTTTTCTCTCGAGCCCACTACTCCCCGGACGCGTGCTGTCGGGAAAATAAATGCGCCAGCCCTGTTCCCGGGCGGTGGACTCGAGGTCCGGATTCGGATTGACCGCGAAAGCATGTTTCGCCATGGCCAGCATCTCCGCATCCCAGCGAGAATTGCCGAAAGCGGCGTCGATCGCCTTCTTGACAGCTTCGCGCAGCGCCTCCGGTTTGCCCGGGCCTGAGGGCACGCGGAGGAGACGATCGGTCGCGATACCGCGCTCGACCTCCACCTTGGCCGCGAGGACGCGGCTCTCCGGCACGCCAAAATGCTTCATCGCGGCGCGGATCACCCATTCGTTGGTCGATGAGACGGCCCAGACCTCGCAGCCGTTTTCCTGCAGGCAGCGGACAAGCTCCCGCATCTCAGGAAATATCTGCGGGTCGAAGAACTGATCGAAGAAGCGGGCAGCGGCCGCCATCAGCTTCGCCTCTGAAACGCCTTTATGCAGCGTCACCATCTCGCCGCAGATGGTGGTTTCATCGACCTCGCCACGCTGGTAGGCGGCATAACGCTCCCGCCAGAATCGGCTCAGGACGCCGCGCCTCACGCTGTCAGGAAAAACGTCGCTCTCTCTCAGTTCCCAATCGAAGAAGCGCTCCCCGGCATCGCCCGCCCACAGCGTGCCGTCGCAATCAAAGGCCGCGACGCGCAGCCCACGCCGCAGGACCGAGTCGAGGAACTCTTTGGTCGTCGGAAGAAAGGTTTCGGTGCGTGCGGCGTTCATCTATCGACGATAACGTGAGGCGGGCGAAACGGGCAATGGCACATAGAGAACATTGTTGATTGATGATTGAAAAGCAAAGTCAGCCCGGTTTGGTTTTCAATCATCAATCACCAATCATCAATTCTGGAGGGTTCGCAGCCCCGCATAGTCCTCCGGCGTATTGATATTCAAAGCTACCAGAGGATCGTCAACTCTGAAATATTGGATGTGCTCCTGATGCGCGTGTTCGATGTCGCGGGCGATCGATGTGGCTGGAACGCGCAGAAAAGCTTCCATCATTTCCCGGCCCACCAGGTAGGGATGCCCGTGTTTGCCGGAGAATTCCGGCACGACAGCCCAGATATTCTGATCGGCGGCCTCGAAGGCATCATGCAAGGTCTGAATCGTCGTTGAACTGACCGCAGGCCGGTCGACCAGCGTGATCATGGCGGCGTCGCGGCCATGGTTGAGCACTTCGTGCAGGCCGACTTGCAACGAACTGAACTGGCCTCGACCGGGGTCCGGGTTAACCACCAGAGATGCCCCGTGAGCATAAATAATCGGCGCCAGCACCGCTTCGTTCTTTCCCAAAACCACCAGGACGAACTCTGTGGCCGCCAAAAACGAACGAATTGCCGCCGAGAGAAACGTTTCACTCGAAGCCGTTTGCCCGGCGGCCGCGGGAGGCCACGGCAACAGGGCTTTGTCCTGGCCCATGCGCGAAGACTCTCCTGCGGCGAGGATCACGCCAGCGAAGCTGGCAGCGCGGGTCATGCTGCGAAGATAGCAGGAACAGCAAACAATTGCTGATCGTTGATTGCGCTACCCGAAGCCGCGTGTCATCCCGAGCAAAGCGAGGGACCTTGGTGTTTGCGTGAGCCGGCAACACGGATGGTGCAGGCAAAAACCAAGATCCCTCGCGTTGCTCGGGATGACAACTCAGAAGCAATCAGCAATCTAGTCGCGCTCATCGACTGCCGCGGGCGTATCGGGAACTTCGTCCGCGTCAGTCCGCGGTTCGGGGGACTGGAACCAACTCATGTGAGGCAGGCGGGCACTGGCGTGCCGCCGAATCGCGATCAGCTCTGCCGTGATCGCAACCGCAATTTCCTCCGGGGTGACGGCGCCGATGTCGAGTCCGATGGGCGCGTGAACCCGGTCGAACAGCTGAGCGGACACTCCTTCTTGCCGCAGCGTCTCAAAGATCTTGATGACCTTGCGCTTCGAGCCGATCATGCCGATGTAGCGGGCACGGGTTTGCACCGCCCAGCGCAGAATCCGCATGTCGTCGCGATGACCTCGGGTGACGATCACGATGTAGGAAGTCTCGTTGGGGTCGAGCTTCTGGATGGCTTCGTCGAAATCGAGCGCATGAATTTCGCGAGCGGCTGGAAAGCGTTCCTTCGTAGCGTAAGAGGTCCGGTCGTCGGTGACGATGGGGTCAAAGCCTGCGTTAGTAGCTACCTGGCAAAGGTTTACGGCAACGTGACCTGCGCCAAATATATAAAGTAACGCTGGAGGTAAAACGGGCTCGATAAAAACTTCGAGCGTGCCGCCGCAGACCAGGCCCGTGTCGTACTTCGGATCCTGATTGAGATCGAAGGTGAGCGTGCGGGGCTTTTCCGATTCCATCACTTCGCGGGCTGCCTGCCAGACATCGGCTTCGACGCAACCGCCCCCGATTGTGCCCACGATTGATCCGTCATCCCGCACCAGCATCTTCGCCGTCTTAAAAGAGGGGATCGAGCCGCGCACGTTCACGATGGTTGCCACTGCGCCGCGGCGTCCTTGGCGGCGAAGCAGCACGATTTGTTCGTAGATATCCATAAGGCCGGGAGTAGCTCGCAGGTTGATTATCAGTCGGTTAACAGAGAGAGTCAAACGCGGAGAAGCAAAAGCCCCGCGTCATCACTTCGGGGCTTGTTGCTTTAAATCAATTAGGCTCGACACGGCTTGCCAAGCACCTTCATCGTGAACCCGAGGGTCGCGATTGTCAAGCTTACTTTTCGGTGAGTGGAACACAGAGGGCGGCGGAGTCGAACCGCAGTGGCTGATGAAAGCCACTCACCGGCTTGGCAAGCCGTGTCCAGTACCCACTGGCAACACCCTCTAGACTTCGGCTCACCTGCTGGAATCCGACTCTGAAGATCCGCGCCAGTGAGGCGATTCACTGAAGAAATTTTATGTTGATTCCGGATTGGGAATTCCTAATCTGGGGAAGTATGCTGTCGTAGCCGCAAAACCTGACAGGAGGACCCTTATGAAAGCAGTCCGCATTCATCAATTCGGTGGCCCGGAGGTCTTAAGGTATGAAGACATCCCCGATTCGCAACCGCGTAAGGACGAGGTACTGGTGCGCGTGCGCGCATGTTCGCTGAATCACCTGGATGTGTGGGTGCGCAAAGGGCTGCCGGGCGTGAAGCTGCCGCACATTCTTGGCAGTGACGTCGCCGGCGAAGTAGTCGAGGCGGGTGAGTACGTCAGCGAGTTCAAGGCCGGGCAGCGCGTGCTGCTGTCGCCGATGCACTACTGCGGCCATTGCGAGAACTGTGTTGCCGGAGTGCAGAACCAGTGCCGGTCATTTACCGTGCTGGGAAATGGCGTGGATGGAGGCAACTGCGAGCTGATCGCCGCGCCGGCGGCGAACGTGATTCCGATTCCCGACTCGCTCGATTTCAATCAGGCCGCGAGCGTGCCTCTCGTATTTGTGACGGCGTGGCATATGCTCGTCGGACGTGCCGGCATTCGTCCGGGGCAGACTGTGCTGGTGCTGGGCGCGAGTTCCGGCGTCGGCATCGCTGCGATTCAGATCGCCAAACTTTTTCATTGCCGCGTGATTACGACTGCGGGTGATGAGGCGAAGCTGGCCAAGGGCCGCGAACTAGGCGCAGACTACGGCATCAATCACTATCAGCAGAAGATTTCCGAGGAAGTCCGGAAGATCACGAATAAAGAAGGCGTCGACATCGTGATCGAGCACGTGGGCGCGGCCACCTGGGACGAGAGCGTGAAGTCCCTCAAAAGCGGCGGCACGCTGGTGACGTGCGGCGCGACCACCGGGCCGAACGTCGCGATCGACCTGCGGCATCTGTTCGCCCGGCAGTTGTCGCTGCTGGGATCTTACATGGGAACCATGGGCGAACTGCATGAAGTGCTGCGACACGTGTTTGCCGGCCAGCTGAAGCCGGTGGTCGACCGCGTCTTCCCGCTCAGAGAATTACGCGCGGCCCATGAGTACTTGGAGAAGAGCCAGATGTTCGGGAAGATCGTGGTGAACCCCTAGAAAGCTTCTACGCCGAGGCGTACCATGTGATTGCAAGTAGGACGCAGGCGATGGCGAAAATGGATTTGGAACGCCGTAATCGCTAAACCATTCTGGAGCTGGGCGGGATGCACAAGAACACTCGGACCGAAAATAAGACATTTGACGAATTTGTCAGCCGGCAACTGGAGGCTGACTCTGAAACCGCTTCGATCGATTGGGGAAAGGAGCGCGAAGACTGGCTCTTACATCTGCGCCGTCTCTATAAAATGGTTGAATCTTTCTTAAGTAAATATGTCTCCGCTGGGCAGATACGACTCGAATATCGACCGATCAATCTGAACGAGGAGCGTATCGGGTCGTACTCCGCCGAGCAGATGATATTGCGGATCGGAAGGCAAGAAGTTGATCTCGTGCCGATTGGAACTCTGCTCATCGGCTCCAAGGGTCGCGTGGACGTGATCGGTCCCGCTGGCAAAGCCCAGCTACTCTTGGTCGACCGCACGGCGCCCGGTCCCAAATCCCTCATCAAGGTGACCATAGGAGTTGGAGGGAAACTGCCTGTGCCGCCGAGCAAACCGACATCCGACATCGAATGGGAGTGGAGAATTGTCACTCGCCCCCCGGAAAGGAGATTTATAGAGATCACGCAAGAGAGTCTCTTCCAGTTGATTATGGAAGTGGCCAATGGCTGATGCAGCCATAGTGGAGATCGCCGAGTATCACAACGACGTTATTTCTTCCTTGAGGCTGTACTTCAATCAGGTTCTTCAGGTTTCGGCTGAAGACGTTCGTCTGCTGACGAAATTGTGAGCAGACTCACTGCCAGATTGAAAGAAACGGATCAGCGATCGGCATTCTTTATCCTGACCAGCTTGGAAGCCGCTTTCCGTGTTGACTACCAGCGTCGGTGCGAAAAAAGACTGAAGGATGACCTGTCGAAGGCCTTTCGGGCAATCTGGAAATCTCGCCAGACATGGGTAAGCTTGGACGAAGACATTTTCGAAGCGTGGAAAGAACACTCCTCTGGATCGCGGCGGCTAATTGGAGAATTGCGAAGCGCCTTCAATTTCCGGCATTGGCTTGCCCATGGCAGTTATTGGGTGCCAAAGTTCGGAAGGACATACGATTTCAATTTCGTCTATTCTCTCGCTGACGAAGTAATGGATGCCTTTCCGCTTCAGAAGTTCGATTGAAACCGCTCATAGTTTAAAATACCTTCATGTCCCCCGAACTGAATTTCGGCCCCTACGTCGACATCGAGAACGGCAAGAAAGTCGTCAAGGACCTGACCTTCGGCAATCCCACGCCGGAGGGAGTTGTGCTCTCCACCCTCGATTCGGCCGTGAACTGGATGCGCAAGGGTTCCATCTGGCCGATGACGTTTGGGCTGGCCTGTTGCGCGATCGAGATGATGTCGATGGGCGCATCGCGTTTTGATATCGCACGCTTTGGGGCGGAAGTATTTCGCCCGTCGCCGCGGCAGAGCGATCTCATGATCATTGCCGGGCGCGTATCGAACAAAATGGCGCCCGTGATCCGGCAACTGTGGGAGCAGATGCCGGAGCCCAAGTGGGTGATTTCCATGGGAGCCTGTGCGACCTCCGGCGGCGTCTTCCAGAATTACGCCCTCGTGCAGAGCGTCAACCAGGTAATTCCCGTCGACATTTATGTCCCCGGATGTCCGCCGCGTCCCGAGCAGCTCATCTACGCCATCACGCTCCTTCAGGAGAAGATCCAGAACGAGCGCGGGACCATCAAGAAGGCTCTGAATCTGTCGTAGCAGTGGTTAGTGGTCAGTTGGCTAGTGGTTACTGAGATCGCACTTGGATATACGATGTTCTTCTGCTGGCGATCCGAGGAATATAGCCTATAAGGGCAAAATAGAGTTTTCCTGGCTGCCGGTAAATACCCTCCAGAGAATCACTTTGGAAAAAGCAGTGCCTCAAGCCCGCAGCTCGCGCCGAGGAATTCGAAACCATTTTCTCCGGGATGAATCTAAGTAACTGAGTGGTTGCGTATTGAAAGTAACGAGCAGCCGAGGGGGCCGCACGCTCAGAACAACCCACGGGGAAACGCCCAAGGGTGTGGAAGGTGTCCCATGGTGGCAAAGCTTATTGACGCGGTTTTTGGTTGCTGGCACTCCCGGTACAGCTTTCCGGTAACTATTCGCGGCAAGGCGCGCCGTCCGCAGGCCGGAGCCTTGACGGGAACTTACGTAGTCTGCCTCGATTGCGGACGCGAATTTCCTTATGACTGGCAGGAGATGAAGGTCATCACCTCGCCCGCCGAGCGGCGCGAGTACGTGGCCGCGCTCACCACGAAGCAGGTCGCGTAAAGCAAGCCCGCGCAAAGCACGCCCGCGCAGCGGCAACTCCGCTTATTACTTCCTACTGACAACTGTCATCCCGAGCGACGCGAGGGATCGTGGTTCTTGCCTGGGCCAGCGTCGCTGCCGGTTTCGGCAAACACCAAGATCCCTCGCGTTGCTCGGGATGACAGATCTGAGGCGACACGCCGTATGCGAATTTCTCTTGCTCGCGCACTGGAAACCACTAGCGAGCGGAAACGCTGGCCGCCGTCCTCTTTTCCATCGGTATAAACTGCCGTTCTTCGTGTCCCGTGTAGATCTGCCGCGGGCGCGCGATCTTCTGCTCCGGATCGTTCACCAGTTCCTGCCACTGCGCAAGCCAGCCCGCTGTGCGCGCGATGGCAAACAGCACGGTGAACATCTCCGGCGGGAAGCCCATGGCCTGGTACATGATGCCGGAATAGAAGTCGACATTGGGATACAACTTGCGCTTCACGAAGTAGTCGTCTTCGAGAGCGATGCGCTCCAATTCCAAAGCGACATCCAGTTTCGGATTGCGCCCCGTAACCTGGAAGACCTGGTCGGAGGTCCACTTGATAATCTTCGCCCGCGGATCGTAATTCTTGTAAATGCGGTGCCCGAAGCCCATCAGCTTGCCGTGCCCTTCCTTCACCTTCTTGATGAAGCCCGGCACGTTGTCTTTCGAGCCAATCTCCTCCAGCATCTTCAGGACCTCTTCGTTGGCTCCGCCGTGCAATGGCCCGGCAAGAGCCGCCGCGGCCGACGCTGTACACAGATACGGATCGGTTTGGGCGCTGCCTACGGAGCGCATGGCGTTGGTGCCGCAATTCTGCTCGTGATCCGCGTGCAAAATGAAGAGGATGTCGAGCGCGCGGGAGAGGACCGGGTTGGCCACGTATTTCGGCTCGACCATCCTCCACAACATATTCATGAAGTTCTCGGTGTAACTCAGATCGTTGTCCGGATACACGTAGGGAAATCCCACGTTATGCCGGTACGACATGGCCGCGATCGATGGCGCCTTTCCAATTAGCCGCTTGATTTGCAACATGCGGTTTGGCGCCTCGTGCACCTGCCGGGCTTCCGGATACACGCTGGAGAGAGCCGCCACCGTGCTCACAAACATCACCATAGGGTGAGAGTCGTAACGGAAACCCTCCATGTACTTCTTCGTAGTCTCGTGCAGCATGGTGTGGTGGGTGACGTCGTGTACCCAGGTTTTGAGTTCGCTTTGTGTGGGCAATTCACCAAACAGCAGGAGGTAAGCGACTTCCAGGAAAGAACAGCGTTCGGCCAGCACTTCGATGGGATAGCCGCGATAGCGGAGGATTCCCCGGTCACCATCAATGTAGGTGATACTGCTGCGGCACGAGGCAGTGTTCATGAAGGCCGGATCGTAGGTCATCAGCCCGAAATCGTCCGGGCCGGTTTTGATCTGCCGCAAGCTCATCGCCCGGATCGTGCCATTCTCCACGGGAACGGTGTACGTCTGACCGGTGCGGTTGTCGGTGATCGTGAGTGTGTTCTCTGGCATGGAGGAATCGGCTCCTTCGAGGATTACGCTAGCGTAGCTCAGACTATTTGGATTCGGCAACAGGATGCTGGATTGAGGTCACAAATTGCGATGGCGATGCCGTTGTTTGATTGGATCCCGCTCCAAACGCCAAACCGGCGGCCAATGGCCGCCGGTTCGATGATTCCTGGCTCGCTTCGTTCCTGGTTCGATCTAGCCTGGTTCGATCTAACCTGGTTCGATCTAGGGCTACTTCGACGAATCATCCCGCCGCTTCAGGGTTGGACGGTCGTCATCGCTCTTGCTGTCGCCCGTGCTGCTGTCGCCTCCGGCGGAAGTCCGCCGCAGGCTGGGCTTGTTGGCGTCTTTCTGATCCAGCACCTTGTGACGGTTTTCGATCGACGCCAGCCTGGCCTTAACATCGTCGAACTCCGACGTGGTCACAATATATTGCGGCTTCGAGGGCAGTATCTTGCGGATTTCCTCCTGCGACTTCTCAATGCGATCCGCAGTCTGCGGGTGCGTGTCAAACGCCTTGGAGATCGTCCCCGGCTTCTTCTTCTCCATCGCCTGCAACTTTTCGAAGAAGGAGACAAACGCCGAAGGATCATAGCCGGCGCGGTACATGTACTGCACTCCGAGGTAGTCGGCCTGGGCCTCGAAGTTGCGGGAGAACTTCAGGAAGGTCATGGGAATCGCCAGCCCTGACGCTTCATAGGCTCCGTAGCCAATCGCACCGCCCACAAAGATCAATGGGATTGACGCCATCTGCATCAACTGCGCGCGCGTCATTTCCCGGGCGTAGTGGCAGGCCGCCACGTGGGCAATTTCGTGAGCCATTACGCCGGCCATTTCCGCTTCTTCGTCGGCCGCAAGGATGAGGCCTGAGTTCACGTAGAAGAATCCGCCGGGGAGGGCCATGGCATTCACCACGTCGGAGTCAATCACCTTAATCGTGAACGGCACTTGCGCATCCGAGTTCCGCACAAGGTTCTGGCCGATCCGGTTCACGTATTCCGTAACTACGGGGTCGTTGACGAGCTTGATCTGGGCCTCGATTTGCTGGGCGAAGACGCGGCCCCGCGCTACCTGCCCCTCCACGGTGTACCAGTTGCCAACGCCACGTCCGCACCCCACGTTGCGGTTCCCCACCGCATCCACGTCGGTCTTGGTGCCGTCGTGCTTAATCTGGTCGTCATCCTTGGTCGGCAGGGAGGCTGGCGCCTGCTTCGGCGCGTTTTGCACGTCGCCCGACTTAGGCTGATCTTTGTCCTGATCCGAAACCTGCGCCAACGTCCAGGATCCTGCGCTGAACGCCGCCAATGCCACAGAGATTGCTAACCAACGGAATTTCATGGGAACTCCTTTACGCCCACCGCTCTTACCGCCATTATACGCCCGGCCCGGAAGACACTAAACCCAAAGTTCTCCTGCCAGTTAGACGCGCCCCTGCCCGGCGGGGTTATCCGGAACGCCTAGCCCAGGCGGAGACTCCGGCCTAACCAAGGTATAATCTGACCGCGTAGAGCTGGTGGGGGCAGGTCGCGAACACTAGCCAACCTGCCAGGCGGACGTCTTTAACTCTACCGTCTTTAACCCTCTTTAACCCTAAGGCTAAGACAGGGAGGCCTTCCATGTCTGCGATTCGACTGGATTGCAGGAAAAGTCGCTTGTGGTTCGTGCTTTTGACGCTGGTCGTCCCGGCTTTCGCGGCGGAGCAGCGTCCCGCAGAGAAAGCGCCCGCCGGCCTATCCCGCGATTCCATCATCGGCATTGTGCACAAGATTCAGCGGGCGGACTACGAAGGAGACCGCCCGGCGCTGAAGGGGTTGCACGACCAACTCACGCCCATCCCCGAAGACGGCAAGCTGGCGTCGCGCGTGCTCTACTGGCGTGGATTTGCCTTGTGGCGCAGAGCGATTAACGGCTTTAACGACTCCCCGACTCCAAATGATCTGGAGGAGGACCTCACCGAGGCAGTCGCCGATTTCAAAGACGCCATTGCCCGGGACCCTGCGTGGGTGGAACCTAAGATTGGGGCAGGCTCGAGCCTGGGCTACCTGATGTACTTGCACAAGAGCGACCAGACCCGGGTTCAGGAACTGTTCCAACAGTCGAGTCCGCTTTTGAAAGAAGCCATGGCGGCAGCTCCAGACAATCCTCGGCTGCTGTGGGTGCTCGGACCCATTCGTTGGTCCTCGCCTCCGGAGCGCGGAGGGGGGCAGGACAAGGCGTTTGAAGTCTATAACAAAGGTTTGGAAGCAGTCCGCAACCAGAAGCACGACGTGAGTGATCCGCTGGAGCCCTCATGGGGGGAGCCCGAACTGCTGATGAACCTGGCGTGGTCGAACTTGAACCGGACCACGCCAGACTTGAACGCGGCCGAGCAGAACGCACAGGCTGCGCTCAAGCTGGTTCCTTACTGGCACTACGTTCGCGACATTCTGGAGCCTCAAATTCACGCGGCTCAAACCAAAGCGCACTAATCCCTTTTGACATCACGTCACGAGGAGCTGTAAACGCATCCCCACTTGAGGATTCCTTCTCCCGGTCGTACCATAGCGCCTTCCGTCGTTCATGCCGACCGGAGGCCTAATGCTGGATCGCCGTCACTTTCTTTCTGCCGCCGCAACTGGAATCGCCGCCTCGCTCGCCTTGCGAGGCAATCTGCTCGCGCAGCTCGAAAAGATTCCGCCGCTCCCCGACCACTCCCTGCTTGACAAGAACGAAGACGCCTACTGGGCCGCAATGCGCGAGCAATTCCTTATTCCTAAGGACGAGATCTACTTGAACAACGGCACCGTAGGCTCCAGCCCGGCGCCCGTGCTGCGCGCCATTTTCGACGGCTACTCGACCACCGAGAGAATGGATCAGCAGGATCCCGAAGACTATCCCATCTGGGGATACGCCTCGTGGAACGAGTTTCGCGATCCGCTGGCCGCCTTCGTGGGCTGCAATCGTGACGAGATCGCCCTGCTGCGCAATGCCACGGAAGCGAACAGTTACATTGCGAATGGCATCGACATGAAACCAGGCGACGAAGTGCTCATGACCGACCAGGAGCATCCCGGCGGCGAGCATCCCTGGAACCTCAAAGCCAAGCGCTATGGCATCGTGGTAAAGAAAGTCACGCTGCCCCGCCCTGTGAAAGATGCCGCTCAGGTTCTGAATCTTTTTAGCGACGCCATCACGCCGCGGACTCGCGTGATCTTCTTCAGCCATATCACTACGTTCTCCGGGGTCGTGCTGCCCGCGAAGGAACTCAGTGGGCTGGCGCGGTCGAAGGGAATCCTCTCAGCAGTCGATGGCGCGCACGTGCCCGGGATGATGCGCCTCAACATTCACGAACTGGGCTGTGATATGTACTCTGCGAGCCCGCACAAGTGGCTACAGTCGCCCAAAGGCTCCGGTTTTCTGTATGTACGCGATGAAGTAATCGACCGCTTGTGGAACACAATTGTGACCGAAGGCTGGAACGATGCCAAGCTTCGCGCAGAACGCTTCCAGCGCATCGGCAGTTCGAATGTGCCGGCGTTGTGGGGACTGCGAGCGTCCATCAAGCTGGCCAATGACATCGGCCTGGATCGCATCGAACGCCGCCATCGCGCCCTCGCCGACTATGTTCTCGCGGAAATGAAGCAGCGCGGAGCGGAATCCTGGACCTCGCCCGATCCCGCGTTGCGCTGCGCCATTGTGACGGTGAACGTTCCACCGGTCCCGCGCATGGATCTGGAAAACTGGCTGTGGAAGACGCATAAGATTCGCATCCGCGGCGGTGACCCGCACAAGCTGCGGCTGTCGACTCCTTATTACTTACAGAAGAAGGATATCGACCGGTTTCTGGAGAGGTTTGAGGAGTACAAGCGGGAGAAGAAGGCC
>CAVPEZ010000027.1:0-314894 GCA_963703635.1 uncultured Acidobacteriaceae bacterium
CTTATCGATCCACAACCGCGCAGCCCCGTACCTCGGATCAGTCTGCTCGTCGTAGGTCCGCTTCGTCGATTCGTACAGTTCTTTCTTGTCTTCTTCGCTGAGTTTTGTCCCGCCGCGTTCCAGTTGCTTCACCTTGACCTCAACCAGAGTTCCCGCCGCCGCGTCGCCGCCCATCACCGCATAACGCGCCGTGGGCCAGGCAAAAACAAATCGCGGATCGAACGCCTTGCCGCACATCGCATAATGACCCGCACCGAACGAGCCTCCTACTATCACGGTGATCTTCGGCACCACGGAATTCGAGACCGCATTCACCATCTTCGCGCCCGCTTTAATGATGCCGCTCCACTCCGCGTCGCGCCCCACCATGAACCCGTTCACGTCGTGAAAAAAAATCAGCGGGATCAGGTTCTGATTGCAGTCCATGATGAAGCGCGCAGCCTTCTCGGCCGATTCCGTGTAAATCACACCGCCAAACTCCATGCGTTTGTGGCCCTCGTGGTCGGTCTGCTGAACGTGTAGTTTCTGATTGGCGACAATTCCCACGGCGAAGCCGCCGATGCGCCCGTAGCCGCAGATCAGCGTCTTGCCGTATTCCGCCTTGTACTCGTCGAACCGGCTGTCATCGAGCAGGCGCGCCAGAATCTCTTTCATGTCGTAAGGTCGCGCCGGCGAAGAATCGTAAATGCCATAAATTTCCTCGGCCGCCAGCGCCGGATCGACCGGCTTCTTGCGGTCCCACGGCGACTGCCGCCGGTATCCCCACTTCTCGATGATCGAGCGAATGCGCGCCAGGCAGGCCGGATCGTCCGGCTCGCGGAAATCCACGGTGCCGCTGATGCCCGCATGCATGGCCGCTCCACCCAGATCTTCCGCGGAAACTTTTTGTCCAATCGCCGCCTGCACGAGCGCCGGTCCGGCGAGAAACAAGCCGCTGCCATCGGTCATCAGCACGTGGTCGCACATTACCGGCAGATATCCGCCTCCGGCCACGCACATCCCCATGATGGCCGCAATCTGCGGAATCCCCATGGCCGACATGACTGCATTGTTGCGGAAGACGCGGCCAAAATCATCCGTATCGGGAAACACATCTTCCTGCAGCGGCAGAAACACGCCCGCAGAATCCACCAGATAGATTGTGGGAATATGGTTCTCAATGGCAATGTTCTGCGCGCGAATCACTTTCTTCGACGTCATGGGGAAAAATGCTCCGGCCTTCACCGTCGCATCGTTCGCGATGATCATCACCAGCCGGGTTTGCACGCGCGCCAAGCCGGTGATTACGCCCGCGGCCGGAGCGCCGCCCCACTCTTCGTACATCCCATGGGCCGCGAAAATTCCCAGCTCGAAAAAAGTTCCAGCATCGACCAGTAACTCAATGCGTTCCCGCGCGGTGAGTCGTCCCTTGCCGTGCTGGTTTTCGACGCCCTTGGCGCCGCCTCCTTCGGAGATCTTCTCGCTTTCATTCCGCACCTGAGACATAAGGTCGGCCAGAAACCGCATGTTGGCTTCATATCGTGCCGAGGTGGGATCGACCTTCGTCGCCAGGACGTTGGACGCCGGAGACGCCTGAGACGAAGCAACGGCGGAATCTTCGCTGCGATCAGCCATGGTATGAATCAACAGAACGGACTGACTACGGTATAACACTCCCGCAGGGACGCGCAACGGAAGGCCAGTTTTCCGTTGACACCCGCGTGCCTGCCGGAGGAAACTACCTCGATCACTTCACAAGGCGTACACCGCGCTGTTGTGTGAGTGCATCGTCTTCCCCCGCAGTCCAAGACCGGCTGCTTTCTCGTTTAGGTCGATTCGGGCCGAGTCGTTTCCCCAGGGTTGATTAGCACGAAAAATCCCAAGGGATTTCTCCAGGAGGTCTGTTATGCGCAGAACGGTCCATTTGACCGTGGCGGTCCTAATTGCGGGCCTGACTCCTTGGTTACACGCTCAGGATCAGAAAGCCGAAATCCAGAATTGGCTGGGCTCGCAGTTTGCGCTCACCAAGACAACGGCTGACGGATCGGACATAGTCCAGGAAGGCTCCATATTGGTTCTCCACAAGGACAATCTGGTGATGTTTAGCGTCGATACCAGGTATGGGCCAACGACAACCTACAAGGATGGCAAGCTCTCCATGGGCTTCGCCGATGCCCTCAGCACCAACATGCAGCTAAACTCGGTGCAACCGGGAGCCAACGTCAGCAACGTCCCTCAGCGCAAGTTTGTCGCGGGAGAAAAGTTCTGGATTACTGCCTTCGCGGTAACGGATAAGAACGTTGTTCTAAAGTTCTACAGTGATCCCTATGCTGATGTTCGATACTACGGCCTGGTGAAGTTTCCATATAAAAAGAAAAACATCCCGCCGGCAGGCGAAATGATGAATACCATTGCGGAAGTCGTTACCGTCGAAAATGCAGACAATACCGCCGGCAACGGCGCTGCTTCCCGGAATGCTCTGGCACCGATCAAGGCTCCTCCACCACCGGCCGATACGCCGGCAGAGCCTCCCAAGATCATCGCCCTGGGCCAGACGAAAGACCAGGTCGTGGCGACATTCGGCCAGCCGAAGAAAGTGGCCACTTTGGGTGCCAAAGAAATCTTTTACTACCCGGATATGAAAGTGACCTTCGTCAACGGAAAGGTCACTGATGTCGACTAGCTAGGCCGATCACCCATGAGAGAGATTACTCGGCAACCGAGAAAGTGAGAACCACATGCGCCGTTTATTGATCTGCAAGAACCAGCATTCGCCAGTCGGATCAATGTTGTCATTCCTCACCGGGCTGAAAGCCCGGTGAGGATTTGCTGTCCTCTGGAGCGGCAGGGAACCGTGTAGGAAAAGAATACGTGCGCCGATCCGCCACTGTTTTCCGGGTTGCGCAGCGTACCTTATAAAGTACACTAGGCGGCTGTCAAGTCTACTTTAGTAGATATCCGACGTCCTCGAAAGTAGACATTTCTTCCACAGCCTAACCCCTTGATTCCATGGATCGTTCCAAAAGCCCGCTAGAAGAATCAATAACTTACGCCAGATGTTTTTGCCATTTTGAAATGTTCCAGTCGGAACATTCAAGCGATCTGCAAGGCCGGAAAGGAATTTGTTAATCAGCTGGGCACGCCCGCGCCCTTCACATTGGCGCGGATGAACTTCACGATGTCATCCATGGCAGTGCCCGGCTGGAAGATCGCGGCCACGCCGAGCTTCTTGAGCGCGCCGATGTCCTGATCGGGGATGATTCCGCCCACCAGCACCAGAACGTCATCCATCTTATTTTGTTTGAGCAGGTCCATTACCCGCGGCACGATGGCGTTGTGCGCGCCGGAAAGAATCGACAGCCCGATCACCTGCACGTCTTCCTGGAGCGCGGCGCTGACAATCATCTCCGGAGTCTGCCGCAATCCTGTGTAAATTACTTCCATGCCGGCGTCGCGCAAGGCGCGGGCAATCACCTTGGCGCCGCGGTCGTGCCCGTCGAGCCCCGGCTTCGCGACCAGCACGCGAATCTTGAGATCAGTCATCGCCTTCATTTAACCACACGGGGCGCGCGGGCGCACAATGGCTTGCGTCCCCAGCGTGACTAAAGAGTCTTGGTGTCGAGGCTCTGCCACAGATACCAGCACGCGACGCTCCGATAAGGCTCCCAGCGCTTCGCGATCTTCTCCATCTGTTCCGGAGTCGGCAACTTAATTTTCTTCTTGCGGACTTTCTTTGCGGCGGCAGATTTTTTCGCCGCTCGCGGCACATCGAGATAGTGCTTGTACATCGCCATGCGCACGCCGAAATCGCCCGTCGGCAGTACGTTCTCGCGCTTGAGCGTAAACATCAGAAACATCTGCGCGGTCCATACGCCGATGCCCTTCACCTGGGTGAGATGCTCGATTATTTCCGCATCCGGCAGGTCGGGCAGGCGTGCGAAGTCGAGCAGTCCACTCGAGGTTTTTGCGGACAGGTCTTTCAAGTACGCCGACTTTTGTTTGGACAATCCCGCGCCGCGAATCTGTTCGTCGCTCAGCTTGAGGATGCCCTGCGGCGTGAGCGGCTCGCCCGCCAGCGCGGCGAAGCGTTTGAAGATTGTTTCGGCCGCCTTGCCGTTCAGTTGCTGGTAGACGATCGCCTCGGCCAGGCTGTGGAACTCGGGCGGCGAAAACTGCATGCGGCACGGCCCAATGCGCTCGATGATCGTCCGCATGACGGGGTCGGACTTCTTGAGGTGAGTGAGAGCTCTTCGCATGGGTATATATATTTATCACAGAATCGCCTTTGGGCGAACAAAAAACGAATCAAGTTAATGGTGTCAATTTCCCGGCAGCCGACCGTCCAGGAGAAGCGTCAAGACGGCTGCGGGCGAGATCGTGGAAGAAGGCACGCCGGCGCAAAGCGGGGTCCTGCGGGAGTGGGCCGCGGGGCGGCCGCAACCGTCATGCGCTGAACCACGACCGGAATTCTCCGGGTGGAACATTTTTTTCCTTTTCTGTGGAAGATATTCTGTTTCCACTTGGATTCTTGATGGCGGTGGTAACGTCCCCAGGTAACCGTAAAAGTAATCTTGTGACAAGCGGATGTTTGCCGAGTGCTGCTGTTCTGCGAGGGCTGAAGCTTGAGCTAAGTTGTCTCACTACTAGGACTTCCGAGACGGAAATTAGCATCGAACGGGCCGGGGCAGCTTGAAAGGCAGCGCAATTCTTAAGCTGGCATGGCGATTGCACTGCTCCTTAGGTAGAGCATGACAAGAATGAGGGATATCGTCTGGGCGCGCAGTTCACTCACCGCTTACCGCTCCGCAGAAGCACCGACGTTCTTTGTTATTGTCATGTCTCCAAACTTACCTCGTTAGACGGAGAAAGGTGCGGCCACAGGGCCACGAGTCTTTTGGCAATCATAAAGAAAAAATGGAAGCTGACATGTCTGGCTTCTATCGCCCTTACCCTTCTTTTGTCGGTAAGTTGCGGTGGCAATCCGACGCCAGTTTCAACTAAGCCCGCGCCAACCGCCTTTTCTTCGATCGAACTGGCTCCGCAAGCTGCGTCGGTACAGGTGGGGGCGACTCAACAGTTCACCGCCACACCCAAAGACCAGTACGGCAATTCCATGGCCGGCGACCCTCTGACATTTGCCAGCAGTAACCCGGCAATCGCTACCATCAGCGCAACTGGGTTGGCAACAGGGATAGCGACAGGTACTTCTACCATCACAGTAGCCTCGGCTGGTATTAGCACATCCGCGCTGCTTACGGTGACCGCGCCGCCGAACTTCACGCTGTCAGCCGCACCCAGCAGTCTGATCGTTACTCAGGGGAGCAGTGTCCCAAGCACGATTACGGTGAACCCTACAGGCGGCTTCACGGGCAGCGTAAGCTTGGTGGCCTCGGGCCTGCCCAGTGGAGTGACCGCCTCATTCACGTCAACCAGCGCCACTACGAGCATCTTGACCCTGACGGCGAGCAGTACGGCCATCACGGGCGCGACAACCGTAGTCATCACCGGCACCTCGGGAAGCTTGACGCCGCAAACCACCACGATCAACCTCGCGGTTGCTCTGCTCCCCTCGGTATTAACCAAAATCAGCGTATCGCCAGCCTCAGCAGCCATACAAATCGGGAGCCAGCAACGTTTCACCGCTCTAGGGATTGATCAGTACAACAAGCCCATGCGAGGCATTGCATTCACCTGGGCGACGAACAGCAACTGCGTCACGCTTAATCTGTCTTCTGCCACAGGAGTATGTCAGGGCACAGCAAACATCGTTGCTTCGGCACAGGGTGTTAGCAGTTCCCCGGCGTTGTTGACCGTGCTTCCACCGCCCCCCGCGTTGACGACCATAACTTTGACTCCGGTGAACCCTTCCATTCTTACGACGGGTTCTCAACAATTTGCCGGCAGTGGGGTTGACCAGTACGGAAATCCGATGAGTGGGATTACGTTCACGTTCGCCAGCAGCAACCCGAGTGTGGCGACAATCAACGCCGCCGGATTGGCCACCGGCGCAGGTGGGCCTACCGGGGGGACAACCACCATCACCGCTTCGTCGCAGGGGATCAGTGCCAGCACAACACTGACAACCACGAGGCCCGCAGCCATATTGACGACAATGACGGTAACGCCATCGACAGCGACCGTGCCGGCGGGCAGTTCGACGTCATTTGCCGTAACCGGATTAGATCAGTTTGGCATTCCGATGTCCGGACTCACGTTCACGTGGGTGAGTTCCAATCCAAACATCGCTACTGTAAACGCCCTCAACGGCGAGGGCCAGAACACCGCAACCGCGACTGGCGTCGCGCAGGGCGGCGGTACTGTAACCATCACGGCCAGCGCCCAGGGGATCACTGCACCGCCAGTACAACTGACTGTAACCCCGGCCCCTCCCGCGCTCACCACTATCAGCATCACGCCAACGAATGCGTCGATAGATGTCGGTTCGACTCAAACTTTCACCGCGTCCGGCATAGATCAATTTGGCGCGCCGTTTAATCTTTCTTCCGTTCAATTCAGCAGTGAGAATCCAAGCCTGGCTACGATGGACGGCAATGTCGCCACCGGAGTTGCTGCAGGCATCGCGCAAATTACCGCTACGGCTGGCTCGGTGACAGGGCAGGTGTTCTTGACGGTCACAACGCCGCCTCCGCCTCCTCCAGCTCCTCCTGTAATTACCCGGCTATCGCCTCCACTGGCTTTGACAAGCAGCGATGACCTGACGTACCTAACGATCACGGGCAGCAACTTCGCTACCGGGGCCACGGTGAATTTCGGGTCTAACATACTGACCCCTGCTTCCATCAGCTCGAATACGATAACGGTCACGATTCCGGCCGATGAGTTAGCCGCGGCTGCTACCATTCCGGTCACGGTGTCGAACCCGGCACCCCAGGCCGGGACTTCCGCACCCCTATCCTTCTTGATCACTGCCAATGGTTTCGTCTCGATTGACTTCGACGATGGGTACCAGTCCATGTACGACAACGGTCTGCCTATCTTCGACGCGGCGGGGATAAGGACTACACAATACATCATCACGGGCAACACGCTCGGGGATACGATCGTCAACCCCGACCTCGGGCCAGTAGGTGTCGGTAACCTCGGCTTCGTCACCTGGGATGAAGTCCAGACCATGGCCGCGCACGGGCACGAGATCGGTGCTCACACCCGGACGCACCAATCCCTGTCCACTCTTTGCCAGGTACCCGCATGCTCAGTAGCTGACACCTTAACGAACGAGATTAATGGGTCTAAAGCAGATTTGATTGCGCAGGGACTTAATCCCCTTACGTTCGCCTACCCGTATGGGGACTATGGGTATCCTAATAGCGCAATAGGACTGGCAGTGCAGAGCGCCGGCTTCCTGGGCGCACGCGACTCCGATGCAGGGTACAACGGCCATCACTCCGGACACGGAAAGATATTGCCCTACTATCTGTGGTCCCAGGCTGGGGAGACAGACCTGAATACCACGCTGGCCAATTTGTGATCTCAATCATAGTCCGGAGAAGGCGCAACATCTCGCCCATATCACGCAAAATCTAGTCCGCTTCCCATTTTGGTCTGTTTGGTCTTCGTCAATTCTGCCGCTTAGGTGATGCTGACTTCCGTATAAGTGCCATAAACTTCGCGCAGCGCTTCGCAAATCTCTCCCACGGTTGCATAGGCCCGCACGGCGTCCACGATATAGGGCATGGTGTTCGCTGGAGAGATGTTTCCGTTTGTGCCCGCCTTTGGCTCCTGCCCTGCGGCTTTTTTTAGCGCATCGAGTGTGCGGCTCACCTGGTCGTTCGACCGCCGGGCGCGCAACGCCTTCAGCTTGGCGGACTGTTGCCGGGCGACGCTCTCGCCAATGTAGAGAATGTGGGGCGGATCTTCCTCGATCACGAACTCATTCACGCCCACGACGATCTTCTCTTTGGCCTCGGCTGCGCGCTGGTATTGGTAGGAAGCCTCGGCGGTTTCCTTCTGCGGATAGCCGCGCTCGATGGCCTTCACCATGCCGCCCATGGCGTCGAGCTTGCGGAAATAGTCGAAAGCGCCCTTTTCCATTTCGAGGGTCAGGTTCTCCAGAAAGTACGATCCGCCCAGGGGATCGACCGTCTGCGTGACTCCTGATTCATAAGCGATGATTTGCTGCGTGCGCAGCGCGATGCGGGCGGCTTCTTCCGTAGGTAGGGCCAGAGCCTCGTCGTAAGAATCGCAATGCAGCGACTGCGTGCCGCCGAGGACCGCAGCCAAAGCCTGCAGAGCGACGCGCGCAATGTTGTTCCTGGGCTGCTGCGCCGGCAGAGAGACTCCTGCCGTCTGGGTGTGAAAACGCATCAGCCAGGTGCGCTGGTTTTTGGCACTGAAGCGCTCTTGCATCACTTGGGCCCAAATCTTGCGGGCAGCGCGGTACTTGGCGATTTCTTCGAAGAAATCATTGTGCGCGTTGAAGAAGAAGCTGAGCCGTGGACCGAAATCGTCCACATCGAGTCCGCGACGCCGCGCCCACTCCACGTACTCGATGCCGTCGTACAGAGTGAAGGCGAGCTCCTGCAAAGCCGTCGAGCCAGCCTCGCGGATGTGGTACCCGCTGATGGAAATAGTGTTGAAGCGCGGCGTGAACTTCGATCCAAACTCGAACGTGTCGATCACCAGGCGCATCGACGGCGCCGGGGGATAGATGTATTCCTTTTGCGCGATGTATTCCTTGAGAATGTCGTTCTGGATGGTGCCGGAAATCTTTTTCCAGTCCGCGCCTTGTTTCTCCGCCACCACCAGGTACATCGCCCAGAGCACCGATGCGGGCGAGTTGATGGTCATTGAGACTGTCGTCTTTTCGAGGTCGATGCCGCCGAAGAGAATCTCCATGTCTTCGAGGGAGTCGATGGCCACGCCGCACTTGCCAACTTCACCCTCGCTTGCGGCGTGATCGGAATCGTAGCCCATCAGCGTGGGAAGATCGAATGCGACGGAAAGGCCGCCGCCGCCGTGCTCCAGCAAATATTTATAGCGCTGGTTGGTCTCTTCGGGCGACGCGAAACCGGAAAACTGCCGCATGGTGTGGAGCTTGCCGCGATATCCCGTGGCGTGAATGCCGCGGGTGAAGGGAGGAGCGCCGGGATATCCCAGATATTTTTCCTCGTTCCAATCTTCGGGGAGATCGGCTTGCGTGTAGAGGCGGCGAACGGGAACGCCGGAAATTGTGGTGAAGCGCGCGTGCCCGTGCTCGTCGAGATTCACGCCGGTGGGCGCGCCGATCGGCCGCTCGGGAGATTTTTCGAGGGCCGGCGCAAGGGTCTTCTCCGCCCACTCCTTCTCGATAGCGGAGGGATGGCGGTTCTCAAAAACATCGGCGATGGGACTTTCGGCAACTTGCGGCTTGGACCGTTTCTTCTCCGGCATGAGGACCCCAGTGTTCCGTAGTGATCATAAGTAAGCGCGCGGCTTCGGGCAAGTTGGAGCGTTGTGACTAGAACGACCGGTCGGTTATGCCGGGCATGCCACTATTCCGGCGGCTTTTGGTTCAGTTCCCAAGCCTTGGCGTATTTCCACGAGACGTAGCCGGCGTGGTAGAGGTGCAGCAGCAAGCCTTCGCGGCCGTCGAGAAATCCGAGGCGGATGAAATAGTTGTAGACGAAGGTGGCCATCGGCCGCAGAACGATATTGATGAAGCTGAAGCTGCGGTGCCCCTTGGCGATCGCCGACTGCGCGCCCAGCGACGAATAGCGATTCATGTGGCCGAGATAGAGCGTCAAATTGGGATAGGTGTAGTGCACCAGTGCGTTCTTGAACTGCCGGGTTGCTTGTGGCACGCTGGGTTTGAGTTCGCAGCGGTCATGGGGATCGTGGCCGGTTACGAATCCGTGCCCGCGGCGGAATAGGCGAAGCTTGGGGTCGGGGTAAAAACCGCCGTGTCGCATCCAGCGGCCGAGGAACAGATTCTTGCGCGGGAGCCGGTAACCGCTCGCAGCGCCCGGGTCGGCGATCACGGCGCGAATTTCTTCAGCCAGTCCGGGGCTGACCTCTTCATCGGCGTCGAGCAGCAGCACCCAGTCTTTTGTGCAAAGATCGATCGCATATTGTTTCTGAGCAACGTACCCGCGCCACGGTTCGACGACGACCTGCGCTCCTTGCGCGCGCGCGATCTCGCACGTGCGGTCTTTCGAGCCGGAGTCGACGAGCACGATCTCATCGGCCCAGCGGACGCTGGCCAGAGTGCGGCCGATGTTCGCTTCCTCATTCATCGCCACGATGGCCACGGAAATTGTCATAAGTGAATTGCTGATTGTTGATTGTTGATTGCTGATGGTTGATTGCAAACCCAAAACTGGGTCAGCGTTTCAATGATCAATCAACAAATCAACAATCGACAATCAGCAATTAACTCCTCGGCCACGCGGCGACTCCGAACTTCCGAAAGCAAGAACACCAACAGAATAAGCAACTCAGGTTCGATGGGATGGCGGTAACGGGCATGCGGGTACACGAAGTAATAGACCGTGGGATAAGTCAAAACGAGTCCGGCGAAAAGCCATACCCCGGGCCGCTTCTGCCGCAGCGCACGGGCGAGTCCCCAGATCGCGAGGACTGACGAGGCCAGAAAGAGCGAACTGCGAAAGTCCCAGAAAGCGGTACTGTCTGTCGGTCTGGGCACGCCGTTCCAGTAATAAAAAAAACGCTTCACGCTGATGATCGCAAATCGCCGCGGGTTGGCACGGATCCATTCGAAGGCCAGCCGTCTGCAGTCGGCCTCGTAGGCAATTTCGCCCAGGCGCTCGAACTTTTCAAGCTCGAGCTTGTTGAGATTAGGCTGCAGGGTGGCGATCAGCATGCCGTCGGCCAGTTGGTTGTTGCCGAGACGAAACTGTAGCCCGAAATCGTCGCGAATGAAAACGAAACGGCCAAAAACCTCATAGTTTCGCACCAGCCAGGGCGAAAGAACCAGAAAGAATACGAATGAGGAAAGCACGACACCGGCTAGCGATGGCAGACCTTGCCGGTACCTCTGGCGCCACACCCACAGCCCGCAGAAGGGCAGAAAGGAGAGCATCGTGGGATTGGCCAGCGCTCCCACGCCCCACAATGCGCCGAACAGTATCCATCCCTGCCAGCCCGGCCTTTGCTCTAGGTCGAGCGCGGCCAATTCCAACGAAACCAGAAAGATCAACGCCAACATGAGCGGAGTGAAGGTCGTGTCCCATATCCAATGAATCGACCAGTACCAGACATAGGGATTGAACGCCCACCCGCGCGACGACCAGATTGCGACGCGCGGGCCGAAAGCTTTACATGCGATCAGATAAACCGGAATCGTGGTGAACGATGCGAGCAGGCTGTTGATCGACAGCAGCACCCACGCGGAAGCGTAAGTATAGACGCCGAAAATCTTGAAGACTCCGCCAATCAAATAGGGATAAGGTGGAGGTTCCCAGGCAGTGGGGCCGGTATTTCCTCCGTAGGGATTGCTGAAACCCTGGCCCAGGGCGACGGAACGGCCGATGCGGCCCATCTCGAAACCGAAGCCGAAATTATCTTCTCCGGGGCGAGTGTGGTACTGGCGGAAAACTCCGATTGCCGCCACCTGCAGAACAAACGACAGCAACACCATCCACAACACGGATCTTGGGATGGCAGGAAGGTTCGGTCGCTCCATCACGGGCGAGTTTATCAGGTCTTTGCCGGGCCTGAGAGATGCGGCCAGACTCTTGCGTCGATTTCGTCTTCCTTACTTCATTTTGACTTTTCGGCGGGTGCTATCGGCTTTGCGGAAGGCGCTATCTGAACCTGAACGGCGTGAGTGTTATCGGATTTTGATGTGTCCACGGAGACTACTTCAAAATTGCCGTTCGAGTCGCGCAGTTGAATAGTTTGCGTGGCCCGGGCTCCGGAAGAGCCGGGGCGCACCGTGTCGTTGGTTACTATGCTTACTTGCAGACCGGAATCAGGATTACCGGGGTCCGCCCGTTCCACCTGGCGCGCTGTGGTTTGCTGCCCGGTCGAAGTGGTTCTTTGGGCTGTAGTTGCTCGCTCAACCAGGTGCAGGCTGCCGTCGCGGGTCGACCCTGGAACGTCGACGGAATAAGTTTCCACTGTGTTGCGCTTTTCACCGGGAGCGTTCTCGGAGTCCTTGGTTACGGTGCGAGAGATTTCGCCCAGCTTGCCGTCGGCATCCGGCCGGGAGACGCGCTCCTCGGTGGTGCGGTCTTTGCCGTTGCCATCTTGCCTGGTTGTACTTTGCCGTACCTCGCCCACTTGCCATTTTCCTGTGCCATCGGCAACCAGCGTGGTTTTTTGAGATATCACGGTGTCATTCGCGCTTTGTTCGCGGCGCTCCTCGGTCTTCATCGCGGGAGCAAGATTACCATTGATGCTGGGAAGCATCACAGTTGTTTTCGTTTCCTCAACATTCTTGCCGATCTTTTTTGTTTCCTCGATTTGGCGCTGAACCAACTGAAGGCGGCCGTTGGCATCGGGATTCGACGTGGTGCGAACTATGTTCGAGTCACCTCCGGGCAGAGTGCGCGCTTCTTCTTCTGTCACCTGCACCAGGGTCTTGGCTCCATCGGAATCGCGACCGAACGTGCGCGTTGTGGTTCGCACCGTGGTAGGACTGACCTGCACTGTTGTTTTTTCGATGTCCTGGTAAGGCTCGAAATCTCCGTTAGCCCCGCGGCGCTGGACCGATTGATTGTCCACCGTGCGATTCCCGCTCTGGGTGTGACTCTTGAGGGTTCGGGTGGGATTTACAGAGCCGCCTTGAGACTCGGTTGTAACGTTCCATGACTTGTTAGCGGAGTCCGCGTCGCCCGCCTGGGAATCGGATGTCTGCCCCCACAGTGTGAGGGCGGAGCACAAAAATGCCGCGATAGAGATTGAAAGGATCTGGCGCCGACGCCAAATTGGTGTGATCAGCATGTCTGTGATTGTCTCTCCGTGGACATCTGGTGTCCAGTGGGAATGAGCGTAACGACGCAGCGTCTCGCTGCGTCGAGCTTTCTGTTATTGATGGGAGAAACTAGCTGGCGTTCGCGCTGTCCGAGACCCGGATCGAGAAGTTGACGGTGATCTTGGCTTTGGTTTCGACGGGCTGCCCGTTTTGGATGTAGGGTTTGAAGCGCCATTCGCGCACAGCTTGCTGCGCCGCCGGAGCCAGGATGGCAGGGCCACTGAGAACGCGCAGGTTTTCGATGGTGCCGTCGGCAGCGACAACCGCTTGCAACACTACCGAGCCTTGCACCTTCGTGTGCTGCCCCAGCAGGGGATAGATCGCATCGACAGTTTGCCGCAGCTCAGGAACGGTAGCGGAAGAAAGACGGGCGTGTTCGGCCGCATTCGTAGGCAGCGTCAACCCCGACGCCGTGACCGCCGAGGTGCGGCTTGAGTTGCTGGGGATCTCCACTCGCGTGACGTTGCTTCCCGCGTGAACCGTGCGGTGCGTGTCGCCGGCAACCACTTCGACATCCAGCGGAGGAAGGACGACCCGATTGGTCGCAACCACCGGCGGAACTGGGTTGGCAGCGTCGTTTTGGGGTGGAACTGTTACGGGCTGGGCTGGAGTCTTCGGAGCGTTGTGGTTCTTTGCGGTCGCGGCCTGCGCCAGGGGCGCCTGCGCGGCGGTCTTGGCGGGAGCCGTGTGCGAGTCCGGTTTCGGGGTATTTTCCGGGGCCACATCATTCGATTCAGAAGCCTCGTCCGAACCAAACCAGAATTCGCGGTCCCTCACGATTACCACGGTGAGGGCAACCAGCAGGAGAGTGAGCGCGGTCAGCAGCCGGACGGTTTGCCCGCTTGTGCGGCTGCCCTGCTGCTTTGCCATCTCCGTCCTTGGTTTGATCTCCAGCATTTCTTTTCTCACTCGCCTTGTGAAATAGGCTTCAACTAAGAGGGCCAATCACCAAGCACCAGTATCCTCAGGCCGCGAGCGCGGAATGGCAATGGCACGATACGGGAATAAGTGGCCCGAGAGTGCTATATGGCTGATTCTGAACGAGGGACAGCCCTTTCGGTTCCGCCACGGGCGGGCGCAGCGGCTGCCCCCACATGACCGGGTTTTAGGGTTGGCCAGCCGGCGGCTGCGCCGGTTGCGCGGGCGCGGCTCCCGGAGGGGCGTCCTGCCGGGGAACCACGTAGGGAACTTTGGGCAGGCGCCTGACTTGGCCGCGGGTGGCGTCGGCGATGTCGATGCCGGAGTGATCGAGCAGCAATCCGGTGGCACGGTCAAGTTCGATGCGCGACTTCTCGTAGGCGGCCTGGGCCGAGACCAGATTCGATTCGGAAGTGGTTAAGACGGAAGCATCCTGCAGGATTGCAGTGGTAGTGGTGAGTCCGACCTTCAATTTCTGCTGATCGGCCTCGAACGTCTGGCGGGCAAAGTCGACCGCGTACTGGGCTGCCTGCACGGCGGCACGGTTCTGCTTCACGTCAAACTGCGCGTTGCGAACTTCGATCCGCACTTGATTCTCAAGTTGATGCAACCGGACCTGGGCCTGGCGGTATTCCAGTTCAGAGCGCACCTGATTGGCCTGCGCCTCGCGATTGCGCAGGGGGATGTTCAACGTCAAGCCAATGCCTTTGTCGGGGGCGGTGGAGTTGACGAGCTGATTCAGAGTTCCACCGTAGCCGACCGAGGTTGCGGTTTGGAACGGGGGCGGAGTGGTCTTGTAGCATCCCGTCACCACGGTGCCGGTGCAAGCCGGCAGGGCCAGGTCCCCACCTACGCCTGATCCGCCGTAATAGGCGAAGGCGTCGAGCGTGGGCAACATGGCGTTGCGGACGGCCTTGCTGCTGAGATCGCGGGAATTGAGATCGATGCGCGACTCGGCGAGTTCGGCTCGATGACTGAGTGCCTGAGCGATCAGATCCTGCGTTGGGACGACCTGTTCCTGCGCGGGAACTTGCATGCTGGATGTGGGAACCACGTCGGCTTCGGCCAGGACCGGATCCTCGATGCTGCGGCTGAGCGCGTTCTTCATGAGCAGTGCCTGCAGTTGCAGGTTGTTCTGCGCGGTGATCAGATTCTGCTGATCGGTGGCGACCGTGCTCTTTGCGCTCACCACCTGGATGGGAGGGACGGTCCCGACCTGGGCCTGCCGCTGGGAGTCATCCAGAGCCTTCTGAGCGTAAGTGAGCGACTCCTCCTGCACGCGGACGTTTTCGTAGGCATAGACCAGATCCCAATAGATGTTTTCGATCTGGTCCACGGTAGTGATGATTTGCAGGCGGAAGGCGATGTCGGAAATTTCCCGGTTGTTCCTGGCAATGCGGATGAATCGAGTGTTGGGCAGAGTGCCGAAGCCCTGCAGCAGATTCTGCGTGATCTTGAACTGGAAGTTGGAGTTGATCTCGGGCGTGATCAGGGTCGTGGGACTGTTAGTGGTGATGTGAGTGTTGTTAAACCCTGCGGTAAGTGTGGTGCCCCATTGGAATCCCTGGGTGTAGCCGAAGTCGGCAGTGTAAGTATTTTGAGCGAGGATAGGCACTGGAGCCAAGCTGCTGACGGATTCGGTATCGTTCTTGTCGAGTTGGAGCGTGCCGGTTAGAACCGGATCGAAGCTGGTGATGGGCGAGCCGATGCCGAGGGTTGAGCTGACCAGGCCGTTGGTGCCGGTCCCGGCGCCACCGGCGGCGACGGTGGTGCCGCCCGTGCCGGAGCCTACTGTGCCGCCGAGGCCGCCCACGCCGCCTCCGGGTGTGTTCTGCACGATGCCGGTGTTGATACCGAGAATGTTGGCGCCCGACTTGGAGCGCAGATAGTCGGTGTCGGCAATGTTGAGGTTGTAGCGGGCAATGTCGATATCGAGATTGTTCTCCAGAGCAAGGGCGACGGCATCGTCAATCGACAGATAGACTTTGCCGTCGCGCAGGAGGGAATCGATGCGCGGCGAATTGCCCAGATTTGGCTCCGCCACCTGCTGAGGCCGGTAGGGCTGCAGGAAATGAGGGAAGGCCGGGCGCGGCTTGGAATAGTCCTGCAAATGTACCGCCTGCGGCTGTGCGGGCACCGGCGCGGTTTGCGGCGTGGGCGCGGCGGGAACATCCTGAGCGCACAAAAGGGGTGACAACTGCGTGCAAGCGAGGAGGGTAAAAGCCGTCACCATTATTGGCAGATTGAGTCGCCTGTAAGCTGCGGTCATTCGGGGCAGGGGCAGGGACAGGGGCGAAGAGAAAGACATGGTTCGTCTCCTTGAGTAGGAACAGGTGCATGTTGTTGAAGTACGAGATCGATTTCGAAAGTTGGATGCGAGAAACATGGAAGCGTCGCTCCCATCTTAGCGGGATGGAGCGGAGGGAGGGGACGCAGTTTGTAAAGAATTGTTGGAAGGAGATGCAAAAGGAGATGCAAAGGGAGGAGTGCGTTGTAGCGCCGGCATCCCGAGGATGCCGGCGCTCCGCACCTGCGGTGGTTACTGCTGCTGCGGCGCCGGCTGGGCTGCGGCAGGCAATTCTTTGCGCGGCGCGATGTCGGGCACGTTGGGCATACGGGTGACCTGGCCCTTGGCGGCGTCGTCGATGCTGATGCCGTTGTGGTCCAGGAGTAGTCCGGTCGCCCGGTCCAGCTCGAGGCGCGATTTTTCGTAGGCGACCATGGCATTCACCAAGGCGGACTCAGATGTTGCCAGCCCACTCCGGTACTGCAGGACGAGAGTTGTGGTTGAAGTGCCGAACTGGTATTTCTTCTGCTCGGCATCCAGGGACTGTTGTGCCAATGCGACCGCCGCTTTGGCGGAATCCACGCTGGCGCGGTTCTGCTGCACGGTGTATTGCGCGTTACGGATTTCGATGCCCACCTGGTTTTCAATCTGCTGCAAACGCATCTGAGCCTGACGAAATTCCAGTTCAGAGCGGATCTGCACGGCTTGCGCCGCGCGATTGCGCAGCGGAATGTTTAGTTGCAGGCCGACGCCTTTGTCCGGGGCGGTGGAATTGACCAGCTGATTCCACGTGCCCCCCAGGCCGGTCGTCGGAGCAATCGGAACCTGTCCGGCCGATAGGTCAGGGCCCGCGCATCCGAATCCCTGTAAAGTTGGATCCAAATTCGCACAAAGGTTTGCTGGATTCTGCGATCCTCCCACGCCGGCGCCTCCGTAGTAAGCGAACAGGTCGAGAGTCGGCAACAACGCGCTGCGAACCGCTTTGTTGCTGAGTTCGCGGCTATTCAAGTCAATGCGCGATTCGACCAGTTCAGCCCGATGGCGAAGCGCCTCGTTGATCAAGTCCTCGGTAGGCACAACCGGCTCTTGCGCTGGAACGTCCATGGTAGAAGTGGGGATCACTTCGGCGTTGGCCAACGCGGGATCTTTGAGGGTGCGGGTAAGCGCATTTTTCATCAGCAACTGTTCGAGTTGTAGATTCGTTTGCGCTGCCGTCACCGCCTGTTGGTTCGTCGCCACGGTGCTTTGGGCGCGGACCACCTCAATGGGAGCCAGACTGCCGATTTCGACCTGCTTCTTCGTGTCGGAAAGTGTCTTCTGGGCAAAGGCCAGCGATTCGTTCTGCACGCGAGCGTTTTCATACGCATAAACCAGATCCCAGTAGATGTTTTCGATCTGGTCGATGCTATCGATAATCTGCAGCCGGAAGGCCACGTCAGAGAGTTCGCGATTATTCTTCGCAATGTGGATGAAGCGAGTGTTGGGAGCGAATCCGAACCCCTGCAGCAGATGCTGGTTAAAGGTAGCTTTGAAGCTGGAATTCAATTGCGGACTTCGGCTGGTAAAAAAGCTGTTCGTGGTGCCGCGTGTGTTATTGAAACCGACCGTCAGATTCGTGCCCCATTGAAATGCCTGGTTGTAAGCGAAGTTTACCGTGCCGGTATTCTGCGCCAGGCTGGAGCCGGGAAGAACGCCCTGGAAAATACTGGTAGCTTGCTGGCTGAAATGATCTTCTTGAAGTGTCCCGGTAAGCACGGGATCGAAGCTGTTGATCACTGGCCCCAGGCCGAGAGTGGAACTAACCAAACCGTTGGTGCCCGCGCCGATCCCGCCTGCGCCAAGGCTGGTGCCGCCGGTCGCTGCACCTGAGTTTGCGCCGATGCCACCGACCCCGCCCCCCGGGGTGTTGAGGACCAAACCAATGGGGGTTCCGAGAATGCTTGCGCCGGCTCGCGCGCGCAGAACATCAGTATCCGCGATGTTCAAGTTGTAGCGCGCGATCGCTATGTCGAGATTGTTCTCCAGCGCCAGCGCGATGGCGTCATTCAGCGACAAGTAGAGCTTGCCGTCGTGCATGAGTTCGGTGATGCGGGCGGTATTGGCCATGTTCGGCGCTGCCAGATGCCGCGGGGTATAGGGGCCCATCGGGTTGGGAAAATGCGATACCGGCTTGGAATAATTCAGGACCGGCAGCGGCCGCGTTTCCGGCGTGTTTTGCGGGACAGGCGCGGCGGGCGCGTCCTGGGCCCAGCTTGCGATGGTCAGCGTACCGAACATCGTTCCGAACATCGTTCCGAAAATCAGCGTCGGAACAGAGTGCGGCAGTGGTCAGCCGGATGGTCGAGTGTAAGCGTGCGAATGGCATCTACTCATCTCCGTTGGTTGAAACCAGTTCGTTAAGAGTTCGTTACGGCTTCACAACAAAACGACCTCGCTTGCAGAATGAGACAGCTGGATGTGTCTAAAATGAAATTCTACTCAGATCTTAGTACGCATCTGGCGGCGTCGGAGTTCCTGAAAAGCGCCAGAAAAACGAGAGCGAGACGAACATTTGGTGAAACGAACCAGTATATCCGACGCTGGGGATTCTTTTTCGAGCGATCCTTGTCGAGCGCACGTCTTCGAAACGGCCCCGGGTTGAAACTGATTGAGTTGAAACTGATAGAGTGCTGGCCATGGCCGAGCCGTCTCCCGGACTTGCGGAATCACAGCCTTGCGTGCAAGGACCTGGCGCATGAAATGATTTGGATGAGCCGGCGCGGGTGTGGGACTCGCGGCTGCGGCAAATAAAAGGTCGCATGCGCAATCTCAAACTGATTCTCTCCTATGACGGATCGGACTTCGCGGGTTGGCAGGTGCAGCCCGATGCCGTGACAGTCCAGGGCACACTCGCCTCAGCCATTGGACGAATCACCGGCGAAAACGTATTGCCGCAGGGTTCAGGCAGGACGGACGCAGGCGTGCACGCGCTGGCGCAGGTGGCGACATTTGTGACGGAATCATCCGTGCCGGCGGCGAATTTCGTGAAGGCGCTGAACGATATCTTGCCGGCGTCAGTGCGGGTCTTGGAGGTAGAAGAGGCTGCCCCAGACTTTCACGCGCGCAAGTCGGCGCGGGGCAAGACTTACCGGTACCGGATTTATTGCGCGGCGATCTGTCCGCCGTTTCTGGCCAGGTATGTGTGGCACTATCCGTATCCGTTGGATGAGGCGGCGATGGTGAGGGCGGCGGGACTGGTGGAGGGCGAGCACGATTTCACGTCGTTTGCCGCGGTGGATCCGGAACGCAGCGCGGCGAAGCCGGAGGGTAGCGCTGGCGCCTGCCCTGAGCAGAGTCGAAGGGTCCCGGCGGCTTTCACGGAGAACGATAATGCCCGACGACGCGAAGGGGTTCCGGTTTCAAACCTCCGGCGGATGTTTTCTTCTAGCTGGGAGCGGCACGGAGACGAGTTCGTGTATACGGTGAAAGGATCAGGCTTTCTGCACCACATGGTTCGCAACCTGGTGGGAACGTTTATTCTGGTGGGCAAAGGAACGCTGCAGGCCGAGGATGTCACGCGGATTCTGGAGGCGCGCAACCGCTCGGCACGCCGGAGCGACGGCGCCTGCCAGCGGGTTGTATTTGGTGAATGTGGAGTACTGAACTTGGCCACTGATACACAAATCGCGGTGCGGCGAATTTCGTCGACGAATCCGGCGACAGGCGAAGTTCTGCGCGAATTGGAATGCGCGGGCGAGGGTGAAGTTCAGGCGGCCGTAGCGCGGGCGCGTGCGGCGCAAGTGGCATGGGCTGAGATCGGTGTGCGCAGGAGGGTCGCGGTGCTGCGCGAGTTTCAGCGCCGGCTGCTCGAAAAGAAATCGGAAGTCGCCGAGGCCATCACGCGCGAAGCGGGCAAGCCCGTGGCCGAGGCTCTGACTACCGAAGTGCTGGTGGTGCTCGATGCGGCGCGGTTCCTGATCGAGAACGCTTATCGCCTGCTGCGCGACGAGCCCCTGCCGCATGGAAGTCTCGCCACCAAGCTCAAGAGCGGGCGGCTGGTGCGCGAGCCTTACGGTGTGGTGGGGATCATTTCACCGTGGAACTATCCGTTTTCGATTCCCGCGACCGAGACCCTCGCGGCGCTGGTGGCGGGAAATGCCGTGATGCTGAAGCCCTCGGAATTTACTTCTCTAGTGGCGCTGGAGCTGCAGTCGCTGCTGCGCGCGGCGGGCGTGCCGCGGGACATTTTCCAGGTTGTGGTGGGCGATGGCGCAACCGGCGCGGCTTTGATCCATTCACAAATTGACAAGCTGGTGTTCACCGGCAGTGTCGCTACCGGCAAGCGCATTGCAGCGGCTGCGGCGGAACGGCTGCTGCCCGTAGTGCTGGAACTGGGCGGGAAAGATCCTATGCTGGTGCTCGACGACGTCGATGTGGACGTGGCCTCGAGCGCGGCAGTATGGGGGGCGTTCGTGAACGCCGGTCAGGCCTGCTTGTCGGTCGAGCGCTGCTACGTGCATCGCAGTGTGTATGAAGAATTTCTTCACGCCTGCGTGGAGAAGACAAACAAGCTACGCGTGGGGCCTGGGCTCGACCGCGAAACCGATGTGGGTCCGATGATCCACGAACGCCAGTTGCAGATTGTGGAGACGCACGTGGAGGATGCCGTGGCGTGCGGGGCGCGGCTTCTGGCCGGAGGGTCCCGGGTGCCGGAGCTGGGGAAGAATTTTTATAAACCGACGGTGCTGGCCGATGTGACGCATGAGATGCGCATTATGCGCGAGGAAACCTTCGGCCCGGTGCTTCCGGTAATGGCTTTCGACAATGACGACGAGGCAGTGCGGCTGGCTAATGACTCGGAGTTTGGCCTGGCAGCGAGTGTCTGGACCCGCAATTCGGAGCGCGGCGAGCGGCTGGCGCGGCGCATCCGGGCTGGCACAGTGATGGTGAATGATGTGATTTCCTGCTTCGGCATCAGCGAAGCGCCGCACGGCGGGGTGAGGTCGAGCGGCGTGGGCCGCACTCACGGACGCTTCGGTCTGGAGGAAATGGTACGTTTGAAGTATGTTGACGTGGATTCGATGCCTGGAATGAAGAAAGTCTGGTGGTATGGGTACGGCACGAACTTCTCGCAACAGATGGAAGGTTTCCTCGACATGCAGTTCGCGCACGACTTAGGAACGCGCCTGCGCGGAGCCTTGCGCGCCGTGGGAGTAGTGGTAAGCAAGAAATTGTGACTACCGAGTCCCGAGTCGCGAGTACCGAGACCAAGTGAGACCAAGTGAGACCAAGAACCCTCCGCCCCTTGTTTCTGCTCGGGGGTCGGAATGACAAGGATATTGCTGAGAACTGAGAACTGAAAGGAAACCCATGAGCGATTCTTCAGCGTCAGATCCGAAACGCGAGTTGCTGCGTCACTGTGTGGCCACGCTGGCTTATCGCGGAGGCAAGGCCGCCCGTGGCGCGCCCGAAGGCTTTGCCATGTTTCAGGCCAATCAGGGCGTACGTACGCCGGGACAAATTCTCACGCACATTGGCGACCTGATGGATTGGGGGCTCTCGATGGCCAATGGAAAAAGTGAATGGCATGACTCGAAGCCGCTGCCCTGGGAGAAAGAGGTCATGCGCTTCTTTGCGGCGCTGAAAAAGTTCGACGATTTCCTGGCTTCGAGTGAGCCAATGCAGGCTCCGCCGGAAAAACTCTTTCAGGGACCGATTGCCGACGCGCTCACCCACGTGGGACAGATCGCCCTTCTGAGGCGACTGGCGGGAGATCCGGTGAAAGGCGAGAACTACTATAAAGCTGATATCGTCACGGGACGCGTGGGCGTCGATCAAGCCAAGCCGAAGTTGGAGTTCTGAAGCACAGCGTTGGCACTCCGCACATCATTGGGACCGGTTACGGTAGAGCGTCGCGTCCACCTCGCTGGTCATGGCTTGCACGTTCAAGTCGATTCCCAAGAACTGCGCAAGTTTCTGACTGATGCCTTCTGCATCGCGCAGCACCTCGTGGTAGGGAACGCGCAGGGTTTTCACGTAGGGTTTGCTGTCGAGCCAGGCATTGACCGCACGTAAATTCTTCTCGAACGCCGCGGCTACTACGGAATTGCCGGCGCTTGGCTTGGCGGTTCCCCTGTGATGCAGCATCGCGTCCTGCGAGGCCAGCACTTCCGCGAGCGGCCTTTGCATGATGATGACGCGGTACTCGTGACCCTCGGGCAGCGAAAGCAGTAGCAGAGAGATCACCTTCACCGCTTTGCCCTCCGCTTCGGCAATGCAGGCTGGGTCTTTGGGGAGTTGCTTGATGCGTTCCCACTCGAGATAGCCCCGCGGATTGTCTACGTCTGCCTGGCGTTCGCCATCGGAGAGGATGGGCATCCCGCCCGCGGCCAGCATTTGCATCATCAGCGAAGTGCCCGAACGCGGGAGTCCCGAAACGATTGTGATCATGAGTTTCTTAGCTCTGATTTCTGAGTGGCACTTCCGCCCGGTAGATGGCTTGCCAGCGGCCAGCTTTGAAGATGTAGACTGAACTGCCGTTCATGTGGACCGGCACTTTTTCTCCGTTGCAAGTAGCGTACTGGTCGGCCTTGTAGGTAAGCAGGTATGCGCCGGCGGCGAGCGGGAGCGCCCCGAAGTCGGAGAGGCCGTAGCCTTCTACCGTGCAGGCTTTCGCGGAGGCTTGCTGCTCGGCGAGTTGCTGGTCGCGAGAGAAGGTTCCGTACTCGCCCCAGAAGACGCCATTGTCGGGAATGTGATCGCGGAAATAGGTTTGGTCCTTATTCTTCCATGCTTCGAAGAAGCCGGTTTCGGTGCGCACCAGTTCCAGTTGAACGTTCGTCGGAGCTCGAGCGTCGTTCTTGTGCGGCGTCTGGGCACTGGTTGGGCCGAGCAGAAACGCGAGCGGGAGAAGAATCGCCGCGCCGGTCAGGAAACTCTTTTTCGCAGGAAGCGGGTCGCGCTTTAAAGGCTCACGGTTCGAAGGATCACGGCTCATAGGATGCTCACTCCGGGGATGCTCGCTCCGGCGCTGCCGCACCGGTGCTACGACCTTTAGGATACGATACCGCGGGCTTTCGCCTCGCTTTCGGCTTCGAGTACAATGACGCTCGTAAGGCCGAATCCGGCGGCGTGAGCGCCGCGCGAACGAGGGTTAGCGCTTTGGCGACTGGCGAAATTGCAGCTTCGGGCACGCAAACTCCTCCGCAGCTTCCTCATCACAAGGTCAAGATCAAGAAAGCCGGGCAGCGCGCCTGCAATGAGAAAAATGAAAAAGGCAAATTCTGCGGCGGCCATTTGAAGCGCTGGTTCTATACCACCGATGTTGTCGAGCAAGCCTGCGGCGACGCGGAGAAGGCTTGGGGACCGGACGCCGAGGTCTACCGCTGTGAGCACTGCCAGACGTTGTATTTGCCGAATCCTGCGGAAGCTAAGGTGAATGTCGCCGGGCAGGGGATGATTTCAGTGTTTGGGCTGACGTTGCCGTCGAAGGAGAAAGTGCCTAGTACCTAGTATCCAGTACCCAGCGAGAAGCGTGTTGACTAGGTACTAGGTACTGAGTACTGGCAACTCTCATGAATACTTCCGAACTCATCTACGACTGGAACCAGAATCATCCGCCGGGATTGAAGCCGGCGGGACCCGTGCTGCTCAATGACGAGAGCCTGCGCGATGGACTGCAGTCGCCTTCGGTGCGAGATCCTTCGATTGAAGAGAAAATGGAAATTCTTCATCTGATGGAGGCGCTTGGGATCGACTCGCTCGATCTGGGATTGCCGGGCGCCGGGCCGCGCGCGGTGGAACATGTGACAGCGCTGGCCCGGGAAATCGTCGCGCACAAGATGAAGATTCGCGCCAACTGCGCGGCGCGCACGCATGAGAACGATATTCGCCCGATCGCCGAGATCGTGCAAAAGACCGGGCTGCGCATCGAGGCCGCGACATTTATTGGATCGAGCCCCATTCGAAGATTTACGGAAGGGTGGTCCGACGATTTTCTTTTGCAGACCACCGAGAAGGCCGTGAAATATGCGATTTCGCTTGGCCTCGACGTGATGTACGTGACCGAGGACACATCGCGCTGCGATCCGGAGACCGTGAAGCGGCTTTATTCGACGGCGATTGGTTGTGGCGCACAGGCGATCGTGATTTGTGACACGGCGGGTCATGCCACGCCCATGGGTGCGCTGGCGCTGGTGCGGTTTGTGATTGAGGAAGTAGTGAAGCCTTCCGGCGAAAAGATTCGTGTGGACTGGCACGGGCACAGCGATCGCGGGCTGGCCGTCGCCAACTCGATGGCGGCGCTGATAGCGGGCGCGGATTGTGTTCATGCGTGCGCGATCGGTATCGGCGAGCGCGTGGGCAATACGCAAATGGATCAGATGCTGGTGAATTTGAAGCTGATGGGCATTGCGCCCTGGTCTGAACAGGACCTCACCAGGCTGAAACAATATTGCCAGGCGGTTTCGCGCGCTACCGGCGTGCCGATTCCGGCGAACTATCCGGTGGTGGGCGACGACGCGTTCCGCACGGCTACGGGTGTGCATGCCGCTGCGGTGATCAAGGCGTTCAAGAAAAACGACGTCGAGTTGGCGAACACGGTTTACTCGGGTGTGCCGTCTCATATGTTTGGCCTGGAGCAGATCATCGACATCGGTCCGATGAGCGGGAAGTCGAATGTGCTGTTCTGGCTGGAGCGGCGCGGCATCCCGGCGACGGACGATTTGGTCGACCGCATCTACCAGCGTGCCAAAGCAAGTGACCACACGTTGAGCGATGCCGAGGTGGTGGAGTGTTTGCCGGCAGCCGTGAAGCAGAATTGATGTCCCGCGAATCCAAGATTCATGCCCGAAAACATTTCCAAACCCATGCGACACGCGATTCTGGGGGCCGGCGGCGTTGGCGGCATGGTTGGCGCTTGCCTGGCGCACGCTGGAGCTTCGGTCACGCTGGTGGTGCGGCGTGAGTCACTCTCGCGGTATCCTAAGCAACTTTCTCTTGAGAGTCCTTTCGGTAATTTCCAGGTGGATGTCGCCGTTGCCGCTGAGGTGCCTGCGGTCGACGTGCTGTGGATTACGGTGAAAGCTACGCAG
The DNA here is from genome assembly GCA_963703635.1 of uncultured Acidobacteriaceae bacterium. Classification (GTDB taxonomy): domain Bacteria; phylum Acidobacteriota; class Terriglobia; order Terriglobales; family Acidobacteriaceae; genus Sulfotelmatobacter. The sequence continues at coordinate 25,190 of CAVPEZ010000027.1, forward strand.
TTGGAATCGGCACTGGCGGCTCTTAAGAGTCCTGATGTGGTGCGAGCCATGGTTCCATTGCTGAATGGCATTGACCATATCGCTGTGCTGCGCGCTCGCTACGGCGAAGAGCGCGTGATCCCGGCGACGATTGCGGGCGAGATGGAGCGTGTCAGTCCAGGACATATCATCCATCGCACCCCTTTTGCCCGTCTGAATGTGTTGTCTACTGGACGAGTATTGCTTGCGGGTACTCTCGATCAGCTGCGGCAAATCGGCTTTACGTGCAGCTTCATCGACGATGAGCCGACGCTGATGTGGAGCAAGCTGGTTTTCCTGGCGCCGTTTGCGCTGAGCACAACTGCCGCGGATAAAACCGTCGGCGAGGTTCTTGCCGACCCGCAGTGGCGGAGTCTTGGGGAGGGGTGCATTCGGGAGTCGTGCGCCGTCGCTGTGGCTGAGGGCGCGAAGGTAAATGCTGACAAAGTGGTCGCCGGGGTAGCGGGCTTCCCTGCAAACATGCGCAGCTCGATGCAGAAGGACGTTCAGCAGCACCGGACTCCGGAACTGGACGCTATTGCCGGGCCGATTCTTCGCGGCGCTCGACGGCATGGGGTTGCGATTCCAGCTACCGAGAAACTTGTAGCTGCAGTAGAGCAGAGGGCTGGCGAGGAGCGACGACTGGCCTGACCAGAAAGGTCCCCAGAGGGCTGGGTGCAAAGCACGAGGCTGACGGGGTGCTTGCGATCCTACCGGAGTTTGAGGCGGGGCTTACTGACATCGAGGGCTTCTCTCACCTTGTCGTGCTGTGGGAATTTGATCGCTCGAATGGATTCGAGCTGCTTGGCACGCCGCCTTCGGATAATCGGGCTCATGGAGTGTTTGCGACGCGATCTCCGCGGCGTCCGAATCCGATTGGGCTGACTGTTGTTGAACTGCTGCGGCGCGACGGTCGCGAGTTGCATGTGCGGGGCGTCGATATGCTGGATGGGACGCCTATTCTTGATATCAAGCCGTTGCTGTCTGGTGTTCCTGCTGAGAATCTGCGGCGGGGATGGTTGGCGGAAGCTGAGGCTCGGAAGGTGGGGAAGGAGTGATTGTTGCAGCCGATCCCGTACAAAGACGAGCCCCACTTCTCGCAAAGAACGCGAGAAATGGGGCACCCAGATGTGTGTTTCTCGCGCATGTGACTACCACCATGCCGTAACCTGCCCTTTCCCCACTAGCCAATCCCTATTCCTTCCCGCGCGTTGTAAGATGACCGAATACTTCCATGAGCCCTACCCCTCCACGTGCGGATATGCCGGGCGTTGCGCCTGCGGTGCAGCAGGATGTGGCTCGGCTGGCGGCTACGCCTGAGGTGCGGTCGGCTTACAACTGGTTGAGGACGCAGGAGCCGCAACTGGCGCAGTGGCAGATGGAGATGGCGCGGATCCCGGCGCCTCCATTTGGGGAGTCGGCCCGCGGAGCCTGGCTGGCGGAGCGCTTTCGCGAAGTCGGGCTGGATGACGTTCGCATTGACGATGTGGGGAACGTGTTCGGCGTGCATCCTGGCTTTGGACAGCGCTACGTGGCGCTTAGCGCGCACATCGATACTGTATTTCCGGCCAGCACGCCGTTGAATATCCGGCAGCAGGGCAGCCGGCTCTATGGGCCGGGAGTTTCCGACAACGGCGCGGGTGTGGCAGCGATGCTGGCTATCGCGGCACTGCTGCGTGCGGTGCGGCTGCGGCACTCGCTGCCGTTTGTGTTTATCGGCAACGTGGGCGAGGAGGGCGAAGGCGACCTGCGCGGCATGCGGCACATTTTTTCCACGCCGCGGTGGAAGGATTCGATTGCGTACAGCGTGGTGCTCGACGGCGCGGGCTCGGATACGATTGTCGCGGAAGCTTTGGGCAGCCGGCGCTTTGAGGTGATCGTGCGTGGTCCTGGGGGGACATTCGTGGAGCGACTTTGGCGCGCCTAATCCGATTGTGATTTTGGCAAAGGCGATCGAGACATTTGTCGCTACGCCGGTGCCTGCCTCGCCTAAGACAACTTTCAATATTGGTGTGATTCGCGGGGGCACTTCGGTGAATTCGATTCCGGAGTCGGCGAGCATGAAGGTGGATATCCGCTCGACCTCGATGGCGGAGATGGAGCGGCTGGAGCAGGCGCTGCGGCTGGCGCTGAATCGCGCAGTGGAAGACGAGACGATGACGGCGGAGATGCGGTCGCCGGTGCAGAAGCGGCCTTCTGGAGTGAATTGCGAAGTGGTGGCGATCGGAAACCGTCCGGCAGGAGAGTTGGCGGTGGGCGCGCGGATTCTGCATGTGATTCGGGCGGTGGATGTGCAGTTGAACAATGCGGCGCAGGTGCAGCGGGCCTCGACTGACGCGAATATTCCACTGTCGCTGGGGCTGGAGGCGATTGCCGTTGGCGGCGGCGGTTCGGGTGGCGGGGCGCATACCTTGCAGGAGTGGTTTGATTCCAACGGCCGGGAGTTGGGCTTGAAGCGGATTTTGTTGACGATGCTGGCGTTGGCGGGAGCGGGGGTGGAGGAATGAGAAGATTCACGATCTTGGGGGTCACGGCCTCCTACACGGGGAAGAGTCTTTTCGCAGCGCTGAAGCGCTGCGCCACCCAAAGGCACCTGCCCAACACTGCCGGGCCGGGCTCTCCCATGCCGTCACTTTGTGACTTGGTTCTCGTCATCTCACTCTCTGTCTTTTCACTCTTTGTCTTTATCACCAAACTTTCCGGCGCGCAGGCGCCGGCTCAGAGCGCTGCTCCCGCCGCAGAATCCAAGCCGAAGGCAGATGTTATTTTCGTCCATGCGAATGTGTACACCGGGGTGCCCTCGAACGCGCAATTCAGTTCGATTCTGCGCGAGGAGGCTATTGCAGTACGCGGCGATCGCATTCAGGCGGTAGGCAAGAATGTTGATATCGAGAAGCTTAAGGGGCCGCAGACGCAGATCGTGGACTTGGGCGGACACTTCGTGATGCCGGGATTTAACGACGCGCACCTGCATCTCGCCGATGCCGGATTGCAGAAGTTGAGTGTCGACCTGAAGGGAGTGAAAACGCTCGAGGAATTCCGTCAGCGCGTGCTCGCTAAGGTGGAAAAAGCCCAGCCCGGCGAATGGATTCTGGGCGGAGGATGGGATGAAACCATGTGGCCGGTGAAAGCTCTGCCCAGCCGCTGGGATCTGGATGAAGTTTCGGGCGGGCATCCGGTGTTTCTGGATCGCGTGGATGGGCATCTTGCCGTGGCGAATACGCGGGCGCTGCAGTTGGCGAGCGTCACCCTTGCCAGTAAGGATCCGCAAGGCGGCAAGATTGATCGGGATGCGAACGGGCAGCCTACGGGGATTCTGCGGGATACGGCGGTGCAGGCGGTGCGGGCGGTGATTCCGCCGCCGACCCACGATATGCGGCGGCAGGGAATTGAACTGGCTCTGGCGGACATGGCGGCGCACGGTGTGAGCTTCGGCGCAGGATTATTCGCCGGAGTGGCAAAATTTCCAGATTTACGAGGAGCTTGAAAAGGAAGGCAAGCTGACGGCGCGGATTTCGGAATGGCTCCCATTTAACGATTCGGTCGAGGAGTTGAAGAAGAAGCGCGACTCGCATCCGCAGTCGGATCTGATGCTGCACACGGGGATGCTGAAGGGATTTATGGATGGTTCGGTGGGCGGGCACACGGCGGCGCTGCTCGAGCCCTATGCGGATGATCCCAAGAACACCGGCTTGCCGCGCTACGATGCGGCCAAGCTGAACGAAATGGCTAAGGAACGGGTGCTGGCGGGCTTCCAGCTTGGGTTTCATGCCATCGGCGACAAAGGCGTGCAGATGGCGCTGGATGCCTTCGCCGAAGCGGAAAAAGCCGCGCGCGAGCAGAAAGTGAAAGCTGCTAATGGCGGTGACGATGTCCGTTTGCGCATTGAGCATGCGCAGGTTACAACCCCCGCACAGATTGCGCGATTTAAGGAGTTGAAGGTGATCGCGTCCATGCAACCCAGCCATCTGCTCACCGACATGCGCTGGGCGAACGAGCGGCTGGGACCGAAGCGGGCCGCGACCTCTTACGCTTGGGCGGCGCTTCTGAACAGGGGAGTGACTCTGGCTTTCGGCACGGATTATCCGGTGGAGTCGGTGTCGCCGTTTCGCGGGCTGTACGCGGCCATCACGCGCAAGAGCGAGAACGGCAAGCAGGAATTTTTCCCCGAGCAGAAGCTGACCATGGATCAGGCCATTGCGGCTTACACAACCGGATCGGCCTTCGCCGAATTCGAGGAGAAAGAAAAGGGCAAGCTGGTGCCGGGGATGCTGGCGGATTTTGTGGTGCTGGACCGCGACGTGACGGCGGCGTCTCCGGAAAAAGTGCTGGCGACGAAGGTGTTGCGGACTGTGGTGGGGGGAAAGTCCGTGTATGAAGGGAAGTAGGCGGTTATCAGATTGCTTCGATTTGCCTGCCTGACAAAGAACGTCGAGCTTCGCCCGACGACAGCCGAGGGCGGCTGTCCTCCCCTCGGTAGGCCAGCAGCTAATTGTTTTGTATTATCAATACTTTGCCGGTAGTTATTTCCCTTTTCTGATAAAACGAAATGGCAGGTTTGTGCGTCTAACTCATCGTGATTGCGTAACGTGATCGCATACTCGAGGGAGCCTCGGTTGGGAACCGTTGGCTTGTCAAACGGGTATAATTAAGGGTTCGTATCGATCTTTGGAGGAAAAGCAGGCATATGGATTCGCAGGCAATTTGGGTGCGTTTCAAGACCCGTCGGTGGGTCTATTCGTTCAGCATTGTAGCAACGCTGGTCGTGGGCATTTTGATCGGCAGCATAGTTTCTTTCGGGGTGAAGGGCAAAGAAGGGCAGAAGGGGTCGGATGCGACTCCGCTATCGGTACCGGCGCCGCAGCAACTATCCAATGCGTTTTCGCAAATCGCCAAGCAGTTAGGGCCGAGCGTGGTCAACATCAATACGGAGTCGACCATCAAGAGTCCGCACCGGCGCCGTGGGGGGCAGGTTCCCGATGACCAGGAAAACGGCGGGAATGAGATGGACGACTTTTTTAACCGCTTTTTTGGCGGGCAGGGCGGCGGCGGCGACGGCGCGATTCGCGAGCGTTCGCTGGGTTCGGGCGTGATCGTGGATGCGAAGGGTTACATCGTCACCAACCGGCATGTGGTGGATAAAGCGGACCGCATCCGGGTGCGGCTGCAGGACGATCCCCCGGGCGTGCAGCATGACGCCAAAGTGATCGGAGTAGATTCGGAAACCGATCTGGCAGTCATCAAGATCGACCTGAACCGGGCCGTGCCCGCGGCGAAGTTGGGCAACTCCGATGGCATGGACGTGGGCGATTGGGTGCTGGCTATCGGCAGTCCCTTCGGGCAAGTGGGCACCGTGACGGCCGGTATTGTTTCGGCCAAGGGCCGCGATATTGTGCCCGGCCGGCAGTTCCAGACGTTTATTCAGACCGACGCCGCGATTAACCCGGGGAACTCGGGTGGTCCGCTGGTTAACATGAACGGCGAAGTGATCGGCATCAACACTGCGATTTTGAGCGAGACCAATGCCTACGCGGGCGTAGGTTTCTCGCTTCCTTCGAACACCGTGGTGCAGGTCTACAACCAGTTAATTGGTCCCGATCACCGGGTGGCGCGCGGCTCCATCGGCATCATGTTTGATTCGGTGGAAAATCCAGCAATTGCGCGTGTCTACGGCGCTGGCACGGGAGTGACCGTGTCGAGCGTGGTGGCGGGCAGTCCGGCCGACCAGGCAGGGCTGAAAGTCGGCGACACCATCACCACCGTCGATGGTCATAAAGTGACAAAAGGGCAGGAGTTGGTGGCGGAGATTGCCGCGCGCAAACCGGGCGCCAAGGTAGCGATCAACTTCCTGCGCAACGGCAAGGCGCAGGAGACGTCCGTAACCATTGCCGACCGCGCCAAGTTGTTCGCTGCACGCCTGGGCGAGGATCGGGAAAGCGGCGATGACAGCACGCCGAAGCAGAGCAAGTTCGGGATCACGGTTCGCAAGCTGACCCCGGAGATGGCCGAGCGGCTGGACATGCCGGCGGGCAAAGGCGTGATCGTGCAGGACGTGAGGCCGGGGTCGTTTGCCGAGGACATCAACCTGGGCCGCGGCGACGTGATTTTGGAAGTCAACAAGCAGCCGGTCAACAACGAAGAAGATTTCGCCAAGGTGGAATCGAGCCTGAAGAGCGGACAGGACGCGGTATTCCTGGTGCGCCCGCGAGGCTCCGCGGCTTCGGATGGGACCATCTTCATGGCCGGGACACTTCCGTAACCTGGGACTAGCCCGACGGGAACTGGCATTGCCTGCTTCGATGGGGAATGATTACAAGGCCAGCTTCTGTTGGGCTTTGCTTTTGGCGCAGAACAGAGAAGTCAGTGACCATTCGTCAGTGAGAGCCGACAGAATCGGGCAAAGGGCTTTACGGAGCAATGAACACTGGCCACTGATCTTCTGAGGGTTGCCTTTGGAACCGAAGCATCACGCGAGAATACGAAGATGGGTGGGGGCAGGTTGCGCTCTGGCCCTGATGTGTGCCTGCGCCTCGCCGCGCGCAGCGCTGGGACAAAAGTCTGCCACCAACTCGAAGGCTAACAGCGCTAGGACCACGACCGCCAAGCCCAAGACGGCCCCGAAGAAACGTGTGGCTGCGGCGAAAAGCTCCCCAGCAAACTCGTCTTCTCCAGCCAAGGCCCATGCGGCGTCGCATCCCGCGGCTGGCGCGCATCCAAAATCGAGTACGGCTTCTGCGGCTCACAGCGGGAAATCGAAGTATGCGAGCACGCGCAAGAACGGCAAGAGGAAAACGACCGCGCGGGGTCAGCAGAAGATCGACGCGGAGCGGGCGCAGGCCATCCAGGAAGCTTTAATACGCGAGCACTACCTGAACGGCGAAGCGGCTGGCAGGTGGGATCAGTCCAGTGAAGACGCCATGCGGCGTTATCAGGCCGACCACGGCTGGCAATCGAAGACCGTGCCCGACTCGCGTGCTCTGATCAGTTTGGGGCTGGGGCCGAGACACGACCATCTGCTGAATCCGGAGAGCGCGATGACTACGGAGCCAACCGCGCCGCAGCGCGGAATCCTTGGCTCCTACCTCGCACAGCGCCGATCCGGGAGCGCGGGTGAATACGGTCCCGGTTTCGCCGGCGCCCGCTACTCCTCCCGCGCGCGATTCGTCGGGGCCGCCGCAGTGAAAGCAGTTAGCAATTAGCCGTTAGCTGACCCGCTTTTTTGCCGCCTCCACGAATATTGAACGTCTTTGCAAACCCCCTCCGACGAGAGCTCCCGCAAGCCGAATTGCTAAACGCTAATTGCCAAATGCTAACTGCTGAGTTCTAGGCGCCAGGCGTCTTGCGGTAACTTCCCAGCACTGGCCGGGGAAAGTAGGGAAGAGGCTGGGATTGGATGATGGCCCGGGGGTTGCCCTCGACCAGGGCTTGCGCTACTTCTTCGCCGTGGAGTTCCGCGACGGCGTTGCGTGCGGCGGAGAGCACGGGAGTCCGCTTTTCGGTGTCGTGAGCGTCCGTGGCCAACACATGGACGGCGTCGTGTTCCAGCAGCCACTGCGCGGCTCGGCGCGTGCGTTCTCCCCAGAATCCGGTGAGCGCGGAGGCGGTCATCTGGATCACGCAACCCTGCTCGGCCCACTCCACCACGCGCTGCAGGCTTTCGCGCAGAATCGGATTGCGTTCGGGATGGGTGATGATCGAGGTCATGCCGCGGTCGCCAAGTTGCGTGAAGCAGTCAGTGGTTTGCTGCGGAACGCTGTAATTGCTCAGTTCAACCAGCATATAGTGCGTGCCTTCGATCGAGTAGCGTGTGGGATTGGCCAACACATCCTGCAGATTGTCGTAGGAGAGGTGAAAATCGCAGCCCAGGCTGAGGATGGGCGCAGTGCCGACCAGTCCCTGCAGCTGAGCGACCAGTCCCTGAAGATAAGGGCGGTCGTAATGGTAACGGTCGTTGGCATGAGGTGTCGCGACCTGGTGGGTGATGCCGTCGGCGGCGGCCATGCGGCACATGGCGACGGAGACGTCCCAGGACTTGGAGCCGTCGTCTACTTCCGGAAGAATGTGCGAGTGAATGTCAACCACGATTTATAGGAACCCAAGCGCACGCCGCAGGTTGCGCCTTAATTCGATTTAAGCAGATTCGCCGGGAAAGAGAAAGTCAAAGGCTTCAACGCGGAGGACGCCGAGGAAAATCGACTGATGAGCCGCGTTCACCAGATGGTTGGAACGGCGCGCGAATCTCGGATTTGAGCGTCCGCGGTCACGAGTGTAAGACCCTCGACGAGTGCGGTGGCTCCGATGATGCGATCGGTCGGATCTTTCGGGTAGCCGGCGGGAAGCGAAAGCGCGCCGACGCAGATGCGGCTGGTAATTGGCAGAACTACAAAGCGCCGCTCCACTTCAGACAGAAAGGATTCCAGGCTGATCGCCAGAGTGAACTGTCTCTTGCGGAACAAGGTCGACAACTCGTAAAGCGTGAAATCGGAAATAACTAACCCTTGTTCAGTTTGCCGTGCCTCATCTACGGCAGTTTTCGCCTTGCGCGAAAGCCTATACTCCTCGCCTGCCAGCCAGATGACGACGTGCGTATCTAGGAGAATCAATAAAGGTCTCCCCATTCTTCAGGAGTCAGCGCGGGCGACACGACATCGCCAACAACCTTCACCTTGCCTTTGAGGAAGCCGAAGATATCGTCCTTTCCTTTCTCGACCGGGACAAGCTTCGCCACCGGCTTGCCGCGCTTGGTAATCAGCACGGCTTGGCGTTTTGACTGAACCTCATCCATGACCTTTAGACAATGAACCTTGAACGCGCCTGCCGCCATTGTTTTCATGGAAACCATCCTATCGATCATGGTCATTATACCATGGTCATGAAGCCGCGTTAACCTGCCAAGGCATTTGCCAAATCGCACGCGTCCCTCTAGATTAGCTTTGGCTGAGACCTGGCACGCGAAAATCTCATGGATAAACCGACTCCCATTGCGCTGTTTACCCTGGGTGGGGTGGGGCTTTGCTGGCTGGCCTTCGCCTCCGTTTTTATTTTTCGCAAGAGCCCGCCTAGAGGACCGGAAGCCAAACGCGACCGCCTGTCTCTGCTGGGGATTTTCCTGCAGATGTGCGCTTACTTCCTGGTCTGGTTTCAGCCGCCGGGCAGGCCGTTTCTGCCACCGGTCGCTTTACTTTCGGGGAGCGTTGGCATTGTGTTTTCCGTCGGCACCGTCGCTTTGGCAGTCGGCTCGGTATGGCTGATCGCTGCAGCAGTGCGCACGCTGGGCAAACAGTGGGCATTTGCAGCGCGGCTGGTCGAAGGCCACAAGTTGGTCACGGAGGGACCGTACCGCTTTGTGCGCAATCCCATCTACACCGGGATGCTTGGCATGCTGGTGGCTACGGGACTGGCGATGGAACATTGGAAGCATCTCGTCGTGGCCATTGTTCTGTTTGCAGTAGGGCTGGTGATCCGAGTGCGCAGTGAAGAGAAGCTGCTGCGGGCGGCATTTGGAAAGGAATTCGACGACTACGCTGCGCGCGTGCCGGCGGTGCTGCCGGGGGTTTACTGATGACCATCAGGGCTCAGGGTTTCGAGCCGTATCTCTCCTGTATGAAATCGGCAATGGAAGCGTAGGCGCTGACCAGCGTCTTCTCCTCAGGCAGGAACACGATGCGGAAGTGCTGCGTGCCCGGCTTCTGGCCGAAACCGGAGCCGTGGACTACCATGACGTGTTTCTGGCGAATGAGTTCCTTGACGAAGACTTCGTCGCTCTCCGGAATGTCAATGCGCGGAAAAGCGTAGAACGCGCCACGAGGGGCGACGCAGCTCACGCGCGGTGTGGATTGGCACCACTTCTGCGTTAGGTCGCGGCGGGAGCGCAGCTTGCGCTGCACTTCGATGAGGTGATCCTGCGGGCCTTCGAGCGCGGGCTTGATGGCATATTGCTCGGGATGGTTGGCGCAGAGGCGCGCGCGCAACAGGCGGTGAATGCCTTCGGTGTAGGGCTTGATGATCGCGGCGTCGCCGGAGACTATACCCCAGCCGATGCGCCATCCGGGGACTAGATAGTTTTTCGACATGCCTCCGAAGGTGATGCAGGGGACGTCGGGCGCGACGGCGGCGAAGGCGATGTGCGGCGTGACGTCTCCGTTCGAATCGGGCGAGAATCAGTTTGTCGTAGATTTCGTCGGAAAAGACGACCAGGTTGTGACGGCGGGCGAGTTCGGCGATTTGTTCGAGCATCTGCCTTGAGCAAAGCGATCCAGTGGGTTATTAGGATTGATCAGCACGATGGCGCGGGTGCGCGGCGTTAGCTTCACGTTCGATGTCAGCTAGTTCGGGCTGCCAGGCGTCGTCTTCGTTGAGATCGTAGGCGTTGAGTGCGATGCCCAGCTTGCACAGGACGGCTGAGTAGAGCGGGTAGTCTGGCTTCGGCGTGAGGATGTCTTCGCCGGGATTCACGAGAGCGCTGATGCACAGATCGACGGTTTCGCTCACGCCAGAAGTCACGAAAACATCCCGCACAGTTGTGATGCTCTTGCGGGCCGCCTCGCCGCGAATCGCTTCGAGCGCTTCAGGAATTCCGGGTGATGGCGCGTAGCCGTTCTTGCCGTCGCGCATGGCTTTGTAGACGGCTTCGATGATGTGCGGCGGAGTTTGGAAATCGAAGTTCAGCGGGTCGCCTACGTTCAGCGGGAGAACTTTGTGGCCTTGCTTTGTGACTTCGTCGGCTACGCAGGCCAGGTCACGAATTGCGTAGCGGATATTTTCGATACGCTTGGCGGTGGCTATCTCGCGGGCTTGGGTTATCGGCATGGAAGTCAAATCTTAAAGACAGGGGACACAGAGTAACACGGGGAAATTCTAGCTGGAATGCCTTATCCCTGCTCGCCTGCTTTGCGTATCACTTATCGCTTATCATGGCCCCGCCGTCGAGCCGCTGCAAGGCAACCGCTGCTGAGATCGCTTTCATTTCGTTACCCTCACGCTCAATTTATTTCTTCGCTGGAGGAGCCAGCGCGTTGATCAGGTTAACGCCTTGCGGGCTGCCCCAGCCGGTTACCAGGTCATATCCCGTTACGGCGGAATAGCCGCCGTTGCTGCCCTTGACGTTGTCATGGAAGTCGCTGGTGAAACCCGTCCCAACGCCGATGCCGTAGAGCGCCGGGTTGAGGAATCCGACATTGGCTTCGCCATTGGCGGCGGCCTGCTCATTCGCCATGGCGGCGAGGCTGGCCCACAGCGGCGCGGCGTAGCTGGTGCCTCCGCCGTGCTCGGTGCACATCCCCTGTGCACAAATGTATTGGCTGCCGTTCGATTCCGAGGCGACATCCGGAATGTTGCGCAGGGTGGTCGAGCCTCCATTCGAGGAGTTGATAACCCCTGGGGTTTGCTGCCAACTGGGAATGGGAACGCTGTTGGGCGAAGGCATGCCCGCGCTCTTGCTCCAGCCAGTCTCCGAGTGCCAAGTGCCGCCGCCGCCGTTGGTAATCAGCACGGTTCCGCCCACGGCGGTGACGTAGGGATCGTCGGCCGGCCACACGACATTCGCGGGAGTGCTGGAACCGTTATCGCCGGTGGCGACAAATATGCTCTGACCTTGCGCGCCCATTTCTTCGAAGATTGGGTCCAGGCTGCTCTCGTTGTCCGGCCATCCCCAGGAGCAGCTGATCGTCTTCGCCGTATTGTCCGCCGCCATCTTATTAAAGACGGAGACATTGCTCTTCCCCACATAAAACGAGACCTGGCTCAGCCCCGGGGCCATGGAAATGGCCTGCTCAATATCGAGGGACTGCTCTCCATCGTTGCAGGTGGATGGAGGGCAGTTCAGCGACGCGCCATTCACCGATATGCCGACAACCGGGACGTTGCGTGGCTGATGGATGCTGTTGAAGTAAAGATTGATGTCGCTGATCTGGTATCCCTTAAGAGAGAAGATTGCGACGACTTGCCCGGCGCCGTTTAGATATCCCGAGCCGTAGTAGGCGGCTCGCAGGTCGCTGCCCAGGAATGAACCACCGGGGCCGGAGCCAGTAGCGTTCTTCGATACCGCGTTCGATTCCACAGAAGACATTGTGTACTTCGGATGCGGCGGAGAGAAGTCATCCAAGCCGTCGATGTGCAGCAGCGGGACGTCGAGGTCAACCGTGGGTTCGCGGTCTGGCGAGTAGAACGCTCGGCTCTCGGTGGGATGCTGGTAGAGGTTCAATCTCACGTGGAGGGCGCTCTCGATGGCCGCCGCCGGAGCTTCGACATCGAGGACAATGCGATTGGCTAGGGTGTCGATAATGTCCAGGCCCTGGGCTTTGGAATACTGCTGAACGGCTGCATAGTCGGCTTCCGTGGGACCGAATCTCTCGGTGAACTCCTTCACGCTCAGATATTTATGGTAGATGGGACCTTGGGGATCGTAGAGTTGCTGCAGGAGATCGTCGAGTTCGACCTGATTACGCAGGGGCAACGAGATGGCGAGGCTTAAGCGCTGCGAGCCGGGAACGTGACCGACCAGCGGCGCGACTCCGCTGACCACTGCGTCGGGAACGTGGCTGGTCATGGTGGGGCGCTGCTCGGCGTGAGCAGCTGCTGCCAGGAAAAGAGCGGAACAGCACAGTGCCACAGCGATCCACCGCGGAGCAGATATCGTCGACACCTTGTTCATTGGTTTACCCCCCAGTTGCCTTGTTACTTTACAATGCAACCGGAGGGTGAACAAGGTGCCGATAGGCCCTATTCCGGCCTGTCGATCTGGGCTTTCTGCAGCTTGTCCGAGTAATCGACGTAGACGGATTTCCACTCGGTGTAGAAGTCGATTGCTCCGATGCCGCCTTCGCGGTGGCCGTTGCCGGTGGCCTTGGTGCCTCCGAAAGGCAGATGGACTTCGGCGCCGATGGTGGGCGCGTTGATGTAGGTGATGCCGGCGTATAGGTCGCGGATGGCGGCGAAGGCCTTGTTCACGTCTTTGGTGTAGAGCGCGGAGGAGAGACCATACTCGATGCCGTTGGCGATCTCAATCGCGTCTTCCAGGTCGTCGCAAGGAATGATCGAGACCACGGGACCGAAGATCTCTTCCTGCGCGATGCGCATTTTCGGGTCGACGTCGATGAAGACGGTCGGCTCCATGAACCAGCCGTATTGATAGTCGCCCTGGTCCAGACGATTGCCGCCGCACATTAACTTAGCGCCTTCTTTCTTGCCAATTTCGACGTAGCTGAGGTCGGTCTGAAGTTGCTTTTCGTTTACGGCCGGACCCATCTCGGTGGTTTCATCCAGGCCGTTGCCAACTTTAAGTTTCTTGGCGCGCGCGACGTAGCGTTCGACGAACTCGCGGTAGACGCCTTTCTGGACGATGATGCGGCTGGTGGCGGTGCAGCGTTGGCCGGTGGTGCCGAATCCGCCCCAGAGGCCGCCTTCGATGGCGAGGTCGAGGTTGGCGTCATCGAGGACGATCATGGGATTCTTGCCACCCAGCTCCAGAGAACAATGTTTGAAGCTCTTGGCCGCAATGCCGCCGATGATGCGGCCTACAACGGACGATCCGGTCAGCGAGATGGCGCGCACGTCGGCGTGCTCGGCTAGCGGCGTGCCCACTTCAGGGCCGAAACCGGCGACGATGTTGATCACGCCTTTGGGTAAGCCGGCGTCGGTTAGGGCGCGCACCAGATTGAATGTCGAGAGTGGTGTATCCTGCGCGGGCTTGATGACACAGGTGTTGCCGCAGACGATGGCGGGCAGCAGCTTCCAGGAAGAGATCGCCATGGGGAAATTCCACGGCGTGATCATGCCGCAGACGCCGATGGGTTGGCGCACGGCCATGGCGAACTTGTTCGGCATCTCGGAGGGAACGGTGGGGCCGAAGAGGCGGCGTCCTTCGCCGGCGTTGTAGTAGGCGGCGTCGATGGCTTCCTGCACGTCGCCGCGAGTCTCGGCGAGCACCTTGCCCATTTCGCGGGTCATCTCGCGGGCGTAGTCTTCCTTGCGCTCGATGAGGATTTCGGCGGCGCGGAAGACGATCTCAGCACGGCGCGGAGCGGGGACCAGGCGCCACTTGGCGAAGGCGCGCTTGGCGGCGTCCACGGCGGCATCTACGTCGGCCTTGGCCGATTTCTGGAAGATGCCGACTACGTCGCGTGTGTCGGCGGGATTGCGATCTTCAAAAGTTTCTCCAGTCGAGGACTCGACCCACTCGCCGTCGATGAAGTTCTTGAATACTTTAGTGGGTTTGTAGCCCAGGATGGCTGGGGAAGCTAGCGTGTCGGTGGCCATGATTGCTCCTTCCTTAATTCCTTATGAATGCCTGGATATTGATGCTACAGGGGGCGGGGAAGGTGCGGCAAGGTGCGATACTGGTTTTCGCGGAGTCACTCAATTTTTCGGAGTGTTGGGTCAGGAAGTTTGGCCATGCGTTGCGCATCGCTCCATCCCTTCGTCAGTCCCAATTCGCGAACCCATTTGTCCAGATACGAGCGATCTAAGGAATCCGCACGTATCCTCAGAATTCCCGCGGCGTCCTCGATCTGACGCTGCGATTGAGCGAGCTTTGACCATTCGAGCTTGGAGAGGATTACGTCCTCGGCGCTGGCGACGAAAAGAGGAATTCCCTGCATGCTTAGCAATTGCCTGCGGCCAAACTCCTCTTGGCTGAAAGGGCGAGTCTTGCGAATGATCATGTCAATCTTCCAGCCGGTTTTCAGGTCGATGATGTTGAACAAAGAATCGCGCCGGTGAGCTTCGAGCGCCGCGTCCAGGTCCGCATAGTATTCGCCGCTGGGCAGGCCCTCGATGAAAGCCCGCAACTGCGCTGGATTGGCCTCGATTACGAGATCGATATCCTGCGTTGAGCGCGGGGAGCCATAGTAGACGCTGGCGAACGAGCCGGTTAGCATGTAGGCGACGCCAGCACGGTCGAGCGCCGTAGTGACCCTTTGTAAGACCTCAAGAAAGCTCATCGCAGGCCGGCGGGTAATGGCGCGGGCAGGAAGGCGAGCCTGAGCAATTCGCGGGCGATGTTCGCTTCGGACCACTCGGGATGCTCCCGGTGCAGACGGGCGCGGTTCAGTTCGCGGGCGGACATGCTCATCTCATACGCTAGAAGGAGCCGCTGCTCTCCCGACATCGACCTGTGAATGTCGAGTTGGACCGCCTGCGCAACAGCGCTGGTGTCGGTGATAGGCACGGGAAAATGGTAACACGGACCACGCGAGGTGTTCTGCCGCATTTCTTGGTTCAAGCTCCACAAAATCGCGTTGATCTTCGGAGAGTTGGTGAAAGTCAAAAGCAGCGGGCGAGGGCGCCCGCTCCATGACTCACTGCTATCCTAGAGTGATCCTTAGGACCTATGCTTTCTGAAGAGCATCCATAACCTCCATGAGAATGCCATGCGACGAAGCTGTCATGCGATCGGCGGACGCCGCGGTAGGGTGCGCCGCAGAATCGAGAACGTGGATACTCGCCGGGACCATTCTCGGATCGAGCATGGCTTTCATCGACAGCACGGTGGTGAGTGTCGCTCTGCCGGCGCTGCAGTCCAGTTTTCACGCAAGCGTGGTGGATGTGCAATGGGTGGTGGAAAGTTATGGACTGTTTCTGGCAGCGTTGATTTTGGTCGGCGGTTCGCTCGGCGATCTGTTGGGGCGGCGGGTGATGTTCCTGGCGGGAGTCTCGATTTTTGCCGCGGCTTCGGGCTTGTGCGGTCTCTCCCAGGATATTCATCAACTGATTCTTGCGCGCAGCATTCAGGGTGTGGGGGCGGCGCTGCTGGTTCCCGGCAGCCTGGCAATTATCAGTACGTCTTTCGACGAGAAAAGCCGTGGCCAGGCGATTGGAACTTGGTCGGGTTTACGGCGATCACATCTGCCATTGGGCCGGTGCTGGGCGGTTGGCTGGTGGAGCATGCATCCTGGCGCTGGATCTTCCTGATTAACGTTCCGCTGGCGGCGGCGGTGATCGTGATTTCGCTTTGGCGGATTCCGGAGAGCCGCAGCGCGGATGCGCGAAGCATCGACTGGCCAGGAGCGGCGCTTGCCACTATCGGCCTGGGCGGTCTGGTCAGCGGGTTCGTCGAATCGGTCAATCTGGGCTGGAAGAGTCCTTTAGTCCTCGGAAGTTTGATTGTTGGAGTGGGCTGTCTGGTTGCGTTCCTGCTGGTCGAAGCGAAAAGCGCTTCGCCGATGCTTCCGCTTACGCTGTTTGAATCCAGCAGCTTCAATGGTGCGAACCTGGTCACGCTTTGCCTTTATGCGGCGATTGGAGTTTTCTTTTTCGTGTTCCCGCTCAATTTGATCCAGGTGCAGGGATATTCCACCACCGCGACCGGCGCTGCCATTCTTCCCTTCATTCTGCTGATGTTCCTTCTTTCGCGCTGGTCTGGCGGACTGGTCGCGCGCTATGGCCCGCGACGTCCGCTGATCATTGGCCCTCTTATTACCGCTCTGGGCTTCGTTCTCTTCGCTGCGCCGTCGGTTGGAAATAGTTACTGGAAGGCGTTCTTCCCGGCGGTGATTGTTCTCGGTTTTGGCATGGCGGTCACGGTGGCTCCGCTCACCACCGTGGTGATGAGTTCGGTCGGGCAGGATCGAGCCGGTGCGGCCTCCGGAATCAATAACGCAGTGGCACGGGTAGCGGGCGTGCTCGCCATTGCTGTGCTTGGAATCATCATGGTGACGGCGTTTGGTTCGCAGCTCAGCGAGAGCCTGACTCACATCACGCTGCCCGCTGGCGACATGCAGCAGCTTCAGGCAAACATGAGCAAGCTCGCCGATTTGCAGGCGCCCGGGGATCTCGATGAGCCTGCGAAGCTTGTTATTAAGAAATTCATTGGCGAAGCTTTTGTGTTCGCCTTCAGAATTGTGATGCTGATGTGCGCGGGTCTAGCCCTGGCAAGTGCGGCGATATCGTGGCGAATGATTCGAGAGAGTCGGGCTTGAGTCTGGCTCAGCCGGTCGAGCAGTCGGATCAAAGGCAAAGGTAGCGTGCAAGATTACCCGCTCCCCACAAACTCCCCACACAAGCCTCTCCACACTTAATGAGTCACTGTCCTGCCGACCTCGTGCCTCCTGCTCCATTATCGAATTCTTCTCCGAGCCAGTGTTGGAAAGCCGTCATGTTTTGCGGGCGGCCGAGGAAGTTCTTAACCAGATCATTCGCTGACACTGAGCCGCCGGGTTCCAGCACGACGCGGCGATACTTCATGGGAGCGTCACCCGCCAGCAGGTTTTTGTGATCGAACTGGAGGAAGAAGTCTTCAGCGATTACTTTGTCCCAAAGATAGGTGTAGTAGGCGCTGGAATAACCCCCGAGGTGGCCGAAGGAGGCCCACATGTGGGTTTCTGGGAGCTGCGCGAATAGAGTGTATTTGCGGTTGGCGTCAAGGGTGACGGCATCGAGATTCACGTCGTCCGGCTTGGTTTTGTAGATGTTGTAGGAGATGGCGGTGAGGGCGTTCTGCCGAGCCGCCCAGGCGCCACGTCCGAAGGCGGAGGCGCGGTTCATGCGGGCGACGAGTTCAGCGGGGATGGGTTCGCTGGTCTTGTAGTGGTGGGCGAATTTGGCCAGGACCTGCGGGCTGCGAAGCCATTCTTCGAGCATCTGCGAAGGGGCTTCGATGAAATCGGATTCCATGCTGATGCCGGTGATCCCGGCCCACTGCTGCTGGCCGCCGAGGATGTGGTGCATGAGATGACCGAATTCGTGGAAGAACGTCTGCACGTCGCCATAGTCCATGAGGCCGGCATCGGTGGCGGTGGGAGCGGGGAAGTTGCAGACGAGAATTGCCTCGGGCAATTGTTTTCCACGGATTCCATCGAGCACCGGAACCATTTCGGCGTGGCTGAATTTGCCCGGGCGCGGGTGCATGTCGAGATAGAAGCGGCCGATAGGCTTGCCCTGATCAAGCACGATCCAGGTTTCGACCGCGGGATCCCACGAGGGAACGTTCATCTCCTGCTGGAAGGTGACGTGAAAGAGTTCAGCGGCCGTGTCGAGAATGCCTTGCTTCACCTGCATGAAGGGAAAATACGGACGGACCGATTGTGAATCGAAATCGTATTTTGTGCGACGAACGGATTCGGAGAGATAGGCCGATTCATAGTTCCAGATTTCTTTTGCGCCGGGGTCGGTCTTCCGTTTCTCGGCGAGAAGCATTTCGAATTCTCGCTCGGCGAGAGGGCGGGCGGCATCGTTCACCTGCTGAATGAAGTCTGCGATGTTGTGACCTTTGGCGATCATCTTGTCGGCGGCGTTATAGTCGGCCCAGTTGGAGTAGCCGAGCAGGGTGGCGATCTCATAACGCGTTTTCAGCAGGCTGGCGAGCACTTCCTGATTCTTGGGATAGGCGCGCGTGTTGAAGGCCAGCGTCATACGTTTGCGTAGATCGCCGCTCTTGGCGAAGCTGAAGATTGGCAAGGCGTCGGGATAATTCGTAGTGATCTGGACCTTACCATTGGCGTCGGGCTTGTGGCGGTCGATGTAGTCCTGAGGCAGGCCATCGAGTTCGGAGGTATCGGCCTCGACTACTTTCTGGCCGTCGGCAATGTTGCGATCGAACATCGACTGCTCTTCCGTGGCCTGGTCGTTCAGTTTCTTGAGGCGGGCGCGGGTGGCGTCGTCTTTGTCGACGCCGGCGAGACGGAACTGGAGAAGCTGGCGCTGCACGTAGTAGCGAGTGGCGGAATCGGCTTTCGAAAGATCCAGCGCGGCGAGCGCGGCATAGACGTCGCGATTCAGGGCAATGGCGATCTGGGCGGCGCCGGCTTTGGTGAGCATGGCCGTGGCATGATCGCGGAAGGCGGCATCGGGATGGACCTGCTCCATCAGTTGGGCGAAATAGGCGGCGGAATTGTTCTGGCGGACGGCCTCGTCGAAGGGGACGAGAGTGTTTTCAATAGTGCGCGGCCCTTTCGCGGCCAGTAGAGTGTCGATGGCGCGCTGGCCGGCGGCCAGGCGGTCGGTCTCGATTTTTTCGAAGGCGGCGATATCGGGCTTGGAGGCCCAGATTGTGGACTGGGAGACGGTGATGCGCTGGGCCGACAGGACGGCCGCTAGAAGGAACGGGACACAGAGAAAGATAGCCAGGCGTGCTGCGAGCAACATGGAAACCTCGTGGAGAACCTTGGGTGGAACGATTTTGAAACCTATGGGTTAGACGCTGATGAATTGTTGAGGAGAGCGTGTTGGTATGTCAAGTTGGTGAGGGAAGGAACCTTTAACACAGGGGACACCCTTCGACTTCGCTCACGGCAGGCTACGGACCACACGGTAATGCGCAAGAGCGGGGCTTCGCCCGGCGGACAGGCGACGGCGGCTGTCCCCACATAAGACTTCGTTTACACATTATTAGTGCCAGCGCTTTACTTGGGGCCAGAGTTGGGCCATGGTGCCGAATTTCGGGCCGCGGCAGATGTAGACTGCGATTTCTTTTTCCAGCGCGTAGGGATTGTCGGCGGAATCTCCAATGTAGTCGACGCGCTGCCAGAGTTGTTCGAGGCGCTGGCGGGTGTCGTCGAGGACGATCATGCAGTTGCCGGAATATCCGCGCGGGCCCCAGAGAAACCAGGTTTGGTGGCCGCTGAGCGAGGACGGCAGGCCGTATTTGCGGCCGAGGAAGTCTATCGCGCCGGCTTGGCCATAATCCTGCGCGAAGATACCGCAATTTTCGTCTTGGCGCTCTACGGGAGTCAGCTTATTCCAGGCAACGGCAGTTTCGGCGACGATTTCTTCCCATCCAAATTGATCGGCGTACCACTGTGGCAGCGGGGCACGGGCGTGATCGTGTTCCATGACCGGCAGTTTAAAGGCAAGGGTCTTCGTGTAAGCCTGAAAGTTCTCGGGGGAAAGCACCGGCACGGTGATTGGAACGAGATGGATTCCATCGCCAAGAAGAATGATGACAATAACGGGCTTCAACCATGCATAGCGCGGACGCGATTCCGGCGACCGTCTCTTCGAGCTATCGATTGCGGATTCGATGATGACAGCGCCCCCGGCCAGCAGCATGGGATAGACGGGAGCGAGGTAGTAATTCTTTCCGTGAAGGACGAACAGGACGGTGAAGCAAACGAGATAGCACCACCCAAGAAAGCGATAGGGCTTGAGGCGCCGGGAGAACAGGAACGCGAACAGGCCGGTCAGCCAGATGGGAGCAGTGAAAGGATGGACGAGCAAGGTCTGCTCGAAGAAATACCGGGGGAGGGGAAGGACGACGTCGCGGCCTTCGGCGCGGATGGCGCGCATCAATTGCAGAAACGGCCAGTCGTAGTGAATGTTCCAGAGCAGGTTAGGAAGAAAGATCAGAAACGCGGCAAGTCCGCCGATCCAGATCCAAGGATTGAGAAACGTGCGGCGCTGCGCGGTAAGCAGCAGGCCCACAACGATGCCGAAACCGAATAAGGCGATGGTGTACTTCTCCTCCATCCCAAGACCGGCGACTACGCCGAACCACAGCCAGTAGCGGGGATTGTCGCGTTTTATCGCGAGCATGGCGAAGTAGGCGCAGCCCATCCAGAGGTTAGGTTCGAGGCAATTGGTGCCGAGCAGGCTGCCGTTGGAGAGATATTGCGGCGCTATCACGACGGTGATTGCGCTCAGGAGAAGGGCGAAACGGCGTCCGCCGAATTCGCGCGCCAGGACGGCGGTTTGCGCGACCAAAAGAGATGAGGCCAGCGCAGGAATGAACCGAATGCTGCGGAGAGAGTCTCCCAGGACCGCGCGGCAGATGTGGATGAGAAATGGAATGAGCGGCGGCTGGTCGACATAGCCCCAGCCGAGGTGATCGCCGCAGGAGATGTAGTCGAACTCATCGCGAAAGTAGCCGTAGCGGTTGTTAAAGTAGATGTGGAAGAGGAACTTGGCGAGGACGATGGCCCAGATTATCGCCATGCCGCTGGCGAGGGATGACTCGTGGTTGCGAATGAGAGCGGACACTGTAGTAGAAGCGCTGGCCATGTTGAAGAAGAATAACGGAAGAGGCCGGGAATGTCAGGCGTGCGGGCGAGAAAATTCGCGTGCTGGACAAACCCAGGTGAATCTGGATGTGGTAAACCTTGTCGTGGCGAACCTGGTTGTAGCCCCGGCATCTGACTAACGTTTTGCCCGCCAGTAGGTCTAATCCGTGATATTGGGTATCTTGCTTACGTTTTAATCAATCCGATGCGTGTCCACCGACCGATGCTTTGGCTCGATGTTTTCCTGGTTGGTATCTTTCTAATATTCGGCTTTTACCCATCCACCGCGGCGGATGGCGTGCGAATTCCGCGCGTGTCGAGCCCGCCACGGCTTGAGGATTTTGCGGAGATGGCGCCCCGAGGCGATGCGGCGCAACTGGCGAAAGTCAAAGATTTCATCCAACAATCGCCATCCGACGGGAAGCCGGCCACGCAGCGGACCGATGTCTACATGGGCTATGACACTGCCAACCTGTACGTGGTCTGGGTGTGCTGGGACAGCGATCCGCACGCGATTCGCGCACACATGACGCGGCGCGAAGCGGTCACTCCTCCCGATGACGACTACGTGGAGCTTACGCTCGACACTTTTCACGATCAGCGTCACGGCTTTCTGTTCGATGTGAATCCTCGAGGGGTGCAGGCGGATGCGCTGTGGTCGGAAGACAGCGGCTCCGACTACTCCTACGATACGGTTTGGGACTCCAGCGGCAAGTTGACGGCCAGGGGATATGTGATCTGGATGTCGGTCCCTTTCCGCAGCATTCGTTTTCATCCCGCTAGCGAGCAGGTGTGGGGCGTGACCTTGATGCGTTACATCGCGCGCAATGATGAGTACGACTACTGGCCGCGGGTTTCCAGCCGCATTTCGGGCCGGCTTAATCAGGAAGGACTTATCACCGGCGTGGCCGACGTTTCGCCGGGCCGCAACATGCAGTTCAATCCTTACGGTTACCTCAGCAGCTTGCACTCGCTGGACGACCGCGATCCCATTCAGCCTCGTTTCGACAACCGCAATCTTCAGGGCAAGATCGGGCTCGATTCCAAGTTCGTCTTCCACGACAGCCTGGTGCTCGATACCACTATTAATCCGGATTTCGCGCAAATCGAATCCGACCAGCCGCAGAACACGGTGAACCAGCGCTTTGAGGTGTTCTTCCCGGAGAAGCGGCCTTTCTTTCTGGAAAATTCGAACTTCTTCAGCGATACGAATATCGGCGTGTATCAGACTTCAAAGGTGCTGTTTACCCGCCGCATTATCGAGCCGAGCTTTGGAGGGCGGCTCACTGGGAAGCAAGGCCCGTGGAACCTGGGCTTCTTTGTCGCTGACGACCGTTCGCCAGGGCTGATCGTTCCCGACAACAGCCCGCTGAGCGGTACTCGCGCTTATTTTGCCGTGGGCCGGGTCAGCCACGATATTGGCGAGCAGAGCAGTATTGGCGCTGTCTACGTCGACCGCGAATACGACGGCGATTTCAACCGTGTGGGCGGTCTGGACGCCAGCTTCCGCCTGGGCAAGAATTGGACTTCGTGGTTCCGCAGTCTGGTCTCTTCGACTTACGCCTCCAGCGCCATCGTTTCCGCGCTCAATGCTACTGGGAGCGCAGGTACGTCGATCGCTCCTCCGGCCATTGGTTACACCTTCGGGCAGGACCACGAGGGGGTGATCAATGGCAGTGGGAGGCGTTTCCAGTATGACATTCTGTTTCAGGACATTACTCCGAATTTTCACACCGACTCGGGCTTCGTGCCGCGAACCGATATCCGCAACGTGGCTCAGTACTACCATTTTTATTGGCGGCCCGAAGGAAAGCATCTGGTGTTCCAGGGGCCTGAACTGAATACCCACGATATCTGGGATCACAATGGGGTGGGCTTGCAGCACGCCTACAGCGGCGATTGGGTCTTTTACTTCCGGCACAACTTGCTGTTCGCTCCGATTGGCGGCATTGAGACGGATGTGCTGCGTCCCGTGGATTTCTCCGGCCTGCCGAACGATCACAAGTATGTGCAGGATCTCAGCGGCCTGGTGGTGAGCGGAAGCCCCTCGCGTTTGATTACCTGGCGCACAACGATTGTTCGCGATGGAACGGTGTTGATTGTCGTGCCCACCGGGCAACTGCCGATCACCGGCGATGAGACCGTTATCAATCAGACCATGAGCCTCAAGCCCACCGGGCACCTGGAGATTGACAACACTTACATCTTCGATCGGGTGCTCAACGGCGCCGCGCACCACGCCTCGTTTAACAATCACATCATCCGCAGCCAATGGAACTACCAGTTCACGCGGGCGCTTTCGCTGCGCGCCATCATGCAATACAACGGCCTGCTGGCGAATCCCACCTATAGTTCGCTGCAAACGACGAAGAACCTGAGTTCCGACTTCCTGATCACCTATCTGGTTCACCCCGGCACGGCAGTCTATGTTGGCTACAACAGCAACCTGGAGAACCTGATTCCCAGTCTCTGCCTCCCGGTGGCGGGACAAACCGTGGGCTGCGATCCCAACGGCGTCGGATTGGTCCGCGGCAACAGGTTGATCAATGATGGCCGAGTGTTCTTTGTCAAGGTCAGCTATCTCTTCCGGCGATGATTGGCGAAGAGTGTAGTCCTCCATTAGTTCTTCAGGCAAAACGAAGGTAACGTTCCCTACTGATTACCTGTTTTTGGTGCGGAGAGGCTTGTGGTAACGTGGAAATTACCGCATATTCAATAGGTTTGAATAAGGTTTTTAGTCCACGTGTCTTCGCCGACTCGCAAACCGGGAATCCACATCGCGTGGAAGACGGTCACATACCGCAGTGTGGCCCTCATGATCATTGCGGGCTTCGCGGTGCTATTGATTGGGATACGGCTGACCTTCCCGCAATTCACGGAGAGCAGCATCAAGGCGGCCGGAGGCGTAGCTAATAGGGCGTTGGAGCATGTGGCCGGCATGGCGCCGGCGGCGGGCCATGGCGTCTCCACGGCGCAGCAGGCCCACTTTACAGCGCTTGACGGCACGGTGCGGGTGAAGAAGGGCAACGGCAATAGCTGGGTTGGGGCGGACTACAACATTCCCCTGGAAAAGGGCGATGTGGTGCAGACAGGGTCGGAAGGCATGGCGAAGGTGGTGTTCAATGACGGCACCAGCTATACCGTGAAGCAGGATTCGTTGATCGTGATTGAGGAGAACTCGGCCAACGATCAGCAGCAGACGAACGTAGCCGTGGCGGTGAGCACTGGAACCGTGGATCTTTCGACTGCGACTTATTCTCAGGGATCGAAATCGCAGGTGATTGTGTCTGGTGCGACGGCGTCGCTGGCGCCGGATTCGGCGGCGCAGGTGCATAACGATCCTAAGGCGGATAAGCACGAGATCCTGATGAAGAAGGGCGCGGGCGAGGTTACGCGAAATGGAGAAACGGTGCAGTTGGCCAACTGGGAGAGAGTGAGCTTCCAGGCGACGCAGCCGCGCATGGAGAAGGACAAAGGGACCGGACCGCCAACCCCGATTTCTCCGGCGAACATGGCGCCGATCTTCACCTCCGGGGAGACGACCAAGGATGTCGAGTTTTCCTGGACGGCGATGGCGAATGCAGCGGGCTACCGGCTGCGGATCTCGAGGAACCCCTATTTTTCCTCCACCCTGGTTGACAAGAAGGTAAACACAGCAGATGTTACGGTTACCAGCCTGGGGGAAGGCGCATACTACTGGGCGGTACAGTCGGTTGACGCGTTGGGTAAGGAGTCAGTAGAGAGCGAGAAGAACCGGTTCACCATCATTCCCAAAGGAAAGCAGTCGGAAGCCATTGACCTGGAACTGGATCCTTTTATTCAGCATGGACACATTATTGAAGTAACGGGAAAGACCCAGGTCGGGGCCCGTGTGATGGTGAATGGGCGGGAGGTCCCGATGTTGTCGACCGACGGGACGTTCCATTACTTCACCCCGCCACTGACACCGGGCGAAGCGGTGATAACGGTGACGGCGCAGACGGCGCAGGGCGGAGTGAATACGCAGCAGAAGAAGATCATTATTCAGTAGATCCTTCGGCGGGCAAAAGCGCCCGCCTCAGGATGACAACAGGAGTGGATGACAGCAAGTGGGGTTCCGGCCAAAAGTACGAGGAACCTTCGGTTCCGGCAGGGTTGCTGAGCCTCTCATAGACTAGAGGGAGGAAGCGGCCGCGCCGGATGGCGCAAATCGGGTTCGCCCGGAAACAGTGCGGTCAATGTAGATCGCGAGAAGAGTTCGTCAATGTCAAATAACGGATTTCATTCATCTCGTTCTCACAACCTCAGGTCGCTATTCAGCCTGTTCTCAAGTGACCTAGCCATCGATCTGGGCACGGCCAACACGCTGGTTTACGCACGCGGCAAGGGCATCGTCGTCAACGAGCCCTCGATTGTCGCCATCAACAAGAACACAGGCGAAGTGGAAGCCGTGGGTAAAGAAGCGAAAGAGATGCTGGGCCGGACGCCGGGCAACATCGTGGCCATTAAGCCCATGAAGGACGGCGTGATTGCCGACTTCAAGGTCACGGAGAAGATGCTGAACTACTTTATCCAAAAGGCACACAACCGGAAAATGCTGGTGCATCCGCGGATCGTAATTGGAGTGCCGTCGGAAATCACGCAAGTGGAGAAGCGCGCGGTCATGGACTCGGCTTATCGCGCCAAGGCCAGCGAAGTGCATCTGGTCGAGCAGGCCATGGTGGCAGCGATTGGAGCAGGGCTGCCGATTACGGAACCGAGCGGCAACATGGTTGTAGACATCGGTGGCGGCACGACCGACATTGCGGTGATTTCGCTCAGCGGCATCGTCTACTCGCGCTCCGTGCGGATGGCTGGTAATCAGATGGATGAAGCCATCATGAATTATCTGAAGCGGAAATATAACCTGCTGATCGGCGAGCGCACTGGCGAGCAGATTAAAATGGAGATTGGGTCGGCGCACCAGCTCGATAAGCCAATGACCATGGAGATCAAGGGACGCAACCTGATCGAAGGTGTGCCGAAGACCATTACAGTGGATGATGGCGAGATCCGCGAGGCGCTCAGCGAGTGCGTTTCGACGATCATGAATGCGATCCGCGTGGCTCTCGAGCGCACACCGCCGGAGCTTTCGGCCGACATCAGCGACCGCGGCATCGTGCTGACCGGCGGCGGAGCGCTACTGAAGAACCTCGACAAGCGCATCCGGGAAGAAACCGGGCTGCCGGTCTCCATCGCCGACGATCCGCTGTGCAGCGTGGTGCTGGGCACGGGCAAGATGCTCAGCGACTTCAAGCTGCTGCGGAAGATTTCGATTGAATAGAAACAGTACCTGGTACTCAGTACCTAGCACCGAGAAAAACAAAACCGCACGCTTTTGCTGGGTACTGGGTACTCGGTACTATCAACTGTTTTTATGGAATCCGTTCTCGGCCGCTATCGGAACCTGACCATCCTCGTAGGGGTGTTGTTTCTGCAGGTGCTGGGGCTGGCGGTGCAGGTCAAACGGGGCCCGAACGCCGAGAACACGCGGCTGATCCGCATCTGGGCGGTGGATTTAGTTACTCCTTTCGAGCGCGGGCTGGTCTGGGCGCAAAACGGCGGCAGCCATCTCTGGCACAACTATTTCTTCTTGCGCGGAGTGCGGGCCGAAAACCGCCAGCTCAAAGAGCAGATCGAGCAGATGCGGCTGGAGCAGGTGCGGCTGAGCGAAGACGCCACCCAGGCCCACCGGTTGCAGTCTCTGCTGGCATTCAAGGAGCAGTTCATCGCTAAAACCGTGCCGGCCCAGGTGATCGGGTCCAGTGGAAGCGATCTTTCCCGTTCGATCTACATAGACAAGGGCTCGAACGACGGCGTTGCGCAGGACATGGCGGTGATTACCTCCGGCGGCATCGTGGGCAAAGTGCTGCGTGTGTATCCTTCGACGTCCCTGGTGCTTATGATCAACGACCAGAGCAGCGGCGTGGGAGCGATGTTGGACAAGTCGCGGTTACAGGGTGTGGTGCGCGGAACGCCGAACGGCGAGTTGATTCTGGAACGCGTGATGAGTGACGAACAAGTCGCGGCGGGGGAAACGGTGCTGAGCAGCGGAGGCGACCAGATCTTTCCCAAGGGACTTCCTCTGGGTACTGTGAGCAAGGTAAGTCCGGGAAAAGAGATGTTTCTGAACATTCACGTGAAGCCGGCCGCGGACCTGAGCCGGGTAGAGGAAGTGCTGGTGGTGACCGAAAAGCGGGAACGCGAACCGGTGGCGGAAAACGGCGGCCGGGTGCGTGCGGCGGATGTGCTGGCGCAGCGGCTGCCTTCGGTGCCGGAGAAACCTCCCGCGGTTGCGGGAGCGGCTGCAGCGGGAAGCGCTCCGAACGGCGCGACTGCGACGGGACCGGGTGCTGGAGTGAAGCCGCAGCCTAACGGTGCGGCCAAGCCCTTCACTGGAACAGGAACGATCGCATCAGGAACGACTGGAACGGGGACTACGAGCGACGTTTTGAAGAAAGTTGCGCAGAAACCGGCTGCTGCCGGCACGAATACCGTTTCCGGGAGCGGAGCCGCGCCGGGCGCGGCTTTGAGCACGGCGAGCGCTGGTTCGAACGCTGCTCCGAAGGCTGCGAATTCTGCGGCGAAACCGGCGACGGCGCCGCCCAAACCTTCGAGCGCGCAGCCGACTCCTCAAACGCCCCCAACCGAAGACAATCCCCACTAGCGTGCCCATTACTTACACATCGGGCGAGCAGATTGAGGTTTACCGGTTCAGCATTCCGGTGACGGTGGGTGTGCCGTTGCTGGCTCTGTTTTTGCAAGCGTTCCTGCCGAGACGGCTTACGTTCTTTTCCTATCTTGACTTGCCGCTGCTAGTAACGATTTTCTTTGCCATGGCACGGCGCAATCCGATTTCTGGGCTGTTGACCGGAGCGGCTATCGGGCTGGTACAGGACATGCTGGGGCCGTATCCGATCGGAATTTATGGGATCGCCAAGACGGTGGTGGGTTATGGGGCGTCGTCGCTGGGAGCGAAGCTCGACGTGGAGAACGTGGGGGCTCGATTCCTGATCACGATGGCGTTTTACCTGGTTCATGCCGCGGTCTATTTCACGGTGGCGCGGGGCATGGTGAATCTGACGCTGGATTGGAGCTGGACCCGGGGAATCCTGGCCGGGCTGGCGAACGCCGTGGTGGGCGTAGGGCTCTATTTCTTGCTGGACAAGTTTAAGCAGAGGACTTGAGCAGTGGTCGGTGTCAGTGGCCAGTGAGTTTGTGCAGGCTGTGACTTCCGTTACCCGTCTCGGCAATCCCTTGGCGTTCCGCCCGCAGTACAATGAATCTGAAAGCTCCCATACATTTCAAATTCTGCGAGGTTGTGACTTTTTTCGGGCCAGACGAACTCTCAGCGGGTGTTTGACTGGCCACTGCCCCCTGGCCACTGGCCACTGATTTTATGTTCGGCCACGACGACAAAGTATCGGCAATGCGCTTGACCGGCGCGCAGTACATGATCCTCAGCATTTTTCTGGTGCTGGCTTATGGATTATGGCGGCTGCAGGTCATGCAGAGCGATTTGTACGCTACGCTGGCGGAGAAGAACCGCATTCGCAATGTGCCGATCCTCGCGCCCCGGGGCAAGATTCTGGACCGCGAAGGGCGCGTCATTGTCGACAACTATCCGTCGTTCTCGGCCCTGCTGCTTCGCGATTCCTCCCGCGATCTGAATGCAGATGCGGAGCTGATTGCGCATGGCCTGCACCTGGATGCGAACGAGGTGCGCACGAGAATTCGCCACTTTTCGTCGATGCCGCAATACCAACCGATCTTCCTGAAGGAAGACATCACTCCGGATGAGCTGGCGTTCATCGATGCGCATCGCAATGAACTGCCGGAACTCGATACGATCGTGGCGCACCGGCGCCTGTATCCGCGCAACGGGTTTATGGCGCATCTGATCGGATATGTGGGCGAAGTGACGGAAGACATGCTGAACCAGCCGCAGTTCGAACTCTATAGCCCGGGCGATGTAGTGGGAGTCTCAGGCGTGGAGCGGCAGTACAACAATGCGTTGATGGGTAAGAATGGAGCGCGGCGGGCGCTGGTGAACAGCCATGGCCGCGAGGTGGGGCTGCTGGGGGAAACGGAGGCGATCCCTGGCAAGCAGTTGAAGCTGACTGTGGATATCGATTTGCAGATCGCCGCCGAGGAAGCGCTGGAAGGGAAGAACGGCGCCATCGTCGCGATGGATCCGAGGACTGGCGAAATCCTGGCGATGGTGAGCCGACCGACCTTCGATCCCCAGAGTTTTTCGGTGCGAGTTTCGCGCGATCAGTGGAACAAGCTGGTCAATGACGAAGACCATCCGCTGATGAACAAGGCGATTCAGGCGCAACTGGCACCTGGTTCGACGTTCAAAATCATCATGGCGACGGCGGGATTGCAGGAAGGAATCGCGCAGGATCTGCGCGTGAACTGCACCGGCGGCGGCACTTTCTACGGCCGTTACTTCAAGTGCTGGATCGCGGCGCGGCATCAGACGCACGGAGCGGTGGACATTGTGAAGGGCATTTACCAGTCCTGCGACGTGTTCTTTTACACGCTGGGGGAAAAGCTGGGAATTGACCGCATCGCCAAATACGCCACGGCGCTGGGCATGGGGCAGAAAACCGGCATTGATTTGCCGCAGGAAGTGAGCGGGGTGATGCCCTCGGAGCAGTGGAAGATCAGGAACTTCAAACAGAAATGGTTTGCGGGAGAAACCATCTCGGTGAGCATTGGGCAGGGCGCGGTGGCGGCCACGCCCATCCAGATGGCGAGGGCGTTTGGAGCGATTGCCAGCGGAGGCCGGATGGTGCGGCCGCATGTGACGAATCCGACGGATTTGCCGCCGGGCATCATTCCAGCGCAGGGCGTTCCGGCTGAAGTAACGATTCCCATCGATCCCAAGAATTGGGAAATCATTACGGACGCCATGGCGCAGGTGGTCAGTCCGGTGGGAACGGCGGGGGCCTCGGCGATCAAAGGTGTGGATATGGCAGGGAAAACCGGCAGCGCGCAGACCGTGAGCAACGCCCTGAAGGCCAAGATGAGCGCCAGCGAAAAAGACAAGTACAAGGACAACGGTTGGTTTGTGGGAGTGGAACCGCGGCGCAATCCGGAAATTGTGGTGTGCGCGCTGTTTGAAGAGGGCGAGCATGGATCGTTGGCGGCTCACGTGGTGTCGAGCGTCATCCAGGCGTTCGTGGAGAAGCAGCGCCGGCATCCGACGAAGATAGGGGCGAAGAACGCCGGCCCTGCTGAGATTGGCGCGGTATGGACCGAGCCCGACGCGGATGGCGACGAGCAGAAGTTGCAGGGGGGACACTTCTTTCTGGATGCGGCGAAGCGACCGCTCGCGGTTCGCTAGTACCGAGTACCTAGTACCGAGTACTGGAGAAAATGCCATGAGGAGATCAGGCGAAATCATATGCGAGGAGGCAGGTACTCGGTACTCGGTACAGGTACTGGTACTCATGACCCGTTACGTTTCATTTCGCGACTTTGACTGGTTGCTGCTGATCTTTGTGCTCATGATCTGCGGGCTGGGAGTAATGGAGATCCACAGCGCCACGATGCACACCAAGTTTGCCGGGTCGCACGTCCGGCAGATTTACTGGATCCTCGGTGGTGTGGGGGCCATGTTCCTGATCAGCGCCGTCAACTATCAGTTGCTGCTGGACAGGATCCACTGGTTTTACATCGCGGGATTGCCTCGCTGATGGCGGTGCTCGATCTTTGGACAGAAGTACCTGGGAGCGAAGCGGTGGATCAAGATGCCGGGCGGCAATCACTTCCAGCCCTCCGAGTGGGTGAAGCTGATTCTTATTCTGGCGATGGCGAAGTTTTTTGCCGATCTGCGGCATCGCGAACTCTCCTGGCCGGATTTCATGAAAGCCGGAGCTATCGTGGTGATTCCGATGCTACTGGTGCTGAAGCAACCTGATCTGGGGACGGCTCTCACTTATATTCCGATCGCAATCATGGGAGTCTTTCTGGGGGGAATGCAGTGGAAGCAAGGCATCTGGTGGCGGTGCTGGCGGTGGTAGCCGTGGGGGCGGTATTCTTCGTTCCCCGGGTGCACGTCTTGAAGTCGTATCAGAAGCAGCGTCTCACCAGTTTTGTCGACCCCGAACTCGATCCCCAAGGGTCGGGGTACCAAGTTGAGCAATCCAAGATCGCGGTCGGGTCGGGAGGGTTGTGGGGCGGGAAAGGCTCGCAAACACACGGAGCTTTCCTGCCAGTCCCACAAACGGATTTTATTTTTGCGGCATTCTCCGAGGAGCATGGATTCGTGGGCGCGCTGGGGGTTCTGCTGTTATACTTCATAGTGCTGATGCGTTTGACCCAGAACGCGCAAACAGCGCCCGACCGCGCTGGCACGTTCGTGGTGATGGGTGTGGTGGCTGTGCTTAGCTTCCATATCCTGGTCAACGTCGGCATGGTGGTCGGTTTTATGCCGGTCACCGGAATACCTCTGCCGCTGATGAGTTACGGTGGGTCTTCCGTGTTGTTCATGTTCCTGGCGCTGGGGATGGTTATGAACGTTCGAATGCGCCGCTTTGTGAACTAGCTGGATGGGTGAGAGAGCCAGCCAGGTAACGGGCTTAATAGGCCAGGTTCATGATTCTTGCCGTGCCGCTTGACACAGGAAGACGGCAGAAAGCAGTCGCTGCGCCAACAGGCGCAGCCCCAAAAATATCGATCGCCCTCGCGTAAAGGGGGCATTTCACCGGCTGTCGAGCAGTCGAAGGCCGGGCAGGATTGAAGCTATAGCGCTGCTGGCAGGGAAACGGCCCCCCGACCGGAAAACGGTCTGAGAGTGCGGTCACAAACCCGGCAGACGCAAAGCGAAACAGTGCAAAAGATACCCAAGCTTGTGCAGCGGATTCGGTTAGGGAGAAACCTCCCCAGCCCCAGCCGTCCCCGATTCGGGGCCAGCCTCGCGACGCTCGATCCTGCCGTTTCCTTCCTTGCTTCGCCCCGGTGAAACCCGCCCGACTTAGGTCGCTGCGGGACCGGAGTGTCCATGAACAAAGAGTTATTTGTCTCTTCCACGCCACACGAAACCAAGGTGGGGCTGGTGGAAGACGATCTGCTCGCGGAAATCTACCTCGAGCGCGAAAATGAATACACATTAGCCGGGTCCATCTACAAAGGCCGCGTAACCCGCGTGCTGCCCGGCATGCAGTCTGCCTTCGTTGACATCGGCCTGGAGCGCGATGCTTTCCTCTACGTTTCCGACTTTATGGAGTTGGAAGAGCACGATGAGGATTTGACCGACAGTGTGCCGACCAATCGCGGAGTGCAGGATCTGCGCCTACAGCCCGGGCGGGAACAGTCTCCGGCAGGCGAAGGGCAATTGCCCGAAGGCAATTACGCAGCCGAGGCGGAAGAAGGTTTCGGGAACGGTTCCAGTCAAGATTTTGTCGAAGCAGAAGGACCGGCGGACACTCAGTCTGCGGCTGTGCCGGAAGCATCCGGCAGTGGGGCCTCCCAAGACCGCGACCGGGGAGGTTTCCGTGGACGCCGCCGTCGTCGTGGCGGGCGTCGCGATGGACGTGGCGACGCTCGTGGCGACGGACGCGAGCGGGGACCGGAGCCGCGTTTTGCGCGGCCCCTGGCTGAGAGTGTTCCTCCACCTGCTGCCGCATATCCTCCGGTTGCTCCGCGCCCTCAGGAATCGGGCAGAACCCAGCAGTTTGGGCCGCCCGCGGGTTACCAGCCCATCCTGCTTCCGGGAGAATCGATTTCCAAGTACCGCGGTTTGGCACAGCCTGCAGCGGCGCAGGAGCGGCATTCCCAGGATGCCGCGACTGGCGCGAGGTTCACTTCCGCCTCAGCGCCCGTCTCGGAGCCCGCGGTGCCTCTGGCCGCGACTTTTCCTGACGATGAACCCATCTTTGCTGATGCTGGTGTCGGCGCCAGTGCCACTGCCGCTCCGGTTGCCGAAGCGCCGCTTCAAGAGCAGGACGCTCCACGATACGCGCACAAAGATCGCATCGAGGCCGCCTCGACTTCAGCGGCATCGACTTCGGTGGACTGGAACCGCGAATTTCGCCGCCAGGAATTGGAGGGCAGCGGTCAGGCCACGGAACGGGAATTTGTCGAAGAAGAAGAGGAAATGGTAGCACCTCAACCCCGAAGTTCGGATCGGCCGGTGCGCGAATCCGAAGCCCCGGTTTTTGCCGCGCCTGTTTTCGCTGCCCCCGGGACGCTGGAAGAAGAGACCATCGACGACGAAGAAGCGGACACGGTTCGTTATGAGCAATCGTCCGATGAGGGCTACGAAGAGTTTGAAGAAGAGACCCGTGCGGCTGGTCAAATTGCCGAAGTCCGCGCCACTGTGGATGAGATCCACAGGTCGTCCTTAGCCGAGGCGGGTGTCGCGCCTCCTGCGGACGGTACCGTCAGCGAGGAAGACTCCGAGGAATTGGAATTGGAAGAGGCGCAAGCCAAAGCCGAGGCGTTGCTCGACGCCGAAGCCGGCGGAACCGGTGCCGTCGATGCCCGGGCGGAGGTTCGCGCTCCGGCGGGGACAGCCGGCTACACGCAGCGTGCGCCGCGTCCGCGGCCCGGCTTCGACCGGCAGCGTGGCGGACGCCGTGGAGGCGGTCGCCGCTTCCCGCGGCGCGAGGCGCAGGAAGTTCCAAAGATCAGCGATTTGCTGAAGGAAGGCCAGGAAATTCTGGTGCAGATTGCCAAGGAGCCCATCGGCAAGAAAGGCGCGCGCATCACCAGCCACATCGCGCTTCCGGGAAGGTTTCTGGTCTACATGCCGACGGTGAACCACACCGGAGTGTCGCGCAAGATCGCCTCCGACGAAGAACGGCAGCGGCTGAAGCGTATCGTGATGAGCGAGCGCGACAACGGCCATGGAGGCTTCATCGTCCGCACCGCGGCACAAAACGCGGGTGAAGACGAACTGCGTGCCGACATTCGCTTCCTGAAAGGTTTGTGGAACGATATCAAGAGCCGCGCCGAGGCTTCCAAGCCCCCGGCGCTGATCTACCACGATCTCAACGTTGTCGAGCGCGTGCTGCGCGATCAGGTCACCTCCGACTTCTCCGTGATCTGGGTCGATACCGAGCCGGAGTACGAGCGCATTCTGCGCTTCTTCAATCGCTTCCAGCCCGGCCTCGTAAAGCGGGTGAAGCTCTACACCAAAGAGACGCCGCTGTTCGAGCAATTCGGCTTGAAAGAAGAGATGGACAAGGCGCTTAAGTCGAAGGTATGGCTGAAGAGCGGCGGCTACATCGTCATCAACCAGACCGAAGCGCTGGTCGCCATCGACATCAACACCGGCAAGTACGTGGGCAAGACTTCGCGCCTCGAAGACACCATCGTCAAAACCAACGTGGACGCGATCAAAGAGATTGTGCGGCAGATTCGCCTGCGCGATCTGGGCGGCATCATCATCATCGACTTCATCGATATGGATGAGCGCCGCAACCGCCAGCGCGTGATGCAGGCCCTCGAAGAAGAACTCCGTCATGACCGCGCCCCCTCGAAGGTGTTGCAGTTCAACGATTTCGGCCTGGTCGCCATCACCCGCAAACGCGTGAAGCAATCGCTCGAACGCACGATTGGCGCGCCTTGTCCCTATTGCCAGTCGACGGGTTACGTGAAATCGGTGACCACGATCTGCAACGAGATTTACGTGGAGATGCGCAAGATCGCCAAGCATCTGGAGCACGAAGACGTAATGCTGCGCGTGAATCCGGATGTGGCCAAGGAGTTGAAGTCGAACAACGGCCGCCTGCTGAACGAGATGGAAGAACTGACCAAGCGCACCATCATCGTGAAAAGCGACCCGGCGCTGCATCAGGAGCAGTTCGATATTAACTGAGCTGTCAGCCGTCAGCCATCAGTGCCCATGTGGGGACAGCCGCCCTCGGCTGTCCGCCCGGCGAAGCCCGGCAACCGCGCGGCC
The DNA here is from genome assembly GCA_963703635.1 of uncultured Acidobacteriaceae bacterium. Classification (GTDB taxonomy): domain Bacteria; phylum Acidobacteriota; class Terriglobia; order Terriglobales; family Acidobacteriaceae; genus Sulfotelmatobacter. The sequence continues at coordinate 60,071 of CAVPEZ010000027.1, forward strand.
TCTTGGCCCCTGCGTTATACTCAACGATGTTCCGAAGGCAAAAGCTGGAGGAAAAAGTATGTTTCACCTAATCTGGTATATCCTCATCGGGCTAATCTCCGGGGTTATCGCGAAATCGGTGATGCATGTCCACATGACGATCTTCTGGACGATCGTGCTCGGCATCATCGGATCGATCTTCGGCGGCGGCGTTAGCCACATGTTTTCGCGCCCGGCCAACGAGCGCTATCATCCCGCCGGCCTCATTTTTTCCACCTTAGGCGCAATCCTGATTCTCTACGTTTGCTATAAGCTCAAGATTCATTTTCCCCAAGTTGACCCGTTCTAGCTCATCGGCGGCTAACCTTGTATTCCGGGAGGACGGTGGAGTCTTCGGGCTCATGGAGCTAGCCGTCACTTGGCCCGGATGTGAGATCCAGGGGGACGTTTCGCCAAGTGTGTTGTGGGCTGACATTGCGGGCTACCAGAACGCCGCATACAATTCAACCGTGAGCCGACCGCTGCCCAAAGTCTTCTTGTTGCTGGGAATCCTCATCAGTACTAGCCTTGCTTTTTCCGAGCCTTCCTCAAGAGTTGAAACGATGGCAGGGCGAATCGTAGCTTACTCTGACGGGCTGACGTGTTTGAACGGAAATGCATATTGGTCGATGCTCATTCATGTTCAAGACCACGCGACGAACGTTCCCTCACAATTTGTGGAGGTGCGCTTCTCTCTCCCATGTAACAAATCGCCAGAATGGCTCACTCGTAAATCATTCCTACAGAAGTTTCGCCTGATGCGGGATCAAGACGCCAAGACGGTGGTGTCGAAGAACCATTTCACCGGGATTTCTGGGCGCGGAAGTAAGAAAGCTGGTAACGCTGCCTCCGGCGGTCTAGCTGTTCGCTTCCGCGGTCCGAGCGGTTGAACGGGCGCTAGAAACTGATACGCTATCTACTTTAGTAGATAGACTTGACGTAAGTGGCCGACCGACGAATACTATGAGTTTCAGTCAAGCTCTTTGACACCCTTTTCCCAGCCGCCTAACTCCTTGCGTCTCAAGATTTTGCCCGCAAGTTGTTGAGCCCCATAGATCAAATCCGATTTTGGCGCTAAGCCGAAGATTCCGATAGGGGGGGGTACTAATTGACATGACTCGACCACTGGAGTAGCGTGTCAGTTAGGGCCGATGAACGAAAGGAAAGGTTCATCGTGAGGCTGCCCTACAAAGAATTACAGGTGAAAGCGCCCCGTACTTTGGATTTCCTGCTCCAGAAAACGGTCGTGCTCCTATGGGAAGACTGGCCTAGAGACATGAAGCTGTCGAACATTAATAACAATGAATTTGTTGTAAACGGGGAATGTCCGCATTGTCGAAAGCAAGCGGCTTTTGTGAGCGTAACCACGCCCTTTGAGGAACGTGACAGCAACTGGCCGACGCGACGCATTGGGGCATGTTCTTGCATTGCGTGCAACGAATACATTTTGGTCATTCTTGCATTTGAGGTTGCGCTGACTCGCACCAGCGGTAGTTGGAAATATGAGGCACATTACCCAGTTGGTTGGCCGGATGACCGTGTAGCTGACGACATTCCCGATTCTATCAAGCCAGATTTTCAGGAAGCACTGCGTTGTCGGTGGGTGAAAGCCTTCAACGCGACAGTCGAAATGTGCAGACGGGCTTTGGAGGCGAGTTGCCTAGAGCAGGGTGCGCCAGCAAAATTAGTCCTGAACGATATGATTGACTGGGTTCACGGTCAGGGAAAGATTACAACTCCGTTAAAGGACATGGCCCATAAGATCAAACTCGGCGGCAATCGCGGAGCACACCCGTCGGATAGGACGCTAACAGAGCGCGATGCGGACGCAGTGATTGAATTTACCAGGGAGTATTTCCATCACGTCTACGTGATGCCTGCGAAAATGGCGGCAGTCAATTTCGATAAGCCCAAGAAGAAGTGAGGTCACATGGCGAAGTCCGAGGCGGATAAATTTGATGCTGTGGTACGCACGCTACTGTCGGTCTCCCACGAAGAAATTCAGAAGCGCGACAAGGAGTGGCACCGCAAAAGAGCGCAGAAAAAGCGGGCTAAGACTTCGCCCGCCTCCCGCGCTTCTGGCTCCAAGGCTTAGTGAATCGTGGCGGCGGAACCCTCCTTGCCAGTGACTTCGGCGAAGGTCAGGCGTTTGCCGATCATCTGCGAAACGACCAGACTAAAGCGGTCGGAATCGTTCAGCGGATTGTCTTTCGTGGCGCGATTGTTGTAACGGAAAACTTGTTCATCGACATAGCGGAACAAATGAAACGGTTCAACGGCAACGTAAGTACCATTCAATCCGCGCTTGAGGAGACTCCAGAAGTTCTCCATGCCGTTAGTGTGAACGCGCCCCCGGACGTATTCCCGAGTGTGGTTCACTACTTCGTGCGCGTAAAGGCTGACGAGTTCGTTGTAGGCTACGGCGTCATCCGAGTACAGCTTCGCTCCCATCTGGACCTGATTAAGAATCTCGTATTGCAGGGTCTCGCGCTTCACATTCGGTACAACCTTCGCCCGAACTCTGCGGAGATCGCGGTCAAGCATTCCTTGGACGGCAACGCGCCCCATGTGCTTGATGCCATTCGCGTCTACAGTCTCGCTGCGGACTTTGTCGAAGTGGTCACGTTTGCTCTTGTGGCGATTACTCATCTTTCCGCCGATGAACGCTTCATCTACTTCTACTTCGCCCTCTCCGCTGTTTCCGAACTTCGTGCCCAGAGTATCGTCCTGCATCGCAAGCCGGATGCGGTGAAGCATGAACCACGCCGATTTCTGCGAGACCTTCACGTCCTTGGCAATCTCGTAACTACTGATTCCGTTCTTGCAGTTAGTGACCATCCAAGTCGCCATCATCCACTTGTGAAGCGGGATCGCAGAATCTTCCATGACGGTGCCGATCTTAATGGAGAACTCGCGCTTCGCGTGATGTTTGGCACAGGTCCAAGCGCGGCGCTTCTCGCTGAATTTCACAGTCGCGCAACCGCAGGTAGGACACACAACTTTTCCGTCCGGCCAGCGGCGGATAGCAAGATAGTCAATGCAGTTGTCGGGATTAGCAAAGTACAAAATCGCTTCTTGCAAACTCTTAGGTTCCGGGGTCATGGTGACGTTCTCCATGCCCAGAATGTAGCAGATTAGCGTGGTCGAGTCAAGTCAATTAGTACCCGGGGGGAGGGGGTATACCTATAGTTATATAAGGGTAAATAGCCATTTTCCCAAAGCGGGATGCTCAATCTCCTCGCCTCTTCGCAACTGAAGCTCAGTCGGAAACCGGAAACTGGGAACGAAAACGGTAAGCAGAGAAGTGGAAACTGAGAACTGAGAACTGAGAACTGCCTCTAGCTCCCGGGATGCGCCAAAGCTTTGACGGCCAGATCGGAGCGGACGCGTAGTTTCTGCACCGTTTCGTGAATGGCGTTCGCGGATCCATCGCTTTCGGCTGCCTTGGCGACGGTGACCGCTTCCTCCGTGGTAGTGCTGGCGATATCCAGCAGGACTACCAGCGCGTCAGCGTGCAACTTCCATAGCGACGACATGCTCTGGCTGCGTTTGAGTTCTTCGAGTTCCGTGTTGACGCGGGCCACGCAGGAAACCAGGCGGATCAGAGTGCGGGCGACATCGGCGCGTGGACTTTTCTCTTCCAGGAAGCTGGCATTGTAGGCTTCAACTTCGGCAGCCGTCAGAGTCAGATTGAAAAAACGCATCGGCACAACCTGGCGATACTTGGGATCGGCCACGCGGACAAAGACGCGGATCGACTCCTCGACTCGGCGCAGTTTGCCTTCTTCGGTGGAGATCTGCTGCGCCGTGATGACCGGTGGCTGGAATTCCTGGGCCGGAGCGGGCGCGTTAGCGGCGCCAACCCGCGCCGGTTTGGCTGCTGCCGCCGCTCCGCCGGAGGTTGTGCTGCCGGCGGCGGGCGCGAGCAGCGACTTGCGGATGGGTGGGCGCCGGTCCAGCTCTTTTTTCAAACGCGAGACGCGGCGAAATTTCTCCAGTGCGCTGCCGTAATCGGCCTCGAGCATTTCTTTCTGCTCGATCGCGGCCACGTGGTCGACGGTGACTTCCACGCCGTCTACGGTGCTGAGAATGCTGCCTCCCATTTCGTCGAGGGCCTGAGCGAATTGTTTGATCTCTGCCAGGGCTTTGGCGAAGAGTTGATCGAAGCGCGCGCCAAACGCCTCGTTGTGCGCGGCGACCGTGGCCAGCACGCCGGGATGATAGAACGAAGCATCCAGCCAGCGCTTCAGTTCGCGGACGCGCGAAACGATGCCGGAGTCGATGAGCGTATTGAAATCGCGATAGTGGGCAATCTCTTCGCGCAAGGGATCGAAGTTGCGAAGCAGTTGCACGTGTTCTTCCGGAAGCGAGGGCACATCGGTGTCGGCGAGAATTTCGATCAGCGCGATTTCGAATGGAGAAAGCGGGAGCGAACCATCCAGGCCGTAGCCGTGCTGCTGCCACTGACCCTGGACGCGAGGATGACGGTAAAGAAAAGTTGCGATCAGATCGGTTTTATCGCGATTGACTTCGCTGGGCTCGCGGCGCCGCACAAAGTAGCGAAGCAGAGCCTCGGCGACTTCCGAATCCGTGTCTGGAGTGAGCGCCTGGCGCAGCATCGCGGGCGTGATCGCCATGTCGAGCAAATGCAGCCAGCGATACATCCGGGAGAGAGTTTCCGGAAGGTTCTCCGATTGGCGGAGCGAGACCTCATCAAGCCCGCTCGGAATGGGCACGTCTCCGCCGAGCGAGTCTCGCATCAGCTTCTGGTAAAAACCCTGGACGGTAGCCAGGATTGCTAACTCAAATTTAAGATCCTCGGCCAAGAAACGCTCCCGTGAGCGGGATTCTCCCCCTCGATCGAGGGAATTCGTTACTGCTGTTCAAGTAAAGACGAAAGTCACCAAGGCCGCAAGTTACCAGCGAGTGAGACCATTACGCTTTGCCGTCGTTCTCCGGAAGTGCATGGCCTTCTGGGCAGGAAGAGACGAGCCTAGAAAACCACGGTCTTGTTGCCGTAGAGGAGGACGCGGTTTTCGACGTGCCAGCGAACCGCGCGGGAGAGCACGACTTTCTCGAGGTCGCGGCCTTTTCGGATGAGGTCTTCGACGGTGTCGCGGTGGGAGACGCGGACTACATCCTGTTCGATGATGGGACCGTCGTCCAAGACTTCGGTTACGTAGTGGCTGGTTGCGCCGATGAGCTTTACGCCGCGCTCGAAAGCTTGATGATATGGGCGAGCGCCGATGAAGGCGGGCAGAAATGAATGGTGAATGTTGATGATGCGCTGCGGGTAGCGGTTGACGAAATCGTTGGAAAGAATCTGCATGTAACGGGCGAGCACCATGAAATCGGCTTGGTGCTCTTCGACTAGCGTGTGAATCTGTTCTTCGGCCTGCCGCTTGTTGTCTTTCGAGATCACAATGACCGTATAAGGGATCTTGTAGAAGTCAGCGTGGGGCTGATTGTCGGGTGTGGAGATGATCAGCGGGATTTCGCAGGCGAGTTCGCCGCTCTGGTGACGGTAGAGAAGATCGACGAGGCAGTGATCGTACTTCGAAACCAGGATGATCATGCGCGGGCGATGCGCAGACTGCGCCAGACGCCAGCTCATCTGAAACTTGTGGGCGATGGGAGAGAAATGCTTGCTGAAGTCGGCCAGGTCTTTATCGGTCAGATCAATATCGAAATCCTTGGGGTCAAACTCGACGCGCATTAAGAAGAGGCCGGATTCTTCGTCGGCGTGTTCGTCGGCGTGCAGAATGTTGCCATTGTGGCGGTAGACGAAGTCGGCGATGGTGGCGACTTCGCCTTTGGCGTCCGGGCAACTGATCAGCAGGATGGCAGAGTTTTTCATTTTGTGACGCCGGCGCTACTTCTTGAGGTGCTTCGCAATCTCTTTCGCGGCATTCGCGCCCGAGCCTCCGGTCAAACCGGCGCCAGGATGCGTTCCGCTGCCACACAAATACAAATTCTCGATCGGGGTGCGGTAACGGGCCCAGTCTAGCAGCGGACGCATGGTGAAGAACTGGTCGAGGGCAAGATCTCCGTGGAAGATTTGGCCGCCGGTTAGGCCGTAAACTTCTTCGAGATCCAGAGGCGTGATGATCTGGTGCGTGAGGATGATCTCGGGCAGATTCGGAGCGTATTGCGCGAGCGTCTGCACCACCGTCTGGCCAAGGGCCTTACGCTGGTTTTCCCAATCACCTTTGAGCTTGAAGGGCGCGTACTGCATGTAGATAGACATTACGTGCTTGCCGTCGGGCGCGAGTGTGGGATCGGTTAGCGATGGAATGGTGGCTTCGAGATAGGGGTGAGGCGAGAAACTGCCGTACTTGGACGCATCGAAGGCGCGCTCTAAGTAGTCGATCTCGTGGCCGATGTGGATGCGTCCGGTGAGCGCGTTGCCGTCTCCGCTTTTGAGGGCGGTGAAATTCGGCAGACCTGACAGCGCGAGGTTAACTTTTGCGACCGTGCCGTTGCCGCGGTAATGCTGCAGTCTTTGCACGAAGTCGGGAGAAAGATGCGTGGGATCTGTGAGCTTGAGCAGGGTGCGTTTGGGATCCGCGTTGGAGATTACGGTTTTGGCGCTAATTTCTTCTCCGGTCGCGAGGAGAACGCCTGTGGCAACACCATCTTTCACGCGAATCTCGATGACCTCGGCCGAGGTGCGGATCTCGACGCCGGCCGCTTGCGCGGCGGAGGCCATGGCTTGGGTGAGTGCGCCCATTCCACCGGCGGCAAAGAATGTCGACCCCGCGGGATGAGAGTCGCCCGCCGCGCGAATCAGCAACTGCAAGCTGCTGCCTGCGGACCATGGCCCGAGAAAAGTTCCGAAGATTCCGCGAGCCGCTATCACAGCACGCAATAATTCGGTCTCGAAGCATTCCGCTACCAGGTCGGCCACCGCCATGGGACCCCAGCGCAGGACGCGGTACATATCTCGCTTGCCGAGATTGCGGAGGGCGCGGCCGGTCTTGAGCATGCTCCAAAGATCGCCGCTGCCGGGGTGATCGATGTCGGGCGGCGTGGTGGCCAGCACCTCCGCGATCACCGCGCTGATTTTTCCGAGAGATTTCTCGAACTCGGGATACTTGGCCGCGTCTTTTTGCGAGAAGGCGGCGATTGACTGCGCGGACTTGTTCTCGTCCTGATACAGGGAAAGCGCCCGGCCGTCGGGCGAGAGCGCGGTGACGCAGGTCTCCGGCGTAATTAGCCGGAGGCCATGCTTTTCCAGTTGCATGTCGCGCACGATGTCCGTACGAATGGGGCCGGCGGCATGCGCGAGCGTGGAGCAACGGAAGCCGGGATGGAATTCGTCGGTGATCGGCGGAGCCGCCGACCTGCGCTCGGCGCTCGAGGACTAGAGGTTTGAATCCCGCTTTGGCCAGGTAGAAGGCGGTGACCAGCCCATTGTGGCCGCCGCCGATGATGACGATGTCGCGCCCGCCGGATTTAGTGTCGGGCATGGTCAGGCTGCTCCCTTGATGTCCTTAAGAATTTCGAGAGCCGCGAGACGTCCGGGCGCGCCCATGATGCCGCCGCCGGGATGCGTGGCCGAGCCGCACATGTAGAGATTCTGGATGGGGGTGCGGAAACGCGCGTAACCGGGCGCGGGACGCAGGAAGAACAGTTGCTCCAGGGAAAGTTCGCCCTGGAAGATGTTGCCTTCGCTCAGTCCCCACTCGCGCTCGAGATCGAGCGGAGTGATCACTTGCTTGTGCAGGATGATGTCTTTGATGTTGGGCGCGTACTCGGCGATGGTGTTGACGACCGTATCGCCGAAGGCTTGTTTTTGATCGTCCCAGTTCAAGCCAGGGCGCAGCTTGTAGGGCGCGTACTGCACGAAGCAGGAGAGGACGTGCTTGCCCGGCGGTGCGACCGACGGATCGGTGAGCGAGGGGATGACCATGTCAATGTAGGGGCGGCGCGAGAAGTTGCCGTACTTGGCGTCGTCGTAAGCGCGCTCCATATATTCGACTGACGGCGAGATCGAGATTGCGCCGCGCAGGTGCGCTCCGGGCCCGGGAATGGCCTTGAAGTTGGGCAACGCGTCGAGCGCCATATTTACTTTGCCTGATGATCCGCGATATTTGAAGCGGTTGATGTCTTCAAGAAAGTCAGCGGGCAGATGTTCGGCTTCGATGAATTTGTTGAAGGTGAGGCGAGGGTCGACACTCGACGAAATCGTGTCAGCATAGATTTCGTCTCCGCTCGCGAGAACCACGCCCTTGGCCTTGCCGTCCTTGACGATGATTTTCGCGATAGCGGCCTGGGTGCGGATTTCGACTCCGGCTTCGCGGGCGGCGTCGCCGATGGCGTTGGAAATTGCGCCGGTACCGCCACGGGCGAAGCCCCAGGCGCGAAACGCGCCATCGATTTCTCCCATGTAGTGATGAAGAAGAACGTAGGCCGTCCCTGGAGAGCGCACGCCCAGGAATGTGCCGATAATGCCAGAGGCTGACATCGTTGCTTTGAGGACATCGGTCTCGAACCACTGATCGAGAAAATCGATGGCGCTCATGGTCATGAGCTGGACCTGGTTGTACTTGTCGTTGCTCGGCATGCCCTGGAAGCGGCGTCCGATGAAGAGTAGCTTCATCAGTTCGCGCGGGTTGAGCGTGTTGGGGTCGGGCGGGACCATGCTCAGGATCGGCTTGACGAAGCGGCACATGGCTTGCATGGCTTTGCCGAATTCGTCGTAGGCTTCGGCGTCGACGCGCGAGTGGCGTGCAATCTCGCGGTGAGTCTTGCCGTGGTCGTTCACGCGCCAGAGATAATCGCAGCTGGGCATGGGCGTGAAGGTGCCGTCGAGCGGGAGGATTTCCAGGCCGTGGCGCGGAAGGTCGAGGTCGCGGATGATCTCCGGCCGCAGAAGTGAGACCACGTAGGAGCAGACCGAGAACTTAAAGCCGGGAAAAACCTCTTCCGTGCAGGCTGCGCCGCCGAGAACGTGACGGCGTTCGAGCACTAGAACTTTCCTTCCTGCGCGCGCCAGGTAGGCAGCGTTGACCAGGCCGTTGTGGCCGCCCCCGATTACGATTACGTCGTATGAATTAGCCATTAGCCCCTAGCCCTTTAGCTGTTAGCTTGCTGTTGGAGAATGCGGACGAAGAATACTAGCGCAATCTTGGGCCACGCGTATCACAGACCGCTGGGAAGAATGCTCCAGTTGCGGAGGACACTCGACAAGGTTGGGATGATGGAGCGCATGGCTGGAGTCGAATCGCCATTCTATCGGGAACCGCAGGTTTTGTCTGCATAATTGGGGGCAGGGAACCGGGCTGCACTCTTGATTGGCCTGCGGGATGCCCGGCAAGGCAAGATTGCCGGACCACGCGATGAAATGTGAGTGAGAAGCTCTAGCTATCGCTCTTGCGGACGAATCGATAGATCGTTTTTGAATCTTTTCCATCCCCGCGCCACGTCCACACTTCTGTGATGTGATCTTTATCCTCGAACAGAATTGTCAGTTGATGTTCGTGACCGGCAGCCGGGTCGGGCAGGTTGGTGACGTCCTGAAACTGAAACGTAAGCTCATTTGGCGCGTCCTCGCGCGGAACGGCGCGCATGTGAGGCTGGTTGTTCGCGGGACAATAATGCACCAGAGCGATTCCATCCCGGTCGATGCTGTAGAGGGTCAACATCTCGTCCATGCCAGACATGGAAAGGGTCTCAAGGATAGTGGTATTGGAAGCCACTGCCTTGAAAGTAGTTCTTGCGGGGCTGCCATTATCGTCCTTTCCCTCCCAATCGCCTGCGAGGGACTGCAATCTCGTAAAGGCTACGACGACACTTTTTGGGCTGGAGGGGTTGCCTATCGAGGAACCAAAAAAAGTTGAGATCAATATCGCAAGGGGCAAGATTGGCGTGTGTTTCACGTTGGATTCACCTCGGTTTAGGTTTGCAGCATACTGGAAAAGACGGTGAGGCCAAGCTTCGTTGTGACGATCGACAAGATAAGCGGGATCAATACCCGTTTAATCTGATCGCGACTGCAAGGGGCGGTGCACCGGCGCTGATTGAGATCCTTCGGTCCGCCTTCGGTCCGCCTGGATACGGCTGCGCCAGGATGACGCCCTTGATGATCGTTCCGGAGTATAATCCCGCTTCGACCAAATCTTTTCGAGGCTACTTCTTTGCCGATAGGAACCGCGTTTCACGAGAGAACTTTTCCGCTTTGCCACAGTCTGAATTACCGCGAGTGGTCGGGATACTACACGGTTAGCGTGTATGAGGTGCATCACGAGCACGAGTACAACGCCATCCGCAATGCGGCGGCCTTGATCGATATTTCGCCGCTCTACAAGTATTTGATCACCGGCAAAGACGCGACCCGCCTGGTGAACCGCGTGATCACGCGCGACATTAACAAGGTGAAAGTGGGGCAGGTGATTTACTGCTGCTGGTGCGATGAAGAGGGTAAGGTCATCGACGATGGAACGATTTCGCGACTGGAGGAGAACGTTTATCGCTGGACGGCTGCCGACCCAAGCCTGCGCTGGTTTCGGCAGAACGGCCTGAACATGGACGTGCTGGTCGAAGACATCTCGGAGAAAGTTGCGGCGCTGGCTTTGCAGGGGCCGACTTCGGCAAAGCTGCTGAAGACGGTGGCAGAAGCCGACATTGCGAACCTGAAATATTTTCGCGTGACGCACGGCAAGATCGCGGGCGTGCCCGTCGACATTTCGCGGACTGGGTACACCGGCGATCTGGGGTATGAAATCTGGGTTCCATTAAAAGAACCCAATGACGCGGTGAAAGTGTGGGATGCGCTGGTGGAAAAGGGCAAGCAGTTTGATTTGCATGCGGCCGGCATGCTCGCCCTTGATGTGGCGCGCGTGGAAGCAGGACTGCTGCTGATTGAAGTGGACTATAGCAGTTCAAAGAAGGCGCTGATTCCGTCGCAGAAGTATTCTCCGTATGAACTGGGCTTCGCAAAGATGGTGCATCTAGAAAAAGAAAATTTCATTGGCAAGCGGGCGCTGGAGCAGGATGCGAAGAATGGCGTGGCGCGGCAATTGGTCGGCGTAGAGGTCGATTGGACCGATGTGGAGGCGCTGTATGAACGCTACGGCCTCACGCCGGCTGCTCCGAGCCAGGCTTCGCGCGTGCCGGTGCCTCTGTACTCGGGAGAAAAGCAGGTGGGCAAGGCGACGACCACGAGTTGGTCGCCGATCCTGAAGAAGATGATCGCGCTCGCCAGCGTGGAGACCGGGCACTCGAAGCTGGGGACGACCTTGCAGATGGAGATCACGATTGAGGCGATCCGGCTGAAAACGAATGTCAAGGTGACTGCGCTGCCTTTCTTTAGTCCGACGCGGAAGACGGCGACGCCGGTCTGAGCATAGTGGCGGACCGAGTTCGTGCGGCCGGATGTTGAAAAGTGTCATTGTTCGATCTTTCACCCCCATTTGGCGATTCCTTGGAGCGAATCAGTTCGCAATCTGCGGTCTCAGTCTAGGCTTGCGTGGCGAATCCGAGCCGATGTTAACGGGGGACGTAGCTGCCCACGATGGGGCTGACCTGCCCGGCGAAAGAGAGCAAACGCCGTTGGCCGGCATCCGGATCTTCGTTCGGCTGAAGAGGAGTGTTGATTCGAATGAGCGCATCATCGTTCCGATTCAAACGAAGAGAGTCGAATATCAGATAAAAATCCGCCCAGTCTTCGCTGGCAACGCCTCGACCTCGTCCCCAGAACCAGAACAGAACCAGTTGGCGATCGGGTCCCTTGGTGATCACAGAGCGGTTGGCGGGGAAAGGCCTGTACCCTGGGAGGGAGAGTGTAGTTGTACCGGACTCCACCGTCGACCAACCCGAACCGGCCAGACAGTCCTCGGGTGAGTGGCGGCGCAACCCGGCGCGCTGACTGGGAAAATAGGCGAGGTACAGAGACACCCCGGTGCCCGTCGCATTTTGATCCCGATAGTCTCGCTGCAAGAATTCCCCGCGATCAAGTTTATTCAGAATTTGCGGAGCAATCGGAACATCCGTGCCAACCCATTCTCCCACTTGAAGCGGAAACGACGCTAACGATGTCCGCGGAGGAGCAACAACATTCCGGGCACGCATGTGCTGGAAAAGGCCGGTGCCGGCCAGCAACACCGCTACTACCGCGAAACGTACGTTCCAGGAGATCACGTGCCCTCCCCTTGATTCGCAGATTCCGGCACGCCCGGATAGAAAATCCGCAGCAAGCGATGAATGAGAAAAAGCATGGCCAGGGAACTCATGAAAATCAGCCATCCAGAAAGTATGTGAAAGCTCCCCTGAGCTGCTTCGATGCCCCAGTGCTGCAGGACAACGCCGGTTGCGAAGATGCGAAAAGCGTTGGCTAGAATTGAGACCGGAATCGCCGCCAAGGCGAGCAAAATACGCAGTCGGATCCTTGTCTCAACCATGTAACCATAAACGACGGCCAATGTGACCAGAGAGAAAAGGGATTGAATGCCGCTGCATGCCTGCGCGACCTCCATCCTTGCGCCGGATAACAGAAGGACGTTGCCTTCCCGGACCACCCAAACGCCGGCTAGCGTTAACAGGAAGCTGGCAGTTTTCGAGGCGAGGATCTGCAGCGGAAAGGTGACCCGATGAAAGATGTCTGACGAAGGGACCATCAGGATCAGGAAGGCCAATGGAAACGACACCGCACGCAGGTATTCCCAGCCGGCAAGAAAAACCACCATCCCGGAGACTAAGAGCAGTAGCGAGATGCGCGGAAGGAAGAACTCGGAGCTGAGCACGCCTACCGTCAGAGCAAACAGAGCAAATAGCAGGATGACCAGACCCGACCAGGAAGGTTTCAGCGGAAGTGCGGTGAGTCTTGCGCGGTTTTCCCAAAGCAGAAGCAGTGAAAATGCAGGAACAAAAAAACCGTGGACGTAATTGGGATCTTGCCACCATTGCACCGCCAGGCGAGACACAATCGGCTCGTAGAGCCAGGCGGTCAAAAGAAAAAGAACTCCCGCTTGCCACCAAAAGAATCTGCGATGACTGGAGACGCTTGCCGGGGAGACAGGCGAGAGCTGCGCGGTTGCCATGCCTACTTCTTCCTCCTGGCTTTGCGAGACCGCCAATACACTGCGGCAAGGCCCGACGAAATCAACAAGATTGAGCCAGGTTCAGGAGTTACAGCCAACGGCCCGCCGCCGCCCGAAGAACCGGACGGTATGTATACCGGCGGCGGAATAAACCACCATCCTTTGTGCGTTGCTGCGGGAGTAACGGCAGGAGGCAACTTCTGAGGGGCGGGATTCAGAGTGGCCAATGCAGGCGGGGTCGTAACAGGATCCCTTAGGGTGATGGGCCAGTCAAGCTCATCCGGGGAAGGTTCCAACGGCGAGCCCGTGTCCAGTGGGACCTTTGCTACCCGGTTCCCGCAGCGCGTGCGTGCCGCAATCGTGCCATCGGTAATGAGCGTTTCACCAGGGTGCAAAGAGACTTTCCTCCGTGTCCAGTAAACTCTGTCTCCAATGCGGTATGAAACATACATCGCCTGTTCCGCCGACAGTTTCACCAAGTGAGCACGCTGATAATCGAATCCCCGGAAGTGTCGTGACACTACTGGGTCATTTTCGATGAAGTGTCTCAATTCTTCTGGATTCCCGACTCCGCCGGGAATGACAGAATAGGGGTATGCCACGCGGTTGATACCGTGTGCGAAAGGCTTCGAGCCGGACAGGCGAGCCTGTGGCGCATCGTCGTCGCGCCGACTACGCGGCAACGCGTCCTCGGGTCTTGCCGAGAGTGAATGATCTGGGTTGAAGGACGCTTGTTGGCGAGCGAACTGCCAAGTGACCGCAGTCGCCGCCCCTAGAAGAAGCAACGCCAGCCACTTATTCCGAACTTGCGAACGGGGACGCCGTCTATGGCGTAGACCCTCGACCTTTCCTCCCTGGAGATCTCTCACCTCAGGGCACCGATGGTGCCGAAGCGACACAATGCCTCACAATTCACACGCGATGCTAGGCGGATCACCGAACAAGTGTCAATGGCACGAAAGAAGGGTTTTTCCACAGGCAAGGGATATCCAAATTGACCTACTATCAAAGAAGGGCCTGAGTCACAGTAGGTGAGCGTGCTTAAGGTGGAATAGTTGCGGGGTCTAGCGCTAGTGTTCTCGCACTGCATACTCAGGGTTGCACTTTCCAGCTTACTGTTACCCGGGGCAAAATTCCTGGCGTCAGCGAACTGGTTCAGCCATCCCGATGTGCGGCTCCACGAGAGCAAGCAGGCTGTCCTTCAGGAAAGGTCCGCTGGCGAGCAGGCCTGACAGAAGCGGATCGCGGCGATTGGCGGTCAGAGTGGTTCTGTCGAGAGTGCTGACAAAGCCCCCTGCGCTCTGCACCAGGGCCGCTCCCGCAACGACGTCCCATTCGTTCTTGGGAGTCAGAGTGAAAGTAATGTCTGCCAGTCCAGCCGATACTAGGGCGAGCTTGTACGCGACCGAACCCATGGGCCTGATCTTGAAAGCAGCGTTCTCAAACGGTTTCCATTCACCGCGCTTGACCTCGCTACGGCTGGCGAGAACCAGGGCGCCTTCCAGAGTGATGCGCTGGCTGGGCTGGGCAGGCTTGCCGTTGTAAGTGACGCCGGAGTCGATCGATCCCAGGAAAGTTTCGTCGGTGGCTGGGTTGTAGATTCCGCCGGCTACCGGACGGCCGTTCTCGACGAAGCCTATCGAAGCGCAGAACTCCGGGATTCCTTTTACGAATTCGCGAGTGCCGTCGAGTGGATCGACCACCCAAACGCGCGAGCGCTCCAGGCGAACCGGATCGTCTACGCTCTCTTCCGAGAGCCAGCCTTCTCCATCGCGCAGCAGTTCCTTGCGCAGAACGCTATCGAGAGCGCGATCGGCTTCGGTCACGGGATCGTGGCCGATTTTATATTCCGTTTCAATCGCTCCCGGAGTGAAGCGCGCGAAGACCGCGCGAGAGGCTTCGAGCGCTGAATGGATGCGTTGCAATATGTCTGCGTAGGATTTTGATTCCATAATCTCTCTTAACGAGTACAGTTTTCCTTCAAAGGTACTTACTGACAACTGACAACTCAGAACTGAGAACTGTCTTCACGCCATCAACATGCGCGCACCGGTCGCCAGCAATACCGCGCAAAGAATACGTCTGAGCCAGGGAACCGGAACCCGCGTACTCAAGTAAGAGCCAAACAATCCCCCTGGAACCGAGCCGATCAAGAGGGCTCCGACGAGGTGGGTATCAACATTGTGCATCCGAAAATGGAGAAGACTGGTTACGCCGGTAAGCAGCAATGCGTGCACGATGTCTGTACCGACCATGACTTTTGGCTGAAAGCTGTAGAACAGCAGAAGCATCATCATGACAATGCTGCCGGAGCCGACCGACGTAATGCCTACAAGAAAGCCCGCGACCAGGCCGATGAGCGACATCCATGCGAAGGACTTCATCGTTGGCGGCTTCTGTGCAGCCCGGTCTTCGATCTTCTTCTGGAAGAACAAGAATGTTGGAATGCAAATCAGCAGGACCCCGACGCAAACGGTGATGAAGTGATTGACGCCGTTGCCATAGAGATTTCGCAGGTGAACCAGCAGACTCACGCCGAGATAAGAGCCGGGAGCGCTGCCGACGATCAGTGCCAACACCACCTTGCCCTTAACCGTGCCTTTGCGCAGATGGACCATACTGGCGCCGATCTTAGTCGCGAAGTTGAAAAGTGCGTCCGATCCAACCGCGCGCATTGCAGGCACGTGCAAACCGAAGATGAGAATCGGGAGCAGCAAAACGCCGCCCCCGACCCCAGTCATTCCGATGAGGGTCCCGACAAAAAAACCCACAAGGCTCTTGATCAGCAGATCCATGACAGTACTGGTTTCAGCCGCTCATCCTTATTCCGGATTCCGGCATAATCGGGGCTGACTAAGCCGACTCCGCAGTGGTTCCAATGAAACCTTCCCTCTCCAGGTGAAGGACGATCTCCTGCGCTGCCTCTTCGGCAGACAGTTCTCCAGTATTGATGGTGACCTCGGCGTCAGCCGGAACTTCGTAGGGATCGGAGATGCCGGTGAATTCTTTCAGGATTCCCGCGCGCGCCTTGGCGTACAGGCCCTTGCGGTCGCGCTGCTCGCAGACCTCCACCCCGGTGGCGATGTGCACTAGAATGAACCCTCCATAGGGCTCAATCAGTTGCCGCACATGTTTGCGCGTTGCGTCATAGGGTGCGATGGGCGCGCAAATGGCGATGCCGCCGTTCTTCGTGATCTCCGATGCAACATAACCGATGCGCCGGATGTTAATGTCGCGGTGCTCCTTGGAGAAGCCGAGTTCGGAAGAGAGATTCTTGCGAACCAGGTCACCATCAAGCAACGTGACTGGACGCCCGCCGGTCTCGAGGAATTTCGTTAGCAAAACATTGGCGATCGTCGATTTGCCGGAACCGGAAAGCCCGGTGAAGAAAATGGTCACGCCTTGCTTGTGACGGGGCGGAAAACTGCGGCGCAATTCCGCAACGACTTCCGGATAAGTGAACCAGGCTGGAATTTCGCGGCCTTCGTTGAGACGTTGGCGAAGTTCCGTGCCCGAAATGTTCAACACGCGATCTCCCTTCTTGACCTCGTCGTCGGGAACGTATTTGTCCTGATCCTCAAGGTAGACCATCATGTTGAATGGCACCATGGTTACGCCGATATCGGCTTCGTGCTTCTTGAAGACCTCCTGCGCCTCATAGGGGCCGTAGAAAGGTTTGCCATCGGTATCTTTGCCCGGACCGGCGTGATCGCGGCCCACGATGAAGTGAGTCACGCCATGATTCTTGCGGATGAGGGCGTGCCAGATCGCTTCGCGCGGTCCGCCCATGCGCATGGCGAGCGGCAGCAGGGAAAGCTTCGCTGTCGACTGGGGAAACTTCGAGAGTAGCAGTTGATAGCAACGCACCCGCGTGTAGTAATCCACATCGCCGGGCTTGGTCATGCCCACGACGGGATGAATCAGCAGATTAGCCTCGACTTGCTTCGCGGCGCGGAAGGCGAGTTCCACGTGGGCGCGGTGCATAGGATTGCGAGTCTGGAAGGCGACTACTTTCCGCCAGCCCACGCGGGCAAACTCGGCGCGCACCTCGGCCGGAGTCAGACGCAGGTTGCGAAAATCATAGTGGGAGGGGATCTGTGTCGCCTCGATCTTTCCTCCGACGTACCAGGGATTCGACTTGTTGATGGCGTAATCGGCGCCGGGATGGGCGGCGCTGGTGCTCGCGAAGACGTCCTGGGCTTCAGCTTTGCGGTCGGGCTGCCAGACTTCTTCCACGTGCAGCACGGCCAACATCACGCCTTCCGGATCGCGCAGCGCGACTTTGCTGGTGCCGGGTGTGAGCTTCCGGGCAAATTCTTCGCTTACGTCGAGGGTGACGGGTATGGGCCAGAGCGTCCCGCTGGCCAACCGCATCTTGTGGCAGACGCCTTCGTAGTCCGCGCGGGTCATGAAGCCCCGCAGGGGAGAAAAGCCGCCGGTCACCAGCAACTCCAGATCACAAAGCTGGCGGGCGGTGAGGTCCCACGAAGGCCACTCTTTCGAGTGCGCCTTCAATTCGGCGATTCTTTCTGGTTGGGCGATGAGTTGAACGAGTTCTCCGCCGTGCGGCGGAATGAGATGGCTGGTCGCGGCTGTCAAGTCCTAAGCCTCCTGGAATTCTTACGATGTCTTGTCTACTACGTTTATTGTCTTTGACTGGATTGCTTCCCAGACTGCATCGGGGCCGGGGGAAACCGGATTGCAGATTCTAATGGGAGAGTGAAATCCCGAAACGTTACCCCACAGAGTAACACTTCCGGGCAGCGGTAAGAAAGCTAAGATTTATGTCCCACAAGTAACCAAAGATTCCAGCAATTCGAGGGCCTGCAAGGTTCAGCAGATCCATGGAAATGAATGAAACGCAATGTTTTCTTGGAGGGAGCGTTTAGCCGCAGCGCTTCGCCGGCAGCTTAGGTGTGAAGAGAATTGCGACCTGGACAGACAAATCCCCAGTGTCAGATTCGTTGCCCGAAACTCCGGATTGCTCATTTGCCGGAAGACGGTTTACCGTCTCAAGGCGCGCAGGCTTCGGACCAGGTCTTCAGCTTCCAATCTTGACCGCGGACGCACAAGGCGGCGATGTATCCCGGTCCGCCCGGCACTTCCTGGAGGAGCCAACGTCCTGCCTCTGAACCATCGGGACGCGTCGCCAGCAGGGCGCTTTTCTCCCCGGCCGCAAGGGACACGTCGAATTGGCTGAGGGGAAGCGATAAACCGTCGCCAGTCGCCTTGATATATGCCTCTTTGCGCGTCCAGCAGCGGAAGAATGCGTCAACTTTTTCTTCCGCGGGGAAAGCGGCCAGTTGGCTCTGCTCGCGCGCAGAGAAGAAGCGGCGAGCGATGGCTTCCAGGCTGGCATCGCGGCGAACCTGTTCGACGTCGATCCCGACTTCCCGCCGGCGTGAAAAAGCAAACAATGCGATTCCGCCGGAGTGGGAAACGTTG
Source organism: uncultured Acidobacteriaceae bacterium (assembly GCA_963703635.1). Lineage (GTDB taxonomy): Bacteria > Acidobacteriota > Terriglobia > Terriglobales > Acidobacteriaceae > Sulfotelmatobacter. The sequence continues at coordinate 78,574 of CAVPEZ010000027.1, forward strand.
AAGGTGACGCCGCTATCCACATGTGCGGGCCCAAGGGAAGGTTTCTCTTTCTTCGAATAGGAGAAGCTCAAGCTATTCGGATCCGTTGCCAAATAGCTCGCGAGGATTCTCCGCAGGAGGGCACGCGCCGCAACAAAGCGCTGACGGTCACGCGAAAAATGAAAACGCGAAGCGCGCGCCAGTTCGTCGGAAGCAAGCAGCGGCTGCCAACGGCCTTCATCGGCGCAGACGGCCTCCAGATCGACTCGCCAAAGCTGCACCTCGTCGTCCGGCAGTGGGAGAGACGCCTTGATCGGGAAGCCCGAGTCGGTGATGTTGATGGTCTGGCTCACGCGTCTGATTCAGTCCCGCCGCACGTTTCTGAACACATACAAGAATACGCCTGAGAACCTGGAGAAACGGCGGGAGTCCGCGAACGTCCGGCACACCAGGATGTAACTAGTCTGATGATCGTCCAGGCAGCCGAAGCGCGGAAACGTGCTCTAATTGGATGGCAGAACGTGAGCGCAAGGGTTGGGCATGAACGCGAAAAACATTGATTAAAGACATTGAAAATGGTTGTGGAAATCTGCCTCCAGGAAGCAAAATTTTCGGGATTTTCGAAAAACAAGCGGGTGTATGATGATTTGCGAAAGGCCAGCCAAGAGTCGAAGTGCGGACGAGCAGACGGGCAGGCGTCAACCGCCAGCGTCTTTTGGTTGCCGCTGCCTTCAGCCATCAGGGAGAAAAATGAGAAAGAACCAGCGACGTTTTCTTTGCTTGGGTATCTCAATTTTCGGAGTGCTAACCTTCTCTCCAGCTTCGCTGGGTCAGGCTTCTCGGGCGACCGAAGCAACCGTCCCTGTATTCGACGACTGGAGTAATCACCACCTTATCTTCTCGAAACCTGCCACGGCGGAGCAAGCCAAGCGGGTAGAGCGCGATCCGCGCTACTGGCAACAACAGCTTCGGCATTCGCCGGCAGGGTTGCGGGAGGCGGAAACGCGTGCTGCCTTTGCTTACAGGATGCGGCACGGCTCTAGTGGTGGTGGAATCAGCCAGGACTGGTCACTGGATTTGGGCAGCGGTGCGACTGTCGGCGCCACCAACTTCCCCGCAAAGATCGGGTTCCGCCCCACCAATGGCACCTGCGCCGGCGGCCCAACTCAGGCTGATATTGTGGTCTACGGCACGGGCCTTGCCGGCTCGGCGACACAAGCCAGCATCGCCGCCTTCGACAATCTTTATTCCGGATGTAGCGCCGACGGAACCGTGCCCACAGCTTACTGGGCCTACGACACGAGCGGCGGCACGGTCACGACCTCTCCGGTATTCTCCGGCGACGGCACACAAGTAGCGTTTGCACAAACCGACTCTTTCGGAAACGGGCTCTTTGTTTTGTTGAAATGGGCCGCTTTATCCGGGACTGTCGGCAGCCCAGTCACCCTTACGCGCGTGCGTAACTCCGATTACCCTACTTGCACTGCGCCCTGCATGACCACATCTGTTCTCAGAGATACCGGCGGAGTGCTGCACCCCGATACCAACTCATCCGTCTTCTACGACTACAGTGGCGACACCGCCTATGTGGGGGACGACGGCGGCTGGCTCCATCAGTTCAACCCTGTATTTAACGGCATCCCCGCTGAGGTGAGAAGTGCCGGATGGCCTTCGCAAGTGAACCCCGGTTCGCCGACCGCCCTCGCCAGCCCGGTTTTTGACTCCGCATCGGGACATGTGTTTGTGACGGACGTTGGCGGCTTCTTGTATCGTGTCGGTCCGGGCACGGCCTTCGTCGCCACCTCCTCTGGCCCGCTGGATGTTTCCTTCGCGGAGGACGGCGGCTTCGGCTTTGTGCAGGGCCCGATCGTCGATTCCACGGCGGAGCTGGTCTATGTGTTCGCGTCCAGCGACGGCAGCACGGCCTGCACCGGCGGCGCGGCTTGCGCTGCCGTGTACCAACTTGGCGTCAATTTCAGCGGCGGCACTGCGGGAACGAAAGTGACTAGTCGGAGCCAGCACGGTTAACGGTTCCGGCACGGCGCCCAATCCCTTATACCTCGGCGCTTTTGACAGCACTTACGAAAACTCCGTAAATGGCACGGGAAACCTTTATGTTTGCGGCAACACCGGCGGAACTCCAGCCCTGTTTCAGGTTCCTATTACGGCTGGTGTTCTCGGTACCGCGATCCCAGGGCCGACGCTCTTCGACCTCTGCTACGCCATGCTCGCCCGTGACCGATCTCCTGAATCCGAATACCTCCGGGGGGCCGACCGAGCGCATTTTCGCCAGCGCGGAAGCAGGAGGGCTCTCCTCAGGGTGCTCTGCGGGAGGGTGCATTTTTAATTTCAAGAGTACGCCCTGGGCGGCATCAACCGTGTATACGATGGGCCAGCAGGTACTGGACAACCACTTTCAGATTCAGGTGGCTGTGAGTATAACCGGCATTTCAGGCGCTACCGTCCCAACCTGGGCGACGACCGCCGGTTCAGTAACGACCGATGGCACGGTCATCTGGGTGGACCAAGGGGTGCAGTCCGCTCTAACCCCGGGAGCATGGGTGCACACCCATCCATATACAAAAGGCAGCAAGATATTCGACAGCGGCGGCAACATTCAGTTGGTGACAACCGGCGGAACTTCCGGTTGTTCGATGCCGACATTTAATGCGGACAGTGGGCGGTACCACGCACGACGGCGGCGTAAACAGAGTAACGTGGACGAACGTGGGCGTGACCGCAACCGCTGCCATGGCTGCGGCTGGAGGGACGAGTGGCATCATCGTCGACAATACTGTGGGCGCGGGAACTCTGGCGGGCGCTTCCCAGGTATACTTCTCCACTTTGAACGATCAGTCTTGTGGAACGTCAGGCACCGGCGGGTGCGCAGTGCAGGCCTCGCAGCCGACGTTACAGTAGCCAGCGCACAGTCTCCACCGAATCGTTTGCTCGCATGACTCGGCGAGCGAGAATCTTAGTCTGCGTTGACCTGCGCATTCGTGGAAGGGAACTCCAAAGAGACGGCATCGGTGCCGGCGAAGCTCACCGTGACGCTGGTCTCGCGCTCAGTGAACCGCTCGGCCCCCGGGAAAGAACTGTAGCGCCAGAACCGAACAGCTTGCGTGGCTGCTTCCGCAAGCGGCTGTTTCCCGCTGAGCGCGTGGATTTTCTTCACCGCTCCATTGGCCGCGATGATGATCTGCAGGCGAACTTTACCCCGGATGCTGTCATCCGGGGCAATGGGATAAGTGACGTGTCCAATGGGGGCTTCGGCTACTTGCACGCGCGACGCGGAAGATCCCAAGAGTTTTGTGAGCAAAACCGGCGTGGTATGAGGCGTGGGCATAAGGCGGGCCAGATCCTCGGCGCTCGGCGGAGCAGGTGCGGGAGGCCGAATTGCCAGACCTTCAGATTGATATTGAGATTGATAAAGAGTTTCGCGATAGCGAGACATAACTAGCGCCAAGCCGAGCAATAGCAGGCCCAAGCTCAAGCCCCAGCGCACGCGGGGATAAGCTGTTAGAGGATTAAATTTGTGTCTTGCAACCCGATCCGGTTTCGGAGCATAGGGAGATGGAGGAAGCTCCACAGCCCAAATATTCATTCCGTAGTCCAGCGCTTCGATCCCGGCCTGATTTTCGTTGGCCGCAAGTTGCTTGCTCCAGATCACTCGGAAAGAAGCTTTGTGCTGACCTCGTTGTAATGCGATGGTCTGCCCGGGAGAAAGCTCCATGCGCAATCCGCCCAGGCGGCAGCCGATGTGGCTGATGTCAATGGTGTGAGCCAATTGCGTGCGCAGAGTTTCACCCTCATCGTTCAACCACACACGCAGCGGCAAGACCATCCTGGTGCGAGAGCAGCGCTGAATTCCTTCTGGCATCGGGGAAAGCTTACTTCAAGTCCGAAACTTCCAACCAGTTACCGAAGTTATGGTGGACGCACTCCATGCATCCGCAAAACGATCTGGGTCAGGTTTCTGGGCCGATGAGCATGGCCGAATGTTCGGTTATTGCCGCTGGCATCAGGAGAAGACCGGAGACTTTAGTCCTTGTTCGAGATTGGCGTTCGACATGCACTAAAACCACAAGCGTTGCGATTTGTATCGGGTAGATCATGTAAATTGTTCAGGGGTCTTCCGGAGGCATGGCAATTTTCTCCTAGGGCGTTTACCCGAGCGCCCCTGTTTTCGCAGCTTCGCCCGCTGACGCTAGAAAAAAATCCTCGCCGCTCCCAGGCTTGGCGCACGGTCCTGTTCCGCCGGCCGGAGATCCAGATAGTCGCCCCTGTGCTCCTGGCCAAAGTCGCGCAGGATCAGGTTATCCTGACTTTACGCAGCCTTTAGAATCATCAGCGGTATTCCGGGATGGCCAGCCTGGCTTGGCTGGATCAGGGCCGGGAGGCCGATTCCGCATTCTGGAATCCTACTAGCTGTCTGCAAGTGCCTGTGGAAATGGTTGTTCTCCTGTCACAGCTATTTTCGTCTCAAAGTGGCATTGTGGATGCTATGTAATTTGGAAATATCCCAGCGCATTCCGTCTCACAAGCCGGGCGAATCCAAACCAGGGGGGAGTAATGAACGAGCAGTCCGTTCGTCTAGGACCGCGCGAACAACAGATCGTCGAACTGCTTTTGCAAGGTTGTGACAATGCAGAGATTGCCAGCCAGCTCAAGATGGCGCGCAGAACCGTAAAGGCTCATTTCAACCGGCTGTTTCTTCGTTTCGGAATTACCGGCGGTATCAAGCGAGTGAAACTCGCAACCCTTTTATACCGGAGGCAATTGTGCTCACCAACGAACGTTACGGAACCCGTACCCCCAACGAGCGTGAAAGTCGCGTCATCGAACTTGTCGCCCAGGGCTTGAAAAATCGCGACGTGGCTCATGCCATCGGCACGACCGAACATGTGGTGAAGAATTACCTTCGTGTGATCTACGATAAGCTTGGACTCTGGAACCGCGTGGAACTCGCGCTATGGTATGAGTCGCGCAGGAACCAGCCCGAATTTCCGGCGTGACTCGCGGAACGGGAAGTCAGTTGCACGGCTTGCGATAGGCGGGCTCGAACTGGTCCAACTGCGCTTCGCGCTGGGTGGTGAGCTTGCCCTTGGGAGTCTTGCTATACAGATCGGAACCCGGGCAGTAGTAAAGAGCGGTATGCAAATCGACCCAGACCTGGGTGTCGGGATTGCCTTTGTATTCCGGCGGCTCGTCGGGAGGATCGGCCAGCCCGAGACCGATGAGGAGCCTGTCAAACAGGGAGAGGTCTGCGTCCGGGGCTGGTGGTTTGCGCCGGGAAGCGCTGCCGGAAACCGCGGTGCCACTACCGGTGGCGCCCACCGGATGGTTGGACCAGATTCCCCAGCGAATCACGACCACCATCAAAATGACCGCGACTGCGAGATAGAAATCGCCGCGACGCGAACGCCAGAAGCGGCCCAATGCACTGGGCTCGCCCGTTGAAGACAACGATTCCAGGAAATCCCGCGCTCGCGCCGCGGAACTCCAGACCATCTGCTCATCCTCCTGCTGCGGTTTTTCGAGCGTGGTGGAAGGAGTTTCGATACCGTCTTTCTTTTCGTCTGTGCTTGCGCTTAATGCCTCGGCAAACGCTGGGGCATTCTCTTCCACGTCCGGCTGAGAGGACGGTTCCAGCAGGTCAGCATCAACTCTTTCTTCCTCAAGATCGTCCTCGTCCATCCTGGCAGCCGAGGTTTCATCCCGAGGCGCGGCCGCCTCATCACTTGCCTGCTGCATGTGCCACGCCGACGACACCTTGTTCTGCATGCTGGAGAGTTCGTCGTCGTCGGTGTCAGCGTTCGTGTCAGCCTCCGCAATCGGATGCGTCATCTCATCTGTAGTCGAGGTCTCGTCGGAATGCGCCTCCACGGTCTCATGGCTTGTCTGCTCCATGTGCCACGCCGATGCCAGCTTGCTCTGCATGCTGGAGGATTCGTCGTCGGTAACGCGCGGAGCGCCACATCTGCCGCAAAACTGCTCCTCCCCCACCACAGTGTTGCCGCACTTCCAGCACTCGGATGTCGCGGCAGTGACTTCGCTCAGATGCATTTCCGCGTCTGTCCCGGCAGTGGCGGCGAATTGTTCCTCCGCCAACGCCGCCAGATTCGGTTGCAGCTTTTCAATTGCGGCCAGCATCGTAGATCGCTCGGCGGCCACCGACTTCTTCAATTTCAACTCGGCATCCCGACCAATCGCTTCAGTCACCAGGCCGGCCATCAGCCGGCAAGTGTGAATGTCTGATTCGGAAAAGCCGTGAATCCTGTCGAAGTAGACTTCCAGAGCCCCTACAATGTCGCCGTCGTGGTAGATCGGCACGGCGACCAGCGATAAGATTCCCCGCTGGCGGCACGGTTCGGGATCGAACAGTACCTCGGTATTTATGTCCTCGCTGCGAATTACCTGTCCGGTGCGCACACAAGCAGCGCAAATCGCCGTAGCCAGGGGGACTTCAGTTTCCAGGGGCAAAGACGGCGCGCCTGCTCCGGCGCGATAACGCACCATCTTCTCTTCTAGAATTCCAATGGCCGCGCCGCTCGCGCTGGTGATTCGCGCAACTTTCTCCGCGACTACGGCCAACGCCTTATCCAACTCGAGATGACGCGCCTGAATCTGGCGCTGCGCTTCGACAATCTCCGACAGGGTGAGTGTATAGTCGCCGTCCGAGCGCGAACTCTCCTCCGATTCCGGTTCGCTTTCTTGGATCGGATCTTGCGGCGCCCACTCTTGTTCTTGCTCGCGGAGTCGCTCGGTGAGAGACTCCATTCTGGCTTCCGCGTCCCGCATTTTGCCGCGGTGCTTCTGGATCACATAAGCGGCTTCCAGCAGCTTGTCAAAAGTCCGCTCGTCGAGAACTGGTTTGTTCTTTTGATCGGTCACGATTTTCTTGCCGCCTGTGGCTATCCGGCGTAGACAGTTGGCCTGCCCCGGACACCAACCCTATTTTAGTGCAATTCCTCCACCAAAGAACTATGTCGCGAAGTCCACGTCTTTTGCTGCAGATCGAACGCCTGTGTGATCGCGAGAAAGCGAATGCAGGGACAAGCATATAGGATTCAAGAGGTTGCAGAAGGCCGAACCAGAGGGAGACCGGCCCAGCGCCCGAAATTTGCGGGAGCCCGGGGAAGGTTACTCTCGTAAGCTGCAAGCGGATGCACACCCGGCGGCGGCAAACTCGTTCCGTCCTCGCGGCGGCTCTCCACCAGTCGGTAAGACTGCGTGACGAGTGCTTTGTTTCCGAGAACCAGGAAGTCTACGTCGAGGTGTGATGATCAGGGATGACAGCACCATCGAGATCGTCCAGCGCATCGTGCAGCGTCATCGTCAAAGGCACCGCATCGACTCGATGAGCATTGTGGGATGCCGACGGTGTCCGGGTGAGACTTGGAAGACGAAGCCTGTGGGAAAGTGCGGACGGTGCGACCGTGAGCACCAAAATGAAAAGCGTTACTCCTGTCGATTCCCATTTTGAAACATCAAATTTTTCTTACCTGGGAAAGTGAATTCCTGCCGTTTTCACAGACCACATCGGGAGCTTCTCCGTTGAGTTGAGGACATGCTCAAAAGGCTCAAGACAAAAGAATTATGTTGATTCATTCGAAGTCCCGTGCCCGCAACTCTGGCGGCACCGCCCTCAACCTGCCGAGAAGCCGATAGTGTCATGTTTAGGTTGCGGAGCGGCCTTCTGTTCTTCTCTCCCCGCCCGATTTGGGAGTGACTCGACGAGCACAGACTTCCTGAGCTTCTTCGGCCAGCTCACGGTCTCGCCCCTAAGTGTAAGCACACGCTGGTCTTCGAACGCTTGTGTCCGACGGAGAAGGTTTGGCGAAGGATGTGCTTAGCCGATAGTGCGGAATCGCAGTTGACAATGACCGAGAAACAGGAAACTGGAGGAAAATTGCCGTGATGGATCTCGACAGAATGAAAGTTACGCCCCGCGATCAGCAAGTGCTGGACTTGCTGGTTCAAGGTTGCAGCAACAAGGAAATTGCCGGCCAGCTCAGCATCAGCCCACGTACGGTCAAGCAGCACTTGCGCACCCTTTTTCTGCGCGCGGGAATTCGGGAAGGTCGCAAACGTGTGCGTCTGGCCACCGCCGCGTTCGAGAAAGCGGAGTTGAAATCATGACGCCGCGTGAGCGTTTGACCCAGAAGGAAACCGAGGTGGCTACCCTGGTTTGGGAAGGCCTCACCAACCGTGAAATCGGCAAACTCATGCACACCACGGAGCAGGTCATCAAGAATCACTTGCGCAGCACTTTCGACAAACTGGGAGTCTGGAGCCGGCTCGAGTTGGCCATGTACGTGGCCAGCCACGGGGGCAGGAACTGGCTGGAACAATGGGAACGGCCGGTTTCCCTACAGGCCCGCGCCGCAGCTAGTTAGCTGCAGCAATCGTGCCGGGATCCTGCAAGTTCTTGCGTCCTAACGCTTGGCTCCAGCACAACTGCTGCAAAAGGTTTGCACTCCCCGTTCAGACCTCGTTCGAAAATTCGCTTAAGACGCTGAAAAAGCAACCGCTTCTTCTTCTTTGCAGTCGGCCTGCAAATTGCACTGGAAGACCCGACCCAAAGAGCGGGCTCGGCGAGCAGATTCGAGCCCGCTCCGCAATCCCTGAGCGGGCGAAATGGACTACAAAGAGACCTTCTGGATGGCTTGCGACTCCACCGAGCAACTGCGGGCGGAGTATGGTCCGTTTCACACTCGCGCCGAAGCCGAAGCCGAAGCCCGCAAGCTGGGATTCGGTTACTTGCTGCGTTACGAACATGTGCTCGATGAAAACGAAGAGATCCGGGAAGTTCGCTGCATCTTTCTCGAATTGCCGGGAGCGGCGGCCATCGCAACTGCGGCGGCGGTAGCGGCCATTAGCCTGCATACCCGTTGCGCCACCTGCGGCGAGTCTGCCAGTCACGACGAGCCGTGGCAGGCGGAAGTGTGGGCGGACATCCACGAGTTTGAACACTCCCGCCATCGAGTGCGGCTTTTTGAACATGCCCGCGGCCAGGGCCTGAAAGAAATCGGTGGCTGGCGCGCCTAGCTTATCGACCGCTCCCAGATGGATTGGTTTGTAAAGGCTTGCTCAGAATCCCCCAGTGCTGCACCGCCGACCTGCCGCGAAACGCAGTCTTCACCCTTAGTCCAGCGGTAGCAGGTATCCGGGGTTTCGACCCAATCGTCCCCCAAAGGCCTGGGCGTCCAGCACCGCCATGTCCCACGCGGTCCACGAAACGGGCGTCAGTCGTATCGTGACATCATCAAACGATTCAAACACCGGCCCGACCTGGGGATCGGACATCGCCGCCGCACTCATGTATCGCTGGTGAATGCGCCGGTTGATCTCCCGCGACGGTTCGCCTGAAATCAATTCCGCTTTTCCCGCCGCGTTCACGCCGCGCTCGGACCCAGGTTCTCGCAAGTCCACCATCAGCGAAGCCTTGGGCCGCGCAGCAATATTGCGCGCTTTCCGGCTTTTGGAAGACGTCGCGACAAACAAGTAACCATCTTCGAAGAGATACCACACTGCGGTCAGGTGGATGCTCCCATCTGCGTTCTCGGTTCCGATGGCGGCAATGTGCCGTGCTTGCAGTAATTCATGCAAAGTCGGGCTCAGGGTTTGAGTCGGCATTCTTCCTCCAGAGTCCTCGGCTGATTCAGCCGCTGCCGATTATCTCACTCGTGCTTGAACTTGAGAGTCGGAACTGGCCGACGGCACTGCTCTCAAGCAGCCGTTGACAGCTCGCTGGCTGCCGCTCGATCGACAAACCAGATCAGCTTTCCTTCGCTCGGCTGCACTAACTTGGAGGGATATTTCTCAGCCGGAGCGTTGCCTTCGAGAACTTCATGAAGAACTGCCGCCTTGTCCGTCCCGCTGACCAGGAAGGCGACGCAACGGGCCGCGTTCAATACCGGCAGCGTGAGAGTAATCCGGCTGGCTTTTAGTTTCTCCACCCAGTTCGCCACCACGAGCCGGGATTTCTCTTGCAGCGCAGAGGTTTCCGGAAACAAGGATGCCGCATGTCCGTCCGGTCCCATGCCCAGAAGAATCAGATCAAAGCGAGGAAATTCGCCGGGCGCCACGGTGAAAAATTTCCGCAGCGTCTGCTCGTAAGCCTCCGCCGCGGCCGCAGCGTCCGGGTTCTCAGAGGGTATACGGAAGATGTTGGCGGACGGAATGGGAACCTTCGACAAGAGCGCTTCTTTGGCCATGCGGTAATTGCTGTCGGGATCGTCCGGAGGCACATGGCGTTCGTCACCCCAGAAAAAGAACATTTGATCCCAGGGCAGACTGGCGCTGGCGTTGGCCGCGATCAGCGTGTACATATTCCTGGGAGTCGATCCACCCGAGAGCGCAATCGTGAAACGGCCACGCTGCGCGACAGCGCTGGCAGCCGCGCGCAGGACTTCGTCTGCGGCCGCCTGAAACAGATCCTGCGGCGTGGTCAGTCTACGCAGTTCGACGGGCGCACTCACAAAACCCCCACTCCGTTGCTGGACTCTGCAGCCGCACACCGGGCCGCCCCCAGCAGACCGGCCTTGTCGTTGGTGATAATTTGCACCGGGATGCTCTCCAGCAGCGGGCGCAATCGTCCCTTATCCAGAAAAGCACGCATGAAGAGCGGCCCCGTGAGCTTGGAGAGAATCTTCGGGGAGATTCCGCCCCCAAGAAAGATTCCACCGGTCGCCATGGCTTTGAGGGCCAGATTGCCGGCTTCCGCGCCATAAACCGAGATCCAGAGATCCAGCGCTTGCTCGGCCAACTGACTTGTGCCGTCCAGGGCGGCGCGGGAAATCTCCGCGGCTGCGTCTGCTTGGGCCAGTTGCACGGCAAATCCGTCCGGTTCCTCTCCGCAGCCCTTTTCGTGCAGAAACTCATAGACGTTCACCAGACCAGGCCCCGAGAGGATGCGCTCGTAACTGACATGTTCGTAGCGGCGCGCCAGGAAGCGTAACAGGTCGATCTGCAGATCGCCTTGCGGCGCGAAATCCGCGTGCCCGCCCTCGCTTGCGAAAACCTGATGCCGACTGCCGTCCCAGAACAATCCCGCTTCGCCCAAGCCGGTTCCCGGCGCGATGACCGCTTGATTTCCAACCGCTTGATTGCCAACTGCTTGATTGCCAAGTGAAGGTTCGACTCGATGCAGAGGAATCAGATCTTCCGGTCCGAGCGCTCCAATGCCCCAGGCGTTCGCTTCCAAATCATTGATCAACAATGTGGCGGGCAGATGAATCTGTTTCGCGAGGCGGGCCCGCTCGATGATCCAGGGCAGGTTCGAGGTTTCGACCCGCCCATTGCGCACCGGCCCTGCAATTCCGAAACACGCGGCCTCGGGCCGGTTGGCGGAGTCTTCGAGGAACCTGGAGACAATCTCACCCAGTTCGCTGTATTCGCGGCTTGGATACACGCGCTCGGAAATCAGCCGGAGATGGCCATTCTGGGGCTGAAAATAGGCCAGTCGAGCGTTGGTCCCCCCAATATCGCCAGCCAAGATCATTTCTCGAAGTTCCTCCAGCGCCGGCCGTCGCGCTCCAGCAGTTCGTCGGCCTCTTTCGGTCCCCAGGTGCCCGAAGCGTAATTGGGGAAGTTCCGTGGGGGCAGCGCCTTCCACAAATCCAGCATGGGATTCACCACAGTCCAGCCTGCCTCCACCATGTCTGCCCGTTGAAACAGCGTCTGGTCGCCGATCATGCAATCGTGCAACAGCCGCTCATAGCCGGTGCTGGGCTGTTTTCCAAAGTATTCCTGATATTCGAAGTTCATGTCCACTGTGCCCAGTCGCATCACCGGACCGGGCACCTTCGCCGCGAATTGCAGCGAGATACCTTCTTCCGGCTGGATGTGCAGCACTAACTGGTTCGGCATCAGGTGTTCTACATAGGTATCCCGGAAGAGCACAAATGGAGCCCGGCGGAACTGGATCACAATGTGGGTGTTGCGTGCCGGCATGCGCTTCCCGGTGCGAAGATAGAAAGGAACGTCGGCCCACCGCCAGTTGTCAATGAGCAGCTTCATGGCCACGAACGTCTCAGTTCTCGAATCGGGAGCGACATCGGGCTCGCTGCGGTAGGCAGGAACGTGTTCGCCCCCCAGCGTGCCTTCTCCGTATTGCCCGCGTACCGAGCGGCTCAGAATTTCCGCATCGCTGATGGGCTGGATGGCATGCAGAATCTTGGCCTGTTCGTCGCGTACGGCATTGGCGTCGAACGAAATGGGAGGCTCCATCGCGGTCAGGCTGATGAGTTGCATGATGTGGTTGGGCACCATGTCGCGCAGCGATCCCGCGTTTTCGAAATAGGTGCCGCGGCCTTCCACGCCTACGGTTTCGGCAACTGAAATCTGCACATGATCGATGTAGCGGCGGTTCCAGATGGGCTCGAAGATGCCGTTGGCAAAACGAAACGCCATGATGTTCTGCACGGTCTCTTTGCCCAAATAATGGTCGATACGATAAATTTGTTTTTCGTCGGCAAGTTTCAGGAGTTGCTGATTGAGGGCTTTGGCCGAGTCCAGGTCGTGACCGAAGGGTTTTTCAATAATCACCCGTCGCCAGTGATCGTTACTTTGCTCCATCAGTCCATTGGCGGAAAGCTTTTCTACGATAGGTCCGAAGAAACTCGGAGCCGTAGCCATGTAATAGAAGAAGTTTTGATGCGTGGAGTGGTCGCGGTCAATCTGGGCCAGGCGATCCTTGATCTTCGGGTAAAGCTGATCGTCGCCAAAATTGCCGGCAAAATAATAGAAGCGGCGCGAAAAGTTCTCCCAGGTTTCGCTGTTGATGCACTCGCCGCAATACTCCTTTACATCGTCCAGGATCCTCTTGCGGAAATCCTCGTCCGTCATCGGCGCCCGCGCCACCCCCAGCACGGCGAACTCCTTCGAGAGCAAGTCCGCACGGGCCAGGTTGTACAGCGCGGGAATCAACAGGCGCGCCGTTAGATCCCCGGCGGCGCCGAAGATCACCATCACGCAAGCATCTCCTTGTTTGCCGACGCGCGGCGTAGCTGCCGCAGGCCGTTCCGCTAGTTGAGCCATAATCGGATCCTCAGAATTCTCTGCTGAAATAAATTCGGGTTACGCGCTTTTCTTGGTTGAGCTGGCCTTGACTGCCCCGGCCTCGATGTGCCCGCCGAACTTCTGCCGCATGGCGGAAAGCATCTTCTCCGCAAACGTGTGTTGCTGCCGCGAGCGGAAGCGCACATATAACGCCGCGGTCAACACATCCGCAGGCACCGCTTCCTCCAGCGCCGCTTGGATCGTCCAGCGTCCTTCGCCGGAATCCTGCACGTAGCCCTCGTATTCCGAGAGCGTCGGATTCTCGGTCAAAGCCATCGCCGTAAGATCGAGCAGCCACGAGCTGACCACGCTGCCCCGCCGCCAAACCTCAGCGATATCCGGCAGGTTCAGATCGTACCGCATGTCCTCCGGCAAGTCTTTGCTGGCGGCATTCCGGAAAATGTCGAAGCCCTCGGCATACGCCTGCATCAGCCCATACTCGATCCCGTTATGCACCATCTTCACAAAGTGGCCCGAACCTGAAGGACCGCAGTGAATGTATCCTTCCTCCGCCGTACTTTTTTGCGGCGAGCCGTCAAGTTTTTCCCGGCCGGGCGTGCGCGGAATATCGCCCCTGCCCGGAGCCAACGTCTTGAAGATTGGATCAAGGCGTTGCACGGCTTCGTTCGGCCCGCCGATCATCATGCAGTAGCCGCGGTCGATGCCCCAGACGCCGCCGCTGGTTCCCACGTCTATGTAATGAATCCCTTTGCCTTTGAGTTGACCCGCGCGGCGAACGTCATCTTTGAAATAGGAATTGCCGCCGTCGATGATGGCGTCGCCGGTTTGCATGTGCTGCGCAAGTTTCTGCACGGTCTGTTCGGTGGGACCGCCTGCCGGCACCATCACCCACGCTGCGCGCGGCGGCTTCAGTTTGCCGACCAGATCTTCCAACGACGATGAACCTCCGGCCCCTTCGCCGGCCAGCTGCTTCACCGCGTCCGCACTCAGATCCGAGACTACGAGTTGATGGCCGCCGCGCAGCAGGCGCCGCGTCATGTTCGCGCCCATGCGGCCCAATCCCACCATTCCTAGTTGCATGTGTTGCTCCTTAAAGACCCAACGTCGAAACCGCAGCGTCGAAACCGCGTCGGACTAAACGTAGCGCCGGCGTCCCGCCGGCTCTCGCGCCGAAACTATCCCAGTGCGTTTTGCACCGCCGCCGTCAGCGTAACCAAGCCTGAGTCCACATCTCCCAGATGGACGCGAAGCGCGCGCCGCCCGCGCTCGGCCAGCACCTGGAAATCACCCCGCGCCTGCGCCGCCTTGACCACGCCAAACGAGTACTTCTGTTGTGGTGCGGGCAGTTCCAGGGTATCGTCGCACGTCACCTGCAGGAACACGCCGGAATTCGGCCCGCCCTTGTACGCCTGTCCCGTCGAATGCAGAAAACGAGGTCCAAACCCCAGACAGGTCGCCACCTGTTTCCTGTCCCGGACCGCGTGCCGAATGGCCTGCAGTTTTCTTTCGTGCTCGGCATTCATCTGAATAAATCCCAGCACGGCAAAGTAATCACCCGTGCCGACGCGGTTGAGATGAGCCTTCAAATATCCAGCCACAGATTTGTCCGCTCCGGCGGCCCGCGTCAGGTCCGCGGCATTCTTCTCGTCGGTGAACAGCTTGATGCCGTCGCCTGCAACAACAGGCTGTTCTGCGGGCAGGGCGCCGGCCTTTTCGTACTCGGACGTCAGATTCCGGGTCGCAATCTTGCTGGCCTCAACATCGGGCTGGTTGAAAGCGTTGATGCCAAGGATGGAACCGGCAACCGCGGTGGCAAGCTCCCAACGGAAAAATTCCGCTCCCAGGTCATAGACGTCGGCCATCGCGATTCGCAGCACGGCATGCCCGGCCTTTTCGAGCGCCGCCACCTTCGCATCCTGACGCACATCGGTCGCATGTTTCGTGTGGATGTAGACAAACACGCGATCGTTGCCGTAAGCCTCCGGCGCAGCCAACTCTTCGCGATCCACGGGGATGATGCCTTTTCCAAGCTTCCCCGTGGACTCGGCCACCAACTGCTCAAGCCAGGCGCCGAGGTCAGAGATATCTGGAGAAGGGATGATCGTGAGTTTATCGCGGCCGAGGCGCGCCGCCGTGCCCAGAATGATTCCGAGCACTGCGCCGGGGTTTTCCTCGACTGGCGCTGACGGCCCGCACGCTCGCACCATTTCCTGGGTCCGGTCGAGAAATTTCTTGATGTCCACTCCCATCACTGCCGCGGGCACCATGCCGAAGTGTGAAAGCGCGGAATAGCGGCCGCCGATCGAGGCCCGGCCAAAAAAGATATGCCGGAAACGATCCCCTTCCGCGACCTGTTGCATCTTCGAGCCGGGATCGGTGATGGCAATGAAGTGGCTGCCGGCCTTATCCGCCCCCACTGCCTGCTTCGCCCGTTCAAAGAAATACTGCTTGAAGATGTTCGGTTCGAGCGTGCTGCCCGACTTGCTCGAAATGATAAAGAGCGTCCGGGCAACGTCGACCTTGTTTTCGAATGCCTTCACCTGCGCCGGGTCGGTGGAATCGAGAACGTGCACGTCAGGGTACCCGGCAATCCTGCCGAATGTCATGCGCAGAACTTCCGGACCCAAGCTTGATCCGCCCATGCCCAGCAGAAGAACGTCCTTGAACCCCGCGCTCCAGACTTCCTTGGCCAGATTCCGCAACTCTACCGGGTGTGCGATCTGTTCTTCGGTAATGTCCAACCAACCCAGCCAACTGGCCTCATCGTCATCGGTCCATAGCGTTGCATCGCGCTGCCAAAGGCGCTGCATCTTGCCGCCCGACTGCCACTCGTCCATGGCAGTCTTCACCTCCGCGGCGAGAGCTTCTGGCAGCGAAGTTTTCAAGCGGCTCAAGCGTTTTTTCCTTTGGGCTGCGTGCTTTTCTCGACTGCGGCCAGCAACTTGTGGAACGCGTCCGCAAACAGCTTCACTCCATCTTCCGTGAGCTTGGTGGTCACTTCCTTGATCGAGATGCCGGCTTTAGCCAGATTGTCCATGACATTCTGCGCGCCGGCCACGTCTTCTGTCAGGCTGTTCCGCAGCCGCCCGTGATCGCGAAAGGCATCAATCGTAGCGGGAGGCATGGTATCCACCGTGTCAGGCCCGATCAATTCCTCGACGTACATCACGTCGCGATAAGCGGGATTTTTCGTGCTGGTGCTCGCCCACAGAACGCGCTGGGTTTGCGCTCCCTGCGCCGCCAGCGCCTGCCATCGCGGCCCGCTGAAGATGCGCTGGTAGCGCAGGTAGGTCAGCTTGCCGTTGGCGATGGCAACTTTGCCCAGCAGGCTTTTCAGCAGCGCCTGCTGCTCGGCGTCAGTGGCGGTTTTCAGCTTGTCGTTGATCATCGAATCCACCAGCGAGTCGATGCGGCTGATGAAGAAGCTGGCTACGCCTCCAATCTTCTTCAGATTGCCGCCACGCTTCGCCAGATCCTCGAGTCCGGAGATGTGCGCTTCCGCAACTTTCTCGTACACTTCCTGCGCGAACAACAAGGTCACGTTGACGTTGATGCCTTCGCCGATCGCCTGCCGAATCGCGGGAAGCCCCTCGGCGGTTCCCGGAATCTTGATCATCACGTTCTCGCGATTCACGGCCTTCCACAGGCGGCGGGCCTCATCGATCGTCTCCTGCGTTTTCGTCGCGAGCAGGGGAGAAACCTCCAGGCTGACATACCCGTCCCGGAAGTTCGAACTGTCGTACACGGGCCGCAGCAGATCGGCGGCGCCCTGAATGTCGCGAATCGCGATCTGCTCGTAGCGCGCGGTCGTGTCCAGATCATCGCGCGAAGACAGCGACTTCAACATGTCGTCGTAAAGCGAGCTGTCGGCGATCGCCTTCTCAAAGATCGATGGATTGGAAGTCATCCCCCGAAGACCGTCGTCCGATATCATTTTCTTAAGGCTTCCGCTCGTGATCAGATCGCGCCGAATGTAGTCGAGCCACATCGATTGTCCGTAGCTCAGCAAGGCTTGTAGAGGATTGGTAGCTTTTGAGGTTTCCAGAACTCCAGTTGGCTGCATAATGATTTTCTCCTTGATCATGTGGGGACAGCCGCCCTCGCCTGCCCTGAGCGAAGCCGAAGGGGCTGTCCGTCGAGCGAAGCTCGACGACCTAATTTTCCGTAATTGCCTTGCGCGCTTCGGCAACTACCGCATCCACAGTGAAACCGAAATACTTCAATAAATCTTTCAGCGGAGCCGAAGCGCCGAACCGGTGCATCCCGACCTTTTTCCCCTTGAGTCCAACGTACCGCTCCCAGCCAAAAGTGGCCGCCATCTCCACCGAAACCCGCGCCGTCACCGAAGAAGGCAGCACGCTTTCCTTGTAAGCCGCATCCTGCCGCTCAAAAATATCCCATGACGGCATGCTCACCACTCGCGCCGGAATGCCTTCCGTCTTCAGCTTTTCGTAGGCGTCGACACACAACGAAACCTCGCTGCCTGTGCCCATCAGGATCACATCCGGTTTGCCGCCAGGCGCGTCGGCGAGAACGTACGCTCCTCTCGCCGTGCCCGAGGCCGCACCGTATTTCGTGCGGTCAAAAGTTGGCAGCGCCTGCCGCGTCAGCACCAGGGCCACCGGCTGGTGGTGCAACTGCGCAATGATCTTCCACGCTTCAGTCACTTCATTCGCATCCCCGGGACGAAGCACAACCAGGTTCGGCATCGCACGCAACGAAGCCAGTTGTTCGATCGGCTGATGCGTTGGCCCATCTTCTCCCACGCCAATCGAATCGTGCGTGAAAATAAAAATAGAAGGGATTTCCATCAGCGCGGAAAGCCGGATGCTCGCCCGCATGTAGTCGCTGAAATTAAAGAACGTCGCCCCGAATGCGCGGATTCCAGAAACCACAAGCCCATTCACACTCGCGCCCATCACGTGCTCGCGCACGCCGAAGTGAAGATTGCGCCCCCCATACTCACCAGCTTGAAAGTCGCCTGCGCCTTCAAACTTCAGATTCGTCTTGTTCGAGGTAGCCAGGTCCGCCGAACCGCCGATCAGCCAAGGAATGTTCTGCGCCAGCGTATTCAGCACCTTTCCCGAACTCTCGCGCGTAGCGATTCCCTTCGCATCCGCCGGAAACGTCGGCAGATTCTTGTCCCAGCCCTCGGGCAGTTCGCGGCGTTGCATGCGATGCAACTGGTCGGCCAACTCCGGATACTTTTGCGAATACTCCGCGAACGTCTTTGCCCACCGCGCCCGCGCCTCACGCCCGCGCTTTCCAATACCATCCTGGAAGTGTTCCCGCACGCCCTCCGGCACCAGAAACTTCGCATCCTCGGGCCAGCCATAAAACTTCTTCGTCAGCCGTACTTCTTCCTCGCCCAGCGGCTCTCCGTGCGACGCATTGCTGTCTTGCTTGTGCGGCGACCCATAGCCGATGTGGCTGTCGACGATGATTAACGTGGGACGATCCGTCGTCTTGTGGAAGGTTTCAAAGGCCCGCGCCAGCATCTCCAGATCGTTGGCGTCGGCGACGCGCGTCACATTCCAACCGTAGCCGACAAATCGCGTGGCCACGTCTTCGCTGAATGACCACTCGGCGGGACCGTCCAGCGTAATGCCGTTGTGGTCATACATCCAGCACAGATTCGAAAGCTTCAGATGCCCGGCCAGCGACGCGGCTTCGCCGCCGATGCCTTCCATCAGGTCGCCGTCAGAACACATGGCGTAGACGTTGAAATCGAAGATCTCAAAACCGGGCCGGTTAAAATTGGCGGCCAGCCACCGGCTGGCAATGGCCATCCCCACACTATTTCCGACTCCCTGCCCGAGCGGTCCCGTCGTGGTTTCGATGCCGGTCGCGAGGTGGGATTCGGGATGTCCAGGAGTCTTGCTTCCAAGTTGCCGGAAGCGCTTGATTTCCTCCATGGGGATCGAGAGCGTTTTCAGAACCTGCCCGTTCTCGCCAACGTCGCGCACGCCCGCGAGATGAAGCATGGCGTACAGCAGCATGGAAGCGTGGCCGTTCGACAGCACGAACCGGTCACGGTTCAGCCACTTCGGATCTTCCGGGTCGTAGCGTAGAAACTCCTGCCACAAACAATAAGTCACCGGCGCCAAACCCATGGGCGCACCCGGATGTCCGCTGTTGGCCTGCTGTACGGCGTCGATCGCCAGGGTGCGGATCGTGTTAATGCACAGCGTGTCCAACTGCTTGGCTGTTACCACAGCTTGTTCGCTGGCTACCATGGGATGCGCTCTCCTTCCGGGGACGGCTCTGCCGTCACCGAGTTGGTCGATTGGCTAGCCGTATTAGAGTTCCCAGGACACAAAGGGTTACAGATACGCAACGAGTGTACCAATTTCTTGCGCAGTAGTGTCGCGGGTTTTGTGAAAATATGGAGACAAACGAAGAAACCGGAGAAACCCAGGAAATAGCGATAATGGACTACTTCAGCAGTTGCAGGTAGCTGTTCTCATTCTTCGACGTTTTTGTGGTCTCTTGCACATACTTCAGAAACTGGCGGAGGTTCTCTTTCTCGGCGGGATTCATTCCGGCGAAGCGAATGCGCGCGCCGGCGCCAGGCGCGCTGCGAGTAACCACTCCATTGAGCGCCAGGCCTTTCACCCAAATCTTGCCACTGGCGACCCAAAGTCCGATTTCGACCTTGGCCCCGCCGCTAACCTGACTCGCGGTCTCGACCTGGCATCCACCCATGCTGGTATTGGAGAGATTGCCCCAGATGGGCGCGTCCCCGTCATTTACACGAAGCTCCACTGCCACAAAACACCTAATTCTGGGATGCCGGCGTCGATCCTGTCCCCAGTTCGGGCTGAAGACATCCGGCTCAAACGGCGGCGAGGCGGATGCCAAAGTAGGCAGGGGTTGCGGTGGCGGCTGCGTCGCCGCCTTGGGTGAGCTTGCCGGGATTGAAGAGCTGGCGGAGGCTTCCTTCTTGACCTCCCGCATGGCAGTCAACAATGCTTCTTCTCTGCTTTCCGGCGGAGCATCGCGATACGCCTGCAGCAGTTTTCCCAGGTTCCGTGCCAGGTCCGGATCGGCCAGTAGCCCCGTCCAGTCCATTCCCACCGCTGCATTAGGGCTTGAGTTACTCATTGAAATGGCAATTGTCGCGCTCGAACGAAGGAGTCCCCGGTTTCAGCCTGAACCCTGCGTCGATTCTCCACAAGATTACCGAAGTCATCCAAACCGCCCCTCCCGCCGTGGTCTGCGGGCTCCGTATTTTTACCCGGAGAGTCCTCAATCCATGGGCTCCTGGCCGTTGAAGTAACTATTCAGCGATGATTGCTGCTCTCCCGTCAGAGACAGGAATTCAAAGCCGTAATGGTATCCGCGGCGGTACCGGACCACCGCTCTCACTTCCCACCGAAGCGCCGATCCCGGAAGCGAAAAGCTCAAGCCGCCCACCTCGCCGGCGTTCAGCTCCACTGCCAGCAGTATGCCGATTCCTGCTTCCGACAGATCCCTGCAATGTCCCACGAGTTTCTGGTAGTGATTCCCCAGCAGATGGCTCACCGTGACCACGAAGTCGGCGCGGTACCTCGGATGCCGTCTCCGGCGGCGGTCAATCTGTTTTGTTGCGGGCTTTGAGGTCGAGGCGGGCATGAAAAGTATAGGTCTCGGAATGTCGTAGCACTGTAAGATCGCTTTCAACGACGCTCGATGTATGATGGACAACCCCGGTGCTTTCTTCGGGGGACATCTCTTGTACTCTATAGGCGGCGCTGCGGAGCGGGAAGTGCCGAAAGTGATTGCCCCGTTGCCTCTCGGTAGCCATCCCAGCCCCGCAGCTCAGGCGGCGTTTTTGCATCGCGAGGTGCTCTAAAAGAATCAATTACAAGACGTTATGCCATGAAATGAGAAAGGTCGTCCCCAAGACTCTCCTTGATATAAGGGGACTTTTCACATTAGGAAATGCCCCGTCTTTTGCTTCATCCAGATCGCTGCTTTCTTGCCTTCGTGCTGGCACTTCTGTTCTGTGTCACAGGTGTTGTAGCTCAGAGTCCCGCGCCTGCTCCTACCATCTCTCTTCCCGGATCACAGAGCCCCTTCACCGGCAGCGAGCCGGATGGGAAAGCTACTCCAGAAGTCCTGCAGCTGAGTTTCCAGGAGGCCATCGACCGTGGACTCCGCAATAACCTCGGCCTGCTGCTCTCCGGCGATCAAACCATCATGGCGCGCGGCGAGCGATGGAAAGAACTCAGCAACCTCCTGCCTAACCTGTCAGCCCGAGTGCAGGAAGACGTCCAGACCCAGAGCCTCACCGCCCTGGGTCTCAAGGGTAGCCTCTTTAATTCCACAACTCCGCTTCCACGCGTAATCGGCCCCTTCAATTATTTCGACGCGCGCGCTTCGGTCAGTCAGTCCATCTTCAATTTCAAAGATATCGAGAAGGAACGCGCCGCCTCCGAAAGCCTGAAATCGGCGCAATACACCTTCAAAGACGCGCGTGAGATCGTAGTGCTGGCAGTGGGCAATGCCTACTTGATGGCGATTGCCACCGCCGCTCGCATCGAAACCACGGACGCCCAGGTCAAGAATGCCCAGGCCTTGTACGACAAAGCCATTGACCAGCAAAAGGCGGGGCTAACTCCAGCCATCGATACCCTGCGCTCTCAAGTTGAACTGCAGACCCGCCAGCAGCAACTCATCGCAGCCCGCAACGATTTTGCCAAACAAAAGCTTTCTTTAGCCCGCGTAATCGGCCTGCCGCCCGGTCAACAGTTTCTCCTGACCGAGAGGGCCCCGTACCAGGCGCTGACCCCTTTGCCTCTTGAGACTTATCTCCAGCGTGCCTATACTTCGCGCTCCGACTATCAGGCCGCTCAAGCCCAACTCCGTTCCGCCGAGCTCTCGCGCCGCTCGGCAACCGCTGGATACTACCCTTCCCTGGATCTCAACGCAAACTACGGCGATATCGGAGTAACGCCAGCCCAGTCCAACGGAACCTGGCAAGTGAACGGAGGCCTGACCATTCCCATCTTTGCCGGCGGAAAAACCCACAGCGACGTTCTCGAAGCCGAAGCTCAATTGAAGCAGGCGCGTTCTCAATTGGCCGATCTCCGCGGCCGCATCGACTATGAGGTTCGCGCCTCGTTGCTGGATTTGAGTTCTGCCGCCGACCAGGTTGAAGTTGCTCGCAGTTCCGTCGACTTAGCGGAACAAACTCTCGCCCAATCGGAAGATCGCTTCACGGCTGGCGTGGCTGACAACCTGGAAGTAGTTCAGGCGCAGGAGTCCGTTGCCAGCGCGCATGAGAATTACATTCAGAGTCTCTATGCGCATAACCTGGCCAAGATCGAACTGGCGCGCGCCATCGGCGATGCCGAACAGGGTGTCAAACGATATCTGAAAGGCGAACACTAAACTCCAACTTATGGAACCGACGACGCAAACTCCGCCCGCCGCCCCGCCGCCCCGGCCCGATAGTCGCACCCAGCCATTGCCTTCCTCCGATCTGGATCTCCGTCGTCCTTCCCGCACTGCCAGTCCCGGCTTCCGCATCGCTGTCGGCGTCGCCGTAGTAGTGCTGCTGGTCGTGGGGATTTTCGTCTACCGCTACGCCACCAGTTACGAATCCACCGACGACGCCCAGGTGGACGGCCACATCAATTCCATCAGCGCCCGCATTGCCGGTCACGTGGTGAAGCTGAATGTCCTCGACAACCAGTACGTGGAGGCGGGTGTGGTGTTGGTGGAAATCGATCCAGCCGACTACCAGGTTGCCTACGACCGCGCCAAAGCCGAATTCGAGGATGCGCAGGCCAACGCAGCCGCGGCAGGCGTGAATGTTCCCATCACTTCTGTCAGCACCAACAGCCAGGTCTCAGCGACCGAGGCCGATGCGGCCAGCGCCCGTGCCGGAATCGCCGCCGCCAAAAAACAGTTCGATGCAGCCAAAGCTCAGCTCGAACAGGCCGAAGCCAACAACGTCAAAGCGCAGAATGATCTGGTGCGCTACAAGCAACTCGTGGATAAACAGGAGATCTCGCTGCAGCATTACGACCAGGCCGTCGCTGCAGCCAGAGCCAGCGCCGCTGCCGTCGAAGCTGCTCGCGCTATGGCCGATTCTGCTCAGTCGCAGGTGACTCAAGCCCAGGACAAACTCCTGCAGGCCGAAGCCAACTGGCGCAACGCCCAGACCGCCCCCCAACAGATGCAGGTGATGCGCTCCAAGGCCGCGTCGGCGCTGGCACAAGCCCAGCAAAAGAAAGCCGACCTCGATCAGGCCCAACTGAATCTGCAATACACAAAAATCATTGCTCCGGTCGCCGGCGTAATCAGCGACCGCACTGTCGAAGTCGGCCAGAATGTCTCCCCCGGCCAGGAACTTTTGAAGGTCATTCCCCTCAACGACGTCTGGATCACCGCCAACTACAAAGAAACCCAGCTTCGTGAGATGAAGGTAGGCCAGCCGGTCGACGTGGAAGTCGATGCCAATGGAAAGACCTACAAAGGCAAGGTCGATAGCATCGCTGGAGCCAGCGGCGCCCGTTTCAGCCTGCTGCCTCCCGAAAACGCTACCGGCAATTATGTGAAGGTCGTGCAGCGCGTTCCGGTGAAGATCGTCCTCGATCCCGGAGAGAACAACGATCGCTACCTTCGGCCCGGCATGTCGGTCAATCCCAAGGTTTGGATTCGGCGATGAGCGCCGGCACCACAACGTTCGACAATGCCGATGCCTGGCGTCCGGCCGTAAATCCCTGGATCATCGCTATCACGGTTACGCTGGCGACTTTCATGGAAGTGCTCGACACTTCCATCGCCAACGTGGCCCTGCCTCACATCGCCGGCAGCCTCTCTGCCGGGCAGGATGAGAGCACCTGGGTCCTCACTTCCTATCTCGTCTCGAACGCCATCGTGCTTCCCCTGAGCGGCTGGCTCTCTTCGATCGTCGGCCGCAAGAATTTCTACATGGGCTGCGTGGCCCTGTTCACCGTAAGTTCTTTCCTGTGCGGACTGGCGCCGAACCTGGCTACGCTCATCGTTTGCCGCGTGCTGCAAGGCGCCGGCGGAGGCGGTCTCCAGCCCAGCGAACAGGCCATCCTCGCCGATACTTTTCCACCTGCCAAGCGCGGTATGGCTTTCGCCGTTTACGGCATCGCCGTAGTCACCGCGCCCGCGATCGGGCCGACCCTTGGGGGATGGATCACCGACAACTTTACCTGGCGCTGGATTTTCTTCATCAATATCCCGGTCGGTATCATTTCTCTGCTGCTTACCTCGCGGCTCATTCAGGACCCGCCTTTTCTCAAGCGCCGCAAGCTCAGCGAAACCAAAATCGACTACGTCGGC
Organism: uncultured Acidobacteriaceae bacterium; assembly: GCA_963703635.1. Taxonomy (GTDB): domain Bacteria; phylum Acidobacteriota; class Terriglobia; order Terriglobales; family Acidobacteriaceae; genus Sulfotelmatobacter. Next base: position 102,883 of record CAVPEZ010000027.1, read on the forward strand.
CTGGGTTTCGTTGCCCTGGGCCTGGGAGCGCTACAGATTGTCCTCGACAAAGGCCAGCGCGATGATTGGTTTGAATCGCACTTCATCGTGATCCTCTCCTTGATAGCCGCATGCTCGTTGATCTTCGTGATCTTCTGGGAGTGGCGCCATAAAGATCCCATCATCGATCTGCATTTGTATCGGGATCGAACCTTCGCCGTCTCCAACCTGTTGATGTTCATGTTGGGATTTGCCCTCTTGGGCAGCACCCTGCTGCTCCCCCTTTTCAGTCAGACCTTGCTAGGCTATACCGCCGAGCGGGCAGGTCTGGCGCTGATGCCCGGCGGTTTCACCATCATCCTTCTGTTGCCTCTGGTCGGCTTCCTGCTCTCGCGCTACAGCCCGCGCTGGCTGTTGTTGTTTGGACTGGTCGTACTTTCCGGGTCGCTGTTCCACATGACCGGGTTTAACCTCGACATGGACTTCCGGACGGTCGCCATCGCACGCATGTTTCAGGCCGCAGGCATGGCGTTTCTTTTTGTCCCCATCAACACGGCAGCGTATGCGTTTCTACCGCGGGACAAAAACAACGCCGCCTCGGGATTGATGAACCTGGCCCGCAACATCGGCGGCAGTGTCGGAATTTCGCTGGTCACTACCATGCTCGATCGCCGCACCCAGGTTCATTTGAACGACTTGTCCCACAATCTAAGCGCTTCCAACCCTGCGTTTCAGACCATGCTCAAGGGCGCCACCCAAGCTATGCGGGCGCACGGCGCGAGTACGGCATTTGCCACCCAGCAGGCATACGCCCTCATCGAAGGCACAATTCAGCGCCAGGCCACCATGCTGGCCTATCTCGATGACTTCCGGCTGCTGGGTACATGCATTCTGGTAATGGTTCCCCTGGTCTTCCTCATGAAAAAAGGCAAACCCGGCGGCGAAATCGCGGTACACTAGCCAACTGAAAGACGCATGATTCAGGGTATGCCTTCAGGCATGCCGGAAATGCGGCGCTCTCGATCGCGCCTTCAGGCGCTGCCAGGAAGGAGCACCATGTTCCGCCTCATCTCCATCGAGCGAGAGTACGGCTGCGGCGGCGGCGCCATCGCCGCAGAACTTGCCAACCGCCTCGGTTGGAAGCTCTGGGACCAACACCTCACCGAAGAGATTGCCCGCCTCGCCAACGTTGACTGCTCCGCTGTCATGCGCTGCGACGAGCGCATGGATAGCAGCTTCTACCGCCTGGCGAAAGCCTTCTGGCGCGGCAGTTACGAGCGCAGTTCTTCCCTGGGCAATCAGACCTTTGACGCCGACTGTATGGTTTCATTGATGGAACAGATCGCGCCAAGAATTGCCAGGGAAGGCAATGCCGTAGTAGTCGGCCGCGGCGCGCCTTACTTCCTGCGCGAACAGCCGGACGCTTTTCACGTATTCCTCTATGCGCCGCGCGCTGAAAAGCTGCGCCGCTTGCTGCAGGATGGCTACAAGCAATCGGATGCCGAGGAACTCGTCGATTCCGTCGATCTCGAGCGTATCGCGTTCGTCAAACACTACTTCGACGCCGACTGGCCCACTCGCTCCCTCTACCATGTAATGATCAATACGGCCGTTGGGAACGATTCAGTCATCCAGACAATCCTCCACACCATGCACCTGGTCGAAGGCAGTCCGAAAGCAACAGACTACGAACATCCCAAAGTTCACAGCTCGGTCTAGATTCCAGTTTGTCATCCCGATTTATCATTTGTCATCCCGAGCGAAGCGAGGGATCCTGGTGTTGCATGCGCCACCACCCCTGACGGTGCGAGTGCAGACATCCTCTCGCGTCGACGTTCACCCGCCCCCCTGATCACTGACCACTGACCACTGCCTTCCGCACCGGCCCCAAACAGCAATCTTCCGCGCAAACATCCGGCCGAGGCCCAAGCATTCCCAAGGCTCGCCGCTCCGACTCCGGATTCATTCGCTCCACCATCAGTTCGCGGATCATCCCAACGAACTTCGGATGCACGCCCACCGTCTTCGCCCGCGTCATCGGCAAACCCAGCGCATCGCACAGTTGCCGCGCTTCCACATCCAGGTCGTACAACACTTCCATGTGATCGGAGATGAAGCCGATCGGCGCCAGCACCACAGCCGACGCCAGATTCTCCGCCTTCACCCGCCGCAAATAATCAAGAACGTCCGGCTCCAGCCAAGGCTGCCCCGGAGCCCCGCTGCGGCTCTGATACACGAGAGCGTCGTTCGCATGCCCCAGCACTCCCGAAACCAGCCGCCGCACTTCTTCCAACTGCTTCACATAGTCGGAAGAATTCGCCATCGAAACCGGAATGCTGTGCGCCGTGTAAACAATCCGCACATCTTGACGCGAGTGAACCGGAACGTCCCGCAGCGCATCCCGCACCCGCTCCACCGTAGCCTCGATGAACGCGGGATGATTGAAGAACGGCCGCAGCTTATCCACCTCGGGCGCGCCCGGCCCAACTTCCCTCTGCGCCCGCGCAATGTCCTCGCGATACTGCCGGCATCCTGAGTACGAACTGTATGCCGAAGTGACAAATGCCAATGCCCGCTGAATGCCATCCTGTTTCATTTTCCGCAGAGTCTCGGGCAGCAGCGGATGCCAGTTGCGGTTCCCCCAATAAATCGGCAGCCTAGGCCCGTTACGCTCCAACTCCGCACCCAGCGCGGTAATCAGCTCGCGCGCTTGCTGGTTGATCGGGCTCTTGCCCTCGAAGTGGTAATAGTGTTCGGCAACACTCAGCATGCGGTCGCGCGGAACGTTCCGCCCGCGCAGCACGTTTTCAAGAAACGGAATCACCTCTTCCTTCGATTCCGGCCCGCCGAAGGAAACTACCAGGATCGCGTCATAGTTCATGTCGAGGTTCATGTCAAGGTTCAGTCGAGAAGAGTGCACAGGCGTGAGCGCGAGACTTGGCCCCTGAGATTAGATCACGTATCGCTGATCAGTTGCCGTGCACGATCACAGTAGAAGCCGCCGAGTCGGCGGCTTTGGTCACCGATAGCTGCCGATCCAAGGAGATTTGCATCTCTGTGAACCGCGGCACAACCACATCTCTCCCTTTGCGCGTGACCATGTAAATACCAGACGCGCAACTCGCGATAATCCGGGCCGTACCTGCCGTAGAGGCGTCGGTGGCCGTAGACACAATCGCCTCGAAGATCAATTGGAAGGTGTCATCTGCTTCCTTGGCTATGCCGGCGGCCACGCCGAGATTGATCGCCATCCAGGCCTTGCCGGGATGCTCGCCTCGAAGCTGACCCTCTGAGTCAATCTTCGTGTGCGACCTCTGGTCCAATTCTGCTCCGCTGAGCGATGCGGCGATGGGAACTTGGTTCCCGCCCGGCAGCGTCATGCTGGTAAACGTCAGGGCCAGGGATCCCGCCCGGCTTCCCCAGCGGGGAGGAGTCTTCTTCACGACTTTGCCTTCAATCAGCGTGCCCGCCGGCAGCACGACGCGCGAATTCAACAGGACCGGCTCGATCAAACGCGCCTGCACTGCATCGCCCGGCTTGCTCTTGGATGCACTCACATCCCCCAGAAGAAGAATCTTGCACGCTGTCCCAGCCGGAAGAGTTTCAAGATCGGAGCGATCGGGGCTGGGCGAAGCAGTCCCGCCCGCGCTGGGGGAAGACGATCCCTGATTTTCTAGCAGGGAAGCTACCAATATCATGGTCGGTGCCACCGTCTTTTGCGATGCTTGCGCGGTGTTCGATTCACTCACCTCGACATTGCCGGCTTGCGGCCCCGATCCCTTCTTTTTCGCCTGAGCGTGAACCTCCCGTCTGCGGCTGATGGAGATCAGCGAAACTTGCAGCTCACTTTCCCCGTTAGCCCCAGTTCCGTTAGCCCCGGAGATGGTCGCCGTCTTGAAGACGGGATAGTTCTCATGGCGAGGAGTGAACAGCTTGATGACCCCGGGCCAGTGATCGTCGGGTGTCCGTCGTCTTTTTTCCATGTGGTCCACTGCCAGGCGCACGTTAGTCCCAGCAGGGAACAATTCGCGGTCGGAAGAATAAACATCCCGCGCCAGCTTGCCCTCAACCACGTCTCCCGGCTTCAACTTCGAAAGCTTCAACGGACGGTGGAGTTGTACTTTGACGTAGAGACTCGAATCCGGGGAAGCCGGGCTTTGCGCGCGGGCTGCCGCATCATCCGCTGCGCAGCAGGGAATCGATCCCGTCGACATCGCGGCCGCCAGCAGCGCGCCGCTGATGACTTTCGACAAACTGCCACGTCTCATAACTGCTCCTGTTCGCTCGAAACCTCTTGATTAGGATTCATGAACAGCGAAGAACTCGTGCGCGGAGGACTCGACTTCCAATTTCTTTCTACCGGGGACGTGTCCCCTGAAGGTCGATAGTTTAACATCATTCATCACATTGCGACCCGCTAACTCAGGAGCCTCCAATTACATCCGCAACTTGCCGAGAGGCCACTACAAGCGATCGTTGGAGCCGAGCCGGCCATCCGATGCCGTGCCTGAGAACGCGCGCAACCTCATGGTACGCTTCTGCGGAGACTAGGGAGACGCTCAGTTGATCAGCCGGGTCTTTAAAGCATTTCGTTATCGCGATTTTCGCCTCATGTGGTTCGGCGCCTGCGCCTCCAGCATCGGCACCTGGATGCAGATCGTCGCCCAGGGCTGGCTCATCTACCGGCTCAGCCACTCCGCTCGCTTGCTCGCGTTGGATCAGGTTCTTGGAGGCTTGCCGATCTTTCTCTTCTCGCTGTTCACTGGTGTTGTCGCCGATCGGGTGGAGCGCGGCAGAATCCTGCTCGCATCGCAGTGTGTGCAGATGTTCAGCGCCAGCGTGCTTACCGTTCTGGTGGCTACCGGCGTCGTGCATGTGTGGCATATTCTTTCCCTCTCGTTTCTCTCGGGATGTGCCCAAGCCTTTGGAGCGCCGGCCTACTCAGCCTTGATACCCACTCTGGTCGATCGAGAGGACATGCCCAATGCCATCGCGCTGAACTCCATCCAGTTCAACGTGGCGGTCATGGTCGGGCCGGCGCTCGCCGGAGAGGCTCTGGCGAAGCTCGGAGAGAAGTGGTGCTTCGGCCTGAACGCGCTATCCTTCCTGGCGCCAATTATTTCGCTCTCTATCATCAGCACCCGCTTCCTGCCGCTGAAGACCAAAGAGTCGATGTTCACCAGCCTGAAACAGGGAATCCAGTTCGCCCGCAAGCAGGCTTCCATGGAAGCGCTGATCGTACTGGCTTTCTGCATGACCGCGTTGGGCATGCCCATGCGCACCTACATTCCCGTATTCGTGAAGGATATCTTCCATCGCGGTCCGGAAACCTATGGCAATTTACTCGCTCTCATGGGTATGGGCTCGATAGTCGGCTCGCTGGCTATAGCCGGCGCGGGGAACATGCGAAAAAAAGGACTCGTCGCCCTCGCATCCCTGATCTGTCTGGGGGCGGGGATTCTTGGATTCGCTCTTTCGAAATCACTGCCGGTGAGCGGCGCACTCCTGGTGCTGGTGGGCGCTTCGATGATGGCGGTCTTCGCCACGGTGAATTCGCTAGTGCAGTTGATTACCACGAACGAAATGCGCGGCCGCGTGATGAGCGTCTACAACTTCGCCTTCCGCGGCGGCATGCCCATGGGCAATCTATTGTCGGGATGGCTGGTTCCCATATTCACAGCGCCCGTAGTCCTCGGCGTCAACGGGGTCCTGCTTATTCTGCTGGCCCTCTACTTCTTATTCGTACAGCGTCGGCTGGCTGCACTGTGAGCCATTGAAGCTGTGCTTTCCGGTAGCGAACCCGGTCCAGGGAACCAACGGAGTGATCTACGGGACGACGGGACTGAGCGGCGTCAACGGCGACGGCACGATCTAAGGTATCTAGGGTGTCCTTCGTCGAAACCAACCCCATCTCCAGAGTCGAGGCTCGATCGGCAACCCTATTGGATGAAGGATCCGAATAAAATCTGGTGCGCCCGGAGAGATTCGAACTCCCGACCTATTGCTCCGGAGGCAATCGCTCTATCCATCTGAGCTACGGGCGCCCGCCGATAGATTCAGTTTACATGGGAGGGTGGGAAGCATCAACGCGCGGATCGCACCGTTCGCGCGCAACGGCATGGGTTCGCCGGCAATCGCGAGAACCATCTTCCGAGACGTTTTGAACTGCGGACAGTCAGTAGCGGCCGCGACCGCCGCCGCGCCGCCGCGGTCGCCGCCACGATCACCGCCCCGGCCTCCACGATCGCGTCCACCGCCTCCGGCATGCTCGGTTTTCGGGCGCGCCTCGTTCACGTTGAGTGTGCGTCCGCCCACCTGCGAACCGTTCAGCGCGGTGATGGCCTTCTCTCCATCTTCGTTGCTCGCCATTTCCACAAAGCCGAAGCCGCGCGAACGTCCCGTGTCGCGGTCGGTCATGATGCTGACCCGGTCCACCTGCCCAAAGGGCTCGAACATCTGCCGCAGTTCGTCTTCCGATGTGTTAAAGCTCAAGTTCCCCACGAAAATATTCTTCACGCATCTGCCTCTGCATTGAGCTGTCGAAGTGCAAGCTCAATGCGGCGGACTGGCAGGTCGGGGGCACCTTCCTGAAAATCGGAACCGGAGCTGGCGAACAGTCGAATGCGGCCAGAAGTATAGCAGGTTTGTCAAATCGGGCATGTTAAATCGGGGGGACGTCAGCCGAAACGTAGGCTGGCCCCTGGCACTCGTCCAGACGCTTTCGCTGACGAGAGGACACTTCTTGAATCAGGAGCCTTCTTCCATCGCTGCCATCGCGCCCCGCTTGCGCTTGTTCGATTGCAGAACCTTCTTGCGCAGCCGCAGCGATTTCGGAGTGATCTCCACGAACTCGTCGTCGGCGATGAATTCGATGGCCTGCTCCAGATTCAACGAGCGGAACGGCACCAGGCGGATGGCCTCGTCGGCCGTCGAAGCGCGCATGTTGGTGAGTTTCTTTTCCCGCACCGCGTTGACGTCGAGATCGTCGTCTTTCGCGTTCTCGCCGATGATCATTCCTTCGTACAACTCGATGCCTGGTCCCACGAAAAGCTCTCCGCGCTCCTGCAGGCCCCACAGCGCGTATGCGGTCGAAAGCCCGTCCCGGTCGGCGATTAATGCTCCTGTAAGACGGTGTGGGATCTCCCCCTGCCACTCGGTGTATCCGTCGAAAAGCGAATTCATCACGATAGTGCCGCGCGTGTCGGTGAGCAACTGGCTGCGCAATCCGATCAGCCCTCGGCTCGGGACGCGAAACTCAATGCGCACCCGGCCGTAGCCGTGGTTGTGCATGTTCGTAACTTCGGCCTTGCGCGATCCAAGCTGTTCCATCACCACGCCGACGAATGCTTCGGGCACGTCGACCGTGAGGTGCTCCACCGGTTCCATCAGCTTGCCATCAATGCGTTTGGTGACAATCTCAGGCTTGCCGACCATGAGTTCATAGCCCTCGCGTCGCATCATCTCGATGGTGATCGAAAGCTGCAGCTCGCCACGACCGAGCACCTTAAAGGAATCGGTGGTGCCCATCTCTTCGACGCGCAGAGAAACATTGGTGAGCAGTTCCTTCGCCAGGCTCTCGCGCAGATTTCGCGAGGTGACGTAGGTCCCCTCGCGTCCCGCGAACGGCGAAGTGTTCACCGTGAAGGTCATTGCGATGGTTGGCTCGTCAATGACGATAGGAGGCAGCGGCGCGGGATTCTCCGCGTCCGTAATGGTTTCGCCGATGGTGATGCCTTCCACGCCGGCCACGGCAACAATATCGCCCAGCACGGTTTCTGTAATGTCGGTACGCTTCAGACCGGAGAACGAAAACAGTTTCGTGATCTTAGTCTTGTGCATCGCGCCATCCAGCTTGGCGATGACCACATCTTCGCCGGTGTGCATCGTCCCGTTGAAGACGCGAGCGATCGCCAGGCGCCCGAGATAGTCGCTGTAGTCGAGGTTCGCCACCAGAATCTGCAGCGGCCCGGCCGGATCGCCCTGCGGCAATGGGATCGTTTTCAGGATCGCTTCAAACAACGGCTGCAGATTCTCGCCTCCGCCCTTGATGTCGGTCGAGGCCGTCCCCTCTTTGGCATTGGTGTACAGAACCGGAAAGTCGAGCTGATCTTCCTTCGCGTCAAGGTCGATGAATAGATCGTAGATTTCGTTGAGCACTTCCTGCGGACGCGCATCCGGCCGGTCGATCTTATTAATAACCACAATGGGCGGCAGGTGCGCCTCCAAAGCCTTGGTCAGCACGTAGCGCGTCTGGGGCAGCGGGCCTTCGCTGGCATCCACCAGCAGCATCACTCCATCCACCATCTTTAGCGCTCGCTCCACCTCGCCGCCAAAGTCGCTGTGGCCGGGAGTGTCTACAATGTTGATCTTCACGTCGTGATAGAAGATGGCCGTGTTCTTGGCCAGGATGGTGATGCCGCGCTCGCGCTCCAGTTCGTTCGAATCCATCACGCGTTCGACGAGATGTTCGTTGGACCGAAAAGTACCGCTCTGTTGCAGCATGGCATCGACCAGCGTGGTCTTGCCGTGGTCCACGTGCGCGATGATGGCGATGTTGCGAATACTCAAACTCAAAGTATGGGTTGTCCTTTATCGACGGATCGGATTGCCGGGGCGGCGCAGCGGTTCACCGGCTGTATTGCCCCACCTATAACTTTACTATGTGCGGAGGTTTCTCAGGAGAATAGATCGCACACTTCGGTGCGATGCGGCTCACAACGGAAACGCAAAGCGAACCAACGTCAGCTCGCCGGCGCCGCCTGCTTCGGCATCGGTTTTCCCGCCAGCCGCGCCTCCACTTCCTTCACCGCGCGCTGCGCCGCAAGGATTCCCGCATTCGTAGTCGACTCCGGCCCCTCGGAGTCCGTGTTGGCGAAGAAGACGCGATCCATGGGCTGCCGCGCCAGTGGCTGCACCTGGGTGTAAAGTCCGGGCGTCGACATATACAAAGGATGTCCCCGCCGGTAAATGTGCACTTCAACCGGATCGACATTCAATGCCGGCATCAGCTTCTGAAAATCGGTGAGCACGTTGGCGGCAATCTTGCGCGCCCCGATTTCGTTCAACAGGTAGCCGCGATCGTCTTCCTTCATCGGCGTATAGCAGGTGAGAATGTTGAACTTCTGCCGGTAGCCCGCGTTTTTCTGAATAACCCAGTCGGCGACCACGACGTCGGTAAATGCGCAGCCCGGGCACCAGGTGTCGTAGCCGTGATTGTAAACCGGCTTGTCGAAAATCAGATTCACCACGGGATACGGAATATAGCGAATCTTCTTCATGGCCCCGCTCTGCCTTTCGGGCAGGCCCTCGACAATGCGCCGCGTGATGAACTTGGGCGTCGCCATGATGACGGCCTTGGCCGCAACCGTCTTCAATTCACCGCCCAGCACGTAGCTGACCTGCACTTCTTCCTTTTCAGAGACCACCGCCACGATCGTCGCGCCCGTCTGCATGCGGTCTTTGTATTTCGGCCGCAAAATGTCGGCCAGCTTTTTCGTGATCGCGCCCAAACCTCCGGGCCACGTATAGCGATCGTCCACTCGACTCTCTTCGGCCATCTCCTGTAAGTTAAGAATCCCCAAACCTGCTGTCGTCTCTTCGCTGGTCGCTCCCCAGTTGGATGGCCCGAAGTTATCCCACCATTGCTTGATCTCCGCCGGATATCCTTTCATGAAGTCGGAAAACGGCTTGTCGTAAATCCCTGCACTCTTACTCAAGTCAATCGCCATCATCTCTTTCCTGAATTTCTTGAAGCTCTCGCGAACCGGCGCGGGATAGGGCAGCTTGTCGAGACCCTCGCCCCACGTGTCGGGGACCAACTCCCCTCGAATGATGCTGGCGTCAGGGCTATTGACCGGCAGCGGCGGTAGTCCAATTTCTTTGGCAAAGTGGTAAGCGTATTCGTCTATTGTCAAAAACGCCGACCCCGTCGCATAGAGGCTGCCCTCGTACTCCGTTGCATACGCATTCCCGCCCCAGTGCGGTTCTTTCTCCAGCAGAAGAAAATCGCGTTGCTGCAAACGATACGCCGCCGCCAACCCGCTTACGCCGCCGCCGACGATCACCACGTCATGGTGCGCCGAAGCCGGAGGCCGCGTAAATATCTGATTGCCTTTGTCGCGCACTTGATGGCAGATTCGGTTGTCCTCGCCCTCCACATCTGCGGCGTGACTCTTGTTCGAGTCGCCGGTCTTTATCTTTGTCTGTGTTTGTGCTGCCACCAGCGATAGATCGATTGGACAACCTGCAGTCACAGCGCCGGCCACCACAAACTTAATGAAGTCCCTGCGATTCGCGCTCATATCGCTTTCCCTTCCACGGCTTCCACGATTTCGGCGCCCACTTCTGTTCCGCGTTCGCCGCGTACGCGCAAGCGGTACCAGAAAACAATCGCCACTAGCGAAAACACAAAAATGATTGTGGACACTGCATTGATCTCCGGGGTGATGCCGCGCCGCAGCCGTCCCCAGATTTCCAGAGGCAGCGTATTGTCGCGCCCGATCAGGAAAAAGCTGACTGCGATCTCGTCCATCGAAAGCGTAAAGATCAGCAGCGCGGCGCCGATAATCGGCAACTTCAGGTTGGGCACCGTGATGCGCCAGAAAGTTTGCCAGTAATTTGCGCCGAGATCGAGAGAAGCTTCTTCCTGCGCCCGGTCGAGCTTCTGCAAGCCCGCGAACACTTCGGTCGTCGCCACGGCAATTAGCGCGGTTCCGTGCCCGAGAATAATCGTCATGAGGCTCAGGTTTGTCCCCGTCGCCTTGAACATCATGGATAATGAAAGGCCGGTGATAATTCCCGGCAAGATGAGCGGCAGGAGCACCAATCTTCGGAATAACGCCTTCCCCGGAAACTGAGCGCGCTCCAGCGCCAGCGCCGCCGGCACACCGAAGGTCAGCGAGATCATCATCGCCGCCACCGCCACCTGCAAGCTGTTGAGCACCGAATCCCAGATCGGCCCGTCCGCGAAAAGCGTGCGATACCAGTCGAGCGTCAGGTGATGCGGCGGAAATCCGCCCACGCCCTCGCCGTTGAACGAATAAAGGATGAGAACGGCAATCGGCAAATAAAGAAACGCGAAAACGGCTGCAGCATGGAAAAGCAACCAGCGCGAGCCCGAGTCGGATTTCGTGTCGCTCACGAGAAGCTCCATTTCTTTTCCAGCCGCTCAGAGAAAAACAATAGGCTCACCACCAGCAGTAGCATGCAGAACGAGATCGCCGCGCCCAGCGGCCAGTTGTAAGCTGCGCCGAACAAGCTGACCACAATGTTTGAAATCATGATGCCGCTCGGCCCGCCCAGCAGCAGCGGCGCAAGAAAATCGCCCAGACTCAGCACGAAGGCAAACGTTGCTCCCGCCACCACCCCCGGAATCGACAGCGGAAAGATCACCTTCCAGAATGTTTGCCCGGGAGTCGCGCCCAGATCGTGCGACGCTTCCACCAGATTGCGCGGAATATGCTCGAGCGCCGCATAGATCGGCAGAAACGCAAACGGTGTGTAGATGTGCGTAAGCGTCAGCACCACGGCAAACGGGCTGTACAGCAGGAACTCCAGCGGATGCTTCGTCAGGTGTACGTACTGCAGCAAGGTATTCAGCACGCCGTCCGAGCCCAGAATCGTCTTCCACGCATAGGCCCGCACCAGGTAGCTGACCCACAGCGGAATGATCACCAATTGGTACAGCAGATCCTTTTTCTTGCCCGCATAGAAAGAGAGAAAGTACGCGAGCGGATAACCGAGCACCAGGGAGAAGATCGTCACCCGCGCCGCAATCCACATGGAGCGCAGCAGCGTCTGCCAGTAAACGTCCACCCGCAGCAGTTCGCCGTAGTTGGCGAGAGTCCACGAATGTACGATGGTCTGCGACGCCGAGACCGACCAGAAGCTGTAGCAGAACATCAACAAGTACGGGACCAACAGAAATACCGTCACCCAAACCAGAGGAGGCAACGTTACCGCCGCTTTGTAAGCTCGGGAGAACATCAGATTCTTTCCGGAGACTCGCGCACTAGAACTGCGTCCGCGGGAGCGAACTCCAGCTCAACCTCGTCCAGCATTCCGCCGCTGCCCGGAGTCCGCACGACCAGCACCAACCCGTCACTGCATTCCACGCGGATCAACTCCGTTGCCCCATGAAATGCCTGATGGCGGACTTTCCCGCGAACGCGCACCGCGCCACCCGTGGCTGGATTTCCTATCGCAAGCCGGACGTTCTCCGGACGCAGCGAGAACAGCGCCGGACCATCCGGCAGCGCCGCCGGCCACATCAAGGGACCGCAGCGCACCGACTCCTCTTCGCACTTCGCCCTTCAGCAAATTCGTGTGTCCAATAAATTGCGCCGCATAGGCAGTTGCGGGCGGCCGTAAATTTCGCGCGGTGTTGCCACCTGTTCCAGTTCGCCCGACCGCAACAGCGCGATCCGGTCCGACATCACCATCGCCTCTTCTTGATCGTGCGTCACGAAGATGAACGAGATGCCGACCTCGCGCTGTAGCGATTTCAATTCCACCTGCATCTGCCGCCGCAAGTTCGCATCCAGCGCCGAGAGCGGCTCATCCAGCAGCAGCAGCCGCGGACGGTTCACCAGTGCCCGTGCCAGCGCGACCCGCTGCTGCTGCCCTCCGCTGATCTTCGACGGTTTCGACTTCGCGTACGCCGACATCTTCACCTTGCCCAGCGCTTCTTCCACTCGCGATGCAATCTCCGCCTCGGGCCGCTTCGCCACGCGCAGTCCGTAAGCCACATTCTGTTCTACGGTAAGATGGGGAAACAGAGCATAGTGTTGGAACACGGTGTTCACGCGGCGACGGTAGGGAGGCTCGCGATCCAGTCGTTCCTCGCCCATCCACACCTCGCCCGCGCTCGCAGTCTCAAATCCCGCGATGATTCGCAGCAGCGTCGTCTTGCCCGATCCGCTTTCGCCCAAAATCGTGAGAAATTCTCCTTCCGCAACGTCCAGAGAAATATCCCGCAACACCACATTCTTGCCGAAGTGCTTGGCCACATTGCGAATGCTAAGTAATGTGGCGCGACCCACGCGCGTCGCCAGCAGCCGTAATCGCAATTTCAGAAGTAGTCATCATAAAAAGAAGCCCGAAAGCCGAAGCCCGAAGCCCGAAAGCCGAAGCGCGAAGCGCGAAGCCCGCTCTACTGCGCCGCTTTCACTTCATTCCAGATTTCGTTGTACTTGGCCCGGCGCGGCACATTCTGCCAGAAATAAAGCCGCTTCTGGTAGGTGTCGACATCATCCAGATGCAAGGCCCTTACTTCTTCCCGCGTCATGAGCTGCGCTGCCTGAGGATTGGCGGGAACGTAGTGCGTCTTGTCCGTCACCAGCTTTTGCGTTTTCGCCTCGACCATGTACTCCAGGAATTCGTGCGCCAATTCCTTATTCTCGCTGCCCGCAGTGATCATCAGGTGATCAATCCAGCCCGTGGTGTTTTCCCTGGGAATAGTTTCGCCCACTGGGAAATTCAGCTTCTTCAAGTCGGCCGTGTTGAGCGGCCATCCCATTGCCGCCACTACTTCATGATTCTGAAATAGATTCGTGAGCTCGCCGCCGGTCGACCACATCTTGCGGATATTCGGTTTCAACTCCAGCAACTTCTTCTTGACGGCTGCAAGCTGTTCATCCGTCAAGTTGTAGAGCTGCGAGGGATCGGGCCGGTCATAACCCAGAACCTGCGCCGCCATGTAGACCGTCGAAAGATCGTCCCATACGGAAATCTTTCCCTTATACTTCGGATCCCAAAGCACATTCCAGCTATCCGGAGGCTGCGCGAAAACCGTCGTATCGTAAATCATCGGGTCTGGTCCCCACATGAACGGAATTCCAAACACCTGGCCCTTCGCCCGCACCAGAGGCAGGGAAGTGAGCTGTGGAGACAGTTGCCCGTAGGTCGGAATCTTCGACAAATCCAGCGGAGCTGCCAGGCCCGCTGCTGCAATCGACGCGGCCACGTCGCTTGAGGGCGAGATCACGTCGTAGTTGCCGGCGCTGCCGCCGCGCAACTTGGCCACCAGTTCGTCGCTCGAGCCCATGTACGACGCCGACACTCTGCAATGATGCTGCTCCTCGAACGCCTTGACGAACGAAGGATCGGCATAGCCCTCCCACACCAGCAAATTCAGCGAGGGAGTTTTCTTCGTGCACGATCCGGTGAGCACCATCACCGCCAGCAGGAACAGCAGTATCACCCGCGTCTTCATTGTTCCTCCTCTACTCCGCCACCTCAAAATGTCGGCGGCGTATTTACCCACAACACCCAGGTTTCCGCCCGTCCAGGATTTTTCCAGTGATGTTGTGTCGCGCTCTCAAAATAAAAGCTGTCCCCGGCCTTAAGCCGGTATTCTTCCTTCTCCAGCGTGATCGCCAGTTCTCCGCGCAACACATAGAGAAATTCTTCGCCCTCGTGCGTATAGGAGTCACCGCTGCCCGCCTTCGGCGCGACTCGAAACAGATGCGGCTCCATCACCGTGTTGCCCCAGGCCAGCAACTCCATTTGCACGCCGGGGCCCGCCTGCAGCACTTTCCTTTGTGCCGGACGCACCTGCCGGCTGCTGGCTCCAGTCGCGTCGAAAAAATCGAGGATGTTGGTTTTGTAAAATCGCGCCAGCTTGCGCAGCGTTCCCACTGATCCGCTCATCTGCGAGCGCTCCAGCGCGCTCAGGAATCCCACCGAGATGCCCACTGCTCGCGCCACTTGTGCCAGCGATAGACGCCGCTTCGCCCGCAATTGACGCAGGTGCGAACCAATCGCTCCGGCATTTCCGCCGGCAGAGGGCCGCAACCGCCCTTCGCGACGCAGCAGTTCGACAATTGCCGCCGCGTTCAGGCCCCGCACCTTGCGCAGAAACCGCGCCCGCTTCAGCAATTTCACATCATCCGGCGTATAGAGCCGGTACTTGCTCTCGGTGCGCTGCGGCCGCGTCAGTCCCAGGCTCTCCCACGATCGGATCACCGACGGCGACACTCCCACCCGCCGCGCCACATCTCCGATCTTCAAGTAGAGCTTAGCGCTGGATGATCTCATCATTCACCGGACCGCCGATAAGACTTTTCTGCCAATAAGACTTTTCTATGAAGGGGCACGCGTTTTTTCTCCTTGACAGTATGCCTGCCCCTTCTCTAACCTTGCGGGATTATAGCAAGGTTGTGGCAGGACACAAGCTTTAGCTTTCAGAGAAAATAAATTCTCCTCGAGATGCTGGAGGTTCCATGCCGTCACTGCGAGCCCACTGGAACATGATGTGTCTACAAACGGTTTGCCTTGCCGTTGCATTCTCCCTTTTTACTACCCTGCTTCCGGCCCAGAGCACCGGCGGCCGCATTGTGGGTCGCGTCGCCGATCCTAGCGGCGCCGTACTGGCGAACGTGAAGATCACACTGGTGAATGAGGCCACCGGCGTTCCCAACAGCGCCCACACCAACGACAATGGCGACTATGTTTTTCCCCAGGTATCGGTAGGCAGCTATCACGCGGAGTTCGATCTCACCGGCTTCAAGAAAGACGTCCGCCGCGGGATTACGGTGGACCTCAACCAGGTGGTGACTCTGAATATGGTGATGCAGATCGGAGGCGCGCAGGAAACGGTGGAGGTCATCTCCGAAGCTCCTCTGGTGGATACGGCCAGCACTCAGTTGGGCGCCATCATGGACTCCAAGCAGGTGTCGACCTTGCCGCTCAATTCCCGCGATACTTACCAGCTTCTTCAACTACAGCCGGGCGTCCAGGGCGTCGGCGGCTCCGATCTGTTCTATGGCAGCAATCAATCTGGAGCTGTGTCGGTAAATGGAGGCCGTGGCCGCTCCAACAACTTTAATGTCAACGGAGGCGATGGCAACGACCTCTTCGTCAATTCTCCCGCCATCCAGCCCACGCCCGACAGCATCGAGGAATTTCGCGTTCTCTCCAATACATTTGACGCGGAATACGGACGCAACTCGGGGGCCGTGATCAACGTCGTAACCAAATCCGGAACCAACAACTGGCACGGCAGCGTCTACGAATTCCTGCGAAACCAGGCGTTGAACGCGAGAGGCTATATCGATCCGCGACGGCCTGACGACAAGCAGAACCAGTTCGGTGGGACGTTTGGCGGGCCCATCAAGAAAGACCGGACGTTTTTCTTTGCATCGTATGAAGGGCGCCGCGTGGTGCATGGCATTACCTCGGACCAAGTTATCGTCCCCACCGCCGCCGACCGCACCCAACCTCTTTTTGCCAGCGGATCCATTACCACCGATACGGTCGCCGCCATCCTGAATGAGCGCTGCAATGCGGGTATTCCATTGCCTTCCACCGTTGGAGGATCGGTCGACTGGGCAACCCAATTCCCCGCAGGGGTTCCGACGAATTGCTTCGACCCCGTAGCGGTGGATCTGGTCAACCGCTACGTGCCCTGCCCCAACGTGGACCCAACCTGCTCCAATCTGTCCAATACCAACCCCTTCTTTCAGTCGGTTCCGAACGACTACTCGCATGCCAACCAATTTACGGCGAAGGTTGATCATCGCATCAACGACAAGCAAAACCTGAGTGTCTACTACTATTTCAACGACGCTTTCGATTCCCAACCCTTCACCAAGTTCCAGGCAGCGACTCCCAATCTCTTGCCCGGGTTCGGCAACAACAACTCCACCCGGTCGCAACAGTGGAACATTTCTCATACCTGGACGGTCAGTACGAACTCTGTAAACGAGTTCCGGGTCACCTATTTCCGGGAGGCGCAGCCCACGTTCCTGCATCCTCAGAGGACCAACCTGGTGCAGGATTCCTGCAGTTCGTCTTTATCGGCGATCTGTTTTACCGGCACCACGGATACTCCCGGCGTGATCCCGTCCAGCCCCGACATCGGAATCCATCCCAATCTTCCCAACGCCGCCCAGCATGAAGGCGTTCCCTTCATTTCTCTTCAGGGCGGATTCACCATCGGCAACGATTACGAAGGCGAGTTGCCGCAGATCGGCAACACTTATCAGTTCAGCGATAACTTCACTCGCGTGATCGGAAAGCACACTACGAAGTTCGGTGTGGATTTCAGAGTCCAGCGCTTCTTCCAAACCCTCTATTTCGATCCCCAGGGCGATTACACTTATTCCGGCGGCGGGCCGAACGACACTGGAAGTACACTCGGCAACTACTTGCTGGGCCTGCCGGATTCCTATCTGCAAGGTTCAACTCAATCCGAAGATATTCGCAGCCGGTCTCTTTATTTGTTCGCGCAGGACAGTTGGAAGTTTCGTCCGAATATCACGGTTAACTACGGGCTGCGCTGGGAATACAACCAGCCCATGTATGACGCGGGCCTGCGCTACCAAACGTTTCGGCCGGGACAGGCCGATACTATTTTCCCTTGCCAGCTGAGTTCAGACAGTCTCACCAAGCTCGGCTACACCAATCCGAATTGCAGTGATCCCACCTCAGACTCCGCCGCGGTATTTCCGCTTGGCTTGGTCATTCCCGGAGACAAAGGTGTTCCAAAGGGACTCACTGCTAGCTACTACCACGCCTTCGCCCCGCGCTTCGGAATCGCCTGGGATCCCAAAGGCGATGGCAAGACCACAATTCGTACCGGCTTCGGGCTTTTCTACAATCCGATTGAGCAGTTGGTGCTCGAGCAGTTCCAGGGCGAGCCTCCTTTCGGCGGGAGTTCGCTGATCTCCGAAGGTCTGTTCACCGCTCCGTTCGTAAGCCAGAGCGGAGGGCCGGGGAATCTCACCACCGCGCCCAACCCGTTCAATGGAATCCTTACTCCAAAGCCCGGAACTCCGGTCGATTGGTCTGCCTTCCGCCCGCTTCTGCTCTTCGGCGAACTGCAACCGAACCTGCGGGCGCAATACACCGCGCAATACAATTTTGGAATCGAACGTCAGATCGCACGGGACATGGTATTGTCGGTGGGCTACGTAGGATCCCAGGGCCATCGCCTGCTGGTGACCAGGGATTTGAACTACGGCAATCCCCAAACCTGCCTGGACTTGCTGGCCCTGTCGAACAATTATGGGGACCAGAATCTATCCTGTGGTCCATACTTTGCCGACAGCTCTTTCTTCATACCGACGACCGAAGGCGGAGTTGCAACGGTAGCGCCGGCTGGCGGTTTGCATCTGCCTTACGGCGTGAACGGCCCCTCCGTTATTCCCGCGGGCACGACGATCCAGTCAGTGGCGCCAAACGGAATCACGCTGGTCGGCTTGCGGCAATATTCTTCTCCGCGTTGCGATCCTTTATCGGGAAATGGTTGCCCCACGGACGGCGTGCCGGTCTTCTCCAGCATCTTTTCTCAGGACACAGCCGCAGCGTCGAATTACAACTCGTTGCAGGCGTCGCTCGAGAAGCGTCTTAGCCGCGGGTTGCAGTTCGAACTGGCCTACACGTTCAGCAAGTCGATCGACAACGCCTCCAGCTTTGAAAACATCATTCGGCCGACCTGCGACCGCTGCAACCGTTCGCTCTCTCTATTCGACGCCAGGCATCGATTTGTTATCAGCTATCTGTGGGAACTGCCCATCCGCCGATACAATGGAGCGAAAGGGAAGCTACTCGATGGCTGGGCCGTGTCGGGAATCACCAGCTTCCAGAAAGGTTTCCCCATCAGCATTAAATCCAACGCCGATATCGAGCTGATGAACAGCTTTGACTTCGAGCTGCCGGGCAAGCCCAACCTGATTGCGCCCTTCCACCCACAGGATCCACGCAGCCACGGCGGCTATGCCTTCGATGTCAGTTCGTTTCAGTTGCCCACAATCGATCCCACAGTAAACCCGCAGACGCTGCTGGGGAATTCCTCGCGTACTCTCTGCTGTGGGCCCGGGATTTCCAATTTCGACTTCTCCGTGCAGAAAATTATTCCCGTCGGCGAAAAAAAGCATTTCGAGTTCCGGAGTGAATTCTTTAACGTTTTCAATCACGCGCAGTTCCTCAACCCGGACGGCAACATCAGCGATGGTAACTTCCTTGCGGATGGCGTCACCGTCGATCCCAGTAATCCGGGGGATTTCGGCAAGGTCAAACATACCCGGGACCCGCGTAATATTCAGTTCGCTTTGAAGTTTGCGTTCTAGAATGAGACATACGGGGCGGCCACCCGCCCCACCTAATCTAATGGCCCAACGGGCCTGAGACTTGCCTGGAGACCCGATGTACCCCGAATTGCAGAAGGAACTCGCAACCTACGAGCGGCGCACGCCCAAATCCGCCGAAGCCCACAAGAAAAATCTCAAACGCATTCCGCTCGGCGTGGCCAGTAACTATCGCCACTACGAACCCTGGCCCATCTTCGTGAAAGAAGCCAGCGGCAGCCGGTTCCGCGACCTCGACGGCAACGAATACATCGACCACAACCTGACTTTCGGCGCGCTCATGGCCGGTCACTGCCATCCCGCCGTCATGAAGGCTGTTGAAAAACGTCTCTCCACTGGCACCATGTTCGGCATGCCTCACGACATGGAATGGGAACTCGCCGAAGAAATCTGCAACCGCTTCCCCATTGAGATGGTCCGCTTCGGCAACAGCGGCACCGAAGCCACCATGCACGCCATCCGCCTGGCCCGCGCCGCCACCAGCCGTGACAAGATCATCAAATTCGAAGGCGCCTACCACGGACTGCACGACTCCGCTCTGGTCAGCGTCAAGCCCCACGCTCCCGAATTCGGCGATATCGACAATCCCACGTCCGTGCCCGGCGGCCTCGGGGTGCCGAAATCAGCCATCGCCAATGTGGTCGTCGCTACTTTCAACGACCTCGCCACGGTCGAGCGCCGCTTCAAAGAAAATCCCGGCGAAATCGCTGCGATCATTCTCGAACCGATCCTCATGAACGTCGGCCTGTGCCTCCCGCAGGCCGGCTTCCTGCAAGCTCTTCGCGACATCGCCACGAAAAACGGCGCGCTCCTGATCTTCGACGAAGTAAAAACCGGCGCCAAACTCGGCTGGGGCGGTGCCAGCGAATACTTCAACGTTCATCCCGACATGATCTGCCTCGCAAAGTCGATCGGCGGAGGCTTCCCGCTCGCCGCCTTCGGCGCTAGCAAGTCTGTCATGGATCTCATCTCGCAACACAAGGTCTTCCACGGCGGCACCTACAACACCAACCCGGTTTCGATGGCCGCGGGCCTCGCAACGTTCCGTGAGGTGCTCACTCGTGACAACTACGCCCACGTCGACAAGCTCGGCAAAAAGCTCGCTGACGGATATCGCAAGACCATCGCGAAGGTCGGCCTGCAAGCCTACATCGCGCAGGCCGGCGCCAACGGCGCGCTGATGCTGTATCCGAAAGAGATTCGCAACTATCGCGACTGGACCACAGTCGATATCGACCTCTGGCGTCACTATTGGTTCGCCATGGTCAACCGCGGCGTGATGCCCCAACCCTACTGGTGGGATGAGCAATGGACGATCTCGGTCCAGCACACCGAAGCCGATATCGACAAGCATCTATCCGCCTTCGACGACATAGCGGCATCGTTAGCGAAATCGCAGCAAGAGCGAGCCGAACCGGTTGCGGTAGCGCACTAAGCACGTGGAGGGGCGGACGCCCTCGTCCGCCCTGTAGCGGCAAGGAACATGTAGAGACAGCCGCCTCGGGCTGTCCGCCGAAGCGAAGCGAGGCGACCGTAGAGAGACTCTTGTCCACCACCACCCAACCCGCCCCGCCCCAACTGATCCGCGCCCTCGGACGCCGCGACCTGGTCCTCCTCTTCGTGGTCGCCATCTTCAATCTCAACGTCGTCCCCTCGATCGCCGCCAACGGCGGCGTCACCATCTGGCTCTGGATCATTTCCCTGATCCTCTTCTTTTGGCCGCAAGGCCTCGCCGTCATCGAACTCGCTCAGCGTTATCCCGGCGAAGGTGGCATCTACCTTTGGGCAAAGGAAGTCTTCGGCGAGTTTCACGGATTCCTCTCCGGCTGGTGCTATTGGACCAGCAACATGCTCTACGTGCCGAGCGTCCTGCTTTACGTCGTCGGCGTTTCCGTCTACGTGCTCGGCCCCGGCCATCTGGGATTGGCGGACAACAAATTCTTCGCTTCTTCGGTTTCCCTCGCGCTGCTCGCGCTCCTCACTCTGCTCAACATCCTTGGCCTCGGCGTCGGCAAGTGGATCAACAACCTCGGTGCCATCGGCACCTTCATCGCCGCAGGCGTCCTGGTCGGTCTCGGCGTCATGATTTGGTTGCGCTTCGGTTCCGGCGTCACCGCCGCCGACTTCAAGGTTCCCGCCGATCCCAGCTTCGTTCTCCATTGCTTCGGCGTGATCGTTTTCGGGCTGCTCGGACTCGACCTCGCTTCCATCATGGGCGACGAAATCCGTGACCCCGCCCACACTCTCCCCGGAGCCGTTGCCTGGGGCGGCTTGATCTGCGGCATCCTTTATGTCTCAGCCACACTCACCCTGCTGGTCTCTGTCGGTAAGAACGTGAATATGCTGCAGGGCGTGGTTCAGGGAATAAGCCAAATGACGGCCCGTGTCGGCGTTACCTGGCTCACCGTTCCCTTCGCTCTCATGCTCAGCCTGGCGGCCACCGGCATCGCGTCGGCCTGGACCGGGGGCTGCGCCCGCATCCCCTTCGTCGCCGGTCTCGATTCCTACCTGCCTTCCTGGCTCGGCAGCATTCACCCGCGCTACGCCACGCCCCACGCGGCCTTGATCGTTCAGGGCATCGTCTCCGGCGGGCTCGTGATCTTGAGTTTCGCCGGCGCCGGCGTTCAGGAAACGTTCCAAAAACTTCTCTCGCTGGCCATCGTGCTGAATCTCGTTCCCTATGTCTACATGTTTGGCGCGCTCGTGAAATTCGCAGTCACTGAGCCTGTTCCGCGCGGCCAGTATGGCCGTACCACGCTTTTCCTGGCGGGCATCAGCGGCCTGCTCACGACGACTCTCGCGATCGCCCTGGTATTTTTCCCCGCCCAGCAGATCACGTCGCTGTGGTACTACGAATTATGGATGGTCGGCGGCACCCTGTTCTTCGTCGGCCTTGCCGCATTCTTTTTTTTCGTCTATGGCCGCCTTAAGGCGCGGCGCGCAGAGATCGGCAAGGGCACAACGTTGGTCGTGCCGTTAAGTGACTAGTAGATTTGGGGTCAGGTGAAGACAGCCGCCCTCGGCTGTCCAGCGAGCGAAGGTCGCTTCTGTTTTTGATTTTGCGTGGAGCAGCGCTTCAGCGCTGCGATAAGAGTCGCGATGTAATGGGCTCCAGCCCCCGAAGTACCTAGGAGGTCCAAACAAAAATGCCCAGCGGAATCACAACCGAAGTGAAAACCTATCAGATGTACATCAACGGCGAATGGACCGCGAGTAAATCCGCGAAAACGTTCCCCGTCTACGACCCTTCCACGGAAGAAGTAATCGCCCAGGTCCCCGACGCCGGCGCCGACGACGTCAACCGCGCCGTAGCCGCCGCCAAAGCGGCTTTCGAAGAAGGTCCATGGGCAACCACCACCGCGCAGGAGCGCGGCCGAGTCCTCTTCCGTCTCTCGGAAAAAATCCGCGCCAATCTGCCCGCGCTCGCGGAACTCGAATGCCGTAACACCGGCAAGCCCATCGTCGAAGCCGAATTCGACATCACCGATGCCGCCACCTGCTTCGAATACTACGGCGGCCTCGCCACCAAGGTCGTCGGCTACGTCAATCCCGTCCCCGACAACGCGATGTCCCTCTCGCTCAAAGAACCAGTCGGCATCGCCGGACAAATCATTCCGTGGAACTATCCACTCCTCATGGCCGCCTGGAAACTGGCCCCCGCGATCGCGGCTGGCTGCACCTGCGTTCTCAAGCCTGCCGAGCAGACTCCGCTCACCGCGCTCGAATTCGCCAACTACTTCGCCGATTGCGGTTTGCCCCCGGGCGTGGTCAACATCGTCACCGGCTTCGGAGAAACCTGCGGCGCTCCACTGGTCCAGCATCCCGACGTAAACAAGATCGCCTTCACCGGCAGCGCCGCCGTTGGCAAGATCATCGTGAAACAGGCCGCCGACACGGTAAAGCGCGTCACTCTCGAACTAGGCGGCAAGTCGCCCAACATTTTCTTCGCCGACGCCGATTTCGAAGCCGCTATCGACGGAGCGCTCTTCGGAGTCTTCATCAACCAGGGCGAAGTCTGCTCCGCCGGAAGCCGCATCCTGGTGCAGAAGTCGATCTACAAAAACTTCGTCGAAGCCATGACCGAGAAAGCCAGGAAGATCAAGCTCGGCCCGCCCCTCGAACGTGAAACCAAGATGGGCCCGCTCGTCAGCAAAGAACAATACGACCGCGTCAACTCCTATATCGAGATCGGCAAGAAAGAGGCGAAACTGGCTTCGGGCGGCGGACGCCCGGAGAAGATGGGTAAAGGCTACTACGTTCAACCCACGATTTTCTCCGATGTAACCAACAACGCCCGTATCGCCCGCGAAGAAATCTTCGGCCCGGTTGCGGCCGTGATCCCCTTTGAAGACGAAAAAGACGCGCTAAAGATCGCCAACGATTCGCCCTACGGCTTAGCCGCCGCTGTCTGGACCCGCGACATCTTCAAAGCCCTGCGCGCCGTGAAAGCCCTGCGCGCAGGCATCGTCTGGGTGAATCACATGCAACCAACATACGTAGAAGCCCCTTGGGGCGGTTACAAGCAATCCGGCTTCGGCCGCGAACTGGGCCCCTGGGGCATCGAAGAATATCTCGAAACCAAGCAGGTCTATATCAACCTGAACGAGCAGCCAATAGGCTGGTACTGATGAAGGAATCTCTCAAACAATGTCATCCTGAGCGAGGATTGATCTTCGCGCCCAAGCGCGAAGATCAACCGCAGTCGAAGGACCCCTGCCTGGCCTGTACTGCCGTCGCCGCTTTGGGAGTTCTCAAAGGAAACTGACATGAGCACTATCCAACTTCGCACTGGAATCCCCGGCCCACGCTCGCAAGAGCTGATGCGGCGCCGTGACGCTGCCGTCGTGCGCGCAGCCTATCACGCTACGCCTGTGTTTGTCGCCAAGGCGGAGGGCGCCGTCATCGAGGACGTCGACGGCAACCGCATGCTCGATTTCGCAGGCGGCATAGGCTGTGTTAACACAGGACACCGCGCGCCTCGCGTCGTGGAAGCCATTCGTCGCCAACTCGATCGCTTTCTTCACACCAGCTTCAACGTGCTGCCCTACGAAAGCTATGTCGCGCTGGCCGAGCGCCTCAACGCAATCACACCGGGCAAGTTCGCCAAGAAGACGATCCTCCTCAACAGCGGCGCCGAAGCCGTCGAAAATGCCGTCAAGATCGCGCGAGCTTACACCAAGCGTCCGGCGATCATCGCCTTCGAAGACGCTTTCCACGGCCGCACCTACATGGCGATGGCTGCGACCAGCAAAACCCATCCGTACAAAGCCGGCTTCGAGCCTTTCCCCGGCGATGTCTACCGCGTACCGTTCGCCTATTGCTATCGCTGCTCCTACTCGTTGCACTATCCCTCATGTGAGCTTCACTGCGCTCGCCACATCGAAGATACTTTCAAGCGGGTTGTCGCCGCTGAAACCGTGGCTGCCGTGATCGTGGAACCAGTCCAGGGCGAAGGTGGATTCATCACGCCGCCCCCTGAGTTCTTCCCCATCCTTTCTGAGATCTGCCGTAAACACGGAATTTTGTTGATCGCCGACGAAGTGCAGTCCGGCTTTGCCCGCACAGGCGCGCTGTTTGCCTGTGAGCGTCTGGGGCTTGAACCGGATCTCATCACCATGGCCAAGTCGCTGAGCGGGGGGTTGCCGTTGGCCGCCGTCACCGGCCGCGCCGAAATTATGGACACGCCCGGTCCCGGCACTCTGGGCGGAACCTTCGGCGGCAATCCCCTGGCTTGCGAGGCGGCACTCGCTGTTCTGGAAACCATCGAAACAGAAGACCTTTGCGCTCGAGCAAATCAACTCGGCGACCGCTTGCGCCGCCGTGCTGCACAGTGGCAATCTCGCTGGGAACTGGTGGGCGAAGTGCGCGGCATCGGTGCCATGCAGGCTCTTGAACTCGTGCGCTCCCGCCAAACCCGCGAACCAGCGGACGAAGAAACCAAACAAATCGCGCAATATTGTTACGAGCATGGCCTGATCCTGATCACCGCAGGTTCCTATGGCAACGTAATCCGCCTGTTAATGCCGCTAGTCGTTACTGACCCGCAGATGGACGAAGCGGTCGATGTGCTCGAATCCGCTCTCGCCGCCGTCTCGGACAAGAAGGGCGCAGTAGCCCAGTTGGTATAGGCAAGGTCCATGTGGGGACAGCCGCCTCGGCTTTCCGTCGAGCCTGGCGAGGCGCGCCCAGCAGAGGCACAGATTGATTAGGTTTGTCATCCTGAGCGAGGATTGTCCTTCGCGCCAAAGCGCAGTCGAAGGATCCCTATAAAGCTGTATCATTGCTAATTGGCTCACATGTAACGCATGACTCTCCCTGGACCATTCTTCGCGATAGCAGAGGCAATCCCATGACGACAATTGCAGCACCGCCCGTCATCAAACTCACCAACTACATCAACGGCCGCTGGACCGACTCGCAAGCGAAAGAATGGCGCGACATAGTCAATCCCGCGACGGGCGAAACGTTAGCTCAAGTCCCACTAGCCGGCGCCCCCGAAGTCAATCAGGCCGTCGAAGCCGCCGCCGCAGCGTTCCCCGAATGGCGCCGCACGCCGCCCGAGGACCGCATCCAGCCGCTCTTCAAGCTCAAAATGCTGCTCGAAGATCACATCGACGACATCGCCCGCATCATCACGCAAGAGAACGGCAAGACTTTCACCGAAGCCAAAGCCGAGATGCGCCGCGCGATTGAAAACGTCGAGGTCGCCTGCGGCATCCCCATGATGATGCAAGGCTACAACCTCGAAGACGTCGCCCGCGGCATCGACGAGATGATGATCCGCCAGCCCCTCGGCGTCACCGCCGCCATCGTACCCTTTAACTTTCCGGGTATGATTGCATTCTGGTATTTGCCCTATGCTATAGCAACTGGCAACACGTTCATCCTCAAGCCCTCCGAGCGCGTCCCGCTCACCATGCGTTACGTCTACGAACTCCTCGAAAAGACCGGATTGCCCAAAGGCGTCGTGAATCTAGTCAACGGCAGCAAAGCCGTCGTCGACGCGCTCTTAGATCATCCCAAGATTCACGCCATTAGCTTTGTCGGTTCAACCCCCGTCGCAAAGTACGTTTACGCGCGCGCCGCCGCCAGCGGCAAGCGCGCGCAGTGCCAGGGCGGAGCCAAGAACCACGTCATCGTCCTTCCCGACGCCGACATGCCCATGGCCACGCAGATCATCAGCGACAGCGCTTTCGGATGCGCCGGCCAGCGTTGCCTCGCTGTCTCTGTTGCCGTAACGATTGGCGAAGCGCAAAAGACTTTCCGCGATTCAATCGCCGATGCAGCTTCAAAACTCAAAGTCGGCAACGGCCTCGACGAAGGCGTGCAAATGGGTCCGGTAATTACGCAGCAGAGCAAAGAGCGCGTCGAATCGCTCATCGGACTCGGCGAAAAGCAGGGCGCGAAAGTTCTCCTCGACGGGCGCAACTCGAAGATTCCGAAATACGAATCCGGCAACTTCGTGAAGCCCACGATCCTCGATGACGTGCCCGCAACCAGCGATCTCGCCGACACGGAGATCTTCGGCCCTGTCCTCAGCCTGGTCCATGCCAACGGTATGGATGAAGCGCTTGCGTTCCTCGAGCGCAGTGCATACGGCAATCAGGCGTCGCTGTTCACGTCGAGCGGATCAGCCGCGCGTCGCTTCCGCTACGACGCCCCCGCGGGCAATATCGGCATCAACATCGGAGTCGCTGCGCCCATGGCCTACTTCCCCTTCAGCGGATGGAAGAACAGCTTCTTCGGCGACCTGCACGGCCAGGGCCGGGACGCCATCGAGTTCTACACCGACAAGAAAGTAATAGTCGAACGCTGGGCCAAAGAACACAGCCGAAAATTCTGAGTACGTCAGTGTTAGCCTGTGAACCTCTGTGTCCCCTGTGTTGAAGGGTTCTCTTCACACGAGGATCAAAGACTCTTCCCAAAAGGATTGCCATGACCACGATCGCTGAAACGTCCTCCATGTCCGGCAGGGAAATCGTCGACCTTTCCCGCAAGCACACGCTCTACGAATGGTCCGCGCAGTCGAAGGTCGATCCCATTCCGGTCGCTCGCGCCAAGGGGATCTACTTTTACACGCCGGAAGGGAAGCGCTTCATCGACTTCAACAGCCAGCTCATGTCCGTCAACATCGGACACGGCGATGAGCGTGTCATTCAGGCGATCAGCGACCAAGCCGCGACGCTCGCTTATGCCAATCCCTTCATGGCTACGGAAGTCCGCGCGCGGCTGGGCGCGAAGCTTGCCGAAATCACTCCTGGCGACATCGACACTTTCTTCTTCACCAACGGCGGCGCTGAGGCCAACGAAAACGCCATCAAGATCGCGCGTTTTTTTACCGGGCGTCATAAGATCATCGCGCGCTATCGCTCTTATCACGGAGCGACTGCAGGAGCGATCAGCCTTACCGGCGATCCGCGCAGATGGGCCGCGGAGCCGGGCATCCCGGGTGTGGTGCATGTGCTCGATCCTTATCATGGCATTGAGCGTGGTTGGGAATCCGCCGAATCCTCGCTGGCCATGATTGAAGAGACGATCCAGCTCGAAGGTCCGCAAACCATCGCCGCGTTCATTCTTGAGCCGGTGACTGGAACCAACGGCGTTCTCGTTCCTCCTGACGGCTATCTCGAAGGCCTGCGCAAGCTTTGCGACAAGTACGGCATATTGATGATTGCTGACGAAGTAATGTCCGGCTTTGGACGAACGGGTGCGTGGTTCGCAGTCGATCACTGGAAAGTCGTTCCCGATCTGCTGTGCATGGCGAAGGGATTAACTTCAAGCTATCTCCCGCTTGGGGCGGTCGGCATGCGGCATCACATCGCGCAGCACTTTCAGGACAAAGTGTTCCACGGAGGACTGACTTACAACAGCCATCCCATGGGATGCGCGGCGGCGCTGGCCACGATTCGCGTGTATGAAGAAGATGGGCTGATCGACAACGCGAAGAAGATGGGCGCGATCCTGAAAGAGCTGGGAGCGGAGTTGCAGGCGAAGCATCCGTCGGTGGGTGCGGTGCGCTCGATCGGACTGTTCGGCATCGTCGAACTGGTGCGCAGCCGCAAGACGCGGCAACCCCTGGCTCCGTTCAACGGGACCTCCGAGGAGATGGCGGCACTCGGGCGCTTCTTCCGCGAGCAGGGCCTGTATACGTTTGTTCGCTGGAACACCTTCTTCACCAACCCTCCGCTGTGCATCAACGAGCAGCAGATGCGCGAGGCGTTTGAGATCATCGACCGCGGGCTGTCCATCACTGATAAGGCTGTAGTCGATTAGTACCTCGGCAGTTAGCCATTTGCATTAGCTATTAGCTATTCTATCTGCGCAAGCCTTCTTGTCATCCCGTGCGGCTGCGGTTGGCGGCGCGTGCACGACCCGTCGTCTTGACGCTGGCGGGCGGTTTGCGGCGGGCATTCCTGTGAACATCCGCTGGCCTGTGAACATTCACTGGCGTGGGAACATCCGCTGGCGCGGTTTGAAAAGCCCTGGTGATACGGTCAAGCTCCGACTCGTCTGGCTGCGGCTTGCTGATGTTGGTGAGGGCCGCGGCCTGGGCGGTGGGGAGCGCGAATGGCCCGGCGGCCGGCGGGGCTGCGGGATATTCGGGAACTTCCTTGACCATGTCGTTTTGCCAACAATCGAAACGAGTCTTGTTCGCGTTCCTGGCAGCGATGCTGAGCGCGCGCAGGATGAGGCGGGCGCGAGCGACATCGATGTGGTTGCGGACGAGGGCGTTGACTACTTCCATGAGCGAGGCCTGGATGGCTTGCGGGTCCTCGAAATTGGCGATGGGATGGAGGCGCGATTTGGGCGGGGTGCGCACGCCGCGGATCATCCGCTGATGGAAATAGCAGAAGACTTCCTGACGCAGCGACGGAGAGCCGCAGCGGATTCCGTTGACCTTGATGTGAGTACAGACGCGAGTGTTGTTGACTGCCATGGTGTTTGAGCCTTTCTTGGTTTCAGTGGTCGGCTTCCTGGTGGACTGATCTGGAGAGAAAAAATTTGCGGATCGAGTTTCTAAATCATTGATAAGGCTTGGGTTAGCGCCGTGGCGGCGGAAGAAGTCCGCGTAAAATCTTGCAAGCAAAGGGTTTACGCGCAAAATATTGAAAAATACGGTGTTACGGATGTCGAATTCGATCCCTATGGGTGTCGCGAAGAGTTTCTGGGAGATGATTTCGCGGAGGAGCATACTACTTATAGTTTACGAGTGGTGGCAAGGTCAGATGTCACATGATGGGTGTGGATGGCTGTGGAAAAAGGGAGGGGGCGGCGTTCCAAGTTGTGGCAGCGATCACGGTTGTCTAAGTATCAACTCCACCGGCGTGTTACCGGCGGCGGCAGACATGTCCGCTGTCGACTTGTCTTTCTGGGCGCGCAGATGCACCATCTGACCGTCTGCTGCATGGGCGGGCAAGACGAAGTTGCCCATTTCGTCCGTTGTCGCGACGTCCGGGTAGCCGGGGATCGACACGTGTGCGCCGGGGACCGATCTGCGGTGTTCGTCGATCACATCTCCCCGGACCGTCGCCGAGGTGTCTCGATCCAGCTGAATCTCCACAGTGGGAAAATAGTCTTTGCCCAGGACGAGTGTGGAACTACCGGCAAGAAAAGCGTTCTTCTCCGACGCGAATAACTTTAGCTTGCCGTCTGCCGGTCGTGATTGCGGAGGAATATCGAACTCCCATCCGCCCTGAATCTTCTTTGGTTCGCCGCCGTTCGATGAGATCACTTGAGCGTCGTTATCGGGTAGTTTGTCAGTTCCCAGCACAACGACTCGGACTCTGTACAGCCCTCGCGACTGTAGGTACGTGGACGATAGCAAAGGAGCGAGCCCGAGAATCAGGACTACGGCCGCCAGTAGCCATGTGTTGCGCGACTGCCTTTTCTTGATCGCGATGCTGAACAGGTATGCGGCGAGGACAGCCGCAAGAGCCGCGACCGTTACGGGGTGAGTTATGTGGCTTGCGATTTCGAGAGCTTTGTCCCACACGGTTTACTGCTCCGTCTTCTTGGCGGCCTCTTTATCGAGGAGCGCCCGCAAGTTGCGACGAGTTCTCTGAGTCTGCGGGTGGTCCGGGCCCAGCGCCTTCTCATCAATCGTTAGGGCTCGTCGTTCAAGCGCCTCGGCCCCCACGTAATCGCCTTTGATCGCCTGCAGCACCGCCAGGTTGTTCAGAGATATGGCTACTTCTGAATGATCTGGCCCTAAAACTGCTTCATTTATGGCTAGGGCACGCCTAGCAAGAGGCTCCGCCTCCCCGTAGAGGTGTTTGGCTCGGAACAACGTCGCTAGGTCATTCAGATCGTCCGCCAGTTCGGAAGTGTTGGGGCCTAGGGCCTTCTCGTCAATATCTTGTGCACGCCTCAGTAAGGGCTCTGCGTCCGCTAGATCGCCCTTGGCCAGCAGCGACTCCCCGAGCCCCCTAAGGCAGTAGGCGACATGGGGGTGCAAGGGCGGCAGCGTTCTTTCCACGATTCCCAATGCTCGACGGAAAAGAGGCTCGGCACCTGAATAGTTCTCTTCGTCGAGCAGCAGTTGCGCAAGGTTATATAGGCTGTTTGCTAAATTGTCGCTGTCGGGCCCCGATTTTCTCTCGTCAATTTCCACCACGCTTCGGTAAATTGGCTCCGCTTCCTCATATTTGCCCTCGGTTTTCAGTACCACCCCGAAGTTGCTCACGATTGTCACAGCTGCAGGGTTATCGGGCGCTAGAGTTTCCTTGGCAATCTCCAGCGCACGCCTTAGCAGTTGTTCGCTCTCGGCATATCGGCCTTGGGCTCTTCGTAGAGCTGAAAGATTGCTAAGGCTTAAGGGCGCGGGGCTGGACGTGCGCGTTTTTTCCAAGTCCTCCACGACCCGTTGAAGCAGAGGCTCCGACGCTGTGTAGTCGCCAGCCGCGTAGAGGCTCAGTCCCAAGCCGCTACTAGCTGCTATATCGTCAGGCCGCAGTTGAAGAACGCGTCGATACGCTGTCGCTGAATCGCGGTACTTGCCTTCTTCGAAAAGTGACTGGCCTAGAAAACACGCCGCATCGACTACGGCTTTCTGGTCCGCCACTAATTTCTCTTCCCTTTTCTGAAGCGAATCTGCAAGCTGGGCGGAGGCCTTGGGAAAATTCTGCTCATACAGAGCTTTAAGTCCGTCTTCGTATGGATCTTCCGTTTTCCATGCTCGTATCGCTTGGTCCACGTCGTCAGGAGCCAGGCCGTACTGCTTCGCAACGGCTACGAGGTTTGCCTTCGGGTCTTCTGGCGGGGCTTGCTTGTCTACGGTTTTTGGGGCATTTGCCTTATTGATCTGCTCGGCGAAGGCTTTCAAAACCGTGCCGCTTTCGAGTGCTGCGCGGTCGCCCCGCTGAACTACCACTATCTCGACAAAGTTTTCCGACTCGTTTTCAAACGGTGGAACCAGAGTCTTGTAGTCCCACGGCGAAGCCATTACGAGGTCTTTGCCCGGTGGGGACTTCAAAATCTGCAGCGAGACCCAGCTCTTTTCCTTTGTGTCTTTTGCCAGTGCGATTCGCGCTTTGCCGTCGTCGCCCGTTATCGAGGATCCGCCGTCGCCTTCGACTCCAATCTGCACGCCGCTAATTGGCCTGCGCTGCGCGTCCTTTACGTGGACGGCCAGTATTCCTGATTCTGCCCGGGTCTGAACATTTGCAGCGCACAGCAAGATGCTTGTGAGAAGGGCGAAGCCGAGTTCGCGAGGGCGGCGCATGTGTGAAACGCGATGCAGTGTCCCCTAAAGCCTGATTGTAGCGCGGTATTTGTCTCGGCGCTGAGGTTGGGGTTCCACGGTGGTGCGCGCGAGACTCGACAGTCAAAATCCCCACCCTTCGCAAAGGACGCGAGAAGTGGGGCACGGGTACGGGCGAAGTCAAAATCAATGTCAAGGGCAACGGACGGGAGTGTTTGTTCCACGCGGGCGTCGCTTCGCTCCGCTGACAGCCGAGGCGGCTGTCTCTACATGAGTTGTGGCGCTGACAGCTGTGGGGGCGAGGACGCCCCCACGACAGCCGCCGGGACGGCGGCGCTACCTTGCGCGCGTCGCTGTGGGCTTGGCGTCGCTTCGCTCCGCTGACGGGCGAATGCGCCCGTCTCCACATGAGTTGTGGCGCTGCCGGCGAACAGCAGGTTCCTCGCGCGCCTTTGGCGCGCTTCGGAATGACAAGGATTTCAGTGGGAGGTCAGGAGCGCCAGATTAGTTGTTGGGTGTCTAGGGAGGAGAACATTACGGGCTCGTGGTGGACCGTGGTGGCGTGGAGGTTGATGGCGGTGGCGGCCTGGGTGCGGAGGTTGCCGTTGTGGAGGTCGAAGTCGAGAGTGCTGACGTGGTGAGCGCAGCGGGTGCAGGTGAACTTCATGCCTCCCTTTACGCGGGTGATGGTGTAGTGTCGCTTCACAATTTCAGTGTAGTCTCTTCGCGCGGGAGTGATAGGCACGGGGGTGGGGCGGCGAAGGTAATGAGGGGTGAGAAAGCTCTAAGGTGGAAATGAAAGGAATGCAGAAGTCACAGGTCAGAATGCAGAAGTAAGACCTCTTGGTCTTTACTTTTGCATTTTGACTTCTGATTTCTGACTTGGTGTCCTACTTCGACAGGCGGTTGTACTTTTTTAAGACTTCGCGGAGGCGGGTGTGGGGTAACGCGATTACTTCGTGGTTGTTGATGCCTTTCATGGTTTCTGCGGCTACCATGGCGTTTACTACCGCTTCTTCGGTGGCCTGGACTGTCGCCAGGAAGATTGGGTCGAGCGAATCGTTGGGGAGCATGGTTAGCTGGTGCACGCTCTTGGGGGCGACGGTGCCGGGGTTGGCGGTGGAGAAGGCGAGGAAAATGTCGCCGGAGCCGTCGCCGGAGTAGCTGCCATCGCGACCTAGGCCGAGCGAGACCTTCTTCGCGATGCGCTTCAGTTGCGTGGGGATTAGCGGGGCGTCGGTGGCTACGATGACGATGATCGAGCCTATGTCTTCGCCGTAAGCGGGACGCTCGGGAATTTCCTTGCCAACGGGAACGCCGGCGATGCGGAGTTCGGCGCGGCGTCCGTAGTTGCATTGGACGAGGACACCTACGGTATAGCCTCCAGCTTTAGCATCGAGGACGCGGGAGGAGGTGCCGATGCCGCCTTTGAATTCGTTGCAGATCATTCCGGTTCCGCCGCCTACGTTGCCCTCTTCGACGGGACCGGTGTGAGCGACATCCAGGGCATGGAAGGCGTCTTCGGGGTGGACGTGGAATCCGTTGATGTCATTGAGATAGCCATCCCAGGTTTCGGCGACTACGGGGAGGGACCAGAAATAACCTTCCATGTCAGGTCCACCGTGTTTGACCTTCCAGGCGATGACGGCGTCGCGGACCACGCCGACGCTGTGCGTATTGGTGATCATGACGGGGCCGTTGAGGAAGCCGGAGTCGTCGACCCAAGTGGTGCCGGTCATCTCGCCATTGCCGTTGAGGGTGAACCAGGCGGCGAAGACTGCGTCGTTGGAAGTTTTGCCGCGGGGATGAATGGCGGTGACGCCGGTGCGCACCGGTCCCTTGCCGACTTCGAGCTTGCCATCGCCCGAGATGAGAGTGGTGTGGCCGACCTCGACGCCTTTTACATCGGTGATGGCGTTGTTGGGGCCGGGAGTGCCGTCGAAGGGGACGCCGAGATCGCGGGCGCGGGGCTTGGATTGGGCGGACGCGGCGAGCGTGAGAGTGACGAAGAGCGCGATTGGGATCAGGCAGCGCGACATGGAGCCTCCGGTGAAACGAAGAAGTATAATCGCTGGCAGAGCAAAATGTTGGAGGGGAATATAGGGAGAAAACATGGACGGCTGGAAAAAGGCGGTGATAGCGAGCTCGGTTGGGGTGGCGACGGTTTTATTTTTGAAGAAGAAATATCCGGCGGGGGTGCTGGCTACCGGGGTTGGGTTGGCGGTGCTGGCGTCGGAATTTCCGGAGAAGTTCGACAAGGTGCGCAGGTCGCTGCCGGAATATTTTGACCGTGGGATGCAGGTGATGGAGATGGCGGCGCGCGCCGGCAGGCGGATTACCGAGGCGGCGGGGCGGTCGGCTTATGAGGCTTGGGACGAGATTGGGGGGTAGGAAGAGCGGGCTTCGGCTTGAACGCCTCGTGGGATTCCAGGTTTCGCCGAAGCCCGATAGCTGAAGCCCGAAGCCCGGTTCAATCGATGCCGAGTTGCTTTTTAGCTTCGGGGCTGAGGCGTTCGGGGGTCCAGGGCGGGGTCCACACAACGTTGACGCTGCAGTTGCGGATGCCCGGCAACTGCTCCAGGCGCGACTTTACCTGGGCGCTGATGTTGACGTGTTCGGGGCAGCCCTGCGCGGTGAGGGTCATGTCGACGGTGACGTCCTGCTTGGCTTGATCGGGTATATCGGCGGGTGCGGGTGCGAAGTTCACTTTATAGATGAGGCCGAGGTCGACGATGTTGACGGGGATCTCTGGGTCGTAGCAGCTTTTCAGCGCGCTGAGGACGTCTTCTTCGGTGATCGTGGGCATAGGATTCCTTCTGCAACTTCCTTCAGTGTACCGTAAGATAACGGTTTACTTTGTTGTCGCGTCGTAAATCCTCAACCACAGAGGACCCTTCGGCGGCGCTCAGGGCAGGCACAGGGTTTCACAGGGTAAGGCACTTGCATGATCAGTGAAGAGGCGAAGAAGAAGATCCAGATTGCTTTGGCGCTGGCCGTGATCGTGGCGGGGGCGCGCGCGGCGTACATCCTTTACGAGCGGCGCGCGGATTTTCTTGCGGCACAGAAGCAGGAGCAGGCGAAGAAGGCTGGCTACTCGAATGCCGACTACTACGTGGTGCCGAAGAAGCTGTATCCGTTCGATGTGGAGTCGGCGAAGCAGTTGACGCAACAGCCGGTGTGGGTGAAAGAGGGATACCGGTACACCTGTTATCCGTACGATGCGGGGCGGAAGCGGACGGACTTCGCGCATGAGGCCGGGTCGCTGCTGCCGATCGAGCGAATGGAAATCAAAGATGTGGTGACGGGCATTCCGCCTGGGGCAGGGAACCGGCGGCAAGTGATGGCCGTGTTTCAGAGAGAGGGGAAGAGCTACGCGGTGCCGATTGGGTTCGAGGCGGAGGGGCAGTACAAGATTTACTCCGATGAGATGTTCTTTGTGGAAGATCCGCACGAGTTGTACAAGCATTGGCCGGCGGATGTTTGGCAGGCAGTCGGGCAGCATGAAGTGAAGCCGGGGATGAATGAGATGCAGGCGGACTTTGCGGTGGGGATGGGGGTTCCGGATGCGGGGGCGTCGTCTGCGGAGAAGACAGTGCACTATCCGAATGGAGGGAAGCCGCTGGTGGTGATTTATCGGGAGGGGAAGGCGGCGGAGGTTAAGCCGGGAACATAGGAATTCAAAATCTCCACCCCTTCGGCTTCGCTCAGGGCAGGCTCTAGCTGCAAAGAACGCGACCAGGAGGCACCCTCAAGTTGTTATCTTGAGGCGTCGACTTGGTATTCGCTGCTGACCAGGCCGCTGGGATATTGCTTGGTCGCGATGTGACGGAGGGGGATGTCGTGCGGGAGGGAGCCGAAGAGAGGAATTCCTTCTCCGATGAGCACGGGCACGCGGGTGATGATGAGACGTTGAATCAATCCTGCGCGCAGGAAGCGTTGAATCGTGATTCCACCGTCGATGTAGAGATGGTTGGCGCCGGTCGCAGCGAGTTTCGAAACTATCTCCGATGGAGAGCCAGCCATCTGTTCGACCACGCCTCCGACGACCGATGAAAAATCGACGGGGCTACTGCTCAGGACCACTACGCGCTTGTCGCCATACGGCCATGGCTTCATGGTGAGAACTGTCTCGAAGGTTTTGCGGCCGATCACGATCGCATCGACGCTGGCGATGAATTCGTTGTAGCCGTGGGGTTCGCCGTCCGCCCGGCGGCAGAAAGTCGAGATCGCCGTTTGGCCGGGCGATGAAGCCGTCGAGGCTGGTGCCGATGAAGACGGAAATCTTCATTATGTACAGTTCCCTCAGGGGCTAAAGCCCGCTATCTCTCGGGCTTGGATGGCACGGCTGAAGCCGTGCCCTGATACGAATCCGTGATACGAATCCCCGATACGAATCCCCGATACGAATCCCCGATACGAATCCCTGAGACGAATCCCTGATACGAATCCTGAGATTTGCGCGACCTCTTTTCGTGTGCCATTCATGAGATCGCTTCCATCGAACCTATTTCAATCCAGCGAGCGCTTGCGAGACTTCCTGAATATCGGGCACTAGCGGGATGTCGTAGTTCTTGTGCCATGCGAGTTTGCCGTCGCGGTCGATGATGGAGATGGCGCGGCCGGTGATGCCTTTGTCTTCGAGATAGACGCCGTACTTGGCGGCGACCGCGCCGCGCGGGTGGAAGTCGGCGAGCAGCGGATAGTGGATGCCCATCTTTTCGGCGTAGGCCTTGTGGGACCATGCACTGTCTACGCTGAGGCCGAGGATCTGGGCGTCGAGTTGCTCGAACTGTTTCGTGTCGTTGACCAGGCAGGCGTGCTCCTTGGTGCAGGTCGGGCTCCAGTCGAGCGGATAGAAGACCAGCACAACGCGCTTCTTGCCGCGGAAGTCGCTGAGTTTTACTTCCTTCTGATCCTGATCTTTCAAGGTGAATTCGGGCGCGGGCGCGCCGATGGTTGCGGGCATCGTTCCTCCGTGAGTTTCTCTAGAATAATTTCTGGCTCCATCATAAACGAGTCGACGAATCGCCGCGCCACAACAAGAACCCGGGCAGTAATAGAAACGCCTCGCGAGGTCCATGCTGGCGTATGCGGCAGGGGGTCCTTCGACTCCGCACGAACTTCGCGTTCGCGAAGCTCGTGCTCCGCTCAGGATGACAGAGCAGAGTAAGGTGCCAGGATTCTTATCACTTCACCAGCGGCGAGTTGGCGTCGGCGGGCTTTTCTTCGTCGGCGTGGATTTTACCGTCGTCTTCGGCGTAGAAAGAGCGATGCTGGGCATCGAGTTGGTTGGGCGTCATGGTGAGGATGAAACTGTCGTTCTTGCCCTTGAAACCGGCGGTGTAGTCGCCGCGATGGGGATCGACCATGCGCTTGGTGAACGATCCGGAGTGGACGAGTTCGGTTAGGGATGTGGCGAAGTGGCCGTACTGTTTCTGGAACTGACGCTGGGCGCGGAGAACGACGCGCATGTAGCCGAGGGCGGCCGCTTCGGAATCAGAGCGGGCGGGGTCGCCGGCGAATTTTGGCTTGTAGTCAGGGGCCGGAGTCTGGGCGACTACGAGCCGAGCCGGGCTGAACAGCACGGATGCAGCAAGGGCGACACCGACGACTACGATCAGAAAACAAAAAAACTTTTTTCTCATGCTCGATCTTCTCCGCCTCGATCTTCTCCGGTTCGAACTTCCCGCCGGAACTTCCCGCGCGAACTTCCCCGGTTCGAACTTCCCCGGTTCGATCTTCCCCGGTTCGATCTTCCCGCGAACGGCGTGGCAAGAATTAACGCGCCAATCTCCACTGTAGAAGGGCTATTCGACCTTCTTTTTTATGTTACTCCCGTAATTTAACTCTGGTCACGTTCTCTTTGCAGGGCGGGCAAATGCCGCTATGCTCTAGCTAAGACACCATGCCCCTACAGGGATACCTATGAAAGCAGCTGTAGCCAGAAAACCGATCATCAAAATTGCCGTTGTGGAGAGCGACCCGCTCAGGTTTGTGGGATTTCGCGCCTTATTCGACACGGAGCCTGAGTTCGAACTGATCTCCGCCGGCCTGCCCGAGATTTCCACGTTGCAGGATGTGGACTTGATCCTGCTGGGAAACCGCTCCGGCCAAAACCTGTTTGATGTGATGGCCAGCCTGAAGGCAACGCGGCCCGATCTGCGCATTATCGTGACCGGGTCAGGAGTGGACGAAGAGACCATTCTGAAGGCGATCGCGTCTGGAGCCAAGGGCTATGTGGACGAAGCGGCTTCGCCGGCGGAGTTTGCGCAGGCCATTCGGATCGTAAGTCAGGGATCGGTGTGGGCACCGCGGAGAGTGCTTTCCATGTTCATTGAGCGCGTGTCGTCGTCGCCGGGGCGGATTTTTCCGGCGGGCCGCGTAACTTTTACGGATCGAGAAAAAGAAGTGCTGGAGATGCTGGTGGCGGGCCGCTCCAACAAAGAGATTGGCGCTCAGCTAGGCATCGAGGAGCGTACGGTGAAAGCGCACGTGGCGAAATTGATGCGCAAGGTGGGCGTGCAGAACCGGATTGCGCTGTCGGTGCATGCGATTACGCATTCGCTGGTGGCGGCGAAGTAGGGAAGCAGCACCTAGTACCTGGTACCTAGTGAGGGCAAAGGCCAACGGTTACTTCGGGACAATGACCTTGGTAATCTTGCGGAGAAATCGAGAGCACGGCATACTCGCCTCACCTACCACAGAACCTGGGAGACGGGGTTGAGAGCGGCGATTAGGGTCACTGCTTTCAGCCCCGATTTTTTTGTCCGCAGGTTGCTTGCTTCTTCCATTATTCGTTCCCTCCTTCGCGGTTAAACGTTCCTGATACAACCCTGCGCCGCTTCGTTTACAATCCAAATACCAGATCCCAGGGAATTCCAGTGTAACGAGGAACTATGAAAAAGTTCTTGCTCTTGACCCTAATTGTGTCTCTCTGTTCTCTTTCTTTTGCGGCGGATGAACCGGCAAAAGAATCGAAGGCGATGGATCGCGTGCAGGCGGCCGCCGATGTGTTGAACGAAATACAGGCCGCACCGGATGCGGGAATTCCGCAGGAAGTGTTGGGCGCGGCGGAGTGCGTCGCGGTGGTGCCGTCGATGTTGAAGGGCGGCTTTATTGTGGGCGCGAAGTATGGACGTGGGCTGGCCAGTTGCCGAACGCCGAAGGGTTGGAGTACGCCCGCATTCTTCGTCGTGGCCGGAGGCAGCTTTGGGTTTCAGATCGGCGGGCAGGCGGTTGATCTGGTAATGCTGATCATGAACGAAAATGGGATGAAGCATCTGCTGTCGAGCGAGTTCGCGCTGGGCGCCGATGCTTCGGTGGCGGCGGGGCCAGTCGGCCGTCATGCCGAGGGGGCTACTGACTGGAAGATGCGGGCGGAGGTGCTGACTTACTCGCGCGCCCGCGGCTTGTTTGCCGGGGTGACGCTGAATGGAGCGCAGATCAAGCAGGACAAAGACAGCACGCGGGAGTTCTATGGGCGCATGGTGCCGTTCAAGACGGCGCTGACTGGGGAGATCGATCCGCCGTCGGCGGCGAGTCCGTTCTTGACTACGCTGGCGAAGTGGGCGCAGGAAGCGGCGAAGTGAGGCTTCGGGCTTCCTGTTTGATCTGACGATGCAACACAGAGCCGGTCATTCCGAACGAGCAGAGTCTTGTCATTCCGAACGAAGTGAGGAACCTGCTTTTTTCTGGCACCACAGAAAAGCAGGTTCCTCGCGCCAGAAAAAAGGCGCTCGGAATGACAAGGTATTTTTGGTTTCGCGATACATTTGTTTGAAAGTGATTTTCTAGCCTGGTACGTTCCGCTTCCCTAATGCGGCAGCGACTTGAGTACGCGGCAGCCTGGCCGTTCATCAAGATCATGGGTATTTTGCCGCGACCGCTGGCGCGGGCCATCGGCATTGGCCTGGCTCGGGTCGTTTATCTTCTGCACGTGCGATTGCGGCAGGTGGGCATGCGCAATCTCGCCATGGCGTTTCCCGAAAAAAGTGAGGCGGAGCGGACGCGGATTGTGCGCGGGGAGTTCACCTCGCTTGGACGGCAACTGGCGGAGGTCTGCCACTTTCCCAGGTACACGCTGGAGAACGTCGACGAGGTCGTGGTGTTTGACGGGTTAGAAAATTACGAACGCGCTCACGCTCGCGGCAAGGGCGTGCTTTTGTTTGCGGGACACTTTGGGGGATGGGAGCTTTCTTCTTTTGTTTTGTCGATGCATGGGCATTGGATGCACGTGATTATGCGGGGCATGGACAACGTTTATTTGGGCGAACTGATTCTCCGCTATCGAACGATGCATGGCAACAAGGCTGTCGACAAGGATGATTTTGTGCGCGGGTTGCTCTCGGCGATGAAGGCGGGCGAAGTGGTGGGGATGTTGATGGATACGAATATGACTCCGCCGCAGGGGATCTTTGTGGATTTTTTCGGGATCCCGGCATGCACGGCTTCTGGGCTGGCTCGGATTGCTTTGCGTACCGATGCGGCCGTGGTGCCGACGTTCACGATCTGGGATGAGGAGTTGGGAAAATACCGGCTGCGCTTTGATCCGGCGGTGGAATTGGTGCGCACGGGCGACCAGGAGGCCGACATCAAGGCCAACACGCAGAGATTTACGTCGATCATTGAAGACTACGTGAGGAGATATCCAGAGCAGTGGCTGTGGGTGCACCGGAGGTGGAAGACGCGGCCTCCGGGGGAGAAAGGGTTGTACTGAGGCTCCGGGCTTCGAATCATTTCACGGGTTCCCAGCCCTCTGGCAGCATATCGAACGCCAGCGTGTCACGGTAGGCGAACTGATTGCCTTCCAGTACTGCCACCGGCGTCAGCATATGCCAGATGCGATCGTCGTCGAAGACGTAACACTCGCCCGCTTCGCGCATCGTGAAGCGATCCATTTCGTGTTTGTCATTGTCAGTTATGACCACTTCGCCACCGTGAGCGCCGCAGCGGCCCAGTCGATGCGTAGCGATGTACTTTTCCCCGTCTTTATGTAAACCCGGCGGGCTGGTGTCGCAGGGCCGACCCGGTGTGGCTGTGAATCTTATGAGATGGACGTTGACCAGATAGCTGGTACCCACCGCCGAGAGCGGCAGGTATTGAAGGTGATGAGCAATCATCTTGCGAACGCCTATGGAACCGGCTATTGCCGGGGGCAGCGGAGCGTACTCTCGCGGCTGGCCGCCGATTGTCGTGTTGTATTTTTTCAGCTGCACATAAGGCGTGGTCTCTTCGCTCAACCAAACGTTTACACCACCCTCAACAATCTCGGCCCGGGCACGATTTAAGGAACGATACCTGTCACCCCCTTCATAGTACTTGTCCCTTGGAATGGACCAGGCTGCGTGGGACAACTCTTCCAGCGAGCGCGCTACGTCCGCATCAACTCTGAGCGGTTGGCGACTAAACCCGCGCTCGACGAGGTCGTTTCGCGACCTCGCATTCGTTGCCACCGGAATAAAGGCATCTTGACCCATGATTGCTCCTGACAAATGCTTGACGATTGATCGGAATCCGCTTTGTTCACCTCAAGAACGTTGGCGATCATACACCCATCGTCAGGCATAGTACGGGCCTTGCCAGCTATCAGTGGGAAATCCACAGTTTCAGTAAATCTGACTTGCGCCTCTTCCGGTAGAATCTAGTCTTCCTATGAAAACATTTGAACAGATTGCGGAGCTGGAGCGGCGGTATTTGCTGGGAACTTATAACCGGTATCCCATTGTGTTGACGCGG
This sequence comes from uncultured Acidobacteriaceae bacterium, assembly GCA_963703635.1. Classification (GTDB taxonomy): domain Bacteria; phylum Acidobacteriota; class Terriglobia; order Terriglobales; family Acidobacteriaceae; genus Sulfotelmatobacter. Next base: position 144,385 of record CAVPEZ010000027.1, read on the forward strand.
GGGAAGGGCGTGTTTCTTTACGACCTGGAGGACCGGCGCTATCTCGACTTTGTTTCTGGCTTGGGGGTGAATGCGTTGGGGCACGCCCATCCGCGGATTGTGAAGACGATTCGGGAGCAGGCAGGAAAGCTGATTCACGTCTCCAATCTTTATTACCACGAGTATCAAGGGGCGCTGGCGGAGAAGTTGTGCACGCTGGCGGGCGGCTCTTTGGGCGGATCGTCGATGGGCGGATCATCGATGGGCATGGGAACGTCCCGCGCGTTTTTTTCCAACAGCGGGACTGAGGCTATTGAGGGATCGATCAAGCTGGCGCGGCTGGCGGGACATCGCGCCGGCGGCGAGGCCAAATCGCGGCTGGTGGCGCTGCAGGGGTCGTATCACGGGCGGACGTTTGGGGCGCTGTCGCTGACCGGGCAGGACAAGCATCGCAAGGGATTTGAGCCGTTGCTGGAAGAAGTGACCTTTGTCGTGCAGAATGACATTGAAGGGTTGCGGGCGGCGGTGAACGACAATACCTGCGCGATTGTGCTGGAGCCGATTTTTGGCGAGGGCGGAATCTATGAGTGTTCGGTGGAGTTTCTGCAAGAGTGCCGGGCGGGGGCGGACCGGCACCGGGCGGCGCTGATCTTTGACGAGATTCAGTGCGGGCTGGGGCGTACGGGCACGATGTTTGCGTTTCAGAGTTTTGGAGTGGCTCCGGATATTGTGGCGATTGCCAAGCCGATTGCGGCGGGGCTGCCTTTGGGGGCGTTTATCGCCAGGGAAGAATTTGCCAATTCGATTTCGCCGGGGCAGCATGGGACTACGTTTGGTGGTGGTCCTTTGGCTTGCCGCGTGGCTTTGGAGTTTTTGGCGATTGTGGAGGACGAGAAGCTGCTCGACAATGTGAACAGGGTCGGCGCTTACTTGCAGCAGGAACTTAAGATGATTGTCGAGAAGAGTGCGGCCGCAAAGGAAGTGCGCGGGCGCGGATTTATACAGGGGATTAATCTGGAGATTCCGGCGCGGCCGATTGTGGATGCGGCTTTGGCCGAGGGAGTGTTGTTCAACAGCACGCAGGATACTGTGGTCAGGTTTCTGCCTCCGTTCTTGTTGGAGGAGAAGCATGTGGACAAGGGGATTCGGGTGCTGAAGAAGTTGCTGCGGAAGAAGCGGAAAGCAGTGGCTAGTGGTCAGTGATCAGTGGCCAGTGACACACTTTTCGCCGGGGAATTAGAGGCGGGTGTTGGAACTCCTTGCGAGGCCAGTGGTGATTTTGGCTGGTAGGGATCCTTCAATTGCGTAACAGCTTCGCTATCGCGAAGCTGTTACTTCGCTCAGGATGAAAGAAGGCCTGCTCGCCACTGACCACTGGTCACTGACCACTGATTTCCAAAAACGGGGAGCCGCAGCTCCCCTAGTGAAGCGAACAGAGGCGTTATCACCTAAATAGAATCTGCCTGGCGGTGAAGAGTTGTCCTGGGAGTTAGAAGATTTGGCTATTGTGGAGTGCAACCCGGAAGTTTCTACAGGTTTTGCTCCGCCTCTGAGCGCGGGGGTGGAAGAGTGCTGGATGGAGATCGATGGGGCGCGCATGCGCTATCTGCGCGCGGGTTCTGGGCCGGCGCTGATTTTGCTGCATGGGTTGATGGGATATTCTTTTTCCTGGCGATACACCATGCCGGCGCTGGTGCCGTATGCCAAGGTTTACGCGCCCGACTTGATGGGCGCGGGGTTCTCCGACCGCCCCGCCGGGATCACCCATTCGACCCGTGGGACCGCAAAGCGTCTGCTTCAATTCATCGAGCGCCTGGGGATTTCTTCGTTCGACCTGCTCGGGACATCACGGGGCGGAGCGGTAGCAATGATGGCGGCTGCGGAATGCCTGAGCGGAAATACGGGAGTGCACGATACTGGTTTGCACCTGCGGCGGTTGGTGCTGGTGGCGCCGGTGAATCCTTATTCGGCGCATGGGCAGTGGCTGGCGCCCTTTTTCGGCAGCGCTTTTGGCGCGGCCTTGTTCCGGCAGTTCATAGCAGGTACGCCTTTTTCGTACCCTTATTTGCACTCACGCTTGTACGGTGATCGCAGCCGCATTCCTACAGGGGCTCTGGAAGGCTACAAGGCGCCCCTGGCCAAGCCGGGATTGTTCGAGCACGCGCTCAGTATTGCGCGCACCTGGACGCAGGACCTGCGCGAATTGGAGGCGACTCTACCGAAGCTGGCGAGCATTCCCGCGCTCTTGATCTGGGGCAGCAAAGATCCGGCGGTGTATGCTTCGTCGGCTGCGCCGCTGGCGAAATACTTTCCGAATTCCAAGGTGATTATTTTCCCGGGCATTGGACACTTGCCCTACGAAGAATGTCCGGAGGAGTTCAACCAGGCGCTAATTGAATTCTTGACGAGTGAGAAGCTTTCCGCCTGAGCAAAAGCAATAAGGAAGCGAGCCCAACGTGCGATTATTGCGGCGCAAAAAGCGCGCCGCACCGCGCGGTTCGCCCAGATTCCCTCGGCAAGCTCGGGACGGGCTCTTCGCGGGACAAAAAGCGTCCCGCTCAGATGTAATGAAAACGAAAAAGGCGTGCCTCCAAGGGTAGAGTACGTGCTCGAAGCACAAGCCCTGAAGGAGGCACGAGATGATCCACGTTGGCGTAGATCTTCACCAGAGATTCTGTTACATGACGGCGTTGGAAGCAAGAGGGAAAATTTTACAGGCGGGGCCGGTGACGAACGAGAAGCTGGCGCTGCGGCGGTATTTTCGGCAGTTTCGTGGGCAGCAAGTGCAGGTGGCGGTGGAGGCATGCGGCTTCTGGCCGGCGTTTCGCGAAGTGGTGGAGCCGGAGGTGAAGCGATTGGTGCTGGTGCATCCGCAACGGGTGAAGGCGATTGCCTCGGCGAAACTGAAGAACGACCGGGTGGACTCGGAGACGCTGGCGCATTTGCTGCGCTGCGATTTGTTGCCGGAGTCGTGGAAAGCGGACCGGGAGACGCAGGCACGGCGGCAGCAGGTACGGCTGCGGGCGACACTGGTGCGGCATCGGACGCGGCTAAAGAACCAGGTACACGCGGTGCTGCATCAGCAGGGGTTGCATTCGCCGGTGACGGACTTGTTCGGCAAACGCGGACGGCTGTGGCTGGCGGGGTTGAAGTTGCCGGTGACGGCGCGAGAGTCGGTGAACGTGTGCTTGCGGCTGCTGGACGGCTACAGCGAAGAAGTGCAAAAACAAAATCTGCAATTAAGTGAAAAAGCGAAACACGACAAACGGGCGGAGTGGCTGATGACGATTCCCGGGATTGGCGAGTGTTCAGCGATGATGCTGCTGGCCGAGATCGGAGACATCGGACGGTTTCGCGACCAAGAAGCGCTGTGCAGTTATGCCGGGCTGGTGCCGCGCGTGCGGGAGTCGGCGGGCAAGGCGGCGCGGGGCGGAATCACGCGGCAGGGTTCGCCCTGGATGCGTTGGGTGATGGTGGAAGCGGCGCAGGTGGCGACGCGCAGTTCGCCGGCGGCCCGGCGTTACTATGAACGGTTGCTACGCAAGAAACACAAGCACGTGGCGCGGGTGGCGCTGGCGCGCAAGTTGCTGACCGCGGTCTACGCTCTGCTGCACGACGGGGTGGTGTTTGACGAAGAAAAGTTTGCGGCGGTGTAAGGGGAATCCGTCAGCTCGAAGTCATCCTTGCTCTTCGAGAGCGACGCTCAGATGGAGCGGCGGAGTCCGGACATACCTTATGCGCCCTGAGCGCGAATAGAAGCCTGTCCGCATCGCCGCAAAAATACCTGTGGACAGGTGCGCCTGTTTTCATAGAAGGATGACAATCAGTTCAAATCATGACCCAACACACGATCGAATTGCTGCGCGGCGCAGTGGTGCACCACGGGTATTGGGCCGTGGCGGTTCTGTTGTTGCTGGAGAGTGCGGGCTTGCCCCTGCCGGGGGAAACGGTACTGCTGCTGGCCAGCTTCCTGGCTTATTCCGAACACGAATTGCAGCTTCCCTGGGTCATTGTGGTCGGGATTGTCGCCACGACATTGGGCGGAGAGTTGGGATTTGCGCTGGGACGTCACGGTGGCCGTCCGCTGATCGAGCGCTACCGGCATGTCTTCGCCATTCGTCCGGAGAGCATCGCGCGCGGTGAGCGACTGTTCGATCGCTACGGGCCGGCTACGGTTTTTCTGGCGCGATTCATCTTCGGCATGCGGGTGCTGGCGGCGCTGCTGGCGGGAGCGCTCCACATGCCGTGGCGGAAGTTTGTCCTGTACAACTTCCTCGGAGCAGCGGTTTGGGTGTCGGCGATTTGCGGTGCGGGATACTTGTTTGGCGGACACTGGAACCGGCTGGCTCACGATCTCCAGCGCTTTGATCTGGTGGTGGCGATTGTTGTGGTGGCGGCTGCGTTGATCTTCTGGTGGCGAAGCCGAAGCCGGCCCGATGTCTCTTAGACGCCGTACAAGTTCTGTTTTGAACCTAGACTTCAGCCAATCGCTGGGAATCAACTTATACACAGGGAAGTTCGCCGAGGCGCGGATATACTGGGCGGGTGTCGCGGATGTCCGGTGCGAACGGTTTCCGTGGCCATTGATTTCAGGGGCGGCGTCCGCGCCGGAATTCGGACGAGGAGGAAACGCATGAAGAAAATCGGGTTCTTGACGCTCTTGATCATGGGAATGCTTCTATTGCTCTTGGCCTTCCCGGCGGCGGCGACTGGTCCAAAGACGCCAGCGGCGCCGGTTCCAGTAGCCGCAGCCCCGGCCAGTCCCACGGTTGCTGTGGCGGCCCCAGCGCTTCCCCCGCACCCTCGCATCCATGAGGCGATCGATATGATGCGGGGCGCCCGGGAGCATCTGGCGCACGCCGAGGGCGAGTTCCATGGACATCGCGACAAAGCCATCGAGCATTTGGACAGAGCAATCCGCGAAGCTGAGGAGTGCGAGCATATGCGGTAGAGTTTGCGACTAAAGAACGAAAGGCGGCGTCCGGGGACGCCGCCTTTTTTTCGGCTGCTCGGTCTTGTGCCGCTCAATCAATCGGGACCGATGAGTATCCGACCGAAACGCCGACGCGAAACACATTGCTGGAGTTGAACTCGAGGTTATTCTCGATGTGATAGTAGTGTGCCTCGGGGCGGACGAAGATGTGGGGCAAGCGGTGCCAGAAGCGATAGCGAACCCCCACCCCGAGATCTTCCATGAAGTGATTGCTGCCGGTGTAGTTGGTGCAACCGGGGATGTTACAGGAGCCCAGCAGGGTGAACCGGTTGCTGGCGACGCCGATGCCCGCCATGAAGTCGAGGCCAAGCTTCTTGCTCAGTTTCGGCTGGAAGAACGCGTTGACGTCGGTGAAGATGGGGCGGTAGTTCTCGTAGCCATAGTAGCTTGCCTGGTGGTACCTCCAGGCAGTTTCAAAGTTAAGGCCGAGGCGGCGTTTCCTGAAGCCGACGAAGTCACCGCTGATGCTGACATAAGTGCCGTTCGTCTCCTGCGGTGGGTGGAAGTTCGCCGAATCGCTAACCCGGGCAAAAGACTTGATGGTCGAGCCACCAACGAGGATATCTACTTGCTGCTGGGCAGAGGCAAAGCTGGCAAACAGAAGAACCGTACAGGCGGACGCGAGCAGCGCGAATTTTCTCAATACAGTCCCCTTGTCAGGAATTGTGGAATGCACCCGCCAGATTGGTGGCGCCCCGGTCCAGGGAGCCGCAAATAACGGCCCCGCAGCAGCCGGGTTGTTGGAATTGGCTGTCTAGAATACCAAAATCCGCGGCCACTCGCGCTGTCAAACGCTAATCTTTACCGATAGTGTACCCGATTGACCCGCCGACTCTAACCACATTGTTGGAGCTGAATTGGTCGGTGTTGCTTTGGATGTGGTAGTAGTGAACCTCGGGGCGGACAAAGACGTGATGCCAAACGTAGTAGCGGATACCGGCGCCGAGATCTTCCATGAAGTGATTGCTGCTGTTGTAGTTGATGCATCCGCTGCCGATGTTGCAGGTGACGATTTCCGGGAAGTAGAAGCGGGTGCTGGCAATGCCGATACCGCCAAAGAGGTCGACGCCGGCTTTCTTGCCCAGTTTCGGCGCGTAGATCGCGTTAAAGTCCGTCAGGATGGGGCGGTAGTTTATACCTGAGGCGTAGTTGGCCTGGCTGGCCCTCCAGGCGGTTCCAATGTTAAAGCCGAAGCGGCGCTTGAAGCCGATCACGTTGCCGTCGATGTTGAGATAGGTGCCGCCTCTTTCCGACGGCGCAAAGAACGAATTGCTGGTGGGGTCAGACGACAGAAGGGTTCCGCCGCCGATCATAATATCGGCTTGCTGGGCAGAGGCAAACTGGACTAAGAAGAAGAACAAGAAGGCACAAGCGGGTGCCAGGATCGCTAACTTTTTCAAGAGAAACCTCCTAATCAGTTTCTTGTAAAGTGCTAAGATGCGTCCGCAAAAACGTTAGGATGCTGCAATGTTGGTCACGACTCATCATAATTTCAGCCGAACGGCAAATTCAACTGGAACCAGATGCTTGTAAAGAAACGTCAACACGATCGTCGAATCGTCATCTTCGTCGAATCGCCCTTTAACAGCTACTAAACCCGAAAGCTGGTCAAGAGTTGCGGGGTGACCAAGAATTTCCTTTGGCCTTCCGAGGACTGGGGCGTCTCAGATCCGGGACCAAGCCGGCACCCTGGAGCTACGTCATGTCGGAGTATGAGGACGAAAAGAAATCCGGACGTTCCCAGAATTTCGAATAGCACTCTGTGCACAGCCAGTCATGGCCGTTGGTGTAGGCGGAGCCGTGGCTGGCGTCGTCTTGCGTCTCGAATAGCTCCCAGCGGCAGATGAAGCAGTGATCTTTCTTCCAGCCCCCTTTGAGGATTTCGAAGTTTGCCGCGTCAGAGGCGAGGCCCAGGTCGAACGAGATGCGGCCGGTTCTCCGTTCAACCGCGATATCACGGGGCATCCAGGTCGACTTGTGCCAATGCCAGTTGTAGGCGCGGCAGAGTTGGACGGCGTCGCGGACGTAGTCAACATTCCAGCGGGAGCCGTGAATTTCGACCGTCTCTGCTGAGAGCACCCGGAATCCCAGGTCGCGATATGAGGCACGCTGAAACGACCACGGCTTCGGGGGTTGAGATTGTTGCTCGGCATAGTGCAGACGCATCTCCGCGCCATCGGCTCCGGCTTCGCGTAGAAGCTTGGCGGCAAAGCAGGCGTGTTCGTCGAGCAATCCCAGAAGTAGGTGCTCGGTTCCGATGTGTTTGTGGGCAAGACGCTCGGCTTCGTCTGCGGCATGCTTCAGAACGCGCTTGGCGGCGGCACTGAGCGGTAAATCGACGGCAGTCGATGTTGGCGGCCGCTTTTTTGAATGATCCTCAACTCGCTGGCGGATGGTTTGAAGATCTGTTTTCGGCAGCCAACGGTACAGGGCTTTGTCCTCGCGTATTAGACCGAGCAGTAGGTGCTCGGTCTCAATTTTCGGTGAACCGAACTGACTGGCCTCGTAACGCGAGAAGAAGATTACGCGACGCGCCTTCTCGGTGTAACGTTCAAACATCGGTTACTCCACTGCCTCAGGGGATGAAGCCTTCGTCCGTCTGACTGGTAACGGCACGGCTGAAGCCATGCGCTTTCACGACCCTTCTGCAGCTTTCCGATTGCTTCGCTTCCAATAAAGATATCCGGGAACGCCGACCAGGACGATTGCGGTGCCCCAGAAAGCCTCAGTTGGGCGAGTGATGATTGTATTCAAAGTCCAGGCCGTGCCAACCAGCACGTAGATCGCGGGCAGCCACGGGTATCCGGTGCAGCGGTAGGGACGCGGAATCTCGGGGCGCTTCCAGCGCAGCAGAAACATTCCGATCACGGTCAGCGTGTAGGAGAGCACCATGCCGTAGATGACATAGGTGTAAAGCTGATCGTAACGCCCGCTGACGGTAAGCAGGGCGGCCCAAATGCCCTGTCCGATGAGGCTGAAGGCGGGGGTGCGCCATTTGGGATGGATGACGGCCATACGTTTGAAGAAGACGCCGTCCTGTGCCATAGCGAGATAAACCCGCGCGCCGGAGAGTGTGCACGTGGCCGCCGCGCTGAAACAGGAAACCGCAATCATGAGCGAGAGCCACAACGCGGCGTGAGGTGAAAACAACGCGGCTGCGGCGGCGTGGGCGATGGTTTCATGCCGGGCGATCTCGGTGAGCGGCAGGGCGTACAAATAGGTCATGTTCATCGTCATGTAGATTGCGCCGACCACGAGCACACCCAGCACCATGGCCAGCGGCACGTTGCGGCGCGGCTCTTTGACCTCGCCCGCGACCCACGTGATGTATACCCATCCGTCGTAGGCCCAGAACACGGCGATCAGCGCTATGCCCATGGCGGAGATCAACTGTGCGGGATGAAGTCCCGCGGTGAGGCCGACGCCGTGTGAGCGGAAGTGCGACAAGTCGCCCTTGCCGATGGCGAATCCGAGAACCACGAACGCCGCCATGGCACTGAACTTGGTCCATGTGGAAAGATTCTGCAGGAGAGCACCCCAACGCAATCCGACAACATTCACATAGGTGAGGATGGCGATCAGGAACAGACCGAGCAGGTGCGCGCGGGTGACTGTAATCCCCGCCACCTGGAGCACGATGTGATCCTCCGAGACAATGGGGAAGACTTGTCCGGTGTAGACGGCCGACGCTACCGATAAGGCGGCGATGCTGCCGCCGTTGGCGACTGCGAACAGCATCCAGCCGTAGAGAAACGCTACGAGGTCGCCGTAAGCCTCGCGCAGATAAACGTATTGTCCGCCGGACTCGGGAAACATGGATCCCAACTCAGCGAAGGCGACACAGCCGAAAAGCGAAATCACGCCGCCAATGACCCATACCAGCAGGAACAGCATGGGCTGCGGTAAGGGGCCGGCGATGTCTTTGGCGGTGAGAAAGATTGAGGAGCCGATGATTCCGCTGACCAGCAACAGCACGGAGTCAAGCAGGCTGAGTCCGCGAATCAGAGTGGGCTGAGCCGGAGTGGACTGCGAGTTCGACGGAGGAGGTTCGGCGGCTGGTGCGAGGGTAGGATCCATTATCCGATTCCAAGCTCGTCAGGAGACTCGAGCGGCGTGCCGCAGCGGCGGCAGATGATAGCGGAACAGTCGCCGCAGGTCAGCGGATCAGTCACTTCTTCGGCGCAGTTCGGGCAGTAGAGGGAGCCGGGGTCGGGTTCCGGCGGCGGATTCTGAGGGCGTGTCGCCATGAGGAGGAAAACTGTAACACAGCCGTGCTGGCAGGAGTAGCTGTGAAGCCAGGTAGCAATTCAGCTTCCGGATCGCCGACGGTTTGCCCGTCACGAGCCGATTCTGGCATTGTGAGTGATATGGCGATTTCTCGTCAATGACGTTTTCGACTCGCCAATTAAGAGCGGGCAGAGTCTTATCTTGGGACTCATTTCAAGCCCAGCTCGCCATCGTACTGCCGGATAACCCCGTAGCACTCGCAGGCGGAGTCCTCAAGTTTCTTGCGGTTCACGATCTTGACTGCGCCACGCGTGTACTCGATGAGCCCCTTCTTCTGCAAGGCACCAGCAGCCAGGCTCACGGTAGGCCTGTCTGTCCCCAGCATAGTTGCCAGAAAGTCATGCGTGATGGGCAGCGCGCCCGAATCCACTCGATCCTGAGTCATCAGCAACCACCGTGCCAGGCGCTGTTTAATATCGTGCAGCCGGTTACAGGCGGCGGTTTGTGCCACCTGCATACCCCGAATTGCGGCATAGCGGTTCAACATCATTTGCAGGTGTGGAGCGGATTTCAGCGTCTCTTGCAAAGCCCCGACTTTTATACGGAACCCATCGCCGGTAATTTGGACCACCGCCCGCAGCAGGTCCCTGCTCAGGCCAACCGCCGCCGGCGCTCCCGTGAAGCCCTCATTGCCAACCACGCCCGCTTCGGCGGTTTTTCCATCCTTCATTACGACTACAAGAGAAATCAACCCTCGATTCGGGAAATACGCAAATTCAAGCCTTCCACCCGCTTCGTGAAGGACCAGATGGTTCGGCAAGCGGAGGTATTCAAGGTGAGGGCGAAGTGAGTTGTACTCGCCATCGGAGATCGATAGAAGTATTTTGTTGCTGACTGGCTTTCCCGCGACATTCGTCCGCTCGCCAGACTGCACGGTTTGGAGGTCTTTGCGCGCCACGAGCTAGAACCGAAAGGCCTCCAGGACCCGGGGATGGACTCAACCCGCTTCGATGTACGAAACAGGAATTCTGTTTTCTCGTCTACTCGGCGGAGTATACAGGTTACCAACACGCCGCTTCGGTAGGGTATCTTACATTGGCCTCACCGCCGCGGCGCCCAAACATTGACGGCACGCGAAACGTGACCAACACTAAAGCGATTCCACTTCAACTTCACAATATTAGACCCGCGAAATCAGACGTTTCCCCGAACGACCCTATTCCGTAGGACGCCCGACAGACCATTCAAATTTGCGCCTGTAAAATTCGCGCCATGAGCCGGAAGCTGGTGTGGATTGAGCAACCGCGTTTTCGGGGTTTTGGTTGTTCGGAATGTGGCTGGCGGTTCAAACCTTCTGGAACGCCGACCGGCAAGTCCTTCGATGAAATGATGCGCAACTTCGAGTCGCAGCGCGATAAAGAGTTTACATCCCATGTTTGCGCCGATCACCGTCCCGGATAGTGTTTGCACAGCGTTCGGTATCAAACCGTCCGACGGCGTGGAAGACTTCTATACTTCCGCATGCCCGACGCGAGAACCGGGCGCGCGGCCTGCTGCTTGTACCAATGAGTACCACCGAAAATGACACATAAAGAAGTTCGTTGTCCGTACTGCGTAGTCGATAACAAGTTCTGTCAGATGACCGTCCTTCCCAACGGGCGGTTGATCTGCAAAAACTGCGGCCACATTGTCTTCCCGAACGATACTGCTTTCAGGTGTCCTTGCTCGAAGTGCCTTGAAATTAGTTTCTCTCCCAGGGTTCGCCGATTACGACGGCGTTAGATTGAAAAAACAGGAGGACGGAATCAACTCGATGCCAAAACGCAAACTGCGCGTCGTTAATTCAGATAATCAATTGTTTTGTGTTTGCGAGGCCTGCTCCGCATCCTTCAAGTCCACGTCGCGAGACTACGAACAAGCGGAGCGGGAAGTTAAGGCTCAGTTCGACGCGCACGAATGCAAAGACGCAAAACAGTCGGAATGAATCGCGTGCGCCCGAATCCTGCTCGTGTCATGGGCGAACGGGAGCCTGGATGCTACGGTCTGCTCGAGGAGAGACCGGGAACAACAACAGTCGTCCGCAACGCGATAAAATCCTTCTCATGCCAGAAAAGTCACTGACACCCGACGAGAAGCTGCAGCAGGAATTCAACCGCTGGGCCGCTGCCGGCGAAGGCGCGAAGATGGAGAGCCATCACTTCGACATTACGGCGAAGACGATTCGCCGGATGAACCTGCGTCCGGGCGAGCGCGTGCTCGACCTCGGCTGCGGCTCAGGATGGGCCACGCGGCTGCTGGCGCGGCTGGTGGGCGAAGGGCCGGATGGATTCGGTCAGGTGGTCGGGCTCGATGTTGCCGACGAGATGATTCGCGAGGCGCGTGCGGCCTCGAAAGATTTCGACAACGTGCTCTACGTCTGGGGATCGGCGCAGCAGATTCCGTGGGAAGAGAACTTCTTCGACAAAGTGTTGTCGGTGGAGTCGTTCTACTACTATGCCGATCAGGACCGCGCGCTCATGGAGCTTTTTCGCGTGATGGCGCCGCGGGGAAAACTCTTCATCCTGATCAATCTATATAAAGATAATGCGTACTCGCTGCAGTGGTTGGATAAGCTGAAGGTCCCGGTGCACGTGCGGTCACAGGCCGAATACGTCGACCTGCTGAAGAAGCATGCCTTCGAGAATGTTGAGGCGTGCCGCATCCCTGACGACACGCCCACGCCCGACGACTACCAGACGAAATCTTTTCACAGCCTTGATGATCTGCGGGCGTTCAAGCGCGAGGGCGCGTTGCTGCTGATGGCTTCGAAGCCCGATCTGAGGACGCCCGCGCCGGGGTATACCATTTATTGACGACTCCAAAGGCGCGGGATTTCGCAGGGGCTGAAGCCCCGTTGTTTTCGGAATCGGACCAGCGGCGCGGCTGAAAGCCGCGCCCTTTCAAAACTAGATCTTGCTTTCGTCATCGTCGTCGTCGTGACGACTGAGGTCTTTCGCCGGGCTCAACGCGCGGCCGTCGGAGGCGTGGTGAATCTCGATCCGGCCGTTCACGTCCTCCAGCCTGATGTGTGGACCGCCGCTGCCGAGTTCACCGCGCAGATCGTGGCCAACGAATCTGTGATGATTCACGTGCAGTCCGAAATCGTTCTCGATTCCACCGGAAACCGTGCTGGCCTCGATTTCCGCTTTCGAATCCGAAGGGATCGTCAACTCGACCGATCCGTTGACCGACTTCAGCTCGACCGACGAATTGGGAAGCTGGTCAAACCTGGCGTCGAGATGGCCGTTGATGGTGGAGAGTTCGGAGCGGCCGGAAACATTATGCGCTTCCAGCCTGCCGTTGATGCAGGAAGCATGCACCTCGCCGGTCACGCCGGTGATATCGAGCGAGCCGTTGATCAGCTTGATTTCATCCAGCCGCACGGTGCGCGGCACGGTCAGCGTGTATTCCACGCTGGGGGGATTGTTGTGCGATCCCCAGGTGAAGGTGTTGTCGTGGTCGCGATACTTGGTGCGAATCGAAAGACGACCTGGGCTCGAGTCAACTTCGATGCGCGCGTCTCCCATCCGCTCCTGGGAATCGGCAGACTTCACGGCGTCCACCTTGACTTCATTCTGGTCCCAGGTGGAGATGTGAACCGCGCCATTGATGTTGTCGAGTTCCACGCGGCCGTCGGCAGCGAGCGTGTAGGTCTGATGGAACTCTTCGGTGAATGCCCCCCGACGATCGGATGCGCGCGCTCCCAGGGCGAGAACGAGCAGGGCGAAGATGATTCCCAGAACGGCTCCCAACCAGGTGGGCAATTGGCGTTGGCGGTTCATGTGTTTCCTCCGTTTTACGGTTAGACGCGGCGGTTTGAAAATGGTGACCCATAATGGGCCAGGGGCGGGACCGCGAATACCTGCTCGCAGTACTGCGTGGAACACTTGGGCGGCTACCTGGTGGTCTTCCGGCAAAGACTGTTTTCCGGCTCGATCGGGCCGATCTGGTGCACGGTTTCGAAGAACAGAAAGTGAAAGTCACCGGCGTTCTGGATCCCAAGCTCAAACAGATCCATGTTTTGAAGATGGTGTTGGAAAATTCGAAATAAGGGGGACGTTTAATCCCCATTACGTGCCGTTTTGTTTTACGGCACTCTTCCTGCCGGCTTCAGTCAGCAAATACACCCCCAGGATCGTCATCTCCGGCTCAATGGGATGCCGGTAGCGCTGGCCGGGATACACGACGTAGTAAATCGCCGGATACAGGAAGATCAGCCAGAACAAAAGCCAGGCGCCGGGTTTGCGCCGTCGCAGTGCGCGCCCCAATCCCCAGAACGCGAGCACGGAAGAGGCCAGGAACAACGAGTTTTTCACCTGTGCCAGCCACCAGAGTTGTGCGAGCCGCGGCGGTCCTGCCCAGAAGTAGACGAAGCGCTTGATGCACAGGCGGACAAAGCGCGGGTAGTCGGCCTTGATGTAGTCCATCGCCTGCCTCTTGCACATCGCAACGTACGCCAGTTCGCCCATCGACGTGTATTGGCGCATGGCGTAGAGATCCTGCGTCGGGTGCAAGTACTGCATCCAGGTGCCGTCCGCACCGTTGCCGTTGCCCAGGCGAAGTTCCACGCCGAAATTGTCGCGGATGAAAATGAACTTGCCGAAAGTTTGATAATTGCGAACCAGCCAAGGAGTGATACACGCGACGAAAACCACTGAAGCCAGCGCAACTCCGCCGAACGACGGCTTGCGCCGCTTCGCGCGGTGATACCAGGCCCACAGTCCAGAGGCCGGCAGGAACGCGAGCAGCACGGGGCTGTTCAGCGCGCCGATCCCCCAGAGCAGGCCGAACTCGAGCCACGGCATCAGTCCGTCGCGGTCTTCCATACTAAGCGCCAGCCATAAAATCACAGCCAGCAGCAGCGCCGATAGACTGGTTTCCCAGACCCAGCGCGTGCACCAGGACATCGCATACGGCAGCAGAGCCCAGGTCCAGGCCGAGCCGACCGCGACTTTTTCGGAAAATATCCGCCGCGCAATCAGAAAAATCGGGATGCAAGTCAGCGCTGAGAAAAAACTGTTAATGGAGAGCAGCACAAACGCCGAAGCTCTCGAATAGATGCCGAAGATGTGGAACACGCCCGCAGTCAGATATGGATAAAGCGGCGGTTCCCATGCGGTTGGTCCCGTTGGCGCGCCAAAAGGGTTGCTGAATCCGTGTCCTGATGCGATGGCCGCAGCGATGCGTCCCATCTCCCAGCCGAAGCCGAAGTTGTTGTCGGTGCTCTTGAACTTGTAGGTGTGTCCGACGATGATCCAGCCCACGCGCAGGAAGAGGGCGATGGCCACCATCCAAAACTGCGATGTGCGAATGTGAGCCCATGTGTTGGCGAGCGGAGTGAGCGCGCGTTCGCGGCCGGCGGCCACGGCGGGTCGGGAATCCATGAGTGACTCTATTTGTAGCTGAGTCGTGACGCGGGAGCAAACGCAACTGAGGGTTCCCGCCCTGTTCCCGGCGCTTGAACTGTATAATTGCACTGTTCATTCCTGAGATCGGGGTCGCCTCATGGGCTGGCTGCAAAACAAGTTTGAAAAGAACTTCATGATCAGCACGGTGGACTACGTCTTCAACTGGGCGCGGAAGTCCGCCGTGTGGCCGATGACGTTTGGCCTGGCTTGCTGCGCGATCGAGATGATCGCGTCATCGACGGCGCGCTTCGACATCGCGCGCTTCGGGTCGGAAGTGTTCCGCCCCAGCCCACGGCAAAGCGACTTGATGATCGTTGCCGGCACCGTGACATTGAAGATGGCGCCGGTCGTGAAACGGATCTATGATCAGATGCCCGACCCGAAGTGGGTGATCTCGATGGGCGCGTGCTCATCAGTGGGCGGGCCATTCAATACGTATGCCGTGTTGCAGGGCGTCGACAAAATCGTGCCGACCGACGTTTACGTCACCGGCTGCCCGCCGCGCCCTGAAAATCTCTTCTACGCGCTGCTCAAGCTGCAGGACAAGATCGACACCATGACGCTGGCCAAGAAGCCCACGGAAGTTCGTCTCGATCCGAATATGCTGGAAAACTTCAAGCGCCAGGTCATGATCGCGCAAACGCTGCAACCAAAATAGCAGTTAGCAATTGGCATTTGGCCGAATCAATTCGCGGGTTGCCATCGGCAGTGAAGTCGAAGATAAGGGCTAATTGCCAAGGGCTAATTGCTGATTTTCCCATGCCGACCTTCACGAAGATCGCTACCGAATCCGAACTCCCGCCCGCCGACGAAGCCAAAGAATTTCCCTGCGGCGGGAAGACGATCTGCATCGCGAACGTGAACGGTGCATTCAGCGCGATGGACAACGTCTGCCTGCACCGCGGCGGGCCGTTGGGGCAGGGAATGATTGAGGGTGGCAAGCTTGTGTGTCCGTGGCACGGCTGGGCGTGGGACCCAAAAACCGGCGAGGCAACGCAGAACCCAAGCGCGAAGGTGGCCGTATATCCGTTGAAGATCGAAAACGGAGATGTGCTGGTTGAAATCTAAACGACCCGCCCGAAGCTGATGAGCCCGGTCACTCACTTCTTTACTGGATGGGTTTTCGCAAACTGCTTCGACCTCAAGCGAAGAGACCGCGCGCTCGTAACGCTCGCCTGTGTCGCGCCGGATATCGACGGCCTCGGCATCATTCCGGAACTGCTGACTCGAGACTCGGCGCATCCCCTGCTGTGGTTTTCTTTGTATCATCACTCGCTTCACAACCTGGCTTTCGCGCTGGTGATCGCCGCAATCGCGTTCGCACTAGCGGCGAGAAAATGGAAGACAGGAGTACTCGCTCTATTGAGTTTTCACGTCCATCTGTTTGAGGACATGCTGGGTTCCCGCGGCCCGGATGGTTATCAATGGCCGATTCCGTATCTAGCGCCGTTCTCGTCATCGCTGCAACTTGTCTGGCGGGGCCAATGGGGACTGAATGCCTGGCAGAATGTCGCGATCACGATAGTCCTCTTGTTGATCACGCTCTGGCTGGCATGGCTAAGAGGATTTTCTCCGCTGGAGATCGTGTCGGCAAAAGCCGACCGCGTCTTGGTGGAAACTCTTCGCCGGCGCTATCCCAGAAACCTCAGGAAGTTCGAGGGCTGATTCCCGTATCCCGGAAAAACCTCATCCAAACTCTCATTCCCCATATGTCGCGCGACAGCTTCCCCAATCACCTGCCGGAAATCCGTGGTCAACGCCAGATCGCGGCCTTCGAAGAGTTGAGACTGATCAAGCCCCGGCCAGCGTCCATAAACCTTGCCGCCTTTCACCGGACCGCCCAAAACAAACATCACGTTGGCGTGCCCGTGATCCGTGCCGCGGTTGCCGTTTTCGCGCGCGGTGCGGCCGAATTCCGACATGGTCACAACCACCGTATCTTCCCCGAGGTCTCCGAGATCGGTCCAAAAAGCGGCGAGCGCTTGCGAAAAATCGCGCAACACGTTGGCGATCTGACCTTCGGTTGCGCCCTCGTTGACGTGGTGGTCCCAGCCGCCAATGTCGGCAAACGCCACCTGCACGCCGAGGTTGCCCTTGATGAGCTGGGCGAGCTGGCGCAGGCTGTCACCAAAACGCCCCTTGGGATAATCGGCGCCGGCCGCGACTTTGTACTTCGACGGATCGGCGGCCTTCAGCATCTTCACCGCGTCGAACGTTTCCTCGCCCGTGCCGTGAAGCACGGTGTCGGACGAGTGATCGTACATGGCCTCGAAGGCGCTCGCGACCGGCGAAGGCTTTGCGCTCCTCCCGCCGACCGAGAAGTCGTTGATGTTGTTCATAGCGATCGCCGGCTCAAGCCCACTCAAAATGCGCGGAATCGACGGACCCATGGCGATAGCCTGGAAGGCCGATTTCTGTGCCGGATGTAGCACGTTGCGCAGAGAGCGGTTAAGCCACCCATCTTCCGTGGACTTCACACCCGGAGTGCCGGCCTCCATAAAATCCTGCGCATCGAAATGAGAGCGGCTTGGGTCGGGCGATCCGGCGGCGTGCACAATCGCCAGGTGACGCTGTTTCCAAAGCGGTTGGAACGACGAGAGCGAGGGATGCAGGCCAAAGAATCCATCGAGATCAAACACGGCGTTGCGCGGAATGTTGATGCTCGGCCGCATTGCGTAATATTGCGGCTCGGCGTAAGGCACCACGATGTTCAAGCCATCGGCGGCGCCGCGCTGAAAAATCACGACCAGCCGTTTAGTGCGCAAGCCCGGCTCAGCCGCGCCCATGGCGGCGCGAGCAAGAAAACGCGGCACCGCCGCAGTACCGACAACGGCAAGCGCGCTGTTGCGAAGAAACACGCGTCGAGTGATGGGCATAAAACAAGCTCCTAAGCCTTTAGCTCTTAGCTCAAGCCTCAACCCAATACTGTGATCCGCGTCCCTGACAGAAGACGGGGCATCCAAGCTAAGAGCTGATGGCTAATGGCTAATGGCTAAAAGCTATCTCCTCTGAAACTCCGGCGAACCCAGCAGCAGCCCCGCAATCGTGCTCACGTCCGGAGAACGCGCCGTGTCCGCGGGCTTGCGCTGGTTGTTTTGCTTCGACTGCGCGCCATTGTTTCCCGCTGCTTCAATCTGCGCCGCAATCGAGTCGTGCGTCTGTTGCGACACGCCGCCCGCGAGCAGGCTCGTCTCCAGCGTGGAGAGCGTCAACGCATCCGGCGCCTGGGGATTGTTTCCAGCCCACTGCGCGGCATCCGCTTTCACGCCTTTGATCTTGCCGCTGGTCAATGCTAACGCAAAATTCATGCGGTTGAGCAAAGCCGAAGAACTTACCCACGTTTCCGCTTTCATCGAGTAGCCCGTGGGCGGCTGTGCGCCGTAAAGAGGCATGCCCATGTTGTTAAGTTGCCGGGTCAGCGGTACTGCATCTTCAACTTCGGCTCCGGCGGCGCGCACCGCGGAAGCCACGAATTCCAGAGGCGTTTTCACCTTGGCGCGGTAGGTGTCGTCATCCCAAAACTCGGGCGAATGGAACAATGTTTTCAGCACTTCGTGGATGTCGCCCTTCTTTTTCAAGAACGTTCTCGCCATGCGATCCACCAACACCGGAGGCGGATCGTCCGATACAAAACGTTGTGCGAGTTTCAAAGAAATGAAATGCGCTGTCTGCGGACTCGTGGCCAGCCGGTGCAGCAATTCCATGCCCTCACCTTCGCCTTTGGGCTTGATGCGATGTCCGAGCACGAATTTGGGTCCAGGCTCGTGCATGCGCGCATCGAACCTAAATCCGCCGCCTTGCGCCGGGTTATCAATGGTCCATCCCGTAAAAACTTTGGCAGCCTCGGTGACGTCGCGCTGCGAGTAGCCGCCGCTTACGCTCAACGTGTGCAATTCCAGCAATTCGCGGCCGTAATTTTCATTGAGCCCCGGGTTGCTCTTGCCCTGCTTTGGTCGAGGCCGTGGATAGCGGTTCCCGTAGGGACCGGGATGCGCCGGCATTCCCAAAGCCTTGGCAGAGTCCGGGCCAACGCTCAACCAGTTGTCCAAATAAAACAACATCGCCGGACTTTTCGCCGTGGCGACGAGTAGATCCTCAAACTTGCCGAGCGCGTGTGGGCGGATGACATCGCGTTCATAGCTGGTGAGCATCAGGCGATCAAGGCCCTTTTCCACGAACACATTGAAGTGGTTGAACCAGAAATCGGTCATCACTTCTTCAAACTGGCGCTCGCTGTAGATGGCGCGCAGAAGCTTGGCTTGCGCCAGTTCGCTCGTGACTACGCCAGCCGGATTGTTCATGGCGAGCAGCGTTTCCTTCTGCTTTGGGGACAGGCCTTCGAGCATCTCCGGTGCTTTGCCTCCGCGCAAAGAGTCGGCAACGGCCACCTGCTCCTCCGTCGACATGCTGAGAATCTTCTTGAAACGTTGGTCAGGCCGGAGGCTCGCCAGTTGCTGAACTTCGGTGCCGGCGGAGAGTTTTTCCTGGCGAAGGCGCGCCTGTTCTTTCTCCTCGGGAGTCAGCTTCGCTGGCGCCGCGGCAGCAGACATGGTGGCGTCATTGCCGCCGCCGGAGTTCATCGCGGAGCTATCCGTCGCATTGGCCGTATCTGTCGCCGTGTTCGCCGCCATCGCCGATCCTTCAGTCGGCGCACTGCTAGTTTTTTCCGGCTCAGCAGCAGCGGCCGAATTCTTGTTAGCTTCTTCCTTCCGCGCTTTTCGCGCCTCGAGCCGGGCGAGCTGTACCTGGAAAATAGCGCGCCGTTCCGGATCGGCCGGCATGGGCCGTTTACCATTCATCACTTGATTGAACGCTTGCGGATCTGGGAAGTCCTCCGCAATCTCCTTCGTGCTCATGCGCAGGGTGCGGAGCGGCTCCAGCCGGACGTCGAGCGCGCTGTCGTCAATTTTCCTGGGATGCAACTGCAGGTCAATCCACTGCTCGACGCCCATCGCCATGACTCGCTGGACGTCGCCAGGGCGCGGTCCAAAAGTCAGCCGATTAAGCGCGTGCAGGGCCCGCCGCTGACCATTGTCGTCCGGTCTGGATGCGACTTTGTCCTTTTTATTGGCCAGTACCTGCGGGACCGTGCACGCCAGGCCGAAACAGACAAGACCAACGGCAAACTTCGTGCGGCTCAAACGCATGACGACTCCCGATAGGGAAAAGCGACAAGCCCTTGCTAATTATCAACCCGGAAGGAAAGAAAAGGTTGCTGACGGTGATTACCAAGGACGAGTGTCTAGAGCCAGGAGCTAGAGGCTAGCAGCGGTGTATCTAAGTCAAATAAACCTTGCCCCGCGACACTTTGTGCTGCAGGGCCGCGGCCAACTGGTCAACGTCGCCGGGAGCAATGTTGACCGCCATATGATCGGCCAGCAACGGAGTTCGATTGCTGCCCACGGCATCGCGCCGCACCTGGATCAGCAAGGCGTGCACCACGTTAGGATCGTATTTTTGCGGAGACATGCGGACCAGATCGCTCAACGCGCTGCCGAGCGAGAGCGATTCGCGATAAGGCCGGACGCTGGTCATAGCGTCAAAAGTATCGGCCAGCGCCATGATGCGCACCGGCAAGGGCAGGTCGTCGCCGCCAATAGCGTCAGGATAACCGGAGCCGTCACTGCGCTCATGATGCCAGCGCACCGCTTCGTGAATCTTCGGCCAGGGAAACTCCACGCTGCTCACAATCTGATGGCCGACCACAGTGTGGTCCGCCATTTCGCGAAACTCCTCGGCGTTCAGAGCTTCCGGTTTGCTGAACAAACGGCGGTCAACCGCTACTTTCCCAATGTCGTGCAAATACCCGGCGCTACGCAGAGCGGCCACTTGGCCGGCTTCGACGCCCATCGCCTCGCCGATCGCGGCGGCATAGCGGCCCACGCGCAGGGAGTGGCCGTGAATGTTGACATGCTTCACATCGATCGCGGTAGCGAAGGCCTCAAGCGCGGTGTCATAGAAACCGTTCAGAGAAGCCATCAAGCGCAGGTTTTCGGTCACGCGCTGCGCCAGCGTCTGCGACAGTGCATGATTCTGCACCGCCAGTCCAATGTAGTTGCACAGCAACTCCATGGCGTCGAGTTCAGCGTCTTCGTAGGGCGCGTTGCCCGGCCGCTGTCCCAGCGCCACAACGCCCGCCAGTTTGCCGGACGCCTTGAGCGGAGCCAGGCACTTGAAAAATTCAGGAGCCACATTGCCGTTGGAACTGAGAAAGATCGAATACGTGGAAGCATTTAGCACGATCGGTCCGCGCGCCGCGGTTAGAGCGTGAGCATGCTTGGGCAGAAGAGGAATAAACGCGGGCTCGGGCAGCATGGCGAAGCCATCCGCCGCCACCGAAGTCAGCATGGTCGGCTTCTCGTTGAAAACGAAAAGCGCGCCTTCACGCGCCCCGGCCGCTTCCATGACTGCGCGAAGCATCCGGCGCGCAGTGTCTGAAAATTCGCGCTCCGCCGTAAGCTCGGGCCCCAGATCGGAGAGAGCCTCCACGGTGCGCAACAGCCTGCGGAAATTGTTGGTCTCCACGGCCAAGATGTGTGGTGCGAGAATGCTGAGCAGAATGAGCGTAGCACGCGAGAACAACGCGCCGCGAGAGCAGATTGTTGGTTAGTTTGGTGCGTCTGTGCGGGCCCTTGTGCGCTGACCAATAGCGTGAAGAGCGCTTCAGCGCCGCGTCGGGCGGTCGTTCTGGACGGGCTTCAGCCGCTGGTCGCCCGCCGCGTTCAAAAATGCTCTCTCAACTCCGCGAACCGTCCCACGATCAGCAGCCGCTGCGACGGCGGAGCCGCATTCACCTCTTCGTGTTCCAGTATCCAGGTATCGCCGTGAGGCACAAAAACCGCGTGCAATCCCGCCGCCAGCGCCGGATTGATGTCAGACTTGGGGCTGTTCCCGACCATCCACGTGGACTCGCGCGCGACTTCATATTTGTCGACCAAAGAGTGATAGACCGCAGAATTCTTCTCTGCGACGATCTCGGTAGCCGCGAAATATTCTTTCAGTCCCGAACGCTCAATCTTTCCCGATTGCTCCGCCTGCGCTCCCTTGGTCACGAGAATGAGGCGATGCCGGGCGGAAAGATACTGCAACGTTTGCGGAACCTCCGGCAAAAGTTCGATGGGATGATCAGAGACCGTGTGGGCAAAGCTGGTGATCTGCGCATGCAACTCGGGAGTGACCGGCTGCACGCTGAGCTGCTCAAACGTGTCTACCAGCGCGTGCGCGAAGCTGTGCAGCCCGTAACCATGCTTCACGATGCATTCCCGCTCCACATCGTTGAGCACCTCGCGCACCCGCTCGGCAGAAAACTCGTGGTGATTGAGAAACGAAATGAAACGCTCGATGGCCCGCTCAAAGTAAACGTTGTTCTCCCAGAGCGTATCGTCGGCGTCGATCAGCAGGGTTTGGGTGCCGTTGGCTTTGTTGAGAGTGTCGTGCATGTGTCGGAATGCTGCTAGCTGCTGGCCAACCAATTTGAAGAACGCTACGCAGGCCGTGACGGACAGAAGCTAGCAGCCAAGAGCTAGAAGCTATTCACAGAACCCAATCCACCCGCGCTTCAGGCCCAATGATCCCCGCTTTGTGTCCCATATCAAGCAGCCGCACAACTGCCTCGCGTCCATCCGGACCGTAATCAAGCGTGCGCTCGTTCACATACATCCCGACAAACCGGTCTGCGGTTTGCGAGTCGAGATCGCGCGCGAACTGCATGGCATAGGACAAAGCTTCCTCGCGATGATCGAGCGCGTACTGAATGCTGTCGCGCAATGCTCCATTGACGGCCGCAATAAGATCCGGGCCAAGTGCGCGGCGAATCGCGTTGCCTCCCAGCGGTAGCGGCAGGCCGGTCATCTTCTGCCACCACCTGCCGAGGTCGACAATGCGGTGCAGTCCAGCCTTGTCATAGGTCAACTGGCCTTCATGAATAATGAGTCCAGCTTCGTACTTTCCCTCGAGCACCTGCGGAATAATCTGGTCGAAGGGCACAACTTCGGTCTCCACTCCCGGAGCAAAAAGCTGCAAAGCAAGATAGGCAGTGGTAAGTGTGCCGGGAACGGCAATCTTTTTATCCTTGATCTCAACCTGCGTAAACGGCCGTGGCGAAACGACCATCGGCCCATACCCTTCGCCCACACTGCCGCCGCACGACATCAACGCATACAAATCCTGAATATAAGGATAGGCGTGAAACGAAATCGCGGTCACATCATAGACGCCGTCGCGCGCCTTTTGGTTCAGGGTCTCGATATCGCAGAGCGTGTGAGTGAATCGCAGCCCCGGCACGCGAACCTTGCTGGTGGCCAGGCCGTAAAACATGAAAGCATCGTCGGAATCCGGGCTGTGAGCGATGCTGATCTCGCGCACCTGTGAGGCGGGATTGCCGCCGGAACGTTTCGCTTCTGCTTCCGAAGTGACTGTCATCGTGAACTCCAAACTATCCGCCGCGGTTGCGATTTACGGCTGCGCCGCCGAACGGCGGTGCCACCGCACGGCAATGCCGGCAGCCATCATCACTTTAATTACTTCGGCAAACAGAAACCAGTAAAGCCCCCAACGAAACGCTTGCGCGATCGAATGCGTCAGCAGCGCGAGCCAGGTCACACCTCCAGTGAAAAGGACAATCTCGCCGAGAAGGCCGCCCAGCACGGCGCGAGCGAAACTCTTCCGGCCATGTTCCATCACGTATCCCGCAACCCACGCCACCAGCGGATAAGCCAACAGAAACCCGCCCGTCGCCCCATGAAGCAACTGCGCGATTCCTCCCGGGCCCGTAGGACTGAACACCGGCATCCCCATCGCACCTTCGACCAGATAAAGCGCGAGCGCCGCAAAGCCGCGCCGGCTGCCCAGCAACAGCCCAACCAGCAGCACTCCGAAGTTCTGCGCCGTCAGCGGCACCGGGGTAAACGGTAAGGGAACCGTGATGCGTGCGCAC
Source organism: uncultured Acidobacteriaceae bacterium (assembly GCA_963703635.1). Lineage (GTDB taxonomy): Bacteria > Acidobacteriota > Terriglobia > Terriglobales > Acidobacteriaceae > Sulfotelmatobacter. The sequence continues at coordinate 167,966 of CAVPEZ010000027.1, forward strand.
AATGCCACGAACAAACTTGCACCCACCACAATGGCAACTTGCCGCGCAGTTTCAAAAACGCGTTCCTGCTGGCCGCCTATGGTTTGCATCGCCAGTTTTGACATGGGAGAGTCTCCAAATCTTCGACGCGACGTATCACTGCTCAATGTCACCCGACTGACGCTCGCGCTCGGCTTCGCTGGAACTTCCTTCCCGTGCGGCATGCGCGGTCTGCAAGTGGCGGCGCAGACGCATGTACAAGGCGATTGCAACGCACACCACGACCAGCGTACTGCCACCCAGGATCAGGAACCACCAGATCATCCGCACAACGGTTTAGCATAACAGATGATCCGGCAGGGCAAGGGTCAGCGATACCTATGTGGGGACAGCCGCCTCGTCTGTCCGTCGAGCGAAGCCCGTCCGTCTCTTCGCGGCAACAGCCGATTCTAGCTCGCCTTCGCCAGACCCCGCTTCTCGCGCAGCGTCTCCACTCGCTTCAGCGTGATCTTCAGCCGTTCCCGGCCGAACTTCGAACCTGTGATGACCTTCTCGATGTTCCCGAACATCTGCGGGTCACCCATCTTTTCTCGCAGATCTTTAAGAAAGGGCTGAACCTTCGCGAACACAAAAACCATTTCCCCGCTCACTGACGGCTGGATGAACAACTCCTCACTCAGCGCCCCCTGCAGCACGAACGCCGCCGCCATGCTCCAATATCCCCCGACCTGGCGCAGCCAATTGTTTTCCTGCGTGCCCAGGCCCAGACAACTTTCATGAAGTCGTCGGCGTTCTGCGGCCAGAATTCGCCCAGCCACCAACTGCGTGCCTTGCGCATTTCCGGTTCACGGCGCAGATCGTAGAGTTGCATGATGAGTTGAGCATCCGTAGCGGTCGCTTTCTTGGACATGGGAAAACCTCTCTAGATTTTGGAATTGTGTAATTGGATAATTTCGCAATCTGTGCATGAAAAACCGCATTCAGAGCTGTCACGAGCCAACAATCGCCAAATCTCCCGATCTCTCAATCGCAAAATTCTACGCGCTCGTCGTAGCCGCTGCCTCAGCCGGCGCCGGCCGCTCGTAGTCGCATTCTTTGTTCGGACAGGCGATTACCGGCCCCGCCTTCAGATTCTTCTCGACCAGATATTCGCTGCCGCAACTCGGGCATTTTTCGGCAATCGGTTTGTGCGCCGAAGTGAACTTGCACTTCGGATAATTTCCGCAACCATAGAACGTGTTGCCCTTGCGCGCCCGCTTCTCGACCAGGTCGCCCTCTTTGCACTCCGGACATTTCACGCCAATGTAGTTCTGCTTCACATACTTGCATTCGGGATATCCGCTGCAAGCCGTGAACTCGCCGAAGCGTCCGTGGCGAATCATCATATTCCGGCCGCACTTCGGACACAGCTCATCCAGAGGAATGTCCGGAACCTTCTTCCCCTGGTCAAGCCGCCGCGTAGTCTTGCAATCGGGGTATCCCGTGCAAGCCATGAACTGCCCAAAGCGTCCGCGCTTCAGCACCATCACCCGCCCGCAGTTCTCGCAATACTCTTCCTGCGTTGTCTCCTGAACGTCGGCCGAATCAAGATCAGGCAGGTTGATCGGATTTTCTTTCGTAAACTTGCACGTGTTCGGATCTTCCTTATCGTAGGTGCTGCACGCGTAAAACGATCCGTGCTTGCCCCACTTGATCACCAGCGGCGCGCCACAGTTCTCGCACTTCTCGTCTGTGGGCTTTTCCATCCGCTTGATGTTCTCCATATGCTTTTCGGCATATTTCAGATCTTTCGTGAATTTCTTGTAGAACTCGGCAAGCGTGTCGGTCCACTTCTCCTTGCCCTCTTCGATTTCGTCGAGCTCCTCTTCGAGACGCGCGGTATATGCCACGTCGAAGATGTCGCGGAAGTTTTCCACCAGCAGATCGGTGACCACTAACCCAATCTCGGTAGGAGTAAACTTGCCGCCCAGCTTCTGCACGTACTGCCGCTCCTGAATCGTCGACAGAATCGCCGAGTAGGTTGACGGACGCCCAATGCCCCGCTCTTCCAGTTCCTTCACCAGCGACGCTTCGTTGTAGCGCGGGGGCGGCTCGGTGAAATGCTGCTCCGGCTTCAACTCCTTCAGCGTGAGCTTCTGACCAGCTTCGAGCGCCGGCAACTTGTGCTTCAGTTCTTCGTCTTCTTCGTCTTTGCCTTCCTTCGATTCTTCGTAAACTCTCAGGAAGCCATCGAACTTCATCACCGATCCCGTGACGCGGAACCAGAAAACATCGCCAGTCTTCGCCTTTGCATCGATGTCCACGGTCGTCTGGTCGAACACCGCCGGCATGATCTGCGATGCCACAAAGCGCTGCCAGATCAGCTTGTAGACTTTATATTCATCCTCTTTCAGATATTGCTTAATTTGGTCAGGGTGCCGCATCGCCGAAGTCGGACGGATGGCTTCGTGCGCCGCCTGCGCTTCCTTCTTCTCCTTATATGTATTCGGCGTCTCAGGCAGGTAGGCCGGCCCATACTCCTTGCCCACATACTCGCGCACTTCCTGAATTGCCTCAGGCGCAACCCGCGTCGAATCAGTACGCATGTAGGTGATCAGACCAACAAGGCCTTCTTCGCCTAGTTCCACGCCTTCGTATAAGCGTTGCGCGATCATCATCGTGCGCTTCACGCTGAAGCGCAGCTTGCGCGAGGAGTCCTGCTGCAACTTGCTGGTCGTGAAGGGAGGCGCAGCGTTGCGCCGGCGTTCTTTCTTGTCGACCGACCGCACCAGCCAGTCGGCATGCTCCAATGCCGCGCGAATCTTTTCCGCATCCTCGCCGTTAGTGACTTCGATCTTCTCTTCGCCCTTACCCAGGAACCGCGCGTCGAATGCAGGAGGCTTGCTGGCCGCCAGGTGCGCGTCGATCGTCCAATATTCTTTCTTCTCGAACGCCTTGATTTCGCGTTCGCGCTCCACAATCAATCGCAGCGCAACGGTCTGCACACGCCCGGCAGAAAGTCCGCGGCGCACTTTATCCCACAGCAACGGAGAAACCTGATAGCCGACCAACCGGTCAAGCACGCGCCGCGCCTGCTGCGCGTCTACTAAATTCTGGTCGATCGCCCGGGGATGCTCGAATGCCGCCTGTACCGCCCGCTTCGTGATTTCATTGAAGGTAACCCGCTGAATACGCGGCGGCGCGTCCCCATCTTCTTTCTTCTTTTTCTTTTTTGAAGCGCCGCCATTGCGTGCAAGTTCTCCCGCAAGATGCGCAGCGATGGCCTCGCCTTCGCGGTCCGGGTCAGGCGCCAGGTAGATCGCATCCATCGGCCCCGCCAGCTTCTTCAGCCGGGCCAGAACCTTTTCTTTGCCGGGGATAACCACGTAGTCGGTCTCGAAGTGGTTGCTGGTGTCCACCCCCAGAGTGCTCTTGGGCAGATCTTTCACGTGGCCGAGCGAGGCCTCGACCGTAAATCCCTTCCCCAGATATTTCTGGATGGTCTTCGCCTTAGCCGGCGATTCGACAATGACTAAACTCTTTACCAATGGAACCTCAATTCTTAAGTTTTCGCTTTGAACCTAGCACGAATGCGACGAAAGCAACAAGTTACCGGAAGAAAGCTTCTAGCATCTAGCTACTGGCTGCTGGCCAAAACCGGGACCCTCAAGCTTTGGACGAGCGACGCCAGCATGCGCTGTATTTCCAACACTTCGCTTCCAAATCTTTGTGCTCATCACCGGTCAAAAAATTCAGGTCCTTCGCGAGCAGTAGGTGGTATTCCACTTCATTCGCAGAGCCGCGGGCGATTTGAGTAAACCGTTTCATCTCTGCATCCGATCTTCGGCCGCATCCTTCAGCAATGTTCGCTCCTATCGAAGCGGAGGCGCGCCGCAATTGGCTTGTCAGCCCATACATCTCCTCTTTCGGAAAAGCACGCGTCTTTTGATACACGGCCAAAGTTAACTCGTGTGCTTTTATCCAGACCCGCAAGTCCTTAAAGTCTTCCATCGAATCACCACCTAGGCTTGGGCTAGTAGCAGGAGCTAGGAGCTAGAAGCTGCCCTCAGAAGCTCTTCACGAAATTCTTTCCCGGCATCTGCCGCACCTTGCCCGTTAGTTCCAACTCAAACAGAGCCGCAAAAATCTCGGATGACGATAACTCATTCTCGAGTTTCTCCACCAACTCGTCGATATGCGTAGCTTCATCGGCCTTCAGCAAACTCATTATCCGGTTCTCGTGTGGTGGAAGCCCTTCGTCCGGGAATAGAGATGCGGACGAAGCGCTCGCGGATTCAGGCGAGAGCGTCGGTGTGAGCGCCAGCTTCACTTCCGCCGGCAGATCTTCCCACACATCTTCCCAAGTCGCGACCAGCTTCGCGCCCTGTTTAATCAGCGTGTTCGGCCCCCAGGAATTCTTGTTTGTGACGTTTCCGGGCACGGCGAAAACATCACGGTTCTGCTCCAGTGCGCACCGCGCCGTGATGCGCGTTCCAGAGTATTCCGCAGCTTCCACCACCAGCACTCCCACGGACATGCCGCTCAAAATCCGGTTGCGAATCGGAAAGTTCTGCGGCGCCGCAAACGTTCCCAGCCGAAATTCGGAAATCAGCGCGCCACCCAGCGCCAGAATCTGCTCCGACAACCGAGAATTTTCTTTCGGATAAATCACATCCACACCCGTGCCGAAAACCGCGATCGTCTTGCCCTTGGCCGAGATCGCCCCGCGATGGCTCGCGGTGTCGACGCCGCGAGCCATACCACTAATAATGACCAGCCCCTGCGCCGCGAGATCGCACGCCAACCGCTCAGCCATCCCCGAGCCATAAGGCGTGGGATGCCGTGTCCCCACCATCGCGATGCCGGCCTGCGTCAGCACCTCAGGATTCCCGCGAACATAAAGCACCAACGGCGGATCGTAAATCTCTTTCAGCCGAGACGGATAGCAGCGATCTTCGAGAGATAACATCGTCACGGCCGCGGCGGCAGCCCGCGCAATCTCCTCCCTCGCCAGTTCCGCAGATTTTCCGGTAGCGATCGATTGCGCTGAGACAGCCTGCATCCCGGTACTTTCCAGCTCTGTCAAAGACGCATGGAATACCGCTTCCGCGCTGCCAAAATGTTCCACCAGCTTCCGCGCCTTCGTCGGCCCCAGGCCGGGCGTCAGCGAGATGGCAAGCCACTCCAGAATATGAGTTGCAGATGGCGATGCGGCAACAGCACTCATGACAAAACTCCCAACCACGAGAAAAAACGAATGTGGGGACAGCCGCCCTCGGCTGTCCGCCGGAGCCTGCCCTGAGCGAAGCCGAAGGGCGAAGCCCGGCTCTTCTGGCGCGGACTCTAATCACCGCCGAACGCCAAGTCAAGGTTAGCCGTCACAAAGCCTTGTTGAAAACGGTCTGCTAGAATCAAAACAGGAATGAGCCTTCTACGCATCTCTGCGATTTCCTACCTCAACACCGCCCCCCTGATGTGGGATTTCGAACACAACGAGGCTGGCCGCGACTTCGATATTTCCTACACGCTGCCCTCCGCCTGCGCCCGCGCACTGCAGGCCGGAACCGCCGACATCGGCATCATTCCGGCAGCCGCCTACGCCCAACGTCCCCGGTCTGATCGTGTTGCCAGGTGTAGCGATTGCTTCGCGCCGCCCAGTGCGTTCCATCCTGCTGGTCAGCCGAGTGCCGGTAGACCAGATTCGCACCGTGGCTCTGGATACGTCGTCGATGACCTCGGTCGCTCTGACCAAGATCCTCTTCGAAAAATGGCTGGGCGGTGGCAGGACGTTCACCTCGATGGAGCCGAATGTCGAAAAAATGCTCGCCCAGCACGATGCCGCATTGGTAATCGGAGATCCCGCGCTGCAGATCGACCGCTCGCGCTATCTCACACTCGACCTAGCCGAGGAATGGATTCGCTACACCGGCAAGCCCTTCGTCTTCGCCTTCTGGGCAGTTCGCCAGGGCGCATTGCGAGAAGCGGTTGCGTCGCAAGACTTGGCGGCAATCTTTCAGCAATCCCGCGACCACGGACTCGAGCCCGCAAGCCTCAACCAGATCGCCCGCGAATGGGCTCCCCGCCTGGGCCTCAAAGAGTCCGAAGTGCACTCCTATCTCACCGAAAACATCTATTACTATCTGGACCCTCCCTGTCTCGAAGGTCTGCAACTCTTCTATCGCTATGCGGCCGAAATCGGCGCGCTGCCCGCTGCGCCAGACATCAGTTTTCTCGCCGCGAACGCCGCAGTTGTTTAACGTTGAGCGCTTTCCGCGCCTTGCCCTGTAAACTTCTCTCCGAATGCCATTTCATTTACATCCCCTGCTGGCCGTTCCGATTTGGCGGCAACTGCGCCGCATGGGCGGTCCGGGCCTGGTTCTGCTGGGCATCGCCGACAACTCCATCATTCCGCTAACCGGCAGCATGGACGTCCTTACCATCTGGCTGGCCGCTCGTCACCACGAGCCGTGGCCCTACTATGCCCTGATGGCCACGCTAGGAGCCGTAATCGGCGGCTACATTACTTATGCCCTGGCGCGCAAGGGCGGCCAAGAAGCGATGGAGCGCAAGCTCTCGAAGAGAAGAGCAACCCAGGTTTCCCGCGCTTTCGAACGCTGGGGATTCGCCGCCGTCGCCGTCCCCGCCCTCATGCCGCCGCCGTTTCCTTTCGTACCGTTCCTGTTGGCAGCGGGCGCAATGCAGTACTCGCCAAAGAAATTTCTGGCAGCGCTGACGCTCGGCCGCGGCGTTCGCTACACCATCGCCGCCGGCCTCGGATTCCACTACGGCCGCCACATCCTGCGCTTCTTCTCCCAATACTACAAACCGGCGATGGCGATCCTGATCGGGTTGGCAGTCATCGGTGCAGTGCTGTCGCTAATCCAGTATCTTCGTTACAGAAAGAAATAACCGAGGGGATTCTCTTCGCGCCCTCCGCGGCCCGTTCTCCGCGATCTCCGCGATTAGAGGCTTTTGAATTTGGCCGAACCCGTCCAACTCCATTAGAATTAGATTTCAAATGTCCCTCACCAAATCCCAAGCCCTCGAGATGTTCCACTCCGACGACCTGATCGGCATCGGTATGGAGGCCGACGCGGTCCGCCGCAAGCTGCATCCCGAAGGCACGGTCACCTACATCATCGACCGCAACATTAATTACACGAACTTCTGCACCGAATACTGCACCTTCTGCGCCTTCTATCGCCCGCTGAAAGGCCCCGCCGCGAAGGAAGGCTACATCCTCGAGTTCGACACCATCTACGAAAAAATTCGCGAGACCGTAGAACTCGGCGGCACCGGAGTGCTGATGCAAGGCGGCCTGCATCCCGACCTCAAGATCGACTGGCACGAAAAGATGCTGCGCGGCATCAAAGAGCGCTTTCCGCAAATTCATCTGCACTGCTACTCCGCCTCCGAGATCATCGCCATCGCCGAGTACAGCAGCCTCAGCATTCGCGACACGATTCTCCGCCTGCGCGATGCCGGCCTCGATTCCATCCCCGGCGGCGGCGCTGAAATTCTCGACGACGAAGTCCGCTACAAAATCGCCCGCCTGAAGTGCCTCACGGGTGATTGGATTAATGTCCACCGCACCGCCCACCAGATCGGCATGCGCACCACCGCGACCATGATGTTCGGCGTCGGCGAAAATTACGAACACCGCATCAACCACTTCCAGCAACTCTACGACCTGCAGGAAGAAACCGGAGGCTTCACCGCCTTCATCCCGTGGAGCTTCCAGCCGCACAACACCGCGCTCGGCGGCCGCCACTGGGACGAAGCCACCGCCGTCGAATACCTGAAAGTCCTGGCCATCTCGCGCCTCTATCTCTCGAACTTCCTCAACGTGCAATCCAGCTGGGTAACGCAAGGCCTGAAAGTCTGCCAGATGGGCCTCCGCTTCGGCGGCAACGACGTAGGCTCGGTGATGCTCGAAGAAAATGTAGTAAGAGCCGCAGGCGTAACCAACTGCACGACCGAAGAAGAATTACGCCGCATCATCCGCGACGCCGGCTTCCGCCCCGCCCAGCGCGACACGCTGTACCGGCAGTACTTTCTGAACTAGACGAGACTCTTTGTGGAAGCCGTTGAGATTGCCGATTGGCAGACCTTTGAACAAAGGGTGCGGGAGCTTCGCGTAAAGTATACGGCTGAAACCTCACCGCTTCTTTTTCGCGGACAAGGCAATTCCAAATGGTCATTGAAAACGACGCTCGAAAGAAGCGGGGCCGAGCGCATGCTTTTCCGCGAGTACTACATGCTAATCTGCGCCAGCATGCGGGCCGAAATTAGGACCTTCGCCCACGTAGACGTTCCCGACTTCGATCCACAATGGTCTAGCACAAACTTCCTTAAGGCCGGGCTGCTTTACGAGATTGGCGATGTGTTCCCAACCCCTCTCTATCGATACATGGCCTATCTAAGACACTTTGGATTTCCATCGCCGCTGCTCGACTGGTCGCGGTCACCGTTTGTGGCCGCATTTTTTGCATTTCGTGATGAACCGTCTGGCGAAAAGCCCGAGAAAAGGTCGATTTTCGCGTACTGTGAGAGGCCGGAGGCCGTGAAGGGCGGGACACTCGGCCAGCCTCACATCAGGGCCATTGGTCCATACGTAGAGACACATGAGAGGCATTTTCGCCAGCGATGCGATTACACAATCTGCGGGGAATTTGAGGAGAATTATGGGTGGCGCTTCGCATCGCATCAGGATGTCTTCGATCAGCAACATCCGCACCAAGACCGATTGTGGAGGTTTGACATTCCGTCGAGTGAGCGGACGAAGGTTCTAAGCGTGCTCAGCGACTACAATCTGAATGCGTTTTCATTGTTCGGGACTGAGGAAAGCCTGCTGGAAACGATGTGGCTTAGAGAGTACGTTTTGCGGAGGCGTTAGGGTCGCGCCAATCGCAGATCCTCGCCAAAAATACAAACGGCCCCGGGAATCCCGAGGCCGTTCGCGAGAGCCGGTAGCCGGCACCCCATCAAGGTATCAAGTAGATTATCGGCCCGGCGTTCACAGTAAATCAAGTTACTTTAAGGAGAGCCGCACCATCAGCGAATTCTCCACTTGTCCCTGAGAGACATTCCCTCACGATGAAGGAATGGACCCGGAGGGATTCGAACCCTCACCTAATACCTTGATGGCGTATCGTGCTACCGTTACACCACGGGCCCACGCGAAAAGCATAAGCCAGCGCGGCGCGTTCGCAATGGCCCGTTGCGAAAATTTGTCGTGTAGAGTTTCGATTCGGGAACGCCGATTGCTGAAAATGCAAACGACCCCGGAAATCTCCGAGGCCGTTGCCTCAGACAATAACTCGCTCCCTGCCAAGGTAACGCTATTATTATCGAAAGAATCCGGCTGTAGATCAAGTTACTTTAAGAAGAGTCGCACCCTGCCTTACGAACCCTCCACTGCCCCTGAGAGAAATCCTCCATCGAAGAGGAATGGAACCGGAGGGACTCGAACCCTCACCGTTACCTCGGCAAGGAACTGTGCTGCCATTACACCACAGGCCCACGAACCAAAGCTTACTTCAGTTGTGACAAGGATTCAGGCCTCTGTCGTGCATTCATTGAAGGAGTGTTTCGTTTTGGAACGGGCTTCGGCCCGCTAGCCGGCTCCCCCTTCCACCTGACCGCTAATTTTGTTCGGCTTTCGTAACAACTAAGAACCTCGTTAGCGCCCTGGCCCTCAAATCGTGTTCAATCACCCCGATCATTCTTTGGAGGTAAATCATGGCTCTGCCCCGCCAGATGACAGCAAGAACAGGCCCAGTTTCACGCCTGGTTTCCAAGTCTGAATGTCAACGCGGCCGTGGTTACGGGCGAAGCGACTCGCGTTTACAACTGCATCTCTTGGACCGTCGGGGTAACCAACACGTGGCTGTGGCCTGGCCCCACGATCCAGCAGTTCGATGCCTTTTACGCGAGATATGGCTTGAGGCGCGCGAGCTCTGGTCCGGTCGCGGCCTGGGGAATAAGCACGACCAACATGACTCACGGTTGTGTGTCGGGGCCAACTCACGGTCCACGATGGGAATCGAAGTGTGGCGCGTCCTTGCGCATTCAGCACGGTCTAAACGAACTGGTGTCAAGCGGTTACGGTCGCGTACTTGCTTTCTATGGCCAGAGCAGAGCACTATCTACAGAAGAGCAGAGTCTGGTGGATGCGCAGAGAAGAGGGGAGCTCCAACTGGTCATGCCGACGCAGGAACAAATTGCCGCGGTCAAAGAACAGGCCGCTAAACTGCCTTCTGAGTTGACGGCTCGTTTCGAGCGGTTGTTCGAAGCCTGGAAGCGAAGATGGGAGGCGCCCGAGATCATTATTAGTTCCGATCCGCGGGCTGTCACGCATCTCAAAGAGTTCCACGATCTGGTCGCGCTCGGCAAAGACGTCCTTCCCGCTGTCGTCGAAAAATTGGTCGATCCCGAAAATTTCTTCGCCCTCCAACTCTACGACGCGCTTCAACCCGAGCACCATATGATCGTTGCCACCGACCTCGATACGGACCAGGTTTTCGAGGGAGAACAGGGCCGCTCGCGCCGAACCGTGGAACGCTACGCCAGCAGCCTTGCCATTCACTGATCGAAATATTTCCACAGCCCGCATATGTGACATCTGACCTTGTGCCGCCGAAAAAATTGCGCAATCATGGTCGAGCCCGTGACGGTCGGATGAACCCACATTGTCGCGGCAGTAAGTCCTTTGCTGTCTAGATTTTGACCTCTAAGTCCTTTGGCCTGCGGATTTTGCAGGCCAAAACATGCTTAACCCCATGACTCCAGAGATTTGGGGGAAGGGGGAGGGGGTACCCCGTTATAAAATGGTAATCTGCTCGCCGGATTGAAGATGTCATTTTGTTTTTTTGGGGCCTGCTTAATCGGGTTAGAATAGCTGGTCGGAGATCACTTGATCGATCCTCACGGTCGGAACTCGGGCGAACTGTCGAATCCCCTCCCGCATTCGAACATGATGAAGGCTCTTCCCGCACCTCTGTTGTGGCTTGTCGTGCTGGCAGCCGCCGTGCTTCCGGCGCAGACCTCACCTGTATCCTCCGCGCAGGCTTCGACACCAGCGCGGGCCACGCTCAGCGGCGATCGTCACCAAAGATCCCGGCAGCGAGCCGGTGAAGAAGGCGCTCATCGAGCTGATTGCCGAGAGCCAGAGCGGTGGCGGAAACTATACCGCCGTCACCGGCGTGGATGGCAGCTTCCGCATCGAAAACATTCTTCCCGGACGCTACCGCATGTTTGTGGAGCGCACCGGCTACCGGGAAATCGACAGGCACCGCCCCCGCACCGAAGGCCGCGTGCTGGCGCTGGCCGCCGGGCAGGAGATGAAGGATCTTGTCATTCATCTGCAAGCCGCGGCGGTGATTGCAGGGCGCGTCACCGATGAAGACGGCGATCCCATGGCTGAGGCGCAAGTCACCGTGCTGCGCCGAACTTTCGTCGCAGGCCGCAGCCATTGGGAGCAGGTTGGGGCCGAGCGCACCAACGATCTGGGCGAATACCGCATCGCGGGCCTCGCCGCCGGCAGCTACTTTGTTTCGGTAACTCCGCCGCCCGACTTCAGAAGTCTGATCGAAGCTGGCAGCGACGACGCGCCCGCGGAGTTGAAGCGAAATGTCGTCGCCGCGATAGCCAAAGTGGCGACTGCCTACCAGACTACTTATTATCCTGGCACGCGGGATCGCGGGCAGGCCGCGCCGATTCAGTTGCACGCCGGCGATGACTTTCCCGTGAATTTTTCGCTCACTCCCAGCCCCAGCCTGACCATTCGAGGCTCGGTGGTGAACCTGCCGCCCGGTTCTACCGCGGCAATCATGCTGCAATCGAGAGATTTCAGTCTGGTGCTGAATGGCGCGGAGATGCGCAAGGACGGCACCTTCGAGATTCGCGACGTTGCTCCCGGAGCTTACACCATTCTCGCCACAGTCGATAACGCGGCGGCGCCCATGGTGGCGCGTCAGGCGCTGCAGATCACGTCGGCGAACGTGGAAGGTCTGCAGACTCGCGCCTCAAGCCGGGGCTCGATTCGCGGACGCCTTCGCATGGAGGCCAGCAGCACCGCCCGGCCCGATCCCAGCCAGATGTTTCTTCTGCTGCGCTCCGCCGACGGCGATGACGATGCGCTCAGCGTTCTTCACGATGCAAGCAAGCTTCTCCACCCTGGCGCACGTGAATGCCGACGGCAGCTTTCGAGTGGAAGAATGTGCCTGCAGGACATTATTCGGTTCAGATTTCCGACGCCAGCGCGATGCCGGATTGGTTTCTGAAATCCGTGGCCGCGGGCCGCGATGCGGCCGACTCTGGATTCAGCGTGAGCGGCGGAATTCACCACGCTCGATCTCGTCGCGAGCGCCAATGGAGCGGTCGCGGAGGGCATCGCCACCAATCAAAAAGATGAACCCGTCGCCGACGCGGTGGTCGTCGCTGTGCCAGAAGCGCGCTTCCGCAGCCGTCCCGAGCGGTATCACAAAGCGATCGCCGATCAGAGCGGACGCTTCACCTTGCGCGGCCTGCCTCCGGGCGATTACACGCTGTTCGCGTGGGAGAGCGTCGACGGCGAAGCCTATTACAATCCAGAATTCCTCAAGAGCTACGAAGGTCAGGGCAAGACGCTGAGTTTGGGCGAAGGCGAGCGAAAGAGCTTGCAGCTCAGGGCGATTCTTACGCCTGAGGATGAAGGCCAACACTGAAACTCAGGGCAGGCTCGCGGGACATCCGGCAAGATCCGGCGCTTCGGTTACTGCGCCGCGAATCCGGTAGAATAAAAGTTTTCACCGGACCCCTTGCTCCGTTCTGATCTCATCCTGTCTTCGACGCTGGCCGCGTGGGCTGCCCCTAAGGGCATTGGGCCCTATCTCCGCCAGCACCTGCTGGACAAGACCTTTCAGGGTCTCTACCACACTGACGCGTTCGATCGCGCGCTGCTGATTCCGTATTTCATTGTACTGATCCTGCTGGCTGGCTACGGCATGCACCGCTACATTCTGGTTTACCTTTATTACAAGCATAAGAAGAACCGCACCACCGAACCGGCTGCGTACTTCGAGGAGTTGCCGCGCCTTACGGTGCAACTGCCTATCTTCAATGAGCAATACGTGGTCGAGCGGCTGCTGGAATCGATCTGCAAGCTGAAATATCCGCGGGAGAAGCTCGACATTCAGGTGCTTGACGATTCCACCGACGAAACCGTCGAAGTCGCGCGCAATCTGGTCGAGCGTTATGCCGCGCTGGGCAATCCCATCAGCTACCATCACCGCACCAATCGCGAGGGCTTCAAAGCTGGAGCGCTGGCTGAGGGTCTGAAGACTGCGAAAGGCGAATTCGTCGCCATCTTCGACGCCGATTTCACTCCGCCGGAAGATTTTCTGCTGTGCACGATCCATCACTTCACCGATCCGAAGATCGGGATGGTGCAGACGCGCTGGACGCACATCAACCGCAATTATTCTTTGCTCACGCAGGTGGAAGCGATTCTGCTTGACGGCCACTTCGTGCTCGAGCACTCGGGACGCGCCCGCAGCGGAGTCTTCTTTAATTTCAACGGCACCGCCGGAGTGTGGCGGCGCGTGACCATCGACGAAGCCGGCGGCTGGCAGCACGACACGCTCACCGAAGACACCGATCTTTCCTACCGCGCCCAGCTCAAGGGATGGAAGTTTATCTACCTGCAGGATGTCGAATGTCCGGCCGAGTTGCCGGTGGAGATGACCGCGTTCAAAACCCAGCAGGCGCGCTGGGCGAAAGGATTGATCCAGACGGGAAAGAAGATTCTGCCGCGCGTGCTGCGCAGCGATGCGCCTTTTCACATCAAGATTGAAGCCTGGTATCACCTCACCGCGAACCTCAGCTATCCGCTGATGATCGTGCTTTCGGTGCTGATGTTGCCGGCCATGATCATCCGCTTTTATCAGGGATGGTTCCAGATGCTCTTCATCGATCTGCCGCTGTTCATGGCGTCGACGTTTTCGATTTCGAGCTTCTATCTGGTTTCGCAGCGCGAACTCTTTCCCAAAAGCTGGCCGCGGGCGCTGCTGTATCTGCCGTTCCTCATGGCCCTCGGCATCGGATTGACCATCACCAACACCAAAGCCGTGATCGAGGCGCTTATCGGCAAGGAGAGCGCGTTCGCGCGCACGCCCAAGTACCACGTGGAATCCAAGAAGGACAAAGTCGGGGCCACCAAGTACCGCAAGCGCCTGGGCTGGGTGCCGTGGCTCGAACTGGTGATCGGCACTTACTTCGCGCTCACCGTGTTCTATGCGGTCGAGAACGAGAACTTCGTCACGGTTCCGTTCCTCGTGCTCTTCGTGGTGGGTTACTGGTACACGGGATTGATGTCTCTGCTGCAAGGCCGTTTCGCCGGTGTCGAGCTTAGCGCGGAAACCCACACCAAGCCGTTCCCGGTCGGAGTGTGAAACCTCGCGGCGCATTTTGCTGACTGCGAAGCCGGCGGGACGCCCGCTCGACAGCCGGGGGACGCCGGCTCTACTCGACGCGGCGGTGCTCCTCCGCTTTCTTTCGCTTGACTGCTCGGTTACAATCCACTCGCCAAAGTTTCTCATCGGGCCCGGCACGCCGGTTGAACTCCGCCAGTACGCACGTCCGAAGGAGGATCCGATGCTCCGCTTCCGCAAGCTGTTTTCTTTCCTCGCCGTGGCCGTCTTTGTCGTTTCTCTGCTCAGTTGTGGCGCTCACGATTCCAACGAGTACTTCGTATTCGTAGCGGCTAACCTCCAGGTACCCTACTGGCAGGCGGCTGGCGCGGGTTTCAGCAAGGCGGCCAGTGCAATTCAAGGTGCGCTCTGACTTCGTAGGCCCCAACAACTACGACCCTAAAGCGGAACGCGACGCACTCGACCAGGCAGTGCGGCAAAAAGCTTCCGGCATCCTGCTCGGCGTGACCGACCCTGCCCTGCTCAAGGACAGCATCGACAAGGCAATCGCCGCTGGGATCCCTGTGATTACCGTCGACTCCGACGCCCCCGCCAGCAAGCGGCTGTTCTTCATCGGCACCAACAACTATGCGGCCGGCGTCAGCGGAGGCATGCGCCTGGCGCAGGAGTTGAACGGCAAGGGCAACGTCGTGGTCTTTACCATGCCCGACCAGCACAACATGCAGGACCGTCTGCGCGGCTACCGGGATGCACTTGAGCACACCAGCATCAAGATCACGCGCGTGGTCGATATTCAGGGTGACCCGCGCATCGCCTTCGATACCACCACCCAAATCATCGGCAAGGAAAACGATCAGGTCGATGCTTTCGTCAGCCTGGAGGCGCAATCGGGCAAGGAAGTCGCTGGCGTGCTCAACAGCTACCACATCAGCGGCAAAGTTGTGATGGCGATGGACACCGATGCCGAAACCCTGGATTGGGTGAGGAAGGGCGGCATCGCCGCTACCATCGCGCAGAAGCCCTACACCATGGCTTTCGTGGGCATGCAGATGCTCGACAACCTCTATCATCATAAGCCGAAGTCGCTTGAGACGGACTGGTCGAAAGATAGTTTTGCGACAATTCCATCCTTCGTGGATACTGGTTCTGCCCTGATCGACAAGCGCAACGTCGACTCGTTCCTGCAGGCAAAACAAAGCGCCACCGGCGGGCAGAAGTAATCTGGAGCTTTCATCGAAGACCCGGCGCCGCCCGGTGACGGCGGGGCTGGACGTACGTCAAACGAAGGATGGACTACACGATGCGAAAACCGCAGTCTTCTTTTTTCCTGGCAGGTGTCTTTGCCGGCCTTTTCCTTCTCTGCGCCGTTGAGTCGAGCTTCGGTTTAGAGCGACAGGCCAACGCCGACTATCACGCTCGCCGCGAAGCGCTGGCAAAGAAAGTTGGAGGCGTCGTCGTTCTGTTTGCCGCCACGGAGAACGACGGCCCCAACAACATCTACGGCTTTCGCCAGGACGATAACTTCTACTATCTCTCGGGCTTGAGCGAATCTGGCGCGGCTCTGCTGATTGCATCGGCGGCCGAGGCTAGAGGCGAAACCCCCGCGCGTGCCTACACCGAGATTCTTTTTCTGCCTCCGCGCAATCTCACTCAAGAGAAGTGGACCGGCCCCAAGCTCGGCCCGGAGAACCCGGAAGCGCCAAAGAGTACCGGTTTCGATCGAGTCGAAGATATGGGACGGCTGCCCGATGACGTGGCGCGGTACGTGGCGGCTGCCGCGTCCCGTCGTCTACACCGACGTGGCGTCGCATGGCGAGAACTCGCCTTCGTCGGCGCCGCTGGCGTTTCTGAAGCGGCTGAATTCGTATCTGTCTTTTCAGGACGTGAAGCCCATGATCTCGTCGCTGCGCACCACAAAAGACGCGGGAGAGGTAGCGTTGATCCAAAAAGCGGTCGACGCCTCGGTCGCCGCGCACTTCGCCGCGTTCAAGGCCGTGAAGCCGAACGTGAACGAGCGCGAGATCTCCGCTCTCATGCAATATGAGTGGGGCAAGCGCGGCTGTGAGCGCGTGGCCTACGCCCCCATCGTGGGTTCGGGCTACTTTTCAACCGTGCTGCACTATTCGGATGACGACAAGGTCATGCAGTCCGGCGACGTCGTGGTCATCGATGCCGCCGGCGAATATTCCATGTACGCCTCCGACATCACGCGCACGCTTCCGGTCAACGGGCACTTTACCGCGCGCCAGCGCGAGATCTACGACGTTGTTCTGGGCGCGCAAACGGCTGCTGCCGCCGCTTTCAAATCGGGCAAATCAAACATGAAGCGCGACGACCCCGACTCGCTCCACAAAGTCGCGCTCGATTACATCAACACCCATGGGAAGGATTTGCACGGCGAACCGCTGGGAAAGTACTTCATCCACGGCCTGGGACACTACGTCGGGCTCAACGTGCACGATGCCAACGACTACAGCGTTCCATTCGGGCCCGGCGCGGTTTTCACCATCGAGCCGGGAATTTACATTCCCGAGGAAAACCTGGGCGTGCGCATCGAAGACGACTACTACGTGGACCCGGATGGCAAGCTGATCAAACTGAGCGGCGCGTTGCCGTCAGGAGCGGAAGAGGTGGAGAGATTGATGAAGTGAAAGCAGTGGTCGGTGGTCAGTGGTCAGTAAGACCTAAGTATGCCGCTTCCGACGGTTACTGATCACTGACCACCGACAACCACTGACCACTGATCACTGACCGCTGCTACGAAATGTATTCCCTTATGTACTCGTCTTCGGAGTGCGCCAGTGCCTGCAGGTCGCCGTCGAAAATCACTTTGCCGTCGCGCAGGATCAGAAAGCTCAGGGGCACATCGCAGTGCTTGCCGGGCGGCAGCGGCACGATGTGGTTGGTTTCCTTGTCGAACTGATGGGTGGCCATGGTGAAAGCATCCTGCAGGCGGTGCGTCACCAGCAGAGCGCTCGTCTTGTACACATCGCGTTGCTTCACAATCAATTCGATAATGGTGTTCGAGGTTACCGGATCGAGGCCTCCGGTGGGTGAGTCATAGAGCAGCAGTTCGGGTTGCGTAATGATCGCGCGCGCGATGGCCACGCGCCGCCGCATGCCGCCGGATAGTTCCGCGGGAGAGAGATTGAGCGTGTGCTCTAATTCCACGAAGCGCAAGGCCTCGCGCACTTTGCGATCGATGTCCTCGTCATAAATGCCGTGTTCTTCCGTCAGCCGGTAGGCGACGTTTTCGCTGACCGTAAGAGAATCGAAGAGCGCGCTCTCCTGGAAGACCATCCCAATCTTGCCGCGCAACGCAAACAGATCTTCTTCCCGCATTTGCGTCACGTCCTGCCCCAACACAACGATGCGTCCCGAGTCCGGACGGATCAGTCCCAGCACCAGCTTGAGAATCAGGCTCTTGCCTGAGCCGGCCACGCCGAACAGCGCCTTGGTCTCGCCCCGGGCCAGATGGAAGGAAACTCCGCGCAGCACTTCACTGTCGCCGAAGGAGACCGCCACGTCTTCAAACACGATGGCCGGCGAGGAAGCTTCCGGCGTGGTTACAGCAGCGCGATCGAGCGGCAAGGTGGGCGCGGACATGGAATTAGTGATAAGCGAGCACGGCCATCAGGAATCGTGTAAGGAACAAATCGAACGCCAGGATCAGCACCGAAGCCGCGACCACAGCTTGCGTGGTGGCGCGCCCCACACCCTGGGTTCCTCCGCGGGCGTTCATGCCATAGAAGCAGCCGATGGTCGCGATGATGAAGCCGAACAGGACCGGCTTCAACAGTCCCATGAAGACATCCTGAAACACCAGCGTTTCCCAGGCGTTGGACCAATACTGCCGGGCATCGAGACGCAGCAGCACTTTGGCAATGAACAATCCTCCGGTCAGGCCTACCAGATCGGAAATGATGGTCAGGAAGAACAGCATGAACACGGTGGCAGTCACGCGCGGCGTGACCAGCTTCTTCATGGGGTCGGTGCCCAGGGCGCGCATGGCGTCGATCTGTTCGGTCACCACCATCGATCCCAGTTCGCTGGCCATGCCGGAGGAATTGCGCCCCGCCACCATCAGGCTGGTCAGCACGGGTCCCAGCTCGCGCACCATGGAAGTGGAGACCAACTGCCCGACCAGAGTGATGGAGCCGAAACGCTCGAGCGTGTTGGATGCCTGGAGCGCCAGCACGGCTCCGGTGAAGAAGCCGGTAAGCACGACGATGGGCAGAGATCCCACGCCAATGGTATCTGCCTGTAAGGCCATATCAGCGAAGTAGCGCGGCTTTCGAAAAAGATTCGCGATGGCCTGACCGCAGAACAGAACGTAATCCTGAACTGTCTGGACTTTTTCTTTGGCGATGTAGGTGGGCGAGGTGAGTTCCATGCTTTCCCGAAAACTATAACAGAAGGGCAGTGGTCAGTGGTCAGTGATCAGTGGTCAGAAAAATCGGATTGGTTGTGGTGCGCAAAGTATGGTGCGGGTTTGACTGGCCACTGGCCACTGACCACTTTCTTCTATCCGCGCGTCTTCTTCCTGATCTCGATATTCAGGCGGCGGATTTTCTGGTTCAGCGTGGAGAGCGGCACTTTGAAGTGCTCGGCAGCTTCGGTCTGGTTCCAGTTGCACTTCTCCAGCATGTCGGTGATGATGCGGCGCTCCACGTCTTCGACGATTTCAAACAGCGACGCATCCGCGGGCGGATCGTGCAAGGTGAAGGCCGAACCCCGGCCGAGCAGATGGTCGGGCAGCAGATCGAGGCCGATATCCGTTCCGGAAGAGAGCACCACGGCGCGCTCGATTACGTTTTCCAGTTCGCGCACGTTGCCCGGCCATGAATAGGATATCAGCGGCCGCAAGGCTTCCGGCGTAATGTGCCGCGCCGGACGGTCATTTTCCTCGGCGTACTTTTTCAGGAAGAAATCTACCAGCAGCGGGATGTCTTCTTTGCGTTGGCGCAAGGGGGGAAGCTCGATGGTGATCACGTTCAAGCGGTAGAACAGATCTTCGCGGAAGCGGCCGTCGCGCACCGACTGGCGCAGATCGATGTTAGTGGCGGCGATGATGCGCACATCCACCTGCATCTCCTGCACTCCGCCGAGGTGCATGAAGCGGCGATCCTGCAAGACGCGGAGAATCTTGGCCTGCGTGTCCAGGCCCATGGTGGCAATTTCGTCGAGAAAGAGCGTGCCCCGGTCCGCCATCTCAAACAGACCCTTTTTGGAAGCGATGGCGCTTGTGAATGCTCCCTTCACGTGGCCGAAGAGCGTGGACTCCAGCAAATCGGTCGGCATGGAGCCAGTGTTGACCGGGACAAAAGGCCGGTCGTGCCGCGGCGAGTTCAGATGCAGAGCCTTGGCGATGACTTCCTTGCCGGTTCCGCTTTCGCCTTGCAACAGCACGGTGGAGCGGCTGTTCGCCACCTGGGCGACCAGGTCGAAGATCTTCAGCATCGGCTCGCTTTTGCCGACGATGTTTTCGAAGTTGTAGCGCTGTTTGAGGGCGCGCTTCAGTTGGATGTTCTCTTCTTCGGCACGGCGCCAGCCCACGGCGGCGCGCACGTCGGCGAGAAGCTTTTCGTTGTCCCAGGGTTTGGTAACAAAGTTGGCGGCGCCGGACTGCATGGCGCGCACTGCGTTCTCGACTGTGCCGTAGGCCGTGATCATGATGACCGGCAGGCGAGTCTCGTGAGAACGAATCTCGGTCAGGATTTCCAGGCCATCGCGGCCGGGCAGGGCAAGATCGAGCAGGATCAGGTCGAAAGGATGTTCGCCGATGCGCTGAAGTCCAGCTTCGCCGGTGGGCGCGGTCTCAACCGCGAAGCCTTCCATCTCCAGCAGCGCCTGCAGGGATTCGCGAATCTCGGCCTCATCGTCGATGATGAGCACCGCGCCGGCGAGGCCCGGCGTTCCATTCATCAGAGTGCGCGAGATGACGGCCGCATCAGACATACTCCGCCTTGGAAGAGACTGCCTTCTTACTCAGAGGAAAATCGATGACAAACGTCGTGCCCGCGCCGGGATTGCTCTCCACGCGAATCTTGCCCGCATGTTCCTGAATGATGCCGTAGGTCACGGAAAGGCCAAGGCCGGTTCCGCGGGCCTGACCTTCCCGCGGCGAAGTCTTGGTGGTAAAGAATGGATCGTAAATGCGCTGAATATTCTCCGGCGCGATGCCCGTCCCCGTGTCGGACACGCACACGCTGACGCTCTCGCCGTTGAGCGTAGCCACGCGCAGCGTGCCGCCGCCGGGCATCGCGTCTTTCGCGTTCAGGAACAGGTTCAGAAATACTTGCTGCAATCTTCCTGCATTCCCTTGAATGGCGGGCAGCTTGGGCTCGAGCGCGTTCTGCACCTCTACCTTGGCCACCTTGAACTGATGTTCCAGCAGGGCCAGCGTGTCGCCGATCACTTTGTTCACATCCACATCGCCGATCTCGCTGCCGCTGGTGCGCGAGAAATTCAGCAGATTGTTTACAATCTCCGACGCGCGGAAGGTCTGCCGCGTAATTTTCTCCAGCAGGCCGGTCTTCTGCGGATCTCCCTGCAGTTGTTTGCTCAGCATCTGCGTGTAGGAGGAAATCACGGCCAACGGCGTGTTGACTTCATGGGCCACGCCCGCCGCCAGCAAACCGATGGATGAAAGTTTGTCGGCCTGGGAAAGCTGGACTTCGAGATCGACGCGCTCGGTGATGTCGTCCATGATGACCAGCCGTCCGATCACCTGGAACTTGCGCGTAACCAGAGGCGCGATGGCCACATTCACGGTGCGGACTTCGCCCGCCGGTGTTTTCAAACGGAACTTGTACAGGTTGCGAATGCCCGTGTCCTGCCGCATGCGATTGAATTCGTCGACAAACTCCGCCGGGAAAATGCTTTTCAGCGGTTGCGTCAGGGTCTGCCAGCGCGGCATCGCATACATTACTTCCATCTGCGCGTTCCAGCTCTCGATGCGGTCTTCCATATCGAGCGCCATCACACCCACATTGATGGATTCAACGATGTTTTCGTTGAAATCTTTCAGGCGTTCGTACTCTGCCGCCTTCTGCTGCAACGAGGCATAAAGCTGTCCATTTTGAATGGCGATGCCGAGGTAGCCGCCCAGAGTCTCCAGCAGCTCCATGTCTTCGCTGGAAAGGAAGTCGCCTTGCATGGTCTTGCCCAGGCCGAGCACGGCGATGGTTTTCTGCTGAGCACGGCACGGAATGTAGTAATTCAGGTCGAGCTTGGCAATCGCTTGCTGCGCCTCCGGGCTCTCGCGAGGCACCAGGTGCGTATTCTCGAAGAAAAGATGGCCAGCGGGCTCGGGCCGAGGCGCGCTCAGGAACGAGAGGTCAACGTTGCCGGGCGCGGTTAAGCCGAAGGACTTGGCCAGCCCAAATTGTCCCGCTGCGTCGCCGGCCAGGAAGATTGCCATGCGATCGACCGCGAGCGTGCGGGACAAGCGGTCGATCAGCGACGAGAGCAGAGTATTCAGGTTGGTTTCCGAACCCAACTCGCGGCCGAACTCGAGCAGCGTGCGGCGGTAGTCATAGCTGGTGCGGTAGAAGAACTGATCGATGTGGTCTTGAATCCACTTGCGGACAGGATCGAACAACAGCGCCGTGACCACGACAGCCAGGACCAGGCCCATCGGACCGGAACTGGGCCGCCAATTGTGAACCAGCAGGGCCACGCCCGCCACCAGCGCGAAATACATTCCCACCACGATCGCCGCCGCGAGAGTGTAGACCACGCCGCGCTTGAAGATGAGGTCTACATCCATCAGTCGGTAGCGGAAGATGGCATAGCCGAACGTGAGTGGCAGCAGAGCCAAAGACAGCGCCGACACCTTCATGGCTGCCCCGGGCAGCGAACCCGTCAAGTACGGGATGACATAGAAGATGGTGTAGGGAACGATCGCTAGGATGGTGCCGCGCGTTACCCACTTTAACTGCTGCCGCAGAATCGTCGTACTGGCGTGCCGGTAGCTATACCAGAGCAAGCCGGCAGCGGCCAGAAAGAACAGCGATCCGTAGGACATTTCCATCCGGTCAAGGTTCCAGCGCAGCCGCTCGCTGGCCTGAAGCAAACGCATGGCGGTGAGGTGGGCCGTAAGCAGCACCGCCGCCGGCATGTACACCAGCGCCAGCAGCCAGGGATGTTTGCGCACAATCTCGCGTTTCTCGGGGAAAGTGAGAACGAAATGCAGGAACAAAGCTGGCTGCAACACTCCGGCGGCGATGTTGCCCCAATAAATCGTCCAGTCGAAATCGTTCAGCTTGCCGGTGTACTTGAAGGAATAGGCGATAAACGAGACAAGGCAAAAGATATAGAAATGCGTGGATCCGGGAGCAGTCCAGCGGCGCAACAGGACATAGAGGCCTATGCCCAAGTAGATGAGGGCGATCAGCCGGAGCCAATTATTAAGCGATCGCTCGGCGGGAACCAGAATGACGCTGGAATCGAGAGGAACGGATTGCCGCAGCAAGGAATATGAGGCCTTCGACCAGACGCCGTTGCGGTAGAGCTGGCGCTCCAGCCGCGGCATGGTCTGGACTTCCTCGCCGTTGATGGAAACCAGCTGGTCGCCGGCCTTGATGCCGCTCCGTGCGCCCGGGCCGCCGGGGTCGACCCGGTCAGCCGTGAGGCGTCCGCCGTTTTCGACCCACCAGACGCCGTCGTCGGGAACGAGGAACTTCCACTCGGAGTTGAAATTGAAGCCGGCAAATACGACCGCAGCCACCGTCAGTAGGAACAGCAGGACGGCAACCGAGCGAACTTGGCTTTCCCGGTTCATACGTTTCGGCGGCGAACCCTCAGGGGGCCGAATAGGCGGGGGAATGAAACCCCACCGTTCCTCGATGAGCAACTTCGCTGCCATGTCGTTTCCGGTTCTGGAACTGCTAAGTACCGTGTCTAAAGCGACTTCCAAGATTATAGATGGGTTTCGGGAAACCAGGTATGTATTTCTGGAGGTTTGTGTGGAATCTTGTATGTGGCTGGGTTAGAAGATTTTAAGGCGAACGGTGGGGGAATGTGAACCCGCCGACCGGTCGGCCGGAGAGATCTTCGATTCCTTGTCATCCTGACGCAGCGGAGTCCTCGGCCTAGCCGAGGGACTCCCAACGCAGGATCGATGCAAATTGCTAGCGGGGCAAGTACCGCCGACGTTTGCGCGCTGCGAATGATAAGGTCCCCTCGGCCCGCAAGAAACGCGGGCCTCAGGATGACAAATAGAGGTAATCCGGCCCAGTTGCCTCGCAGTGAATCCTACGACGACCAGGCCGCTGGCTGCGCGGTTCCGCCGGCGCCCAGGCTGACCCGGATCACGTTCAGCAGTTCGTCGTTATCCGCGGGCTTCTGAAAAAATGCCGCTGCTCCGGCTTTCAGGGCGCGTTCTTCGTTGGTCTGGGGATCGCGCGCGCTCAGCACGATAACCGGAATTCCGGCCAGAGCATCGCTGTTCTGCAGCCGGTTAAGAACCACGAAGCCGTCGCCCACAGGCAGGCCAAGATCCAGAATAATGAGGGCGGGGCGTTCTTTCTGGGCTGAGGCAATCGCGGCATAGCCATCGGAGGCTGTGGCGACTTCATAGTTGTTGGCTCGCAGGCGCAGCCGCAGGGCACGCACCAGATCGGGATCGTCGTCGACTACAAGAATCTTCTGATTTGGCATTGCATTTCTCCTTAATTGTGTGGGTTCAGCAATTGGTGGTTGGTGCGCCCTTTCCGGCGCACAACTTCTTTTCTTCCCGGCTTGTCACAATCATCTTAGTTACACAGTCCGCCACGGTTTGGACCTGCTGCTCCGGGGCTTCCTCAAGAATGCCCGACGGCAGCTCCACTGGAACTGTGGTAATGGTTAAGTTGCATTTGGTCTTGCGATTGGTCACGCGTTCCAATTGTTCGCGGATGCGCGTGGTCATGTTCTCGGAGCGCTGCATGTCGACCGACGCCACCACGAAAACCGTCTCGGTCGTCCCCGACGTCCCCATGGGCGGCAGAACCAGGTCTTTGTCGAGAAAAACGCAACGGCGCAGGATCTCCAAAGCCTGCAGCCAGGTCTCTTTCCAATTGCCCCGCGGAGGATTGGAGAGCGGCGCGAGTTCAACCTTCACCAGCACAAAAGCCGGACGCAAGACACCCTGATGGATGACGACGGGGGCCAGCAGTTTGGCCAGGGAATAGATGGGAATGGTAAATGTAAAAGTGCTGCCCTGGCCCAGTTCGCTTGAAACCCAGATGCGTCCCTCATGCAGGCGGACGATTTCCCGGCTGATGAATAATCCCAGGCCTAAGCCGGAGCGATGGTCGTCGACAGAATCAGGGTCCTGATAAAGCCGTTCAAAGATCAGCGCCTTGGCCTGCGGGCCGATGCCGCGGCCGGTATCGCTGACCGAAATGTAGGCATAGCCCGGATCGGCATCCACCATGCTGGCCTGCACCATGACCGACCCCTCGGCTGGGGTGAACTTGATGGCATTGTCGACCAGATTGATGAGCACTTCGAGCACACGGTCGGGGTCGGCATGCACCAGGGGCAGGCGCTGGTCGAGTCCGATTTCGAGACCAATCTTTTTTTCGTCGGCCATGGGACGCATCATGGCGATGGTCTGCTGCACCAGTTCGCCGAGCGAGACGCAGCGGCGCTCGATCCGCATCTTGCCGCCCTCGGCCCGAGTGGCTTCCAGCAGATCGCGAATCATGGCGTGCAACTGATTCACGCTCTTCTGGATCGTCTTCAGGTGATCGATCTGGTCGGGCAACAAAGGGCCGACTAGTCCGTCCACCAGCAGAGATACGTACTGGTGAATGCAGGTCAGCGGCGTGCGTAATTCGTGCGAGACGTGAGACAGGAAACGGTTCTTGAACTCCAGTTGCTGCTTTTGACTGATTTCAAGCGAGCGCAACAGGTCCTGCCGTTCCACCGCGTAACGGATGGCGCGCTCCAGGTGCTTGCTCGAGATATCGCCTTTGATCAGATAGTCCTGAACCCCCTGATGGACGGCTTTCATCGCCAGCACTTCATCGTCCTGGCCGGAAAGCACGACCACGGGGACGTTGGGTGCGTGCTCCATGACGCGGCGAAATGTTTCCGCGCCGCGGCTGTCGGGAAGGTACAGATCGAGCAGCACGACCGAGGGCGTTTCCCGGCTCAGGGATTCCAGGCCGGCCGACAGCCGGGTGACACAGTTCACGTTGACCGGAGTTCTGCATTCGACCAGCCGCAGGCGCACCAGGTCGGCGTCGCCCGGGTTGTCTTCGATCAGCAATACTTTCGTGGTGGGTTGGCGATCCATTATTCTTCTACTCTCCTTGGTGTGGCAGGTTTACAAAACCGAACCAGAATTCTTCAATGGATTTGACCGCGAAAAAAAATTCAGTCAGATTTCCCGGCTTGTTGACGTAACAGTTCGCGCCCATTTCGTAGCTGCGCACCACGTCCTTGCGCAACTGCGACGTGCTGAAGATCACGACCGGAATCCGGCGCAGATCGGGGCCGGCCTTCATGGCGGCCAATACCGCCAGGCCGTCTTTCTTCGGCAGATTCAGGTCGAGGATGACCAGGTCGGGCCGGATCGCGTTCACGTATTGCCCCCGGCGGTTCAGAAAGGCCATCGCTTCTACACCGTCCCCAACGCTGTCGATCCGGCTGCGATGCTTGCTTCCCGCCAGCGCCTCGCAGACCAGGGTCACGTCGGCCGGGTTGTCATCGACGATGAGGAGGTCAGGTGTTGATTTCATAGCCGCTCCGGCACCCTCTCTCGGGGTCGTGGGCTGGCAGGGTGAACTTGAAGGTGGAACCGGCACCGGACTGCGATTCCACCCAGATCCTTCCGCCGTAGCGTTCGACGATTTTCTTGCAGATAGCCAGGCCGATGCCGTTGCCCGGGTATTCGGAGCGAGCGTGCAAACGCTGGAAGACGACAAAAATGTTTTCCGCGTACTCCTGGGCGATTCCGATTCCGTTGTCGGTCACGCTGAACCGCCACTGCTGACCGGCTCTTTCGGCCTGCGCGGAAATCACCGGCGGTTCCTTCCCGCGAAACTTGATGGCGTTCCCGATCACATTCTGGAATATCTGCGCCACCCACGTGCGGTCTGCCCACACCGCCGGAAGCTCTCCATGCGTGACCATTGCTCCACTTTCCCGAATGGCGGAGGCCAGCCCCAGCAGCACCTCGGCCATAACGGCATTGCAATCCACGCTCCCCGGGACAATGCCGTTCCGTCCGACGCGTGAGAACGCCAGCAAATCGTGAATGAGGACCTGCATGCGCTGCGCCCCTTCGCTGGCATACCCGATGAATTTGTCGGCATCCGCGTCGAGCTTGCCGCGATAACGTTCGGCCAGAAGCTGGGTGTAGGCCGTCACCATGCGCAGTGGTTCCTGCAGGTCATGCGAGGCCACATAGGCGAACTGCTCGAGGTCGGCGTTGGAGCGCGCCAGTTCATCCACTTTCCGGGCCAGGTCCTCTTCCATCTGTTGGCGCAAGGCGCGTTCACTTTTCTCCCGCAAGGCGCGGCGGATGACCTCGGGCAAGCGTGCCAGACCATCTTTGAGAACGTAATCGGTCGCGCCTTGTTTAATGCATTCCACCGCCGTCACGTCGCCCAGCGAGCCCGAGACCAGAATCATCGGGATATCCAGACCTTCGCTGCGCAGCGTCTTCAATGCGTCCATCCCTCTCCAGTTCGGCAGGTTGTAATCGGCCAGTACAATCTCCGGCGGATGGGCGCGCAGCGCCTTGGTGAACGCGGCTTCATCCTCCACCACATCGGCAGTAACATCGAAGCCGTCCCGGCCGAGCGCCCGCACCACCAGTTCGGCGTCGAGGGCGCTGTCTTCCACCAGCAAGGCGCGCAGCTTTACGTCCGGCGCGGCGGAGATTTGCGTTTCGAGCGCGCTTCCGGGACTGCTCATTTCCCCTGCTCTGCGGCCTGGGCCCAGCCGTTGGTCAGGGGAGGCCGATTGGTGACCAGCCAGTACAGCCCCAATAGCTTCACCATCTTCCGGAACTCGTCGAAGTCCACCGGTTTTTGCAGGTAGCTATTGACGCCCAGGTGGTAGCCGCTCACCATATCCCGCTCTTCCCGCGAAGAGGTCATCATGACGACGGGGATGGTCCTGGTTCGCGCGATCGCCTTTGACCTGCTTGAGCACCTGCATCCCGTCCACTTTCGGCAGTTTCAGATCCAGCAGTACCAGCTTCGGAGGATGATCAAAGGACCGTCCGGAATGCGGTCCGGTGCAGAACAGGAAATCCAGCGCTTCCTCGCCGTCACGGGCCACGAAGACACGGTTGGCCAGATTCTCCGCGCGCAAGGCATGCAGGGTGAGATCCACGTCGTCTTGACTATCATCGACCAAAAGAATGTCGACTTCAGTTGGCGTTCATAGTTGACCTCCCGCGGCTGCGGTCTTGTTCGTAACTTCGATCGTTTTGGTTTCGGCGGTTTTAATTTCGAATGGCGAGGTGGCTCCCAGGGTGAAGAAAAACGTCGCGCCCTTATCCAGTTCCGCTTCTGCCCACACCCGGCCTCCGTGCTTGTGAATGATGCGCTGTCACGGTGGCCAGGCCGATGCCCGTGCCTTCGAATTCTTCGGCGCGATGCAGGCGCTGGAAGACCCCGAACAGCTTGTCGTTATACTTCATGTTGAAGCCCACGCCGTTGTCGCGAATCGCGATGACGGCCTGTCCATTTTCCTGTCGCTGGCTGATCTCGATGACGGCGCGCTCGCGGGTCCGGGTGAACTTGAGAGCGTTGGCCAGCAGGTTCTGGAAGACCTGCTTGATCAGGATGGGATCGCATTCCGCAGATGGCAGGTCGGCAATCTTCCAGCTCACGACCCTGCCGTTCGACTCCGGTTGCAGCAAGCAGACGACCTCTTCAATCACCGAATTCAGGTTCGGTGAGCTCCAGCTTGAGAGCGTGGCGGCCAACCCGCGCCAGATTCAGGAGTTCATCCACCAGCAGACCCATGCGCCGGGTGCCATCTTCGATGCGTTTCAGGTGGCCTTGTGCTTCCGGGGGCATGGTGGGACCGAAATCCTCGGTTAGAATCTTGGAAAAGCCGCCAATGTGCCGCAGCGGCGCGCGCAGATCGTGAGACACGGAGTAGGTGAAAGCTTCCAACTCGTGGTTGGCGGCCTCGAGCTGCGCGGTGCGCTGCGCCACCCGTGCTTCGAGTTCTTCGTTCAGTTTGCGGATTTCCCGCTCGTCGCTCTTCCTCTGCGTAATGTCGCGGAACGCCACCACGCCGCCCCGCACTTTTCCGTCCCGGTCTTTCAAGGGGCCGCCGGTGGCCTCAATCCAGGTTCCATGGTCGAGCTCGGCATTACGCACAAACATCTCGGCGGTGCTCGCCTCGCCGCGAAGGGCGCGGAACAGAGGATTCTCCTCGGGCGGCAGAGGCGTCACTGTGTCAGGCAGGTAGCAGCCGTAGTGTGCGTTCCATTCCCCGTGAGGAACGTTGTCCGCGCCCATGCCAACGATTCGCGTGGCAGCCGGATTCCAGATGATGAATTTTCCCCGCTCGTCGACTGCCACCAGGCCCTCAGCCATGCTGTCCAGTACGGACTGGAGCATGAGGGTCTGGCTTTCCAGGGCCTGCTGGGATCGGAACAATTCCTCGGTTTGCCGGGAGAGTTCCTTGGTCTGTCCTGCTAGCCGCTCTTCCGCTTGTTTGCGTTCGCTGATGTCGCGCGCAATTGTTGAGGCGCCAACAATGGTGCCGCTGCTGTCCTTGATTGGCGAAATCGTCACTGAAACGTCGATTTCCCGGCCATCCTTCCGGACCCGGGCGGTTTCATAATGCTCCACGTTCTCGCCCCGCCGGATGCGCGCCAGGATGTCGGGCTCCTCGGCCAGATGGTCCGCCGGGAAGAGCATCAGCATCGGTTCGCCGACGGCCTCCGCTGCGGAGTAGCCGAAGACCTTCTCGGCGCCGCGATTCCATGCGGCGATCATTCCCTCCAGGGTCTTGCTGATAATGGCGTCATCGGAGGAGTCGACGATGGCGGCCAGGCGTTCACGTCCTTCTGCCGCCCGCGCGCGCTCGCTGATTTCGGACTCCGTCCGCTGCTCCACGCGCTGTTCGAGTTCGGCGTTAAGGGTGCTGAGTTGGGCGCGTGCCCGCGAACTGACTTCGATTTCGCGACTGACCGCGAGCTTGGCCAGCAGCCATAAGCCCACCCCGATGAATACACCCACCACGGCGATGATCCTCGTCAAGCGCCGTCCGGCCCGGGCTCTTTCGGTACGCTGGCCCAGCAACCGCATTTCCTCGGCGTCCATGTCCTGGGTGGTCAAGCGCACGGCATCAATCAGGTTTTCGATCTGCACCGCGTCTGCACCCCCGGGATAGGCGCCAACCCGCTTGCGTTTGGCGATGATGCTGGTGGCGAATTCGAGCGCCGCAGTCACTTGCACTCCGAGCACGTCGAGCCGCCGCTGCTGGCTGAGATTGTCCGCCGTCAAATGGCGCAACTCGTCTTCGTCGTCTTCGATTTGTTTCTTTGCGCCACCGATGTGCGCGAGCAAGGGTTCTTCGCCGCTCAAGGCGAAGGCGCGGGCGCTGCTTTCCGCTTTGAGCACGTCTCTGGAAGTGCGCTGGATCACTTCCATTACCTGATAGGTATGGGCTACCCAGTAGGCATCTCGCTCCGCCAGCCGGGCGCCGCGCCATTCGGAAACGCCTAAGAAGATTGTTAAAAGCGCAGCTACCATGAAACCAATGGTGACTTTGCGCCGGAGCGGGGCCTCGGCCGGGGCATCAAGAGAGCCCATGGCCGGAGCGATTTCGCTCCCTGCCTTGACCAAACGAGCTGCCGTAGCACGCTTCATCGACCCGATGACTCCTGACACTGCTTTCCTGAAAATGGGGGATGAACGAGAGCCGCAATACAGTGTCGCGGCGCAGCCTCGTCAATTAGGATATCGGCGCGAGGAGGACAATCTTTACGCTGAACTCGGGTTGGCGCGAATCGTGAGGAACCGGAAGTCCAATCGCAGCTCTGTCCCTTCGCGCGTTGAAAGCAGTATTTCCGGGACCGTTTCGGGAAGGGCTTGCGAGTCAGGGAAGGACTGGCCTTCCAATTACAATCAAAACTTTGTCATCCCCCAGCGAAGCGACGGCCTGCCTGAGCGAAGCCGAAGGGGTAAGGTCTTCAACCTGCCTTCCGCTCATCCTCCGCGGCTTCCGACGAAGCGTCCTCTTCGTCCCAATCGAACGAGAGCGCCCGCGCCGTGGTCTCAATCGGCTCAAGTTCCGGTATGTCTTCAGCCACCGACGCACCCAATTCGGCGAACTTGCGCGCCGAAACCAGTACACGGCTCTCCAGCGATCCCACGGCCTTGTTATAAGACTCAACCGCACGGTCGAGTCCGGTGCCGACTTGTGCGATGTGTCCCGCGAGCAGCCGCAGGCGGTCGTGCAGTTCCTTGCCCAGTTCGCTGATGCGTTGTGCGTTACGTGCCAGCTTTTCCTGGTTCCATCCGTAATTCACTGCTTTCAGCAGTGCGATCAATGTGGTGGGCGAGGCCGGTATCACACGGTTTAACACTCCGTGCTCGATGAGACTGGAATCTTGTTCCAACGCGGCGCTGAAAAAGGTTTCGCCTGGAAGAAACATCACCACGAATTCCGGAGTGGATTCGAATTGCTCCCAGTATTTTTTGCCGGCGAGCGTGTTCATGTGATCGCGAACCTGCCGCGCATGATTCGCCAAACACGCCCGTCGCGCCTCTTCATCATTAGTTTCAAAGGCTTCAAGAAAGGCCTGCAGCGGAGTTTTTGCATCCACCACGATGCGTTTGCCGCCGGGCAGCTTCACCACCAGATCAGGACGCAGCCTTCCCGTTTCCGTCGTCACCGTCTCCTGCTCGGCGAAATCGCAGTAGGAAAGCATGCCGGCGATCTCAACCACGCGCCGCAACTGAATCTCTCCCCAGCGTCCGCGCACGTTGGGAGTGCGCAGCGCCCGCACCAGATTGCCG
This sequence comes from uncultured Acidobacteriaceae bacterium, assembly GCA_963703635.1. Lineage (GTDB taxonomy): Bacteria > Acidobacteriota > Terriglobia > Terriglobales > Acidobacteriaceae > Sulfotelmatobacter. Next base: position 199,323 of record CAVPEZ010000027.1, read on the forward strand.
GTCTCCGATTGCAGTTCTTTTTGCGTCGTGATCAGCGATTGCACCTGTGCGCGCAGTTCGCCGTAAGCGTCGCCGCGCGCCACTTCCATCTGCTGAATTTGCGTGTCCACTTTATTCAGCGAATCGCGCACGGGAGCGACCAAGTCGGCCACAGCCTTCTGCCGAGCCTCAAGGTCGCCCTTCGCCTGGCTTTGAAAGCGCTTCAGAGTCTCTTCCGCAGTCAGCAAGAAAGAGGAGGTATTGGCGTTCAATGCCTCGGAGGCCATGGCTTTGAAGGCATTGCGTAAATCTTCGCTGGCGCGAGTGACCAATGCGATCTTTTCGTCGTTGGTCTTCCGTTCCGCTTCGAGCGCGGATTCGAGCCTCGCTTTGCCCGCCACCAGCTCGGTGTGGGCCTGCTGAAGCCGCGCCAGATCGGCCTTTCCGGCCGCTAATTCCTTTTCCATCAATGACAAACGCGCCGTGAGCGTGGCCGTGCGCGAGCGCAGCACGAGCCAAGCAAGCACGCTGCCAAACAACAGGCCAATGACCCCTATGATGCCAGGTTCCATAGCGAAGGTAACTTCTCAGTCTGGGTTCCAGCTTCTAGCCTAGCACCAGCGGCAAGTTTGGGCCGGAGTTGATTTCAATCTAAGCGGATTCAAATCTGAAAAAATCCTTCCCAGGGTCGTGTTGAGTACTCACAAGCTGATGCCAAGAGCCTTTAGATTCGTGATAGCGATTCTGGTCGTGATGGGCGCCATCTCGGTTCGACCCTCGTCTCGATTGCTGGCTGCTTCCGGAGGAGACGGCTCGCCGCAAAAATCCGCGAAGGGCGCGACTCTGAGGCCAGCCGCGGCAACTTCTCCCGATATTCCCTTTAGCGAATACGATCCCCAGGCCGAACAACAGCTTCTGGACCTGGCGAATCAGGACAGAGCGCATGCCGGCGCGCCCCGTCTGACGCTCGATGCAGGTCTCAGCAAGGCGGCCCGCGCGCACGCGGAAGCGATGTTTACGGCGCGGCAGCTTTCGCATCAGTTTGAAGGTGAGCTCTCCCTGCCCCGACGCCTGGCCGCCACGAGCCACACGCAACTGGATCAGGAAGGCGAGAATGTCGCGCTCGATTTCGACGCAGCCCAGGCCGAGCAACATCTCATGTTGTCCCCTCCGCACCGCGCGAACCTGCTCAACCCGACTTATAACGTGGTCGGGTTGGGTGTGGTCCGCAGCGGAGAGCGGCTGTACATCGTGCAGGATTTCGGCCACGCCCTCCCCAGTTATTCCGCAACGGAAGTGAAGGAGCGCATTGCCGCGACGGTGGCGCAAGCGCGGCATCAAGCCAGCCAGCCCGATCTCGCCCGCCGCGATCTGGATACCGCGGACGATGCCGCCTGCTCCATGGCAAGAGCCGGCAAGCTCGGCACGTCCACGATTCATCAGCTGGCTCAGCACTACACCGTGTTCACCTACACCAGCCTCCATCCTGAAACGCTGCCCGCAACCGCCGGGCACGCGCTCGCCAGCCAGAACCTCAGCAGTTTCTCGGTGGGCACATGCTATGCACGCACCGAAACGTACCCCACCGGCGTGTATTGGGTGGTGCTGTCGCTGGAGTGAGGGAAAGCGCTGGCGCTTTTTCGACTGACCACCCTCTCATAATCTTGGATCAAGGGTGAGCCGGAACGTCTACTACTTCACGGGCACGCTGTAATGCGATGCCACCACTTGCCATTTGCCCCCGGCTTTCATCCAGACGTCAGTGAAGCGGTCGTGATATTCGTAGCGCTTTCCTTTCGACTCGCCCCGCTCATGATACGCACCTGTCACCACCGCCGTGGTCCCATGCATGCGCACTTTGAGGTCTGTCATCTGCGCCACCTCCACCTTTACACCCGGCTCGGCGCTGTGGCTGATATAGCCCGTCTTACCGTAGGTGCTGCCGTCCTCAATGGTAATGATGAAATCCTCGTCCAGCAGCGAGGCGAGAATGTCGACTTTTCGCTGTTTGTACGATTCCGTCCACTTCAATTCCATGGAGCGAATGTAGTCGGCGTCCGATTTATCTTTGTCCTGGGCCGCCAGAGGGACCGCGAATGCCGCGAGCAGGCAGAAGGATAGAACGGCAGCGAAGGGGAAGCGCATGTCTTGTATGTCGCACAGTATTGACTGCCGCCGCAAGTTCCTTGTCTGGGCCAAAAGAGACGTGTGAAGAAGTGTCTGAAGCCCGAAGCCCGAAGCCCGAAGCCCAAAGCCCGAAGCCTGTCGTACCTGTGCTAACCTTTCCCCAACCCTCCGTCCGCTTCGCGCATGGAATCCCCGGCCCCAGTTCGTTGTACCGCAGGTTCACAAGAAAGATATCCGCATCGGCACCGCGGGCTGGTCCTATAAAGACTGGGACGGCGTCTTCTACCCTCCCGGCCTCCAGCGCCGCAAGCAGCATCCGCTGGAGTATCTGGCGCGCTTCTTCGACACCACCGAAATCAACACAAGTTTCTACGGACCGCTGAAGCCCGAGTGGGCCAAGCTCTGGTGCCGCAAAGTAGCCGCGGTGAACAAGAACTTCCTCTTCACCGCGAAACTCTACCGCGCCTTCACGCACTCGCCCATCGCGGTAATGGAGCCCACCTCAGCCGCGACCATCCGCCCCACCGACGAAGACGAAGCCCGCACCCGCGAAGGCCTAGACGCCATCGCCACTGAGGGACGCCTCGGCGCCCTGCTAATCCAGTTCCCCGTGTCGTTCAAAAACACTTCTCTAAACCGCGATTATCTGGAGCGCCTGCTGCGCCAGTTCATCGAATATCCGCGAGTGGTCGAAGTGCGCCACTCCAGCTGGAACGACGCCGCAACGCTGGCCGCTTTCGCGCAAGAGAATGTAGGCTTCTGCAACATCGACCAGCCCGTGCTAGGCACGATCGCTAGCGCCCACCGAACACGTGACCTCCGCCATCGGTTACGTCCGCCTGCACGGCCGCAACTACGAGCACTGGTTTGCCGATCAGAGTTCTGCCGACAAGGTTCTGCCGATCAAGGTTCCGACTCCGACCATCGCAACGACCGCTACAACTATCTCTACAACCAGCGCGAACTAGCGGGATGGAAAGAAAGAATCGAAAGCGTAGCCGAGCGCGCCCACACCACGTACGTGATCACCAACAACCACTTCGAAAGCAAAGCCGGCGTGAACGCGCTGGAGTTAAAGGCGATGATCAGCGGCAAAAGAGTGCAAGCCCCGCCCACGCTGATCGAGAAGTATCCCGAACTAAGAAACATCGCGGATGCGGCGGAAGACGCGGCGGTAACGAATCCCACACCGTTATTCCCCTAAGCTGTAATGACGATAACGTGTCAGGCGCCGGAGCAATCATGACTGAGGGTGCCCACACTTTGCGTCCTTTGTAAAGGTGGGCCGCGATGCAGGTTGTCCCGAGAGGATTTTGACTTTTGCGAGGGGTCGCGTGCGACGTTCTGTGGCCCTCGGCGCCAGAACTTATTGTCCCAGCAGTACTGCCGCCCACCTTTGCAAAGGACGCAAAGGTGGGACATCCTCGGTTAGTATGGCGAAAAACCGTGGAAAGGTGGGCCTGCCCCCAAGATCAGCGGACTTCACCAGCGGATCAAGCCCTCAGGATCCTCCACCAGCACGACTTCATACTTCTCGATCATGGGCATCAGGAGGTTTTCCAGTTCGCGCTTCCACAGTTCGCCTTCATAGAACTTGGCCTTCATCGGCTCGCGCGAGGCAAGGTCGGGAAAGCCGCGCATAAAAAAGAAGGTGTCAGGATCTTCGATGGAAAGAAACGGACCCAGGATTTTCATCCCGATCTCCGCGTGCGCCGGAATCGACTTCGAGCGGAAGATCTCAAGGAACTCGGAGCGCTTGCCGGGCTTGAGCTTGTAAGTGCGCATTTCGACGATCTGCATTTTGATGATCCGCATTTCGACGATCAATATTTCGACGATCGGGAAGACTCCGACAGACTCGCGAGGGGACTTATCTAAGACGGTTCCCCCCCGCGGTTATGAAGGTTTTGGAAAACAGGAGAAATGATAGGCTAAAAAACGTGGCAGGCGCAAAGCAAAATCGTCGAAAAAATTCAGCGGCATCCGCTGCTCCTGCCCGAAAAAACCGCCCACCGCGTCTGGAAGGCGACGAATTGCGCCGCGCGTTGGAAGAGCTTCGCGAGACCAAGAGCGAGCCCCGCGCTCAAGAGTTGAAGAGGGCAATCAGCGTTTCCCTGGTCGAGGCGTAGACCTTCGACAAGTTCAACTGGAATGGGAAGAAATCCGCGAAGGTTGCAACCGCGACCGAGAGCCAACGACCGTTCTTAGCCTGCGCTGAGCTGGGCGAAGGGACGAACGACCAACGACGCTTTAATGCCCAGCGACCGCATGATCGGCCATGCGCCGCTTGTTATACCGCAGCGCGACATTCATGAATACATTGCCCATGGAAGTTTCAAAGCAGATCATCAGTGCTTCTGTGTCTTCGCTGGTCTTGTCGCCTTCTTCGCTAGTGACCAGCACCGGAGGATGCACGCGAAAGTGGAAGCCCTGATCGTTGAGCGCGCAGACGGCATTGCCAACGACCTGGTTGGCGAGTTCGAAGATGGTCTCCTTGATCAGTCCGTCGGATTCAGGCAGTTCCGCGCCCGCATAGTGGCTCGCCACGCGCACAGCGGTTTGCGGCTCGAGGTCAAGAATGATGCGGCCTTCGATGTCGCCGGTAAGCGCCACCATTCCAGCCACACCTTTGCGGCGGTAGGCGACCTCTTCCATCGCAAGGCTGCCCACTTTGGTCGAGCCTTGAAGGCCTTGCGACAACACGGCGTCGGCCGCGTTGATGAAAGGCTGAATCAGCTCCATCTTCATGCGATTAGGCTCCCGCGCCGGCCGCACTCGCCACGGCGCCGTCCTCTCCGAGAACGTACTTGATGACTTCGTACAGAACCTCCGGCTTCACCGGCTTCTGCACGAAATGGCGTGCCCCGCGCTGCAAGGCGGCCACAATATTTTCCTGATAGCCGACGGAAGACACCATAACGACCCGAGCTTCGGGATGCGCCTGGACGATCTTCTCGGCAGCTTCGATGCCCTCCATCTGCGGCATGGTGATATCCATGAGCACAATGTCGGGATGCGTGCGGTCGTACTCGCTGATGGCGGTTAACCCGTCACCGGCCTCGGCCGCTACTTGCCCGCCAAAGCTTTCGATCATGCGGGCGAGATTTTTGCGCGCGAACACGGAATCGTCCACGATCAGGTAGCGGATCGGCTGGCCGTCCTTGCTGCGTTTTACTGGTGCAAACTGCTCCATAACATCCTCCTCAAACAAAATTCCATCAGGTCCGAGGACCTGAGTCAGCGAACTGTTTTAACGCCCGGCGCGAAGCGCTTTTCCCGTCCCGCCAATCTCTCCGCGGCCTTCATGTCGACTGCACAGGGCCTGCAACGTCGGACGAAAGCCCGTCCAAAGCCACCACCCGCGTGGCATAGCCGCGCTCGATGGCAGCCTTCGGCATCCCGAAGACCACGCAAGATTCTTCGCTCTGCGCGATGGTCATTCCGCCGGCTTTCTTCACCGCGCCCAAACCTTGCGCGCCGTCGTCGCCCATACCGGTCATCAGCACCGCGATTGCCAGCGAGCCGAATTCCTCAGCCACGCTGTTGAACAAAACGTCTACGCTCGGCCGATGGCCATTGACTCGTTCCTCTTCGTTGAGGATGACCAGGTCGCCCATGGCCAGCCGCTTCACTTTGATGTGCCGGCTGCCGGGGCAGATCAGCACACGGCCGGCCAGCAGCATGTCGCCCGATTGAGCTTCCTTCACGCTCAGCGAACACAATTCGTCGAGGCGGCGGGCAAACATGTCGGTGAAGCCCTCGGGCATGTGTTGCACCACTACGATCGTACCGGGAAAATCCGGAGGCAGTTGCGCCAGCAGGAATTCGAGAGCTTGCGGCCCCCCGGTGGAAATTCCGATTGCCACTAGTTTGCTAGGTGCAGGTGTGGCCTTCACAGCCGAAATCTTTTCAAGCGCAATCGGTTCCCGCAAACCTCCCGGACGGACAACCTTGCACTCGGCGGCCGCATGGATTTTGGCGATCAGCTCCGTTGCAGTTTCGGCCATGTGCGCGGAGGCATCCTGCGGTTTGGCGACGAAATCGAAGGCTCCCAGCCCTAACGCCTTCAACGTGACGGAAGCACCCTCGGTGCTGTGGGAACTAACCACGATCACCGGCACGGGGTGCGAACGCATAATCTCTTTCAAAGTGTCGATGCCGTTCATGCCCGGCATTTCCAGATCGAGCGTGACCACGTTGGGTTGCAACTCTTCGATCTTCTTCAGACAGAAGTTTCCATCCATCGCGGTGCCCACCACCTCGATCGACGGATCGGCTTCGAGAATCTGCGGGATGAGCTTGCGCATCAAGGCGGAATCATCCACCACCAGCACGCGTATCCTTTTCCTGTTCATACCGGCGTTCATGCGTGGCCTCCGGCGGCGCTCAGGGCCAACCGCGCGCGATCGGCATGGTTCAGCAGGATTCCGCAACTGGTCAGGCCAGCCGCTTCGGGACGCGTTCGGGCTACATGTTCCACGACCGCGGGCAGATTCAGGATCAGGACAACTTTCCCATCGCCGAGAATCGAAGCACCGTTCACCAGATCGGTGGAGAAAGTTTGATCGTCCAAAGCCTTGATGACCAATTCTTCTTCGCCTTCCAAAGCGTCTACGGCCAATCCGTATTTCCTCTCCCCGACGGTAATAACGAGGATGAACAGCTTGAGCGCTTTCCGGTCTGCATCGGCCGCGGGGGGACGTCCCAGGCGAAGCAGCGGGAGCACCTGGTTGCGCAACTGCAACACTTCGTAGTTATCGACCTGATGGACTTCGGATTCGAAGGTGCGGGCAATCTGGCTTACCGCATTCAGCGGGATGGCATACAAGCGCTGCTCGACCCAGAACATGAGTGCTTTGATGATGGCCAGCGTAAGCGGCAGCTTCAGGCGGAACGTTGTGCCCTGGCCCACGCGAGTCTCCACGTGAATCGTGGCCTTCAGGCGTTGAATCACGCTCTGCACCACGTCCATTCCCACCCCGCGTCCGGAAACTTCGGTGACCTGCTCGGCCGTACTGAAACCAGGCCGGAAGATCAGGTCCAGGGTCTCAGCTTCGCTTAAACGCGCCGCTTCTTCCGAGGTCAGCATTCCCAGGTCGATGGCTTTGCTGCGAATCTTTTGCGCATCGATGCCGCGCCCATCGTCGCTGATTTCGACCACCACCTGATTGCCCTGGTGATAAGCATTCAGACGGATCTTTCCCCGCGGCGGCTTGCCCTGGCTCCGGCGTTGCTCGGCCGGTTCAATGCCGTGGCTGACCGCGTTGCGCACCAGATGCGTCAGGGGCTCGGCGATGGCGTCGAGAATGCCCTTGTCGAGGTCGGTTTCTTGCCCGCTCAGTTCCAGGTCCACTTCGCGGCCGCACTGCCGCGCCACATCGCGCACGATGCGCGGGAAGCGCCGGAACAACTGGTCCACCGGCACCATGCGAATCTTCATCACCGAGCGTTGCAGGTCGTTCAGCACTCTGGCCTGAAAGGCCATGGCGTCGGCGAACTTGCCGCGCAACGGTTCCCTGGGATAGCGCTGGCCAAACTCGCTGAGCGCCTGCTGCAGCATCGACTTGCCGATGATGAGTTCGCCCACCAGGTTGAGCACGTTGTCGATTCGTCCGGCTTCGACGCGCAGAATGTTTTCCAACGAAACTTGCGGCAGGCTCGGTTCCGGCGCCGGGGCTTGCACCTCGTTGGGCTCCGGCTGGGCGGAGACTGGGTTTGCCGAAGCCTGTGCCCGCGAGTCTCGAGCATCCGAAGCCGTGGCCGAGGGAGATGCAGCCTCGTTCACAGGCGCCGACCGCCCAGAAACGCTGGTGGAGGCTTTGGCCGGCGATGCGGCCTGAATCCCAGTGACGTTGACGTCGCCCGCAATCGTCGGAATGTGGCACTTGGCGGCGATCTGCTCTTTGGTTTGCAGGCTGGCAAAAATGAACTCCACTTGCCGTGAGGCGGCTGCCGATTTTGCGTCCGGCCGCACCACCAGCACCTGGCCGATCTCTTGGATCGCGTTCTGAATCAGTTGCCGCGCCGCGATCGGCATGGTGCAGAGGGGATCGATTTTCACGACGATGTCGTACAGCCCCAGGCCCGCGGCTTGCGCCTGGGCCAGCCCGCGCCTTTCCGCATCCGTCCAGTCTTTATTCTTATCGGATCGCGGGGCAGGCTCTACCGTTTTTTTCTTGCGCCGCGCTTTCTTCGCCGCCGGGGCCGCGGTAAGCTCGTTGATTTTCTGCCGCAGGCTTTCTGTGGCGGGCATCGGGCCTCCGCCATGGTACGCCGCGAGCATTTCTGCGAAGACGTCTGCGGCCGCGAGAGCGATTTCTGCCAGCGTTCCGTGAGCGGCTGCGCTCTCGAGCGAAAGTGCATCTTCGAACTGGTGGGCCAGTTCACTCAACTCGCGCAGGCCACAAGCCGCCGAGTCGCCTTTCAGCGTGTGCACCGTCCGCCGGATCGAACGCACAATCTCTTCGTCGCCGGGAGTCTTCTCCAGCTTCAGAGATTCTTCGTTCAGCGCCTGCAGCAGTTCCTGCGAGGTCTCAAAAAAGAGTTCCCGCAGTTCCGCCCCGCGCTCATCGGGAGGATTCGTCACTCGCGCACCTCAATCCGCTGGTAAGCCGTGCCGCTGTCTTTGTGCACCATGCGGAACTTCTCGGTCAGGCCCAGCAGGCTTTCCGCGTGGCCCACAAACAGATAGCCGCCGGGATTCAGGCAGCGGTAAAACTTTTCTATCAGCCGCTTCTGTTCGGCCTCGTCGAAGTACATCATCACGTTGCGGCAGAAAATCACGTCATTGCGCTGCGGCAGGTACTCCGTCTTCAGATTGTGAAAATCGAAGTGGACCATCTCCTTCAGCGCTTTCTTGACGCAATAGCGGTCGCCGGCCTTATCGAAGTAACGCAGGCGATAGCTGTAATCCACCGTTGACATCTGATGCTCGGTGTAAAAGCCTTCCTGCCCGGTGCGCAGCACCGAATAACTAATGTCGCTGGCCAGGATCTCCACCCGCCAGGGCGGGGGAATCAAGGGCTTGGGCAGCGTCATCTCCGCCGGCAGCGGATGGCGCAGGTAGTAGTAGGCCAGCGCGTCGGCTGCCAGCATGGCCAGCGTGTAAGCCTCCTGCCCGGTGGAGCAGCCCGCGCTCCATATCCGCACGGAATATTCCCGATGCGCCTGCTTGCGTTTCAACAGCTCTTCCAGCAAGTGTTTCTGGAACAAGTCCAGCTGCGCCTTGTGGCGGAAAAAGCTGGTTTCGTTGACCGTCAGGTTCTCCACCAGCTTGGCCAGTTCCGCTTTGCCGTCCTGGCTGATCAGCAGCCGGTAATAGGCGTAGAAGGAATCGGCGCGGCATTCCTTCAGCCGCCGCAGCAGGCGATCCTGCAGAAAGTGGGTGCGGCGCGCGTCGAAGTGCATGCCGCACTCCTGATACACCAGCGTCTGCAACAACCGCAGTTCCGCATCCGTCAGGATGGGAGCCGGTGCCGCTCCAAGTGTGCTCATTCGATCTCTCGTTCTCCGTGCCCGAGTTACTCTCTGGGGTCGCGTCGCCCGTCGACGTTTACCTCGCCGACGTTTACCTCGCTGAAGCTCCCCGAGCTTCCGCCTTGGCAGTCTTGCTTTCCGAGTTTCCTTTTTCCTGCAGCAGGCTGGCCGGAGCCAGTAGCTTCGTCATGTCGAGCAAGACGATCAGGCGGCCGCGAACCTTGCCCAATCCCGTGACGCAGTTCAGTCCACCCTCCTGGAATGCCGCCGGCGGCGCCTCAACGTCTTCCCCGGCAATCTTCAAGACCTCCGTCGCCGAGTCCACGATCAATCCCGCCAGCTTGCCCGAGTGCTCTACCACCAGAATCCGATTCTGCTTTTTCAGCGTGGCCTGCTTATCGCCAAAGCGCTTGCGCAAGTCCATCACCGAAACGATCTTGCCCCGCAGATTGATCACGCCCTCCAGATAATCGGGCGCGTCGGGGACCACGGTGATCTCCGGCACGCGCACAATTTCGTGCAGCGACGTGATGGGCACGCCATAAGTCTCACGCCCCACCTGGAAGCCCACGATATGGAGTTCACGATTCATAATTGCCCGGAGTACCCAGTACCTGGTACCGAGTTAGGGACACTGTCACTCGGCACTAGGTACTGGGTACTAGGTACTATCTTGCTGCCGCCGCCCGCCGTGCGGGCTGTGAACTCTCGTTGGCAGTCTGCCGCGAGGCCTCATCCAGCGTGAAGCGGTCCATGAAGTCCAGCAGGCCGCGCGACATCTTGGACATCTGCTCGGCCGACGCCGCCAATTCGGTTGAGCCGGAGGTCGACTGCTGCACCAGTTCGCGCATTCGCTCCATGGCTTTGACCACGGCGTGCGCTCCCGAGGCTTGTTCTTCCACCGCCGAATTGATTTCGTGGGTGATTTCGTTCAGCCGCGTGGTGGCCCGCGCGATCTGCGATGAGCCATGCGATTGTTCGTTGGTGGCGGCGCCGATTTCCTGGGCGAATTTGTACACTTCGGTGACCACGTTCGAGATCTTGCGCAACGCCCCGTTCAGTTCGCCGCCCAGATCCAGGCCTTCGTTCACGATGCCGGTGGAACGGTCCATGTTTTCCACGGCCTTGCGGGCTTCCTTCTGAATGCTCTGGATCAGCTCCGAGATTTCCTTGGTGGACTGGGCCGACTTTTCCGCCAGCTTGCGAACTTCATCCGCCACCACCGCGAAGCCCAGGCCGTGCTCGCCGGCGCGCGCCGCTTCGATGGCCGCGTTCAGCGCCAGCAGGTTGGTCTGTTCCGCCAGATCGTCGATGACTTCGATGATCTTTCCAATATCGTCGGCGCGTTGTCCCAGCGCCCCGATGATTTCTCCCGAGGAGGTGATGGTCGCGTTGATGCGGTTCAGACCGTCGGTGGCCTTCTCCATGGTGGCAATGCCGCTGTGTACTTCCTCCCGCGAGCGGTTCGAAATGTCGAGCAGCACTTTGGCGGTATCGGCCACGCGCTGGATGGACGCCACCATCTGATCGATGGATGCCGAGGTCTCGCTCACGCTGGAAGCCTGCACCTGCGTACTCTTCACCATGTTCTGCACGTTCACGCTCATCTCGTGCATGGTGCTGGTGACTTCGTCGATGGCCGAGGAAGCCTGCAGGCCGACCTTGGCGGAATCGTCGGATGCGTTCGCCACCTGCCCACTGGCGCTCGCGACCTGTGCGGAAGCGTCGCGCACGCTGCGCACCAGCCGGCCCAGACCTTCTACCATCCGTGCGAAGGCATTGCCCAACGTGTCCTCCGAGGAGCGCGGCTTGACCTGCACCGTAAGATCGCCCCCGGCAATCGCCTCCGAGACGCCCGCCATTTCTTTCAGATAGGTGACCATTTTGGAGAAGCTGCGCGCCAGTTCTCCGATCTCATCCTCGCGCCGCACGTCGATGCTGTGCTCCAGATCGCCGGTGTCGCCGATTTTCCGCGAGACCTGCATCAGGTTGGTCAGCGGTTCCGTAATCGACTTGGCGGTCGTAATCGCGACCCAGACGCCCACCACCAGCGCGACCAGCGTGCTGACGATGGAGAAGATGACGGTCAGGGCACTCGCGGCCGCATCCGAGCTGCGCCGGGCTTCGACCAGCTTGCGGTTTTCCCCATCCGCCACATCCAGCGCCTCGGTCGAGTTCTTCACCCAGGAGGAAGCGTCTTTCTGAAGGTAGTAAATCTGCAATTCGGCAACTGTCGCGTTGCCCGAATCGACGTCTCTGCGTTTCTCGACCAGAGGCTGGGCGAATTCTTTGCCCCAGGCTTGTTCCAGTTGTCCGACCTTGTCCAGCGCCGCTTTTTCCTGATCGGAGGTGGCCGGCGATTTCCCCAGGTGCAGTTTTTCATTGAGCGCGCGCAGGCCCGCACTCATGAGCTCCACTTCCCGGGTGTCGCCGCTGAGCAGGTAGTTGCTAAGGTAGAGGCGGTTCTGCATCATCTGGAAGCGCACCTGGTCGGTGGCGTCCGCGAGCTCCAGGGAGGCTCTGGCTGCGTCCTTGGCGGCGTGCTCTCGTTGCACCGCCACCAGGTTCACGATGAACAGCACCACCACCATGCTGAGGATGATTCCGAAATTCTTATACAGCTTTTTACCGATCGTCATGCCGTCTTCTCCCGGCCGCCTGTTTGCGCCCCGCCCCTAGTGCTGAGATTCGAACTTGAAATCCACGATGCCCGTACTCTCCGCCGCCGCCGGCTCGAATCGCCATTTCCTGACTGCGTCCAGCGCGGCATTGGCCAGCACCGGATGCCCACCCACTACCTTGGCATCTTTCACCAGGCCGTTCGGCAAGACCACGACCGACACCTTCACCGTCCCAGCGAGATTCATTTTCCGCGCCAGTTCCGGATACACAGCCGGCACCTTACTCTTAACCCGGCGCGTCATTTCCCCCGTTGCATCCTGCGCGCGAAGCCCCGCCACCCCTACCGCTAATGCCGCTACTGCCAGCAGCGCCACCATCCTTCGTAAAGACACAGTTCCTCCCTGGCAATAATCGTGGTAATGCCAATGGAGCAACGCCGGGGCCACGCCTCAGCTTTTGATAAAACCAAGGTAATGTCATGGATATATATGAGAAACAAAGACTTAGAGTGATCGTCGCACACTCTGCGGAAGCCTGGTTTACATTAATGATGTCTCAGGGCCAGCGGCGTCCCTGCCCATTCTCACACTGAGATCGATGACCCGGATTTTCTCGCGATTTGACACCTAAGGCACCCCGTCTGCCCATTTCCCTTGACTCAAATTGAGATGGCGGGATAGTTTTCCATTAGATTCAATCACTTGTGAGAATCGTGGAGACATCTGCCAGAAGCTGGTGATCCTCTGAGGATGGCCGAAGTCAATTCGACACCGTCGCCCGAAGGCCGTGCCCTGCCTACCCCCGACGATGCCTTTCAGAAACTCCTCCTGCAGATCGCCGCCAAGGCTGCGGAACGCGGTGGCGCTTCCTTGCTCATCCAATTCTTTTGCCACGCCACCCGCGAATTCTTCCACGCCACCGGCGTCTATTTCTGGCGGCGTCTCGCCGGCGACGAACTCGTCGGAGAGCAGGCCGACGGAAAGCTGGCCGAGCGTTTCATTGGCATCCGGTTGCTGTTCCAGGACAGCGCCAACACTGCCGAGGCCGTGCGCCAGCGCCGCACCATCGTCGTCAATCAGCCGCAGGTGAGCCAGACCATTGCCGCCCTGCGCCAGTTTGGGGCGCGCTCTCTGATGGTTGCTCCCCTGGTGGTCTTCGACGAAGTCGTGGGCGCGGCGACATTTCTGCACGATTCGGAAGATGGATTTTTCAATGACGACCTTGCCGCCAAGGCCACCATCCTGGCGGGGCAACTGGGCAGCTTGCTGGAGGCAACCCGTCTGGGCGAAGCCTCGCGCGAGGAGCACCGCCGCACCGAAATTCTCGCCGAGGTTGCGACCGCGCTGCACGGCACCCCCGATGTCTCCGCCGTCATCGAAGCCCTGGCCGATCGTCTCCGCCTGTTGTTGCGTACGCGTCTGGTCTCGGTGCTTCTGCGCCGCGAGGGGCCCTTCGAACTGCGCGCCGTGGCCGCCGAAACTCCGCAGTTGGCCAATTCTTTTCGGGCGGGGCACGACCGCCAGACCATTCGCTTCGCCGCCGATCTGGCGCAACGCGCGGTTTCCGCCGGAGAGGCCATTACCATCTCCATCGGCGGCGAGTTGCACTCGCTCGGCAGCCTGATCTCTCCCGGAATGCTGATTGCCGCGCCCTTCCGCACGGCGCGCACCCAGGGTGCGATCCTGGTCTATCCGCGCCCTGACGGAGTCTTCACCCCCGAGGAGAAGTCGCTGGTCTCCGCCATCGCCGGCTTCGGCGCGGTCGCCGTGGCTCACGCCGAATTGTGTGCAACCGCGCAAGGCCAGGCCCACGAGCTGCACCAGTTGCTGGAGATCTCTTCCGAACTCAGTTCCAGTGGAGACCTCGAACATTTCCTGAAGGCGTTCGTGGTGCGTGCCTCCGATTTCCTCGGCTATGGCCGGTGCTTCATCGCCCTGTTGGAAGGCGGTCAGTTTCGGATTCGCTGGGTCGTCGCCCGCGGTGAGTCGCGGCGCGTGGATACTCTTTTCCCGGAGGGTCTCGCCACCCACGCTCTGCGCGAAAAAGAAGTCTTCTGGTCCGACGATCTGACACAAGTTGCCGGCGCGAATCTGGAGATCCTCGCGCAATACCAAGCCAAACAGTTGCTGGCGGTCCCTCTGTTGGGCGCTGACGGGAAAGTGCTCGGCATGTTCGGAGTACTCGACCGTCTCGACGGCACCGGCATTTCCCAGCAGGATATTCGCCGCGCTCGCGCCCTGGCCGCGCAGGTTTCGGTAGTCCTCGAGGTCGCCCACAACCTGCACCAGTCGGAGCGGCATCGCAAGCGCTCCGAAACTCTTACGCAACTGGCACGCGAGATTGATGGCCTGCTGCGCCTGCCGGATTTCGCCGGTAAGTTTGTTGAGCGTGCCATTGCATTAGCTGGGGCCCACGCAGGTGCGGTCGCCTTGTTTCAGGATGGGCGATTCCAGACCGTCGCGCTGCATCCGGTGGCGGTCGCGGCTCCCGAAGATCGCGCGTCGCAGCAGCGATTCGCGCAGGCCCTTTCCGACTTGGTCGCGAAGCGGACGGAAGCCATTGTCGCTGGCTCCGCCGCCGAACTGCTTGGTCCTGACCTGGCATCGAGCTTGGGCTGGAACGACCTGTTCGTGGTTCGACTTACTGGTCCCAGCGGAGACCTGGCGGGTTTGCTCTGCCTCTCTGGTCGCGGCCGCCCGCTAGCGCCGGAAGACCGCGATTTGCTCGAAGCTATTGCCGGACACGCTGCCATGGCGCTCGAAAATGCGCGCCTGTTCACCCGCATCGAACAGTCGAACCGCTACTGGCTGGAAATCTTTGACGCCATCCCCGACTTCATCGTGGTTCACGATGAGTCCGACAGGGTCCTGCGCGTCAACCGCTCGCTGGCCGCCATGATCGGCGTGGCCCCCGGCGAACTGATCGGAGTCAACATGCGCGCTCTCCTGGCCCTGACCAGCGAAACCGCGCTTTACTCCTGCCCTTTCTGCCGCGCCATGGGCGAAGACACCGACGAATTCGTTCATCCCGCCCTGGATCGCACCTATCTGGTTTCAACTTCGCGCGTGCACGGCGCTTCCGGCGAAAATCTGCAAACCATTCACGTGCTCAAGGACATCACCGACCGCCGCGAGGCCGAGCGCCGTTACCGCGAATTGTTCGACAACATCCAGGAAGGACTTTTCTTCAGCACGCCCGAAGGCCGCTTCGTCGAAGTCAACGACGCCCTGGTCGCGATGCTGGGCTATTCCAGCCGCGAGGAACTTCTGCAGGTCGATATTCCCACTCAGGTCTACTTCTCTCCCGAGGAGCGTGACCGTCACGCCCAGGCCATGGAACAAGATGGCCACCTGCGCAATTTTGAAGCCACGCTTCGCCGCAAGAACGGCACTCCCATCTACGTGCTCATCAATGCTTTCGGCATGTATGACAACATCGGCCGCCTGGTGCAGATTCGCGGCCTCATGCTCGACGTCACCGGCGTTCACACCTATCAATCGGAGCTGCACCGCGAGCGCGACTTCTCCGGCAAGATCCTCAGCAACACGCAGAGCTTCATCCTCGTCGCCGACACCGCCGGCCTCGTCAGCTACGCCAACCGCCGCTGGTTCGAAGCCGGCTTCGAGCAGCGTGAACTCCTCGGCCGTCCTCTGTTGGAACTGGCTGCACCCGGCTACGTCCGTCCCTTGGCAGATGCGCTCCTGGCCACCATGCGCGGTGGACAGGTCGACAACCTCGAACTCCAGATCATGCGCGGCAACGGCCATGCCGGCCAGTTCTCCGTCAACCTCAGCCCGATGCGCGACGAGCAGGGCAACATCAACAGCATCGTCGTGGTCATGACCGACATCACAGACTCCTCCGAGCTGCGCGGCAAACTGGTTCACGCCGAAAAGATGGCGGCCGTCGGACAGCTCGTCTCCGGCGTCGCTCACGAAGTAAACAATCCCCTCACCGCGATTCTCGGCTTTGCGGATCTGCTCATGGAGAATCACGAGATTCCCGAGTCGGCCAGAAAAGATCTGCGCGTCATCCTCCAGGAAGCCCAGCGCACCAAGCAGATCGTGCAGAACCTGCTCAGCTTCGCCCGCCAGATGCCGCCGCAGCGCAACGCCGTGCAGCTCAACCTGATCCTGCGCCGCACCATCCAACTGCGCTCCTACGACTTCAACAGTCACGGCGTCGAGATCATCGAGCATCTCGACGAGGGACTGCCCGACGTCATCGGCGACGCCCATCAACTGCAGCAGGTTTTTCTCAACATCCTGAACAACGCCTACGACGCCGTGCATGAAGCTGGCCGCCCCGCACGCATCGAGATCATGACCACTAAGGCCGGGGACGCCGTCGAAGTTTCTTTCCGTGACAACGGGTATGGCATTTCCCATCCCGATCGCATTTTCGACCCCTTCTTCACCACCAAAGAAGTCGGCAAGGGAACCGGCCTCGGCCTCAGCATCTGCTACGGCATCGTGAAAGAGCACGGAGGCGAAATTCTCTGCCACAACAATACCGATGGCGAGGGGGCCACCTTCATCGTCCGCTTTCCCGCAGCGCCCCACATCGCTTCTCTGAGTGTGGCCGCAGGAGTGATACAACAATGACAACCACTGCGATTCAACGAGCCCTCTTACCCGTTCTCCTTATTGAGGATGAACCTTCCATCATGGCTCTGGTGAGCGCCACCCTCGAGCGCAACGGCTACGAAGTCGTCTGCGTCGAGAGCGGCGCCGAAGCCCTGCGCCTGCTCGAAAGAGGGCAGTATCTCGGCGTAGTCTCCGACATGCGCACGCCCGGCGGCGTCGACGGCGCCCAGGTGCATACCTGGATTTCCGCCCATCGCCCCGATCTCGAAAACAAAGTCGTCATCATTACCGGCGACTATGCCAACGAAGAAACTGTCACTACCTTGCGCAAGATCGGCGCGCTTTATCTGGAGAAGCCCTTCCGTGTGCAGGACCTCATTTCCGCCGTCGAAAAAACCATGGGGAAAGCCCGGTGAACGCCACCTTCGGTAAGCCGCTCTTGACCAAGCCGCTCTTAACCAAGCCGCTCTTAACCAAGGAAGACCTACGCGTTCGTCTCTTGATCGTCGATGACGAGCAGAGCATCCGCAAGCTCTGCGTCACCGTGGGCGAAGCTTTAGGATTCATCTGCCTTGAAGCCGACAGCGGCGAGTCTGCGCTGGTGCTGCTCGAAGAGCAGCCGGTTCACATGATCCTCAGCGACATGGTCATGCCGCACATGTCCGGCCTCGAATTCCTGGAGAAGGCCAGGAAACTTCTGCCCCGCACCGAAGTCGCGCTCATGACCGGACACGGGTCCATTGAAACTGCGGTGCAGGCCATGAAGCTCGGCGCCTACGACTACATCACCAAACCGTTTTCTCCGCTGGAAGAACTCCGGCTGTTCCTGCGCCGCATGGCCGAAAAAGTTCGTCTGGTTGAGGAAAATGAATTCCTGCGCCAGCGCATGGATTCCGAAACCGCCGTCCATGGCATCGTCGGCTCCTCGGCAAAAATTCAGGAAGTGCTGCGCGTGGCCTCGCGCCTCAAAGATACGCGCACCGCCGTTCTAATCTCCGGCGAAAGCGGCACCGGCAAAGAGTTGATCGCCCGCGCCATTCACTTCCGCGGAGCTTTCGCCAACCGTCCCTTCGTCGCCGTCGATTGCGGCTCGCTGGTTCCCACGCTCATCGAAAGCGAACTCTTCGGCTATGAAAAAGGAGCCTTTACCGGCGCTCTGAAATCCAAGCAGGGACTCTTTCAGTCCGCCGACACCGGCTCAGTTTTTCTCGATGAAATCGGCGAGCTGCCGCTGGAGTTGCAGGCCAAGCTCCTGCGCGTGCTTCAGGAAAAAGAGGTGCGGCCGGTGGGCAGCAATCAGCGCGTCAAAGTCGACGTCCGCATCATCGCCGCCACCAACCGCGATCTGGAAGCAGCCTACAAAAACGGAACCTTCCGCAAAGATCTTTATTTTCGCCTTAACGTTGTTACGGTACACGTGCCCGCGTTGCGCGAGCGCCGCAGCGATATCCCCATGCTGGTGAACTGGTTCTGCGAGCGTTACTCTCCCGGCGGAGATCTGCGCGTCTCGAGCGCGGCGATGAAAGCCCTGATGAATTACGACTGGCCCGGCAACGTGCGCGAGCTCGAAAACTGTGTCGAGCGCGCCGTAGCTCTAGGGAATGGAAACTTGATCGACCTGGGCGATCTGCCTCCAACCATCGCCGCGTTGAATCCGCCCGCATCCCGGCAATCCTCGGACGCGACGCCCGAACTGGTTTCCGATCTGGCGGCCGCCGCCGAAATGAGTTCCGACCGCGCAACCGCAACCCCTCTCTCAACCACCGATCTCGAAGACATCGAACGCGCCACCATCCAGCGCGTCTTCGAACAAGTAAAAGGCGACAAAGCCCTGGCCGGACGCATGCTGGGCATAAGCCGCGCCACCTTATACCGCAAACTAAAACGCTACAACATCAGCGGCGCCCCAGCGTCAAGCCCGTCAAGCCACACGCTACAGTAAGCCGCGTAGGCTTTGAAAGGGCGCGACTTCCAGTCGCTCCGTAAAATCCCCGACAAATGTCAACAGCGGCTTCAGCGGCGGCGAACGCCTCGCGGATCAACCTCAATGATCTCGCTCCAGTGTTTACGGCGACCAACGAATCAGATAGACTCTGCGAGATCAAATCCAAGGAGGTCAATGGTTCTATGAAGCAAGCGATTCGGTTCGCAGTTGCGGTAATCGGTCTCTCTCTATTCTCCGCCGCCACGGCACTGGCACAAGACCAGTACACCGAGGGCGGAGTCTCCCGCGTCACCTTGGTCCAAATCTTGCCCGGACGCTTCAACGCGTTCATGGAAGACCTGAAAACTAACATCAAACCAATCTGGGAGGCAGAAAAGAAGGCGGGCCTGATTGAAAGCTACAGCGTCTTCCTCAACACTACCAAAGCCAATCCAGAGGACTGGGACATTGGTTTCGTTCTCAGCTATAAGAACTTCGCCGCCCTCGATGGCCTGCCACAAAAAGTTCTCGACCTCCGCATGAGCCATTATGGCGACAAGAATAAGGAGCAGCAGGTGATCGACAAGCGTGTGCAAAACGGACGAACTGTCGAAAGTCTCCTGTTACGCGACATTAACTTGAAGTAGCGGCATAGTCGGGCGGAGTGCTCGTCTGGAGCGGGCTCGTGCGGAGCGGGCACTCCTGCCCGCTTGCTTTTGACTTCGCGAGACGGTCAAACCAACTCAATCACCACCCGCTTGCCCACGAAACCTGCCGCCCGTTCCATACTCGACAGCGTGACATCGCGCTTCGGATCGAGAATCCGATCCACCTGCGACCGGCTCGTCTTCAGCAACGCAGCCATGCGCGCCTTGGAAATCTTTTTCCTCTTCATGGCTGCGGCCAACTGCGAAGCCACAACTTGCTTTACCGGTCGCGCCTGCCCTTGCCTTTCGCTCGCCAATAAGGCGGCAACCCTGGACCCCGCACTTTTCCTGCGCATATCCATGTACCATAAAAAGTACGTCACCCGGCTGTCAAGTCTACTTTAGTAGACATTCGACGTCCTCGAAAGTAGACATTTCTTCCACAGCCTAACCCCTTGATTCCATTGCTCCGCCCAAAAACCCGCCCGAAGAATCAACAACTTACGCCGCAAATTTTCTGCAAAGTGAAATGTTCCAGTTGGAACATTCAATCAATCCGCCCGCACTTCTCGACCCGCGATCATGCAGACATTTCCTACAAAAAAGCACCCTGAGAAAACTCAGGGTGCCTAGACCATTCTCGTCGAACAACGTAGCCTCTACCCGCCCTTCTTTTCCTTTTCTTCCTCCCGCTTTTTCTGCTCAGGAGTTTTCGGCGCGGGCTTCGCCGCAGGAGGAGGCGCCGGTTTCGCAGCCGGAGGAGGTTGACGTGTCTCCGGACGCGCGGCCGGCGGAGGAGCTTGCGGCCGCGGAGCGGGCGCTGGCTCGGGTCGAGTGTTCGGCGGAGGCGTGCGGGTCTGCGGTCGCTCAGCCGGCGGCGGCGTTTGCGGTCGCGGAGCGGGCGCTGGCTCGGGTCGAGTGGTCGGCGGAGGCGTACGTGTCTGCGGCCGCTCAGCCGGCGGAGGAGTTTGCGGCCGCGGAGCGGGTGTCGGCTCGGGTCGAGTGTTCGGCGGAGGCGTGCGCGTTTGCGGCCGCTCAGCGGGCGGAGGCGTCGGCGGTTTAGGTTCTGGCGCGGGACGATTGTTCGGCTGCGCCGCGGGAGGAGCTGCATTCCGTGCCGGCGGTTCAGCCGGACGATTCGGCGCAGGGCGCGCCGGCTCAGGTTGAGCCGGCTGACGCGTTGGTTGTGCCGGCGTTGGCTGCGCAGCGGGACGATTCGGCTGTGCCGCGGCAGGCGCTGCTGGACGCTCGTTCGCGGCGGGCTGATTGCCCGGGCGGTTGGCCGGCTGATTCGCCGGCGCTGCAGGCTGGTTCGGCCGCGCCGCATTCTGCGGAGGGGCCGGATGTCCTACGTTGGGCGTCGCCGGCTTCGCCGGTGGCGCCACCCTCACCATGGGATGCGCCGCCGCAGCAGCGGCGGCAGCCGGACGCAGCGTCTGCACTTCTTTTCTCGCCAGCGGCTGTCCAGGATGCGCAGCCAGAGCCTGCTGCTGTTTCGCAAAAGGCACCGGCGGCGGCGGCGGAGTCTTCTTGGCGACTACCTGCCGGCTCGCAACCGCTGCCGGAGGCGCGGCCACACGCCCCGCCGTCGCAGCCTTCGCGCCCATTACGCTTTCACGTGTCGGAGCCACTGCAACCCGCGCACTCATCGGAGCCGCGGCGATTTCGCGTGCGCTCACTGTAACCGACGCTTTCGCCACCGGTTGTGCGCTCACGAACGCGCGCTGCGGCACCACCATCACTGCGCCTTGGACGTTGCGGTTCGCATAAGTAACGTTGGTGATGGTCGTCGTGTTATGAATGATGGTTGTGTTATAGACGTTGGTCACCTGCGTCACGTTTACCGTCGTATTGCTGACGTTGACGCGATTCACGTACGCCTCGCTCACGTGGTATGACGGCACATAAACTTCCCGCGGACCGAGCGGGAACCATCCTACATTTCCGCCGAAGCCCCCTGGTCCTCCGCCAATGAACACAACCAGCGCGGGTGCATAAACAGCCTGCACCGCTACCGGACCGGCGACCCAGCCCCAGCGCCCACCGACAGTCACCCAGCGTCCGTAATGGAATGGCGCGTAGCCCCACGGAGCGTCGTCAACCCATGTCCATCCCCACGGAGAAATCCAAGCCCAATGGCCGTCGTGATAAGGCGCCCAGCCCGCTGCAACCTGAGGAAACCAGACGTGACCGTAATTCGAATCGTCGCGCCAGTCGCCGTGATCATCGAGATCGTCGTAACCGACCACATCGTGCGATAGATACTGCGCGGAACGCGAAGTATCGTGACGGTGATCGCGGCCCTCGGTCCAGTTATCGAAATCGTCGAAGCCGGGAATCGGCTCGACATCGGCGTAGAGCTGATCGGTTCCGCTGAGCGTAGCTCTCTGCCCGGAGTGCAAATCGTAGCTTTGGCCGCCGCCGGTGGACTGGCCTTCGCCCACGCGGACGTTGATCGCCGTGCTGGCCCCGTCCGCCTCCACCTCCACGCGATAGCGGCCGGGCTGGAAGATGGTAAACGCCTGGTTCGGCGTGTCGACCTCGAAGACATCGTGCTCGCCGAGCCGGAACACCGAAATATTAATCAAGCCGGAGGTAAGCTGGATCTGAACCGTGTCGTCGTCGAGGTTCAGGAAAGAGAAGCCGGTGTTGGGAGCCAGGCGGATCGCAGCCGATCCCAGTTGCACTTCAGCGCGCGAATCCTGATCGGCCCAGAGCTGGTCGCCGGTGCTCATGGGACGGTTGGGAACGGCTTCCACCCAATCGGTTTCGCCGGCGGGCAGGAAGGAAACCGAACCCTGAAGGTAGCCGATGCGGGCGACGCGGCTCGGCGGATCGTCCTGATCCTGATCTTGAGCGGATGATCTTGCCGGTAGAGCGATGGCGGAGAGTGCAATCCCGAGCACCGCGCTCCACCAGCCTAGTTTCTTCAGTGTTGTTCTCATAGATGTATGTCTCCCAAGCCTTTCTTCGACGAGACTAAGCCTCGCCGGGTTGCCGTCAAAATTTTGAGGACGAAGATGGTCGCTGCCAACAGGGTTTTCCCGAGGCCGCCCGACCTTAGCGTGAGCGCCACCAAGGGGCGGAGGCACCCGGCGAGACGCTCGATGGATTGTTTGTTATGAAGGTAAGGATAACAGAAAGCAGGTGGGGGTGCGGGAGCCCTTGCGCCGCTATCCGCATTCTTGCGGAGCTTAATTACGGAGCGTTGAGTTTCTGAAGATACACGATTGCGTTGCGATTCTTTGGATTTAGTTGCAGGGACTTCTGATAGTTGGCGATGGCCAGCGGTTTGTTGCCGTCGCTCATGTAGGCCTCCGCGAGGCTGTCGTAGACGTTGCTGGATTGGGGATAGGCTTCGACGTTGAGCTGGAACATACGGATTGCATGGTTGAACTTCTTGGCGTTGAGGAGCCGGTAGCCGAGACTGTTGAGCTGGTTTTCATCGAAGTTGTAGGTGGTTGGTTGAGCGGCTTTCAAGTCATGGGCTTTCAAATCATGGTATTGCTTGATGGCCGCGTCGATGCCGCTGGAGGCGATGGTTGAGGAAAGAGTTTCCGCAATCGACCGGCGGGGGTCGAAGCCGGCTTTGACGTCGGGGACCCAGACAGCCAGGGTAGCGGCAAAGAGTCCAGCGACCATGACGAGGGTTAGCACAAAGAGCAAGCCGGCGGTGGCCAGGCGCGGCAGCGCACCCGGACGATCCTGCGCGAGGAAATAAATTTCCAGAACGCCCAGGGGAATCAGGTATTGAGAGAACGTCATGAAGGTCAAAAATGGGCCGGTAAACGTGGTCGGGTCGAAACCGACGGGGCCTTTGAAGATGAGGAGCGTCAGGAAAAATCCAATGCGGAAGAACCACGACGCGCTGACCACAAGGAAGAGCCGAAGAGCCCAGCGGCGATGCGTCTTGAAATCGCGAGCCAGCGCGAAACGCAGAGCGAGGGCGGCGAACAGCCAGATCAGGAGGGCGTTCAGGGTGCTGCCAAGGTGTGACGTAAGGCCGCCAACGCTTCCCCGGATCCAGGTCATATAGAGTCCGGCTACGCTAAGGGCGACAGCGGTCAGCATGTAGACGCGCCCGTTCCAACGATGAAAGACAGGGAAGCGATTGCGGACTTGAGGGACCAATTGCACCGCTCCGGCGAGCATGACAGCGACGGCCGAGGCGACGTGCATGACGACCGCCCAGTTGCCCCGGGTCGCGCCGGGAACGTAACCGTTGGTAAACCTCCATCCGTGGTAATCGCCGCGCAGCGCGGTAAGACCGTAGAATGACGCTACGGCAAAGGCGAACACCAATTGGCCGATGACGGTGACGCCAAACCAAAAGCGCGCGGCTGCTTTCAGGGCGGTGGCGGCGACGGAATCCAGCTCCAGGCGGTTGGTCATTACAGCGGTGCTCATACTCGTTTCTCCTTATGCGAGTAATTGAATCAAGTGCATCCGAAGGATCGCCCACAGCTTTTGGCACCGTCGAGATGGGGCATTGCTTATTGCGCCTTGGTCTCGCAGGCAGAGGGGCCGAAGCCCCAACGTTCGCGCATGCGTTGCCGGAATCGTTCCCGCTCCTCCGGCGTCCTGTGTTCAAAGCGCTCTTTCAGGCGACGGCGGAAATTGTAGCGGCCGGGGCCACGCCAGCGAGATCCGCCGAACAGGATTCGGCAGAGAGCCAGCAGTCCGACAGCCTGCCAGAAGGTGATTTGCCGCCATCCAAACAACGCGGGCAGCAGCCAGTTCCACAAATGCAGCACGATTTCGCCGCCAATGACGATAAATAGCAGCATGGCCAGAATCGCCAGCGGAGGAATGAAAATCCATTTCCATTTCATATTGTTCTCCTATCTTCTTTGTGAACTTGGTGAATGCCCCGCAATTCGTGGGACAATTCGTCGCGCTAGAGTGCGGGACGCCGCGAGCAACGAGAGGCTCATGCTCACCGGCTTAAACAGATCATAGAAGAGAGCCGTCAACGTGAGATAGCACGCAGTAGTGACTACGAAACCCAGCCTGCCGTTGACGAAGAAGACGATTCCTCCCGCCAGTATGGTGAACAAATAAAAGACAACCGCAAATCCGGCCTTGAGACGCGGCGACTCTGCTGCAATTTGGTTCTTCATTCGTGGTGTGTTCATAGCCGTCTCTCCCTGGATCCTGTTTCAACGCGCGGACAATGATGGTTCTGGGATGCCCACCACTGGCCCTCTTGCCTTGTATGCCTTAGCGAAGCGAACCCGGAATAGCCAGAAAATCAGCAGCAGCAGAGGCAGGACACTCAAGAAAACAAGTACGCCCGTCCTTTGTAATATCGCTGGAAATAGTTGTTGCCGTGCCAGGAATATAGACGCGGCGGCGATGAACAACGCAAAGCACATGCGCCAGAGATGCCGTGCGAGACGCTGGGTGCCGGCAATACCCCTGCGCACGAGCATGCGAATGTCGCCGACGGTAGCCACCAGGGCGATGAAACCGAATAAGAAGTAAGGCCAGGGGGGATAGTCGTACTTTAATCCCGTGAGACTGGCGGCCGCTTCGACCCCAAGGGTCA
This sequence comes from uncultured Acidobacteriaceae bacterium, assembly GCA_963703635.1. Taxonomy (GTDB): domain Bacteria; phylum Acidobacteriota; class Terriglobia; order Terriglobales; family Acidobacteriaceae; genus Sulfotelmatobacter. The sequence goes on from CAVPEZ010000027.1 coordinate 224,232, forward strand.
CCTCGACAACCGTGATCCCCAAGACAACCAGCAGCGCTCCCCAATCGAGAATGCCAGGTTCTCCATCCCTGCGCCGGGCGGTGAGCCATGACGTTGTCACCAGATAGAAGGTCAGAGCGCCGCCCAGAATATTTCCCGGTTGGTGCGTCAGGGTCGCCAGGTACACCCCGGTTGCGCCAAGGCTCATCATGGATACGACAAACACATTGCCAGCGAGGCCATGCCGGCGGGAACCCTTGCGGAGAAACACCGTGACAAATCCAGAGAGCATTCCCAAAGTGCCGGATGCGATATGAAGAAGCAGTATGGGCGAGTACGACATTTTGCTCTCCTTCAGAGTGGTCCTTGATAGCGGCGCAGCCGGACTGCTGCGGCGAATAATGCTGCGGCGACGATCAGGCCAAGCCACAGACTCGGGGTGCTCAGGAATCTCCCCGGAGCGAGTTGTGACAGCGGAATAAAATGCGCATCGATCGGAACGCCATTCTTGTCCTTGAGGTCGAAAGCGGCCTCGGCGAATCCAAATACCCGGTCTTGCATCATGAGGCCGAAATGCGTAGTGCGGAAGGCAATCAACTCGAAGGCTCCGATCACGATGAGCGGCAACACGGCCCATAGAAATGCCGCGCGCCGCGCCCAGCCAGACACCAGCAGAAACCAGCAGTAGATGGGCGCATGCCAGAGCGCGAGCACGGCCAGTCCGTAGAGCGACACCACCTGCATTTCGAACATAGGCAGCGTCCACGCCTCTGCAGCGCCGTGGCCGCTCAATATCAGGACGGCCGTGTTCAACAGCCGCATGGCGACTTGCAGGGCCACGGTGATCACGAAGACCAACACCGGCAGAATTACGAGAGGGATGCTTGCCTTCGAGAGCACGGTCGTAAGATCGGAGACTGGCAGCGACTTCCAGAACAGGATGCTGCGATCGCGGCGCTCCCCGTGCAACGCATCGAGGGAGTAGAAGATCCCGACGAGGAACCCGGTCAGCATGAGCAGCATACTGGCGTGGGCGTAGGGCATGGCAAGCGCGATGAGGGGAGGCGTCGAATGGGCTGCAATCATTCCGTGCATGCTTGCCGGCACCCAAAACAGGCCGATCAGGAAGCCGAACAGGTAGACGGCGGCAGCAGCGAGCGGCGCAATGTAGATCGAGCGGTTCTCCCATACTTCGCGTCGCACCGACCAGTACATGGGCCGAGTCGACGACATGGGCGCGGGGACGATTCCCCTCGGGTTGGGCGGAGATCCGGACACAGCGTTCGGTTGAGTGGTCATCTGGCTGCTCCTTGGGCCTCGCCGGCCGGATTGCCCATTAAAGCCACGAACAAGTCGGCGATACTTGGCGTGCGCACCTCGCCCAGGGCGGCGAGTTGTTGGCGATCGACATGATCGAAGAGCAAAGTGCTGCGGCCGAGAACCTGGCGCTCGTGAATCGGCTGGAGAGCGCGCGCTGCGGCGACCTGCTCCGGACGCACCATCACTTCCAGATAGCGCGACTCGAATTCTTCCATGCTGCAATCGAGCACGATGTGCCCGCGGTTGATGAATATGAGATCGGTGAGGACGTGCTGCACATCTTCGACCTGATGAGTGGTCACGACGATGGTGCGGCTGTGATCGAAGTAGTCGTTCAGCAGCGAATCGTAGAACTGCTTGCGATACAGCAGGTCGAGGCCAAGGGTCGGTTCGTCGAGCACGAGCAATCTCGCGTCAATGGCCATGACCAGCGCGAGGTGTAACTGGGTCACCATGCCCTTGGACAATTCCCTGATCTTGCTGGCGCGGCGGATGTCGGTCCTGGTGAGAAAACCTTCCGCCTTGGCGCGATCGAATCGCGGATGCACGCCGGCGACGTAGTCGAGCGCCTGCGAAACCCGCATCCACCGCGGTAAAACGGCGACATCGGCAATGAAGCAGACATCGCGCATGAGCTGATCGCGCTCGGTCGTGGGGTCGCGTCCGAGCACTCGCAGTTGTCCCTGATATGGGGTAAGGCCGAGAATCGCGTTGAGCGCGGTGCTCTTGCCTGCGCCGTTGGGGCCGATGAGTCCGAGGATGCGGCCCTCCGCGACCCGCAGATCGACGCCGTCCAGCGCGATGGTTGTGCCGAAGGACTTGCGGAGACCGCGTGCTTCGATTATTGGCAGAGCGGCGACTGTCATGGCTTCGGCTCCTCTTCTTTTTTTTCTTTAGCGTTCGGCGACGGATCGTTCGACGACGGATCGTTCGACGAAGGATCGTTTGACGACTGAGCGTGGGGTGCGGCGCCATTCAGCAGTTCTTCCGCCCTCAGTCCCAGCCGCTGAATGGTGGCGTGGACCCTGGGCCATTCTTCCTCAAGAAACTTCTGACGTTCGCCTTGCAACAGCAGATTGCGGGCTCCCGTATTGATGAACATGCCGCGACCTCGCCTGCTCTCGACCAGTTGCTCTTCGACCAGTTGTTGATAGCTCTTCAGAACCGTGAGCGGATTGACCCGATATTCGGCCGCCACGTTGCGCACGGAGGGCAGCGGATCGCCTTCCTTGAGCACGCCGTCGAGTATCATCGCGACGACGCGGTCGCGAATCTGGCGGTAAATCGGCTGACTGTCGTTCCACTCACGGTCCATGATGTTTTCCAGATAACCCTTACCAGAGATGCGCTCCCGTCAATTCTTCCGCTGCAGATCGAAGTGCGCGTGGATCGGCTTGTCTTTCATCATGAACGTCCAATCCTCAGTGTGATGGTTGGCGTCGACGAGGGTGAACACCGAATGGTGCATGTGGTACTCCGTGCTGCCGCTGATGTCCTTGAGCTCGAACTCGACTGTCTTGCCGTCGGGCGACATCTTGCCGGTCATGCGCGGCCGGTTCCCCGCGTCGCAATAGTGAACCAGCGTGAGCTGGTCTGTGTCCACGTAAAGCATCGTGACTGGATGGTCGTACTTGGTCGCATCCAACGGCGTTCCGGCTTCCTGGAACTCGTGCACGAGGACGTTGCCGCGCGAGGTCACGCGCAGCGAGAGGTGCATTTTGGCGCCTGACATCTCCGGCGCGTCCGGGACGGTGACGGGGCCTTCCCACTCTCCCGCCAAGCTTTTCATGGTTGCGAAGGACTTCTGCGCCTCGGACGGTGCAGGAGCCACGGAGGACTTTTGTTCGTCAGACTGCGCGAAAGCCCCGGTGGAGAGCGCCAGCAGGACAAGGGATAGCGTAATTCGAAGGGATTTCATGGTTATTCTCCTTAAACCTTTCAACTTTCTGTGGTTGAGGATCAGTCTTTGATCGATCAACTAGTGTTATAGTTAACTACAACACTAAATCAAGAGTCAAGCTATTTCGGTAATTATTTCTTTTCAACCGGCCAAGTTCAGGTCGGCGGGCCCGAGGAGCCTCCCGCAAGGTTGAGAATTACGTCTCAACCTGAGACAATGATCTGTTAAGACCTTGGCTGCGCGGTCGGAAATGCTTCTAAGTTGCAGAAAAATATAGCGCCTGAGTGCTAATCCTTCCGTTCTGAACGATGGTCTTGGCCGTGCATCTCCTTATGCCATAACCGCGTGTTCTGGCTCCCCAAGCTCTTCCTAACCGGGAAGAGGGGAGCCTGACCGCATTCTTCAGGCGGGCGGAAGAAACAGCAGGTTCCCCTACTCCGTTCCCGACACCCCTCGGAAATGGGGAACTCCGGTCGGAATAGCAAGAGTTTTTTATGGCGCAACCAGCCCCAGCCCCATCGCGGACGGCACAAAGCAGTACGGTCGCCGATCTGGCTCGCTTTTTCCCCGAGGCCACGCCGGTTCGCATTCCGGTTCAGTTCACGCGCTGCAACAGCACCGGTAACGAATGCACTGCCGGCGTGCAGGAAAGCACTGTGATCGAATTCGGAACCACACGCGAAGTTCTGTTTGCCTGCGCCACGCCGCTCGAGTTCGCCGACATCCTGCGGCTGCGCAACTCCGACGGCTCACTCGATACGGAAGCCTCAGTGGTGGCCGTGCAATACCATCCCGGAAAAACCATCGTGGCAGCCCGCTTTATCACCTCCGTACCCAACTGGATCGTGAAATCATGACGCAATCGCAACCTTCGCCGCCGCAACCTTCGGGAGCGCAAGCTTCGGGACCCACCCTTGATCCCGCGGCCCAATGGTCAAGCGCCCGCCGCCTGCATCCCATTTACGCCGAACTGGCGCGTGAGTTCGTGATTGACGCGCCCGCCTGTGCCGATCTTGAGGCTGGCGTGGACTCGCCGGCGCTCGAGTCGGTGGAGCAGGCCCAGCAGTGGTTGAACGGCATGGATGAGAAAATCCAGGTTCATCAGTTGCGCCAGTTTCTGCAAACCAGTTCGTTGGTCGATGCCGAAGGCCTGGTCGCCCTGCTGCAGCACTTTCTGGCCAAGGCCCCCAGAACCGATTCCTCGCGCGACAAAATTGATTTCCTGATGGTCCAGTATTTCAGCCAGATCGCGCCCACTGAACTGGAAGACAACCATGCCGATCTCGCGTACGTGGCCCAGGGGCTGGCGCCGATTCTCGGCACAGTCGAACTCAAGGCGCCGGTGTGGTTGAACGCTTTGGACCGTGTGCTGGATTCGGCGCGCCGTTGCCGCTCGCTGGATGAACTGCTGCACGGCGGCGTTCTCGACCAGGGACGCAAGGCCAAAGCTCAGGCCGGCGATCTGTTCTATCTGCCGATTGCGTTGGTCGCCTTCACTCGTTTTGGATATCTCATGCGGCGCGTCTTCTTCCGCCTCATGCTGGCCGATCTCAACACCATTCTCGACGGGCTTAGCGAGCTGGAAGAAAAAGGGGTCGAGACGATTGATTGCCGGCGCGCGCAATTCTCCGCCCAGGAACCGATCATTCGCCTGCGCATGATCTGCCAGTCCTGGAAAGTCATGTTCCAGGCCGAATATTCCTCGGGCCAGCCGCTGCGCATGCTGGTAGACCTGAGGGCCTCGGTTGACGGAGCGTTGGGCCTGAGTTCATCTGCTGCAGCCGACGGGAAAGCCGCACCACTGACCGCCGCCGCCGCTGCCGGCGCTGGTGGCAGTGTAACGGCGTCGAAAGCGGCGAAGCCGCACCAGACCTTGCCGGAAGCGGACGCGGATCCGAAAGCCGAGTTCGCCGTAGCCGATGCGGAGGTTGCTGAATTCGACATCTCCTCACCAGAGTGGAATCCGGACGCGGACTCGCAGACGGGCAAAGAGAAATAGGGAAGCGAAAAGGAAATTTGCACGTGGATCAACCGACCGTACTCGTTATCTCCGACGACGTGGAATTTTCCCGGAGCATCACCGGGCGCTGGCAAATGGAACGCCACGTACCCACGTTTACTATGCTGAGCGGAAATCTCTGGCCGCGTTGCGTCGATAACTTCGCGGTTGCCATCGTAGGGCCGCTGCGCCGGGAACTGCTCTCCGTGGTTCTGGAACCGCTGCACTCGACTCAGCAGCCTTTGTTCTGCGTTTGTAACGACGCCTCCACGGCGCAACTGGTGCGCGAGCGTTGGCCGCGCACCACGGTGCTGCGCTGCGATGAAAACTGGCTCAATGTGTTGGTTCTGGCGGCGGGCGAAGCCGTGCTCCGCGCCGGCGCCGAAACCCGTGCCCGCATCGCCGAAGAAGCTTGCACCACACTCGAACGCCAGGCCATGCTCGGCCGCTACATGCTCGAGATGCGTCACGGCCTGAACAACGCGCTCACTTCGCTGCTGGGCAATTCCGATCTGCTGCTGATTGAGCCCGGCAGCCTATCGGCCGAGGCCCGGGCGCAGATTGAAACCATTCGCAACATGACGCTGCGGATCCACGAAGTGATGCAACGTTTTTCGTCCCTGGAAAAAGAAATGAACGTGGTGGCTCAGCAGGTGGAACGGGATTCGGGCAAGTACCGCGTCGCGACAACAGCCGGCGGCTGAGTACCTAGTACCCAGTACCTGGTACCTAGAACTCTGGAAACCAGAAACTGAGAACTGAGAACTGAGAACTGAGAACTGAGAACTGAATCCATAGCAGCGTTTACGGAAAAACTCTATGCACAAGTTAATCGCGACCAGCACCATCCTCGAACACGAACTCTCGGAGCTGCGCCTGCTGATCGAGCGCCAAACCGGACTCGTTCTTGATTGTCCGAACAGCGCGCTGGCCGCGCACGTCGCCGATTACGTCGAGGCCCAAAGCCTTGGATCGTCTGGCGCGCTGCTCGAACGTCTTCGTTCCTCTGAGCAGGATCCTTCCAGTTTGCCGTGCCTGCTCGACGGGTTGGTCAATACGAATACGGGTTTCTTTCGTCATCCCGGAGCGCTCAATGCGCTGGCGCGGCAAGTGATGCCGCAGCTTTGCGCGCGCAAATCCGCCGACGGTCCCAGCCCGTTGCGCATCTGGAGCGCGGGTTGTGGCAGCGGAGAAGAGACTTACTCGATCGCCATCGCGGTCTGCGATGCGTTGAGCTCTAGCAGCACTGGCGCCGGGAATAACGGCAATGGATCGAATAATGGAAGCGGCAATGCGAATGGAAAATCCGCGGTTCGCAGCGGCGGCATCGCCGATAGCACCCCGAACTTGGGATTTGCGAGCCTGAGCAATGGCTTGTCGATCCACATCGTAGGCAGCGACCTGCTGCCGCACAATATCGAAGCCGCGGAGCGCGGCGTGTACCGTCAGTCTGCTTTGGAGGGTTTGCCGCCAGCCACCATCCGCAACTATTTTTCGAAGATCAGCTCGCCGGCAGTTCCGGTGGATAGCGCTCCCAACGAGGTTGACGAGGACGACCGGAGCCCGGCTGGGAGCCAGGGAAAAAGTGGAGCATCCAGCGGATCGCAGAATGTTTCCGTCAGCGTTGCACATCTCCTGGTGAAGCCGCGCCTGCGCAGCCTGGTGACTTTCAATTGCATGAACCTGGCCCGTCCCGGCTACATCGGACGCTTTGACTGCATCTTCTGCATGGACGTGCTGCCGCACTTTTCCCGCGCCCAGCGCATCGCGCTCGTGGAGCGCCTGCATCTCTACCTTGAACCCGGCGGATATCTTTTCCTGAGCCAAACCGAAAAGCTCAGCGCCCCCAACCTGAACTTCCGTTCCGAAACCTTCGATGGATATACGTTTCACCGCAAGCCGCTGGCGGCCAGCGCGGCGTACGGACGGTAGGGTTCACGCTAGCCATTTTTCACTCGATCGTTGGAATTGCCGCTGCTTATCGGAGGGTTGCCTGGCGTTTCCTCGTTGGTTTCTGCCCAAGGTAATTCAAGGACACCTCCAGTGATTCTCTTTAACTCCTCGTACTCCATGAGCCCATTTTGGCCGTCCACGTCATCCCACTCGAATATGGATCTTCCACCTATAGCCTCGTCAATCGTCGGGCCAAGCCTGACCGATAGGTGCCCCAGCGAAACCTGATATATATGTTGCCCGACTCAGTTTCGCCCTCCCATTGGGCCGGGCAGGCTAGGCACGTTCTTCTGATCTCAGATACTTTTACCATTTCAGCCCCAGTCGAGGTGGATAAGACACCGGAATAACTTAAACCGTTCCAATGACATTTACGCGAACAAGAACTCCTTCGTCCTCAATTCCTTAATCGTATCCCGCAGCTTCGCCGCCTTCTCGAACTCAAACCGCTTGGCCGCTTCGCGCATGTCGCTTTCGAGTTTGACGACGTACGCGTCTAACTCCGGCTGTGACTTGAACTCCGGCATGCCTTCGGCTTCGCCGCCGGTCAGGTCGGTGTAGTCGGCGGCGATGATTCCGGCCAGCGTCATGTCGAGCGGACGCACGATTGATTCCGGCGTGATTCCGTTTTCTTCGTTGTATGCGGTCTGGATGGTGCGGCGCCGCGAGGTTTCGTCCATGGCGCGCTTCATCGAATCGGTCATGCGGTCGGCGTAGAGGATCGCGCGGCCATGGAGATGGCGGGCGCAGCGGCCAATGGTTTGGATCAACGATCCCCAGGACCGCAGGAAGCCTTCTTTATCCGCATCGAGAATCGCCACCAGGGAAACTTCCGGCAAGTCCAGGCCCTCGCGCAGCAGATTGATGCCGATCAATACATCGAACTCGCCCTTGCGCAGATCGCGGAGGATCTTCACCCGCTCCAGCGTCTCGATCTCTGAATGCATGTAGCGGCACTTCACTCCCACTTCGGCGTAGTACTCGGCCAGGTCTTCCGACATACGTTTGGTCAACGTGGTCACGAGTACGCGCTCACCTTTCTCCACGCGGGCACGAATCTCGTGCAGCAGGTCGTCGATCTGTCCTTTCACCGGACGCACCTCAACCTCAGGATCGATCAGCCCGGTTGGACGAATGATCTGCTCCACCACCACGCCCGCCGATTTCGTCAACTCATACGGCCCCGGCGTTGCCGAAACATAAACGAGCTGATTGGTGCGATGGTCGAACTCCTCGAACGTCAGCGGACGGTTATCCAGCGCCGACGGCATGCGGAAGCCGTATTCCACCAGCGTTTCCTTGCGCGAACGGTCTCCGGCATACATGCCGCGCAACTGCGGCACGGTCTGGTGCGACTCGTCGATGAACATCAGATAATCGCGGGGAAAATAATCCAGCAGAGTTGGCGGAGGCTCGCCCGGCATGCGTCCAGTGAAATGCCGCGAATAGTTTTCGATGCCGTGGCAGTAGCCCATGACCTTGATCATTTCCAGATCAAACTTCACGCGCTGGTGAATGCGCTGCGACTCGACCACGCGCCCCTGCTTCTCGAGTTCCACTTCCCACCACGCCAGCTCTTTCTTGATCGACTCCACCGCCGACGCCCGGGTCTCATCTTTCATCACATAATGCGTCTTGGGATAAATCGGCAGCCGCATGTATTTCTGCTTCACCGTGCCGAACAGCGGATCGATCTGTGCCAGCGATTCCACCTGATCTCCCCACAACTCGATGCGGTAAGCCATGTCGTCATAGGTAGGGAAGACCTCGATCACATCGCCGCGCACGCGAAACGTGCCACGCTTAAACTCGCCGTTCGTACGCTCGTAGAGAATGTCGACGAGCTTGTGCGTGATGTCTTCGCGCGTAATCTTCTGGCCTTTTTCCAGAAACAGCATCATGCCGTAGTAAGCCTCGGGTGACCCCAGGCCATAGATGCAGCTCACGGAAGCCACGATCAGCGCGTCGCGGCGTTCGAACAAAGACTTGGTCGCGGAGAGCCGCAGCTTGTCGAGTTCATCGTTGATGGTCGCTTCCTTTTCAATGAAGAGGTCGGCGGCCGGAACGTAGGCTTCGGGCTGGTAGTAGTCGTAATAGGAAACGAAATATTCGACCGCGTTGTGCGGAAAGAAATTCTTGAACTCGTGATAAAGCTGCGCCGCCAGAGTCTTGTTATGCGCCATCACCAGTGTGGGACGGTTCACCGCCTCGATCACCTTCGCCATGGTGTAGGTCTTGCCAGACCCGGTGACGCCCAGCAAGACCTGATGCTGCTCGCGGTCGTACACTCCGCGCAACAGAGACTCAATGGCGCGACCCTGGTCGCCTTGCGGTTTGTAATCAGAAACTAATTTGAAGTCCATTGAAGAAGCTTTTGGCCATTAGCTCATAGCCATCAGCAAACCAGCGATTGTCATTCGAGCGAAGCGGGGAATCTGCTGTCCCTCTCCGGCATCCCCACAGAAGGCAATCTTGCCGACTGAGAATCTTTCTATTATAACGCGGGTAAAAAGGTCGGTTGGCAGCCTAGGGCTGCACTTCCCCTACGCTTACAATCTTCGCGGTGGCGCGAAACTTCTTGTAGTCACGGTAGGTCTGCTCCAGGTCCACATCGAAGTTTTTGAGCAGGGCGAGTCGCACATCGATCTTTGCCATTAGGTGCAGCGGCAGCCACACTTCGTCGTTCACCCGCGTCTGTTCCAGCATGAACCGCGAACCCTTGTGGAAGCGTGCGAGAAATAATCCCCATGAAATTGTGTCCAGGCATTCCACGTCCATCCTGGCCAGTTGAAGGTCGTTCTTGTCGATCCAGACGCGCCCGCGGAACTTCGACAGAAACTTGGACTCTTTCATATGCGGCTCAAACCCTGGGCGTGGCTCGCCATCAATCACCCAGGCCTCGCGACCGCCCAGCGATTCCGTGCCCACCAGTTTGAAGTCATAGGCATCGGCCACCTCGCGCACGAATTTGCGGCCTTCTTCCCGGTCTTTCACCTCCTTCTGCTCCCGCTTCCTGCGATCGCTTTCCGACTCGTTCTTGCGCTTGTCGATGATTTTCTGAAGTTTTTCTTCTTCCTTGGCGGCGTCTTTTTCCGAAAGCGGCTTGTCATCCTTCTCGATCAGTCGCTGCACTTGCTCACCGTAGATCTCCAACACGTCGTAAGTCTTTACTTCAGTGGACTTCACTTGCCCCTTGCCATCAATCCTGTGGTCCACGTCGCGCTCGACGTAGGTGTAATCGCGCAGACGCTTGTCATTTTCAAGGTCCTTGTCGGCGACCACGCGCAGCAACTGTTGCATCTGCTGCTGCGAGAGCTTGCCTTGGGCATCCGGCTTCAGATCGAGCTGGTAAGCGACGGCTGACTGCGGCGCCGGGGCGGATGGATCCTGCCCAAAAACGGGGAGACCGGCAAGCAGAACAACGAGCAGTGCAATCGGAGCAAGTGCCGACCTTTTCATTATTAACATAACGTTGTTAGAAGACATGGAGTTCCGTCAGGATGCATGGCTAACGACCAACGACTAACGATCGTCCTTGTAAGCCTTTCCGAGGCATTCCGCCTGAAACAGCCGCTCGTCAACGCGATGCAAGCCCTTGGCCATGGCCGGAGTGATCAGCGGGTAATGCTTGATATCGAACAGGTGATACACAATGAACCAGACGGGCTCGTCGGTGGTCATCCAATTCTGACGGTCGAACCGTTTTAAGTTGACGGGAACTGAATAGCGCCGCAAGGTGCGCTCGCGCCGCAGGTTGAAATATCCGTTGAAATAACTGATTGCCAGCTCGCGCAGCGTGCGATGGACGGGCTCGCGCCAGCGGCAGCCCGTATAGTTCGATTTGGCGACGGCGCCCCAGCATCCGTTCTGGCGAAAAATGGCGATCACGTGGTCGGTGTCATGCTCGGCCTCAAAATCCAGCAGCAGCGGAGGATATCCGTTGGCGCGAAGGGCCGCCGCGGCGAAAATCGCGCCTTCGAGGCAGTGCGCCGTCTGCTCGGCCAACACACGACGCGGCGACCACGCTGTATCCGCGAGATGATACGGAGCATCGTCGAGAAATCTCTGGATGCCGTGCGGATCTTTCATGCCGCGCAACTTGCGCAGCTCCGAACCAGTGAAAGCCGCTAATGGGTCGCTCATCGTCGCATGAGTTTACATGAGAGCAGCCCGCGACAGGAACCACGCAGGCGCGCTGACAAAGGTCTTGGGTGTTAGGTCTTAGGTGTTAGGAAGACCTGAGACCTAACGCCTGATACCTAAGACCCAACACCCGCACCGAATACCTCCGACAGTTCTCGGGGCGTGTCCACGAGCACGTCCGGCGGATTCTCCTGCAACGTATGCGGGGCAAAGCCGTAACTCACGCCCACCGTCCACAGGCCGGCATTCTGTCCGGTTTCAACGTCGACGTGAGAGTCGCCGACGATCGCGGCTTCTTCCGGGTGCACGCCGCTTTCTTCGAGCAACTTGCGCGCTCCTTCGGGATCAGGTTTCTTGCTCGCGAAGCTATTCCCGCCATAGATCTGAGTAAAGAACGGGCCCAGCCCCAGCGCTTCGATGATGGCACGCGATGGAACGACTGGTTTGTTCGTAAGCACGGCCATCTTGCGCGGAACGCCGTTGGACGCGCGTTGAACGGCGCTGAGAGCTTCCTTCACGCCCGCGTAGACCGTGGTGTGGTCGAGTTTGTGTTCGCGATAGTAAGAAAGGAAGAACTGAAGGCCCTGGCGCACCAGCGCATCATCGACCGCCTCGCCGCCAAGCGCGCGCTGGATCAGAATAGGAGCGCCATCCCCCACATAGCTGGCAATCACGTCATCGGGCAATTCGGGCCGAGCGATGTGGCGCAGCGCAGCGTTTACCGAGTGCACCAGATCGAGGCGCGAATCAATCAGCGTGCCGTCGAGATCGAAAATCACCAGCTTGATTGAGCGCGGGTCGAAGGCGCGGCGGGTCTGGATCATCCCTTTCAGGATAAATGATCGGGGCAACCAGCCGCCGTCGCCGGTATCTTCGTGCGGGCGGCGGCGGGACGCCGCCACCGCCTGCCCTGAGCTTGCCGAAGGGACAGCCGCCGGGACGGCGGCGCTACACGGCGCCCAAGAGTGGCCCTGAGACCTCCCCCAATACGCAAGAACTTGCATGTTTTCCAATCCCCGATTCCGATTTACAATGCAACCTGCGCTTTAGCCCGGGCACCACATTCGTAGATATTTCATAAACGCATTCCTCAGGGAACCGGATGGCCACAACAAAAACCGACCCCAAGCTGACGGTAGTAAGCAATAGCGGCAAGAAGTCCCGAACCTACGAGGGACTTACGCGCGAACAACTGATCGAAGCCTACCGCATCATGTATACCTCCCGGCGCATCGATGACCGGGAAATCCTGCTCAAGCGTCAGCAGAAGATTTTCTTCCAGATGTCGGGAGCCGGGCATGAGGCCATCGGCGTGGCCGCCGGCATGACGCTGAAGCCGGGCTACGACTGGTTCTATCCTTATTATCGCGACCGCGCCTTGTGCCTGGCGCTGGGCGCCAAGCCATTGGAAATGTTTCTGCAGGCGGTGGGAGCGGCCGACGACCCCAGCTCCGGCGGACGCCAGATGCCTTCGCACTGGGGATACAAGCGGCTGAATATAGTGACGCAGTCGTCGCCGACGGGATCGCAGATCCTACAAGCGGTGGGATGCGCCGAGGCGGGACGGTACTTTTCGCGCCGTCCAAAGGCGGCGGAAATCCCTCCGACAAATAACCGACCCGACTACCGCCAGTTCAAAGACGTGACGTTTCACGGCGACGAGATCGCCTACGTTTCTCTCGGCGACGGCACCAGCAGCGAGGGCGAGTTCTGGGAAGCGATGAACGCCGCCGCCCTGGGCAAGCTGCCTGTGATTTTCTGTGTGCAGGATAACGGCTACGCCATCTCCGTGCCGGTGGAAATCCAGACCGCCGGAGGCAGCATCTCACGCCTGGTTTCGGGCTTCCCGAATTTCCATTTTGAAGAAATTGACGGCACCGATCCCATGGCAAGTACGGCGGCATTTCAGCGTGCCGCGCAATATTGCCGCGAGGGCCACGGCCCGGCATTTGTGCACGCACACGTGATTCGTCCGTATTCGCATTCGCTCTCCGACGATGAACGCTTGTACCGCCCGGACTCCGAGCGGGAGCGCGATGCCGCCCGCGACCCGGTGTCGCGCACGCAGATGTTTCTGCTGCGCGAGGGCATTCTCGACGAGAAGGGCATTAACGAATTGGAAAAAAAGGTCGAGGAGGAACTGCAGGTTGTCGTCGACAAAGCCCTTGAGGCGTTGCCCGCTGCTCCCGAGAGCGTGCTGAAGTATGTGTATTCGCCCGATCTCGATCCAACATCGGGGCCGTTCGATACGCAGCCGGCGGTCGCGCCCGATTCCGCCGATGGCAAAAAGCCGGCGGCGAAAACCATGGCCGACTTGATCAACGTAACGTTACGCGACGAAATGAAGCGCGACGAGCGCATCGTGATCTTCGGCGAAGATGTGGCCGATTGCAGCCGCGAAGAGTACCTGAAGCGCAAGCTGGTGAAAGGCAAAGGCGGAGTCTTCAAACTCACCTTCGGCCTGCAGAACGAGTTTGGCCCGGACCGCGTCTTCAATTCGCCGCTGGCTGAAGCCGCCATCGTGGGCCGCGCGACCGGCATGGCCACACGCGGTCTGAAGCCGGTTGTCGAGATTCAGTTCTTCGACTACATCTGGCCGGCCATGATGCAGATTCGCGACGAGCTGTCGGTGATCCGCTGGCGGTCGAACAACGCCTTCTCCTGCCCGGTCGTAATTCGGGTTGCCATCGGCGGATATCTCACCGGCGGCGCGATTTATCACTCGCAGTGCGGCGAGAGCGTGTTCACCCATATTCCGGGGCTGCGCGTAGTGTTTCCCTCGAACGCGCTGGATGCGGCGGGGTTGCTCCGCACCTCGATTCGCTGCGACGATCCTGTTCTGTTTCTCGAACACAAGCGTTTGTACCGCGAGACCTACGGACGCGCGCCCTATCCCGGACCCGACTACATGATTCCGTTCGGCAAGGCAAAGGTTGTTCATCCAGGAACAGACTTGACCGTAATCACTTACGGCGCGGTCGTGCCGCGCGCTCTGCAGGCGGCACAGAAACTCGAGCGCGAGCACGGCGTGAAAGTGGAGTTGATCGATTTGCGCTGCCTGAATCCGTTTGACTGGGAGACGATTGCCGCGTCGGTCGGAAAAACGAATCGCGCTCTCGTAGCCTATGAAGATACTTTGAGCTGGGGCTACGGGGCGGAGATCGCAGCGCGCATCGCCGATCAGCTATTCGATCACCTGGATGCGCCCGTCCGCCGCGTCGCCGCCGCCGATACCTTCGTTGCCTATCAGCCGATTCTCGAAGACGCCATCCTGCCGCAGGCCAACGATCTGTTCCGCGCCATGAAGGAGCTGGCGGAGTACTAACGCCAGTTGCCAGTTGTCGGTGGCCACTTGCCAGTGAACCCTGCGCGTCTCCGAGTCCTGGGTAGAGTCTTTGGTCTCCGGGAGCCTTTGCAGATTGACTCCGCCTTCCATCTCCTCCTAAAATCGAGCGCCGCTTCCTGGAGGATCAATGACAAAACTTGCTCGCTGTACTCGCGGACTGACGGGAATTGCCTGCCCGGTCATCGCACTTTTTCTTGCCACTGTACTCACGGCCGCCGCACAGACATCGGTAACCACTTATCACAACGACAACTACCGCACGGGCTGGAATTCGCACGAGACCGTGCTGACGCCGGCGAACGTGAACGCCTCCCATTTCGGATTGCTGGCCACGGTGGCCGTGGACGATCAAGTGGATGCACAACCGCTCCTGGTTCCGAACGTGAACATCACGGCGGGGAGTCACCAGGGGCTACATAACGTCGTGTACGTCGTGACCGGCAACAATACTGTCTATGCCATCGACGCGAATGCGGGCACGATTCTGCTCAGCAACCATTTCGGAACCCCGGTGACCTATCCGCTCGGCTGCAACAACAACGGACCGCACGTGGGCATCACATCTACGCCGGTCATCGACACCAGCAAGAACAACCTGTACCTGATTGCCTACACGAAGGGCAGCGGCGGCAGTGGCCCATCCTATACTCTTCACGCGCTGGATTTGGGCAGCCTCACCGACAAGATTACGCCGGCCGTCGTGAGCGCATCGCATCAGCTCACGGATGGAACCAGCTTCGTTTTCAATGCGACCTATCAGCGGCAGCGCCCGGCCTTGCTCGAGGCGAATGGCAATATCTACGCCGGATTCGGCAGCTTTTGCGATCAGTCGGCCAACCTTTCGCGCGGATGGCTGTTGGGTTGGAACGCAGCGACCCTGGCGCCGCTCGTGGCCAACAAGCTTTTCGATACTCAGGCCACTTCTCCGGATAGCTTCTTCCTGTCGGCGATCTGGATGTCGGGCTACGGACTGGCGGCGGACGATTCCGGAAACATCGTATTCGTCACGGGAAATTCCGACTACTCCGGAACCACGTACGACGGCGTCACCAACATTCAGGAAAGCACGATTAAGGTCTCGTCGGACCTGACCACGGTGGTGGACCTGTTCACGCCGTCGAACCAGGGCTTCCTGGACGAGACGGATTCGGACTTCGGCTCCGGAGGCGCGATGGTCCTGCCCGATCAGCCTGGGTCGATCCCGCATCTCGCGGTGGCCGCCGGCAAGGACGGGAACATGTACTTCATGAATGAAGACGACCTGGGCGGATATTCGACCACGGGGAACGATGTCCTCGGCACCTACCGAATCGGCAGTTGCTGGTGCGGTCAGTCCTACTTCGTGGATCCGGGCGATGGCCTGGCGCGGGTGGTGAGCAGTGGTGGCAATGTGGCGGACGTGTGGAAATTGCAAACCTCGCCCACTCCGAAGCTGATCAACGTCGCACACGCGCCGATCAGCACCGGACAGGATGGTGGTTTCTTCACCAGCGTGTCATCGAACGGTACCGCAAGCCCAATCATCTGGGCGCTGGCGCGTCCGACTGCCCAAATGCCCCCCAGCATGCTGCTCTATGCCTTCAATGCCGAGTCGGGAGCGAAAATGGCCCAACTCTTCCGGGCCGTGGGCGGAAGCTGGCCCAACCAGGGAGGCAACTCGAATCAGGTTCCCATGATCGCCAACGGCATGGTCTATGTGGCCAGCTTCAGGCAATTGAGGATTTTCGGATTGAAAACGACTTCGAACCAGAAAGCGAAGTAGCAGACTCTGAACGCTGGCCGCTGCTGTAACTGTAGCGAGGCCCGCGCCTATGGTACACTCCGCCTTTTGCACGGAGGGTATTCCATGCACAGGTTGGGTTGTTCGCAAAAAAATCTTATCCGGCGCGGCCTGCTTGGCGCGGTGGCCTGCTTGGGCGTCACGCTTTCGGTAGTCGCACAAGCGCAGGCGCAAACTCCCGCACCGCTATCCGACGATACGCGCGGCCAAGTTGACCAGGCTGCCCGGCAGATCCTCGAAAGCACTGGCGTGCCCAGCGCGTCGGTGGCAGTGGTGAAAGATGGCACGCTCGTCTACACCCATGCCTACGGCAGTGCGCGCCTCGAACCAGCCACTCCGGCTACCCCTGAAATGCGCTACAAGATCGGCTCCATCAGCAAGCAGTTCACCGCCACTGCAATTCTGATGCTGGCGGAACAGGGCAAGCTGTCGCTGGACGACCCTGTCTCCCGCTTTGTTCCCGATCTCACGCGCGCCAAAGAGGTCACCATCCGGCAACTGCTTGCGCACACCTCTGGTTATCAGGACTACTGGCCGCAGGACTATGTTCCTCCCTTCATGCTGACAACAATCACGGCCGACGACATTCTTACCCGCTGGGCCCGCAAGCCGCTCGATTTCGATCCCGGCACCAAATGGCAATACAGCAATACCAATTACGTGATCGCCGGCGTGATCGTGGAAAAAGCCAGCGGGATGCCACTGCTGCGATTCCTGAGTTCCCGTATTTTCGAGCCGCTGGGTATGCAGAGCGTCGTGAACATCGACCAGGATCACCTTGCCGATACTGACCCCACGGGCTATATGCGCTACGCGTTAGGCCCCCTGCGAGCCGCTCCGCGCGAAGGGAAGGGCTGGCTGTTCGCCGCCGGCGAACTGGCGATGCCGGTGACAGATCTTGCCAAGTGGGATATCGCCATGATGAACCAGCGCCTCTTGAAGCCCTCGTTCGTATCAGGAGATGCAGAGCGACGTTCTGCTGAAGAATGGCACTGCAACCGGCTACGGGTTGGGCATCACCGTGCGTAGCCAGGCCGGTCGCCGCATGCTCGAGCATAGCGGAGAAGTGTCCGGTTTTACGGCGGAGAACGCGGTGTTTCCGGAAGATCGAGCCGCTGTTATCGTGCTCACCAACCAGGATGCGGTGAATGCCAGCAGTCAAATTGCGCGGAAGATCGCTCCGCTGCTCTTTGCCGGGAATACGGCGGTAATCAAAGAAAAGGTGGAACGCGCACGCAAGATCGTGGAACAGCTTCAGCAGGGAAAAATTGACCGATCCCTGTTCACCGACAATGCCAACAGTTATTTCGACCAGCAAGCTCTGCAGGATTTCGCCGCCAGCCTCAGCCCGCTAGGCACATCCCAAGACTTCCAGCAGACTGCGGAACAATTGCGCGGAGGGATGACCTACCGCGCCTATCGGGCCAAGTTTGCGGAGAAAGTCCTGGCAATTTCAACTTACGAGATGCCAGACGGCAAGATCGAGCAATTCCTGGTCAGCGTGGGTAACTGAGCTGCGAATTAAGTGGTCAGTGGTCAGTGATCAGTGGCCAGTTATCGAAACAACTGTATTCGTACTAGGAAAGCAGGGTTACTGACCACTAGCCACTGACCACCGACCACCGACCACTGAAAGAATGGTTACGAAGGCGTTTTCTGCAAGCCGGTCTTGATTGTTCGTTCCTCACGGCAATGCTAGGCTCGAAATAGTGTCTTCCGCATACGCAGATTCCGTAAAGCACCTTCCCTCTGGCGCTCGAATAAAGCGGTGGATGCAATCGGCGTCGGCGGAAGTGTGGGTAAAGTTTTTGCTGGCGCTGGTGGGATTGGGTCTGGCATTTGGCGCGGCGTTGATTTCGACGGCTTCCGGCGAAGCGGGCAACCTGTGGGCGTCAGTAATTCTGGCGTCAGTGGCGCTCTTGATGGCAGCGTTTGTGGGACTGGTCACCGTGCCGTACCTGGCGCGGCGCGTGGCGATCGAGCGACTGCGCCAGACGTTTCACTACGAAGTTACAAAAGCGGGCGTCATCTACGTGCTGGTCACGCTGGTGATCGGCATCGCCGCGCTGAACACTGGAAACAATCTGCTGTACATCGTGGTGGCGGCGATGCTGGCGGCAATCCTGATGTCAGGAGTAGTTTCCGCTCTGGTGCTGCGGGGCCTCGAACTTGAAGTTCGCCTGCCCGAGCACATGTTTGCCGGGCGCCCGGTTGTGGGACGGATCAGGCTGCGCAACCCGCGGCGCTTCCTGCCCTCGTTTTCGATTCGTCGTGGTTCCGGCCCGCAAGGAAAAAGATAAGAAGATCCGCAAGCAGTGGAAGTGGGAACGAACCACATTTACCTTTCCACTGAACCGCGCTCCCGAGAATCAGTGGCTGCGGTTGCGCGACTGGCGGGTGCAGCGAGTCGAGGTAGCGCCGCCGGCGCCGGGAATTTTCGAGGGGATGATTTATTTTCCGTTCCTGCCGCCGGGAGCCGATCTGACGGCCGACCTTGAGCTGCGCTTCGACCGGCGGGGGCGGTATTGCGAATCGAGCTTCGGCGTCGCCACGCGCTTTCCCTTCGCCTTCCTGACCAAAACGCGGGACGTTGCGCTCGAGCGCGAGATTCTAGTCTATCCCGCGGTTGAACCGCCCGACGAACTGTTTGAGATTCTGCCTCTGGTGCGGGGAGAGTGGGAAAGTTTTGTGCGCGGCCGCGGCTCCGATTTATACCGCATTCGCGAATACATGCCGGAGGACTCGGCGCGCCACGTCGACTGGAAGGCGACAGCCAAGTCCGGCTCATTGAAAGTGCGTGAGTTCAGCCGCGAGGATGAGCGCAAACTGTGCATTGTCTTCGACAATCCTGCGGCGGGGTTGATTTCCGCGCAGGCGTACGAACGCGCGGTGAACATGGCAGCGTCGCTGGCATGGCACTTCTCATCGCAGGATGCGGAAGTCTCGTTCGCAGTTTCCGGCTTCGGACGTGGCACCGATGTGCACGAGTTTCTTGCGCGGCTGGCGGTGATCAAGGCGCAGGCTGATCCTCTAGCAGCAAGAGGGCCGCAAGCCGGCCCGCGGGATTTCTTGCGAGAAAATGTGTTACGGGACTTGAACCTGGGTAGCACCGGAGAATACAACATCGTGCTCACGGCGCAGGCCGCGAGGAAGTCTGCCCACTGCATTGTGGAACTCGTCGTACTTCATCTTCCTCGGCGAGTAAGCCGGGCCAGCGACATCGCGAAAGACTTCCCATCAAGGTCCCGACTCAGAAGTAGCCCAATGGCCCGAAGGTAACGTTACTTTCGGTTACCTGAGTACATTGAACACTTGGGCTAAAGAGTTTAACTTTCTCTTACTACTAGAAGAGTCTTAATTGGGTGTAGTGCCGCGAAGCTGTCTCTGGGCACTGTTTTGCTTCGAGCTGAGGCCGTAAGAGAATTGTTCCGATGAGCGAGAAAATCAGGATTCTGTACTACGCGCTCTGGATCGCGCATCCCGTTCTCCAAACGGCGATTGCCATAGCTATGCTTCGCCGCGGCCAGCACCGCCCTTTCAAGTATTTCTTCGCCTACATCGTCACGCAGATTATGACCTTCGCGGTGGTCTTTCCGATTTACAGGTACTACTATTCCGCCGCCTTTTACGTTTCCTGGATCAGCACCGCGATCAGCGTCGCTCTCGGTTTCATGGTGATTCACGAAGCCTTTCTCGATGTCTTCCGGCCCTTCCACACCTTGCGGGACCTCGGCACCGTGCTCTTCAAGTGGGCAGGCCTGGTGATGCTCCTGGTGGCCGGGGTGGTATCGGTTTCCACCAGTTCATCCGACATGGCGGCGTGGGTGCAGGCCATCATGACCGCCCAGCGCTGCGTACGCATCATTCAAGTCGGGATGGTGCTTTTCTTACTCTTTTTTGCCCGCTACCTGGGAGTAAGCCGGCGCCAGCACAGCTTCGGCATCGCTCTGGGCTTCGGAACCTTTGCCGTCGTCGAACTGATTCTAATCGCATCCTGGGTGGGCGATCACGTGGGCAATACTTCGATGAGCCTGATCAATATGGGCGCCTACAACGCCACGTTGCTGATCTGGATGGGTTACACCGTGGCGAAGAGCCCGGCTCGCGACGCTGCGTCTACTCTCTTGCGGCCTCAGCGCTGGGAGCAGAGCCTGTCCGACATCCAGCACCCGCTGCCCCCGGACTCCCTGATCCCGATGTTCGAAGGCATGGTCGATCGCGCTCTCTCGCGGACTCAGGTGCCGCCGTCGTCTCCGCCCGAAGACGAAAGCGCGAAAGCCACCGCGCATGCCGCGGCTGCGCCCATGGGCAGCCTGAGCATTTCCGGCTTGGTCGAGCGGATGGGGTCCAAGCGGTAACCGGCCAGATCTCAGAACATTCCGTTTTCTGGGTTCCCTCAATGTCGGGTTGCGATTTCCGGATTTCGTAAACGTTTCGCCGCCCGAGCATGCCTTTGAGACCTGCTCTGCACCACCCCAGCCCTATAAGGGAAATACCTTAGAAGACCTGCATTTTACCCTGTGTTGACGGGCCTCCTGGCCCGTGCTAGGGGCGGCACGGGAACAGCTGAGAGTCGGTCTCCGGCCTGCCTCGGATGGAATTCTTGCGAAGGGGCTTGACTCGTGCCTTATAATTCCTCTCCACGCCACGATGCCCTATTTTTGAGGCAGTTATGGCGCGGAAAAGGAGTGAACCCATGAAGCAAGCAGTCAGGATTTCGATCCTGATGGTTGGACTAGTGGGCACATACGTCGGAGCCCTCGTTCCGCAGGTTCCCGCCCCGGACGGAGGCCCGATCATTACGTGCCCACCACAACAACAACTGCAAAACAGATGCAGCGGCGGTGGCCAACCGCCGATGTGAAATAGCAGTTAAACGGATGTCACAGGTGGCCGCAAGGTCACCAAAGTAACCTAGAGTAACTTGGGCCGAACCTAGGGCTCGCAATCTTCGGGCTGACGGACTTCATACATAAACCGTCAGCCTCGTTTTTTTGGAGGGCATTCCATCGATTCATGGAGCGGGTCGCGGCGTTCTAGCCCCGAAGGGGCGGCATGTGAAAGCCCGGCACGGAAGTGCCGGGTGCAAGTAGGAGGATGAAGCAAGTCCCGAAAGGGGCGACACCGGACTCTCTAGATACTCTTCCCAATGTCGGATTCCAACTCACGCCGCAATTCTGCGGGATCCGTAACCGGAGGCTGGCAGGCCATGCCGGAACACAGAACGGCAAATGACTCACCCAATTTCAACTGAGGCAAGTTCGGGATGGTTGCTGCCAGCGTAGGAGGAAGGTTCCCGGCAACGGCCTGGTTCGCGGTCAACCGCAGCACGCTCTTGTTGAAGGCGAAGCCAGAGGCAGCCACAGCGGCGAGTGCCGAGGCCTTTTCATCGGATCCGGAGACGTCGATCACAACCACCTGCACGGGATTCTCCAACCAATGCAGGACCGCGATCCCATAGGTACCGGCGAAAATTCCAAACTGCCCGGCCACGCCGGCCAAAGCTTCCAGCGTCTGCTCCGCCTTATCGCGATACCCGCTATCGCCCGTGTAGTGATGCAAACGCACCAGCGCAATCGCCGCCACGGGATTCCCCGCCGGCGTTGGCGAATCCTGCAGCGGCTTGCGGCGAGTCGAGAGCACGCCCAGACTCGCGCCCTCGGCAGCAGGCTCGGCGTCGAAAAACCCTCCGGATACCGCATCGAAGAACCGCGCGATCATCGCATCGGCTATAGCCTGCGCGAACTTGAAGTAGCTGAGATCGGCCGTAGCCTCGTAAGCGTCGAGGCACGCAATCGCCGTAGCAGCGTAGTCATCAAGCAGCCCAGAAACCTCGCGGTGCGAGGCCGCAGGATCGGAATAAGCAACCACGTGCAACAGCCGTGTGGAGCGGACCTGCCCTGAGGGGTTGTCGAAGGGGCCCTCGCCCGCTGCGGCCGAAAGCTTCCAAGCCTCGGCCAGAACACGATCCAGCGAGCGCAACGCAAAGTGCCGGGCATTGTCCAATCCAAGAACCTTCGCAGCTTCCAGATAAGCCGACACACACATGGAATTCCATCCCACATAAACCGTCTTGTCGACGTAAGGTGTGGGCCGCTGCAAACGCGCGGCATACATTTTCTTCTTCGCGGAATCGAGCAGGCTCCGCACACGCTCCGCGCTGAGACTCATCCGCCGCGCAATCTCCTCAATCGGAGCGCGCACGTAAAGCACGTTCTTTGCCGGATTGTGGTGCATCTCGCCAATCTCGTTGATGTCGTAATGCAGCGCCGCAACCTGCGCTTCTTCCTCGGTAAGTACGGCGCGGGCCTCATCCACTGTCCAGGTGAAATAGTCGCCGTCGTCGTCCATGGAAATGTCGGCGTCCTGCGAAGCGTAGAAGCCGCCGCGCTCGCGGTCGCTAAGCCACTCGTCCATCCAGCGAATGATGTCGCGCGCCACGTCAGCAAGAAATTCCGAGCCAGTGGCCTGATAGCCGTGTACGTAATTCTTCAGCAGTTCGGAGTTGTCATAGCACATCTTCTCGAAGTGCGGCACCACCCATCGCTCATCCACCGAGTAGCGATGAAATCCTCCAGCCAACTGGTCATAAACCCCACCGTTAGCCATATGCTCCAGGGTAGTGACGATGACGTTGCGAAGTTCATCATGATCTGGGTGCCCCATCCTAGCCGCGTCTTTTGCGGCTAGGGTGGGGATTCTGACTGTCCGCGCATACCGCTCAATCAACAAGTCCAAAGCCGAAGGATGCGGAAACTTCGGAGCCTGCCCGAACCCACCATGCTGCGGATCAAACATACTAAAAGCAGATTTCTCAATCGCATCAATGATGCCGTCAGAAACCCGCCCGCCGCGCCCGGCAAACGACTCCGCCTGAGCGATCGCGCTCTCCACCATCTTCGCCTGCTCGACCACATCGCCATGTTTTTCTTTGTAGGCATTGGCGATGCTGGTCAGCACGCGCTTAAAGCTGGGCCGCCCGTACCCGTCCGTCGGCGGAAAATAAGTGCCCCCATAAAACGGCTTGCCATCGGGGGTAAGAAAAGCCGTAAGCGGCCATCCGCCCTGCCCGCTGACCGCGCTCACCGCAGCCTGGTAGCGGCTGTCGATGTCAGGACGCTCGTCGCGGTCCACCTTCATCGCGATGAAATGCTCATTCACGATCGCTGCCACCTCCGGATCGTCGTAAGACTCGCGATCCATCACATGGCACCAGTGGCACCACACAGCGCCAATATCCAGCAGCATGGGCTTGTTCTCCCGTCGCGCCGCAGCAAACGCCTCCTCGCCCCACTCATGCCACTGAATAGGCTGATGCATGGCGGAGCGCAGGTAGGCGGAGGAAGCGCGGGCGAGGGAGTTGAGGGTGGTGGTGGTCATGCACCAAGTTTATACGGAAGAAGTCACGAGAGCAGCGCGTGAGTCTATGAAACGCTCCAAAATGCTCGTCATTCCGAGCCGGGCGCCAAGCCTGGTGAGGAACCTGCTTTCGCTTTTGTCACCTAGAAAGCGCCTTCTTGAGTTCTTTGATCAGCTTCTCTGTTTCCTCCAACTTCCGAATGATCTGCTGATCACCCTTCATTGCCGCCAGAGTCGTCCACGGGTAGTGCTGGAGTGATTCTGAAAGCTGCTCTATGTCTCCAAGCAGACCGTGAGCCTTTTTCGACGGGGCGGGAGCCAGGGTCTTAAGTGCGCTCTCTATGCTGCCCGAGGCAGACAGGAAATTTTCCTTCCCCACGGGGTCTTTGAGTATCTGCCGGAGCTTCCGCAACTCCTTAGAGTTTGTAATCTCCTGCTCGTTGACCCTCTTGATGATCGTGTCCAAGACGGTGGGCGTGAGAATTTTTCTGTTTAGGTTCTTGATCTCCCGCGCCCAAGTGATCGAAGCACCCGGCTCCGCAAGGTTCGTCAACTTCTCCGAAAGGTCATAAATCTCAACGAGCTTGTCGAGTTCCCGCACGGTGATGCCCAATATGTTCGCCGCACTCGCACGCCCCACCATGTTGACGAGGCTGTAGGCCACCATCTCTTTTTCCTTGGTGTCCCATTCGCGCCTTTGCCGGTGGATGTAAATCCAAGCTCGAAGCCGCTCCTCTTCAGTTAGGGTCCGATCCGTAATCTCCGCTGGAAGACGCTTGTATTGGTCTTTCTTTTGGACCTCTACCAGAATCTTCGAATTCGTCCAACGGCGGTCCCCATCAATGATGCGGAACTTGTTCCGGTCATCCGGGTGAGGTTCAAGCAGCAAAGGCTCGAAGATGCCCTCGTTCGCCTCGATCTGCCTCTGCAGCTCGGGGTCTTCCTTGGGACCCATTCGAGGCTGCTTTTCGTTCGGAAAGACATCGTAGAGATCCACGGTGTCCCGATAGGTTCGCAGAAGAGTACGCCCTAGGCGACGTTCCTGCCAGTGAAGCGTCAGTGCTTGGTCCATGCAGCGACCTCCCCGATTTTTGCACTAACACTGTCGCCCCCGATGCTTTTCGCACGGAAGGCTGGCGGTACTGCCTTTTCGTCGCTGGCTTCAATCACCGCAGCGATATCGGTCTCTACCTCCCTCAACACGTTGTGAATCCTGGTCGCGTACGACCCGCGTTTCTTCCAAACGCCGTCGTGTGCTTTTTTCTCCTGAACATCAAGCTCCAATATGTCCTGCGCAAGCTTCCCTGCTTCGCCGAACTTCTGAGAGTACGTCTCCGAGGTGATCAACTCGTAGAGGCGGGCCATCTTGCTCGAACGCTCTTTCAAGCCAACCCCTTAACGTGCATTGTGACCATCGTATCGCGGAGCAGTTGTGTGACATAAACGACCCGGGCAGGGGCAATCACGATCACACCCGACTCGATGCACATCTCCTTCTTGCCAGCCGGGAACACCGTCGTCGCGAGAATGGCGTGCTCAGCTTTTGCTTCAAGCTGATCCTGTCGAAGTTTGGTTACGAACACATTCTGCCAGCTCTGACGGTTCTTCGAGTCGATGACGATTTTCCCGCATGATTCACCTTTGTAAAGGACCTCATGGAGAACGTCGACACCTGCTTGCCCCTTCGGGATCCGGGAGATCTTGTCGCCAGGGAAGCATTCCCTCAAGGCTTCAAATAGGTCGATTTCTGCTCCGTCGCCGAGCTCATTCGCTGTTTTCTTTAGCAGTTGTTGCTCCATGGACTTCATTTTCTTCTGGAACGACTCTCGCTGACGATTGAACTCAGCTTGTTGTTTGAGAAGGGCGGCATCCCGGTCTTTCTCAAAAGCTTGGCGTTGCTGGCTAAGCTCCTTCTGGCGCTGTAATTCTGCTTCCTCCTGCATCTGCTTCTTGTTCGCGACCTCTCGCATCTCGGCCTCCTTGAGCTTCTTGGCAGCCTGGTCGCGCTCAGCCGTTGCCTTCTTGATCTGGCTCTCAGCCTCACTCCTGGCTTTCTTTTCCGCAAACTGTTTCTGTTTTTCGATCTCTTGTTCTGCCTGCTTTCGGACTTCTACCTCGTGTTCTTGAGCGTCCTTCAGCTTCGTCGCCATTAGGTCCCGTTCGGTGGCAGCTTTCTTGATCTGTATGGCGGCTTCCTCTTTGGCTTTCTTCTCAGCCGCGATTCTCCCCTTCTCTAGTTCCTGCTGTGCTTCCTTCCGAATTTCGCCTTCACGCGCTTCGGCCTCTCTGAGCTTCTTGGCAGCCTGATCGCGTTCTGCAGCAACTTTCTTGATCTGCTGCTCGGCTTCGTCCCTTGCTCTCTTAGCTGCTGCCTGTTTTTCCTTTTCGAGGTCTAGCTTGAACTGCTGCTCAAGGCGACGCTGGGTTTCCAATTCTGCCCGGGCAACCTCAGCAGCTTTTTGTTGACCTTCTTCTCGGAGCTTCGATTGAATCTCCTGGAACTTTATTCTCGAAAGTTCGGTTCCGCACAACGGGCACTGCTCGACGTTGGTTTCCACTTTTCGCTCCCACAGCATGACTGCTCAACCGCTACGTGCAATGGCAGGCCACGCTTCAATTCGGGCCCTACTTCTTTCAGAGAATCCATAAAAAGGATTTATATGTCTCCTTCTTAGTCCTTGTTAGTCCCTCTGTCAAGTAAAATCTTGCCTGGCGGCAAAAAAAATCCACAACCCTATTGTGACGTCTGACCTTGCGCCCCATTTGCAATTTAGCCCATCATGGTCAAGGCGGCGGCGGTACAGGTGCCGGAATGGCGGCGGGCGCAAGTCCTTTGCGGGCAAGATTTTGCCCGCAACTGATTGTGCCACATAGATCTTTTCACAATTTTCCGCTAAACCGATGATTCCAAGAGACCGAGGGGGAGGGGGTACCACGCAGTAAACAGATTTTCCCAATCTGGACCGCCAAACACCAACTCCTGAGCCGACCTTCGAAAGAATTATTTCCAGGCAGATATCCACAGCCTGAATTACATCACGGCGACCCGTAGATCGAATACTGATGCGTTCCAGCAACCCTGCGAAGCGCGGCGCTCTCGCTCAACACATGCTCCAGCAGCGGATTGTGGTAGACCACATACACCTCCCGCGGACGCTCCCGCAGACTCTGCTCCAGATGAGCGATCATCCGCCTAAGCCCAGCTTCAGGAAAAGGATTGAAGAGATAGAGCATAGTTGGCTCGGCAGGAAAGGGGAACTCAGTCGCATCCGCGCACACTGATTCCACTCAGGAGTAGAGTCGCGAACGAAACCCCAAAGCGCGGCCAGCAGTTGGCGCGCGGCCGCGAGCCGGCCTTCGCGCTCGGCAACCTCAGTCCACCATTGCCGAGCCGAACGTGACAGGCTGACTCGCGGCGAAGCGGAGGAATCGAGGCGGTCCATTCTCCGCCATCATAAGCGATGGCCATGCACCAAACAGTTGCGAGTACCGAGTACCTGGTTCCGGATAAAGTCATCTTGGCCAGGTACTAGGTACTGGGTTCTGGGTACTATTACTGCAGCGCGTGGAATTTCGACGGCGGTTGATATCCCGGAGGCAATCCTCTCGTGGCAAAAGGAAAGTCATCGGGGACGCGAATTTCGATACGGCCCTCAGGGGTCAATTTGTAAGGATGACCGTCAGGATCGACAGGAGTTCCAGTCAGTCCCTCTGCGCCCGCCAGTTCTGCCATGCTCGCGGGCAGGCGTCCTGTGCGCTCTCCGAAGCGGGTCACAGCTTCTTGTAAATGCTTGACGTCTTCGTCCACGCGCAGGGCGCGAAGGTGTTCGACCGCGTTGTCTTTGATCTGTTTGTCCTGCGTCGTCTGGTAGGTCGCCGACCACAGCATGCGCGCCGTCTCATATTCGCCGGCATGCTGCGCCATCTGCGCCGCCATCACCTTCAGAAAGGGATGAGCGTTGGGAACGTGCGATCCGCGCTCAAATGTCTCGGCGGCTTTCTTGTAGTCGCGAAGCTCCATGTAATAGACGAAGCCCAGGTCGTAATAGAGCCGCCAGTTGTCGGGATTGTTCTGAATGCCGTATTCCACCAATTCGATGGCGCGCTCGGGTTCGCCGGCCCCGTGTGGTGGTTTGGGCGCAAGAAAGCTGGTGCCAAATTCGTAAGCGACCAGGAGATGCGGATCAAGGTGAGTCGTAATTTCGAGCAGCGGAGCCAGCAGGTTGTAGCTGGCGGCGAAGTTGTGATGCCGGTAGCCGAAGTATTGCACGGCGCGAGTCCAGTAAATGCAGGCCATCAGCCCGTCATAACCGAGGCTGGCGCGCTTGATCACTTTCGGAGAGCTGAGGAAGAGCACTTCATCGAGCGTACCTTGAGGGCGAAGCTGATCGCTGCGATGCAGCACATACGAACTGGCAGCCAGCGACAGAATCAGGAACGCGCTCGCGATGATCGTGGTGTTCTGACGAGACTTCATTTCAGTCCCTTTATTTCAGATCCTATTTTAAGTCGCGGTGCTCGAAGATCAGCACCGCTCCGCTCAGCGCCATCGTGGCGTAGAACAAGGCGTAGAGCGTGTTCTGCAGGATGAGTTGTCCGGCGACCGGCTGTTCATGCGCGATGGAGGTGATCACGTTAAACGCCGAAAAGTTCGGCACCAGATAGGCCGCGGCAGTGGCCGCCCAGCGCGAGAACCCGTGCGCCATTCCCGCGAAATTGCGCAGATCTTCGGCAAAGCTCCCGATTACGAACAACGAGAAGGCAAAGACGGCGGAAAGCAAAGGCGAAGAGAAAGACGAGAACAACAATGCCAGTGAGCAGATGATCAGGAATTCGAGCACGATGAAGTACAAAGCGACCAGAATCAGAGCGTCGGCGCGCACGAATTTGTGAGAAACATAAAACAATGCGCCGAACACGCCGATTGCCATGAAGAAGGTATTTACCACCAGCGTTCCGGCCAGCCCGAAGAACTTGCCGACAATAAACTCCCAGCGCCGGACCGGACGGGAAAGCACGGTGTAAAGAGTTCGCTTTTCGATTTCCTTGGACACCAGGCCGATGCCGATAAAAATTGCGATGACGATTCCGAACAGAGAAACCGCGGTGAGTCCAAGATTGATGACGACCAGTCTCTCGATCTCAATCGAAATCTGGCCCACCAGAATCGCCGCTCCTGAGAGCAGCAGCGCGAAGGCGATCAGGTTGTAGAGCACGCGGTCGCGGACCGCTTCGCGGAAAGTATTGGAAGCAATATAGGCGATGCGGGTGTTCATGCTGTCCTCTTCATACGGTAGAACTTCATACGGCAGAGCTTCATACGGCAGAGCTTCATACGGTAGAGCCGGCCGTAGTCTCGGCGCGGCGCAGCTTCTCGACAAAGTAAGCCTCGAGTGAAGTGCGCACCGGGGTAATCGCGATCAATCGTAGCCGGTCGCGGCGAAGTGCATCGATTACGGCGTCCTGCTGATTCTCGTTAATGATGGTGCGGACCCGGTCACCGGTAACATGGCATTCCGCGCCCAGAGCCTTGATTGAGGCAGGAATCTGGGTGCCGTGCCAGATTACTTCCACCTTACCCTGAACGCTGGAGGTCAAATCTTCCACTGCACCGACGCCGCGAAGTTCTCCCTTGTGAATGATGGCAACACGGTCGCAGAGGGTTTCCGCGTCGGAGAGAATGTGGGTGGAGAAGAACACCGTCTTGCCTTCAGCCTTGAGCTGCACCATCAGGTCGCGCACTTCGCGCCGGCCGATGGGGTCGAGCCCGGACATGGGTTCGTCGAAGAACACGAGCTTGGGATCGTGCAGGATGGCCTGGCCGATTCCCACGCGCTGCAGCATGCCTTTGGAAAACTTGCGCAATTGCACGCCTTGCACGTCGCGCAATCCCACCTGCTGGAGCACTTGCTCCACGCGCTGCTTGCGCTGTTTGGCGGGAACGCCGGAAAGCTGCCCATAGTAGTCGAGCAGTTCGTGGGCCGTCAGATAGTCATAGAAATAGGGCTGCTCGGGAAGAAAGCCGATCTGCGCTTTGACCTCCGGGTCGGTCCATTCGCGGCCCAGAATGCGCGCCGATCCGGCGGTTGGGAACACCAATCCCATGAGCAGTTTCAGCGTAGTAGTTTTGCCGGCGCCGTTCGGGCCGAGGAAACCGAAAATCTCTCCGTCCTCGACCGTGAAGCGCAGCGGGTGCAATGCGCGTTTCGGCCGCTTGCGCCAGAAGCCGACGCTGTAGGTTTTTTCGAGTCCCAAGATTTCTATGGCAGGCATGGCAAGAAAGCAGTTGCTAAAGAAATCATTTTGTTTTACAGGAAAAATTATATGCAAAACCGTTTCAGAGTAAAGTGGCAGCGCGGGCGCGAGACATTACGAAAGTAAAGAGTAAAGAGCGCGGTTAGCACTCTGGCAACTTCGACGCCCGGCCCGAAGTGCGCGGGCTACGCCTCAATTCGTCTGTGGCGCCAGAGCGAGGCACGGCGCGTAGCCCGCGACCAGCGTGGTGTTGCCCGCAGGCTGAAGGCGGATCACCAGATCGTCAGCCGAGCAGTAGGCGCGGGTGCCGGTCATGTTGCTGATCGGGGTTGCGGTGGCATAGAACTGATTGTTGATGACGCTTCCCGGTCCGGCAGATCCAGTGGCCGCAAAGCTGTAACCGCTCTTAGGGCCGCCGTTGGCTAGGAACTGGTCGATCAGACAAGCGGTGGCGATGGCTGGAGTACAGGGCGTCGCCCCGCCTAACGGAGCCAGCGTCGCCGGGAAGCCAACCGTTTGGTAGGCCCCGAAGTACCCAGCCTCGGCCACGTTGATCGCGTGCATCGAACCTGCGGCGGATGAGTCGTTGGCCGCCATGCGCGCCCGCATTAAATTCGGGATGGCGATGGCGGCGATGACCAGGATGATCGCGATCACGATCAACAGCTCGATAAGTGAGAAGCCTTTCTGTTTCGGCATCGAGTTTATCCCGTCTGTCGTTTGGCTCGAAAAAACCCCGCGATCGGGCGACACACAAAACCTGTTGCACTTAACAGGCCATGCCCGTCGAACTTGGGTCCCTTACGGCCGTAACCATTTCCCCCGAATAGTTTTAGCCGATGTTAAAAGAACAGAGGGCGGCGAACTTACATCCGCCGCCTTCTGACTTCGTACCCTCCCCCAGGTATTTTGCCAAATTCAGGCGCCCGAGTTAGTTGTTCATCGGGACCAGAGCCTGGCAGGCCGCGTAGGTGGCCGGAGCAGTAATGACGCCCGGCGCGCCGTTGCGCACTACACCGTCATCGACGGCGCAGAACGACTTGGTGCCCGTCGTGTTGGAGACCGGAACTGCGGTGGTCATGAAGGTAGAGGGGGCCGCAGCCGCAGGCGCCGTGACCACAACGGCAAACTTGTATCCGCTCTTACCGTTGCCGCCGGGCCCGTTGGTGGCCAGGTTGTTGTCAATCAAGCAGCCGGTGGCAATTGCCGGAACGCAAGGAGCAGCGCCGCCCAATTGGGCCAGCGTACCATAACCCTGGGTGGGATAGGCGCCGTAATAGCCGACTTCTGCGACGATGATGGTGTGCTCGGAAGCAGCCGCGGACGAATCGTTGGCAGCCATACGGGCGCGCATCAGGTTAGGAATCGCGATCGCCGCGATGATCAGGATGATGGCAACCACGATCAGCAGCTCAATCAGTGAAAAACCCCTATTTTTCTGAATTCTCATTTTCCCAGTCTCCGTGTCTTTATCGTAGTCACCAGATCGTAGTCACCAGATACGTTATGTTAAGAATGCTTTAGTGGTTGCATTCGTGTCACCAAAATAAAGGGTTTTCCCAAGACTAAAGTAAGGGCCCCATCTCATTGAAGAACAAACGTTTAACTGTCTCCCGAATCTGGGCAGGTTACCTGGGCGTGAGTCTTGGTTGACAAGAATTGTCAAACTGAGAAGGCAGAAAGGGGGCTTCAACAAGAAAGAACCAGCCGAAAGCGGATCTGAATCCTCACGCTGTCTTTCAGCGATGTCGTACAGTCGCGCGATGCGAGAAAGATTGGTTGCTCATCGGGTCAGGGCAGCCGCTGCGTCGCTGGTGGCCGGGTTGCCGTCAATCAAGCAGCCGTTTTCGAAACCTGTGGAGTTGCGGGGTCGGCCCAACTTGCGCGGGGAAAAGTAAAAGGGCAGCGGATTTGCATCCGCTGCCCTCTGGCTTGGTACCCGCTCTGGGTATTTTGCCAACTCAGCCGTATTAGTTGTTCATCGGGACCAGAGCCTGGCAGGCCGCGTAGGTGGCCGGAGCAGTAATGACGCCCGGCGCGCCGTTGCGCACTACACCGTCATCGACGGCGCAGAACGACTTCGTGCCTGTTGTGTTGGAGACCGGAATTGCGGTGGTCATGAAGGTAGAGGGGGCCGCAGCCGCAGGCGCCGTGACCACAACGGCAAAGTTGTATCCGCTCTTACCGAGACCGCCGGGCCCGTTGGTGGCCAGGTTGTTGTCAATCAAGCAGCCGGTGGCAATTGCCGGAACGCAAGGAGCAGCGCCGCCCAATTGGGCCAGCGTGCCATAACCCTGGGTGGGATAAGCGCCGTAATAGCCGACTTCTGCGACGATGATGGTGTGCTCGGAGGCAGCCGCGGACGAATCGTTGGCAGCCATACGGGCGCGCATCAGGTTAGGAATCGCGATAGCTGCGATGATCAGGATGATGGCAACCACGATCAGCAGCTCAATCAGTGAGAAACCCTTCTGTTGTTTCCGCATCTCTTTTTTCCCTCGTTTTGGACTTTCGTTGATTTTCATGCTGGTCATGGTGATGACGCAGTCGAGCTTGATAATGGCACTTGCCGGGCCAAACTCGCTAGTTACCTTGGTTCCGGCCGAACTGAAAGCAAGGTCTTTATTTTCATTACAAGGGCACACTTCAGACTTATTGTAACGCGCTTCGAAACCCGGCATCTTGCCAAAAACTGTCATGGAAACTGACGGTTCGCGGCACCCGCCGCACGAACCACCAGCCATCTTAGAACGCCCAAGAATCAAGATCTTGCGGCAGATCTTGTGGCACAGCACAGAAGCAACTTACGAGGCTGGAC
The DNA here is from genome assembly GCA_963703635.1 of uncultured Acidobacteriaceae bacterium. Lineage (GTDB taxonomy): Bacteria > Acidobacteriota > Terriglobia > Terriglobales > Acidobacteriaceae > Sulfotelmatobacter. Next base: position 257,084 of record CAVPEZ010000027.1, read on the forward strand.
TGCACTGTGCGGTCGACGTATGGTGCGTATGATCGTTTTGAGACGATGCGACGGTTGAGTTCATTGGCTTCAAAAGTGCGACAGTGACCGCCAGGTCGGTAGGCCGGCGCCCGGCTTCTGGCCGCCGCATCTTTCATTCCGCTTTTATCAGCAAGCACGTTACGTCGTCGTGCTGCGGCGTTGTGCCTACGAACAGATCCAGTTCCGACATCATGCGTTGCAGCAGCTCACTTGGAGTATTTGCGGCCGCCGTGTTGAGTGTGGTCAGAACCCGCGTTTCGCCGTACTCTTCCTGGAGGGCATTTTCCGCTTCTACCAAGCCGTCGGTAAAGATGATCAGCCAGTCGCCGGGCTCTAGCGTTACGCTGGCTGATTCATACTTCGCCTCGGGCTGAATGCCGAGGGGCAAACCGCCCACGTCGAGACGTTCGATCAATCCGTTGTCGCGGCGCAGAATTGGATTGTTGTGACCGGCATTGATGTAGTGGAAGGTCCGCCGGGCGGCGTCGTACTCCGCCAGAAAAGCGGTGGTGAAACGCAATCCGCCCTGGCTGTTGGAACAGGCGTACCGGTTCATATTCGCAACCAGTTCAGGCAGGGCGACCTGGGCTGTGGAAAGCGTTTTGAGGCTGGCCTGAAGAGTTGCCATGAGCATAGCCGCGGGAATGCTTTTGCCCGCGACGTCGGCCACAGCAAACATTACGCGACTCTCTTCAGGAGTTTTGCCGGGGCGCGGAAACACGTCGTAGTAGTCGCCGGCGACGGTGTTCGCCGGACGCGTAGTGTAGGCCACCGAGATTCCGGGAATCTGCGGCGGAGCGCCGGGCAGCAGCCAGGTCTGAATCTCGCGCGCAATCTGCAAATCGCGCTTCATCACGACGCGGTCGGCAATCTCCAGCATGAGCAGCAAAAACAGGAGAAGCCCGCCCCAGAAATGGAGATCGATCTCGACCACGTGGATTTGGTTTCCATCGTGATGGCTAAAGCCGCTGGTGGGAAACAGAAGCATGACCAGCGCCGCCAGCAGCAGGACGCGGCGCGCGGGTGAGAGCTTTTCAACGACGGCCCAGAAGAATTCTTTGACCACGTGCAGGTTGTGTCCGCGCCGGGTAAGACCCTCCGGTGTTTTGGCGGCGACGTCGCGCGAATAGAGGCGGTAGCTGGTGCGCGCGTCGGTTTCGAACTGAGACCAGAGCTGGCTCACCTCCAGCCCTTCGGTGACCCGGTGCCAGAATCGCTGCAGCTTCACCCGCAGGGGGATACGCTGAGCTGTGGCCGTTTCAGCCGGTGGGGAAGCGGTCGCCATGGGAGTGATTTTGATTATAGAGGAAGGATTCGGTCGTCCTTCGTTTGTGGCGCTATGGCCGCCGAGTCGATTTCAAAGAGGATTTCTTCTACTTCCTTACTGGTCAAAGCTGGCGCTTTCGGGCCCGCACTCAAAGCGGGCAAACCAGTCACGGGGTCGGTCACAAATTTCACTCGATACGGTCGGGTCTGCACAGTTAGACGATCTTACGACGTTAAGTTATTTCAGAACAGCGCTAACTGCTCGTCCAGAGCCCGCGCCGGCCACTTGTTGGCCATCCTTCCACGCGGGTCGCTGCTGATTCCATACTTCTGGCGGAAGTGCGCGATGAGTTGGGCCACTCGCTTGCCGTAGGAAGGCGGCAGAAACGCGCGGTCCTGATAGCGCTGGCGGTAATTCTCCACCAACTGGGGGAAGTGTTGCTTGAGGAAAGGAAGAAAAACCGCGGCTGAACAGGGCTTCAGGAACAGAGGTCCGGCGAAGATGTGGCGGGCTCCGGCCGCAGCGGCGGCGCGCACTACGGCCTCGAGATCGGCGGGTGAATCTGTAATGCCGGGAAGAACTGGTGAACAACTGACGCCTACAGTTAGCCCCGCCGCGCTGAGCTGGCGAACTGCTTCCATGCGCAGGTCGGGGCGAGGAGCACGCGGCTCGAGGATTCTTGCCAGCTCGATGTTCAACGTGGTCACAGTGAGGTGGATCGACAGCGCGTTGTTCTGCGCGACCGCGCGCAGACGATCGAGATCGCGAACGATAAGATTGGACTTGGTGACGATTCCCAGCTCGAAGCCGCGATGGCGGGCGAACTCTTCGAGAATGCCGCGCGTGACTTCGTAGCGGCGCTCGGCTGGCTGGTAGGGGTCGGTAGCAGTGCCGAGGGCGATGGGTTGGCCCGGTTTGACCCGGCGCAGTTCGTGCCGCAGCAGGTCGGCGGTGTGCTGCTTGACGTAGATCTTCTGTTCGAACTCTGCGCCATCGCGCATTTCCATGAATTCATGGGTATAGCGGGCATAGCAATAGCGGCATCCGAATTCGCAACCGCGGTACGGATTGATGGTCCAGGTGAAAGGCAAGTTGCGATTGCTGACGCAGCGGTTGAGCAGGGATTTCGCCGGGAGAGTGAAGTATTCGACATCGTGCCCCTCGCGCAGAGATTCGCCTTCTGACGCCAGCCGGGCAATGCCCACCAGCGGGGATTTCTGCGGGAGAGGGAACAAGGGCAACATCGGCGCGTTCATGATTCGCCTTTTGTTCGCTATAGTAAGTTTTTGGCAGCGCCCTGTCAAGGTATGAAGCAGGGGTTAGCGTCTGACTTTGCCAGGCTGAACGAAGCAGACCGTCGAGCTTCGCTCGACGGACAGCCGAGGGCGGCTGTCCCCACATAAGCGTCTCAGCGGCTACTGTTGAGCTACGGGTTTTTGCGCCGGTTTGTCGAACAACTTGGGATCGACTGCCGGGTTGAGTTCCAGCGCTGTGTATTCTGAGGTGCTGGAATCCTCGCCGTTCTGCTTGTTATGGCGCAACAGAGGAAGGTTCAAGCCGCTGATCGATTTCCAGTTATCCATGTCGGTCTCGCCTTGCACGGGCCCGCCCTGGTTGAGCGTTTTGTAGGTCTCTTTCAGAATGTGACCGTTCTGCGGATCGACAAACCATCGGATGCGAGTGCCCGCGGCATTCACATCCACAATGCGAGCGTCCGTGTCGCCGACCTTCTCGGTTCCGCCGGCGCGGAAAAACACATTGGGATCCTTCCAGTGGGAAGCGATGAAAATGGGATCGCGCTTGATCTGCTCCAATGTCTCTGCCTTTTGGGAAGCGGGGAAGTCGCGCATGCCCTGGCCGGGAACGGCCATGAAGGCCGCGTCCGGCGTGACTACGATGTTCATCGTGCCGCCTGGAGTTTGCATCTCCGCGTGCAGACGGTCGGGGAAGACGATGACGGTTTCCATTTGCATGGGGAGGTTGCCCTGCGGCGTTTTCTGGGTGATGGTCAGCTCCGCCTTCAACGCCCTGACTGCCGACAGTTTGTCCTCGCCGCCCATCGCGGCCACCACTTTCGCCGCGAGTGCTTTGCCTTCTTCATTCGACGTCGTAGGTTTGGCGCTGTCGTCTTCCTTTTCCTTTTCCTTGGCGCCCGGCAAAGGCGGGATGGTGATATCGACGTCTTTCACCGGGCCGAGTGACGCGAGAGGCTTGTCGAATTCCTTCGTGTTGCCGACCACCAGCACCGCGAGTTGATCGCGATGCACATACTTCGCCGCCACGCGATTCACATCCGCGGCCGTTACCTTCTGGATTTCGGTGGCGTACTTGTCGAGCCAATTTTCGGGGTATCCGTAGAACTCGTAAGTGATGCGCTCGGCCAGAACTTTGTCGGGCGAGTCGAGGTGGAAGATAAACGCGTTCAGGATGGCGTCTTTGGCCTGCTTGATTTCTTCGTCAGTGATACGTTGCCTGGCCAGATTGTCGATATCTTCGTCCAGCGCCTGGATCGATTCAATCGTGCTCTGGCTCTTGGTGCCGATGACGAATTGCAGAATGCCGGTGTGCCCGAAATTGGCGCCGATGCCTCCGCCCACATCGTAGGCCAGGCCGCGCTTGGTGCGAATGTCGTTGAACAGTCGCGAGGAGAAGCCGCCCCCGAAAGCCTCGTTGAAAACGCTGATGGCGTAGTAGTCAGGATTGTTGCGCGTGGTGCCCAGAGCGACCATGTGGATGTTGCTCTGATTTACGTCTTCCTTGGGAATGAGATAGTAGCCGGGCTTGGCCGGGTGGTACTGGATTTCGTCCTTTGGGAGTTCACTGCCTTTCGGCCATGCTTCAAACGCGGCGCGCAGCTTGACTTCCATGGCGCCGGCGTCAAAGTCCCCGTTTATGCCCAGGACGATTTGATTGGGATGGACGTAGGTTTTGTGCCAGTCGAGTAGATCCTGGCGGGTGATGGCGGCGATGGTGGAATACTCGGGCTCGCGGGCATAAGGATTGTCCGCTCCATAAGCCAGCTTGGTAGATTCGCGTGCCGCAATTCCGCCGATTTCGTCGTTGCGGCGCGAGATGGCGTCATCGGCTTGTTTCTGCGCGAGGTCAAGCTTTTCGGCGCGGAATTCGGGATTCTGCAGCAGGTCGGCGAAGACTTTGAAGACGTCGTCGAAGTCGCCTTTGAGGCAATTCAAGCTGATGCTGGTCGAATCGGGCCCGCCGCCGGTCTCGACCTTGGCGGCACGCGCTTCAAGGAAGTCGTCAAGCTCATCGCCGGTTTGGGTCTTGGTGCCTCCGATACGCCAGACTTCGCCGAAGATCTCGATCAGTCCAACTTTGTTGGCCGGCTCGTTGCGCGAACCGCCGCGGATACGCGCGCTCGCTTCAATCAGCGGCAGTTCGTGATCCTCTTGCAGGAAGATCACCATGCCGTTAGAGAGCTTGATGCGCTTCGGCTGCTGGGGATGGAAGGCGGGCAGGGGTGGGGTCGGGATCTGCTGCCAGCTTGTGACTTGCGAGGTGGCGCGGGGAAGCGGCACAGACAGCGTGGCGGCCGCAAGAGTCATTGAAATTGAAAGCAGAATCCGATTCGTTTTCATTGCGCTGCTCCCTGGTCGGGCGCGTATTGCTCGGCGGGAGTTTGTTCTGATCCCTGCTCGCCGCCTGGTCCCGCCGCAGTGGTAGTTTCGATCACGCCTATGGTCCGGTTAGTGTCCTGGAAGGTCTTATTGGCTACGCGCCGGATGTCCGCCTTGGTGACCTGGTCGATGCGGTCCACGGAGCGGAACAACTCGCGCCAGTCGCCATAACGCGTCTGGTAAATGGCCAGTTGAGTTGCCAATCCCTCGTTTTCTCCCAGGCCCCGGATCAGGCTGGCCTTGGTGCGGGTCTTGATCATCTTTAACTCCTCATCGCTGATGTCTTCCTTCTTCAGGCGCTCGATCTCGGCGTGAATCGCATCGGCTACTTCCTGCGTGCTGTGTCCGGGGAGAGGGACCGCATAGAACGCGAACAGGTGCGGGTACTTGGTGCCGGGAAGACCGCTGAATCCGGCGGAAAATGCCGCGATTTTCTTGTCGCGCACCAGCGCGCGGTACAGCCGCGATGTTCGGCCCTCCGACATGAGATCGGTGATGGCGTCATAAACCGCATCGTCTTTCGACGTGTAGTCAGGCCGATGGTAGCCCTCCAGATAAAGCGGCTGAGATTTTTCCTTCAGCACTACTTTGCGCTCGGAATTCTGTGGCGGCTCGATCGTAGTTGTTTCATCGGGCTTGGAACTCATGGGCAGGCGTCCGAAGTACTTTTCGAGAATTGGCATGATGCGCGCGGCCTTCACGTCTCCCGCGACGGCGACCACCATGTTCGCGGGCACGTAATATCTGTCAAAGAACTTTTTCGCGTCGGTGGCCGAGAAGGAATTCAAGTCTGACACCCAGCCTATGGTTGGCCGGTGATAGGGATGGGTTTCGAATGCAGCGGCTTCAAACTGCTCCTCCAGGCGGCCGGTCGGGTTGCTGTCGGTGCGCAGGCGCCGCTCTTCGATCACGACATTTCGCTCTTTATAAAACTCCCGCATTACGGGATGAAGGAAGCGCTCGGACTCAAGATAGGCCCAGAGTTCGAGGCGGTTCACGGGGAGCGAATAGTGATAGGCAGTCTCGTCGTAATCGGTGAAGGCGTTCAGATCCTGGCCGCCGTTCTGCTCTATGATCTTGCCAAACTGGTTGGGAACGACGAACTTGTCGGCCTCGGCGATGGCGTCTTTCCAGGCCTTTTCCAGTTCCTTTAACTTGGCTTCGTCGCGGCCTGTTGTCTTGTCGCGCTCTTCGAGGTAAGCGGCGTAGGCGGTCTCGATTTTTTCCAGCGCGGGCTTCTCCGCGGCATAGTCGGTGGTGCCGATTGTGTCGGTTCCTTTGAAGGCCATGTGCTCGAACATGTGGGCCAGGCCGGTCTTGCCCAGAGGATCCTGCGCGGAGCCGGCATCGACCATGGTGAAGAACGAGAAAACCGGCGCTTCGGGCCGCTCGCAGATAAGGATGGTCAGGCCGTTCGGCAGTTTCTTGACCGTGATGCGCTTTTCAAAGGATGCGACGTTCTGAGCAGCGGCTAGAGCGGTAAGAAGCAGTATGAGAGTGAAAGGCCTGAGCGTGCGGTGTTTCATCGAACCTCCAAACGGGTTAGAACCGACATGTTTTGGGTAGACATTGGACAACCTTGTTTAGACGGATATTAAGGGCAGAAGTTTGAAATTACGTTGCAGGCAGGCAGGTTGTCAAACGGAGTTGGCTTAATTCGGGCAGGCTCTTTGTAAAGAGATGTATTTTGCGTTGGACGCCGTTTCAGGCACAATGCCTGCGGGAGCGCACGCGCCATGGATTCGTCCATAGAGGTTCAAGGGAAGCAACTGAAGCTGTCGAATCTGGAAAAAGTTCTGTATCCCGCCACGGGATTTACCAAGCAGCAGGTCATCGATTACTACGTGCGGATCGCGCCGGCGATGGTGCCGCATTTGGCCGGACGTCCGCTCACGCGCAAGCGCTATCCCAACGGCGTGGATGAGGAATTCTTCTACGAGAAGAACGCCCCCCAGCACCGTCCCGACTGGGTGAAGACCGCGCCCATCTGGAGCGGCAGAAACCGCCGCACCATCCATTACATTCTCGCCGACGATCTGGCAACGCTGGTCTGGCTGGCGAATCTGGCTGCGATCGAATTGCATCCGTCGCTCGCGCTGGCGGAGGACATTACTTGCCCGACGATGATGGTCTTCGATCTCGATCCCGGTCCGCCGGCCAATATTGTGCAATGCTGCCAGGTCGGGCTGTGGCTGCGGGAAATCTTCGAGCATTTCGGACTGCAAAGTTTTCCAAAGACCTCCGGTTCCAAGGGACTGCAGATCTACGTTCCGCTGAACACTCCAACCAACTACGAATCGACCAAGACTTTTTCCCACGCGCTGGCGCAGTTGCTCGAACATGAACACTCCGATGCGGTTGTTTCGGACATGAAGAAACAACTGCGGACTGGAAAAGTCTTCGTCGACTGGAGCCAGAACGATGAGCATAAAACCACCATCGGCGTGTATTCGCTGCGGGCGCGCGAGCATCCCACGGCTTCGACGCCGGTGACGTGGGAGGAAGTCGAACGCGCTCTCAAGAAGAAGGACGCGAACCTGCTGGTATTCGAAGCGAAACAAGTGGTCGCGCGGTTCGAGAAGATGGGCGACTTGTTTGCGCCGGTGCTGGAGTTGAAGCAGCGGTTGCCGGATCTGAAACGGGTTGCCGCGTCTGCGGCAGCCGGAACTGAGCCAACGATCTCGATTGCTGCACAGGCGGAAGACGAGGCCGAGGACACTCAACACCGCTCTGCAAAAGAAACGGGGAAGCGGGCGCGCACTAAGAGACGCAAGGTATAATCCCGTCCGCTGCGGATTTTTGCTCAAATCTTCCTCCGAGAGCTTGCCATGCCTCAACTTTTCGCCGGGACTTCAGGATGGGCCTATCCGAGTTGGAAGCCTGATTTTTACCCCGCCAAGCTCGCGCAGAAAAAGTTTCTCAGTCACTACGCAACGCAACTCAACACGGTCGAGGTGAACTTTACTTTCCGGCAACTGGTGAAAGAGACCACAATTCAGAATTGGATTCATGACACTCCTGCGCACTTCCGGCTGGGCATTAAGGCGCACCAGGTGATCACGCATATCAAGCGGTTGAAGGGGACGGAAGATTTTGTTCCGCGCTTCCTGGCGACGATCGAGCCGTTGGCAGCTGCGGGCAAGCTTGGACCGGTGCTCTTTCAATTGCCTCCGAATCTGAAGGCAGACGCTGTGCTGCTTAAAGACTTTCTCGCGCTTCTGCCGCGTACGTTGCCGGCGGCATTTGAATTCCGGCAAGACTCCTGGTTTGCTGAGTCGACATGGGAAGTCCTGAAGTCGCATGGCGCCGCGCTGTGCGTGGCGGAGACCGAAGAACGAACTACACCCGATGTGGTCACTGCGGCATTTGTCTATTACAGATTCCGCAAGTCGAATTACACCGGAGATGAGCGCCGTGGCATGGTCGCGCGCATCGGAGAACATCTGGCCGCGGGCCGCGATGTCTTTGCTTACTTTAAGCACGAGGAAACGCCGGAGGGGGCTTTATTTGCAGTCGACTTGCTACGTGGCGCAGGCCAGACGTAGCAAGCTACGTCTCTACGACGCGGCTGGTACGGTTTCCCGCATCTGCCTGATTACTGTTATCAGCGTCCGATAACGCGCATACTCCATTCATCCCCTCATCATGACTTTGGAAGCGAACTCGCGCCTGCTCTCGAGCTTTCTCGACTATTTGAGAATCGAGAAGGGGTTGGCGCCGCTCTCCATTGGCGCTTACACCACCGACATCGGGCAGTTCTCGCACTACCTGGCAAAACGCAAGCGCCTTCTATTAACGGCTCGCCGCATTGACGTGCGCGATTTCCTGCAGCAGCTTTTCTCTCATCAAGTAGATGGCCGCAGCGTGGGGCGAAAACTTTCGGCGCTGCGCCATCTCTATCGTTATTTGCTGCTGGATAAGAAACTCGAGCACGATCCTACGCTGAACATCGAGTCGCCACGGCAGTGGAAGGTTCTGCCGAAGGCTCTCGCACGCGACGAAATGGAGGCGACGCTGGCCGCTCCGCTCACGCTGCATGCCAACTCAGCGCGCAACACGAAGGATTCGGCCGCGCTGGCGGCGCGCAATCGTGCGATGCTGGAAGTTTTCTACGCGGGCGCGCTGCGGGTCTCGGAGATCGTCAGCGCGAAGTTGGAAGACCTGAAGATCGAGGCCGGATATATGCTGGTGCGCGGCAAAGGCGACAAAGAACGCGTGGTGCCGCTGGGAAAATCGGCTCAGGACGCGCTCACCGAGTATTTATCACTGTCACGCCCGGCGCTGGCGGCAGGGAAGGGAAACGGAGCAGCGACGGCCGTCGGTAGAAATTCACCGCTGCTGTTCATCGCGCGTGGAGGCCGCAAACTGACGCGCCAACGTATTTGGCAGATGGTGCGGGAGGCCTCGGCCGCTTCCGGACGCGCGGCTTCGCCGCACATGCTGCGCCATTCCTGCGCCACGCACATGGTGGAGAACGGCGCCGATCTGCGCACAGTGCAGACCATCCTGGGCCACGCCGATATTTCCACCACGCAGGTTTACACGCACCTGGCTCTCGACCGACTGCGGACTGTGTATCAGAAGCATCATCCGAGGGCGAAGGCCAGATGAAGAAATTGATGATTGATGATTGATGATTGTTGATTGCTGATTGACCCCGTATCGTCCGCCACCCGGCATGGTTTCAATCAACAATCAGCAATCATCAATCAACAATTAGATATCAGTCCATGACTAATACAGTCGTCAGTCGAGCCGTCGCCAACTTCCTGCGCCATCTGGGCGAGCGCAACGCGTCGCCACACACTATTAAGGCTTACAGCCGTGACCTGTCTCTCTTCGCCGCCTACGCCGGTTCGCGGGGATGGAAACAGATTGACCACATTGCCGTGCGGGGATTTCTCTCGCAGCTTTACGAAGAAGGGATTGAGCAAAACGTCGGTGGCACGTGCCCTGGCGGCGGTGCGCTCGCTGTATCGCTGGTTAGCGCGCGAAGGTTTGGTGGAGCAGAATCCGGCAAAACTGGTGGCCACGCCGAAACTTCCTAAGAAACTTGCCGCGCGTGCCTACGATTGAGGAGATGAATTTCGTGATCGACGGCGAAATGGCCGAAGCCGCAGCTTTCCCTGAACGAGACCGGCTCATGCTGGAGCTGCTTTATGGATGCGGAATCCGCAATTCGGAACTCACCGGCATTCACCTCGACGACATTCGGCTGAGTGCCGAGGCAATTCTGATTCGTGGAAAGGGAAAGAAAGAACGTTATGTTCCGTTTGGAGATTCGGTAAGAACGGCGCTTGCAGCCTATCTTCCTGAGAGGCAGAAAGTGATTGGCGCAAGCGGCAAGCATTCCGTGGCGTTGCTCATCAACCTGCGTGGAGGCCAACTCACCACGCGCAGCGTCGGCCGCATCGTCAAGAAAATCGCGGTCGCTAAAGGCCTTTCCCCCGACGTGCATCCACACACGTTGCGCCATGCCTTCGGCACGCACATGCTCGAAGAAGGAGCCGATCTGCGCGCGATTCAAGAGTTGCTCGGCCACGAGCGGCTGGCGACTACGCAACGCTACACGCAGTTGTCGATGAAGCATGTGCTGGAGGTGTATGACCGGACGCATCCGCGCGCGAAGTAACGCGCCGTCGCAGCAGAGATCGTTAAATCGACAGTCAGCATCTCTTTGTGATCTCTAATCTGTTGCTCGAAAGCCGATGTTCCACAGAGGTCTGTTCTCTCAAAGAGAAACGTACTACCGTCCAATCAGAGGGAGATCTGTGAGCATTGAATCGGTGCCAAGGGCCAACGTCTCCGAGAGACTGGCCAGCGCGATTGCCGAGTTGAGTGCGTTGCAGGAGCCGCTGCTGACCGCGGAAGTAGACCCGCGGGTTCTAATCGATTTTCGCGATGCCCTGAACCGCATTCGCAATACTGCCTGGGCGGCACAGCAATCGGCGAACGCCCCGCTCTTTGATCAGGGAGCCACCACGGTTGCCTCCTATCTGATCGCGGAGCGAATCCGGGCCGCCTACCAGCTTTGCCGGTCGCTGCATGTCGATATCTGCCGGGATGACATTGAATTTCAGAAGGGGCCGCTGGTCGAACTTTACGGCGCTGCAAAGACTCTGGTTGACGAACTGAAAGAACGGCTCTGAATCAGTTTTCGGAGGTCTGACTCCGCAGCCCTTCCCACATTTCCACCACGCGCGCTTTTAACTGCGCAGTCAGCTTTTCGTAAGCCGCTTCCGATGCCTCGCTCTCCGGCGGCGGAATAATTGGATCGCCAAAAACCATTTTCAGCGGCGTGAATTTCTGGAACGGCTTGCTCCTCGGCCAAGCGTCGTAGAAGCCTTCAATCGCCACCGGCACAATCGGCGCCTGCATGTGAATGGACAATATTGCCGCGCCTTTCTTGAAGATTTTCGGAGTGCCGTCAATCGAGCGCTCGCCTTCGGGATAGAGAATGAGCGGACGTCCCTGACGAAGACCGAATGCGCCGGCGCGCATGGCCGGAATGAGATTCGCGTCCGGATCGACCACCACAACGCGCAGGGAACGCGCCAGCCGCAGCATGAATCCTCTTCCGAAGATTTCGCTGGTTCCCACCGCAAAAGTTTTGTCAAACACATTCGACGGCAGAACTCCGCCCAGGATGGGCGGATCGAGATAGCTCTGGTGATTGGACGAAATAATATACGGACCACTCCTGGGTAACTTCTCAATGCCGCGCACGTGCAGATCAAACCGGTCAAGGGCGATTACCTGTATCAGCCGAGAAACCATGTACCAGAATGCATTGCTGATTCGCTGGGGCCGGACCAGACAAAGTACCTCGGTTGTATCCGGTTCCTCAACCAGAATCGCCTTCCAACCGGCGAACGTGGTCCTCGTTCCCGGGGCGGCTGCTCCACTGGCCGCGCTGTGCAGGACGGCGTCGACCAGATCGCGCACGGTATAGATCTCGGCGAGCTGCGATTCTTCGACGTTGCCTCCCATCTGCTCTTCGATCTGACTGAGCAGTTCGACGCGCTGCATGGAATCCAGCCCCAGGTCGAGCTCCAGACTATGAGTCGGCCGCAAGGTCACGGGCGCTTCGTGCGACGCCTCACGCACAATGGTCAGAGCCCGCTGAACGTCAGGCTGATCGAGCCATGCCATCTCGTCGCCGCTCAATGGAAGTCCGGCGGGCAAGGCGGAGTCGTCTGCCATCTTCTGTGCCTGCTTCGCTTTTACCCGCCTCTCCACTTCGAAGCGTTTGATCTTGCGTGTGGTCGTGCGAGGCAAATCTTCCTGCCAGATCTCGTAGCTGCCAATGCGCTTGGTGGAAGCGATCTGCGGCGACAGGCCTTCGATGTCGTAACGGATAATTTCCCTGGCGTTTACGATCTTCTTCTGGCGCAGCACATCGAAGTTGGGCACAATCACCGCATGCAGCCGGTCGCCGCCTTCGCCGGGTTTGCCTTCCAGTCCTATCACCGCCAGTTCTTTGATGTGCGGCGATTTCAGGTAGTGCGCCTCAACCTCTTCGGGGTAGACATTCTTCCCGTTGCTGAGGACGATCAATTCTTTCTTGCGGCCCGTAATGAATAAATTAGCCTCAGCGCCGAAGTAGCCTAGATCGCCGGTGTAGAACCATCCGTCGCGCAGTACCGCTGCGGTCGCGTCCGGGCGCTTCCAGTAGCCCTTCATCACGAGCGGACCGCGCAACGCGATTTCGCCGGTGGCGGGCCCGCCATCTTCCTGTGGTTGCAAGTCGTTCGTCGCGTAAACGATCCTGGCTTCCACGCCCTTCATGGCTTTGCCCACGGATCCGATGACGTTATGGCCCGGCGAATTCACAAATACCGCAGCAGTTGTTTCCGTCAGCCCGTAAGCCTGCAGAACGTCAATGCCGAGATCGTAAAAGTCCTTCGCAATCTCCGGGTCGAAGCGCGATCCTCCGGTGACCAGATATCGCATCTTCGGGCCCAGGGTTTCGTGGACCATGCTAAAGAGAACCGGGCCGAGGTTGATCCCTACCTTGCGCAGGGTCCGATTGAATACCATGAGACTCTGAAACACCTTCCGCGTGAGCACCGCCCGTTTCTCGACCTCGTGGAAGATGCGCTCGTGAATCAGATAAAAGAATTGCGGCACCACGGCGAAGGCGGTGATATTGCGCTCGCGTAAAGCTCTCAGCAATTCCGTGGTGTTCAGCGTTTCGAGATAGACGACGCGCGCGCCCTTGACCAGCGGAATCATCAGGTTCGCCATCTGCGCCAATACATGGAACATCGGCAGGACGCCCAGCAGAGCGTCCCCCGGACCCAGGTCTACCCAGTTGAACACTGCTTCCACTTCGGCCAGCAGATTGGCGTGGGTCAGCATCACGCCCTTGGGGTCGGCGGTGGTTCCCGACGTGTAGAGCAGGGAAGCGAGGTCATCGGGAGCGGAAGGCACCGGTCGAAATGTTCCAGGGCCACCGTCGAAAATCGCAGGCAGATTGCCCAGCCAGACCTCGTGGATTGAGTGCTGGGCTATGCGGTCCGGGTCCATGAGCACCAGGCCGATGTCCAGATTCGCAACCGCCTCCCGGGACGCTTGCGCATGCTTCGCATCGCAGAACAGGGCCGAGCCGCCGCTGTCATTCAGCAGTTTGGCAAGCTGGTCGGCGTGCAGCGCAGTGTCGAGCGGGACCACCGCACATCCCGCCGCAATAATCCCCAGATATGCCGCCACCCACCGCGGATGGTTATCTGCCACGATGGCCAGCCGCGATCCGCGGGCGAATCCCTGTTCGGCGATCCATCGCCCGACCGATTCAGCCATCCGGCGCAGTTCGGCGTACGTACAACTCTCGATGTGATCGTGGCGCTGGAGTTCCAGGGCGACATGGTTCGGCCAGCGCTCCGCACATTCGAGAAAACGGTCGTAGAAAGTGGGCATGAGTCGTGTGGAATATACACGAAAACATCACGAAACCGCATGTAGTAGAAGCGCTGTCATGGAAACATTTGACTCTTTCCGTCCGAGAAGCGGCAGGGCACAAGCGCGTCTTCGGGAAAGGGAACTAAAGCAAAAGCTGGAGAAGTTGCTGGAAATTGAATAACGAAGAACATCCAGGGCGGAGTTGGAAGAAGACTTCGGGATCACTCCGGATCACCAAAGTACGCAGAAATGCTCAAGATTTGGCGTGGCTCTCGATAGCCAGGTCCGCGCGCTTGGCGAATCGCGCAACCCGAAGGTTCTTTTCTTCTTCTGAGAGGCCGAGGTCACTCATGTGTTCCTCGATCATCGACGCCAATTTGCTGGCGGCATTTTCTTTCGAAGTCACTTCGCCAGAACGCCGCCTCGATACCCCCTTGGCGGCCATCTTACCCGGCTTTTTTCGAGCTGGTTGACCCATATCTTCGTTCCAAAATCTCCCTCATTGTAACATTCGGAACGGTCTCGACCGAGATCGATTCGCGTGCATCTAATTATGCTAGGCTAAAATAGATACGCTGGGGCAGTGCCCGCCCTCTGAAGGATTTCACGTTTGATTAACACTCTGATTGGCAAGGTCTTTGGGACCAAGAATGAGCGGGTCATCAAGAGCTTGATGCCCAGGGTCGAGGCCATCAACGCCCTCGAGCCGCAGATGCAGAAGCTCACCGACGCCGAACTGCGCGCCAAAACGGACGAGTTCCGGCAGCGAATTCAAGCGCGGATGAGCCAAGCGACTGGTAATACGGCATCAGACCCAGCGGCTGAAACTGAAACCGAATCCGATCCCGACCGCGCCAAGCAGATCGAGAAAGAGCAATACGAAGCCCTGCAGGAAGTTTTGGACGAAATCCTGGTCGAAGTCTTCGCCGTGGTGCGCGAGGCCGGACGCCGCGTGCTCAATATGCGCCATTTCGACGTGCAACTGATCGGCGGCATGGTGCAGCACAAGGGCATGATCTCGGAAATGAAGACCGGCGAAGGCAAAACCCTGGTCGCCACGCTGCCCGTCTATCTCAATGCCCTTAGCGGACGCGGCGTGCACGTAGTCACGGTCAACGACTACCTGGCCAAGCGCGACTCGGAATGGATGGGCAAGCTCTACCGCTTCCTCGGCCTCACGGTGGGCGTGATCGTTCACGATCTCGACGACGACGAGCGCCGCTCCGCCTACGCCGCCGACGTCACTTACGGCACGAACAACGAGTTCGGCTTCGACTACCTGCGCGACAACATGAAGTTCGATCTCAACGAGTGCGTGCAGCGCGGCCACAACTTCGCCATCGTCGATGAAGTCGATTCCATTCTGATCGACGAGGCTCGCACGCCGCTTATCATTTCCGGGGCGAGCGAGGAATCCACCGACAAGTATTACCGCGTGAACCGCATCATTCCGAAGCTCGAAAAAGGCGAAGAGCTGGAAGTGGCGACCGGCGAGCCCGCGCAACTCACGGGTGACTTTGTGGTCGACGAGAAGCACCGCAACATCACGGTCACCGACGAAGGCTGGGTGAAAGTAGAGCAACTGCTCGGCATCGGCAACATCGCCGATCCCGAGAACTGGCCGCTTAAGCATCACGTCGAAACCGCGATCAAGGCGCACGCCCTCTACCGCCGCGACGTTGAGTATGTGATCAAAGACGGCGAAGTGATCATCGTCGACGAATTCACCGGACGCATGATGCCCGGCCGGCGCTGGTCTGACGGCTTGCATCAGGCGATTGAAGCCAAGGAAGGTGTGAAGATCGAGCGCGAGAACCAGACGCTCGCCACCATCACCTTCCAAAATTATTTCCGCATGTTCAAAAAGCTCTCCGGCATGACCGGCACGGCGGAAACGGAAGCGGCCGAGTTCGACAAGATTTACAAGCTGGAAGTGACCGTCATTCCCACCAACAAGCAGATGCTGCGGCTGGAAAATCCCGACGTCGTCTTCCGCACGGAAAAAGAAAAATACTTCGCGGTTGCCGACGAGATTCAGAAGTTGACCGAGACCGGTCAGCCCGTGCTGGTGGGCACCACCTCAGTTGAAAAATCGGAGCGCCTCTCCGAGTTGCTGAAAAAGAAAGGCATCAAGCAACACGTCGTCCTGAACGCCAAGTTTCACGAGCGCGAAGCCGAATATGTGGCCCAGGCGGGACGCAAAGGCATGGTCACCATCGCCACCAACATGGCCGGCCGCGGCACCGACATTCTGCTCGGCGGCAACCCCGAGTTCATGGCCAAGCAGGAGATGGTGAAGAAGGGCATCGCGCAGCAACTGCGCGTGGCCCAAGGCAAGATCGAAGGGCCACAGGAAGACGGCACGATCTCGGTTTTCTACTACAACGGCAATGAATATACCGTGCCGACCGACAAGTGGAACGAGGCCTTCAACCGCTACAAGGCGCAGACTGATAAGGAGCACGACGAAGTCACGGCTGTCGGCGGCTTGCACATTCTAGGCACCGAACGCCACGAGTCACGGCGCATCGACAACCAGCTTCGCGGACGCGCCGGCCGCCAGGGTGATCCCGGTTCTTCGCGCTTCTACCTCGCGCTTGAAGACGACCTGATGCGCATCTTCGCCAAGGAGTGGGTATCGAAACTGCTGGAGCGCCTGGGCATGGAAGAAGGCATTCCAATCGAGTCCAAGCTGATCAGCCGCCGCATCGAGACCGCGCAGAAAGCGGTCGAAGGCCAGCACTTCGAATCCCGCAAACACCTGCTCGAGTACGACGACGTGATGAACAAGCAACGCGAGGCCGTATACGGCCTGCGCCGCCGCTTGCTCGAAGGCATGGACCAGAAAGATCTGATCCTCGAAGATTACGTCTCAGCGATTCTTGGCGACCTGATGGAAGAATACTGTCCGCCAAAAGGGCCACGCCGACGACTGGAACCTCAAAGGCCTGAAGGACGCAGTCTTCACCCGCTTCGGCGTCGATTTCATCGCGGAAGGCGTGAAGCCCGAAGCGCTGAACCGCCAGGAACTCGGCGACGCCATTTTCGAGAAGCTGAAAGAGCGTTACGACGCGAAAGAGAAATTGATCGGCCCCGAGGCCATGCGCCATCACGAGCGCATGATCATGCTCAGCGTGCTCGACTCGCAGTGGAAGGATCACCTCCTCAGCATGGACCATCTCAAGGAGGGCATCGGCCTGCGCGGCTACGGCCAGCACGATCCGCTGGTCGAGTACAAGAAAGAATCGTTTGAGATGTTCGAGGCGATGTTGCAGCGCTTCCAGGAAGACACCGCCCGCTACCTTTACCTGATGCAGATTATCGAGCGCCCACCAGACGCGAGTGCTGGACAGCCAGAGGGAGACGAACCCGCAGGCCGCGGCCCGGAGCCGGGGGTTCCGGCGCGACAGGGCGGTGGCAACGGACATCACCCGCCGCGCCTGGTAGCGACTTCCGCCGACGATCTGGAAGAAGCCTTCATGCGCCGCAAGCGCCGCGAACTGGAACAAGCCCGCATGGCCGGCGCGGGCGACGTTGCGCCAGTTCAACAAGTCGTGCGCGGGCAGGAAAAAGTAGGCCGCAACGACCCCTGCCCCTGCGGCTCCGGCAAGAAATTCAAAAAGTGCCACGGCGCGTAAGCTTAGAGGTGCCCGCGAGATGCCTGTGATTGGGAAATGCAAATTGTGCCTGCAGAGTGATGTTGAACTGCAGGACAGCCACTATCTCTCTAAGGCGATTTACAAGATTCTGCGAGATGAGAAGGCCAGAAATAAAGATCCTTTCCTAATCACTAAGACCGCGATCGTCCAAACGTCGCGGCAACTTAAGCGGCATCTGTTGTGTCGGCCTTGTGAAATCCGTCTGAACAAAGGTGGTGAGAATTGGGTTCTGAGGCACTGCTTACAAAATGATGGGCGGTTCCCGCTAGCTGAGAACTTGGCTTCTGCGAAGCCGGTTTTGTCTGCGCAAGGGAATCCTACGAGGGTTTATAGCGCAGCTGAGGTTCCAGGGGTCGGCATCCCACAGATTTCCTATTTCGCCGCAAGCATTTTCTGGCGCGGATCAATTTATCCGTGGAACGATGACGGCTCAATACCTGTCCAGCTTGGACCGTTTCAGGAGCGGTTCCGTCGATATCTCATGGGTGAGGAACTATTTCCCAGGGACGCCTGCCTGTGGGTCGCGGTTAGGGAAGGAAAAGGAGTCGATCGCTTGACACACGTTCCCATGGGAGCACGGATAGGGGATCTCCACGCTTATAAATTCCCGATGCCGCGACTGGCCTTTACTTTGCTTGTGAGCAAGAATGTACCTGCCAAGAACAGAACGATCTGTTTTGCATGCGGGCCGGGTAGTCCAATTATCGTAACTTCCGTGCTGGAAACTTGGCTGGCGCAGCAGGCGGCCAGCGCGGTGCAGGGTGCGAATAATGCCCAAAGCATTCGCCGGTCTTTGACGCGATAGCTGGTCCCTGCCCCTAAGGCGTTGTCAGGGCACTACTGCTCTGTACGTCATCTCCTCAGCCCGACTCTTCGTCCGGGCCTTCCACTCCAGAAACAATCCCGCATAATTCTTAGTGATGTAATCCGCCGCGGTCACTCCCAGCTTCTTCGCTGTAGCATCAATCCAGCGCGGAGCGCCTTCGATCTCGCCGAAATTTCCAATCGGCGTCTCGTCCACGACAACCTGCCCTTTTCCATCCGTCCACTCGGAGCGAAACTTTTCATAGCGGAACGACGGACCATATCCCAGTGCGCGCAAGATCGCATCCATCTTCCGGCCGTCGCTCACAGACGTTTCCAACTCAACTCTGCTGTTGTGGCGCCCGATCTTTCCCTTCGATTTATGTGTCAGCGTCCACTCCGAGCCATACTTCCGGATGCGCAGCAGCTCTTTGCGTCCACGCAGAACTTCCCCTGGAAGGTCGTACAACGTATTCATCTCGTGCGTCCGCCGCGTGGTCAAATGAAATCCAGCCGCCCGCAGCTTACCCGCCAGCGCACGCAAATCAGCCACCCGAAACTTGATTTCGATTTCCTTGTTCATTATTTCTTGCTGATCGAGGAAATTGTATTACGGAACGCGAACTGAAGATCCTCCGATGCGTGTGGGAACATCAGGGGCGATCGCCTTCGGCCGCATCTTCCAGATTACGGGCTCAACCGGGCCAACCACGAGGACGTAGTGAACCGCCCCAACCCAGGCAATCACCGACGTGATCAAGAAAGGCCAGTAGAACTTTCCGGCTCGCCCAACCAGGAATCCAGTGAGTGCGGGTGCTACCGCGCCGGCAAGGTTAGCCACGAAGTTCTGGGCGCCCATCCATCGCCCAACGGCGTGCGGGCCGGCAAGAGTCTGCGTGATCGCGTTGAGGTTTGAACTGACCAAACCAAACGAAGCGCCGGCGAGAAGCAGCAGCACAATTAAAAGATGGTTAGGCGCCGCTGCACAGCCAACTAAGAAAAGCCCGTTGCAAGCCATTCCCACGCCCATAAAAGTCTTGCGCACGCGCGTCGCCGAGGCGCACGAGGAAATCCAGCGATCCGAAAGCCAACCGCAGATCGGGGAGGACAAGGCAGCCAACAAAAAGGTCGCCCCGCCAATCCTCGCCATACCATAGGGAGAAAAATGGCGCTCACTCTGAAGATAGTACGGCAGCCATGTAAGCAAAAAATATAAAAAGTAGTTGGCGCAGAAATGGCCGATCCAGGTTCCCCATGTCGATCGGTGGCGGACAATCTCCGCAAGCCCGGGACCCTGTTTCATGTCCAGCCGACCGGTGGCGGCGGTGCGCGGCATCCAGCGAAACCACGGAGGCAGCCACAAAAGGCTGGCCAGTCCTAGAACAATAAAGAACGGTCTCCAGCCAAAACGCGCCACCAGAGTTCCGCCGAAGAGAATACCCAGCGCAGGTCCCAGAGATTGACCCGCACCAACAATGGAATTGGCGAAGCCGCGCTGGCTTTCTACGAAATGGTTGGCAAAGATCTTGGCGTAGGCGGGGTAAGCCACCGACTCTCCAACTCCCAGAATTACGCGTATCACCAGTAGCGCGCCAAAGGTGTGTAGCGCGCCGGTAGACGCCGTAGCCAGCGACCACACGAAGAAGCCGATGGCTAAGACCCACTTCACCTCGAAACGGTCCACCAGCCAGCCCGCGAGAATCTGCATGCAGGCATAGGTCCAGAAGAAAGCGGAAAGCAGAAGTCCTAGCTGTGCGTGCGACAGACCCAGTTCGCTCCTGCAGCAGCGGCGCCGCGACCGAGAGATTGGCGCGGTCGATGTAGTTGATGAAGACGGAAAGGCCGAGCAGGAACAGGACGCCGTTCATCCCGCTGGGGCGTGAAGCATCGTGGAGAGGGCGTCTCACTCATCGTCGCCAAGCCCGACAATGCTATACCATCCGCAGTATACGCAGCAGGCCGTGGCGCAAAGTCACCGGCCAACGAGGGCTCAGTTAAACGTCGGCAACTTCACCAGATCGTTCGCGGGAACCGACTCCACCGGTTCGCCGGCCTTGCGCCAGGCAGTGAGTCCGCCGACAATCACAAACGTGTTGAATCCTTTTTCCCGCAGCAGGTGCGCCACCCGGGCGCTGGTCGCTTCGCGCGCTCAAGTACAGTAGAGATAAATGTCCTTGTCCCTGGGAAGGGTCTTGATTTCTTCCTCAAGATTGTTGGGCTCGATCCGGATCGAGCCTTTGATCCGCGCTCCTCCCGAATCGTAGTAGCCGTGGCTGCGGACGTCGACGATCAGCACGTGGCCGGCGTCTTCCGATGCCAGGCGCGCGGCCAGTTCCTCCACCTGCACCCGCGGCACCACTCGATACACTTTGTGCCTGCAGAACTGCACAATGCGATAGATCGAATACGCCACCAGCGCGGCGACCACCACGACTTCCATCGCCAGCCCGGCGGTATGAAACCCTTTCAAGACGGCCGCCAGAACATCGCGCGAAAGGTATCCCACTGAGAGATAGGTGAGGGAGTACACCAGCGCGCCCAGGAAGTCCAGACGCAGAAACTGCACGAAGCGCATCTTCATGCTGCCGGCCAGCGGCGCCGCCATGGTGTTGACTCCAGGGATAAACTTCGCAATCACCAGAGTGACTTTGCCGCGCTTGTAGAACGACTCCGCCGACCGCAAAATGCAGGTTTCCGGATTGATCGACACGCGGCAAAGGAATCCCAGCAGCAGCCAGCCCATGTATCGTCCCAGCCAGAACTGCACGGTATCGCCCAGCAGCAATGCGGTGATCGCCGCCAACACGACATACGGCCCCCACAACGCGTGCATCGCCACCGCCGCCCCCGCCGCCACCAGGGCAATTGCCGCGGGGAAGGGAAGCCCCATCGCCTCCGCCAGCAACAGGCCGAAGGTCAGGGCATATCCGTGGCGCGCCATCAGCAAATACAAATCCATAGACAGTCTTGGATAAGGAAAATCAGGAAAAGGTTCAGTATAAACAAAACCGGCCGGGCATCCGATGGGAAACCTGGCCGGCGGACATGTGCGGATGGGCCTTGCCGCCCGATCCATCCGATTCAGTACCGATTCATTGGCTCTTCGCTTGCCTTGACCATCTTGACGCTCATGATGTGGATCGCGTTCTTGTCGGCATAGACATGGGCGCTCAGTTGCACGTGATGTCCCTCGTGCCCCTTCAGTGTCTCCGGGTTCATCACATCCCAGCTCTTGCCGTCTTTGTCGTTGACGAACGTGTATTTGTCGCCATCGGCCTTCACGGTTCCCTTCAACGTCTTCAGCGGAGCTTTCGCGCTCGTTTGATCCGCCTGAGCTTGCGACATGTTGCTACCTTGCGAGGTGCTTGGATATTGTTGCGCGAAAGCAGTCAAGCTCATCGCGAACGTCAGAGCCATCAGACAAATCGATATTTTTTTCATAAATCTCCTCTATTTGGTGAAAGTCTGGCCAGATTTCTACTCTTACTCTACAGTACGTGCCTGCACCGCGAACGGATTCTTAGTTTATTGGTGGTTATTTTGGGGGAAGAAGTTGCCGAGGTTCGGGACCACGATCTCCCGCGATGAAACTCTTGACGTTACTTCTCCCGCCCCACCACAAACTCCGGCGCCCACAGCAGCGCACGTTTGATCTCGGAATCGGGGAAAGTGCAGATCGCTCTCTGTGCGGACTCCGCATACCGCGCGGCGCGCGCGGTTGCCGCGTCCAGCGATCCATAGCGTTGCAGAATTTCCATGATCTGCGCGTGGGTCACGCCGTTGAAAGCCCGTTCGCGCAGAATGGTTTCAATCTTGGCTCGCTCCTCCGGGGTGCAGCGCTCCAGCGCGTGGATCACCGCCATGGTAACCTTACCCTCGCGAAGATCACTCGCTACCGGCTTGCCCAGAACATCTTCGGACGCGGTCAGATCGAGCACATCGTCCACAATCTGAAAAGCCATGCCGAGGTCGTGCCCATACCTGCCCAGAGCCTCTTCCTGCGCTGCCGTCGCTCCACCCAGAATCGCTCCCAGCCGCATGCAAACCGAAAACAGGCAAGCCGTCTTGCGATAGATCAGATCGAAATGCTCGTCTAGAGTAATCAGCTTCCCCAGCTTTTCCATCTGCAGCAGTTCGCCTTCAACCATCTGCTGCGTCAATTCGATCAGCGTGTCGAGAATTCGGAAGTTGCGCTCCTGCACCGCGACTTTGAAAGCCTGCATGTAGAGCCAGTCGCCCGCCAGCACGCATTTCGAATTGCCCCATTGGGTATTGGCGGCGGGCCGTCCGCGGCGCGTTTTGGCCTCATCGATAATGTCGTCGTGCACCAGCGTCGCCGTATGGATGATCTCGACGACCGCGCCCAGTTTCACGGTGCCACGTCCTTTGTAATCAAACAACTTAGTAGAAAGAAAAAGCAGCGCAGGACGGATGCGCTTGCCTCCGCCGTTTCGCAGATACTCTCCAATCTCGGTAATAACTTGCACGTCCGAGACGGTGTCCTGCCCGAACTCGCCCTCCAGCGCCGCGAGATCGTCGTGCAGCAGGTCGAAGATTTCCTTCCCGTTAATGAGAGGCGTTGCGCTCAATGATTTTTCGGATCCCTGGTTTCTCACTGCGCCCGGAATCCGGAGAAAACGAAACCTAAGGCCTTCTTCACCGTCCTCCGTGTTGAAGGTTTTGTTTTTAGTTGCGTTCTGTAATTCGTAAACTGCAAGTCAATCCCGAAATCGTGCCCCCGCAGCAGAGCGATGACTTCCTGCAGCGTGTCGCGGTCTTTGCTGCTGATTCGCACCAGGTCTCCCTGAATCGAAGCCTGCGCTTTCTTCTTCGAGTCCTTCACCAGCTTCACGATCTCTCGCGCTTTTTCGATGGCAATCCCCTGCTGCATCGTGACCTTGCGCTTGGCCGTTCCGCCGGCGGCCGGCTCCACCGCGCCGTAAGTCAATCCCTTTCAACGAGACCCCGCGCTTGACCAGTTTCTGCTGGAGAATATCGTTCACCGCCTTCAGCTTGTACTCGTCGGCCGAGTGCAGCACGATCGCGTCTTTCTCCAGTTCGATATTCGACTTTGAATCTTTCAGGTCGAAGCGCGTGTGGACTTCCTTCAGCGCCTGCTGGATGGCGTTCGACACTTCCTGCAGGTCAATCTTGCTCACGATGTCAAAAGTGTTATCCGGCATCGGATTTCAATTCTTTCTGAAATGATGGAATATGACTGTGAGGTTAACAGAAAATCTCTTCCGAAAGCAGGGCTAACCTGCCGAAACTTTGCTTTCAGCGGTTTCAGCCAATTTGAAAAAATTGTAGAAATTGCGCGTAGTCTGCTGCCCCACGTTCTCCGCCGTCAAGCCACGCAACTCGCCCAGCTTCCGCGCCGTTTCTTTCACGAAGGCCGGTTCGTTCCGCTTGCCGCGATGCGGCACCGGCGCCAGGTAGGGCGAGTCGGTCTCAATCAGCATGCGATCCAGCGGAACTTCCAGCGCCGCATCGCGAATCTGCTGCGCCTTTGGAAAGGTCACGTTCCCCGCGAACGAAATCATGAATCCCATGTCGAGCGCACGTTTGGCCTGCGGCCAGGTTCCCGGTAAAGCAGTGCAGAATGCCCCCAAGTCCCTTCGGCGCCCAATGGGACTGCATGAGTCCGAGGCAATCTTCCCAAGCGTCGTCGCTCACCTCCGACGGACGGCAGTGAATCACAATAGGCAGCTTCGCCGCCGCCGCCAGCTCCATCTGCCGCGTGAAGACTTCTTTTTGCACGTCGCGCGGC
Source organism: uncultured Acidobacteriaceae bacterium (assembly GCA_963703635.1). Classification (GTDB taxonomy): domain Bacteria; phylum Acidobacteriota; class Terriglobia; order Terriglobales; family Acidobacteriaceae; genus Sulfotelmatobacter. The sequence continues at coordinate 281,141 of CAVPEZ010000027.1, forward strand.
GAATGGTCGTAATAGTAATCCAACCCAATCTCACCCCAGGCGATCACCTTGGGATGCCGCGCCAGCCGTTCCATGTTCTGATAAGCAGCCTCATCCGCGAGCCGGGCTTCGTGGGGATGAATGCCCAGCGTCGCGTAAATGAAATCGTATTTCTCCGCCAATCGAATTCCGCAGTCCACCTGCGCGGGCCCATCGCCGTTGCCGACAGCAACAATAGCCTGCACCCCAGCCTCGCGAGCCCGGGCAATTACCGGCTCGCGATCGGAGTCGAACCGCTCGCCATCGAGATGCGCGTGAGAATCGACAAACATGGAGCCATATTGCTCGTGTCAGGCAACTGGAAAATGCCCGGCAGCTATAACCACCCACAAAAAGGACATCGCGATCCCACATATATCGTTAAGGTCCTGATGCTGCTGTCCTGTCTGAAAAACCCGCAGCACAGCGCGACTGCTGCAAAAGCGGCCATCCAGAAAGCAAACCGTGAGAGTGCCATTTGCCCTCTAAAATCAAGAGCTGCGGCCTTGGGCATGAGCGCGAAATATATCAGACCAAAAAGCGAAATACCCCCGGAGATATAAGAAGCCATTCCGGCAATCTGGTCACGCGACATTTCGGCCTCTCATCTGCCAGTTCATTCCATCATGCGGCCAAAATCAACGGTACGTAATGGACACAGAGCCAGCGGCCGAAGTCCGACTCCTATGCACGATTTCCCTAGCTTCAACCTCGCCCCCACGGGCACATCCTCCAAAAACCCCGCCAGCACAGGTTTCCCGCCCTCAAGCGAAGCCGCCACAATCATTCCATTCGATTCCATCCCACGCAGCTTCCTCGGAGCAAGATTAGCCACGATGACAACTTTCCGCCCAACCAAAGTCTCCGGCGCATACGCCTCTGCGATCCCGGCCAGCACCTGCCGCACCTCGGTGCCAATATCAATCTCCAGCCGCAGGAGCTTGTCCGCCTTGGGCACTCTCTCAGCGACCTTCACCACTCCCACCCGCAGTTCGATCTTGGCAAAATCGTCGATCGAAATCTTTTCGTTCACCGCTGGGACGACGGCTGGCGCTGCAGCCGGAACTGCCGCCGGCGCCGCTTGAGGCGTGTGCGTCTGTGACGGCACAGCTGCGGCGACTGACGCCGCCTCCGCCGCCGGCGTTACTCTCTGCTCCTCTTCCATCTTCTGCATCCTTTCAATCGCGCTCTTGTCGGCGCGCGGAAACACTGGCTGCACCTCACCGAGCTTGGTCCCCAAAGGCAGTTGTCCCCAAGCCAGTTTGCTGAGAGCCAGCTTCTGGATGTCTCCCAACCCCATCTGCGTCCAAATCTTCGCCGCCGCCTCCGGCATCACCGGATAGGCCAGCGCCGTCGCAATGCGCAACGCTTCGGCCGCGGTGTAAAGCACGGTAGCCAAACGCGAGCGGCTGTCCTCATCCTGCTTCTCGCCCAGCGCCCAAGGCTCATTCTCGACAATGTACTTGTCTACCGCCGCAACCAGAGCCCATGCAGCTTCGAGCGCGCGCGAAAATTGAAACTGATCAAACAGCGTCCCAAATTCGCGGATTGTCCTGCGCGCTGCTTCGGCAATGGCATCATCCCCTGCGGTTTTCGACGCCCCATGCGACGGATACGGCACCTCGCCCCTGAAATAACGGTTGATCATGGTCAGCGTGCGGCTGGCCAGATTTCCCAGTCCATTCGCCAGGTCGGAGTTATAGCGCTGCACCAGCGCATCGAAGGAAAACGATCCATCCTGCCCGAACACGACTTCGCGCAACAAAAAGTAACGCAGCGCATCCGCCCCGAGCACGTCAAGAATCGTTTCCGTGCGCACGATGTTTCCGCGCGACTTCGACATCTTGCTCTCTTCAAACAACAACCAGCCATGCGCCACAATCGCCTTCGGCATGGGCAGCCCAGCCGCCATCAGAAACGCCGGCCAATACACGCAATGAAAGCGGACAATCTCCTTCCCGATCATCTGCACATCCGCCGGCCAGTATTTCTTGAACGCCTCCTGCGCTCCCGCGTGCGATGAGCCGTAACCGATCGCCGTGATGTAGTTCGCCAGCGCATCAAACCACACATAAATCACGTGCTTGGGATCGTCCGGCACGGGAATGCCCCAGGTAAACGTCGAGCGGCTGATCGACTGATCGCGCAGCCCCGAACGCACGAACGAAATCACTTCATTCCGTCGCGCCTCAGGAAAAATAAATTCCGGATTCGCATACAGCGCCAGCAACTTGTCCTGAAACGCCGAGAGCTTGAAAAAATAGTTCTCTTCCTTAACAGTCTCGGTGATGCGCCCGCAAGTGGGGCAGGGATCGCCCGGCTCAGCGCCATCGACATAAAGCTCATCCGATACGCAATACTGCCCCGTATAAGTTCCTTTGTAGATGTATCCGTCGTCGCGAAGTTTTCGGAACAGCACCTGCACGCGCTTCTTGTGCCGGTCTTCGGTAGTGCGGATAAAATCGTCGTTCGAAATTCCCATCCGCTTCCACAACCGCCGGAACTCCGCCGAAATCTCATCCGCATACTGCTGCGGAGTCTTGCCCGCAGCCTCCGCCGCCCGCTCGATCTTCTGCCCGTGCTCATCCGTGCCGGTAAGAAAGAACGTGTCCGCGCCGAGCAACCGCTGCCGCCGCGCAATCGTGTCACAGGCAATAGTCGTATAAGCGTGCCCAATATGCGGCCGCGCATTGACGTAGTAGATCGGAGTCGTGATGTAAAATTTCCCGCCCATAAAGTCTTAATGCACTACCCTGTGAACCCCCGTGTCCTCTGTGTTAAAGATTTTGACTTTGATTTCCGAGATAAGCGCGCGCAGCTTCCTGCATCACGGTCTTCAGCGGCACGTGATGCTCCGCCGCGATCCGCCTGCAATCTTCATACTCCGGAGCATAATTCGTGACCGTCCCATTCATGCTGGCGATCTTGATTCGAACCTCGCCCCACTGCGTGCGCACACTCTCCCACCGCCGGGCCAAAGTCTGCCGCATCTCATCCCGTCGCCGCACGCCGAGTGTAGTCGTTTCAGAGAAGACAAGTTGCGTCAACCGGCTAGCATCCTCAGGCTTGCACAACACAGTCAGCAGCGTCCCCGGACGATTCTTCTTCATCTGCACCGGCACAGCAAACGCGTCCAGCGCGCCTTCTTCGAACAGCCGGTCCATCACATATCCGAAAGACCTGCGGATTCAAATCATCCAGATTCGCTTCCAGCACCGTAACCGTTTCCGACGCAGTTTTCGCGAGCCAGCGCATTCGACACGGCCTCTCCGATCGTCAGCCGCACCACATTGGGATGCCCCGGAAAATCCCGTGATCCCGCGCCATAGCCCGACTTCTCAATCTTCATCTCAGGAAACGCCGCAAATCGCGAAGCCAGCGTTTTCACGATCGCCGCACCCGTCGGCGTAACCAATTCCGTCTGCAAGCCGGATGAATACACCGGCGCGTCTTTCAGCAATTCCACAGTAGCTGGAGCCGGAACCGGAAAGGTTCCATGCGCGCACGTCACCGTGCCGCCGCCGACATTCAGAGAAGAACAAATAATCTCATCCACTCCCAACGCTTCAACGCCAACGGCCGCGCAGACGATATCCACCATCGCATCCACCGCGCCGACTTCATGAAAATGAACGTTCTCAATGGAAGTATTGTGAATCTTAGCCTCCGCCCTTCCCAACGCCTCAAAGATGGCAATAGCAGTCTTCTTCGCGCCCTTCGAAATCGAAGCCGCAGAAATAATCTCCCGAATCTCCTTCAGCGAGCGAACATGCTCGTGTGGCAGGTGCTCGTGTAGGAGGTGCTCGTGTGGCGCGGACACTCCTGCCCGCGTCTCACCAGGAAGGGAATGCGAATGCCCCTGATGCTCATGTGAGTGCGCGCCTTCCTCGCGCGGCAAGTCCTTCTCCCCATCGACGAAAACATCCACCTTCGCAGCAGAAATCCCAGCACGAACTACTCGGGAAATCTCCAATCGCGCCCCAAGACCAAGCGCCGCCACGGTCTCTTCCAGCACACGAGGCGGAACTCCGGCATCTACCAGCGCGCCCATGAACATATCGCCGCTGATGCCGGAAAAACACTCAAGGTAAGCGATGCGCATAAGAACCATCGTTGGTCGTTAGTCGTTCGTCGTTGGCCAAGAGCACGCTCGCCGTTGCCGAAATTGCCCTGCGAAGACGAACGACCAACGACCAACGACCAACGACTACCGACGATTTTTCATCATAGGGAACCCATCCCACTCCGTCAAACCAGCGCCCCCCGCGCTCTCTGCTAAAATCGCAGTCTCCTTAAACAACTTAGAGGGAAGCCTTGTATCGTCATCTCGAACATCTTTTGGCCCAACGCATTGTAGAGTTTCTCCGCCAGCGTTATCCCGACGCAGCCTTGCCGAGCGTGGTCATCGAACAGCCTCCGAAGGTCGAACTCGGCGACTTCGCCATCCCTCTTTTTCCCTTCGCCAAGCCGCTGCGCACCGCCCCGCTTAAAATTGCCGAAGCCATTCGTGCCGGGATCGGTCCCATCGAGGGCATCGCCGGAATGCAGGTCGCGCCTCCGGGCTATCTGAATATCAAAATCGATCGCGCTTGGATGGCCGCCGCGCTCGCCGCCGGCGAGAAGCGTCCCGCTGAAATTCCTTCAGGAAAAATTCTGGTAGAGCACACCAGCATCAATCCCAACAAGGCCGCCCACATCGGCCACCTGCGCAACGCAATTCTTGGCGACACTTTCGTCCGCCTGCTGCGTTACGCCAGCCGCGAAGTCGACATCCAGAATTACATCGACAACACCGGCGTGCAAGTCGCCGACGTAGTCGTGGGCTTCACTCACCTCGAGAAAAAGTCGCGCGCAGAGATCGAAGCCCTCACGCGCCAGCCTCGCTTCGATTATTACTGCTGGGATCTCTACGCCCGCGTCTCGCAGTGGTATGAGCAGGATAAAGCAAATCAGCAGGCACGACGCGAAACGCTCCATGCCATCGAAGATGAGACCAGCGAGACGGCCGCGATCGCCGAGCTGATATCGACCGCCGTCCTGCGCCGCCATCTCGAAACCATGGACCGTCTCGACATCGAATACGATTTCCTCCCCCGTGAGAGCGAAATCCTGCACCTGCATTTCTGGGACGCAGCCTTCATCAAACTGAAAGAAGCAGGCGTCCTCACGTACGAAACCGGAGGCAAGAATAAAGGCTGCTGGATCATGCGCCGCGCCGGAACAGTCGCGAGCTACTTCCGACTGCCAGCAGAAACCGAGACCGATCTCGGATGACTTCTGCTCACGCGCATTGGGACGAATTTCGGCCAGGAAGGAATTTCCGAGGAAGACCAGAAAGTAATTGTCCGCTCCAACGGCACGGTCGGCTACGTCGGCAAAGACATCGCCTACCACATGTGGAAGTTCGGTCTGCTGGGCTGCGATTTCGCCTATCGCAAGTTCTACCGCTATCCCAACCAGCACGATTGCTGGATTTCCGCCGCGCAAGGCGAGAAAGATCATCCTCACTTCGGCGACGTCGCCGAAATCTACAACGTGATCGATGCCCGCCAGTCCGAAGCACAAAACACTGTCATCGAAGCCTTGCGCGGCCTGGGCCACGATGAGGCCGCCGACCACTACACGCACTTTTCCTACGAAATGGTCGCGCTCACGCCGCGCTGCGCCGCCGAACTCGGCTACAAGTTGAGCGAAGAAGACAAAGCGCGCTCTTACATCGAGGTCAGCGGACGCAAAGGTTTCGGCGTCAAAGCCGACGACTTGCTCGACCAACTCATCGCCTCCGCCAGGAACGAAGTCGACTCCCGCCATCCCCAACTCACCGACGCCGAGCGCCGCTCCGATCGCCACGCAAATCGCGATCGGCGCGCTGCGCTACTTCATGCTGAAGTTCACCAAGCAATCGGTGATCGCCTTCGATTTCAAAGAAGCCCTCAGCTTCGAAGGCGAGACCGGCCCTTACGCGCAATACGCCGTAGTCCGCGCCACCAGCATCTTCAAGAAAGCGGAAATCGATCCCGAAACTTTCTGTAGAGACGTTGCTCGCAACACCTCTGCCGAAAGCTTCGCGAAATTCCTGGTGGGCGATAGTGCCGATGAATTCTGGGAACTCTGGCAAGCCGCGGCGAAAACGTCCTATATCGTCGACCAGTGCATCGCCACCACAGAACCAGCCTACCTGGCCAAGCACGCTTTCCAACTGTCGCAGCTCTTCAACACGTTCTATCACCGTCATCCCATCCTGAGCGAGCCCGATGAAAAGCGAAAACAATTCTTGCTGGCCACGGTGGCGGTCGTCCGCCGCGAACTGATTCGCACGCTCGCCGTCATGGGCATCACCGTGCCGCCTGTCATGTAGAGACCTTGAACCTGTTCTCTGGATTCGCCGATTATGTCAAACTGATGCTCTTACGCCGCCTGGGAGTTCCAACAATTTGAGGTCACACCGATGTGTAGAAATATCAAGACCCTGTTCAACTTCGATCCGCCAGTCAATGCTGAAGAGATCCGAGCCGCTTCTCTGCAGTTCGTGAGAAAGATCAGCGGGTTCAACAAACCGTCGAAGGCCAACGAAGCTTCATTCGCGGCTGCGGTCGATGAAATCGCCGCCGTGTCGGCTCGCTTTCTCCTTTCGCTCGAAACCACCGCACCGCCGAAGAATCGGGAGGAAGAGGCCGCGAAGGCGAAAGCCCGCGCCGCGGAGAGATTCGGCGCCTGAGTCCGGCCGATGCGACTCTTCGTAAGTTGTTGAGCTTTCGTGTAAGTTGTTGAAACTGTCTGCATGTTGTTGAGGCATTATCTTTAAGCTATAATATGCAAATGCTGCCCTCGCTAGAATGCCCCAGGAGCGCATTTCTTTTCGGGATGGCCTCTGGGTCCACTCGGAGCCTTTCTCGCGTTTCCAGGGCCGTTTCCGGGTCGGCAAACAGTATTTCTGGCGAGGGTCGCAACTGTTAGTGCTGGCCCTCCGGTGCTCTTTCCCGGCAATATCTCACAGTTACAATGAATTCAATCACTTAGGCGGAATTGTGCTCGCGCGCGGGCAACGTCTGCTCAGGAGCGATCATCTAAGTGATTGAAAAAGCAAAGGCATCAATCCGGTGAACGCTATGAAAAACAAAATCGTCTCTTGTGCCGTACTCGCTGTTGCGGTGTTGGCGGCAACGCTGGCCTTGGCCGCGCCTAAATCGCCCAGGGAGAACCCTCCGCAAAATGTGCCGGCATTTCCCGGCACGCTGGTCAACGCCCGCTACGTCTACGTCACCAGCTACGACGGAGACCAGTTCAACATCAACTTGCTTCCCGATGATCGCCAGGCGATTGCGGCGGTGCAGGACGCGCTACAGAAGTGGGGCAAGTTCACGCTGGTGTATGAACCACGGCAGGCCGATATCGTGCTGATGGTGATGAGCCGTCCCTCGGAAGATGTTCTCGCGGTTTACGACGCGCACAGCTGGCCGGAAGATCAATACCTGTGGCGCATGATGGGTCGCGGCGGCCTGCAGTCCAGCGAAACTCCTCTGCTCACGAATCTGGAGAAGGCGTTCGAGAAGGCAACGGCGGCGAAGTGAGGGGCTAGCTCTTCCTGCCGGCGATCATCAGGCCGGCCCCCACGACGATCAAAGCGATGCTCACGGCGGGCGAGACCTTTTCGTCGTCGTGCGTCGTGATGCCCACATGCGCGTCGCCGATGTTGACGCCGTGATGTTCGGAATGCGGAAAGGGAACGAAGAACGAAACGATCCCCAGCACTAGCACCACAACTCCAACCAGCATCAGAGCTTTCATGAGATTGCCTCCAGAGTGAAACTTCAAGGCGTCGTTAGTCGTTGGTCGTTGGTCGTTTGCCTTCGACGACAGGCCGTCGAAGTTGCCAACGACCAACGACCAACGACTAACGACCGCTTTCGCTTTTCTAACTCGCGAAGCCCTTCACGAACTCAACCAGACTGCGCAGCGCGATCCCCGACGGGCCTTTCGCGATCCAGGGCTTTTGATCTTCCATCCAGGCCGTGCCCGCGATGTCGAGATGAATCCACGGCGTGTCTTCGGCGAACTCTTTCAGGAACATGGCCGCGTTGATCGCGCCGCCCCAGCGTCCGCCGGAGTTGACGATGTCGGCGATCGTCGACTTGATGTTCTCTTTGTATTCGTCATCGAGCGGGAGGCGCCACATTTTCTCGCCCGCTTCTTCATTCGCTTTGTGGAAGCGCTCGTACATGGCGTCGTCGTTGGCGAAGATGCCCGCATTGGCGTAGCCGAGCGCGACCACGACTGCGCCGGTAAGAGTTGCCGCGTCCACCAGATGAGTGCAGCCCAGCTGGCGCGCGTAGAAGAGTCCGTCGGCGAGTACAAGACGTCCTTCAGCATCGGTGTTGATGATTTCAATCGACTTACCCGACATCGCGATCTGCACGTCACCGGGCTTCTGCGCTTTGCCCGAGGGCATGTTTTCAGTCGCGCACACGATGCCGATGACTTTCACTTTCGGCTTCAGCAGCGCGATGGCGCGCATCGCGCCGATCATGGTGGCGCCGCCGGCCATGTCGTATTTCATCTTCTCCATGCCATCGGCGGGCTTGATCGAGATGCCGCCGGTGTCGAAGGTAATTCCTTTGCCCACAAGGCCTAAGACCGGCTTTGCCGGAGCGCCCGCGGGCTCATAGGTCATCACGATCAGCGCGGGTGGCTCGTCGGAGCCTTGCGCCACGCTCCAGAATGCGCCCATCTTCAGTTCTTTGATCTTGTCAGCGCCGTAAACTTCACATTTCAAACCGACTTCCTGGCACATCTTCTTGGCGCGGTCGCCCAGAATGGTTGGAGTCATGCGGTTGGAAGGCTCATTGACGAGATCGCGGGTGAAGTTTTGCGATTCGCCGATGACCTGCGCTTCGTGAGCGGCTTTTTCGAGCGCGGCGTGATCGCTGTTGCCGCTGGCGAGGATGGTAAGTGCATCAATCTTCTGATCTTTGCGGTCACTGCGGTAGTAATCGGGATCGAAGTTGCCGACCAGCGCGCCCTCAACAATCGCGCGCACTGCTTCCACCGCGGGAATGCCGGGCGGAGCGATGAAGGCGAAGCTGCGGATTCCGCGGGACTTAAGGGTGCGCACGGCGGCTCCGGCGATGCGGCGCAGTTCGTAACTGGTGAACTTTTTCGCCGCGCCGCCGCTGACCAGCAACAGGCGCTTGGCCTTCAGTCCGGCGGGCTTGTGCAGCAAATTGATTTCAAACGGTTTGCCGGTCATTTCGCCACTCGCCAGCAGATCGGAGGGAACGGATTGGACCGCGGAATCGCTGGTTGCGAGCTTGAGTTGCGGTTTGGTCTCTTTGTTCTTTTCTTTGTTCTTTTCTGCGTTTGCTGGAGTCGATTCGTCGAGCACGACGGCGACCAGCGATTCGGTTTCGAGTTGTGCGGGCGTAGTGAGAGAGATTGTCGTTTTCATAGTTAGTTACTTAGGGATGATCAGTGCTGAATCCAGTATCGTCGCCGGGGAGGGAATTGCGCAAGCGGGGAAGAGGACTGAATTGTCTTAAATTGGACCCAGGACCAGTCGGTTATATGGAGTGAGCTTCAAGATTGCTGTTGATTGGCAGGTGCAGGAAGCCCGAGGGAAAAGATGCTGCGAGAGATTCCCTAGGTCGCACACACCTGGAGATGCTGATAGTTGGCGAAACATCGCCTTATCAATCATTGTCGGGTCAATGAGCGCTATGGCTTGGTTACAACTGAGCCGAGTAGCATCGCCAATAGTCGTCATTCACGACCTAGTTTCAGCTTCTGCTGCTGCCGTTCAGTTCCTCAAAGGAATAGGCATAGCTGTTTCCTATCCTCATTGGACGATGACCTGCACGGCGGTGTTATGGCTGATGCTTCCTGAACTTGCGGTAACCGTAATAGTGTAGGTTCCGGATGGAGTTCCAGGAGACGTGTGAGAAGACGATGCACCACTGCCTCCGCACGACATTAGAACTAGCGCCATTACCGGCACGGCAAGTCCTGCGAGGCGACGGCGAGTCCATTCAAAGAACAGCGATAGAGCCAGCACCATGAATGTACACGTCAACGGCCACTCTGCAGGCGGCGATTCAATGTTGTGCAGGGAGCCCGTGATGGTGGGCGCAGTCGTGGCTACCTGCACGGTAAGCAACTGATTCCCCGGGCTAGCAATCTGTACGGAAGGACTCGAGAGGCTGCACGACGGCGGAGGAGTAACTTGCGGGGCGACGGAGCAGCTAAGGCTGACGGTTCCGCTAAACGATCCCGTCGGTGCAACCGCTAAAGTGAAGCTCGCCGTGTGCCCTGCGCTGATAGTCTGCGAAGTTGATGAGCCGGAAGCGGGGTTGATAGTGAAATCCGGCTTTACAGGCGCCGTTGTATTGACGATCACCCCAAGCCCCTGCAGAATGTTCGACCAGCTGAAGACCAGGTCAGGCCGGCCATCGCCATTCATATCGGCGGCCATAACGAGCGCCGGAAGCTCCCCGGTTGTAGGCACTGCGGTAAATGAGCTAAAAGTGCCGTCGCCATTGCCAAACAGAATCCCAGTTTGCGGTTGGGCGGTGGAGACAAACACATCTGGAATGCCATCGCCGTTGAAATCGTCAATTGCCTGTACGAAGTAGGCAAGCTTTGGCGCAGAGAGCAGGTTAAATGTTCCGTCGCCGTTTCCCAGCGCCACCTGGCCGGACCAGTCCATTAGGTCTGCCCTACCGTCGTTGTTAAAGTCGCCAGTAAAATGGGGCGGGTATTTGTTTAAGTTGTTAGGGAACATTGCAGGCTGGAATGTTCCATCGCCGTTACCGAACTGGATCGCGGTCTCCACTGTGTTATTAGCTGGATTTATCCCTCCAGAGGCAAAGTCTGGAATGACGGAATTCTTGAAATCAGCGACCAGAATAGGGGTGAATCCAGCATTGAAGTAGAAAACGGGGGATGCGAAGGTACCGTCGCCGTTTCCTATTAGGACCGCCACGGATTGGGTGCCAGAGCCCAACGACACCGCCAGGTCAGGTTTGTGATCATTGTTGAAATCGCCTACAACCACAGAAAGATCCCCGGAGTAAACACCCTCCGACTGGGGATAGAAGACCGGTGACTGAAAAATGCCGTCTCCGTTCCCCAGAAGTATGCTGTAGCTCCAGTTTCCGGTGACGAAATCTTGTCCAACCACAGCCAAATCGAGGTTGCCGTCTCCGTTGAAATCGGCGGCTGCGATGGCATATGCGGGTTGCTGCAGGGAGTAAGTATTGGCCAGCGATAGCGCGCCCGTGCCGTCGTTGCTCAGGATGTACGCCTGGTAGGAACAGGTCCCGCAGATCTGATTCGAAGCTACCGCAACGCCCGGTGCGCCTTTGTTAACAAACTGGCCGACCACTGCGGGGCCACCACCTGGACCGATATTACTGGGAACAACCCCAATTGGCCAGCCCTGGAAGGTGCCGTCTCCGTTTCCCAAAAGCACAGCGTTGCAGAAAGCCAGATCCGGTTTCCGATCTGAATTGAAGTCTGCGACCGCCAGCCCAAAGCCTGGAGATCGAAGCTGTAGATTGGGCACGCAAGCAAGATAATTGTTCTTGTTTGAGAATGTACCGTCTCCATTTGCCAGGTAAATTTCCGCTACGGTAGGGTCGCGTTGAAGAATCAGGTCCGATTTGCCGTCACCGTTTACATCGGCTGCCGCCAGCGTCACCAAGCTTCCCGATTGGGGGATGCTGAGGATCGGTGTTTGGAATGTGCCATCCCCGTTTCCTAACAGAACGTATATGGGGCCGGCGACGCCGGGTCCGTTTTGTCCACCCGTGGGTATTGCAAGATCCAGTTTGCCGTCGCCGTTGAAATCGCCCACAGTCGCGGACCCCGGAGAATAGAAGCTTGCGACGGTTTTCGGGGCCTGAAATGTACCATCCCCGTTGCCCAACAGAATGAGAATAGGCCCGGGAACACTGTTGGCGGGCATACTCACGGCAATATCTGCCTTTTGATCACCATTAAAATCTCCGACCGCCAGGCCGGGCTGACCAACTGGGTTGACGCCCAAATTATCTGACGCCTTCGCCGTAAACGTGCCATCGCCATTGCTGATGTACGCCATCAGTGAGCCGTTGAACATGCCGACAACGTCTGCTTTGCCGTCACCATTCAGGTCGACGGCAATGAGAGGGGAGAGGAAGGCGCCACTTGGCGTGCTGATTGGAGCTTGAAATGTGCCGTCGCCGTTGCCCAGAAGAACGAGCAGTGTGCCAGCGCCTTGTTCCAAAAGGTCAGCCTTGCCATCGCCGTTGAAATCAGCCACTGCCAGCGGTATGCCCGAAACCGAAGTGCCTTGGGTGAAAGTTCCGTCGCCGTTGCCGAGGTTCAAAGTCCCGTCGGAGGTCAATATGTCAGGCTTGCCGTCTCCGTTAAAGTCGGCCACAAAGACGTTGCCCAAACCGGCGTACGTTGGGGGCTGAAAGAACGAAACTTGCGCGAGCATGGGGAGGGAGGAAAGAGTAATGCTAAATAGGAAAAATCTGACAGAGGTTTTCACTGAGGCACTCCTGGGAAAAGCGCCAATACAGCCCTAGCACCGCAAGAATGAAAATCGCATACCGGTGAATTATAGTCCGCGCGGCGCCATTGCACTCACTCGACTGACAAATGGGGACTCCGGAAAGCCTTCAGTTCTATATCAGTTGACGTGACATCGCCATATCGCTCATTGACCGCGCGGGAGAGGGTTCTGAGGGCTATGGCCGGTTAGCAACAGTTATCGAATCGAGTGGCTATAATCGGCTATGCCGTTTCCGACCGTGTGGTTATTGTTCCTCGTTGTAGCGGCAAGCGTAGTGGGAGTAGTGTGCTTGCTGGGAGGTCTTAATCGCGGCGGCGATTTCCGCGATTTTAGGCGGAAGGCACCGTATTTGGCTGCTCTGCTGACGTAGAAATGACAACGGCGTGACAATCGATGGAATCGGACGTTGATAGAATGCATCTGATGTCCATACGTTGGCGCTCCACGTCCTGTTTTATCCTGATTTTCTTCCTGCTGGGGAGATCAGCGTTTGCGCAGGCAGTGCCCGCGGGCCCGATAAAATCAACTGGGACTGGGATTCAGTTGCCAACGGCCAGAGCGGACGGCGACACTCCAAAGTTCCGCTCTTTGCCCGGAAACCATGCTTTCTGGGACCGCACCAATCTTTTATTGTTTTCAGGGGTCGCGCTCTTCCGAGGCATGGATTACGCTTCCACCCGAAACTTTCAGGCGCGAGGCCGGCAAGAGATCTTGTTACCGCAAGATGTTGTGAACAACTCGGCGGCGTTTGCCGGCGTAGAAGCAGCCGGGGCAGCAACATCCGTGGGAATTTCCTATCTTTTGCACCGCACCGGCCACCATAAGTTGGAGCGATGGCTTTCCATCGGCCATATCTCAGTCACTGCGTTTGGCGTGGGCCGGAACTATTCTCTGAAAACGGAGCGGCCAGCTCTTACGCAATGATTTTCCGCAACGAACGATCTCTCTGTGCGAGTCGATCCCTTGCCCGTCTCCTGAATGAACGACGAAGGAGCACGCGGGCTTGAGTCCAAGGCGCGAGGCTTGCATCTACCTTGTCATGGCAAACTCGACGGAATTTAGCGTGGCCGATGCTACTGCAGTTCTCGCGCGCACTCCCGCAAGTCTGGATGCGCTGTTGCGCGGGCTGCCCCAGAGTTGGGTGTACTGCAACGAAGGAAAAGATACGTGGAGTGCGTTCGACATCATGGGCCACCTGATTGTCGGGGAGCGTACGGACTGGATGCCGCGGGCCCGGATCATTCTTGAGCACGGCCTTGAGAAAGGGGAGGCGCGGGCGTTTGATCCCTTTGACCGCTTTGCGCAGGAGAAAGAGAGTCAGGGCAAGTCGCTTGAGCAGTTGCTGGACGAGTTTGCCCTGCTGCGCGGCGAGAATCTGGCTGCGCTGGAGGCTTTGAATCTACAGCCCGAAGACTTGACCCGGCGAGGAAGGCATCCCGCGCTGGGCGCGGTGACGCTGTCGCAACTTCTGGCTACGTGGGTGGTTCATGACCTCACGCATTTGCATCAACTGTCGCGCGTGATGGCCCACCAGTATCGTGACGCGGTCGGGCCGTGGAGCGCGTATCTGGGCGTGCTGAAATGTGGGGGCCATAGCGCTGGGTGATAGGGAAACGAGCGCCTGAAGGCGCGGCCAAGAGGGGCTCGCCTCCGGCACGCCTGAAGAGGTTGCGGAAAAAGTCAGCTACACCAGTGGCTAAAGCCATCTCTGAAAACAGAGCCTTTAACGCAGCGCTAGAAGCGCTGCTCCACCCAAAACCGGAGTTTTCCGGCACGCCTGAAGGCGTGCCCTGATACGAACCCTCCGCTATTGCCGCTGACCGAGCGAACAATCCGGATTCACGTTCTGGATGTAGATCCCGTTATTGCCGGTGCGGTCGTCCTCAAAGGCTACTGCCGCTATGCTGGAAGGGGCGATCGCCGCCGCCAGGCGGGATTTGTTCGAGAGCACCGACGATACTGGAAATTGCGCGCAGACCGTCGCGCCCGAGTCGTCGAGCCGCGTCGCTTGTATGGTGGATGATCCGAAGCTTTGCATGTCTACCCAGAAAACGAGCGCGCCGCTGCCCATCTGCACGGTCGAGACGAAAATCTGCTGATCTGCGCCTAGGGGCACAATGGACAATCCGTTTGCGCCCCACTCGAGCGTGCCCGTCGAGTTGAACTTCTGCCCATAGACTCCGTTCAAGACCTGGTTGGAATCCTCTTCGGTCCAGAACATGAAGACTTCGTCGGTGGCTTTGCTGTAAGCCGCGGCGGGCGAGACGCGCACGTTGACAGTGTTGCCGGAGCCGGCCACGCCGTTGTGCGGGAAAGCCTCGCTGCCATCGGATCGGATGTGCTGGGCGAAGCACTGCAGAGTCGGAATGCTGGTGTACCAAGCAAAAACCGCGCCGCCGTTTCCGTCATAGACGAAGTAGGGGAAATTACCGAACTGCAGCGAGCCTACATCGAAAATATCTACGTTGCTGCTTCCCCATAGCAGGCTGCCGGAAGAGGAAACTTTATTGGCGCGCAGCTGGCTGTTGCTGCCGAAACCCTTATTGCTTACCCAGGAGACGATCACCGATCCATTGTCGGCGGCGTGCAGGTCGGCCAGCAGATAGTCGGATCCGCTCAGGCTGAACACTATGCCGCTGCCCCATTGGGCGACGCCGTTGGCATCGAGCTTCTGAAGGACTACGTTACTGTCGCTGGTCCAGGCTACGACGATGGATCCGTCGCTGGTGCCGACGATCTTGGGCGCGGCATGAAAGGCGGAGTCGCTGGTCAATTGCACTCCGTGGCGGGTCCAGAGCGCGTTGCCGCTCGGAGCCATTTTCGCCGCAGTGACCTGCTGGTTCGAGAGGCCTTCGCGGGTGTCGAGGAATGCGATCAGGGCATTGCCGGCGGTGTCGACGCCTAGGCCGTAGTCTTCGGTGGAACTGTTGGTGAGATCGGCCACCATGATGCCGCCCTGGGGGAATTTTTCGACTCCGGCGGAACTCAAGCGCTGATAGAAAACGTCATACCCTTGCGGATGCGAAGTGGCCGGATTCGAGTCAAACCAGCTCGCGTACCAGCCAATCTGCTTCAGGGGCACCAACTTCGGCTGCACCTGATCGCTGCCGTTCGGGTTCGCGGCAAGCGCCAGGTTGACCATGGGATCGGACGACCATTGTGCCCACGCGCTGGAAACGCAAGCAATCGTCAACAACGCGGTGGCTAGAACACGAAACAAGCTTTTCATGATTTCCCCGGGAAGAGTCTGGATTGAGGCTGGCAATTCGGCCTCAGGCAGGGTACTACCTGCGGGATGCCGCGTCAATCAAGGAGTTTCGGGGGTGGTGACTTTTCACGCTGAGACGATCAGACCTTTTCATGCGTCGAGACTAAAGCCTTCAACCGCAAAGAACGCAAAGAAGATCCGCAAAGGGCGCTAAGAATAGCCGAGGTCCCTGTTGTTCAGATTGGCTCGTTGAGCTTTGTCTGGCTTTACTCTGCCCAGGAATTTCTGAAATTCCTGCGCGACTGCTCCGTATACTCCTTCGGCGGAGTCTGCAGGATGACGGCGTTCGACTTCCTGGGGTATGATTTCATCCCGTAGCGAGAGAGGTTTGTGACATGAAGATACGGTGGATGATCTTGTTTTTCCCGGTGGTTTCAATCATCGGGCTTTCCCTGGCCGTGATGCAGCATGCGGCGAAGGCGGCTCCGCCGCAGGCTCCGGCTACGGTGGTTAGCGCTGCTACCGCCCCCATGACCGCGAACAACGCCGGGAGCGGTGACGATCCCCGACACGGTTCTGGCCATCAATTCCGACAAGCCGATGTCGGAGCGCGTGGTGCATTACGAGATCGACGCCAAGTATGACGCCGTCAAGCATGTGGTCGATGCCACCGAAGTGCTTACTTATCACAACCTGACCGGGCAGGCGCTCGACCATTTTCCGTTTCACCTTTATCAGAATGCGTTTCAGCAGAAGGCCACGTGGGTGAACGAGGCCAAGCTCATGGGCAGCCGCGACACGAATTATGCGAAGTGGGAAGACAAGGATTACGGATCGGAAGAGATCAAGAGCATGGAAGTGGTAGGGCAGGGCGATCTGACTGCGCAGTTGCACTACATCGCGCCCGATGACGGCAACAAAGACGACAAGACCGTAGTTGACTTGCCTCTGAACAAGCCGATTGCGCCGGGCGAGTCGGTGCAGTTCAAGATCGCGTTTCAGACCAAGTTTCCGCAGACGCAGGCGCGCTCCGGATACCGGCGCGATTTCGTGCTCGGCGGGCAGTGGTTTCCCAAGGTGGGCGTGTTCTGGCACGGCGCCTGGAATTGCCATCAGTATCACAACACCACGGAGTTCTTCGCCGACTTCGGAGTGTATGACGTGAAGCTGACAGTGCCGCAGAATGAGGTGATGGGCGCGAGCGGAGTGAAGGTTAGCGAGGTCAATAACGCGGACAGCACAAAGACACTGACCTATCACGGAGATGACATTCACGACTTTGCCTGGACCGCGAGTCCGCGCTACAAGGTCAAAGACGACGGCGTGTTCCAGGGCCAGATGGGGCCGGTTGCGATTCGCATCCTGATGCAACCCGCGCACTGGAGCCAGGTGGAGCGGCACGAAAAAATCCTGCGCGAATCGCTGGACCATTTTGAGCGCTGGTACGGGCCTTATCCCTACAAGACGCTGACGCTGGTCGATCCCGAGCCGGATTCGGCCGCGGGAGGGATGGAATATCCCACGTTCATCACGGGCGAGACCAGTTGGTTCATGCCGGAGGGATTGAAAGAGCCGGAGATCGTAGTGGAGCACGAGTTCGGGCACCAGTACTGGTACGGCATGGTTGCGACCAATGAATTTGAAGATGCGTGGATGGACGAGGGCATCAACAGCTACACCGAAGTGAAAGTGCTGGATTCGATTCTGGGGAAGGATACGTCGGTGCTGAATCTGGCGGGCGCTACTTTTGGCGAGCGGGAACAGCAGAGGCTGGGCTACATCAGCGCGGCCGATCTCGATCCCATAGCGAAGAATGCTTACGATTATTACAGCTCGAACTCCTACGGCGGCATTACCTACGGCAAAACGGCGAGCGTGCTGCTGACACTGGAAGGCATCGTTGGCGAAGACACGATGGCGAAGGCGATGCACGTCTACTTTATGAAGTACCGCTTTACCCATCCCGGCAAGGAAGACTTTCTGAAGACGATTGAGGAAGTTTCGGGCAAGGATCTGCGCTGGTACTTCAACCAGGCCGTCTACGGTACGCAGGTGATGGATTACAAGGTGGCAAGGATCGAATCCCTTCCGGTGAACTGGTACGAAGAAAAGAAGAACGCCGGGAAAGATGACAAGGATACTGTTTATCGCTCCTACGTCTGGTTGCAACGCAAGGGAGATTTTGTGATGCCGGTGGATGTGGAGATCAAGTTTGACAACGGTGACAAGGCTCGCGAGCACTGGGACGGCGTGAGCCGCTGGACCAGGCTGGGGCCGTACGACAAGAAAACGAAAGTGGCGTCGGCCGAGATTGATCCCGATCACCGGGTTCAAATCTACCGCAATGAATTCGATAAGAGCTATACCGCCGAGGGCAATGGAAAGGCGGCGCACAAAGTGGCCAACTACTGGCTCTTTGCCACGCAGTGGGTGAGTCAGGCGCTGGCGTGGTGGGGGGTTTAGGCGGGCTTCGGCTTTCGGGCTTCGGGCTTCGGCAAGGCGGGCGAGGTAAGGAAGCGAGGTAGAAAGAACCATGGCAGAGCATCAAGGTTTACTGAGCAGCGGCTGGAGCATGGTGGGGCGTAACAAGCGCTACATCGTCTGGTTCTACTTGTTGAGTTTGCTTCTGGGCTCGTTCGGCACGGTGGGCTTCGTCAACCAGGCAGGGACGCTGCTGGACCACAGCCTGTCGGCAAAACGTCTGGTGGACGGTTTTGACGTGGGAGTTTTTGGGGAGACTTTAGCGCGGCCAGAGTTTGGGCCGATCATGGCTTCCAGAGCGCCGGCAACTTTTTTCGCTTTGCTCTTTCTCCTGGCTACGGCGCTGTTCCTGCCGGGGGTGCTGCAAGGCTACGCCTCGACTTACCGGCTGCCGCGGGAGGATTTCTTCCGGGCCTGCGGGCGGAACTTGTGGCGGTTTATCCGGCTGATGATTGTGGCGTTCATCGTGATGGGAATTGTGGCGGGAGTGTTGTTCGGCCTTCGCGGAGCGCTGGTGAAGGCGGCGGAGGAAAGCACGTATGAATTGCTGCCGGTCTGTGTTTCGTTGGGAAGTTTGTTCCTGATCTTCCTGGTGATGAGCCTCCTGCGCATCTGGTTTGATCTGGCGCAGGCGGACGTGGTTCTGAGCGATCAGCGGGCGGTGCGAAAGTCGATTGGCGCGGCGTTCCGGCATACCTGGCGCGGCATGGGACAGCTGCTGGCGAGTTACGTGGCGGTCACGATTTTCGCGGCGATTGTGCTGGTGGCGGGGCTATGGGTGTGGATGAAGTTTGTTCCGCCTGCAAACGTGATCGGGGCGTTCGTCGTTAGCCAGGTGACCCTGCTGCTGCTGCTGATTCCGCGTTTCTGGCAGCGCGGAGTGGCGGTGACTTACTACCTGCAGAATATGGTGCAACCGATTGCGGTGGTGGAGTCCGTCACTGCGGTGACCGCGGTGACGCCGGTGGCGAGTGAGCCGACTCCTGCGCCAGTGGTTCCGACCGTGCCGCCGGAGACACAGGCGTCTGTCGCCTGAAATATCCACTCGAGCAAAGCGCTAGAGCAGGACGATCGTGATCCCACGATTGCGGCGGCCGAGGTCGGAGTCGCTCTTGAGTTCGGGCTGCGATTGCAGAAGTTTCCAGGCTGCATCGTCTGACTTCGACCAGTTCTCACCGAAGATGCAGCCGCGAATCTGGCCGTTCTGAACCATCTCCAACAAACGCTTTTGCACGGCGATGCGAATGTCGCCGCCCGCGCCGGTCGAGCCGTAACCGTGAATCAGCTTCAGCAGCTTTGCTTTCTCTTGGCGGGCGAGGGCTAGTTCGCGGTCGAGGCGCTGCAGGGCTTCGCGGACTTGCGGCATGTCGGATTTGAGGTTTACGGTTTTCATGGCGCGGCCTCGGGTTCTCGCCATCGTAAACCTTCAACGAGAGCGGCGGGTAAGGCGGCGGAAACGGCGGGCGAGGGCATTCGATTCTTTGATGTGCTTCTTGGAGATAATTTCCCGGACCACTTCGCCGACTCGCTCGGCCAGCGTAGGATCGCCGCTTTTGATCGAGCCGATGGCTGCCATCACACGCTTTCGAATTGCAGCCTGTTTGGCTTCTTCGCCTGCAACCTCTTGACCTGTATATACGAATCGGCTATCATGTATATATGAGGAAGAGATAGGCCGCTATGGCTGTAACCATGACATCAATCCGCCTGGACACGGATCTGGCCGACGAGGCCGTGAAGGTGCTTAAGGCGAAATCGCGCACCGATGCCGTTCACATTGCGCTGCGCGAAATCGTTGGGCTGAAGCGCTTCAAGGCCCTGATGAAGAAGAACTCCGGCAAACTCAAGTTTTCCGGACTCGATGAGTGACGTCGTAATCTTCGACACATCTGTTCTGGTGGACGAGGCCCGCACAGGGCGCCACCGCAAGAGGATCGAATCCGTTGAAGGTGTGGTCCGCTTGTCGTCGGTAGTCCTCGCGGAATTGCTGCGCGGAGTTAGCGGGCCCGCGGAACTCAAATTCCTCCGCACTTTACTCCGCACTCTGGCGAGAAACCACCCGAGTCCTGACTCCGACGCAAAAGAATTGGCTGGAGTCGGGCGAGATCCTGGCCAAAATCCGCGCCGAGCAAGGCTTCGAACCGCATAAACTGCGTGGCTTGCATTTCGACGTTCTGATCGCCCTCACTGCCCGGTCGCACGGCGCCAGGCTGATAACGACCAATCGGAAGGATTTTGAGCTGATCAACCGGTACCGCCAGATCAAGCTTGAGGTTTGGTGAACTCGCTGGGTTTTGTGTCTTAAAAAGATCGAGAGCATAGCGCGGTCGGGTTGGCGGGGTAGGACGCCCGCCGGACAGCCGGCGGGACGCCGGCGCTACGAAACCGGCGGCGCTACGACGCCTCTTACTTCTTCCGGCCTCGGATGGCTTCTCTCGCTTCTTTGTCGGCGGTCCGCCGTCTTTCCGTCTCCCGCTTATCCCACAACTGCTTGCCCTTGGCCAGCGCTAGTTCAACCTTTACTTTGCCGTTTTTGAAGTACATGCGGACTGGGATCAGGGTCAGGCCTTTTTGCTGCGTTTTGCCGATCAGCTTGCGGATTTCTTCTTTGTGCATGAGCAGCTTGCGGGTGCGCAGCGGGGCGTGGTTGTGGATGTTGCCGTGCTCGTAGGGGCCGATGTGGGCGTTGAGGAGCCAGAGTTCGCCGTCCTTGACCAGGCCGTAGGAATCTTTGAGGTTGGCCAGGCCTCCGCGGACCGATTTGGCCTCGGTTCCAGTGAGAACCACGCCGCACTCAAATTTTTCCAGCAAGAAGTAGTTATGAGAAGCGATCCTATTAACGGCGGCGTCTCGCTGGCCGGAGGCTGTCGGTTCGCGGCGCGGGGATTTCTCCGGCTTGGGCTTGGTTTCGTGGGTGGACTGGCGGGGCATGGGTTCGGAGAAGTTTCAATCTTACCAGCAGAGGGCTGGGCTTCGGGCTTCGGCTATCGGGCTTCGGATGAGGCGGGGTGGCGTCCCTTGCGGGACTCGGTTCCGTCCTGACGGCCTACCCCGCACTTAACGTGCGTGCGGGGCTGTTGAATGCCGTCGCTTTGCGACTCTAGGGCGATATCGGGCTTCCGGCAACCAGTGCGGCGACTGCTTCTGGCTAGGTGGTGTCGGCCGAAGCCCGAAGCCCGAAAGCCGAAGCCCGTTAGGACAAGGACTAAAGAGTGTAACTCCCGTGCGTGCAATCACATGGGGAGGCGCGAAACGCGATGCTATAATCGCAGCAAAACCGTTCTTTTTGTTTCGGATGTAGCGTCAAAGGAATCCCAGGTTCGCTGGCCTTCGGGGTGGATACTGCTTGTCCGGCGAAAGACTTTGTAGACGAGGACTGACGAATGAGACGTCTGATGCCCGCGGCGGTAGTGCTGCTGGTCGTGGTTGCCATCCTGCCCGCGATTGCCGATAAGGCCAAGACTATCTATGAAAAGGGCCAGGACGCCGAGGCGCGCCAGCAGTACGAGACCGCTTACGAGTTCTACAAGCAAGCCTTCGAGATGAAGCCAAAGGACTTGCGCTACAAGACCTCGTTCCAGCGCATGCGCTTCAAAGCCGCCGCGACGGTTGTCCATCATGGGGTGATTCTGCGCGAACAGGGCAAACTGCCGGAGGCGTTGGCCGAATTTCAAAAGGCAGCCAGATCGATCCCTCGCTTTTCAGTGCGCAACAGGAGATGAAGCGCACGCAGCAGATGATCGACAATGCCATCAATCCTCCGACACCGGCGGCAGGTCCGCCCGGCAATCTGGAGCGGAGGATCAAGGAAGCGGCGGGTCCTGTAGAACTGGCTCCCATCTCGACCGTCCCCATTACCGTCAAGCTCACCGAAGATTCCAAAGTCATTTATCAGACCATCGGGCAGTTGGCCGGGATCAACGTTCTGTTCGATTACGACTACACTTCGCGGCGCATTAAAGTCGAACTGAATGGAGTGACGCTGGAGGAGGCGCTGCAGATTACGGCGCTGGAATCGAAGACCTTCTGGCGGCCGGTGACGAGCAACACCATCTTTGTGGCGCAGGATAATCCGGCCAAGCGCAAGGAACTGGAACAGAGCGTTCTCAAGACTTTTTATCTTTCGAATCTATCCGCGCCCACCGAGTTGCAGGATGTGGTGAATGCGATACGCGCCGTGCTCGACGTGCAGCGGGTGCAGCAGTTGCTGTCGCAGAATGCGCTGGTGGTGCGGGGCACGCCCGACCAGATCGCGCTGGCGGAAAAACTGGTGGATGACCTGGATAAGGCGCGTCCGGAAGTGATCGTCGACATTGCGGTCTTGCAGGTCAGCAAAGACAAGTCGCGCACTCTGGGATTGAATCCGCCGAGCAGCGCCACGGTTACTCTGCAGAGCAACATCAACACCACCACTTCCACGACCGGGACTACGGGTACAACCACACCCAGTTCGGGCACAGGGCTGAGTCTGAATACTCTAGGCAACTTAAACGCGACTGATTTTCAAGTAACGATTCCTTCCGCCAACCTCTCGGCGGTGATGGGCGAGAGCGACACGAAGATGTTGCAGAACCCGCAAGTGCGCGCGCTCGATAACCAGAAGGCGACACTCAAGATCGGCGAACGTGTGCCGGTCGCGACAGGGTCGTTCCAGCCTGGAATCGGCGGTGTGGGTATTAATCCGCTGGTTAACACCCAGTTTCAATATCTGGATGTGGGTGTGAATATCGACGTTACGCCGCATGTGCACGCGGACCGGGAAGTGACCCTGAAGATCACCATGGAAATCTCCTCGGTGGTGGGCCAGTCGAGCATCGGCGGCATCAGCCAGCCCATCATCGGACAGAAAAAAATCGAGCATGAAATCCGTCTGGCGGATGGGGAGTCAAGTCTGATTGGCGGAATCTTTGACGATGCCCAGACCAAGTCGCTGAGCGGCATTCCGGGCCTGGCGCAGATTCCAATCCTCGGATACTTCTTTGGGCAGAAGACGCAGGATCATTCCCAGGACGAGACGGTCTTTGCCATCACTCCTCACATCATCCGAGGAGCTACCGTCAGCGAGTTAAACCAGCGGCCAATCGACATCGGGACGGCGAGCACGATTGAACTGCGACACGTCAGGGCGGCGGTTGCTCCCGCGGTTCAGGCCCCGGCGACGACTCCGGCCACGACGTCTCCTGGCACCCCAGCTCCCGCCACTCAGCCGCCGGCTCAAACTCCGAATCAGGCGGCGAATCCCGCGCCGGGTGCGAATTTTCTGTTCGATCCGGGGCAGATCACGGCGGTGAAGGGCAACACGTTTGTGGTGAACCTTTTGATTTCCGGGGCGCAGAATGTGTATTCCGTGCCCGTGCAGATCAATTACGACATGGCGAAGCTGCAGTTGGTGAACGTTTCAAATGGCGGATTCCTCTCCCAGGATGGGCAGGCTGTAGCGCTGGTACACCGCGAAGATGAAAGCACTGGAACCTTGCTGATCCAAGCCACGCGACCGCCGGGGTCGGGTGGAGTTTCCGGGCAGGGCACGGTGGTTACGCTGACTTTTCAGGCGAAGGCCAGCGGACAGACTCCGCTGACCATCACACGGGGCGGAGCGCGCGATCCCGGCTCGCAGCCCATCACAGTGAACGGAGCGCAGGCGTCGATCACCGTGCAATAAGCCTGGCGCGCGATCCCGTCAATCCAGATCCGGTCAATCCAGATTTTCCAAGATCGGAATTAGGATCAGGAATTTGAGATGAAGGCACAAGAGTTCAAGTGCGGGCGAACTGCGAGGCCCGAACGGGGCTTTACGCTCCTTGAGTTGATCGTCGCAACATCCATCCTCGTGATTCTGTCGGGCATGGCGGTGCCGCTGGCGCGGGTGACCATCCAGCGGGAGAAGGAACGCATGCTGCGGAACGACTTATGGGAGATGCGCGACGCGATCGACCGCTACAAAGACGCGGCGGACAAGAACCTGTTCCGGACCAAGGTGGACAGCCAGAACTATCCCCCTGATCTGGAAACGCTGGTAAAGGGCGAGGATGTGCAGGGCAAGAAAGTACGCTTCCTGCGCAGGATTCCGATCGATCCCATGACGGGCACCACGGAATGGGGACTGCGTTCGATGCAGGATGATCCGGAATCCGACTCCTGGGGCGGGCAGAGCGTGTTCGATGTCTACACCAAGTCGCAAGGCACGGCTCTGGACGGCACGAAGTATAAGGATTGGTAAATGGTAAGAAGGCCAAACACGGGGCGGGGCTTCACGCTACAGCGAGGCTTTACGCTGCTCGAAATGATGATCGTGATGGTTGTCATGGGGATCCTGATTTCGATTGCGATTCCCATTTACAGCCGGTCGGTGGTGAGAGCCCGCGAGGCCGTGTTGAAGAACGATCTGTTCGAGCTGAACAAGCTGATTTCCCAGTACACGCTCGACAAACAAAAAGCGCCGCAGTCGCTCGATGATCTGAAGTCGGCGGGCTACATCAAGGACATTCCCAAGGATCCGATGACGGGTGAAGCAAACTGGGAAGTGGACCAGGAAGACGTGCTGTTATCGGTGGAACAGCAGGACCCCGGCATTGTCGGCGTGCATTCGGCGTCTAACGCAATCTCACTTGAGGGTACGGCGTATTCGTCGTGGCGTTGAGTCCGTTCTCGCCGAACCTCCAGCATTGAATACTTCCACTCTCAGCACGTAACATCTACCCATGCCCGTGGAAACTGAAATTCAGACTCACAGCTCGATTCGCGCGCCGCGCGGCAACTCGATTACCTGCAAAGGCTGGCAGCAGGAAGCTGCCATGCGCATGCTCATGAACAATCTCGATCCTGAGGTCGCCGAGCGGCCGCAGGATCTTGTGGTCTATGGCGGAACGGGGCGGGCGGCGCGGAGTTGGGAGGCTTACCATGCCATCGTCGCTTCGTTGAAGCAGCTCGAGAATGACGAGACTCTGCTGGTGCAGTCGGGCAAGCCGGTCGGCGTGTTCAAGACGCACGATCATGCGCCGCGAGTGCTCATCGCGAATTCGAATCTGGTGGGCCACTGGTCAAACTGGGAGAAGTTCAACGAACTGGAACGCGCCGGACTGATGATGTATGGACAGATGACGGCGGGCTCGTGGATCTACATCGGCTCGCAGGGCATTGTGCAGGGGACGTTTGAAACTTTTTCGGCGGCGGGCGAGAAGCATTTCGGCGGTGATCTTGCCGGCAAGCTGATCGTCTCCGGCGGCATGGGCGGCATGGGTGGAGCGCAGCCGCTGGCCGCGACCATGACGGGCGCGGCGTTTCTGGGGATTGACGTCGATCCGGAGCGCATCAAGAAGCGGCTGAAGACGGGCTATTGCGACTTCATGGTCACCACGCTCGATGAAGCGCTGCGCATTTTGAAGAATGCCGTGCGCAAAAAGGAAAACGTGTCGGTCGGGCTGGTGGGGAATTGCGCGGACGTGATTCCGGAGTTGGCCGCTCGTGGCGTCGTTCCTGACATTCTCACCGATCAGACTTCGGCACATGATCCGCTGAATGGATATGTGCCGAACGGTATGACGCTCGCCGAGGCCGTCGAGTTACGGAAAAACGATTCCAAGGCGTATCAGGAGAAATCGCTCGATGCGATCGCCGCGCATGTGGAAGGCATGCTGCGGCTGCAGAAGATGGGATCGGTGACGTTCGACTACGGCAACAACATCCGCACGTTTGCGTTTCAGCGCGGCGTGAAGAATGCTTACGACTTTCCCGGGTTCGTGCCCGCGTATATTCGTCCGCTGTTTTGCGAGGGGCGCGGGCCGTTTCGATGGGTAGCGCTGTCGGGCGAGGCGTCGGACATTCACGTGACTGACGATCTGGTTCTGGAAATGTTTCCCGATAACCGAATCCTGCGGCGCTGGATTCATCTGGCGCGCAAGCGCATCAAGTTCCAGGGACTGCCGGCGCGCATTTGCTGGCTGGGCTATGGCGAGCGCGCGCAGTTCGGCCTCGCCATGAACGATCTGGTGAAGAAAGGGAAGATCAAAGCGCCGATCGTGATTGGCCGCGATCATCTCGACTGTGGCTCGGTGGCGTCTCCGTTCCGCGAGACCGAGAGCATGAAAGATGGCTCAGACGCGGTCGCCGACTGGCCGCTGCTGAACGCCTTGGTGAACACGGCGGCGGGTGCGTCGTGGGTCTCGATTCATAATGGCGGAGGCGTGGGTATTGGCTATTCGCTGCACGCGGGGCAGGTCACGGTCGCTGATGGTACGGATGCTATGGCCAAGCGCATCGAGCGCGTGCTGACGACCGATCCGGGGATGGGTGTGATTCGGCATGTAGACGCGGGATATGACGATGCTAAGGAGTTCGCGAAGAAGACGGGCGTGAAGATCCCCATGGGAACTAACCCGTGAGAAACTAGCAGGCCTCGCCTGTTAGACTACTCACTGCTTGAGATCAAACCGAAAGTCCAAGGTAAACGAGGGTTTGTTTCTAGCCAACATCGGCCAACTTCTTACCCTCCGGTCCGCTTCCAGAAAACCCGGCCCGCGCCGCGGCCCGGACCTCAAAGAACTCGGCATCATCGAAGGTGGCGCTGTCTTATGCCTTGGCGGAAAAATCGTTTCCGTCGGCAAAACCAAAGACGCTTTCCGCGATCCATGGCTGAAGAAGAATCGCAAGAAAGTTCTGGAGATCGACTGCGCCGGCAAAGTCGTCCTGCCCGGCTTCGTTGATTCGCACACACATCCTGTCTTTGTCAGCCCGCGGCTGGTGGATTTTGAGAAGCGCATCGAGGGCGCTTCCTATGAAGAGATTGCCGCGGCTGGTGGCGGCATCCGGTTCAGCTTGGAAGGCGTGCGCACGACAGGGAAGCGGGTTTTGGTTGAGACAGTTCTGGCTGCGCTGCGCGACATGGCCGCTTACGGCACGACGACCGTCGAGGCCAAATCGGGCTATGGGCTGACGGTTGAATCGGAACTGAAGTCGCTGGAGGCGATCCGCGAAGCAGCTTCCCGCTGGCCGGGGACGGTCGTCGCGACTCTTCTCGGAGCGCATGTCGTCCCAAAAGAATTTCAGGGCCGCTCACCAAAGTATGTTGAGCTCGTCTGTAAGAAGATGGTGCCGCAGGCCGCGAAGCGGAAGCTCGCCCGGTTCGTCGATGTTTTCTGCGACCAGGGGGCGTTTACGGCGGCAGAAGCGGAGCAGATTTTTGAAGCCGCCAAACAGCACGGTCTCAGCGTGCGGGCGCACATGGGCCAGCTTTCTGAGACATTGCTGCGGCCGTTTTTGCGCTTCAATCCAGCGTCGTTTGATCACATGGACCACGTGAATGAAGACGACATCGCGCAGTTAGCCCGGCATGACACGGTCGCCACGCTGGTGCCTGGGGCGAATTATTTTCTGGGAATGAAGGAATATCCTCGGGCGCGCCATTTGATTGACGCGGGCGTGCCGGTGGCGCTGGCGACGGACTACAACCCCGGCACGTCGCCGACGCTGAGCATGCCGATGGCGATGTCGCTCGCGTGCACGCACATGAAGATGTCGCCGGCGGAGGCCATTGCCGCGGCCACGATTAATGGAGCGTGGGCGCTGCGAGTTGCCGACCGGAAGGGAACGATCGAGCCGGGGAAAGATGCGGATTTGGCGGTGTTTGCGGTCGAAGATTACCGCGAGATTCCTTACTGGTTCGGGACCAACCGGTGCTCGATGACCATAATCAGCGGCGCGGGGGCACATTCGCGGTGAACTTTTGCGGTGCGTTTTCCGTATAGAAGTGCCAGTGGTAGTTCTGTCCTGGCGCCGCTGCTTCCGCAGCGGCTGAAGCCGGATGCGATTGGGCGGCGTGGTCGGCATCGCTGAAGCGATGCCCTGATACGAACCGTGAGTTCTTAAGGCAACTGTTGAAGCTATTCAAGCCATGAAACTGTTTTTGTTTACGAAATGAATTTCAAGAGAATCTCCCCGAGGAAAACTTATGAAGCGAATTCTTGCGGTACTCGCATTTGCGTTGACGACATTATCGCTGGCAGCAGCCCAACGGCTGCCCGAAGTGGCGGTTCCAGAAAGCTACAAGCTCTCCTTCACGCCCGATCTCGATAAGGCCACGTTCGAGGGCGATGAAACCATTTCCATCCGGGTGTTAAAGCCCACTTCGCAAATCACGCTGAACGCAGTCGATATCGAATTCCACGAAGTCAGCATCGCCAGCGGCGGAACTACACAGAAGGCCACGGTCACGCCGGACAAAGATAAGGAAATGGTTGCGCTGGCGGTCGAGAAGGCGCTGTCCGCGGGTCCGGCCACAGTGCACATCACGTATGCCGGCACCCTCAACAGTGAGATGCGCGGCTTTTATTTGGGCAAAGACGACCAGGGCCGCAAGTACGCCGCCACTCAGTTCGAGTCTACGGATGCGCGCCGCGCCTTTCCGTCGTTTGACGAGCCAGGGTATAAGGCCACCTTCGACATCACGACCGTCGCCGACAAAGGCCAGGTGGCAATTTCGAATTCTAAAGTTTCTTCTGATACGCCCGGACCGGGCGACCGGCACACGGTTCGCTTTGCCACCACGCCCAAGATGTCTTCGTATCTGGCGGCGCTGGTGGTGGGCAATTTCGAATACATCGAAGGCGAAGCCGACGGCATTCCAATCCGCGTTTATAGCACTCCCGGCAAGAAAGAGATGGGGAAGTTTGCCCTTGAGACGGCGGAGCACGTCCTCAGCTACTACGATAAATATTTCAACATCAAGTATCCCTACGGAAAGCTCGACCTGATCGGCATCCCGGATTTTTCCGCGGGCGCGATGGAGAATACAGGCTGCATCACGTTCCGCGAAGTCATCCTGCTGATCGACGAGAAGCAAGGTTCTGTAGATCTGAAGAAGACCATCGCCTCCGTGATTGCGCACGAGATGGCTCACCAGTGGTTCGGCGATCTGGTCACGATGAAGTGGTGGGACGACATTTGGCTCAACGAGGGTTTCGCCACATGGATGTCGAGCAAGCCGATCGAGGCTTGGAAACCGGAATGGAATTTCAATCTGGACGATGTGAGCAATACGGGCGGAACGCTCAACACGGACTCGCTGGCGAATACGCGTCCGATTCACCAGGCTGCTGAAACTCCTGGACAGATCATGGAGCTGTTTGACGGGATTGCCTACGGCAAGGCTGCGTCCGTGCTTCGCATGTTGGAGGCGTATTTGGGTGAGCAGACTTTTCGTGCGGGCGTCAACGCATATATACAGAAACATCAGTATGCGAATGCGACAGCCGACGACTTCTGGGAGGCGCAGGCCAAGACTTCCAAGAAGCCTGTGGACCGTATCATGCCGACTTTCGTGAAGCAGGCGGGAGTTCCCATCATCAACGTGAAGTCTCAGTGTACCGGCAATTCGACAGCTGTGGCTCTGGATCAGCGCCGCTATTACTTTGACCGGGAGAAGTTCCAGGCGTCGAATGATCAGCTCTGGCAAGTTCCCTTGTGCATGAAGTCGTCGAGCGGGGCTGAAAAGTGCGAACTGCTCACCAAGAAGGAAGAGACGTTCACGCTGCCGGGCTGCTCGACCTGGGTGCTGGCGAATGCCGGCGCCACCGGCTACTACCGCGCAGGCTACCAGCCGGATGCAGTGCGAGCCCTCGCGAATGATGCCGAGAGCAAGCTTACGCCCGCGGAGCGAATCGCTTTGCAGACGGACATCTGGGCCTCGGTACGCGTGGGGCGCGAGCCGGTGGGCGACTATCTCGCACTGGTGCAAGGTCTCGGAAGCGACCGAAATCGCGCGGTGATGGATGATGTTCTCTTTCGGCTCAACTTCATTGGCCGCTACCTGGTGACGGAGAATGACCGGGAGTCCTATCGCACTTGGCTGCGAGGGTATCTGTCGCCCATGCTGAAGGATGTAGGCTGGGAACCGAAGGCGGGCGAGAGCGACGAGCAGAGAACGCTGCGGTCTCGACTGTTTAACGCGTTGGGATACGATGCGCGCGATCCCGAAGTGCTGGCGCAAGCGCGCAAGATCGCAGACAAGGCTTTGGACGATCCGTCTTCTGTAGACCGGCAGATCGCGGGCGGAGCCATGGCGCTTGCAGCCTTGAGCGGCGAAGAGGATTTTTACGGCCGGCTGATGACCGCGCTGAAGAACCCCAAGTCGCCGGAAGAGTATTACATGTATTTGTTCACCTTGCCCCAGTTCAGCGATCCGAAACTCTTGCAGAGGACTCTGGACTATGCCATTTCTCCGGACGTTCGCTCGCAGGACGCGCTCGGCCTGGTCACGAGCGTGATGGGCAATCCCGAAGGCCAGAAGCTAGCGTGGGATTTTGTTCTGGCGCACTGGGATGCGGTGCAGAAAGTTGGCGGACCTTTTGCCAGCGCCCAGGTCGTGGGTTCGACCAGTTCTTTCTGCGATACCCACATGCGCGACCAGGTCGTGGAGTTTTACTCCGCGCACAAGATCGAAGCGGCGGAGCGGACCTACCGGCAATCGATCGAGCGCATCGACAACTGTGTCGATCTGAAATCCCAACAGGAACCGCAACTGGCGTCCTGGCTGGGACAACACGGCTCTGCAGTCGGCGGCCAGTAAGCCGGAGCAGTCACCTTTGAAGCGTAGCGGGCACCGGGTTTGCGTCAATGGCCCGGTGCCCGAACGCGGATGATTCTATATTCCAGCCATAGCCCAACTCCGCCCGCGTTGGGCGACGTTGAGGGAAGTACCGGCCATTGCTATAATCAAGAGCGTTCCGCGCGTCCGGCAGAGAGCTGTGTCATTCGGTTCGGAATCCCGCAACAATCGGCGTGAAGCGAACGATCCTCGCAGCCCGCGTCCGGCGAGCGGGTGTCGAAGCGTGGCCAGGTAGCTCAGGTGGTAGAGCGCAGCCCTGAAAAGGCTGGCGTCGGCGGTTCAACTCCGTCCCTGGCCACCATATTTTCAATCACTTAGCTCTGCCACAAACTCTGAATCTGTTCCGTTGTGTTCCAAAATTCCAATTCAGGCTTGCCGGAGTTTGCCTCGAATTCTCGGCAATTTCTTTTCTTTGATTCTGCGCCTTGCGGAAGCGAGAGGGATTTCATGCGGCGTCTTGCGCGTGATGGTTGCAGAAGTGAGCCAAGAGAACAGGTGCTGGACACTAATCGGATACTGCTGTTGGTTGAACGGTGAGAAACAGTAAATGGAGAGAGGCTGAACGATGTCGAAACGATGCTCGGCGAAGAATAGAAACCGTAATCGGTGCGGCGCTTGGGCCGTCACGGGAAAGGACAAATGTGCTCTGCATTTGGATCCCGAATTGGCCGCGAAGATAGGGTCCAGGCACGGACGCGGCAAACATCTGCCCTCGCTAGACCCTAGTGACTTTCCAC
Organism: uncultured Acidobacteriaceae bacterium; assembly: GCA_963703635.1. Classification (GTDB taxonomy): domain Bacteria; phylum Acidobacteriota; class Terriglobia; order Terriglobales; family Acidobacteriaceae; genus Sulfotelmatobacter. The sequence goes on from CAVPEZ010000027.1 coordinate 312,739, forward strand.
ACAGGCCTTTGAAAAGCATGGGGGACGTGGGCGAGCTACTGGAAGAAACGATCAACCGAGTCCGGCAAGGCCCATTCGATCTTCGGGCGGCGAATGCTATTGGGTTTCTGGCCGGTGTTCTTCTGAAGGCTCTCGATCAACGGATTGAAGAGCGTCTGGCCCATTTGGAAGCTCTTATGACTGGCAACAGAGGAACCGAGACCGAAGTGTTTGACTTCAGACCGGCGAAGGAACCACCCCATGAAGAATCGTCAGCAACGCCTAAAGGCGATTGAACTCTCCCTGACACCCCAGGAGATCGTGGTGTTGTGGCTCAGAGATGCAGTGCAAGCAGGGACCTTGGAGGAAGGGGCTCGACACTCGCCACCCTACCGTGGCGCGATCGCGAATGCGGTGATGCACACTGTGCAGACAAGCATGAAGGGTCAACCGGAACTCTTGATCGAACGAGCCATCCTCCAAGCGCGCCTGGAGGCTGATTTGCTCTACAGCCTTGCAGTAAATGTGAACGTGGAAGTCATCGAAAACAGGCAGCAGCGGGAGCGCGAGTACACCTTCTTGTTGGGATACCTCAGCGCTGAAATGCATGGGAACCCTACGAAAAACAGAGTCCAGCTCCTGCGCTCGACGGTTCTGATGTTTCTGGAGAGCGTGATCGTCCTGGATGCTGCAATTATCCAAGTTGCGGTCGAGCGCCTCAGCGGCCAACCGATGCTGTTCCGCGACACTTCTGCCAAACTGGGGGAACAACTGCAGCTGGCTAAAAGGCTGTCAGAGCACTTCAACTCTTTGGCACGCACGCTGGGTGCCGCTGAGATAGATTTGGAAGAGTTCCGAAGCAGTCTTCAATCGGAAACCGATCACCAGATTTCTATCTGGATCAATCTTGCCCGTATAGCAGCACTCGGTACATTCGGCACCGAAGAAAAGATGCACGCGGCGATGGATGAGTATTACCTTCTTTTCGAACGGAAATCAGAGGAGGTCCCCAAAGATGCAAACTGAGGCGTGATATTCGACCCGCGATTTGGCTGGGGGACGCAGTTGGGAGAGCCATAAAGCAGGAGGTTGTAAGCATGGCAAACCGTAAGAGTCGGATTGAGCGGTTGGAAAAGGAACTGAAATTCCAGCGTTGGTTAGATTTCTCGCGCTTCCTTGAGGGTCTGACCGAAACACAACTTGAGGAGATCTTAATCCATTGGCGCTTTCCAGAGCCGTTTCCGGAGCCGTTGCCGATGGGAACCAGTCCCCTCGACGGGCTGGATCGGAAGACTCTTCTCAAGCTATGGGAAGAGTCGGAGCACGAGATTGCCCGCATCATGCGCGAACAGGAAGGCCGAAATCAAGACGAACTCAAGTTCGAACTGGATCATGGGCATTGGCCAGAGGAGTTGTGTGGTGCAAGCTGCCGACAAACTGTAATACGTGGGGGCGGGAAAGCGAATTTCCCTTCGACGGAGCAAATGTCATTGCCGAAGAAGCGTAACGAAGAGCCGGGTGCCAGGTTCGCTTAGGTCAGTTCTGTGCCTTGCATCTTGAGCCTATAGCCTGTTTGGGCGTTGTTGGAACCAAGTTGGACCTAAGTTTAGCCAGTTCAACTTGCTAAACCGTTGTACGGGCTAACACCTGTACCGAGGGTTCGAATCCCTCCCTCTCCGCCATGTAGTCTGGACTGCAGAGAATTCCTGCCTCTATTTCCCGCCAAATACGCGAAAGATGCCCGTATTTCGCGATTCTTTACAGACAAACCGGACCGCAGAGAACGGACTGCTCAGCAGCAAAGTCGCTCACTGTACTGGCTTTTCTCTGGAGGGCACATCTGCAGTCCGGTTTCGAGGAGGGCGTTAGGCGAATGCAATGCGATCAATTGCCGGAGAATCCGCCATGTCGAGTTGACTTTTGCCAGCACCTTGAAACCGGGTTCGGCGTTTTCGATGAGCCCGTTTAGAGACCGCGTCACGAGCACTCGAAAGAGGTGTTCCACCACACCTCTACGGCAGCGGTGTTGGTAAACCCGCCCAGAATTGCTCCGTGGAGACCCCGTAAAGATTGGCCTTCTTGATTTCCACACAAACCTTCGAAATGGGTAGTTTTCTAATCAGGCATGGCAGCATTGCTGGGAACCGTCCGGTACCCGTGATCAATGAGTGTAATGG
>CAVPEZ010000028.1:0-28706 GCA_963703635.1 uncultured Acidobacteriaceae bacterium
GTGGCGTTGATTCTACCGTCACAGTCGACGACACGGCCCCGGGCTTGAGCTTGGCGTTGACCGTCGCGGTGCGACTGCCCTGGACGATGATCAGGGGATAGACGGCAGCGTGGAAGCCCTCTTTCGCGAAGGTGAGGGAGTAGATGCCGATGGGCAGATCGGCGATGCTGAATGAGCCGTCGGACGTGCTGGTGGCCGTGACTTCAAGATTCGTATCGACGTTATGGGCTTTGATACTGGCACCCTGGACGATGGCGCCGGTGGCGTCGGTGACGGTGCCGTTCAGTGCGCCCAGCGTTTGCTGGCCCACAGCAGAACAAGTGAGAAGGAATGCAATTGCCGACAGAGCGACAATCTTGCGGCCGATGGACGGTGACAGAGAGACTGCGAGGACTAGAAGGGAGTTCACGTTCGTCTCCTGGGAGGCGAGGATTCTAGACGGGTTACATCCGAAAATTCAAGGAGGTTTTATGAATGTTTTGTAAAAATAACTTCTTACGCTGGAGGGCCTGCCAGCTCTTGCTCGGCGCCGCGAAAGAGCGCGCGCAAGGCTCGGATTACCAGGCGCGCCAGTATAACAATGATTGCTACCAGGCTGAGCGCGATAGTGGCTGCGGCGTAGGGGTGGCGCGTGGCTAGCCAGGTTAGGGAGATGGCCAGGGCGTCTTCGGCCAGGCTTAGCGTGATGTTGGAGAAGGGCTCTGGGCTTGGGGTTACGGAGGCGCGGAGGGCGGTTTTGCCTCCGTGGGCGGCCAGGGCTATGGCTGCTCCCAGGGCGGCTGCTAACAATTGCTGGGCTGGGGTTAGTTGGCGGGTGGCTCCGTAGGCTAGGAGGGCGGCGGCGGGGACGCGGACGAAGGTGTGGAGGGCGCTCCAGATGAGGTCGAAGGCGGGGACTTTGTCGGCGAAGAATTCTATGGCGAAGAGACTTGTGCTGGCGGCGATTATGGGCCAGGTCTCTAGGAGCTGCAGGGCTGGCGGGAGCGGGACGTGTCCAAAGCGGGCCAGCAGTCCCAGGGCTGCGACCGTGGCGTATACGTTCAGGCCGGCGGCGAAGGCTATGGCTGCCAGGAGGGCGAAGAGTTCGGGGAGCGGGATTTGGAGGATGTTGAGCATGCGCGGTTGGCCGAGGCTAAGAGCCTGGATTCATCATAGGGCACTGGTCGCCGCGCTGGAAGCGCTGCGCCAACCAAAATCGGAGCTGAGTGGGTGCCAGCGAAACCAAGATCCCTCACTTCGTTCGGGATGACACTTGGGGAGTTCGGGATTACACTCCTGTCGTTCGGGATGACAATCGTGGAATTCGGACGAATTCTATTCGAGGAAAGAAAGCCGCCGAGACGGCGGCGCTACAAAACCGGGCGGCTTTACAAAGCAAAAGGGCCGCTGGTCGCGGCCCTTGAAAATTCCTCTTACGGCTAGAGTTACAGCGTGGATTCGATTTCGAATCCCCAGGCTTCCAGCAGGGGCTCGGGGATGTACTTCGAGTTCTTGTTGCGGCGTGCCCACTCCCGCAGGCGGGTTGAGCGGAGATACTGGTCGGGAGAGAGCTTGTATTCGCGCACTACCTGCTCAAACTCGGTGATGGTAGGGACGATGGGCCCGATCGGCTCAGGCTTGCCCCAGTTTGGATTTCCGCGTCGCTTGGCCATGAAACATGCCTTTCCTACAAAGGGGGAATCAACTCAAATCAAAACTGCTCTATCTATATGATTCTCCGGACACTTTCGGGATTCATGGAATTAACAACCGAGCGCCGGACAACTATCTTGTCGATGATTCCACAGAATCCAAAAACCTAATCGGAGACTCAGTATGTTAGGGCAATGTCTGTTGGAAGTCAACCATAATCTGCGCTGCGACACTTGAGTGAATCAATTCTAACTAATTGTATTCATTGTTGTTATTGCGGTTGCGGTGGCTCCCGATAGAGGATGGTTCCTGTTTTGGTCCTCTAAATGGCGCGCGCATGCCGCGTCGGCTTCAGGATGGCCGCGCCTGAAGGCGCGATTGAAAACGCTGCACTTAACGGTAGGCCCTTCGACTGGGCTCAGGGCAGGCTCTGAAGGCATACCCTGATACGAACCGGGATACGAACCGCGCTGGTTAGCCGATGTTACACCCGTAACCTTCGGCGCAAGTGTTTTATTGATGGGCATTTGGCGTGAGCTTACATTGGGATGGGGCTATGTTTCGGTCCCGCGGCGTTGGAAGGTCTTGAGATCCATCATGAATCTGAAGTCACTGCTACTGTGTTCCGACGAAAAGATTGTGCGGATCCTCCGCCGGACATTGGGCGAACTTGACATCAGCGTGGAACACTGCGCGAGTTCGGAGATCGCGTTGCAGCATTTAACGCGAGGCCGGTATGAGGCGATCATTGTCGATTGCGCCGGACCCGGCGCGGCTGAGGTGCTCAGCGTGGTGCGGACATCTCCATCGAACCAGCGGGCGGTGGCGGTGGCAATCCTGGATCCCGCTACAGGGCTGCGTTCAGCCTTCGAACTGGGGGCGAACTTCATCCTGTATAAGCCGGTCACGGCGGAGCGGGCCAAGTCAAGTTTCCGGGCGGCGAGAGCGCTGATGAAGAAGGAACGGCGGCGCAACACGCGGGTCCCGATTCAGATTCCTGTGCAAATGTCGAGCCGCGAATCGGGCGCCCGCTTCAAGGCGCAGACCACGGACTTAGGCGAAGGCGGCCTGGCGGTCAGTTTGCCGCGGCGCAGCAAACCTCAGGGAGGGTGGGAGTTGTCGTTCACGTTGCCGGGCTCCGCCAATGCGCTCGAGGTGCACGCGGAATTTGCCTGGGAAGGGAGCGGGACCCAGGTGGGGCTGCGTTTCCAGGATCCGTCTCCGGCAGTGGCGCAGGAGTTGCGGGAATGGCTGGAGCGGAGTTCTTCGGAGATTGAGAAGGACGATCCGCCAGTCCGATGCCAGCTTATGGATTTAAGCCTGGGCGGTTGCTACCTTGAGATCTCTTCGCCGTTCCCGGTTTCGACGCGGGTGACGCTTTCGATGCGCGCCGCCGATGTCGAACTGAAGGCGGAAGGCGTGATTCGGGTTATGCATCCGGATAAGGGCATGGGAGTCGAATTCACCCAGAGCACTCCCGCGCACCGGGCGTTGCTGGAAAAGTTTCTGAGTGTGCTCACGGAAAATCGCGATTTACTGCCGGAGTTGCTGGTGGAGCCTGAGGGCCTGGAAACCGGAACGCCGCAGGATTCGCGACGTCACGCGGCAACCGGCGAAGCCGAGGACGCACTGCTTGCACTTTTCCGGGAGCAGGCCTCGCTCCCGGCCGATTCATTTCTGGCGGAGTTGCGCAAGCAGCGGAGCGTGAGTGCTGCCGCCGCAGGCATGTCTGGCTGATCGCGCACCACCGGAAGTCTCCTGCTGGAACAATCACTGAGGAAGCGGAGTTCCTTCCGCCGGGCCGCCCGCAACCATGTCGGTTTTAACTGTCGATTTCTGATTGGCCAACAGGTCGATATCGGTCTCGAAGTCGTGATATCCCGGCAAACTGATTTTGATTTTGTGTTTTCCGGGCGCGACCAGCAGGGCTTTGCCGGGGCCTTCGAATTCGGCGATGTGACCGACGAAGACGCCATCCACAAGCACGGCCGCGCGATTCGGTTTTACTTCTAACTTGATCTCGGCAGTGACTTTCGGCAGAACCACACGGGTATCTTTTTCCATCTTGACGGCGATGCTCTGCTTTTCTCCCGCGCGCACAGTGATCTTCTGTGTGAAGTCGAGATATCCGCCCTGGCGTACTGTAATGTCGTGTTCGCCGGGAAGAAGCAGAAGTTTTTTCGATCCCTTCAGTTCACTCAGATAGCCGACGTATTGACCGTCGATCCAGACCCCAGAAGTCTTTTCGACTTTTGAGTCGCCGACCAGTTCGACTTCTCCCAGCACTTTATTCTGAGCGTACAAAGCCGGGATGACAGTCACGGAACTGAAGAGGACAAGCAAACAGAAGAGCGCACGGCTTTTGCGGTAATTCATGGCAAATCCTCCTGCGTTTCAGATGACGGGGAGGACGAAAAGGTAGCCAGTCGTGGGTTGGCGGATCAGGTTCGTGGATCAGTCCGGCTCGGACTGATCCACGATTCAGGTTGTGCCCTTCTTAGAACGTCCCCTTAGAACGTCCTGCGGAAGAGCCAGAATAACGATCCTGAGAGCAGCATGGCTACGGGCAGAGTTAGCACCCAGGCCAAACCCAGATTGCGAACGGTGGACCACTGAATTCCGGAGTGGTTTGCTGCCATCGTGCCGGCAATGCCGGAGGAAAGCACGTGCGTGGTGCTGACGGGGAGACCGAATCCGTCGGCTGCGCCGATGGTGGCCATCGCGGTGATTTCCGCGACCGCGCCTTGCGCGTAGGTCAGGTGGCTCTTGCCAATTTTTTCTCCGACCGTTACGACGATGCGCTTCCAGCCGACCATGGTGCCGAGGCCGAGAGCCAAGGCTACGGCGACTTTTACCCAGAGGGGAATGAAGCGGGTGGAGTGGTCGATATGCTTTTTGTAGTTGGCGAGGATGGCTTTGTCAGCAGCGGTAAATGTTGGTTTGCCACTCTTCTGGATGAGGCGGATGGCTTCGCTGCACAGATACATGTCGTTGCGGAAGTTGCGGACGCGGTCGTTGGGGATGTTCTTCATTTCTTTGTACAGCGCGGTTTCGTTGCCGATGTCGCTGACCAGGGTGCGCAGGGCGAGCATGGTGTTGGGAGTGAACTCTTTATCCCGAATGTAAGTGGTGACGTCATCGCGGGGATCGCCGACGACGGCGTTAGGGTCGACGTATTTGGTGAGGGTGTCGGCGGCCTGGATGGAGACGGCGATGAAATCCTGCGAATCCTTGAAGGTGACGGCGTGGTTGAGAGCGTAGGCGGTGGGAACGGTGCCAATCAGAATGAGCATGATCAGGCCCATGCCTTTTTGTCCGTCGTTCGAGCCGTGGAAGAAGCTGACGCCAGTGCAGGTCAGGATGAGCAGGCAGCGGATGTAGAAGGGCGGCGGCGCGGTGCCTTCCGGAGCTTTGTAAAGCTTGGCGTCTTTGATGACCGCCTTGGCTAGAAGCAGGAGAAGGAAGGCGCAACCGAAGCCCACGACCGGCGAGAGCAGCAGGGAGTAACCGATGTTCCTGGCTTGTCCCCAGTCGACGCCGCTGGTGCCGCTTCTGCCATTCATGAGCTGGTTGGCGATGCCGACGCCGATCACGGAGCCGATGAGTGTATGCGAACTGGAGGCGGGCAGGCCGAACCACCAGGTGCCGAGATTCCAGAGAATCGCGGCGACGAGCAGGGCGAAGACCATGGCGAATCCCGCCTTGCTGCCCACTTGCAGAATCAGTTCGACGGGAAGCAACGAGACGATGGCGAAGGCCACCAGGCCGCTGGAGGCGAGCACGCCGAGGAAGTTCCAGAAGCCGGACCAGACTACTGCATAGTGGGGCTCGAGCGAGTGAGTGTAGATGACGGTGGCCACGGCGTTGGCGGTGTCATGGAATCCGTTGACGAACTCAAAGCCCAGCGCGACCAGAAGCGCGACCCCCAGAAGCACATAGGGAAGAATGGATTCGTTGTGCACATTGGATAGGTCGTGAAGCAGGCTGTTGCCAGCGTAGCCAACTCCGATGACCAGCACGATGCCGAAAACCACCATGCCGATTTTGCCGGGAGAACGGTTGAGTTTCTGGTCAAGTAAGGTCGCGGGTGCCGTGGCCATAAGTTATTCCTCAGGTTGCTGGTGTCGGACAGTGGTGCGAGTTGTTGAAGTTCGCAACTATACGGAAGAATTGTTACGAGAGTGTGAATATCAGGAGGGCCTCAGTCCCCAACCCGGACAGGAAACTTAATCTCTTGACCGGGCCGACGGCCACCGACAAGAACACCGACAACGAACAACGACAAACGACCAACGACAAACGACCAACGACGGGTCATAATATCCGCATGCCTCCGGACAAGACCGTCCGCCGCCTGAAGACCTACGCCGGCGCTCAGGGATATGTCTACCAGTACTATTTCGTGGGCCAGCGCGCGGCACTCGCCGACGATCCCGAAGCCCCGGCTACGGAATTTGTTTTCGACGTCACATCCGATCGCAAGCTGACCTACGCCGTCAGCGTCTTCCTGCCGGAAAAATCTGTGGCGGCATGGACCGCGACTCACGGTCGTCCGCTTACCGAAGCGGAGCAATACGCTGCCGCGAAACTCCGCCTGTTTCGAGCTTTCGACGAAGTGGAAGACGTAAAGACGCACGGCCGCCGTCTGGTGATCGACGCGGCGCTGCTGGAGGAAGCGCTCGCCAGTCTGGGAGTGGAGTAGAAATCGGGCTCTACTGCGCCTGTTTTGCCGGCGGCTGCAGCTCTCGCGCCCGCGCCACCAACTTCTTCAGTTTGCCTTCGATCGCTGCATCGCCGACATGTTCATCCTGCAGCACACCCTCGGCGTCGATGGTGAAGGTGTGCGGAATCGCCGCTACACCGAATTTCTTCGCAATCGTCCCGGTAAAGCCACCGTCGCGGTATTGCGGCCAGGTCATCTCATTCTTCACGATGAAGTCCTTCCATTTTTGCTCATCGCTATCCAGGCTGACGCTGAGCACAACGAGGGGCTGGCCCTGGAATTTCTTCGCGATCTCCCGCATATGCGGCAGCGCCTCGCGGCAGGGCGCGCACCAAGTCGCCCAGAAATCGAGCAGGACGACCTTTCCCGCCAGGTCGTCCATGGAGAGCCGCTGACCATCCGTGGTCGTGATAGTAAACGGCGGCGCCATGCGGGCCCGCGCCAGTTCCGGCTGGCTCATGTAGCGCAGAGCCCGCTGCCGGTCGGGATCACCCTCTGGCCGCATTTTCACGAATTCCTCAAATCGAGCCTTGGCCGCCTCGTCCTGCTTCAGGTACGCCAGCGCCCGACCATCGGCAAAAACGGCACCCGGGAAATTATGCGCAGCCGCCAGCGCCTTGGTCATCTCGTCATGGGCGCGAGCGAATAGCTCATCCTTATGTTTCGCCACTCCTTCATTGATCAGCACGGTGCCGAGCCGAAAGTGGGCGGCTGCTACATGCTGGTCGCCCTGAGCCTGCTCGATCATCTCCTCCGCCGCTGTTTCCGCCGTCTTCCATTCCTGGAGTTCGATACCATACGCGATCATCTTTTTCTGGCAGGCCAGGCAATGCCCACCGTCCTGCTTGTCCGCCTTTTTGAAGGCATCAAGCGCCAGGCCGGTCATTCGGTGACGGACGTAGTCCAGAGCTTCGTTGTACGTTTTCTGCGCCTTCTCGTTGGTTGGACCTTCGTTGGTTGGGCCTTCGGCCGTCTTCTCTTGCGCGAGCAAAGGCGTCACTATGCAGGCCAGAATCAAGGCAACACGGACGTATGGCATACTAGGGCTCCCGCGCCTGAAACTTCGCGCCACGATACCATGACTCAGGGAGTCCGCGAAAGTTTCTGAGTGTGCAACCCACCAGCCAAGGCTTGTTGCGATTCGGATCACCACCTCACGTGACGCTGGCCGTTTTCCCGCTGCCCGTTCCCAGTGCAGAATATAATGCGTGGAAAGGGTAGTGTTCCCTGGGGTACCGGCCGTTACTTGCATTCACCTCAGCGGACTCTGATACTTACCTAGCCTATGTCATTGCTTTGGCTGCGTTTCGCGCTGGGATGTTACTTCATCGGGCTGATCTACGCCTTCTTCGCGCTCAGCCGCACCAGCGATCTCTTCAGCCGTATCGCGCTGCACGCCGCCAGCCTGGGCATGGTGTTCCACTTTGTCTCGCTGGTCGAGCTATTCCTCTCCGGCCAGGTGGTCTGGGCCTCGGTACACAATGGGGAATCGCTGCTGGCCTTCTTTTCGATGTCGTTTTTCATGATCATCTACGCCATCTATCAGACGACTTCGCCCGGCGTGGTCGTGTTCCCCATCGTTTTCTTTCTGACGTTTGTGGCGGCGGTGGATCAGCAGCCTGTTCTGCTGACCGCTTTCGTCCAGCATAAGGGATGGCTGATCGCGCACATCATCCTGATCTTTACCGGATACGCTGCGCTCGTGCTCAGCTTCGGCGCCAGCCTGCTCTACCTGCTGCAGGAGCGCCGCCTGAAAGCGAAGAAGCCCAGCAGCCTGATTTCTTATTTGCCCGCGCTCGAAGTGATTGACCAGATCGGTTACCGGTCGCTGCTGCTCGGCTTTCCTTTCATGACGCTCGGCTTGATCACCGGCTCGGTCGTGGCTATGTCGACCTACGGTCGCGTGGACTTTACCGATCCTAAGATTCTGTTGTCGATCCTGATGTGGGCCGTCTACATGGTCATGGTCTTCACGCGCTGGAATTCGGGATGGCGTGGCCGCCGCGCAGCGGTGCTGGCGACCTGCGCCTTCGTAGCTGCCGTGGTGGCCTGGGCCGCGAACTATTTCTCGACCATCCACAGGTTTACCGCCTCATGAGATACCAGCTCATTGGCGTGAATCACAACAGCGCGCCGCTTGAGGTGCGCGAGCGCTTGGCGATCCCGGACTCGCGCCTGCCCGATGCCTGCCGCGACCTCAGTGCCCATCCAGGGATCGAAGAGGGGATGATTATTTCCACTTGCAACCGAGTGGAGGTTGTTACGCATACTACCAACGGCTCGGCCGACCTGCGCGGCTTTCTGCACGCGCATTTTCAGGTGACAGCGGAAGAACTCGATGCGCATTTGTATGAGTTCCGCGAGAAAGATGCTGTGCGGCATGTCTTTCGCGTGGCTTCGAGTTTGGATTCGATGGTGGTCGGTGAAGCGCAGATTCTAGGCCAGGTGAAAGAGGCTTACGCCACGGCCCGCGCCGTGGGCTCGGTTCGCGGACAACTCGATCAGCTTTTCACCCGCGCCTTCGCCGTCGCCAAGCGCGTGCGAACTGAAACCGCCGTAGGATCGTCTTCGGTTTCCATCGCTTCGGTCGCGGTGGAGCTGGCAAAAAAGATTTTCGGCACGCTGCAGGGCAAGAACGTCTTCATCGTCGGCGCAGGAAAGATGAGCGAACTTGCGGCGCGCCACTTGATGGCTCACGGCTGCGCTTCAATCTTCGTTTCCAACCGCACCTACGACCGCGCCGTCGGACTGGCCGAGAAGTTCAATGGCCAGGCCATCAAGTTCGACGATCTTTACGATTGCTGCGACCGCGCCGATATCGTTATTACTTCGACGGGAGCGCCCCACGCCATTTTCCGCCGCGAGCACGGCGAGCAGTTTCTCACCCGCCGCAAGAACCGTCCCATGTTCTTCATCGACATTGCCGTGCCCCGCGACGTTTCGCCGGAAATGGCCAAGCTCGACGGCATCTTCGCCTACGATATCGACGACCTGCAACAGGCCGTAAGCAGCCACGTCGCCGACCGCCGCAAGGAAGCCGAGCGCGCCGAAGCCATCATCACGAGCGAAGTTGAACGCTTCGAAGCCCGCTGCACACGCTCGACGTGGTGCCGACGATCGTGTCGTTGCAGGATCATCTGGAAACGATCCGCCAGGCGGAAATCGATCGCGTGCGCGGCCGCATGGGCCCGCTGACTCCGGAGCAGGAAATGGCAGTCGAGGCCCTGACCCGCGGCATCATCAACAAAGTCATGCACACACCGATCACCACGCTGAAGACAGCGGCGCGAGAGGCGGAGGCCACCACGGTGATTGACGTTGTGCGGAGGTTGTTTAATCTGCACGAGAAGGACAAGGAATCAAAAACGGACCTAAACAAGAGCAAAGAGGACAGGACTCGCCACTGATGGCTCGTCTCCGCATTGGCTCCCGCGGCTCGCAACTCGCCCTCTGGCAGGCCAACCACATCGCCGCGCTGCTGCGCGCGCGCGGACACGAAGTCGAGATTGAAATCATTCACACCACCGGCGACAAGATCACCGACGTTCCCCTGGCCCAGGTCGGCGCCAAGGGCGGACTTGGCAAAGGAATTTTCACGAAAGAGATCGAAGAAGCTCTCGCCGCTGGCCGCGTCGATCTCGCCGTGCATTCCTTGAAAGATCTCCCCACCGAACTTCCGCCGGGATTCGAACTCGCCGCCATCACAGAAAGGGAAGACCCGCGAGACGCCTTCTGCTCGCGACTTTATTCGAGGATTGAAGATCTTCCTCGCAGCGCTCGCGTGGGAACGTCCAGCCTGCGCCGCCAGGCGCAACTCAAAGCCATTCGCCCCGATCTCGACATTCACCCCTTGCGCGGCAACGTTGATACGCGCCTGCGCAAGCTCGAACAAGGTGAATACGACGCCATCATCCTGGCTTCGGCCGGGCTGAAGCGTCTGGGCAAAACGGAATTGATCAAGCAGATCATTCCCGCCGAAATCATGTGCCCTGCTGCCGGACAGGGAGCACTCGGCATCGAAATCCGCGAAGGCGACTCAGCCACGCGCGAGCATCTGGCATTTCTCAACGATCCTGCCGCCCGCGCCGCGACCACCTGCGAGCGGGCGCTGCTCAATCGCCTCGGCGGAGGTTGCCAGGTCCCCATCGGCGCGTTTGCAGAAATACGGTACGGCAAGCTGCATCTCGACGCCATCGTCGCCGATCCCGATGGCTCGAAGCTTCTGCGCGAATCGCGCGACGGCGATCTCAACGATCCTGAAGCACTTGGCAACGCCGTCGGCGAAACTTTGCTCAGCCGCGGCGGCGACGAAATTCTCGAAGCCGTTTATGGCCGCGGCCTGGCCGTCCCGCCGCAACCGTAATCCCGTATCATGATCTGGCATGAAGAGCGGCAGCGTCCTCCTGCAACTTCTCGGCGGCGGTAGCGAGAAATCGCGTGCTCTCCGCCGCTGGATCAACTTCTGGCCTCCGTTTCTGGGCATGGGCATTCGTATCCAGCACATCGCCGCAGACATGAAGGCGGTCGACGTCGAGATGAAGCTGCGTTTCTGGAACGCCAACTACGTCGGCACGCAGTTCGGCGGATCGCTCTTTGCCATGACCGACCCGTTCTATATGCTCATGCTGATGGCGAACCTGGGCCGCGACTACATCGTCTGGGACAAAGCCGCGACCATCCGCTACAGAAGGCCGGGGAAAGGGAACGGTGCGCGCGGAATTTCGTTTGTCCGAGAGCCAGATTGAAGACGTTCGCGAGAAATTAAAGACGCTGCCAAAATATGAACCGGTCTTCACAGTCGAAGTGAAAGACGAAGCCGGAGTTGTGATCGCCGAAGTCGAAAAAGTTATCCACGTGCGAAAGAAGCAGGCAATGGACTTTTCAAGAAAATAAGAAGAGAGAATCAACCCGTGTACATTCCCGAATATTTTCGTTCGCGCAACCACGCCGACGCTGTTGCATTCATGCGTTCGAATCCTTTTGCCATCCTCATCTCATCCACCGATGGCGGCCCGTTCGCCACGCACCTGCCCCTTTTCGTGAAAGCGCAAGGGAAAGAGAATAACGTAATTCTGCGCGGCCATGTGGCGAAGGCCAATCCGCACTGGCGCTATCTCGAACAGCAGGCGCAGTGTTTGACGATTTTTCATGGGGCTCATTCTTTCATCTCCCCTGGCAATTACGCGGCGCGCGAAAGCGTTCCCACATGGAATTATGGCGCCGTCCATCTCTATGGAAACGCGCGCGTGTTTTCTTCGCCGCAGGATTTGCTGGGCATGCTCCATGAACTGATGGGTACATTTGAGCCCGAGTACGCATCGCAGTGGGCCAGCCTGGATGAGGCTTACCGCGAGCGCATGCTGCGGCGGATTGTGGGCTTCGAGATTGAACCTACCAGGATCGAGGCCAAGTTCAAGTTAGGGCAGAACCGTTCCAGCGAGGACCAGGCGAACATGATCGCATCTCTCGAGAAATCAGAAGACACGGTGGTGTCGGCCCTGTCCCGGCTGATGCGGGAGCAGGGGCTGGGCTCGCCTGCAGTGAACAAGGAGAGGGAATAGGATCGTGTGGGCGGGCACTCCCCTCGGCAACTCAGAGCTTGCCCTGAGCGTGTCGAAGGGGCAGGCACGCCCGCCAACGCTTACGATGAGCAAGAAAACGAAATCGTCATCGTCATCCTCATCATCATCGATGCGTTCACTGAGCGGTGTGCGCATACTCGTAGGTCGCGCGCGCCATCAGGCCGGGGCGCTCTCCGCAGAACTGAGGAAGCTTGAGGCGACGGTGCTTGAAATTCCGTTTATCGAAATCCGGAAGCCGCGCAGCTTCAAACCTTTGGATTCGGCTCTTAAACGCCTTGCAGAGTACGACTGGCTCATTCTCACCAGTGCCAACGGAGTCGAGGCCATGTGGGAGCGCCTGGCCAGGCTGCGCCTGAGAAAAAATCTCAAGCACCTAAGAATCGCGGCCATCGGCCCGGCAACGAAGAAAGCGATCGAGGAGCGCGGCGCGAAGGTGGACGTTGTTCCGAAAGAGTACGTCGCGGAATCGGTAGTGCGCAGTCTGCGGCGGCGGGTGAAAGGAAAGCGCGTATTGCTGGTGCGCGCCAAAGTTGCCCGCGACGTGATTCCGCGGGATTTGCGCCGGGCCGGAGCGCAAGTGCACGTGGTGGAAGCTTATGAAACTGTGGTGCCGCGATCTTCGCGCGCGCGGTTGCAAAGTGCACTGAAGAATCCGCGGCGGCGTCCGCATGTGGTTACGTTTACCAGTTCCTCGACCGTGCGCAATTTCGCGGCTCTCATCGGCGCGCGCCAGATCGCGGGCCTTGATGAAATACGATTCGCCTCCATCGGTCCGGTCACTTCTTCGACATTGCGTGATCTTGGCCTGCGGGTGGACATTGAGGCCAAAGAATTCACAATTCCAGGCCTGGTCGCAGCCATCCGCCATGCGGTTGAATCGGTTTGATTCTCTGAGCGACCTTCGCAGCCGTTCTTCGCGCTCTTCGCGGTTAAAGGCGCTAAAGCTCTTAACCGCAAAGGACGCAAAGGCGTCGCAAAGCCCGCAAAGAAAGTCAAAGTAGGAACTTATCTATTCCGTCAGCGAGCAACTGCAATCCGCCGGGGGAACGTGTGCCATGAGGAAATCCGCGACGCGCCGGTAGGCGTCGATCTGATTCTCTACCCGCGCAAAGCCGTGGCCTTCGTTTTCGTAAATCTTGTAGTCAACGGTCCCACCCCGCTTCTTGATAGCATCGACCACCTGCTGTGTTTCCGACTTCGGGCAGCGTGGATCGTGTCCTCCGGCAAGCAACAGCAGCGGCGCTTTGATCCGCTCGATGAAGTTGATGGGCGAGCGGTCTTCGTACAGCGCTTTGTTCTTCACCACATCGCCCATGGTCGCAAGATCGGATTGCTGCAGCACCGGATCTTCGTTTTCGATCTCAGTAAACCAGTTCACGAACGGCACAATGGGCACGCCCGCAGCCCACATTTCAGGTGCCTTGGTCACCGACATCATGCTGAGATAACCGCCATAGCTTCCGCCCATCACGGCAATTTTCTTTGGATCAAGGTGGCCGGTCTGCTTAATCCAGTCGACGCCGGCCAGCACGTCCTGCAAATCGCCGCCGCCCATGTCGAATAGATTCGCCTGCTGAAATTCTTTTCCGTATCCCGTCGAGCCGCGGTAGTTGGGCGCGAGCACCATATATCCCTGATTGGCCGCGTACTGAACGAAGCGGTTGAAGGAATTCAGAGTCTGCGCGCCAGGGCCGCCGTGGATGTAAACGATCGCGGCATTCTGCCCGTTGCGCGCCATGTTGAAGGGCACGTAGAGAAACGCGGAAATAGTCCACTTGCCGTCGCGGCTGGGATAGTGCACCAGAAATGGCTCGACCATGTCTTCCGAACGCACTCCGGCAACGAGAGAATGCGTTACTTGATGCGACTTGCCCGTAGCCAGCGCATACACCCACAGATCGCCAGGAGCCGTGGGGCCGTTGTGGTAATAGAGCAAGCGCGAACCGTCTTTGGTGAAGGCGGAATGACCGCCCGCAGGCTCGTTCAGGCCTTTGGGGGTTGGCAACATAGTGGACTTGCCGGTTGCGAGATCGTGCAGGTAGATATCTTCATTGCCGTCGACGTTCGCTGTGAAGGTGATGTGCTTGCCATCGGGCGAGAATTCGCCGCCGCGGATTTCCCATTTGTCCTTCGTTACCCATGAAATCTTCTTAGTCAAGATTTCCAGCAGGCCAACATTCTCATAGCCATTGGCGGCGTTCGAGGTGAAAAGAACATGTTTGCCGTCAGGCGCAATGTCGTTATTTGAAAAGCGGTCTTCGCCCGCATGCGGCGTTAGCAGCGTACTCTTTCCGGTCGCCACGTCAGCGATGAAGATGTTGGAGTCGGTCCCCTTGGCCTGCTCCTGCGAGTAGACGATGTATTTACCATCTTTCGACCAGATGGGATTCGAGTTGCCCTTGTCCTGCGGCGTGCCCGTGGTGAGGTGCTTCACTTCGCGCATCACCATGTCATAGATGTCAATCTCGTAAGCGGCCGATGTTCTTGGTTTAACCAGATAAGCCAGGTAGCGCCCGTCGGGGGACCACGCGGGATCGGTCTCGGCAATCTCACGCGTGCTGGTGAGGTTCACTACTTTGCCCGTCTTGGGCGAGACCAGAAAAATATCCCACTGCTCATCGCCGTCGTAGTCGGATTGATACGCGATCGATTTGCCGTCGGGCGACCACGCGGGCGAAGACTGGCGCTGGTCGCTGACCGTGAGCTGCACCGGCCATCCGCCTTCGGCGGGGACAAGCCACAGGTTGTTGCGTCCGCTCATATTCGAGATGAAGGCGATGCTCTTGCCGTCGGGAGACCACGTGGGCCGGCCAACCTGGCGCGTCATGTAGAGCTTCTCGATGGTCAGGCTGCGCGGCTCGACCTGCGCGTTGGGCTTGGAGGCGATCTGCTTGGGATCGGTAACGGCCTGCGGCGCTGGAAGAGTTTGCGCAGTAAGGTTTTCGGCGGCAACTGTGGTCATAAGTATGACGATAGCAAACGGGATGAAGGTTCGCATGAGTGTCGAGTGCTTTGGCGGAAGCCGAGGGAAAGTCTAGCAGACGGGACTTGCCGGAGGAACCGGCTATTGCCGCGAGCCGCGCTCCACCTCGAGCCGGGTCACGCGCTCGCGAAGGTTAGAAATATCGCGCGTGGCTTCCAGTTCGGATCGCAAGTAGGCGTTGTCAAGCAGCGTTCGCATTTGCGCGAAACCGGAATCCACTTTGTCTTCGAGGCGGCCGACCTCGGAAACGATCTTGTCTTCCAGGCGCTTGGTTTCGGAATCAATCTTGGCTTCAATGCTACCTGTCTTCGAGTCGATCTTTTCGTCGACCTGCTTGACATCGCTTTTCAACTCGCGCAACTCTGGGGCGATGAAGTCCTGAAAGAGCTGGCAGACGGATTGGACTACGTCAGACATCGAACTATTGTTGCCGCGATCATGCGGGAAAGCAAGCGAAGAATGAGTGGCCGGGCGACCCTGGCGCCGGAATGGGACAGCTATCGACGCGCTCCCGAAAGCCTTTGGCGGCAGTCATCACGGTTTCGCGTTTTTGTGTGTCTCCACCGTGCTCCAGGTCTTGTCTGCCGCGTGGCAAAGACTCTCCAGGGCACAGTCGACGCACTTGGGTTTGCGTGCGATGCAGAGGCGGCGTCCGTGCCAGATGATCTGGTGAGAGAAGAGAATCCATCTCTCTCGCGGGATGATGCTCATCAGATCCTGCTCGATTTTCTGTGGGTCATTGTTGGTTGTAAGTTCGAGGCGGCGCGAGATGCGGTGCACATGCGTGTCGACGACTACGCCCTCGGCTTTCTTGAACCACGTGCCGAGCACGACGTTCGCGGTCTTGCGGGCAACGCCGGGGAGGGTAAGCAACTTTTCCATATCGTCGGGGACTTGGCCGCCGAAGTCGGAGACGACTTTCTTCGCCGCACCGACCACAGATTTGGATTTGTTGCGGAAGAAGCCAGTCGAACGAACGTCCGGTTCGAGTTGCTCGGGCGTGAGCGCTGCGAAAGCCTCGACCGTAGGATATTTGCGGAAAAGTTCGGGCGTGACGCGGTTGACGTTGGCGTCGGTCGACTGCGCAGAGAGGATGGTCGCGACCAGAAGTTGCCAGGCGCTCGAGTGCGTGAGCGCGCAGGTGACATCGGGATACATCTGGTCGAGGCGCTTCAGGATTTCGGCGACGCGCTGCGGAGCGAGAGGATTGTAGGCTTGCGCCTTAGTTGGCGAGGCCTTTAGAACAGGGGCCAGTTTCTTTCGGCCTCTTGGGGCTTGGTCAGCTTGCCGTGCTGACGATCCACGGCTTGTGCCTTGGGCTGCACTCTTTTGCCGCTCCGCGGCTGTCGCGGGCGAGAGTGCCCGCGCCGCACGAGCGCCTTCCTGGCGGCCAGTGCGGGCGGGTTGGCGAGGGGTGCTTCCGCGGGGCATGAGGGCAACATCTTAGCAGAGACCTCGGTAACCTCTGGAATGATTGACTCGACAGATGTCCATCGGTAGTCTGGAGTTCACACCATCAGAGAGTGTTATGGCCGTAAATTCCATCCAGCTCGGGCAGGTCTGGCGCAGCGACGCCGATGGCCAGGATTATCTGGTCACCAAGGTGTATAGCGAAGTGTTCACGCAGTATGCCATGTTGCGGCCGGCGGGGATTACCGCTCCGGACGCGCCAACCGTGCGCATCAAGGTGGCAAAAACCCCGCAAGGCGCGTCTCTACCCGGCTATACATTCACTCAGGAAGGCTCGTTCTAGGCGGAGCTTCAGTTCTCAGTTCTCAGTTCTCAGTTCTCAGAAACGAGACGCTTTTACTGAGAGTTGCCTGCGGCCAAGCTTTTCCGCCGCAAATTTCCGATACACTAAACACTCAGTTCTCAGTCTTGGAACCAAAGGTGTTACTGAGAACTGACAACTGAGAACTGACAACTGCCTTCCAATGACTGAAAAACTTCTGGCAATCATCTTCGTGTTCATCAATTCCGTGATCAGTGCGACCGGCTATGGCGGCATCGTGCTGCTGATGGCGATTGAATCGGCGTGCATCCCGTTGCCTTCGGAATTGATCATGCCGTTCGCCGGCTACCTGGTTTTTACTGGGACGTTCAAGCTATTGTGGGTGGCGACGGCGGGAGCGCTCGGCTGCAACCTGGGCTCCTTGGTGGCCTACGAGATTGGATGTTATGGCGGACGTCCGCTGGTGGAGCGCTATGGCCGCTGGATTCTGATGGGACACCGCGAACTCGATTGGGCCGACCGCTTCTTCGCGCGCTGGGGCTACCTGGCCGTATTCATCGGTCGCATGCTGCCCGTGATTCGAACCTTCATTGCGCTGCCGGCGGGAATTGCGCGCATGCCGCGCGGAAGGTTTCACATCTATACGTTTCTCGGATCCTGGCCGTGGTGTCTCGGATTGGCTTATCTCGGGATGAAGTTAGGCGAGAACTGGCGCGAACTGGGAAAATACTTCCACAAATTCGACGCCGTGATCCTCATCGTGATCATCGCCGGCGCGGCGTGGTTTGTTTGGAGCCACTGGCAGAATAGAATGACGCGGCAGGCCTCAGCTATCAGCCGTCAGTGAAGGAGGATTCTGTGATTCGAATGTCCCGCACCCTAGCGTTGCTGGTCTTGTATGTGATTGTTCTGCCGTTCGCTTCCCGCGCTCAGACGCCCACACCATCCGACAAGCCCTTTGTGATTGAGTACTACTACAAAGCCAAATGGGGACACGCCGACGAGTTTCTGAAATTGTTCAAGAAAAATCACTACCCAGTTCTGAAGAAGGAAATGGAGATGGGTCGGATCGCGAAGCTCTGGATGGACCAGCCGCGGTATCACACCACCGAAGACGGGCGCTGGGATTTCCGCGTGACCATCGTCTTCAAGAATGCGACCGTAGCCAATGAGCCCTTCGACGAAGCGGCGCTGCAAAAACAAATGTATCCCGATCAGGAGACGTTCCAGCGGGAAGAGCAGCGGCGCTTCGAGATTCTCGATGGGCACTGGGACTTGCCGGTCAAGACGGTTGAGTTGGAGAAGTAGTACCTGGTACCCAGTACCTAGTTAAGTCAGAATCAGTATGCTTCGGGTTTGACTTTACTAGGTACAGGTACTGGGTACTAGTTACTACCCGTCCAGCTTCAAGAAATTCGCAATCATCTTCTCGTACCACTTCCACGGAAGTATCCGCTTGAGTGCGAGTTGCACCTTGGCGTCGCGACCGACAAGATAACGCAGCTTCGGATTTGGATCTTGCGCCACGGATGCGATCAGCCGCGCTACTTCGATGGGATCGCGTTTCGGCAGGGTCTGGATGCGGTCGCGCATCCGCAGGCTGCGCTGGATGTTGGGAGAAGTCTCCTTCGTAGCGTTCGCGCCCATGACCGCACCGCGCGTCCAGATATCGGTTTGAAAAGCGCCGGGCTCGACTAGCACAACTTTGATGCCGAGCGAGTTAACCTCGAGGCGCAACGATTCGCTCCAGCCTTCGAGCGCGTGCTTGGATGCGGAATAGCTGCTCACCGTGACCGCTCCGTTCAGCCCGCCGATCGAAGAAATCATGATGATGTGCCCGGAGCGCTGGCGGCGCATTACCGGCAATACAGCTTTGGTCATGACGACAGCGCCGAAGAAATTGGTTTCGAACTGGCGGCGAAGTTCCTCGAGCTTGATATCCTCTGCAAATCCGGCGACGGCGAATCCGGCGTTGTTGACCAGCACGTCGAGGCGTCCGCGATCGCGGAGAACGGCATCGACGAAGGCGGGCAGAGCGTCGAAGTCGGTAACGTCGAGTGCACGGATATCGAGTTGCGCTGCCACACCCGCGGCAGCCGCGGCCTGGTCCAGGCGCTCGCGGCGTCCCAGATCGCGCATGGTGGCGACAACGCGGAATCCGGCCCTGGCCAGTTCGATCGAGGTGAGCAATCCGAAGCCGCTGGAGGATCCGGTGATGAGAGCGATCTTGTCAGCCATGGCTGTCCGCAAACGTTGTAACACAGAAGAGGCACATTGGGAGACAGACATCTCGGCTGTCCCGCGACGCCTGCCCTAAGCCAAGCCGAAGGGGCGGAGGCGAGCGGCCCGCGCAACGTTGCCGATGCATTCCATCCACAAAAGATGTTAAAGTGCGGTAACAATCCTGCGGGAAATCCTTTCTGACCCTCATCAAAATTTGGAATTAGACAGAGTTACAACGCGATCCTATGCTTAACTATGGACAACTTATTAGCTGTTGAGGACTCACATGTTGATTTGCTGCACGAGATCGGCGTCCAGTTGGCGACGGCAGACGGCTTCCACGAGGTACTTACTCGCCTGGTCGATTTTGCTTCCGCGCTGGTGAAGTGCGATTCCTGTCTGATCTATGTGCTGGAAGGCGAGGATCTCGTCCTGCGGGCTTCGAAGAATCCCCATCCGGATGTTGTCGACCGCCTGAAACTCCGTCTGGGGCAGGGCATTACGGGATGGGTCGCAGAACATCAGGAGCCGGTGGCGGTTGCCGAAAAGGCGGCGCTCGATCCGCGTTTTCAGTTTTTCCACGAACTGCCTGAGGACAGCTATGAGGCGTTCCTGTCGGTGCCCTTGATGTGCCGCGGCCGCGTTGTGGGTGTGATCAACTTGCAGCATCGCCAGCATCATGTCTACCGGCGGCGCGAAATTCGCCTGATCTCGACCGTCGGATTTCTCGTGGGCGCTGAAATCGAAATGGCGCGTCTGGAGGATGCGAACTCCAATCTGTCGGAACAGCTGCAGACTCGCAAAGTGGTGGAACGAGCCAAAGGAATCCTGCAGCGCGATCTGGGATTGAGCGAAGAGCAGGCCTACCTGACGTTGCAACGGCAGAGCCGGCAGAAGCGCAAGCCGATGAAAGAAATCGCCGAAGCCATTGTGCTTAGTGACGAAGTGAGAGGGAACTCGCCTTCACCCAAGCTGACCTGAGGTTAGTTCCACTGACGCCCTTCTGAGGATCAAACAAAGCGCAAGGAGGCCCAGGAGCAGATCTGGGTTATCCGCTCCCGGGCTGGCGACCGACGAGCTAACGGGCGGATGCAGTCGTGGTTGCGACCGATTGCGCCACTTCACGAGGTTCGGCGGGCACCGCGAAGTGCAGTGTCACTCCAAATTCGGGAAGCTGCATCGCGCTGACAAAGCTTCCGCCGGGTCGGTAGACCACGAGAAGCTGGCTCAGGTCCGAAGGCTGGGAAGGCTCGGTGTCAGGAACCAGCAGCATGAAGCCTGCACCACTCCCGGTGAGCTTGCTCAGCGTGAGCAGCTCCACAGGACCGCGAGCTGCCGTGGTAAAGCGGTATTTTCCTGCCGGCACGGTTGCGTTCTGCCAGTGGACTTCATGGGTGAGCGTGAAAGTGCCGGACGCCTCCTGGGCAGAAGCCAGGCTGGGCGCGAGGTTCAGGGCACTCAAGGTTAAGACAGCGGCGTAGGCGAATCGGCGAATCAATTTCATGTTATCTCCTGTTCTTTAATCCTTAGTCGGAACAGCACGCACACGGCGCGATGCCGAGTTGCGTGAGTGTCAGATTTTGAGTGAGAAACAACGAGGTCAGGAGAATTGCACTACCGCAGCAAGGCTGGCAGGCAAACATCAGCTTCGCGTAACCGGCTGCAGAGCTGGTTTGCGAAGTGATTCCACTATGAAGCAAGTGCGCGCTACAGTCCAACGCAAAATATTTATGGAGTGTATCGACGGGGAAGTGGCTCATTGTGAATAGCGGAAAACCAAAATGACTTATGTGGAGACAGCCGCCTCGGCTGTCCCCCGAAAGCCTGCCCTGAGCCAAGCCGAAGGGGCAAAGCCTAGCGGGCCGCTCGATGGTGTATGTACCCGATTAAAGTTAGTTTCTGCGCGTTCAGCCGCTCTCGTTTGCAAAGTCCAGCCCTATGCGAGAACATACAAGGTTTGCACATCCATACAGATTCTTACTGAGGAAGCGGCCAAGAATATGGCGACACGGAACAAGTCCGCAAAGATTGAAGAAAGCGTCGAAAGCACTCCGCTTGCGGAAGTGAGAGAACGACGTGAAGCCCCGCGATAGAGCGCGCAGCCCAACGGCACGATCCAGCCTGCGAAAGGGAAGCTGGGAGTGATGATCCCGGGCATGGGCGCGGTAGCGACCACGTTTGTGGCAGGCGTAGAGGCGATTCGCAAAGGGCTGGCGAAACCCATCGGATCGCTCACGCAGATGGGCACGGTGCGACTGGGCAAGCGCACCGACGGCCGCTCGCCGAAGATCAAAGAGTTCGTGCCGCTTGCCGGTCTCGATGATCTGGTCTTCACCGGCTGGGACATCTTCGAAGACAACATGTACGAAGCGGCCTCGAATGCGGGCGTGCTCGACCAGAGGCTGCTCGACCAGTTAAAGCCTTTTCTTTCGTTGGTGACGCCGCGCGCGGCGGTCTTCGATCACAACTACGTGAAGAAGATCGACGGCCCGAACGTGAAGAAGGGCAAGAGCAAGATGGACCTGGCCGAGCAGTTGCGCGACGATATTCGCGACTTCAAGAAGACCAGCGGGGTCAGCCGCCTCATCACTATGTGGTGTGGTTCAACGGAGTCCTACATCGCTGCGACCGAGGCCCACCAGTCGGTGAAGGCGTTTGAGAAGGCGCTGTACGAGAACGACGAGATGATCGCACCCTCGATGATCTATGCCTACGCGTCGTTGATGGAGGGCGTTCCGTTCGCCAACGGTGCGCCGAACCTGACAGTCGACTTGCCAGTGATGCTAGAACTGTCGCGAAAGAACCAAGCGCCGATCTGCGGCAAGGACTTCAAGACCGGGCAGACCCTGATGAAAACGATTCTAGCCCCCGGCTTTAAGGCACGCATGCTGGGTCTGAACGGGTGGTTCTCGACAAATATCCTCGGCAACCGCGACGGCGAAGTGCTCGACGATCCAGGCTCGTTCAAGACCAAGGAGGAGTCGAAGCTCTCGGTGCTGGAGCACATTCTGCAGCCCGAACTTTATCCCGAACTTTACGGCGATATGTACCACAAGGTACGCATCAATTACTATCCGCCACGCGGTGATAACAAAGAGGGTTGGGACAACATCGATATCTTCGGCTGGCTCGGCTATCCCATGCAGATCAAGGTCGACTTCCTCTGCCGCGACTCAATTCTCGCCGCGCCTATCGTGCTCGACTTGGTGCTGCTGGTCGATCTGGCGAAGCGCTCCTCGGAATTGCAGGGAATCGGAATTCAGGAGTGGTTAAGCTTTTACTTTAAGTCTCCGATGACTGTCCCGGGTCTCTATCCCGAGCATGATCTGTTCATTCAACTGATGAAGCTGAAGAACACGCTGCGGCACTTGAAAGGCGAGGAACTGATTACGCATTTGGGGCTGGAGTATTACGACTAGGAAGGTTAGAGTCTCGGGTCGGAAGGAGACGGACTCATGTGGCAACGACGAACTTTCCATGAGTGTGCCCTGGAGCTCACCGCAATCAGTGAAGATTTTAGAGCCGCACATACAGGCCGGGCTGGCTGGGATCGGCCTAAACGGGATCAAGTCATGCTCGAGGCCTCGCAGCGTGGCGTGGAGTTACTTCGGATTCTTGCCCTGTCCATCCGCGGCGATCAGGACCACGGTCTTACCCTTAACGATCTCACAACCGTTGGTGCTCTTAGGCGGGATGCGGGCCAAGACGAGGTCGCCGCTGCTCTTAGAGACTATCTTCCACCATACAGCCAGCTTGCGGGATTTACGTCTATCGGCCTGCGCCAGGCGTTGAATAAGATTGCACATCTAAATCCCGACCGAAGCGGTTTCTTTTCCGACGACACTACGCACGATCTAGTACTCTCTGGCGTGGACGGAAGTAGGACTTGGATCGCGGTGATTTCCCTGGTAGACCTATGCCGCGACATAAAGTCGCTCCCAGACATGCGCACGCGGCAGTGACGTTCCACGGATCTAGAGGCAGTTAGACTGAGGTCGAGACATCCTACCAAACGGTTTTGAGAAGGGGACTCCGACGGATCTTCTCGTCCCGGGTGATCAGGGTGAGGCCTTCAGCGCGAGCGGTGCCGCCGATGATGCGGTCGGCGGGATCGCCCGAATAGTCACGCGGAAATTGGGCTGCCAAGGTGGCGATCTGGGGCGTGATCGGAAACACGGTGACGCCTTCGATCAATAAGTCGAGTGAGGATTCAAGCGTGCCGTAACGGCGAATCCGTCCGCGCGCCAGCATGGACGCAAGCTCCCAAACGCTAATGGCCGAAATAGCAATCCCGCCTTGCCGCCGGGCGCGGCGGATCGCTGAAGCGGCGGGGCGGGAAAGAAACTTCGAATTGTCTACCGCCCAAAACAGAACATGCGTGTCCAGCAGAATCAAAACGCGGACTCCCACTCCTCCGGCGGATCGGCATCGAGGTCGCCGACCACTTCAAACACACCCTTCAGCCTGCCGATGAAGTCATCCTTCGGTTCATCGATGGGGACCAGTTTCGCAACCGGTTTGCCGCGCTTCGTGATCACCAGCGGGCGCTTGGTGGAGCGTACGTCCTCCATCAGCGTAAGGCACTGGGCTTTGAAGACTGCTGCGGGAATTTCCTTCATAGACATATTGTAACAGACATGGTCAAGTCTAAATGACCAGTTTGATTGTCAGGCCTTCTTCTCCCGCTTGTACTCCTCAAACCTCTCCAGAAACCGGTCGATATCCTTCTTCTGTAAGTAATAAGGAGTCGACAGCCGCAGCTTGTGCGGGTCACCGCCGCGGATGCGAATCTTATGCGTCTTCCACAGCCAGTTTTCCAGATCCATGCGCGGGACCGGTGGAACGTTCACCGTCACAATGGCGCAGCGCAACGCGGGATCGGGCGAGGTCCAGGATTCCGCTCCGCGCTGCTTCATTTCCGCGAGAACATAGTCGGCGAGGGCGCGATGGCGGCGTTCGATGCGATCCAGGCCGATGTCATTGGCCAGCTTGATGGACGCTCGCAGTCCCCACAACGCCGGCACATTCGAACTGCCGATGCGCTGGAAGCGTTCTGCGCGAAGCTTGGCATCGTTCCAGCCTTCGGTCACAATTGTGTTCCACAAGCGGTCGATTACTTCATCGCGTACATACAGAAAACCGGAGCCTTTGGGCGACTGTAGCCACTTGTGCGGGCTCGCAGAGTACATATCACAGCCCAGTTCGTGAATGTTGAGGCGCATCATCCCGGGCACGTGCGCGCCATCGACTGCTGAGAGGATTCCCTTCGACCGCGCCAGCCCACTGAGTTCCTTCGCGGGCAGCACGACCCCGGAGAACGTAGTGATATGGCTGAAGAAGATCACGCGAGTCCGCGGCGTGATGGCGTCGCTAAAAAGATTCAGAACCTGAGCGGCATCTTTCACAGGGCGGGGCAGCGTGACTTTCTTTACCACGATGCCATAGCGCTTGGCTTTGAGGTTCCAGGGATGCTCGCCGCCGGGATGCTCCTGGTCGGTCATGAGCACTTCGTCGCCTGGTTTCATGTCGATGCCATTCGCAATGTAACTGTTCGCTTCCGTGGCATTGCGCAGCAGGGCGATCTCGTCACGATTGCAGCCCACGAAGGCGGCCAGCGGATCGCGAAACTCGTTCCACGAGGCGTATCCCCAGATGGGATAGTCTTCGGGATCCTGCTGATCCATTCTCTCGGTGGTCGAGTAGCCGTCGAAAATGGCGCGCAGCACGGGCGCCGGGCTGGAGCCTACGGTGCCGTTGTTCAAGTAGATCTCGTCCTTAGGAATAAGGAATTGCTCGCGCATTGCGGCCCAGTAGGCGTCTTCGTTCTTGTCAAGCAGGGAGTGGTCGGGGAGCGGCGGAATCTTTTCGAGCTGCGCGAGCAGATTGCCTCGCAAGGCGAGCGAGGCGGCGATTCCAGTTGCGGCGGCAGAAAGAAAGTGACGGCGATCCAGCATTAGGCCTCCGGTCGGCATGAACGACGGAAGGCGCTATGGTACGACCGGGAGAAGGAATCCTCAAGTGGGGATGCGTTTACAGCTCCTCGTGACGTGATGTCAAAAGGGATTAGTGCGCTTTGGTTTGAGCCGCGTGAATTTGAGGCTCCAGAATGTCGCGAACGTAGTGCCAGTAAGGAACCAGCTTGAGCGCAGCCTGTGCGTTCTGCTCGGCCGCGTTCAAGTCTGGCGTGGTCCGGTTCAAGTTCGACCACGCCAGGTTCATCAGCAGTTCGGGCTCCCCCCATGAGGGCTCCAGCGGATCACTCACGTCGTGCTTCTGGTTGCGGACTGCTTCCAAACCTTTGTTATAGACTTCAAACGCCTTGTCCTGCCCCCCTCCGCGCTCCGGAGGCGAGGACCAACGAATGGGTCCGAGCACCCACAGCAGCCGAGGATTGTCTGGAGCTGCCGCCATGGCTTCTTTCAAAAGCGGACTCGACTGTTGGAACAGTTCCTGAACCCGGGTCTGGTCGCTCTTGTGCAAGTACATCAGGTAGCCCAGACTCGAGCCTGCCCCAATCTTAGGTTCCACCCACGCAGGGTCCCGGGCAATGGCGTCTTTGAAATCGGCGACTGCCTCGGTGAGGTCCTCCTCCAGATCATTTGGAGTCGGGGAGTCGTTAAAGCCGTTAATCGCTCTGCGCCACAAGGCAAATCCACGCCAGTAGAGCACGCGCGACGCCAGCTTGCCGTCTTCGGGGATGGGCGTGAGTTGGTCGTGCAACCCCTTCAGCGCCGGGCGGTCTCCTTCGTAGTCCGCCCGCTGAATCTTGTGCACAATGCCGATGATGGAATCGCGGGATAGGCCGGCGGTCGCTTTCTCTGCGGGACGCTGCTCCGCCGCGAAAGCCGGGACGACCAGCGTCAAAAGCACGAACCACAAGCGACTTTTCCTGCAATCCAGTCGAATCGCAGACATGGAAGGCCTCCCTGTCTTAGCCTTAGGGTTAAAGAGGGTTAAAGACGGTAGAGTTAAAGACGTCCGCCTGGCAGGTTGGTTAGTGTTCGCGACCTGCCCCCACCAGCTCTACGCGGTCAGATTATACCTTGGTTAGGCCGGAGTCTCCGCCTGGGCTGGGCGTTCCGGATAACCCCGCCGGGCAGGGGCGCGTCTAACTGGCAGGAGAACTTTGGGGTTAGTGTCTTCCGGGCCGGGCGTATAATGGCGGTAAGAGCGGTGGGCGTAAAGGAGTTCCGATGAAATTCCGTTGGTTAGCAATCTCTGTGGCATTGGCGGCGTTCAGCGCAGGATCCTGGACGTTGGCGCAGGTTTCGGATCAGGACAAAGATCAGCCTAAGTCGGGCGACGTGCAAAACGCGCCGAAGCAGGCGCCAGCCTCCCTGCCGACCAAGGATGACGACCAGATTAAGCACGACGGCACCAAGACCGACGTGGATGCGGTGGGGAACCGCAACGTGGGGTGCGGACGTGGCGTTGGCAACTGGTACACCGTGGAGGGGCAGGTAGCGCGGGGCCGCGTCTTCGCCCAGCAAATCGAGGCTCAGATCAAGCTCGTCAACGACCCCGTCGTTACGGAATACGTGAACCGGATCGGCCAGAACCTGGTGCGGAACTCGGATGCGCAAGTGCCGTTCACGATTAAGGTGATTGACTCCGACGTGGTGAATGCCATGGCCCTCCCCGGCGGATTCTTCTACGTGAACTCAGGCCTCATCCTTGCGGCCGACGAAGAAGCGGAAATGGCCGGCGTAATGGCTCACGAAATTGCCCACGTGGCGGCCTGCCACTACGCCCGGGAAATGACGCGCGCGCAGTTGATGCAGATGGCGTCAATCCCATTGATCTTTGTGGGCGGTGCGATTGGCTACGGAGCCTATGAAGCGTCAGGGCTGGCGATTCCCATGACCTTCCTGAAGTTCTCCCGCAACTTCGAGGCCCAGGCCGACTACCTCGGAGTGCAGTACATGTACCGCGCCGGCTATGATCCTTCGGCGTTTGTCTCCTTCTTCGAAAAGTTGCAGGCGATGGAGAAGAAGAAGCCGGGGACGATCTCCAAGGCTTTTGACACGCACCCGCAGACTGCGGATCGCATTGAGAAGTCGCAGGAGGAAATCCGCAAGATACTGCCCTCGAAGCCGCAATATATTGTGACCACGTCGGAGTTCGACGATGTCAAGGCCAGGCTGGCGTCGATCGAAAACCGTCACAAGGTGCTGGATCAGAAAGACGCCAACAAGCCCAGCCTGCGGCGGACTTCCGCCGGAGGCGACAGCAGCACGGGCGACAGCAAGAGCGATGACGACCGTCCAACCCTGAAGCGGCGGGATGATTCGTCGAAGTAGCCCTAGATCGAACCAGGTTAGATCGAACCAGGCTAGATCGAACCAGGAACGAAGCGAGCCAGGAATCATCGAACCGGCGGCCATTGGCCGCCGGTTTGGCGTTTGGAGCGGGATCCAATCAAACAACGGCATCGCCATCGCAATTTGTGACCTCAATCACAGCATCCTGTTGCCGAATCCAAATAGTCTGAGCTACGCTAGCGTAGTCCTCGAAGGAGCCGATTCCTCCATGCCAGAGAACACACTCACGATCACCGACAACCGCACCGGTCAGACCTACACCGTTCCCGTGGAGAATGGCACGATCCGGGCGATGAGCTTGCGGCAGATCAAAACCGGCCCGGACGATTTCGGGCTGATGACCTACGATCCGGCCTTCATGAACACTGCCTCGTGCCGCAGCAGTATCACCTACATCGATGGTGACCGGGGAATCCTCCGCTATCGCGGCTATCCCATCGAAGTGCTGGCCGAACGCTGTTCTTTCCTGGAAGTCGCCTACCTTCTGCTGTTTGGTGAATTGCCCACACAAAGCGAACTCAAAACCTGGGTACACGACGTCACCCACCACACCATGCTGCACGAGACTACGAAGAAGTACATGGAGGGTTTCCGTTACGACTCTCACCCTATGGTGATGTTTGTGAGCACGGTGGCGGCTCTCTCCAGCGTGTATCCGGAAGCCCGGCAGGTGCACGAGGCGCCAAACCGCATGTTGCAAATCAAGCGGCTAATTGGCAAGGCGCCATCGATCGCGGCCATGTCGTACCGGCATAACGTGGGATTTCCCTACGTGTATCCGGACAACGATCTGAGCTACACCGAGAACTTCATGAATATGTTGTGGAGGATGGTCGAGCCGAAATACGTGGCCAATCCGGTCCTCTCCCGCGCGCTCGACATCCTCTTCATTTTGCACGCGGATCACGAGCAGAATTGCGGCACCAACGCGATGCGCTCGGTGGGCAGCGCGCAAACCGATCCGTATCTGTCTACGGCGTCGGCCGCGGCTGCTCTGGCCGGACCATTGCACGGCGGAGCGAACGAAGAAGTACTGAAGATGCTGGACGAAATTGGCTCCAAAGACAAGGTGCCTGCCTACATCAAGAAGGTGAAAGAAGGCGGCAAGCTGATGGGATTCGGGCATCGCATCTACAAGAACTACGATCCGCGGGCGAAGATCATCCGGTGGTGCGCTGAGCAGGTCTTCGAGGTGACGGGACGCAATCCGAAACTGGAGATCGCTTGGAATTGGAGCGCATCGCTCTCGAAGACGACTACTTCGTGAAGCGCAAGCTGTATCCGAACGTCGATTTCTATTCCGGGATCATGTACCAGGCCATGGGCTTCCGGCCGGAGATGTTCACGGTGTTGTTTGCCATCGCGCGCACGGCGGGCTGGCTAGCGCAGTGGCAGGAAATGATGGTCGATCCGGAACAGAAGATCGCGCGGCCGCGACAGATTTACACGGGATACGAAGCGCGGGAGTTCTTACCGATGGAAAAGAGGACGGCGGCCAGCGTTTCCGCTC
>CAVPEZ010000029.1:0-82665 GCA_963703635.1 uncultured Acidobacteriaceae bacterium
GAAGCGAGGGATCTTGGTGTTTGCCTGGATCGGCAACACTGGTTGTGCAGGCAAGAACCAAGATCCCTCGCTTCGCTCGGGATGACAAGTATGTCTGCTCGGGACGACAAACGCGTTTTGGAGTTCGTTTATGAGCACTGCAGAACAAACACCCGCCATCGCAGCAAAGGCTCCCCCGAAGCGTCCACCCAAGCGGAATGGTCGCTGGTCGGGATACCTGCATCTGCTGACGGCGCGCATGTTGGAACTAAAGCGCGAGCCGGAGGTCGTGTTCTGGGTATTTGTGTTTCCTCTATTACTTGCGACGGGGCTTGGGATCGCTTTCCGCAACAAGCCGGGCGACGCGTCGTCTGTCGCGATTGTGGCGGGAGCCGGCGCGCAGCAAGCTGAGGCTTGGTTGCAACGTTCTCCGCAGCACGCAGCATTCAAGATCGATGTGCAAGAGGGCGATGCGGCGCGCAAGGGTTTCCGTCTGGGCAAGTACGATCTTGTGATTGAGCCGGACGGCGCGGGAGGATTGCGTTACCGCTACGATCCGGCGCGGCCTGAGAGCGTCTTGGCGCGATCCGAAGTTGACGATGCGCTGCAGACAGCAGCCGGCCGCAAAGATGTGGTCGCGACCTCCGTGGTGACTTCGTCTGAGCCGGGTTCGCGCTACATCGACTTTCTGATTCCCGGATTGCTGGGCATGAACCTGATGAACTCCGGGATGTGGGGTATTGGGTTCGCGCTGGTGGACATGCGCCAACGCAAACTGCTGAAGCGCTTTGTGGGCACGCCGATGCGGCGCGGAGACTTTCTGCTGGCGCTGCTCTCGAGCCGCCTGGTGCTGATGATCATCGAAATCGGCCTGCTGCTGACGCTCGGGGTCATCGTCTTCCACATGAAGGTGCTGGGATCGCTGTTCGCAATTCTGCTGCTGGGTTCCCTGGGAGCGATTTGTTTTGGCGGAATAGGATTGCTGACCGCGAGCCGGGCGCAGAAGATCGAGAGCGTGAGCGGTCTCATGAATTTGGTGATGATGCCGATGTGGATCTTTTCCGGGGTGTTCTTTTCCTACGAGCGCTTCCCCTCGGTAATTCAGCCCTTGATCAAGGCGCTGCCGCTGACTGCCTTGAACGATGCGCTGCGGGCGAGCATTCTGGAAGGTATGCCGTTGATCCATCAATGGCCGCGGCTTCTGATATTAGCTGCGTGGGGTGGTATCTCGTTTGCGCTGGCTTTGAAGTGGTTTCGCTGGACTTAGACCGAGTTCTCATCGCTCCGTGAGGAAGTGGCGAAGCATGAAGAAATCAGGCGCGGTTCCGGTAACACTACTCGCAGTGGCGGCATTCTTGTCGCTGACTAACTGCGAGAAAAAGAAACAACTTCAGCGTTGCGTTGATTCATCTAGCAATGTTGCCGAGGACAGCAAGTGCGAGGATAAACCGGGGCAGGGTGTCGTGGGAATCCACGGTTATCCCTTCTATCGTTGGTATTATGGCGGAGGTGGCTATGTAGTTGGTCAACCCGCTACCGGAGGTTCCTTTGATCCGGCCCCTCACGTTGATGTCGTACGCGCCAGTTCCCCGCAGGGCGCAGCCTTAATTCGAGGCGGATTCGGCCAGGGCTTTGCCGGCGGGGCGGGAGCATGAAGCGATATACGACAACGCCGCGCAAGGACTGGAGAGTCAGGACAGAATCTCTGGGTCTGACTTACAGCAAACTCCCCGATGGCTCCGACTACTGGAATGAATCTGCTTACTATGCTCTGTCGAAACGTGATGTGCAGGCGCTAGAGACTTCAACAGAACGTTTGCAGAATATGTGCCTCGCCGCGGGGCAATACATCATCGACAACACGCGGTGGGCTGATTTTGGCATTCGCGGCGATGTGGCTCCACTAATCGTGAAGACTTGGGTTGCCGAACCGCCGGCCCTCTATGGGCGAATGGACTTGGCTTACGACGGGGACGAAGCGCCGAAGCTCCTGGAATACAACGCCGACACACCAACAGCTCTCATCGAAGCATCCGTGATCCAGTGGTACTGGTTGCAGGACTGCTTCAGAAGATCGGATCAGTTCAACTCTCTCCACGAGAAGCTGGTTGCGAAGTGGCGCGACTTAAAGCGCTACGTGAAACAGCCCCTGGTGTTCACTCATTGCGATCTCGAAGAAGACACGATGACGGTCTGCTATCTGCGTCAGACCGCGGAAGAGGCCGGAATCAAGACGCTGGGAATGCTGATGTCGCAACTCGGATACGACCAGCAGAAACAAGCATTCGTTGATCTTGACGGGTCGCCAGCGGAGAGCATCTTCAAACTCTATCCTTGGGAGATGATGGTCAAAGAGCAATTCTGGCGCTACGTGATGGAACGCTATCCTTCGCCGCAGTGGATTGAGCCGATCTGGAAGATGATGTTCTCCAACAAGGCGTTGCTGGCCGTGCTTTGGGAGATGTACCCGAACCACGAGAATCTTCTGCCCGCTTACCTTGATGGTCCCCGTGACTTGGTGAGCTTCGTCCGTAAACCAAAGCTAGGGCGGGAAGGCGCTAACGTTTCCATGATTAAGAACGGGAGTACTGAAGCCGAAACCGACGGGCAGTGCGCTGATTCAGGGTGGGTCTATCAGGCAACAAGCCCATGCACAAAGCTGGGAGACAAGTACGTGGTTATTGGGTCGTGGGAAATTGCAGATCAAGGCGCGGCGGGCGTTGGATTTCGAGAATCAGAGAGTATGATCGTGGGAAACACGAGTACCTTCGTACCGCACTTGATTGCCTGACCACGGGCAAGGACTGAATTGGTTCCGGTGGACTTAGGAGGCGGCGGCGGTTTCTGCTCCGGACGCCTTCCCCGTAAAGTCCCCGATCTTCACACTACTGCTTGTCGTACAGTGCGGTGGCGTTGACCTTGTTGCCCTTGGGGTCGGTTCCGCTTATCGTGACGGTGCGAGTCTTGCCGTCGGCCGATATGACAATCTTTGCCGTGCTAGTAACCTTGCCCGCCTTCTTATTGGTTAGGTCAGTGGTGTGGTCATCAATCTTCTTGTACGACCGTGTGTCTGCGTTCGGGTCGCCGGTGAGAGGATAGTCTTTGCCGTCGAATTTGCCGGTCCATTCGCTGTGCGTGGGTTTGCCCTCGGCGTCGACGCCATCCACGGTGACTTTCACGTTATCGCCCGCGGCTGAGTATACGACCGTGTGGTTCTTCGGGAACCCTGGGGGAAACTTCGACTTGGCTTCGTTCAGTTTCCAGGTGCCCATCATTGGGCTTGCTAAGGCCAATGCCGCTACAAAGCACAGAGCCAGGGCGAGTAGAATCGGTTTTGTTTTCATGTTCCTCCTGTTTTTGGGAAGCAAATTAACGGATTGATTGAAAGCGG
This sequence comes from uncultured Acidobacteriaceae bacterium, assembly GCA_963703635.1. GTDB lineage: Bacteria > Acidobacteriota > Terriglobia > Terriglobales > Acidobacteriaceae > Sulfotelmatobacter. Next base: position 3,371 of record CAVPEZ010000029.1, read on the forward strand.
AGCGGATTCTACGCTAAGCAGCGGGTTCTATCAAGGTGGGGCCGAAGCTTGGGCCTCGTCCGCAAGATTCAGGAGAAGTCACGAACGAGACCAGCTGCGGTGCTTGCGAGAGCATTTCTACTTACGACTTGACTAGCTTGGCGGCAGCCTTTCGGACTTTCGCCCAGCGTAGTTTTTGCGCTTCAGCGATGCGTCGGCGGGCATCCTTGCTCAAGGTACGGCCCGTCTTCTTGAGCTTCTTCCCGCCGGCTTGGCCAAGGGCGTCGAGCGCTTTCCCTACTTGTCCCATCTCTTTTTCGAGACGGGAGTACTCCTTCCGCAGGGAAGCTACCACTTTGTTGATCATCATTAGGAACCCCCTCTTCAGGTAAGGCTAACACGGAAGGACATGAGTTGCGATTTATTAGAGGTGACTTTTAAGTAAGAAGGTCTAACTTGGCCTGCTATGTTCGTTGACGTGTGCTTGATCCAGTTTTCCCCGGCGCAACTCCTGTCAGAGGCTGAGCGACGGCGTCGAATAAATGTTGCCCGTCCTCGTACGGATTATAAGTAGCGTCGGGATACCAGGCGCGAGTGAACAAGGCCCCTTGCCTGGCCACCGTGCAACGCTGCACATGTACGCTGTCGACGAAGTTATGTTTGATGTTGGGAGCGCCCCAGTCGCCGCCCCAGATTAGACCGCAGCTCTGCGCGAGGTGTCCCAGGAATGAGAAATCACCTTTCCAGCAAGGCTCTCCACCTACCACGCGGACGATGTCACAAGCCAAGCCATAGTGATGAACGCCTAGCAGTTCGAAGCCTGGTGGCGCCCTGGTTGAAGAGTTCCTGCTGGCGGGGTTGGCTGCGGTAGGTTTCGTAGATTGTGACTTCAATTCCCATCTGGCGGGCGGCGGCGACTAAGCCCTCAGCCAGTTGGCGCGTCGTCGGTTCCAGCAGTGCGGGATCGTCGACACGCGTCACCGAGTCGAAGCGCGCGTTGCGTGAAATCACGTCCGTGTAGAAGTTCCCCATAGAGACTCCGAAGCTGGCTAGCGACAGGCAACCTATGAGCTATGGGTTAAGTATTGGAGATTGCCCGGAGATAGTAAAGGTCAGATGAACCAAGGCAAGCTGTGGAAAAAGTGGGGGTGCGGCCCAAATGAAAGTTTGCAAAGCAAGTGTATAAGTTTGAACAGACGCCGGAATCGTAAATCGTGTACTCTCGCACGCAGAGTAGCAAAGGGCCGCCGGCTGACAGACTGCGGCTCTCGGCGGCGCGCTGGTGTCTAGATGTTTCGTTCCCGCGAATTCCCGGCGCGCCTCCTCCCCCAAAGTCGAACTTCCAGGGCTGGTTCCTGCTGTCCACCAGTTAGTACTGCGGCAGGTAAATGGTGCGAGGTGTACCATCGAACCATGAGCGGCACAGGTTCAGAATTAGTCGATTTCTCCCCGGTAGATCGCTTGGTGGCCTTCGATATCCTAGTTCGTTCAGAGCCCGACGATGAAGAGGAAGAGGACGAAGAGGACGACGGAGAAGACGAAGACGAGGGCAACTCCGATGGATACTCGGAGTGAACCGCACTACTCCGCCGGCTTGATGCCCACAGCGCTATAAAGGTCGGCACTTTTGTAGAGCACTCCATCCTTCATTACCAGGCGGCAACGGCGAATGTCGCTGATGTGCTCCGCCGGATTTCCATCCACCATCACCAGGTCAGCTCGCTTTCCCGCCGCTATCGAGCCTAAATCCTTATCCTGCTTCAACAGCCGGGCGGCGTTGAAGGTTGCGATTTGCAGTGCTTTCGCTGGCGGAATCCCTGCTTCTACTTCCAGCTCCAATTCCCGATGCAACATGATTCCGGCGGTCGCGTCGGTGCCCGCGAGAATAGGAATGCCGGCGTCATACATTCTCCTGGTCATTGCGAGCATTGCCCGGTAAGAGTCTTTATAAAGTTGATCGTTTCCATCCGTAACGGGAAGCCCGCCTGCGTATGCGCCGCGCTGCACTTGAGCAGGCAGCCGGTTTAGCACGGGGGCAAAGTCTGGAGAGACCTTACCCGGCCGGCCGGTGAACATTCCCTCAAAGGTGGCCAGCGTCACATCAACCGTGGTGTGATGTTGCTGCAGAAGCGCGATAAAATCGTTGACCTCTTTCGAGTGCAGATCGAGCTTCGCCGCATAGTCGCCCACAGCAGTGAATCGTTCTGGCGTGCGAGTGTCTTTTACTTTTCCCGCAAGAAAATTGAGGAAGATGAAGTTAATGTGCTGTATTTCGTCGGCGCCGTCTTCGACAAACTGGCTGGCGGTCATGCCGTTTGGAATGTGTCCGCTCACCCGTAAGCCGCGGGCGTGAGCGGTTTTCACGATTCCGGGCACGAAATCAGGATTAAGCGAACTGTAGAGCTTGATCTGAATGTAGCCAAGATCCGCATAACGATTCACCGCAGTCTTCGCCTCTTCCGCAGTATCGGCGTAGAGGCCGGTGGGGGCTTGAAACGGGCCGTGTCCATCGATAAAGCCAGCCTTCCACACGTGTGGACCGATGGTCGTGCCGCTGTCCCACTGGTCTTGCAGGTGCTTGAGTTCGTCGATGTCATTCCCCATGTCGCGAACCGTGGTCACACCGCTTGCGATGTTCATAATCCCGTCGATTGCCTGGGCGTGAGCATGCATATCGAATAAGCCGGGCACGAGAGTCTTTCCCGTTCCATCGACGATCTCGGCATCGTTCGCAATCTTGACGCTGGCGAATGCACCTGCCGCCGTGATGCGTTCCCCTTCGATGACGACGGTCTGGTCGTCGCGAACCGTGGCTTGCTCGGAATCGAACACCCGCACATGCTCGATCGCCACGGGATGCTGTGGGTGGGAAGCTAACTCAGTCGCGAGGCGCGCGTAACGCGCGTCCTGAGCTTTGCGGTCCAGGGCATAGAGCTGATCATTTGTATCTTCCCAGCCTTCCCTGAGAAATGCGAACCACTTTCCCGGGCTGGCGAAGAAATGCAAGTCATCGTCAAGCCATACTGTTTGCGGATCGAAAGAGAGCCCCGTGATTCCATACGCAGTCACATGCATTTTCTTGCCGTGACTCTCGACAGTCACGTCGGTCATTTTCTCCAGCCGGGCCTGGCCGGCGGGAAACAGTTTGACCGGAGTTCCCTTGGCCTTCAAAAGCGCCGCCACCAGCATGGCTGTCTCGCTGGCTGGACCGTTATTGCTGATGTAGAAACCGGGCGCGGGAGCCTGTCCGTGCTCGGAAGTACTCTTCCAGTGGCCAGATCCGGCTTCGACGGAGAAGTGTTCATCTACAGGAGCTTTGAGGTAGTCGTTGCCGGTGATGTCTGTGCGCAGCGGGGTTCCATCTGCCGCAAAAATATAGTGCGCCTCGATCTTGGGCCCGCGGCCGCGATCATTGAACTCGAAGGCGGAGTCAATGTGCCCATCCGCGCTGAAGGCGTCAACTTCGCTTCCTGCATTCCTGCCGTTGCTTACTATCGAGTATCGAATTGTCTGTTGGGCACTGGAGTACGCGGTGCAGAGAAAAGAGAGAATCAGGAAAAAAGCCGAGGTGGGCCGGAATCTAAACATGGCCAGTATTGTGCCACAGGTAGCGACGAGCGGTTAAGGATATGCACTTGCAAAATTTACTGCGAAATCTTGACTTCTGATGTACAATAAGTAACAGCTAAGTTTGATTCACGAGCAACTGAAGGTCGGTATCGCCAACCAGCGTCACCCCCTCACTAGCAAGGATTCTTCTCAGCACAATCCAAAGAAACAAGAATAGGAACTATCAATGGCAGAACAAGGAACAGTGAAGTGGTTTAACGACGCCAAAGGCTATGGCTTTATCAGCCGTCAGAATGGCGAAGACGTTTTCGTGCATTTCTCCGCGATTCAGGCTGGCGGCTTCCGCAGCTTGCAAGAAGGCCAAACCGTGCAGTTCGACGTGACCAAGGGCCCTAAGGGCTGGCAAGCGGAGAACGTCCAAGCTGTTTAAGTGACCGCTTTTCGAAGTGGAACATTTGCCCGCGATCCGAGAGGATCGCGGGCATTTTTGTTGGGTGGGAGCGGGTGAGTCTCAGGGCTGCTGACGCGATTGCTGTACCATCTCTACCAGGGCTTTTCGCGCCTCCTCTGAATTGCGCACTTCCCGCAAAAACGCAATGCGCGCACCCTTCATCCCGTCCTGGGTTTTCAGGCGCAAGTGAAAGCCGAGTCGATCCACCGCGGTCATCGCCGCTTCCTGAGATTCGATGCCAGCCAACACCCGGGCCAGCAGAATGAGCGCGTCCTTGTGGTGGGCATTCATGTGCTCGATAATTCCGCTCGCCGCATCGGCCAGCGGATCGGGTTGCGACTGGTCGTAGTCCGATGCCTGCACCCATCCCATCACGCCAAAACCTCCCACGTAGTATACGTCCAACACATCCATGCGGTAGAAAGAGAAGTCTTCGAAATCCACCCAGTACTTGCTGTTGGCGTAACGCTCGAGGTAAAGCTGGCGCGCCTCTGGCACTTCGGGCTTCGGGATGGTCAAAGCATTCCCTACGAGTGTGACACGCGACGCGCCTAGCGGATCGCCGCTGGCGTCTGGTTGGGTTACGAGCAGGCTGGCCCGCGGATCGGCTTGCAGATTCTGCGTGTGCATGGCCATGGTGCTGATAAGGAAGATGGGACGCCCGCGCTGGTCCAGCCCGTAGGGCATCACCGAACCGAAGGGGAAGCCGGGCTGCTTGCGCGAGATCGTGGACAAGCTGCCAATGCGGCCCAGGTATACCAGCGTGCGCGCCCGCTCGGAGAATGAAGGCTCGGGGACCGCTGGCTGATCGCCGGCACCTGTGCCCGCGTGTTTTCGGGTTGATGAGGAAGACATTTTGTTCTCTTCAGGCAGTCTAAATGAAATGAGAGCGCCGGTGATCGAGCCCGCCTCCGGCAGCGACTTGCCATCTCCGGGCACTCCGCGGATGTTCTCTGGCGACCTCCGCGTTTAGGTTTTGATTTGAGTTCGCAAATGCAACATTTAAAACGCGGAGGTGGCGGAGAATGGCCGCGGAGGAAACGGAGGCGGTCAGCCGCTCCGGCCGATTGTTTCCGGCGGCTTCGAGTGCTAGACTTTGGTTGCTGACGGGAAATAGTTAGGCCCTTTTTGCCAGTGAGCGGGAGTAGTTCAGCGGTAGAACGCCAGCTTCCCAAGCTGGATGTCGCCGGTTCGATCCCGGTCTCCCGCTCCATCTTTTCAATTAGTTAGCGGAAGCCCCAAAAAACTGTGTGCGCCAATCGTGTGCAGAACGTTTGGGTTTTTTCATTTTCGTTCAATATGCGGATTACCGTAAACTCGCTCGCAAGGCCTGTAAGAAAGGCTGGCTGGGTTTGTCAAAGGCATAATTCCGCAGCATAGTTCACTGGAAAGTGCGGCTCACTGGATGCGATTCGTTACGAGCTTGCTGGCCATCATGTCGTCGGCCACGGCGTTGACCAGTTTGCGGACACTCTCTGCAATTGGCTGCGTGTATTCGTTGAGCGTGGTTCCGATATCGCTGTGATGGAGATGTGCCCGAGCGGCTGAAGCGGTTGCTGGCCGAGTTCATCTAAGCACGATTTGCGGAGGGAGTCCCTGTCCATACCAATTGAAGATTACGCGATGATCGGCGACTGCCATACAGCTGGCCTAGTCTCGAGACAGGGTTCGATCGATTGGCTCTGTCTTCCGCACTTTGATTCGGGTGCCTGTTTTGCGGCGCTGCTCGGAACTGCTGAACACGGGCATTGGTCGATCTCACCGGCAGGGCCGATCCGAAGCATTCGCCGCCAGTATCGGGACGGAACTCTGATTCTGGAGACTGAGTTTGAGACCGAAAGCGGATCGGCAAAGCTCATCGATTGCATGATGTCGCGCCAGGAGATGCCTGAGCTTCTGCGCGTTGTCGTCGGCACCCGAGGTCAGGTCCGGATGAAGTTGGAGCTGGTGATTCGATTCGATTACGGGGCTGTGGTGCCCTGGGTTCGGCGAATCGAAAATGGGATTTCCGCCATTGCCGGTCCAGACATGATACGGCTGCGGGCGGATGTGCCGCTTCACAATGAAAATATGAAGACTGAGGCGGTATTCACCATTGAGGAGGGACAAAAGGTTGCGTTTGATCTGACCTGGTATCCCTCACACCAGCGTGAACCTGTGGCGGTGAACATTGACGAGGCGATTCAGAACACGGAAAAATGGTGGCGGGAGTGGTCGGATCGCTGTGCTTATCAGGGGGCATGGCGGGACGCAGTGTTACGCTCGCTGATCACGCTGAAAGCCCTGACATTTCTGCCCACCGGCGGAATCGTAGCCGCCCCGACAACTTCATTGCCTGAACTGTTGGGGGGTGTGCGGAATTGGGACTACCGGTTTTGCTGGGTGCGAGATGCGACTCTGACCCTGCAAGCCCTGCTCAAGGCCGGATACTTAGAAGAGGCGCGAGAGTGGCGGGAATGGCTTCTGCGCGCGGTCGCGGGCAGCCCTTCTGAACTTAACATCGTTTATGGTCTTCGCGGCGAACGCAGGCTCACGGAACTGGAACTGCCGTGGCTGCCGGGATATGAAAAATCTGTCCCCGTCCGAACCGGGAATGCCGCTTACAAACAATATCAACTGGATATCTTTGGGGAGGTGACCAACACACTTTTTGAGGCGCGGGCAGCCGGGCTGGGACCGCCACAGCATGCGCGTCACGGAGTCGCGCTGACGATGTTGGAATTCCTGGAGACGGGCTGGGAGCAGCCCGATGACGGCATTTGGGAGGTGCGCGGTCCACGGCGGCATTTCGTCCACTCGAAGATGATGGCATGGGTCGCCGTCGATCGCCTGGTCAAAATGGCGGAACTGGGCCGGTTCGCCGTAGATATCCCACGATGGAAAAAACTTCGTGATGCCATTCATGAGCAGGTTTGCCGGCAGGGTTTCGATGCGAATCTGAACTCCTTTGTGCAGTATTACGAAGGCAAACACCTCGATGCCAGCCTCTTGATGATGCCGCTGGTTGGCTTTCTTCCGCCGGACGATGCACGTGTAATCGGCACGGTTAAAGCCATCGAAACCCACCTCGTGGAGAATGGCTTTGTCGGACGGTACACGCAAGATCCCGCCGTAGACGGTATTCCCCATGGAGAAGGAACGTTTCTGCCCTGCTCATTCTGGTTGGCCGACAATTACGAGTTGCAGGGCCGCCATACAGACGCAGTGCGGATGTTCGAACGGTTGTTGGACATTCGGAACGATGTCGGTCTTCTATCCGAAGAATATGATCCAATGGCAAAACGCCAGTTAGGCAATTTTCCTCAGGCGTTTTCTCACGTTGGCTTGGTAAACACAGCCTTCAATCTGACCCAGCGATCGAGCCAGCCTATTGGGCGGCGCGAATGAGGCAGCCGATCCGCGCTGAGTCTGCCGCTGAGCCGCGCGGTTAACATTCCCACCCTGACGAGCTGAATATCGCCGGTTCGATCCCGGGTCTCCCGCTCCATTCATCCAACGGTTCAAGTCGTTGCGAGGCCGGGCTTTTTTCTCGCGCCTTCGAAGTGCGCTTCGATCTCTTCCAGAGTTTTCCCTTTCGTTTCTGGCAGGAACACCGCGGCCGTGATGAAGTAGATCACGGTGCAGGCGGCGAAGCCGAAAAACATGGTTGCGTAGCCATACTTGCCGACGGTGGGCAGGAATATCGCGGCAATGCCGGTGGAAACTGCCTGGTTGAGCAGCAGGGCGATGCTCATGCCGTTGGAGCGAATGCGGGTCGGCATCAGTTCGGAAAGCGCCAGCCAAACGCACACGCCGGGGCCGACGGCATAGAACGCCATGAACACGAAGAGCGTGATGGCGACTTCCCATCCGCTGCGCGGGCTCGGCAAGGGCGTGATCAGGGCATTGTCGATTTTCAGCGGAGCCTGGCGGGCGGCGTCGAGATCGCCGAAGGGGTTGGAAAAGAACGCCACCACTTTGTTGGCGGGTACACAGCTTTCGCGGGTGATTTCGATTGGGGTCGCGGCAGTGTCGTCGGAACGCGCGGCCTTGGTCGCCGCCTGGAAGTCCCCGTAGGAATAGATGACTACCAGGGAAGTCGGGCGGCTGCCAACTTGGTGAGCAACATCGCCGCCGGAGTTCAGCAGCGTCTCCGCCAGCTTCTGGTCGTAAGTGAGGCTGATCTTCTGGTCCGCATTGACCATCGACTGAAGCGAGGTTTTTGAATCTATTCGCAAGCGTTCGGTTGCGCGGAAGAGCAGGCCGGTGCAAACCAGCGAAACAATAATTCCGGCGGTTCCCACCGACAGCAAGAATTTGCGTCCTTTGCGATCCACCAGCATTACGCCGCCAATGGTGACCAGGAAGTTGATGATGGTGAAAAGAACGTAGCCCCAATGAGCCTGCACATCGGAGAGGCCGCTCTGCAGGAGAATGTTGGTGTTATAGCCAATGATGGAGTTGATGCCGGTAGCCTGATTGCACGCGAGAATCACACAGGCCAGCACAAACGGGATCACATACTTGCGGCGCAGAAGTGACTCCTTAATCTTCGTTCCGGTGGAAGTTTGCGCTTTCTCGGCGGCGGCCGCCTGCTCCATTTCCGCGAGCTCAAGGTCAGCCTGCACGGTGCTGCGGGAACGAAGGAGAGCCGCGCGGGCGGCATCGCGCCTGCCCTGCCGAAACAGCCAGCGTGGGGACTCCGCCACCATGACGCTGCCAATCACGAACAAAATCCCCGGTGGCAGCGATACCCAGAAGATGCTGCGCCAGGCCGTGTCTTTAAACGCGATGAGCCGGGCAGCGTCGCCGAGCTTTGCTACTTCGGCGACTCGAAAACTGAAATACATGCCAACGAAAGCCGCCGCCGTGATGCCGAGAGTGAGCAGCCATTGGAAGATGCCTGTGCCCTTGCCGCGACTCGATGCCGACAAACACTCTGCCAGATACAGCGGGACGACAACACCAATCAACCCGGCGCTGATGCCCTGCAGAAGGCGGCCAAGAATCAACGGTTCATAACCATGAGAAAGCGCAATTACCGGAATGCTGACCACAAACAGCACGCCGCTCAGGGTCATGAGCAGCTTGCGTCCCATCCAGTCCGCCAGCGCTCCCGCGAACAGGGTTGAGATGACGCTGCCGAGAAGGACGGCTGCAACCACGGTGGAGAGCTGGCCGGCATTCAAGCCGGACGTGGCTTCGAGGTAAGGCAAGGCGCCAGCGATGATGCCGACGTCCACTCCGTATAGCAAGCCACCCAGTCCCGCTACCAGCAGAAGGAAGCGGTTATAGCTGGCCTTTTCGTCGTTCGCCACGGGGTCAGTCCTTTCGGCCGGGAACACCGGAAAGTTACTTCGCGAGAATACTACGGTTAAACCGTTGGCACCGAATTTTCCTGGTCGCAGGGCGGTGCGGCACGCAACCTCGCAGAGGACTATGATGGTCTTATCATGACCAGCCCTAATGTTGAGTCTCCCTCAAGTTCGGAAATGTGCGCCCACGTTAAGCGTCTTGGATATTCGACTTCCAAACACGTTCGCCTGTATGGCGAGGATTTTGAAGTGGTTTCAGACCCGTTTGCAGAAGCGGACGGTGTCGCGGTTCGGGTTACGACAATAAAAGACTCGAAGATTCGCGTGCTGCAGATACCGTCGACAGTTCTTCAAAGTATGAGGCGGGGCCGCACGGCCGCCTGACTGCGTCAGGCGCTGTCTCTTCTCAACGCTCTAATGTCACAACTTCACCAGTGCGCCTAGGCTTCTGTCTTCTTGAGATGGTCCGAGAGCTGCCGCACCACGGAAATGAAAGTCTTGCTGGCCACTGAGAGCGTGCGGTCGCGCCGATAGGCAAGGCCTAGTTCCCGCCACAGTTCAGGGCCTTCCAGTTCGATCAGTTTCACTCTGCCTGCGGCTACTTCATCGCGCGCAAAGGCTGCGCTGATGAGCGAGATGCCAAGGTCGGCGGCAACGAAGCTTTTGATCATCCCGATACTGGGTAGCTCCATCCTGACTTTGAGTTCCGTGTTGTACTCGCGGAAAAGCTTATCCAGCAGTCTGCGGGTGTGACCGGTCTTGGGCAGCAGCAGAGGATACTTCACCACGTCGCTGATAGGCGCCGACTTCTGCTTGGCTAACGGGTTCTTAGGACTCACCATCAGCATCAAGCGGTCGCGATAGATAGCCTGGACCTTCAAGCTGGGCGATTGAACTGGCAGGCTGAGCACGCCCACATCGAGCGAACCGTTTTCCAGCTTCTCGACAATCTTGTAGGTGAAGTTGCGATAGATACTGATTTGCACATCGGGAAAACGGCGGCAGTACTCCCCAAAAACTTCGGGCAGAACATAAAGGCAGGTGGCTTCATTGGCGCCGACCAGCAGCGTGCCACGCGGCGTGTGGCCATGGTCGGCCACCGCCACCAGCGATTCGTCGCGCAGCTTTTTCATGCGCAAAGCGTACTCGTGAAAGACCTGACCCGCGGGAGTCAACTTCACCGACTTGCCGGAGCGGTCGAGCAGGCGGTCGCCGTACTCCTGTTCCAGTTGGCGGATCTGCGCGCTGACTGCCGATTGCGAGCGGAAGACTTTCTCCCCGGCGCGCGAGAAGCTGCCTTGCCGGGCAACTTCCAGGAAGGTGATGAGCTGATCGAAGTCCATTCGGTGTAGTTAGAAGATTATAGCTAACAGTGGCCTCGGGCGCGGTTTTCGCGGGCTCAGTTAAGACTGCTCATTGAACGACCGGTCTTTCGGAAGTGAGAGGCTTGTCGCGTCCATAACTGCGGGCTTCTTCGGCGGCGAGTCGCGAAAGGATCGAAGCCCATGATTCTTCGATCGAGCACGGCGGCGCCAGAGGCTCAACCCGAAGCAGCGGCAAAGCTGAGCAGGAGAGGAGTTCAGCCGCACGGGGACTGCCGGTGAGTTGCAAATGCCGGCGCAAGAATGCGGCGGAGCCATTGTTCTTCCCGAGGTTCGAGAGTTGCGAACCGCACCGAGTCGCGGTTGATGTGATCGTCGTTTATGTGACTATCGTTTATGTGACCATCATTTATGTGACCATCATTTATGTGACCATCATTGAAGTAGGCATCGGCGTCGGCGCGCAACAGATAGGCGAGGCCGCCAGTCATTCCCGCTCCCATATTCGGGCCCGCTGGCCCGAGAATCGCCACCACTCCGGCGGTCATGTATTCGCATCCGTGGCGGCCCACCCCCTCAACCACAGCGAGCGCACCGCTGTTGCGGACCGCGAACCGCTCTCCTGCCCGGCCCGCGACGAACAACTCGCCGGACGTCGCGCCGTAGAGCACCGTGTTGCCGACCAGTACATCTCCGCGTTCCGAGGCTTCCGCGTGCGCGGTAATTGCGATGCTGCCGCCGCACAGACCTTTGCCCACATAGTCGTTCGCCTCGCCGGTAAGCCGGAAGTTGGCGCCGGAAATCAGGAATGCGCCAAAGCTTTGTCCGGCGGTGCCGACAAACTCGCAATCGGCGCCGCCCATGTCCAGAGTCGAAGTTCCAAACGAAGATCCGAGGCGGCGCAGCACCTCGCCACTGAAGTGCGCACCAACAGCTCGATCCTCGCTGGTGATTTCAAAACGATGAGGACGGACGGAGAGAGACTCAAGATCGTCCACTACACGATTCAATTCAACGTGCAGCGCGCTGCTGTCCTCGTGAGGACAGGGAAACTGCGCGGGCGGATTGGCGATCGGAGTCAACAGCGAAGCCACGCTCCGTTCGGTTTCCGGAGAGCGCGGCTGTAACCGCTCAACAGCGCCCAGGATTTCATCGACGGAACCCGCACCCATCCTCGCCAGCAGTTCGCGTACGTCTGCCGCCAGGGCGCGGAAGTAAGTTTCGACCATCTCGGGATTCCCGGCAAAGCGCGCGCGCAGGGTTTCATCCTGAGTGGCGATGCCGACAGGGCAAGTATTGAGGTGGCATTGCCGGGCCATGACGCAGCCGATGGCGAGCAGCGCGGCGGTTCCGAAGCCGAATTCCTCGGCACCCAGCAGCGCGGCGACTACTACATCGCGGGCGAACTTCAAGCCGCCATCCACGCGCAATCTCACTCGGGCGCGGAGGCCTGCCTCCACCAGCGCAGTATGTGCGTCGCGCAAACCGATTTCCCAGGGCAGCCCGGTGTTTTTAATGGAAGTGAGCGGCGACGCGCCCGTGCCGCCATCGTGACCGCTGATCGTGATGACGTCCGCACCCGCTTTGGCTACGCCGGTAGCGATGACTCCGACTCCGGAACTGGAAACCAGTTTTACCCCGATGCGTGCATTCGGGTTCACGGCGCGCAGATCGTAGATCAACTGCGCCAGATCTTCGATGCTGTAGATGTCATGATGCGGCGGCGGCGAGATCAGTGAGGTTCCAGGGACGGCGTGTCGCAGGCGTGCAATGTAGGGCGTTACTTTTGTGGACGGGAGTTGGCCGCCTTCGCCGGGCTTCGAGCCTTGCGCCATCTTGATCTCGATTTCATCGGCGCGCACCAGGTATTCCGCTGTCACGCCAAATCGCGCCGACGCTACCTGCTTGACGCGGTTATTCGCCTCCGGGTGCTCGTAGTAAATGCTTGGATCTTCACCGCCCTCGCCGGTGTTGCTGCGTCCTCCCAGGCGGTTCATGGCGATGGCGAGAGTCTGATGAGCTTCGGGTGAAATCGCGCCCAGCGACATGGCCTGCGTGCTGAAGCGGCTGAGCAGCGAAACTTCGCTCTCTACTTCGTCTAAAAGTAGAGGCTGCGCGGGACGGAACTCGAGCAAGTCCCGCACGGCAACGTTCTTCCCGCTCTCCTGCGGTCTTCGGAGAGGATCGCAAGAGCTGCACGGTTCTGCTCGGTCGGCGATTTGATGTAGCGATGCATGCGCCGCACGAATTCAGGCGAACTCGCGTGTTGCTCGCCGTTGCGGCGGAAGCGATACAAACCGGCATCGCGAAACTCCGCAGCAGAAGATCCGAAACCCGCGTCGTGACAGGAGATGCTGTCGCGCAATAGATCGTCCAGCGTCTTGCCGCTGAGCGTGTGCCCGGCATTCTCGAAAAACTCTTCGCATACCGAGGGATCGAGGCCGATGGTTTCGAACAACTGGCTATTGCGATAGCTGCCGATCGTGGAGATGCCCATGCGAGCAAGCACTCTGCGCAAACCCCTTTCAATGCCGGCGCGATAGTGGGCAGGACCGTTGATGTCAGCCCGGGATGCCATACTCATGGCTAGATGGGGATGCACGGCGCTCGCTCCTGCGGCGACCAGCAGGGCCACATGATGGGTATCGACGACCTGGCCGGTTTCCACAAGCAGAGGAACACTCCACGCGCCGGCTTCGGTCATCGCTTGCCAAACGCACGAAACCGCCAGGAGCGCGGGCAAAGCGGCCCGCTTCTCATTCAGGGCGCGATCACTCAGCAAAATCGCGCCGGAATGGGCCGCTTCCGTCGAAGCTTCCCGGCGGATTCTGCTCAAGAGCTGACGGGCGGCCTCAGCGCCTCCAGCCGTCTCGAAAGTAATATCGATGTAACGAACCGGCGACAGCTCGGTAGCAATCGAATCCATTTGTCCGGCGTCGAGCAGCGGAGAATTCAACTTCGTATTCTTGCCGAGGTAGACGTCGAGCGACATTACGTGGCTCTCGCGCAGCGGGTCGATGGGAGGATTGGTAACCTGCGCGAAACGTTGCTTGCAGTAATCCCAAAGAGGACGCGGAAGGCTCGACAGGAAGGCTGGGGGAGCGTCGTCGCCCATGCTCCACAGAGGTTCCTGGCCGTGCTCTACGAGAGGGTAGAAGAGCATGCGGAACTGATCTTCGGTCCAGCCGTAGGCTGCCATCAATCGGTTGCCATCGATCACGATGGGCTCGGCTTCGTGTTTCGCTGGAATCACTGTCGTCATCGGCCGGCTGCCGGCGGCACGCACGAGCTTCGAAACTTCACTCGGCCGGAAAAAAGTCCCGCATGCCGGATCGGCAATGAGCATCTCACCGGGACCTAGTCGCTGGCGTTCCACCACCTTTTTATCGGAAAGATCCGTAATGCCGACTTCGGAGCCGACGATGAGCAACCCGTCCGAGGTCAGCGTATAGCGCAGCGGGCGCAGGCCATTGCGGTCGAGCTTGGCGCCCACGAACTGTCCGTCGGTGAAGATCAATGCGGCAGGGCCGTCCCAGGGTTCTTGCTCGGCAGCGCTGTTGGCGAGGAACGCCCGCAATCCGGGGTCGAGATGCTCATCGTGTTCCCATGCCGGCGGCACCAGGCGTAACGCAGACTCGGCAATGCTGGAACCTCGCTGCACCAAAGCTTCCAGAGCGTTATCAAAGCTGGCGGAGTCGCTCATCCCTGGCTGCAATAGCCTTGCGTCCTTCGACAATCGAAGCTGGTGGCGCAAGGTTGCGCCGCGCGCCTGAAACCAGCGCCGGTTGCTGCTTATGGTGTTGATCTCGCCGTTGTGAGCTACGAAGCGAAAGGGCTGAGCCAGCGACCAACTGGGCTGCGTGTTGGTGGAGTACCGTTGATGAAAAACCACGAATGCGCTGGCAAACTCCGGATCGCTCAAGTCAAGATAGAACGGGGCTAACTGCTGAGGCGTGAGCAGTCCCTTGTAAACGATGGTTCTCGACGACAGCGAGCAGTAGTAAGCGGAGGCATGGACGGTTTCAAGTTCCTGCCGCAGCCGGAAAAGCTGCAACTCAAAATGCGAGGAGTCGAGAGATGACTTTGAGCGCGAGGAGTTGAGGCGAGACCCGATGAAGCATTGCCGTACCACAGGGAGGGAATCGCTGGAGCGCGGCCCCAGGATGGAAGGGTCGGTGGGCACCGTGCGCCAGCCCAGAAAGGACAGGTCAAATTTCGAAACGGAAGTTCGAATCGCGTCGTCGGCTTGAGTTTCCTGGCCACGCTGAAGAAACACCATGCCGACAGCAAATTCGTCAGGCAATCTAATTCCGTCAGCGCGAGCGGCCTTGCGGAAGAAAGCCTTCGGCATGCCGACTAGCAGGCCGGCGCCATCACCGCTGCGGCCATCGGCATCCACGCCGCCGCGGTGGGCCAGGCGCGCCAGGGCGCTGAGTCCGCGATCAATCACCGCATGAGACGCAGGTCCGCCCAGTTGGGCGATAAAGCCCACGCCGCATGCATCATGATCCGCCGAGAACTTGAGGCGCTTCTCCTCCATATTAATTGTCTAACCTGAAACACCCGTCCAAGTACAATCATCAATTTCGATGCGGCGCATTGATTTTTCTGCACTGCGCCAGCGGCGATTTCCGGAAGGCGGTCTCTGAGCTTCCTGTATCGTGAAGATCGAGGACTCTCCTCAGTAAAATGGCGAATCCTGCCACAGCCAGCGCTCGATTAGTCACTCTCTGCGACGTTCAATCCGCCCTTGTCCGGGTTCGAGAGTCGATCCAAGTTTCTCCGTGCACTCGCTCCGAAACCTTCTCTGAACTCACCGGCAACTCCATCTATCTCAAACTCGAGAACCGGCAGCGGACCGGCGCCTATAAAGAACGAGGCGCACTGAACAAGCTTCTAAGCCTGCCTGCGGAAGCACGTTCTCAGGGAGTAATAGCGGCCTCGGCGGGCAACCATGCGCAGGCCGTTGCCTACCATGCCTCCAAGCTGGGAATCCGGGCAAGAATCGTTATGCCTTTGGCGACGCCGTTGATCAAGGTTTCGGCAACGCGCGGCTACGGCGGCGACGTGGTGCTGCATGGAGCGAATTACGATGAGGCTTACGAGGAGGCGATGCGCCTTAGCGCGCAGGAGCGCCTCACATTTGTGCATGCATTCGACGATGACGCAGTCATCGCAGGGCAGGGAACACTGGGGCTGGAGTTGCTTGAGCAGCATCCCGATCTTGAGGTTGTTGTCGTGCCCATTGGCGGAGGCGGGCTGATCGGAGGCATGGGTTGCGCTCTGAAGGAAATTAATCCCCGCATTCAGGTTATCGGAGTTCAACCGGCGCGGCTGCCTTCGGTGAAGGTCGCACTGTCGGAGGGTAAGCCCGTGACCTTGCCCTCGGCGGTGACCATCGCCGATGGAATCGCGGTGCGTCGCGTCGGCGTCCGCACGCTTCCGCTAATACAGAAATATGTGGACGACATCGTCACGGTTGAGGAAGAGGAAATTGCCAACGCCGTTCTGCTCTTGCTCGAAAGAGAAAAGATTCTCGCCGAAGGAGCAGGCGCCGCTGCGCTGGCTGCTTTAGTCAATCGCCGCATTCCAATGATTCACGATTCAATGGTTCGCGACGCGGTAAGCAAGAAAGTTGTCGCCGTGGTCAGCGGCGGGAATATCGATGTAACGTTGCTGGCGCGCATCATCGAGCGCGGCCTGGTAAAGGATGGACGGCTCGTCCGTCTGCGCGTACACCTCCCCGACTATCCCGGAGCACTGCACCGGCTCACCGGCATCCTCGCGCAACATCGAGCCAATATCGTCGAGACTTCTTACGACCGCGCCTACCACAACGTGAATCTGGGAGACACAGCCATCGACGTCACCATGGAAACCCGCGGTCCCGACCACATCGCGGAACTGATTTCAGCCTTGGGTGCCAACGGTTATACGCACGAAAGGATCCTGTAGGAAGCGCGCCAAGTCCTGTGGGGATGGCCGCCCTTCGACTTCGCTCAGGGCAGGCTCTCCGCCGTCCCGCCAAGCGCAGCGAGGCTCTTAGGCACTAACCACGCCGCGCCACGTCGCGATATCGCCGCGAGACTTCCTCCAGAAAGGCTTCATCGGATGGCCTCTGATCCTTTGGAATATTGAGGCGCTCTCCCATGCGGTTGGCGATCGCCTGCGCCGAGGCGAGGCGCTGCAAGTTCGGAATATCGAGCCGGCGCGCTAGAAAGGTTTCGACGAGTTGAAACTCTTGCTCGGTAAGCGCCGCCACTTCATGGGTCACAGACGGGGCCGAAGCCGATTTTTCCTTGCCATACCAGTAGAAAACTCCTTGCTCCTCGACCTCGTGCACAACAACGGTTCCCGCAACCATGTCGCCCAGGCGGCGATTCTGCTTGTCGATGGCACAAGCGACGGCTCCGACCAGATAAAAGCCAAGCGAATCTACAGCCCGCAAAAAGTTGCGGCCGATGCCTTCAAATACCGTGATGGGCCGCCCGCTCGCGCTGATCACCCTGATCTTTGCCTGGCGCTTGCCCGGAGTCTGGCCATTCCACAGAATCTCGAAGATCGCGAAGTAACCCCAGTAAAGGCAGAATAGCGCGAAAATCTCAATCGCAATGACCCAGTTCGCAGCCGAGACCCATGATCGTTCCAGATCCGGAGTGGCGAACTTGACGATCAGGACGATCGCAACCGCGGCGATAATCTGGATGAGCGTGTCAACGCAAAGGGCGTATCCGCGGCTGCCGACTCCGGCCAGGGGAAACTCCAGGGAGATCTGTTCGGGGGTTTCGATGGTAAGCTTTCCCGACGGATCCAAACCTTGCTCCGAACTTGGGTTCATACTGGGGTCCAACTTGGGATCCAAACTGGGGTCCACATTATGATCTCCGTTTCGTGGCTCAACAAGCGCCAAACTTACTGGTCGCGGTTAGAGTCTCTACTCACGCGGGTGAAAGAACAAGGGCTCCACGGGCTGAGCCGCAGCGAGTTGCGTGAACTGGGATTGCTTTACCGCCAGACCGCAACCGATCTTTCCGCCGTCCGCAGCGACCCCAGCAGTGTGCAGCAATCGCGGTATCTGAATCAACTGCTCGGGCGCGCCCACAACGCAATTTATTCGGGACAGAAGAAGACGGTGGGCGGAGTGTGGCAGTTTTACAGCCGGGAGTATCCACGCATCTTCCGGCAATTTCTGCCTTACACGGCGATAGCGACTGCAATCTTTCTTGTAGGTGCAATTGCAGGGACGCTGTTCAGCCTCTCGGACCCCGACTACATGCGCGAGTTTGTCGGGCCGGCAATGATGTCCACTATCGAACGCCACGAGATGTGGACGCACTCGATTGTTTCGGTCAAACCGCAGGCCTCCAGCGGCATCATGACGAACAATCTCTCGGTGGCGTTCGTGACGTTTGCCCTCGGGATCACTGCTGGGATTGGAACGCTCTTCGAACTGCTTTTTAATGGATTGATGTTGGGAGTAATTGGCACTGCGTGCGCCACCTACGGGATGAGCGTGCCGCTGTGGAGCTTCGTATCGCCGCACGGAGTTCTGGAACTTCCCGCCATCTTCATTGCAGGAGGAGCGGGGTTGCGGCTCGCCCGCGCGCTGCTGTTTCCCGGAGTATTATCGCGGCGGGATTCGCTCGCCGTCGGCGGTACGGAAGCGGTTCGTCTGCTGGTAGGCGTGATTCCCATGCTCATCGTGGCCGGAACGATTGAAGCTTTCTTTTCGCCGTCATCAGCGCCCGCGTCTTTGAAGTTCATGGCGGCAGGGGCGCTTTTCACGCTGCTGATCGCGTATTTGTGGAGCGGCTCGCGTACGAAACCGGAATTGGCAAAGATCATGGCCAACTAAATCGGATTTCCTGAACTAACCACTGAGAGGGAGGATATGAAAACTCGAATCAGTCTTTTGACGGTGTTGCTAATGCTGGTTTTCACTGCGTCCGCCGAATGTCAGATTAATTATGGATCGAACGAACAAGCGGGGAAGTACGCCGATCTGAACGGCATAAAGGTGTATTACGAAGTTTATGGAGCCGGTGAGCCGCTGCTCTTATTGCATGGTAACGGCGGATCGATTGCGAGCTTTCTTTGCCAGATTCCAGAATTATCCCAACACTTTAAAGTGATTGCCGTTGACAGCAGAGCTCAAGGCAAATCGACAGACTCGGATAAAGAGATCACTTATGCGCTGATGGCGTCAGACATGAGTGCGCTGATCGACACACTCAAACTGGGCAGTGTTTATGTTGTAGGTTGGAGCGATGGTGGAAACATCGGCCTGGAATTGGCTCTGGCCCATCCACAACAGGTTAAGAAAATGGTGACTTTCGGCGCGGACTACACGCACGAAAACTTCATGGCTCCGCCTGACAAAATCGCGATGGACGCGAACGACCCCAGGCTCTTAAGATCCGCGCCTTTAATCAAGAAATACAAGCAGGGGATGGATCAACTCTCTCCTGCAGTAAAAAAGAAGCTGTCTGATCTGGCCGAGAAGTATCCAAATCTTACGGTCGAGCAGCTCAAACAGATCACAGTTCCGGTTCTTGTTGTCGCCGGGGACCGTGACGCAATCAACGTTGACCAAACGATTTCATTGTTCACCAGCCTGCCGCACTCACAATTGTTTATCGTCCCGGGTGCTTCTCACCTGGCGCCCATCGAACAACCGGAATTGGTCAACAGCGAAGTGATCAAGTTCTTGTCCACGCCTTACCATGATCTTGACCGCTACTATTGGGTGAAACTTCTCCAATAGTTCGCCTTCGCACGACTGTGTCTCAGCTACACCAGGTTCCGCTCTTTGACCGTCAGGTACTGATTGAGCACCGCCGCCGAGATGCGCGAAGGTTCGACCTCCATGCAGAGCGCACCGCGCTCACGCAAGCGCCCCAGAAGCAGTTCGCGGCGGTAAACCATCTCCTGCGCCGCGACCACTTCATACATGGCCGATGTTGACGCCGGGCTCTGCCGCGCTCGCAGCTTCAGTTCGGGTTGGGCGATCGCAATGAACAACAACAAGTGCCGCGAAAGCATTTGCCCGGCAGCTTCGATGACCTCGGGAGTCATCGCGCTCTCTGCCAGATCGGAAATCCAAATGATCAGCCCGCGTTGTTTCTGCAGAGTGAGCAGGCTGGCGGCGGCGCGTACATGGTCGGCTTCTGGAACTTCCTCGCGGACCACCGCGAGCTGCTCCACGATGTGGCGCATCTGAGCCGCGCCGCGCCCTGGGATTACCCGCTGATTCACTGCACGCCCGTAAGCCAGCAGGCCAACGCGGTCTCCCGAATAGATCGCCAGTTGTGCGAGGCACAGCGCAGCATCCACGGCACGATCGAGTTTGCTGTAGCCATCGGTGCGGGCCCGCATCAGGCGGCCGCAATCGAGCACGATCCAGACCGCCTGGCTGCGCTCTACGCGGAACGTTTTTGAGACAAGTTTCCCGCGGCGCGCCGTTGCCGTCCAGCACACATTGCGCAGTTCGTCGCCGTCGCGATGTTCCCGCAGGCTCTCGAAGTCGGACCCGATGCCGCGCAGGCGCATCATGCGCATCTGCAACTCGATCTGGCGGCTGCGGGCGAGATAGACGGAATGCTTGCGAGCCTGCTCAAAATTAGGGTAGACGCGAACCATCTGGCGCAGATCAGCCACCGCCCAGCGCTCCACCATCAGGAACCCAGACCGGTAACGCAGAAAGACTCTTCCTGTACGAAGGTCGCCGCGCGTGCCGGGCGTGTATTCGTAATGAATCGAGCGGCTCCCATGCGCCGGCACATCCAGAATAATTGGTTTGCTCGTGTGCCAGTTCGATGGTGGCAGCTCGTCGTAAGCGCTCAGCCACAGATCGACTGAAGATTGATTTGCCACCGAGAGGTTCACGGCCGCAGCTACGCCAATCGAAAGCGGACTCTGCCATTCGCGGCGAACCATGATTTGTTTGGGATGCGGAAGCCGCAGCCAGTCGGCGACGAATGCCAGCAGCAGAAGCGCATCCCAAAGCAGCATCGCCCAGAGGAATGTGCGATTCCACAGCGCGGGAATGATCCACGCCAGGCCGACCCCCGCCAGAAGTAGCAGCCGCGGCCCAGCGCCGCCGCCGAAGCGCCCGCGAGGCGCGGCTGGCGCCTCAATCGGCGACGGCTCGAGAGGGCGGGGAATACTCACTTCGGCACCTCAACTGCGGCCAGCACGTCGGTCAACACGCGATCCGTATCGAGGCCTTCGAGTTCCGCTTCCGGTCGCAACACAAGGCGATGGCGCATTGCGGGAAGAACCGCGGCCTTCACGTCGTCGGGAATCACATAATCGCGCTCGGCGAGCGCCGCCAGAGCCTTCGCGACCAGCATCAGACTGATCCCGGCGCGGGGGCTCGCTCCGAGAGACACTGAGGGCCAACTTCGCGTACGCCGTGTGATTTCAGAGATGTAGCCAAGCAGCGACTGCTCCACCGTGAGTTGACGAAGTTCCAGGCGGGCCTGCTGCAGCACCTCCGGCTCGATCGGCGCGATCTCCACCTGCTCGGTGAGCGAAACGGGCTGGTTGTTGTGCTTCGCGAGAATTTCCAGTTCTTCCTGCGCCGACGGATATCCGATCTTGATTTTCAGCAGGAAACGGTCCAGTTGAGCCTCGGGGAGCGGGTAAGTGCCTTCGAACTCCACCGGATTCTGCGTAGCCAGCACGGTGAACAACGGCGAGAGCGAATGCCGCACGCCGTCAATGGTGACCTGGCGCTCTTCCATCGATTCGAGAAGTGACGCTTGCGTGCGCGGCGGCATGCGGTTGACCTCGTCGACCAGCAGAAGGTCGGTGAACATCGGGCCGCGGTGCAAGGAAAAAGTTCCGTTCTGCAGGTTGAGAATGTTGCTGCCCAGCAGATCGGCGGGCATCAGGTCAGACGTACACTGCACGCGTTGAAAAGTCACATTCAGCGCGCGGGCGAGAACTTTCACGCTGAGCGTCTTGCCCAATCCCGGAACGCCTTCGATCAAAGCGTGCCCGCCGCATAGCAGCGCGGTCAGTGTGCCATCGATGAGTTCGCTTTGACCGACGATTACTTTTGCGAGTTCAGCGCGGCCATGGGTTACTAACTTCGTGATTGCCTGCATGAAGCCTCTATTCTCTTTCTTCGTTACGTTTTGTCTTTCGCGGCGGATACCACCGGTTCGAGCAGCAAGGTTGCTTGATTCAAAGCCCGCACGTGCTCGAGCGCCCGCTTTTCCGATAACTCGGTATCTCCCGCCGCCTGGTCGCTGCTGCCCACCACAGAAGCCACATCCGGTGGAACCTTGATTCCGCGTTGCGCCATGGCTTCGAGGATATCGTTTGCGCTGGCGGTTCCGCGAATTCCCAGGCGCCGTGCCGCAATCTGCTGAAAGCGGCTGAAGGCAATTTCTACGGCAACCTGGGTGCCGCGCGCGCGATGAAACACGCTGCCGAGAGTCTGCACGAATTCGAGCGGAGAAAATCGCGATTCACGAACCAGCGGCACGACAGGCCCGCTTCGGCGGGAGAAAGTCAGGATCACCAGCAGCGCGAGAAACCCCGCCTGAGCCAGCGCCCACATCTGCGCCGGGTTGGAAGCGCCCGTCGAAGCCGCCTCGTGCTCTTCGTGGGAATACTCATCCCACAGGATAAGTCGGCTGTCGCCCACGGAATTCAACAGCAAATCCAGATTTCCCCGGTCTCGAATGCCGGCATTCGTGAGAGGCAGTGCGCTGGCCCACCAGACCACGCGGCCCCGGCCCAGAGCATAGGAAACGACGACGGGCTCGGCCTCCTTTTCTTTCGAGTGGGCGACGAAATGAACCATGGCCGCGTCTTTGCTGGAATCCCAGACGAGATCGCCATCCTGCGAGATCGGTCCGCCGCGCGTGAGACTGGTCGGCGCAACCGGCCTGCACTCGGCAAAACCGATGCGAACATCTCCCTCCTTCGCGGAGGACTGAGGAACAAACGAATTGGGCTTCACACCTGCGATCAGAACAGTGCCGCCACCGAGCAGGAAACGTACGATGCCGCTCAACTCTTCGGCGTGCGGGTATGATTCCGGACCAGCCAACACCAGCATCACTCCGGACGCATCTGCCGGAAGCTTCGCCGGCGGCTGCTTCCAGCGTTCCACCGCATAGCCGCTTTGTTGCAGGAGAAGGTAAGCCGCTTTCGCCCCACGGCGTTGCACGTTGTAGCTGGAGGGCGTCCCTTCGCCTTGGTCTTTCTGTTTGGAACTCAGCCAGGCCACGAGGGTCATGACCAGCAGCAGCCCGATGCCGGATACGATAAAGCCGCGCTGCTCGCCTGTGCTTAGCGGCATCCCAGCCTTTCCAGATGGGCGGAGAATTGGGCAAAGTCGGCTTCGGTCGTGGGACGGCTGCCGTACCAGCTCGCTTCAAACTTCCGCGTCATCGCGGCGAAAGGCTCTTTCGACATGTTCGAACCCGGAATAGCATGAAGATATTCACGCGGAGTGCGAGTCTTATCGGGCGGCCACACGCCCTCTGATTCAAGGCGCGAGACCGCTGCCCAGAAACCGAAGTGGATCGCGTCCCTCCATTCGCCCTTGGCTGCACGCGTCCGTGCGTCCGCCAACCACTCTCTCCAGTTCCGGCCGGAGGGCAGGAAGGGAAGAATCTCGCGCGGGCCGGCTCCCAAGTTCTGCCGCGAAACACGATACAGCCAAACTCCTGCAATCGCGGCGGCCAGCGCAATCATGCCCCAGACAAACCACTGGCCCAAATCCTCCACGTCGGGAATCTTCGGGCTGATCTTTCTGAGCAGCTTTCCAATCCACGCCAGAATTCGCTGCTTGAGAAGTTCGAGCGCGGTCGGGCCGCGAACCCGGTCGAATTCGCGGGCGCTGAGGATTTCGTCAAGCCGCTTCCGCGTCGCATCGTCGGCGCGTCCCGGTTGCTCGTAGTGTTCGGCCTCGGCGTGCATCGCCTTGAGCCGCATAGCCGCATTGGCAAGGATGTCAGGCCTCGTCTGCGCCGTTCCAGTCAGATATCGATTCAGAGCATCGCGAAGAAAACTTAGGTCAACCGCCATCTCTCCCCGCGCGGTCTGAACCGTGAGCACGTCGGGAAGGGAATCGCGAAGCGCCACAGCTTTTTGTGGCGTGGAAGCGAGTTCCGCAACCTGGTTCTCGTAACTCTGAAGCTGTTCGACGTATTGCGTTGTGCTGAGTGCAGGGGCTCCCAATGCCTGCCCTATGCCCGCCAGCAGAAACAGCGCAGCCAGCCAATAGCGGAATCCAAAATGCGTCATATTTGGGCTGGGGCTACGCTCGGTAAGCCGGGAGTGTCCAGGCTCGACATCATCAATTGCAGATCGAAGGCTTCCTTGCGGACGCGCTCGTCGTAGTAGAGAAGCGAAATGCCGATGGTTGCCAGCGGCCCGGTGAGCGACCCGGCGATGAAGGTGGCCACGTAGATCAGAATCATTGCCAGAATCTGATTATGCAGCAGAGATCCCACCGCTCCAGCGATCGCGCCAAGTCCGATCGCGACGATGTAGGAGAGCACTCCAAAAACAAAATACACCGCCAGGATCCGGCTGCGACTGCCCTTGGAAAGAACCGCACTGCGTTTCAGCGAGGCGGTAACGCCAAGGTCCTCGACCACACACGACTGTATGGCCAGGGAATAGCGGACATAAATCGCGATGGCAACAAGGCCTCCCACAACCGCCGCAATAATTCCGACAATGGCGCCCACGATGGTGCCTGCCGTCCCCGCTTTGGCGCCGCCGATGACGGCCACCGTTCCTATCATCACCGCGACAAAGATGATCACACCGGCCGCCGCTCCAGAGATCAACGCAACCAGCAGGAAGACGCCCAGCACGCGCAGGATCCGGCCACGCAAGGCGCGATACGCGCCCGCAATCGTTATCCCCCGACCCAGATGAACTGCCGCCACCGCTTTGACCGTTGCGGCGTGCGCAATGGCCATTCCTGCCAACATCACAACCAGGCCGGCGATAATGCCGAAGCCAAACGACACGCCGGCAGCAGCCGCTCGGCGCGACCCAACCGGGACCACTGCGGACCCGACGGTGAGCAACTGGAAAATCAAATACGCCGCGGGGCCGACCGCGGCAATGCCCACAAAGAGCAAAAAGTTCTTGCGGTAGAGAGTGAAGGTGTGGTCCAACAGTTGCCCTGTGGACATTGGGCGCAGGGGTTCTATCATAAAACTCTCCCCGAAAATGTTGGGACACTATAGCACGATTCCACAAAGCCTATATCTGGACTGGAATCCCACTTAGTAATGTGGCGAGTGCATCGATGTTGACCAGTTAACGGCGAGGCTTCTGGTCAGGCTTCTGGTCAATCAAATTGCTTGCTTGCAGACGCAACAGGCGTATCCTTTTGAGGGCGGAGACGGGTTGTCCTGACCGGGTAAGGCTGCAATTTCAATCCTGTCAGTAGAGTGACAACGGTCGCCCCCGCCGGATGTTCCAAATCCTTGCGAGTTGCAGGGAGAACAGTGAATCGGTTTAGTAACTAACAGACCTACGGAGGCAGGACTATGACTTCTGGCACTTTAACCTCGCACGGAATCAAGGCTCCCGGCGACTACATTGAAGATGTCATGATGAGTGTGAAGGCGAAGAACCCCGCAGAGCCTGAGTTTCATCAGGCAGTGCGTGAGGTATTCGATTCTCTGCGATTAGTATTGGCCAAGCATCCCGAGTATCAATCCAACCGGATTCTGGACCGCATCGTCGAGCCCGAGCGCGTGCTGATGTTCCGCGTGCCCTGGGCGGACGATCAAGGAAATGTTCAGGTAAACCGCGGTTTCCGCATCGAGATGAACAGCGCGATCGGCCCCTACAAGGGCGGCCTGCGCTTTCATCCTTCGGTGAACCTTGGCATTCTGAAGTTCCTCGCATTTGAGCAGGTGTTCAAGAATTCTCTTACCACGCTGCCGATGGGCGGCGGCAAGGGCGGTTCCGATTTCGATCCTAAAGGTAAGAGCGATAACGAAGTGATGCGGTTCTGCCAGAGCTTCATGACTGAACTGCAGCGCCACATCGGGCCGAATACGGACGTTCCCGCCGGCGACATCGGCGTGGGCGGACGCGAAATCGGCTATCTCTTCGGCCAGTACAAGCGGTTGCGCAACGAGTTCACCGGCGTGCTTACCGGCAAGGGCCTGAACTGGGGCGGGTCTTTAATTCGTCCCGAGGCGACCGGCTACGGCTGCGTTTACTTCGCTGAAGAAATGCTGAAGAGCCGCAAGGATTCTCTCGAAGGCAAGATCTGCCTGGTTTCCGGTAGCGGCAATGTTTCTCAATACACCATCGAGAAACTGCTCGACCTCGGCGCGAAGCCGGTGACCGTGTCGGATTCGAATGGGGTGATCTACGATCCGGACGGCATCGATCGCGAGAAGCTGGCCTATGTGCTGGAGTTGAAGAACGTGAAGCGCGGGCGCATCCGCGATTATGCGGACCACTACAAGAAGGCGATCTTCATGCCGACAGACGTAAAGCTCGAGCACAGCCCGCTGTGGAACATCAAGGCGGATTGTGCGTTCCCCAGCGCCACGCAGAATGAAATCACCGCGAAGGATGCGGCCAATCTGATCAAGAATGGCATCAAGCTGGTGGCCGAAGGCGCCAACATGCCCAGCACGCTCGAGGCAACCAAGCTCTTCCTGGACGCCAAGATTCTGTATGGTCCGGCGAAGGCGGCGAATGCCGGCGGAGTGGCCACATCAGGTCTCGAAATGTCGCAGAACAGCGCGCGCATTTCCTGGACGCGCGAGGAAGTGGATGACAAGCTGCACAGGATCATGGTTTCCATCCACCGCAACTGCTACGAAACGGCCGAAAAATACGGCACGCCCGGCAACCTTGTGAACGGCGCCAACATCGCCGGCTTCCTGAAAGTAGCCGACGCGATGCTGGATCAGGGCTTGGTGTAGAGAAGAAAGCAGAGAAGAAACATGTGGGGACAGCTTCCCTGAGCCTGCTCTGAGCGGAGTCGCAGGGGCTGTCCGCCGGGCGCAGCCCGGCTCTGTATGCAGCATCTGTAAAGCGGGGTGGACAAGTTCCACCCCGCATTTTTTTTACTGGCAATATGAACTAGGATATTTCCTGGATGACCACCCGTCCCATCATCGAGCCCCTACTCGATGCAGAGGCGCGCCTCGAAGGCTTCGACAACCTGATGCCCTTCAAGGTCCAGAACATTCTTCTCGTCTCCAGCCTCTACGATTCCTTCATCCTTCGTGAGGATGGACGCCTCAACGAACTGCTGATCGACGAATCGCTCGAACTGAACCTGCAGCAAATTCCCGGCATTACCCATGTTTCGAGCTGCGCCGAGGCGCTGGACCTGGCGCGTTCGCAGCCGCGCTTCAACCTGATCGTCACCAACCTTGCCGTCGGCGACATGACTGCTGCGGAACTGGCGCGCGAGGTCAAGAGTTCCGGTCTTGACGTCCCTGTGGTTGTTCTGGCCTACGATTACCGCGCCATCAAGAACTTTATCAGCAAGAATCCGGTCACCGATATCGAGCGCATCTTCCTCTGGCAAGGCAATGCGCGCATCCTGATCGCCATCGTCAAGTACATCGAGGATAAGCGCAACGTCCTGCACGATACGCGCGCCATGGGAGTGCCCGTGCTGCTGGTAGTGGAAGACAACATCCGGTACTACTCGTCGTTCCTGCCAGTGATGTACACCGAGTTGATCAAGCAGTCGCGGCGCGTCATTCACGAAGGCATCAACGTTGCTCACAAGCTGGTGCGGATGCAGGCGCGCCCAAAAATTCTGTTGGCTTCGAACTTCGAGGATGCGGCCCAGTTGGTGCAGGAGTATCGCGATTACCTGATCGGCCTGGTGTCGGACGTGGAGTTTCCGTGGGAGGGCGAACTCAGCCCAGAGGCTGGCTTCGAACTCGCCCGCCTGATGAAAGCGCTGGTGCCGGATGTGCCCGTAGTCCTGCAGACCGGCCGCACAGAGTTTCGCCCTCGCGCTCTCGCAGAGGGGTATTCGTTTCTGCGAAAACGTTCGCCCACATTGCTGCAAGATTTGCGCCGGATTCTCACCGAGCAGTTTGGTTTCGGCGATTTTGTATTTCGTCTGCCCGACCTGAAAGAAGTAGCCCGCGCGACCGATTTGAATGAACTCGAAGAACAACTGCAAACGGTTCCCGCCGAAAGCCTTACTTACCACGCCCAAAGCAACCACTTTTCTCATTGGCTGATGGCGCGAACGGAATTCGCTTTGGCTGCCAAGCTGCGACCGCGCAAGGTTTCGGATTACGCGAGCCCTGAGCACCTGCGCCTCAACCTGATCGAATCGATCAACGACTACCGCCGCGAACAGAGCGAGTTGCTCATCGGCGACTTTAACGCCGAAACGTTCAAGCCTTCGGAAACCAGTTTTCTGCGGATCGGCGCGGGATCGCTGGGCGGCAAAGCGCGCGGGCTAGCCTTTGTGCGCCACCTGCTGCGGAAGAACCGCATCACGAAGCGCTTTCCCGGCATCCGCATCGCTGTGCCCCCCGCTCTGGTTCTGGCTACGGATGCATTCGATCAATTCATGGCGGAGAACAGCCTGCTCGATTTCGCCTTGCAATGTGAGAACGATGCCGAAATTCTACACAGGTTCCTCTCTGCTCCGCTCTCTGCCGAGTTGCAGGAAAACTTGAAAGTATTTCTCGCGGAGGTGACATACGCTCTCGCCGTGCGCTCTTCAAGCCTGCTCGAAGACTCGCAATACCAGCCTTTTACCGGTGTGTATGAAACCTTCATGCTGGGCAATCAGCAGGCTGATCCCGCGGCGCGGGTTGCGGAATTAATCGACGCCATCAAGCGCGTTTATGCCTCAACCTTCAGCCGCCATGCCAAGGCGTATGTGCGAGCCACTCCTTACCGCCTCGAAGAAGAAAAGATGGCGGTGATCGTGCAGCAGCTCGTTGGCAGCGTACACGGCCAACGTTTCTATCCGGACTTTTCGGGCGTTGTGAGATCGCACAATTTCTATCCCGTGCCGCCGATGACGTTCGCCGATGGCATTGCCGCCGTGGCTCTGGGACTTGGCCGGGCCGTGGTCGACGGCGGCAAGTGCCTTGCCTTCTGCCCACGTTATCCGCAGAGTCTGCTGCAATTCTCGTCGGTGGATGACATACTGGCGAACTCGCAAACCGAATTCTGGGCGCTTGCCTTAGATGGCGTTCCGCAGGGCCGTCCGGGACATCTGCACGAGATGCGCTTCGGCCTTGATGTAGCCGAGACCGACGGCACGCTGCCCGCCGTCGGTTCCACCTATTCCGTCGACAACCAGGCGGTGTATGACGGCGTGAGCCGCCCCGGAATCCGCATTGTGAGTTTCGCGCCGATGCTCAAACACGGGCTGTTTCCGTTGCCCACGATTCTCGAAACCCTGGTAAAAGCTGGCGAAGATGCCCTGGGCATTCCCGTGGAACTCGAGTTTGCGGTTCGCCTGCCCCGGCGCGCGGGCGAGGCAGCGGAGTTTGGCTTCCTGCAGATTCGTCCGCTGACCCTTTCGCGCGATCACCAGGATTTATCGCTCGACAGCGTGGATCCGCAGCGCTTGCTTTGCCAAAGCAGCAAGGTTCTGGGCAACGGACGCATCGAGAACTTGTATGACCTTGTCGTCGTCGACTCGCAGCGCTTCGAGCGCAGCCGCAGTCAGGAAGTCGCGAAGGCAGTTGCCCACTTCAACGGCTTGCTCGGCGCCGAGAACCGCCCATATCTGCTGATTGGAGTCGGGCGTTGGGGATCGAACGATCCGTGGCTCGGTATTCCGGTGGAGTGGGACGAGATTTCCGGCGCGCGCGTCATCGTCGAAGCCGGCTTCCGCGACTTTCGCGTCATGCCTTCGCAAGGCAGCCATTTCTTCCAGAATCTCACTGCATTCCAGATCGGCTACTTCACGGTGAATCCCGATGCCGGCGAAGGCTCGGTGGACTGGGAGTGGCTGAGCCAGCAGCCTGCGATAGACGAAGACGGATGCGTCCGGCACCTGCGCTTCGACGCGCCGCTGCGCGTGATCATGAACAGCCGGCAAAGTCAGGGCATCATTCTCAAGCCGGAAGCGGCGGCAGTTTAGGGCTTCGTGCCGCCAGCCTGGCTCAAATCGGCGCTGTGCTTGTGGTTCATCTTGCGGTGGATGTCAGGCCAGAACTCTTTCACCACGATCGTGATGGTGTCATATCCGACTTGCGACCCCCAAACGCTGAGGGTGTTCGGCAATGTGCGATCGGACCCATTGTGAATATAGGTCAACATGCCCGTGGCCGGGTTGTAATGAGTCGTAATGAAAGATCGGGGATGGTATGTGTTGGTGGAGATCGCGGCTGCCAAAGCGCTGCCGACAACTTCAGAATAGTTGAATTGTGTGCGGCCGGAATCGGTGCGGGTGATAAAGATTCGGCTTATCGCGTAACCGGTGCGGTGCGTGAACCCACCTTCGCTGGACTGGAAAAATCGCGGATCCTGATGCAGAATTGACGGCAGAACCGCGCTCGTCAAGAAGTTTTCGATGGTCCCATCCGCAAAGGCCGATCCGTAGCGTTTGGCGTAACCTTCCCAGCCCTGACCGTAACCAGGCTCGCTATTTTCCGCTTGGCTGATGCCCGCCAGAAATCCGTACCAAGGAAATTCAATCTTGTCGAATGAACCCAGGGCCACGACTTTGAATTTCTGTGCGGTGGTAAGAGGCGGCACTTGGCCGGCGTTCTCAAGGGTCAGGAAATTAGGCAACGCCAGGAAAAGCCGGTCATTCGATGTTCCTGCAACTCTCCCCTGACCGCTTGCAGCTTTCGCGTCCTTATCTTTGGTGTCTTTGCCGTCTTTGCCCTTGCCCGATGAAGATTGCGGCGCGGTGGAAGGCGCAGGGTTCGCAGGCGGCGGAGTCTGTTGAGCCGCTGATGGATAGGAAAGAAAAATTGCAAGTAAAACAACAGAAAACAGGCGGGCCACGAACTTTATGGACAAGCATTTCTCCCCAAAAAAGATTCCCACTATCACGGAAGGGCGGTACCGTCATTCTAACAGTCAACGACCCGTATCTCCGATGATCGCCGCACTTTTACATTGCTTTACATAGCCTCAACCGAGCCCAACCCATACGCCGAAGGCCATGTCGATATAATTCGGGTGATGGTTTCTGTTCCCCATGTTCCGGTGCAAGACCCGATCCGTCGCGTCCGACGCATCCAAGCCATTACCATCGTCTGGATGAGCGTCGAGGCGGGAGTGTCACTATCGGCGGCATGGACAGCCCGCAGCCCTGCGCTTGTAGCTTTCGGCGGGGACAGTGCCGTCGAGCTTCTCTCCGCTGCGGTCGTCTTGTGGAGGTTTGGCTCCCGCGACGCACCGGAGCGTGCTGAGAAGAATGCGTCTTACTTTGCTGGAGTGCTGTTGTTCGTGCTGGCCGCTTTTGTTGTCGCCGCGTCGATTGTGAGCATCTTGGGATACGGCGAACCCAAACCGAGCTTCCTGGGGATCGGGGTTCTGACGGCAGCAGCGGCAATCATGCCATGGCTGGCCTTGGAGAAGCGCAAGCTCTCGGCTGCCACGGGCAGCGCATCCCTTAGGGCGGACGCTGCTGAATCAGCGCTATGCGCCTATCTCTCGCTTGTCGCTTTGGCGGGACTTGCTGCGAATACGATCTGGCATGTCCCGTGGGCTGACCCTCTCGCGGCCCTGCTGGTTGCTCCTCTTATCGTCATCGAGGGCCGCAAGGCAATACGAGGACAACCTTGCGGCTGTTGTTGATATCCGACGACGAAGTTTACCCGCGGCCTCTCACCGCCTGGAAGGGAAGGCGGCCAACCGCCGCCTTCCTCCGCAGTCGATTTGCACTGCTAGAAATGGAAACCGATCTCCGCCGTAAGCGAACACGGCGTGACATAGTGCGTGCCGCTGAAAGTTGCACTGGCGCAGTTGGCAGGCATCTCGGCATTCGGTCAATGAGTACAACCGCAACACTTACATCTATTGGTGAAGGCAATCGGTGTTGAGTCAGTTTGAAGTGTGGAGGCGTTGGGAATCATTCCATCACGCGAGCCTGACACAAACAGAGCCTTATGGGATCGCTATCAGCAGGCCGCCGCTTATTCCGAGCGATTGCTCATGCCCTCGCCCAAAGTTGTACTCGTATCCCGGTTCGAGGTACCAACCGAATCTATGCTTCGCCGAGGGCCAGAACATAAAATCCAGCACTCCTTCACCGCTGATGCAGTTCGTTGTCATGCTGAATTGCTTCGTACGAACCCACTCCGGCCCAACTCCCAACATGAACTCCACTTTTTTCGACAGCGTCCAAGGCTTCTTGAAAAGAAGGTCGATGTTAATTTCTGTCGAGTGGCGCGTGAAAAGTGGGGTAACTCCTGCCTCAAGTTCCAGCCAGTGCTCGATGGGTGTAACTTCAACCGCGACGGTGGGGCCGATGGTCGATCCGCCGCCTTTGACGTTCCAATTAGCAGATCCCCCAAGCTCCACAACTGCTGCAGGCTCCTTGTCGACCGACTGGGCGAAGGCGTTTCGCGCCCAGAGAAACAAAGATGCTGCCAAAATGCGTCTGGCCGAGTTCACTGTATACCCTCTCACAGTGGCAACGACCTGCGCCACTAAGAACCACACAGCCTCAACTGCCGTCTAGTTTTAAAGGAGGGCAGTACGGTTTCGAATCGTACTGCCCTCACTGACCGGGATCATTACTAGAAATGAAACCCGATTTCCCCCGTAAGCGAGCGCGGCGTGACATAGTGCGTGCCGCTGAAGGTTGAGAGAAAGTTGTAAAGGGCATACTTGTTCGTCACGTTGATGGCAGTCAATTGCAGACTGACTTTGTACTTATCGCCGTGGAACAGGTTGTCATGTCCGACGGCGATGTCGAAAAGATGACGAGAAGCAATCCGCGGTGGATTTTTGTCGTCATCTTCCTTTCCGGGCGCCGGTACCTGCAATAGAGTAGACCCGAACTGGCTCACCGGGCAGGCCAGGGGTTGCCCTGGACCAACACTCATCCCGATGGCCGTGGTCGGCGTGGCGCGCTGCGTCCCGCAGAATAAGCCGGACTCGAACTCCTGATCGGCGGTCAGAGGAGTTCCGAACGAATCGGTCAGGCTGATATAGTCCGTTCCTCCTACCGTTATCCCCTGGGCGCAATTGCCGCCGAAGCAAGGGGTTTGTCCGGCCACCAGCCCGCTGTCATAGCGCCAGTTAAAGCCGAACCATGGGCCCAGCTTCCACGGCTGATACTGAAAGTGTGTGGTTAGATTGAATTTTTCGTCGTGATCGATGCGGAAGGGAGTGGAGGTACTTGAACTTACCGCCACGGCAGGCACCGCTCCCGCTCCGCCGAGTTGGGGGGTGAAGAAGCGCGCTGCCACGCTGGAGAAAACCGCCAGCGCCGAGAATCCATGGAAGTTGGGCACGCTCACGCGGCCCGCGTATCCCGGGATCTTGGATCGGTCCCACTCGATCGGGAACGTGATCGGGGTGTTGCCGAGAATGCTGAAGTCATAGGCGTTATGCGTGTATTTCCAGATGTACTCGCCCGAGAATACAAGATAGCGTCCGAAAGCCTGCTGAATGCCAGCGTGAAACTCATTCCGCCATCCCGTATCAAACGGTGTGAGACCAGACACCGTGCAGCCGAGCAGCGGATTCAAAACGTCGTTAGCGCAGCCGATGCTGGAAAGGACAAGGTTTTCGTTGAACGGAGTTTCGAGTGTCCGAGCATACGATATGCGGAGAACGGTGTTCGTCCGCTTGATGTTATAGGCAACTCCGACACGCGGCTGGGCTTCCTTGTGCGTTGTTAGGCCGTTGTAGAAATCGCCTCGCAAGCCAAGATTTAAAGACCAGTTTCCTTTGATGATGTTGTCTTGCACATACAACGCGAGTTCCTTCACGTCGGTGTGGCCATTGAAGGTGTAGAAGCTGCCGCCGGTTGTCAGATCGTAGGGCGGCAGAACGGCGCATGGATCGGGCGGAGGATTTCCGTTCGGGCAGCCGAGACTCGGAAGGAACGTGGGATCGATAATGCCGAGAGTATCCTGCTCATCGAGGAATGTCTGCTGGTAGACCGTCCCGAGCTTTAGGTTGTGAATCCCCTTTACGTAGGAAAGATCCGACCGCAAGCCTGCATTGGTCAGCTTCCGATTCTGTCCCACGGTTTCTCTTTGCAGATTCGTTGGCCCCAAATCGGCGAAGGGATTGCCGCTGGGATAGTAGTTGTATTGGTCGCGTCGAACAAAAGCGCCCAGAGTGAACACCATGGTGGGACTGAGCAAGCGGGTCCACGAGGGCGCGATGTTGAAGGTCTTGATCTGCGAACGCTGGTCCGCTGGGCCGACGACGTTGCCGTTGGGGTCGAGCCCCCCGTTGCAAATCACGACGCAATTCCACGCTGTCGCATCCTGGGTATCGAATGTATTCGGCGTCTGAAACCAGGAACGCGTATAACCGAAGTTGAGGTGAATCGAATCGGCGCTGGTCAACTGGTAGTCCACGCGATCGAAGAGATTCTCTTCATTACCTTTGTCGTGCATCACCGCGAATTCCGGTGGATCAAGGAAGCGGCCGCTATTCAGTCCGCCCACAGAAACGAAATTTCCCCAGTTCTTGCCCCCATAAGCCAGGTCGGCCACCAAGTTCGAGGTTCCAAACGACCCATAGGAAGCGGTCACGCTACCATGGGGTGTAGTTACGCCTTGGCCAGAGCGTGTGGTTGCTACAACCACAAGGCTGGTCTTGCCTCCGAATTCCGCAGGCGGGGCACCCGAGATCACTTCCAGCGATTCGATCGAGCCGAGGGGAAACTGGTTGGAGAAGACTTTGCTTTGCTGGTCCGTAATCGGCTGGCCATCGATGTTAAACGAGTTCTCCGCGTGGTCGCCCAAGCCGTGGAAGAGGCCATTAGAATCCGCAGCCACCCCCGGAGATGCGAGAGTCACCAGCGAACTCAGCGACGAAGACGCGCTTTCCAACGGGAGCTTGTCGAACAACGCTCTGTCTATGTCGGTGTGGAAGGTCGGGTCATTTTCCACCAAATCGGAGGCTTCCGCCTCGACCGTTACGCTCTGGGAAACTCCGACCTTTAGGTTAATCTTGAGGTCCAGAGGCACGCCTGATCGAACCTCGACGTCCTGAGCGTAGGCAGCAAACCCCTGCATCGCCGTGCTTAAATGGTAAGGATTGAATGGAACGTTGGCGAAGTTGAACTTCCCAGTGCCGTCTGTTGTGGTGGACCGGTCAAAGTGGCTGACCGGGTTATGGATTTCAACCGTGGCATTGGGAACTACGGCGCCGGTAGGATCGACCACTGTGCCACTGATGGATGCTGAGTTGGATTGTCCGTAGGCGAGATTGACGGCTAGGCAGAGCAACGCGGCAAGAATGGCGACGACCGACTGCTTGTATGAAATACGCATGAGTCCTCCTGGACGAAGTCAAGAAAAAGGGATTCGACCGGCATGGATGCCGGAGTTTCGTTGTTTAGGAATCCCTAGACGGCAGGAGGACCGCGAATGCCAAGGTCAAAAACGCTGAGCCGGGCCTCGGCGATAACGGCTTCTTCTTGCAGAAGCCCGATCGCCTCGAAGACTGGCCGAGCATGATTGCAACTGGCTGTGGGCGCGGTGGTATGGGCCGCCACGCAGATGGAGCAGGAGTCGGATTCGGTCTTGTTCGGGTGGTTGTGAGTAGACTCCGCCACCGCTGTCCACAACATCAAGGACAGGCAGAGCCATGTCAACCATCGGCCAGTAAACCGCATACGTTCCTGCATTGGGCTGATGCCCTTTAGCTTATATCGGTTGTATGCCACAAGGCAATGCCGGGGCAGGGACATCTTCAAAACTGGAAAAAACCAAAGTCTCAGCGCGCAAACGGGCTCAACCTATTCCCCTGAAATTCCCGGGGCAGGGCTAAGATCTCGCCCGCATCTCTGCAGCGTACGGCCCATTCTAGAAGGTTGCAGTATTGCTCAAACTTGCCGATATTTCCCAACCATTCGGTGCCGGACGAGCTTGTGATCACAACCACATTGGGCATGTCGCAGGGCCCAACACATCCGCTGATGGTCAACTGAACCCGCTTCAGCAGTCCCCGCTTTCGCCATTCGCTCTTGAGCCACTCTACCGGCACTTCGGGCAATCCACGCTCCGTATTGCCGCAACCGCATCCGCGGCAGATCGTAATCTGCCCTACTACCAGGCGCTTCGTTTTGAGTGGACAATCGTCCTGCCCGTGCACGATGCTCGGCAAGTTGACTCTCCGTCATCCAACCTTAGAACTATGCGGCAATAATCGAGTGGAATTGAGAATGAACGCCAATTCCGAGCTAACGTGAATGAACGCGGCCAACAGAGGATTAAGGAATCCAAACGCCGCAAGTCCCACCCCGATCGTGTCCACTACCAGGGTTCCCACGAAGTTCTGCATAATGATTCCGCGGCAGTTCCGGGCCACGCGTAAGGTTTCGACAAACTTGTTCAGGTCGCTGCCGATCAGAATGACATCGGCGCTTTCCCTGGCGACGTCGGTTCCCGATCCCATCGCAACTCCCACATCCGCTGCCACGAGTGCGGGCGCGTCGTTGATGCCATCCCCGACCATGACGACCTTGTGATTCTTCTTGCGAAGCTCGTTCACCCATGCGGCCTTTTGATCAGGCAAGAGTTCTCCAACAGTCTCGTCCACTCCGAGTTCCCGGCCCACCGCCGCGGCAACGTTCCGCGAATCTCCGCTGAGCAGGACGGTCTTCAATCCCATTCGTTGCATGGCAGACACCGCATTCTTGGCCTCGGGACGCAGAACGTCCGCTACCAGCGCGCAGCCCAGTACTTGGTGCCCTCGGGCGACATAGACAGGCGAAACTTCATCGCTGCCGCTGCCGTTCGTCGCAGGGACGCTCAACGATGGAACGCTCAAACCGCGCTCTGACAGAAGTACTTTGCTGCCGACCGCGATGTCCTCTCCATGATAGTGCGCGACTACGCCTTTCCCTGGTGTGTAGGAAAACTGCTCGGGTTCGACACTCTCAATTCCCAACTCGCTCGCGCGCATCATGATCGCCTGAGCCAGCGGGTGCTCCGACTTGCGTTCCGCAATGCTGGCGGCTGCGATTATCTGCCGCTCCGTGAACCCATCGAGGGGAACGACCTCCCGAATCTGAGGGGCCCCGAACGTCAGCGTGCCTGTCTTATCCAGCAGAACCGTGTCCACGGCTGCAAGCGTTTCCAGGTACAACCCGCCTTTGACAATCGCTCCCTGATGAGCGGCCCGGCCAATTGCGCCCAGCACGGCAAGTGGTGTTCCCGCGGCGATACCACACGCGCCGGCCACGATGATCACTGAAATTGTTGACCTGACATTGTGTGTGATAAGAAACGTCAGAATTGCGGCGCCCAAAGCGAAATACACCAGGTAGCCAGCCAGCCGATCGGCGGTTTTCTGAATGGGAGCCCGCGACTTCTCCGCGTGTTCGACTGCCTCGACTATCTTCCCGAAAGTTGTGTCGCGCCCCAGTTTGTCCGCCTGGACCTCCAAGGCTCCAGATTGATTGACGGTTCCGGCATAGACTGTGTCTCCGGAGAGCTTCTCGACCGGCATCGCTTCGCCCGTGATCGCCGCCTGCTCGACAAAAGATCGGCCCGCCGAAACCCACCCATCCACCGGAATTCGCCCGCCCGGCTTCACGATCACCGTGTCACCCACGCGAACCTCGTCGGCGGATATTTCGATCACGCCGCCATTTCGACGCACGGAGACGGTTTGCGGCAGAAAATCAAGAAGGTCCTGAATGGCGCGGCGTCCGCGCCCAACTGTAAGACCCTCAAGAACCTCGGCGGCTAGCACGAAAACGGTAATCACCAGAGCGGTGAAAAATTCGCCGATCGCCAAGGCCGCAAGCAGAGCAATGGTCATCGAGAGTTCCATCGTCATCTTTCGCTCGACGATGTTCTCAAAGGCTTCCTTGAATATGGGATAACCGCCGATCAAAGTTGCCGCAATCCCGATCACACTGAAATGCGGGAACGGCTCCCAAACCCGAAACCAGACCGCTGCCGCCGCGAAGGCAACAAAAGCAATCCGAGCCAGCTCGAGCCATTCGATTCCATGTTCTTCGGATGACTCTGCGTCGGAGCCAGGCTTTCTACTGTCGGCCTGTGAGGACTTCTGATCTTCGGTGGACTCGGCGTGTTTCGCCAGGTGATCGTCGATCAAATCCGGGGTGTTCATTAATTTCTCCCATGGAATATCGCGGTTCCTATCTCCGCTTAGGCGTCACTTCAAGTAAGCCTTCACCATGTCGATGACTTCGTCCGCGGCTTCCGCTTGTGCCGCGCTGGGTTTACGTTTCGGATCCATCACGTGACTGCGTATATGACCTTCCAACAACTCCGCCATCAGACTGTTCATCGCACCTCGGGCCGCGCTCATGAGCTGAAGGACCTGGGAACAGTCCCTCTCTTCGCTGAGGCCTCGCACCAGTGCCTCGACTTGCCCCTGAATGCGTTTAGCTCGAAGAACCAGCTCGTTTTTGTTCTTGATCGTGTGGCTCACGGAATCTCCTCGGCAAAAGCCACAGACACTATACCATACCCTGTACGGTATATAGTTTAGCTTCTTGGCCTAGCAGTCCGGCCCATCGAGCGCCCACGCCGAAGCCGCGTTTCGCCGCTTCCGGGCGCGCTCGTTGCGGGAGTACGGTTCCATGGTCCGCCGGCTGGGCCGCGATCTTCCCGAACTGCTGTTGGTCTTCGCTTTTCTCCGGCATCTATCGCAGAAGCTCCGCACCACGAATGTAACCGAGCGCTGCTTCGTAGAAGTGCGGCGCCGCACCCGTCCCATGGTGTGCTTTGTCAATATGCAAAGCGTGGACCGAATCATCTACTCCATCTTCCAGAGATTCAACCTGGAGTGGAAAACCCGCACCCTCAACCTATTTACACAAGCAGCTTGACGTCACCCGCCCCGGCAATTCATTGACTTGCGGCGGCTTCACCCCTAATATAGTCGCGCACGGAGCGGCCTTCTTTCATTGATCGGCAAGACCATCTCGCATTACCGCATTGTCGAGAAGTTGGGCGGCGGCGGCATGGGCGTCGTTTACCGCGCTGAGGACATCAAACTTGGCCGCTTCGTCGCGCTCAAGTTTCTGCCCGAAGAACTCGCCAGGGACCGCCAGGCCCTGGATCGCTTTCAGCGGGAAGCGCGCGCCGCATCGGCGCTAAATCATCCCAACATCTGTACCATTCACGAGATCAACGAGGAAAACGGCCAGGCTTTCATCGTCATGGAATTGCTGGAAGGCCAGACGCTGAAACACCGCATCGACGGCCGTCCCCTGGACACGGAAACGCTGCTCAATCTGGCGATTGAGATTGCCGATGCCCTCGATGCCGCCCATTCCAAAGGCATCATCCATCGCGACATCAAGCCGGCGAACATTTTCGTGACCAAGCGGGGGCAGGCCAAATTGCTGGACTTTGGTTTGGCGAAGCTGGCGCCAGAACATCGTCACGGCACTTCGGAATCTGCGCTGCGAACGGCCGACGAAGGCGGAATGATGACCTTGCCTGGCTCGACGGTTGGAACCGTGGCCTATATGTCGCCGGAGCAGGTTCGCGCCGAGGAACTTGATCCGCGCACCGATTTGTTTGCGTTCGGATCGGTGCTCTACGAAATGGTGACGGGAGGACTTGCCTTTCCCGGCAATAGCAGTGGCGTAGTCTCCGAGGCCATTCTGAACCGCACACCGCCGCCTCCGTCGAGCGTGAATCCAGCGATCCCTCCAAAGCTTGAGGAAGTGATCTTCAAGGCGATCGAGAAAGAGCGCGAGTTCCGCTATCAGACGGCTGCCGAGCTGCGCGGAGACTTGAAGCGCATCAAGCGCTCTCTGGACACGTCACGAGTGCGAGCGGCGAGTGGGATTGTACCAGCGTCCGGAACGGCGGGAACCCAGGTTGAGATCCCGGCATCGCGCAAGAGCGTGCTGATGCCTGTATTGGCAGCGGCCGCTATCGCGCTGATCGCCGGTGCCGCCGCTGGAAAATACCTGTTGCAGCACTCGACAGCTCAATCCGCTCTGCCGATCTACCATCCGCTCACCTTCCGCCGCGGCATGGTTCACGCAGCCCGTTTCGCTCCCGACGGGAAGACCATCATTTACAGCGCGGCATGGGAAGGGAAGTCTTTACAACTTTTCACTACTCGACCGGAAAGCCCCGAGTCGCACGAATTGGAGCCAGCAGGAGCCGACGTGCTGGCGGTTTCCGCGACGGGAGAAATGGCG
The DNA here is from genome assembly GCA_963703635.1 of uncultured Acidobacteriaceae bacterium. Classification (GTDB taxonomy): domain Bacteria; phylum Acidobacteriota; class Terriglobia; order Terriglobales; family Acidobacteriaceae; genus Sulfotelmatobacter. Next base: position 43,280 of record CAVPEZ010000029.1, read on the forward strand.
CTTTCGCTGCACAGTCATCCCATCGCCCAATTCCTCTATTCCGGCACGCTCGCGCGAGTGCCTCTGGTCGGTGGTGCGCCGCGCGAGGTCATGGAGAATGTCGAGTGGGCCGATTGGTCTCCGGATGGGAACAGCCTGGCGATCGTGCGCCAGGAGCAAGGCCGGCACAGCCTGGAGTTTCCTCCGGGCAAGGTTCTCTATCAGGCGGACGGATGGATTGGCCATCTTCGCATCTCGCCGAAGGGCGACAACATCGCTTTCATTGATCACCCCGAACTGGGCGACGATGGCGGCGCGGTTGCCGTGGTTGATCTGGCCGGGAAAAAGACGACCCTCTCGACCGGTTGGGATAGTATTCAGGGAATTGCATGGTCGCCAGCCGGCGACGAGATTTGGTTTACCGCGACCCGCACCGGTGGCGACCGGTCTCTCTACGCAGTCAATCTTTCAAGCGCAGTAAGATTGCTCGCGCGCGTTCCCGGAGAATTGACTTTGCTCGATGTTGACCGCGTAGGGAATGTGCTTTTGACGCGCGGCAACGACCGTGCTGGAATGGTCGGTTTGGCTCCCGGCGATGCCAAAGAACGGGACTTGTCCTGGCTTGATTGGTCCTCGCCGGGCGACTTGTCGGCTGACGGCCGAACCGTGCTTTTTTCCGAAACCGGCGAGGGTGGCGGACCAAAGTATGCCGTCTACCTCCGCAAGACGGATGGTTCGCCCGCCATTCGTCTGAGTGATGGATTTGGAACTGGCTTGTCGCCCGACGGGAAATGGGCGCTCGCTCGCCCCAACATCACTTCGCCTCCGCTGTTTCAGCTCCCCACTGGGGTCGGCGAAGCGAAGCCCCTCACCCACGATTCCCTGAATCACCTCTGGGCGCGTTGGCTTCCCGACGGGAAACAGATTGTGTTCTCCGGCAACGAGGCCGGACACGGCGTTCGTCTTTACGTGGAAACCCCCGAGGAAGCTAAGCCCCGCCCCATCACGCCGGAAGGAGTCAGCCCCTTCTTTGTGATTTCTACGAAGGGAGACTTAGCCGCCAGCGTTGGCCCGGATCACAAGATTTATCTTTATCCAGTCACCGGTGGCGAACCCGTACCCGTCTCCGGCACCACGGGAGATGAGGCGCCCACGGGCTGGTCGGCTGATGGCCGTTCCCTTTATGTTTTCCGTTTCGGGGAGATTCCAGCCAGACTCTTTGAGCTCGAGTTGTCCACCGGAAAAAGAAAGCTATGGAAGCAACTGGAGCCGGCGGACGCGGCGGGAATCGATACCATCCGGGGCATCACGATCACCCCGGACGCCAAGGCCTACATCTACGGCTACATCCGCACCCTCTCCGATCTCTACGTGGTAGAGGGTCTTAAGTAAGCCCGCGTAGCGCCGCCGTCCCGGCCATGGCACGTAGCCGCCGAAGCGGATGGTCGTGAGGGATTCGTTGCTCAGGGCTTACCTAACTGAAAACTCCAACTGCTGCTCGTCTTGTCCACGCCTGTCTTCCTTCTCTTATCAGCTTGGGTTGCGGAAACAAGAGAATTTTCTGGTACCGGACGCGTTTTCTTGTGATTATTTGATCGTCCTATGCGCATCCTTCTAATTGGCGGGAATGGCTTCATCGGGCGGTTCGCCGTGGCCGCACTAAAGCAGCAAGGGCACGCGCTTGCGGTGTTTCACCGCGGCACGATGGCCGTGCCCAATGGTGTTGACGAGATTCGGGGCGACCGTAACCAACTCAACGCCAGCGCTCAGGAACTGAAGCACTTTGCTCCCGATGTCGTGATTGACCTGGTCATCAGTTCGGCTCCGCAGGCGGAAGAGCTGATGAACATCTTTCGTGGCGCGACGCGACGCGTGGTCATGCTGAGCAGCATCGACGTGTACCGTGGGGTGGGCATTTTGCACGGTACAGAAAGCGGACCGCTGCAGGATGTGCCCCTTACGGAAGAGTCGGAGTTGCGGCGCTGTTTGCATCCCTACCCACCCGAGAGCTTGCAGCTCCTACGCAAGACTTTTGCTTGGGTGACGGACGATTATGACAAAATTCCGGCCGAGCGCGTGGTGATGAACGACCGCGAACTTCCCGGTACGGTGCTCCGGCTGCCCATGGTGTACGGGCCGGGCGATCCGCTGCATCGCTTCTATCCCGTCGTGAAGCGCATCGTCGACGGACGGCGCCACATCATTTTTCCCGAGACGCTGGCTGCCTGGCGCTCGCCGCGGGGCTACGTGAAGAACGTTGCCGCGGCCATTGCGCTGGCTGCTACAGAGGAACGCGCAGTGCGACGTATCTACAACGTGTGCGAGGAGCCAGCCTTCAGCGAACTGGAATGGGCGCGGAAGATCGCCGCCGCGATGCTGTGGGATGGGGAGTTCGTCGTCCTGCCGGTAGAACACACGCCGCAGCACTTGCAAAAGCCGGGCAACGCTGCGCAGCATTGGACGGCGAGTTCGGCGCGTATCCGCCAGGAACTGGGGTACAAGGAACCGGTGGCGATTGAGGAGGCAATCCGGAGGACGATACGCTGGGAGCGGGACAATACGCCAGCCGGCGCGTTCCTGGCGCAGTTCGATTATGCGGCAGAAGATGCGGCGGTAGCAGTCTACAACCAAGGAACTTGATAACCATCTTTTCCCGCACTAGCAATTCGAAGTCGAGTTTCGTCGACCTCTAACTCGATCTCCTCCTCAAGAAAACACTTTGTTCTTCAAGTCCCGCTCCGCCTGGGCCACATTCTCTGGCCGCCCCAGATCGCGCCAATAGTATTCATCGGCGCGAAATGCGAGGATGTTCTCTCCCTGACCTGCAAGTCGCAGATAGGAGGCGATGATGGAGAAGACGCCTTCCTCGGTCATCCTCGAAAAAAGTCGCGGCGAAATAACATGGATGCCGGAAAATGCCAGCGCCTGCACGTCCAGTTGCTGGGAGGCCCGAACAAATTCAGCTTGCTGGTCGGCCCCGGACAGCCTCCCGCAAAGCATAGAACGCTCATCGAACAGCAGGTATCGTGATGTCTCGCGCTCCTGCACTGCCAGTGTGGCCAGAGCCTTGTGTTCAACATGAAACTGCGTCAGTCGCTTCAAATCAATCGTGCTGATGACGTCGACATTGTGCAGAATGAAGGGCTCGTCCAGACCGCTGGAGTCCTCGAGAAAGAACGAGGCTGCCTTCTTCAACCCGCCGCCGGTATCGAGCAGCACTTCTTCGCGCGAGATCTCAATCCGCATGCCGAAGTTGTCATTCTTTTTCAGATAATCGACAACCATGTCGGCGAAGTGATGCACATTAACTATCACCTCGCGAACCCCAAACCCACGCAGCCGTGAAAGCGTGATCTCAAGCAACGTTCGTCCGCCAACTTCCACCAGCGCCTTGGGACGGTCATCCGTAAGCGGCCGCAAGCGCGTGCCCAGGCCTGCGGCCAGAATCATCGCTTTCATGGTGCGGGCGTCTCCAACTCGCGATGCCGCACCACAACGTCCACGCCATTTCTTCCACGCAGATGCTTTGCCAACTGTTCTGCCAGATAGACGGAGCGATGCTGCCCGCCGGTGCAGCCGAACGATACCATCAAATGTTTGAAGCGCCGCCGCTGATATTCGTTCACGCTGTCGTCCACCATCGACATGGCGTGAGCCAGAAACCGATGCACGCTCTCCTGCTGATTGAGATAGTCGATCACCGGCGTATCTTTGCCCGTGAGCGCTTTGAAGCGTTCTTCGCGGCCTGGATTGGGCAGGCAGCGGCCATCGAATACGTGGCCGCCCCCATTTCCACTCTCGTCTTTCGGCCAACCGCGATGGTAGGAAAAACTGCAAATCCGCACCGTCAGGTTCTCCGCTTCCGAGGCGAGGCCTTGCAGTTTTTCCGACGCCAACATGCTGTTGAATGCCGCCATCAGCGTGGGAAGAGCGATGGGCAGCTTGACGTTGTGCAGCAGCCAGCGCAGGTTTTTCAGAGCGTACGGCACACTCTGCAGAAAATGGGCCTTGCGCTCATAAAAACCGCGAAAGCCATAAGCGCCCAACGCCTGCAGGATGCGAACGTAAACGTAGCTGTAATAGTGATGCAGGAACGCCTCGCGGTCCAGTTCGATAGAGCCGCCAACCTTCTCGATATAGAGATCGAGCAACTGCTGGCGCAGTCCCGGCGGCAGATCGGCCTTGGCATCGTACAAGAGGGAAGCGATGTCATACTGCAACGCGCCTTTGCGCCCACCTTGATAATCCAGGAAAAACGGCCGCCCGATGTGGAGCATGATGTTACGGGATTGGAAATCGCGGTAGAGAAAGTAATCGCAGTTGGCGCTCAACAGGAAATTCGTCAGGCAGTCAAAGTCGTCTTCCAATGCCTGTTCGTTGAAGGGGATGCCGGCGAGACGGAGAAAATAATATTTGAAATAATTCAGGTCCCACGCAATGGATTGGCGGTCGAAGCTGCCCCGCGGATAGCAGACCTTGTAATTCAAATCGCGTCCAGCCTCGATCTGAAAGCGCGGCAACTCGGCCACAACTCTGCGATAAGCCTCCACGGCTTGCGGAGCGATGTTCTCGCCTGCGCGGTTCTTCGAGAGAAACTCGAAAAGCGTCGTGTCTCCCAGGTCTTCCTCGAGATAAGCGCCGTGGTTCAAATCTTCCGCATAAATTTCCGGGACGGGCAGACCGTGCCGCCGAAAATGGCGGGAAAACTCCAGGAACGCGATGTTCTCTTCGCGCACGTTATACAGAATGCCAATCGCGGTTTGTTGCACGCTGGAAAGCCGGATGATGTTACGTCCGGACCCGCCAAGCTGGCCCTGCAACGGCTGCACCCGCGTGGCAGGGGTATGAAAGTGCTGCTCGAAAAGCCTGTTCAAAACGTCCATAGGAAATATGTCTTCCCGCGCAACCACTAAAGATAACATCGAGTGCAAAATTCGACGTCGCCGCTCTATCCTGTGACCCTCTGTGTCCCCTGTGTTAAAGATTTTGTTCGGACACAACTCTAGACCGGATCGTCTCCAGCTTGCTACCAAGCGAGCAGGCCCCTTATGCTAATACCCGGCTCCAGCATGACCGACCGCCTCTACTACGACGATTCTTTTCTTTACGACTTTGACGCCGAAGTTCGCTCGGTGGTTGAAGCCCCGCGCCCGGCGGTCATTCTCGACCGCACAGCTTTCTACCCCACCAGCGGCGGCCAGGTCCACGACACTGGCTGGTTAGTTTCTGCAGACAACAAGTTCCGCGTAACCGATGTCGCCGACACCGAAGACGGCCACGTCGTCCACTACCTGGACGCTCCGCTCAAAGACGTGCAGCCTGGAACCCGCGTTCGCGGCGAAATCGACGCTGCCCGCCGCCGCGATCACATGCAGCAACATTCCGCCCAGCACGTGCTCTCCGCCGCCTTCGTGCGCCTTTTCAATATGCCCACCGTCTCGTTCCACATGGCCGACGATTACTGCTCCATCGACCTTGACACGCCCTCGCTGAGTAAAGACCAAGTTGAAGCTGCAGAACGCCTGACCAACGAAATCGTCCTGGAGAATCGGTTGGTGGACATCCGCTTCGTAACTAGAGAGGAAGCCACGAATCTTGGCCTGCGCAAACTTCCGCCCGCCGAGCGCGACCAACTGCGGCTCATCGACATCCGCGACTTCGATCTCACGGCCTGCGGCGGCACGCATGTGAGCCGTACGGGACAGATCGGGGGCGTCTTCCTGCGCAAGTCTGAAAAAGTTCGCCAGGGATACCGCGTCGAGTTCGTCGCCGGCCAACGCGCAGTGGTCACAGCGCGACGCGATTTCAATACGCTCACCGAAACCGCCGCGCTATTTTCCGCCCACATCTACGACGTGCCGCAACAAGCCCGCAAGTCTCTCGACGAGATCCGTTCGCTGCGCAAGGAGTTTGAGCAATCGCGGGAAGAATTGGCCGCCGCTCAGGCCGCAGCCTTGTTAGCGGAAACTCCCGAGAGCGACGGCCGCAAGGTGGTCGTGCGCACTTTCTCCGGCCACGATCTTAATTTCATCAAACTGCTGGCCCAGAAGCTGACGCGGCAAGCGCCCGCAGTGATCGCGCTGCTCGCCACCGAGTCGCCGCAGCCCGCAATCGTCTTCGCTCAATCCGCCGGCCAGCCCCACGACATGGGCGCGCTGTTGAAAGTAACCATGGCCAAGCTCGGCGGCCGCGGCGGTGGTACCAAAGACTTGGCCCAGGGCGGAGTGCCCCAGCCCACAGGGATAGCCGCCGCCCTGGCCGCCGCCGCCCAAACCCTCACGCCCTGACCCGCCACCAACCAAAAACAAAAGCCCCCACCGAGAACGAGGTCTCATGGAGGCATGTTCAGTTTCCAGTTTCAGTTTCTAGCTTCCGGTTCAAAGGCCACTAGAAACTCTGATCCCCTTGCCTTAAGCGATACGACTCCGCCGCCCGCCCTTTTCCCACCAAACTGCGGGATCCTCAGGCCGATTAAGCATCTGCGACAGCTCCTTTTTAATCTCCACCAGGCGGTTGGCGCGCATTTCTACCGCCGATTGGTCGATCTGGCTGTCCGCCGTCCTGGCTGCTGCGCGAACGTTCATGTTCCGTAAATCCGTGATCTCCTGACGAAGGCTGGTGAGGTGTTCCAGGATATAAGGCATATCTTGATCATACCCTATATTTCCCAACCCGCCGCTTTATAATCGCCTATGCGGACTGATTTGGGCCTGAAATCGGGCTCCCTGAGGCCCCGCCGCATCCAACCCGCGGTTCTGGGCATCGAACAGACGCCGAGATTTCAGGAACTTTTGCAAGCAGGAACTAAAGACAATTACGCGAGGAGAAAACAGTCTATGGCCAAGAAAGACCGCAACGCGATAACCCCCGCCGCCGAGCGAGGAAACCTGAGCGCCCAGCCTCGTCTTCACCAGAGTGCTCCCGAAATTCAAGCATACGGCACCGTTTCGCACATGTTGCCGCTCGACCTTGAAGAGCCGGTTCGCCTGGAAATGACCGAACAACTCAACCTGTTGCTAGCCGACACCATGACTTTGCGCGATCTGTATAAGAAATCGCATTGGCAAGTCGCGGGACCAACTTTCTATCAGCTGCATCTCCTGTTCGACAAACATTACGGAGAGCAGTCGGAGATCGTCGATACGATCGCCGAACGCATACAACTTCTCGGTGGGGTCTCGATTGCCATGGCTGCCGACGTGGCCGAAACCACGCGCATCGCGCGTCCGCCGCGGGGCAGGGAAGAAGTGCCCGTGCAGATTTCCCGCCTGCTGGATGCGCACCAGATCATCATCGGCCATTGCCGCACGCTGGCGGAGCGTGCGGACAAACTGGGCGACGACGGCACCAACGATCTGGCCGTCAGCGACGTACTGCGGACCAATGAACTACAGGTCTGGTTCCTCAGCGAACATCTTGTGGATGCTCCCCTCGTACACGCGGAACAGCCGCGGCTGCGGAGCGCCAGCTAATCCAGCCTTCAACCCCTCGAGCAGGCTCTGGCGCAGAGCCTGCTCGTCTTTCATTTCGTCACTTCGGTCATTCGTCACTTCGGTCATTCGTCACTTCAGTTCGTTGTCGCCCGGCAAAGCAGACTGCTACTATGGAACTCCACGGTAAAAAGTGGAGACCATGCATCCTTCCATCGAACATATCCTTTCCAGTTATGACGAGCGCGCCCCGCTGTCGCAGGCCTCAACCATTCCGGCAGCCTGGTATGTTGACTCCCGCATCGCCGACCTCGAACGTTTGAGCGTGTTCAGCAAGACCTGGCAACTGGTCGCGCGCACCGATCAGGTGAAAACGCCGGGAAAGTTTGTTCGCGCTACGGTCGCCGGTGAGCCGCTTGTTGTTGTCCGCGGCAACGACGGCATTCTGCGCGCCTTCTACAACGTGTGCCGCCACCACGCCGCCGCGGTCGTAACCGAACCATGCGGCCAGGCTTCTCTATTGCATTGTCCTTATCACGGATGGAACTATGGCCTGGATGGCTCGCTGAAGGGCATGCCTGAATTCGAAGAAGTCGAGAACTTCGAGCGCGCGCAAAACGGCCTCGTTCCTGTGCGAGTCGAAACCTGGGAGTGCTTCGTCTTCGTCAACCTCGACGACCATGCAATCCCGCTGGCCGACTTTCTGGGCGGCCTCGTCCAACATGTCGCGCCTCTCAGCGTCGCCAAGTTGCACTACTTTGATCGCCGAACCTATGACATCCATTGCAACTGGAAAGTCTTCGTCGATAACTACCTCGACGGCGGTTACCACGTTCCCCATCTGCACAAGGGTCTGAATTCGGTGCTCGATTACAAGCAGTACACTATTGAGAACGAGGACCGGTACTGTCTGCAATCGAGTCCGATGGTGGTTTCTGAAGAAGATGCCGCCACTGGAGCCGCGCGCAAAGGCGACCGTGCCTGGTACTTCTGGCAGCATCCTAACTTGATGATTAACTGCTACGAAGGGTACATGGACACCAACCTCGTGATCCCCGTTGACGTCGATCATTGCACGGTGATCTTCGATTTCTACTTCGCGGACATCAGCGACGCGCGCCGCGAATACAACGAGCAGTCGGTGATCGTGGGCAATCGGGTGCAAGAAGAAGATCTCGGCATCTGCGAAGATGTACAGCGCGGCTTAAAATCGCGAGCCTATCGTGCCGGACGCCTTTCCGTGCGCCGTGAGGCCGGAGAACAGTTATTTCACCGTCTGCTCGCCGCCGATCTTAGACGCGGCTGGGCGCTCTCGTCGGTGGCCGCCGATTAGCGGGGATGGAAACTCAATCCTGAGAGCCTTGTTCCCGCCGCATCGCCCGCAGATCGATCCCTAGATGCTCCGCCTTCTTATAAAGATGGCTGCGCTCCAGCCCCAGCGACTTCGCGGCCAGACTCACGTTTGAGTGGCTGCGCTTTAACTCCGCCAGGATGACTTCCCGCTCAAAAGCGTCCACCCGCTCAGCCAGCGCTCCCGAAGAGAAAGAGGAAGACCCCGCGACGCCACTACTCCCGCCTTTCGGCAGCGCTATTTGCGCGGTCTCAAAATCGACCTGACTACCGGTCGCGAGCAGCATCAGCCGCTCCACCATGTTGCGCAACTCCCGCACATTCCCCGGCCACGCGTGCGACTGCAGAGCCTCCATCGCCTCCGGAGTAAACGGAACCGGCTTCCATCCATTCTGCGCGCTAACTTGCGCCGCGAAATGGCTGACGAGCGCCGGAATGTCCTCCCGCCGTTCGCGCAGCGGCGGCAACATCAGTGGAAAGACATAAATGCGATGAAATAAATCCTGACGGAACTTGTCCTCGCGCACCCGCGCTTCCAGGTCGCGATGCGTTGCCACCACCACGCGCACATCCACGCTCACCGGCTTATCGCCGCCGATGCGCTCCACTTCTCCTTCTTCGAGCACGCGCAGCAGCTTGGCCTGCATCGCCAGCGGCATATCGCCAATCTCATCCAGAAAGATTGTGCCGCGATCCGCCTGCTCGAACTTTCCGATGTGCCGCCCTGCCGCGCCGGTGAACGATCCTTTCTCGTGCCCGAAAAGTTCCGACTCAATCAGCTCCGCCGGAACCGCCGCGCAATTCAACGTCACAAACGCGCCGACGGCGCGGGAACTGCGATCATGAATCGTCCGCGCCACTAGTTCTTTTCCAGTTCCCGTTTCTCCCAGAATGCAAACCCTCGTCTCACTCGCCGCCACGCGATCCAGTTGCGCCATTACGCGCTGCATGGCCGCACCCTGCCAGACGATCTCGTGCTTGCCCAGCCGCTGCTTGAGCTGCCGGTTCTCACTCTCCAGTCGCTGCAGCTTCAGCGCATTCTCGACCGTCAGCAAAAGTTTTTCGGTGGAGATCGGCTTCTCCAGGAAATCCAGCGCCCCCAGCCGCGTAGCTCGGACCGCCATTTCAATATCCGCCTGCCCTGACATCATCACGACTGGCGCTGTCACTCCCTGCGACTTGAATTCTTCCAGCAGCGCCAGTCCGCCTTTGCCGGGCATCACCACATCGGAGAGGATCACATCGAAGTTCTGTGCCTTGGCCAGTTCCAGCGCCTTGGCCGCGTTGTCGCACACGGTAGCCTCATGCCCCGCCAGGCGAAACGCCCGTGCCAGCGATGCCAGCGTGTTCGCTTCATCATCCACAATCAGCAGATGTGCTCTCGTTGCCAAACATCCTCCGAATCTTTTCGCGCGCTTGGCGTTCGTAACGGATCTAGCTTCTCGGCAGCTCGATCACAAATGTTGTGCCTTGCCCGGCTCGCTCTGCACTCGGACTCTTCCTCCATGATCGCTCACGACGGACTGAACAATGGCCAGCCCCAGCCCGGTGCCATGCTGCTTGCTCGTATAATAAGGAGTAAAGATCTGCGCACACTCCTCAGGCGTCAACCCCGAACCCGTATCCGCCACCTCGATCAGCAATTTGCCGTCGTCATTTCGCGTGCGCAAGGTCAGTGTTCCGCCTTGCGGCATCGCATCCATCGCATTCAGGACGAGATTTGAAAGTGCCCGGTGCAACAACTCTGCGTCCGCCGCCACCGGTTCCAGGTGCGGATCAAGTTGCAGCTCACAACTGATCTTCGCACGCCCCGGCGCTTCCAGTTGCGCCTGAAAAAGCTGCAGCACGCCCCGAATCACCTCATTCACCTGCACTCGCTGCAACTGCGGCTGCGGCATCTTCGAGAACTCGCTGAATCGCCCAATGATGCCCTTCAGATTCGCGATCTCTGCCAACAGGGTCCGCGAACTCTCCCGGAATACTTCCTCGAACTGCTCCGGATTCTGCTGCCGCGCCCGCACCAGATTCTCCACCGTAAGCTGCAGCGGAAACAGCGGATTCTTCAATTCATGCGCCAGCCGCCGTGCCAGCTCCCGCCAGGCGGCCACTCGTTCCGCTTGCAACAGACGCTCCCGTTGCCCCAGCAACTCTGTGGTCATTCGATTGAAAGAATCCGCCAGTTGTCCCAATTCATCTTCGCCGTTCACGTCCACTCGCACGTTCCAGTTTCCTGCCGCAACTTCTTGCGCCGCGTGCGCCAGTTGCTCGACCGGACGCGTCACCCGCGCCGCCGCCCAACTGCTCAACAGAATCGCCAGCAGAATCCCTCCGCCTGCCACCAGCAACGCCGCCGAGCGGATGTGACGCTTCAACTCAACATACGTCCGCCGCGAGTTGCCGATCAGCAGAATCGCCAGCAATGGACGATTCTTACCCGCGCCCGCTCCCAGCAGCGGGATAGCATGAAACACTTCATCCTCGGCCTCGTCGCCAGACCACGGCACCACCGCCGTCATCTCTTGCCCAAACACCCGTACCGCATCGATCAGCGGCCGCAGCTTTTCCGGGGAATGCGTCTTGTCAACGGAAGAAGCAGAAGGATCGATCAGCAGCTTCGGCGAGAAATGATCGCTGCGATTCTCATACAGCAATGCCCGCATGCCCGCCGGCACGTCCAAGCCAGCGAGAAAAGTCTTATCCAGACGCCGCCCGCCAATTACGTAGACCGGATGTTCCCCCACCCGCGTCGCACGCACCGCGAACAGACCCAACGCAGTTCCATCCTGCAATTCCTCCTGTTTCAAAAACGCTCCCTGGTCAGCCTCTGCGGAGAAGCTGCCAACTGCGCCTTCCGGATATCCAAACTTCGCCGGCCACTGCGCCGAGGAAATGATGGTCCCATCACTTTTGGCAAACTCCAGAAAATCGAGTTGACTATTCTCCGCCGTCGTTTTCGCCAGTTCGAAGTACGGACCAGAATCCGCTTGAGGGCGGTTCAACTTCAGCGTCATGTGGCTCGCTTCTTCCGAGGCCGCAATGGCCGCCACCCGCCGCGCCACATCCTCGCCCTGCCGGTTGAACTCCCGCCGGAACTGCGTGACCAGCGCCGCCGTTCTTTCATCCTCAGTGCGGTCGAAGGCCCGCCGCGTTACCGCCGATACCAGCAATGCCACTGCTGCCACCGACAGAAACACCGTCAGCGCGAATACGCCCAGCAGTTTGCGGCGAAACATCATTCGCTTTCTTTTCCCACCAGGACCAGCTCCGTTCGAACCAGCATCTTCCGAACCAGCTTCCGCAGGATGCCATGGAATCGTCTGCATGATATCTCACCCTTCAGTTTCGCCGGTGTAAAAACCCATTCGTGGAGTGATCAGGTTTCGGTGGGAGCTTGCGCGGCTGTGATCGGACCTCTCATGCCGAGGGAATGTTTCCATATCTTCGCATCAGGCCGCTGGTCGTTCCGGTAGGATATGAATAAAGTTCGTCAGCTTGCCCGGGCGGCCCGCCACAGGGATTTCCCTCAGCAGGCCGCCCACAGCAGCGCCGGCGGAAGTTATCTCGTTTGTCGTTCCGCCTGCTTACTTTGGCTAGCCACATCCATGCCGCGCAAAACGTCGTTGGCAAAAAAGAATTTCCCATCCGCCGGAACCATCATGATCTGCAGCTTGTCCGAGAGTCGCTCCGCCACGATCTTATTAATCAATAGCGGATTATCCTTCAGAATCGCCGCCTCGCCGTGCAGTCGCTCCGCATCGGCCACTGCCGTTACGCGGATTCGATCCGCCTCCGCATCCGCCAGCACTTTCCTTCGCTCGCCCTCAGCTTTGCTGTCCATCACCTTAGCCTGCGCCTCCGCGTCCGCTAGCAGTTTCCTCCGTTCCCCCTCAGCCTTGCTGTCTATCTCCTTGGCTTGCGCTTCCGCCTCAGCATTTTGGATAGTAGCTTCTTTCCGCGCCTGCGCCTCCAGCCGGCTCTGCTGGATCTGCTTCTCCTTCAGCGGCAGTGTGTATTGCATCGCGTCCGCTTCGCCCTTCGCCTGCAGCACATGCACCTGCGCTTCGCCTTCCGCCTGTTTGACTTGCTGCACCTTCGCCGCCTCGGCTTCCAGTTCGGCAATCCGTACTTTCTTGCTCTTCAACTCCGTCTCCACACCCATGCGGTCGTTTTCCTGCTCCTTCAACAGCAGCGTCTCCAGCCCCTTCGCGTATTCCGGGGGCAACTGGATGTCCCGCAGCATCACCTCTTTCACCACAATTCCATCTGCCGCCAGCTTTTGCGTGATCAGCCCCGCCGCCCGCTGTCGCACTTCCTCACGCTTCGCGGAAAAGACATCGCGCACCGTGTAGTTCGGAACAATCTCCCGCCAAACACTTGCGACCGTGGGCGGTACGATTTCCGTTTCCACCGGACGCGGCAAATTCCCCTGGATATAATCCAGCCTCTTCGCGTCCAGCCGGTAGCGCACGGTAATCGCCAAGCCGAGCGTCAGTCCTTCCTTGGCCTGCACGTCCAGAAGCTGTGGTCTCGTGGGAAGACCACCTGCCGAGGGCTTTGCCAGTTCTGAAGCTCCAGTAGTAAAGACCTGATCCCGCGTATCGAACAGTGCCACATCCTCCACAAGGGGAACGACCATGTGTACCCCCGGATACAACGTCCCTGGTACTGTCCCACTCATTTGGCTTACCCGCACGCCGGCTGTCCCACTCGGCACCACCACGATGCTGAAGGCGATCAACAGCGGTCCCCAGGCCAGCATCGCCAGCGCCAGCGAGGTCCGCCACCGCACGACAACCGGCGCCGCGCCCACTGCCCCTCCCGGTGTCTCCAGCGCCCGCCGGTACAGCAGTTCGCGATACAGATCGTAGGTGAGAATGCACACGGCCGCGATCATCATTCCTACGCCGCACGTAATCAGCAAATACTTCAACGCCAGCATCGAAGTTCTCCTTTGCGCCTCAGCGCCTCTGCTCTGCTTTTACCGGTGCAGCCTGCTGGACCATCTGCCGCGAAAAGAACAGCCGGAACACCTGCCCGAAAATCAGTTCTTCCGCCAGCAACGCCACCGCTACCGAAAAAATCAGGCCCGCCACCACCGCCATGAATGTGATCACCATCTGCATAACGCCCTCCGAAACGAAAATGTGACCCAAAGTCCAAGCGCAAGAAATTCCTCCGCGATCTCCGCGGCAGTTATCAGCGCTCTCCGCGAGAAAAGCCTTTGAACTCTGTTGCCCTATTGCCCAATTACTTCCAATGCAACTGGCGAGTCAGCCACCTCAACCGCCCCGCCAAACATCATCGCCAGAACAAGAACGGCAACCACCCAACTCGTCGTCCGACTGTCTGGCATCATTTCGCTAGCTGGTTTCATTGCCCCGCCCTCGCACGCATACCTGTAGGGCAGGACGAGCGCCAAACTTCATGCTCCTGAATGCAAATGAGTTAATACAAGCTTCGCAGCCGAATTAGTGGCCCGCGGAAGACACCGTGTCAGCACCGCCACACCGACTATTTCTGCTTAATTGCCTTACCCTGTGTTTCTCCGTGTACTCTGTGTTAAAGGTCTTTCTTCCCCGGTTTGACTTCCAATTCCCGCGCCGCTATCGTTGCCGAATGAACGTAGTCAAGGCCACCCGTCAGTTCGAGGCCTGGCTAGCTCTGCGCACTCGAATCGACCAGCAAGACCTCCGCCTGAAGCACACGAACATGAAGGCGGATGTCTTCATGTTTCTCCGCGCCACTTACTACCGCTGGGCGCAAGTCTGGCCGCAAGTCTGTCCCGACCTTGCCCGTGCCCCGCAAGTCCTCACTGTCGGCGATCTGCATATCGAAAACTTCGGAACCTGGCGCGACATCGAAGGCCGCCTCATCTGGGGTGTCAACGATTTCGACGAAGCCTGGCCCATGGCGTTACACCATCGATCTAGTACGTCTCGCCGTCAGCGCCCATCTCGCCGTCGAGGCCGGACGTCTCCCCATAAAGCGCGAGGACATCTGCACCGCCATGCTCGAAGGCTATCGCGAAGCTTTGCAGCAGAAAGGGTGCCCTTTCGTCCTCGGCGAAAATCATCAATGGCTCCGCCGCATCGCCGAAGGCGAACTCCGCGATCCTGTCCGTTTCTGGCAAAAGATGGACGCGCTGCCCACCCTCAAAACCGAGGCCCCGGTCAGCGCCATCGATGCCATCGAGCATTTAATGCCGGCGCCCGGCATTTCCTATCGCCTCGCTCACCGCACCGCCGGACTCGGCAGCCTGGGCCACGCCCGCTACGTCGCGCTTGCCGACTGGCACGGCGGCCGCATTGCCCGCGAAGCCAAGGCGCTGGTGCCGTCATCCTCCCATTGGGCCCAGAGCCTCGAGGTTCAGAAGCGCGAGGTTCAGAAGAACAAGTCGCAGGGAAACGACGGCCCCGGCGAAATCCTTTACCAGACCATCATCAGCCGCGCCGTCCGGTGTCCCGATCCCTTCGTCCAGTTGCGCGGGCGCTGGATCGTCCGCCGCCTCAGTCCTCATTGCTCCCGCATCGAACTCGCTTCCTTGCGCGCCCCCGACACCGAACTGCGCCTGCTCCACGCCATGGGATGCGAAACCGCCAACATCCATCTCGGCACCCCATCCGCCCGCAAACTCATCCTTCACCATCTCGACAAACAGAAAGGCAAGTGGCTGCACCACGCCGCCGAAGCCATGCTCCAGGCCGTCCGCTCCGATTGGGAAGTCTGGAAGAAAAAAGGCTACGCCTGATGCCGTCCGCGCCGCGCGGTGGGACACGCTTTCTCCAAGGACCGCGCTTTTGGGTAGCGCAGCGCTTCAGCGCTGCCATAAGCCGGGCATGACTGAGGGCTTTAGCCCCCGTGAGGTCCCCCCTGCGTTACACTATCTCGCCGCCCATGCCGCCTACTTCCCACGGTGCCAACCAACTCCTAACTCAACTCGAAGCCGCCAAGAGTGATTTCGGCACAGGCCACGCCGCTTTCATCACCAAACTCATCTCTCAACTCTCGCGGCTCCAACTGAACGATCCTCAGCACCTGATCCGCTTCCACGAAGCTCTGTTCTTCTTGCGAGCCTTTCCGTACGCTCCGTCTTTAGTCCCGCGCGTCGAGCATCTGCTCGATACTTTCCATAAGCGTATCGAGAAACTGAGCGCCCACGCCGACATGTCGCTGTTCGACGACTTCGATACTTCCGGCATCGCTGGCACTACCATGCAGGACACTCTCTCCTTTGACGTAGCTCGCTGGCTCGTGCGCCGCATCCCACGCAACGTCGAGATAGCCTGGGACGACTACCGGGACGACTATCAAGCCGAGCGCGCCCGCGGCAACACCTGGCCGCGTTTCATTCCGCTCCTCGAAGAAGACGCAGACGTAGAGGCCAACATTCCATGGACGCGTTGGCTCGACGCCGCCCGAGGCCGCCAGAATGCGCTTGCCTGGCTCCTCAACCGCTTCGCGCAGCTCAATCGTCCGGCTCGCCAACGCGCCGAACTTTATGACTCACTTCGTCTTCCGCTCCGCTGGAAGCTCGAAAACCTCAAGCTCTCCCGCACGCGCAACTGGTTGCGTCCCCGCCGCTTCTACTTCCACAAGACCCCTCTCATCCAGCGCAGCGAAGTTTCTCTCTCGCAAGAACTAGCCCAGCCCGCGCCCAAACTGGAAAAGCTGTCCGTCTCCTCCGGAGAATCCGTGATGCACGCGATCCGAGAAGTCATGGCCGTGCGCTACCGCGAACTCTACGGAACCACGCTCGGCGACCCGCGCACGGTCGTCCGCGCCGACCTGGGCCGCGGCGTAGTCATGCATTTCTGGGGACTGCCGCCCGCGCGCCGTCTCCCCTTGCGCGCCTACCTCGCCGGCTACACCCTGAAGAACGGCGTCCCCATCAACTACGTCGAAGCCATCGGACTTTGCGAGTGGGTCGAGGTCGGCTTCAATACTTTCTACACCTATCGTCAGGGAGAGACCGCCTGGATCTACGCCCAGGCGCTGCGCTGCCTGCGCGCTCTCACCGGTGCGAAGTGCATTTCGATTTATCCCTATCAGATCGGACAGAACAACGACGAAGCCATCGATTCTGGTGCGTTCTGGTTTTATCGCAAGCTGGGCTTCCGCTCGGGACGCACCGACTTGCGGGCACTGTGTGAACGAGAAGAGAAAAAGATCACCGCCAACCCGAAATATCGCACTCCGCCGCGAACGCTGAAGCGGCTGGCGCGAGGCCCACATGTTTTACGAAGTGGGATCATCCTGCGAGAATCGTGCGATCGCCGCCGAAGGATTCGTATCAGGGCACGCCTTCAGAGCCTGCCCTGAGCTTGTCGAAGGGCGTGCCGAACGCGTTACCAAACCCCCGCCGGCTTTAGCCGCTGCGGAAGCGCCCGGGGCCTGGGACACCTTCTCCACGCGCACCCTGGGCCTCCGAGTCAACCGCCGCATGGCGCGCGAATTCAATGGCGACAGCCAGAAAATCCGCGCAGCTTCCACCACCGCCGTAACCCGAGCCCTGAACCTCAACCCCGCCCGCTGGACCCCAACCCAGCAGCAAGCGCTGGAGGATTGGTCGCTGGTTCTGGCGCTATTCCCAAACCTGGCCCACTGGTCGCCGAACGAAAAGCAGCAACTAGTCAAAATCATCCGCGCCAAGTCGGCACCCAATGAAATGCCCTACCTGCGTCAAACCCAGCATCACGCGCGCCTGCGGAACGAACTGCTCCGGCTGGGATGGCGATAGCCATTAATTTGTGACTATTGATTCGGTCTCGGGTTAAGGGTGGGAATCGAAAGCGATGCTGACTTTCGCAAAGGTGCGGGAATGGCTGGCGGCGTAGATCCATTGCTTCACGGCGGCGACGGCAGACTCGCCCAGAATTGGATTGCCTCCCAGCAAGCTGACATTTTCGACATTGCCCTTTGCCGCAATGGTTATCTGTAAGCGCACAATTCCGCGAATGTTGAGTCGCTTCAGAGTCTCTGGGTAATCCGGTTCGACGCGCAGGATGAGCTTTCTTTCAGGACGGTTCCTGGCGTCGATTATGATCAAAGTCTTCACACCGTCCGTGCTGGTTGCGGTGCTCACATAACCGATGGCGCCCCTCGTCCTGGCGACGTAGGCCACAATCTCAGCATCGGAACTGAATGTTCTTGGCATGGAGCCTCTACCGGTAAACACGAGGACGCGGTAGTAGGATTGCAGATCGTCGTCGGTCCTGCCGAGGAACTCTCGCAGAAAGGCCTGGTGGACGGCTCCATCTTTCTCCAGTACGGGTTCGACATGGGTGCCGTCCCCAAGCGAGTTGCTTTCTTCCAAAAAGACTCTTTTGAGTTCTCCCCCGGAAATTGTGTCTGCTCTCACGCTCGAGTTCACAATTAACTTAATGTCGCCCGCGAACGCAGTTGGCAAAACGGAGGTCATCAAGCCGGCTGCAAGGAGGGATATTCTTGCGGCTTTTAGTGCATTCTCTTTCACCAGTGTTACCTCCTATGCTCAGAAATAAAGGCTGGTCTTAAGGACCAAGGCATGCGTGTCGTCCTTGAACCCCGATGGGTTCACCTGGGGATAGAATCCTTCCGGGTATGCGTCATGAACATAACCGTTCATAAAGTGACCTTCCACTTTGACGTTCCAAAATTTTGTCAAGTCGACGCGTGCTGTAATTACTCTGTCGTAAATGTGATTGCCGGGCAGGCTGGTGTCCGTTTGGTTTTGGTAGAGTGCGGTAAGAGGGCCTGAATAAAACTGTGTCATTGTGTAACGGGAGTAGTAGGACCCGAGATCGAGCCGTTTGCTGATCCGGTAGGTTCCAGACACATACCAGCCGCGCGAGTCAGTTAAGAGCTCGGAAGCGTCATTCACGATGATTTGGTCCCGCAAGTAACGGCGATATTCAGCGTCGATGTGCAACTTCCGAAAGGTGTACTGACTGTAGAACTGGTTGGTCCAGTCGGCTTTTGAGTACTGCTTTAGGACTGAGTCTCTACCCGTGATGTCCTGATTCAAACGCGAAGCACCGACTTGTAGATTCTTCAGAGCCGTATTCCACCGAAGATCAATCCCGTACTGAGGCCCACCGAGGCTGTGGAGGTAGATTCCGTACTGAGTCAGAAAATACGGGTAACCGCTATGGATACTGTCGCTGCGATGCCCACCGAATGCGGTGTAGGAAAGGTCACCGAGATGATGCTTGAGGGCAATGTTGCCATACACATCGCCGCCCAGGTGAGCAATCGTGGTTTCTCGAAGATCCGTGGCATATACGCTCTGAGGAAGCAGCGCAAAGGTGCGAAGGAAATCCAGGTCCTGCGTGTCGTTGTAGAGGCCCAGCGTGGTTTTGACTTTGCCGCCGCGAACGCCAAACCAACTTCGGAGGCGGTAATCGGCGACAGCCCAATCCAGGGAGGGATGGTATTGGTCGAGTTGGCCGAGGTTGCGGTCGTAGATCTGGGCACCGACACGGAGCTTATCGCTTAGCTGACTGGACAGGTTAAGCCCAAAGTCCGTGAACGCAGCGCTGCCCTGGCTGGTTTTCATGGTCAGCCAATTGTTGTCGTTGGTGTAAACGAATCCCTGCGACACGAAGCCGTGTACTTGAACCGTGCGGTCAAAGAGTTTCAATTCTTGTCCGTGCACGGTGATTTGGCCGGCCCAAAGATAGACACAGATACAGGTAAGGACCAGCCCGACCATTCGTCGACGCACGCGATCTCCTGAATTAGTTATCCGAAGAAGTAGATCGGTCAAACGGAGGGAAAACTTGAATGCTGGCAGGATCAGAAAACCGAGACGAGAAGGACCCAAGCGGATGACAATGGTAAACAGTTCCATTGACGATTCCTTAGTCTCCCCTTACCCTGTAGCGTGCACTTGAAATCTGAAATCTTCCATCTAGCCGTCGCCGACGATATTACGGATTTGGTCGGCAGCACTCCCATGCTGCGACTAAGACGGCTCGTTCCCGCCGGATCGGCCGACATATTCGCCAAACTTGAATACTTGAATCCAGGCGGAAGCGTGAAGGACCGTGCGGCCATCGGCATCATTCGCCGAGCCGAGCAGGAGGGCAAACTCGCGCCCGGTGGGACGATCGTTGAAGCCACAGCGGGGAACACGGGGATTGGGCTGGCTCTGATCGGAGTCAATCGCGGATATAAGGTCAAGCTGTTTGTGCCTGAAAATTTCTCCCAGGAGAAGGTGATTATCATGCGCGCCCTGGGAGCGGAGGTGGAGCGTACTCCGGACGAAGAGGGCATGCAGGGAGCGATCCGGCGCGCCAAGGAATTGGTGGCCGGCGATCCTACCGCGTTTATGGCGGGGCAGTTTGAGAACCAGGCGAATCCCGATTATCACTACGAAACTACCGCGGTCGAAATGTTCGAACAGCTCGATGGAAAGGTCGACGCCGTCGTTTTAGGCTGCGGCACTTGCGGAACTTTTTCCGGCATCGCGCGCTACATGAAGCAGCATGCGCCCGGTGTGCTGGCCCTCGCTGTGGAAACCCAGGGATCGATTCTGGCTGGGGGAGAGCCCGGTCCCCACAAGGTGGAAGGGATTGGAGTGAGTTTCATCCCCAAGACGTTTGACGCCTCGGTATGCGATGGCGTGATCATGGTGAATGACGACGATGCGTTTGCCACCGTGAAGCGGCTGGCGGCGCTGGAAGGCGTGTTGGCGGGATCAAGCGGAGGAGCAGCGGTGTTCGCGGCTCTCCTGGTCGCGCAACGGCTGGGCGCTGGGAAACGGGTCGCAACCATTATTCCGGATTCGGCCGAACGCTATTTGTCGAAGAAGATTTTTGAGGGCGGAATTTAGCGCTGGCAATGAAAGTACTCCCACCCTCTGTGACCCCGTACCCTCTGTGTTTCAAGGTCTTGACTCTAACGAATTCTCCTTGACTGCAACCACAGCGAGGTGAAACCCTTATTGTTGTTGACATGATTGACAAACGAGGATGCACTAAAGCCCTTGTGGATTCCATCGAAGAGAGTCGCATGTGGTGGCCAGTGATTTCTCCTTTGGATTAAGTCGTTTGCCCTCAAGATTTTGCAAGACGTACGTTTAAGCAGGAACTGATTCTAAAGGACTTACAGCTTGCGGTATAGTACAAGTCCTTTATTTACAAGATTTTGCCCGTAACTGATTGAGCCGCTTGGATTTTTTCGCGTTTTTCCGCTAAGTTGAAGATTCTAAAGAACCGTGGGGGAGGGGGATACCTCTACGACTCCCAAACTTCCGATATTGGAACGACGAATGAAAGCAAGCAATCAGCCCGGTTTCGCTACCCGCGCCATTCACGATGGGCAGGAACCGGATTCCTTGACCGGCGCAGTCACCGTCCCAATCTATCCGACTTCTACGTACGTGCAGCAAGGGATCGGCGAAAACAAGGGCTACGAGTATTCACGCGTCTCAAACCCCACGCGCACTCGCCTCGAGCAGAACCTGGCTTCGCTCGAAGGTGGAGTTGCAGCGCCCGTGTTTGCCAGCGGCATGGCAGCGATCAACGCCGTCGCGATGCTGCTGAAGTCGGGCGATCATGTGGTGTGCGGGAACGATTTGTATGGCGGGACGCCGCGGCTCTTCAACCAGGTGCTGACCGGATTCGGGCTGGAGTTTTCCTACGTAGATACGTCGGATGCGGAGAACGTCGAGCGCGCGATCCGCAGGAACACGCGCATGGTGTACGTGGAGACGCCGACAAATCCGCTCATGCGGTTGAGCGATCTGGCCGCGATCAGCCAGATTTGCCGGCGCAAGAAAATTGAGTTGGTGGTGGACAACACCTTCATGTCTCCCTACTTTCAGCAACCGCTGGCGCTGGGCGCGGACTTGGTTGTGCACTCGACCACGAAGTTTCTAAACGGCCACAGCGATGGTCTGGGCGGCGTAGTGGTATGCAGCAAGCCGGAGCAGGCAACAATGCTCGCATTTTTGCAGAAGGCCGCAGGAGCGATACTTTCTCCGTTTGAATGCTGGCTGGTGCTGCGGGGGGTGAAGACGCTGGCGGCGCGTATGGAGATCCATGACCGCAACGGGCGCGCTGTTGCGGATTTTCTAGCGAACCATCGCAAAGTGAAGAAAGTTTTTTATCCGGGACTCCTAGATCATCCCCAACACGAACTGGCGAAACGGCAAATGAGCGGCTTTGGGTCGATGATCACTTTTGAAACTGGTTCGCTGAAGAATGCCAACAAGATGCTGAAGAAACTTCGCGTGTGCTCGCTGGCGGAATCGCTCGGAGGAGTGGAAACGCTGATCTCGCATCCGGCGACGATGACGCACGCGGGACTTGGCGAGAAGGGCCGAAAGGCGATTGGCATCACCGACGGCATGGTCCGCATCTCGGTGGGGATCGAGGATATTGACGATATCCTCGACGATCTGGAAGTGGGTCTGGCAGCGATCTAGAAACCGTTGCCGCGGATTTGCAGGGATCACAACCCAGCAGCTACTCCTCCGCGGAGACGGATTCGGCGATCCACTCCAAATAGGTTGGCGATCCGTCTTCAATCGCCAGGCAGACGCATTCTGGGACTTCGTAAGAATGGAGTTCTGCGATCGTTTCGCGGACCTGGACGAACGCCGCGGCCGTGGTCTTCACGATCAATAGCCATTCGCGCGCTTCTTCTATGGCGCCTTGCCAGCGGTAGATAGACGTGATTTGCGGGACAATGTTGACGCATGCGGCGAGCCGGCGCTCCACCAGAGCGCGAGCGATTTTGTTGGCCTCTTCTTCCGAGGCGGCGGTGGTGAGGATGATGCGTTTGTCAGTCATATGAAATTGAATCCATAGAGGTCGCTAGCCACGAAGTCAATGTAGCAGGTCGCGAGGTCGCGGTCCCTGAGGCAGCAGTTGCAGGCCTTATATAACCATGTTGGTTCCTATTGTCTGTGTCGCGAGAACTTCCGCTTGACGCGGGAGGTGAAGAGAAGTTCACTGAATAGCTAAGGTTTGAGCAAGAAGACTTCCGTGGCAGCGAGGGAGCAAGCAATGGATGTTCGTGTAAAGGTTGCAGGAATCCGGCGATTTCCAGGTCCGCAAGAACGGTTGCGCGCGATGGCCGCGAAGGCCCCAAAGGCCGAGGCTCTGGCCGCGTCGTGGGCGGAGAGTGTGCGTCCGCTGGCGATGCGGGTCTATGCCTTGCGGCGACGGATCGCGACGATCACGGTCACGGTGCTTGCTTGCCTGCTCTTTGTGCATGTGATGTTCGGCGCGAATGGGATGATTGTTTATAAGCAGAAGCGGATGGAGTATGAGTCGCTGCAAAGGCGAATCATTCAGGAACAGAAGGAAAACGAACTCTACGCGCAGAAGATTCGGGGATTGAAGACGGACGAAAAATCGATCGAGAAAGAAGCTCGTGAGCAGTTGCGCTATTTGCGCCCCGGGGAATATGTGTACGTCCCGGCAGTTGCGGCGAATCCTGCGCCCCCGGCTAATCACTCCGCGAAAAAGTGAGCGTCGAGCTGCGGCTGGTCTCCTTGAGCCGTTTGCAGGGATTATTCTGCCACGGATGACAATCGAAGGGTTCCTCTGTGGTATAGTTCGGCACGCTGATCGCCGATCAATGGCGTTGAGTTGCTGCCGCCCGAGCCGCGATCGGGATTATCAAAAGGAGAAAAATCGGCCATGAGAAAAGTGCTAGTACTTTGTCTTGCGATCTGTTTTGTGTTTGCCCTGTCGGCTTTAGCGTTTGACGACATGGGGAAGAGCACGACTGTCAATGGGTGGGTGACCGACGCGAAATGCGGCGTGAAGGGCGCCAACGCCTCTGGCGAGGCGTGCACGAAGAAATGCGTGGCCGCGGGCGAGAAGATGGTGATCGTAACCGACGGCGACCAGAAAGTTCTGGCCGTGGATAACCAGGATGCGCTGAAGGGCCATGAGGGACACCATGTGAGCGTGACTGGAACACAGAATGGCGATTCCGTTCATGTGAACGGCGTGAAGATGCTCTGAGGAAGATCTCATTGCAATGGGGCGGCTGCGGCCGCCCTTTTTTATTCCAGCGTTTCCTTGCAGTCGAGGACGGCGGCGAGGACGCCCCTTCGACAAGCTCAGGGCAGGCTGCCTGCGCTACCTAACTACGCCTTCCAGCGGGGAACTCGCTGTGGCGTACAGCTTCTTCGGCATGCGGCCTGACAGGTAGGCTTGGCGGCCAGCCAGTACCGCGTGATGCATCGCTTCAGCCATCAGCACGGGATCTTGCGCGTTGGCGATGCCCGTATTCATAAGGACTGCGTCAGCGCCCAGTTCCATGGCGATCGCGGCGTCGGAGGCGGTGCCTACACCGGCGTCCACAATCAGCGGAACCCCGGTAATCATTTCGCGCAGGATGCGGATGTGGGCCTGGTTCTGAATGCCCATGCCGCTGCCGATAGGCGCGCCGAGCGGCATCACGGCGGCTGCGCCGGCTTCGACAAGGCGCTTGGCGAAAACGATGTCGTCGGAGGTGTAGGGCAGAACGGTGAAGCCTTCGCTGACCAGTACGCGCGTGGCTTCGAGTGTGGCTTGGACGTCAGGGTAAAGCGTGGCCTGGTCGCCGATGACCTCGATCTTTACCCAGTCGGAGAGGCCGACCTCGCGGCCCAGGCGAGCGGCGCGGATGGCTTCATCCGCGGTGTAGCAGCCGGCCGTGTTCGGCAGAAGGAAATATTTTTTGGGGTCGATGTAGTCGAGCAATGACTCTTTGCTGCGGTCGAGGTTGACGCGGCGGACGGCGACCGTGACCATCTCGGCGCCGCTCGCCTCGAGCGCGCGCGCAGTTTCCTGGAAGGACTTGTATTTTCCGGTGCCGACAATCAGGCGGGAGCGGAAGGAACGCCCGGCGATGATAAGGGGATCGGTCATGATCCTTCATTGTAAACCGGATGTGGCCAATGTCGAGCCGCGCTCCACGGAGAGCCGAGGCGGCTTTTCCGTCCCCACACATTCTTCATCCTAAGGCTGTGGAATCTTGACTTCCGCTTGGGCGTAGAGGTCGTCGATCTGTTGCCGGTAGCGGTCTTCAATCACGCGGCGGCGCAATTTCATCGTGGGTGTGAGAGCGCCGTTATCGGCGGAGAATTCCTCGGGGACCACCAAGACGCGCTTCAGCTTTTCGAATCGCGCCAGATTCTGGTTTACTTCTTCCACAATTCCCTCATAGAGCGCTTGAACTCTCGGGTTATCTACGAGGTCGGCGCGCGAGGTGAACGTAACATTGTTCTTGCGGGCCCAATCTTCGAGAAGCGCAAAGTTTGGCGAGACGATAACAAAAACAAACTTGCGCTTGTCGCCGAGGATCGCGGCCGTGCCGATCAGTGGATTCAGTTTGAGGGAGTTCTCGATGGGCTGCGGAGCGATGAACTTGCCGCCCGAGGTTTTAATGAGTTCCTTCTTGCGATCGGTGACGGAGAGATATCCATCGGCATCGATGTTGCCAATGTCTCCGGTCTTGAACCAGCCGTCGTGGAATGCGTTCTTGGTTTCTTCGGGGCGATTCCAATATTCCTTAAAGACGGAGGGGCCACGCACCAGAATTTCGCCATCGTCGGCGATGCGAACTTCGAGGTTGGAGAGGACCTTGCCAACGGTGCCGATACGATGGTTGATGGGCGTGTTGACGGCGATCACCGGAGAAGTTTCGGTCAAGCCATAGCCTTCGTGAATGCAGATGCCGACGTTGGCATACCATTCGGCGAGTTCGCGGCCCAGCGGGGCGCCGCCCGAGATAAAAGTTTGGACGTTCCCTCCCACACCGGCCCGGATCTTAGAAAAAACTAGTTTGTTCGCAAGCTTCCAACTGAGCGAAGCGGGAGTTTTTCCGGCCAGAATTGCCGGCTTGTGGGTGCGGCCGACGGAGAGCGCCCAGCGGTAAATAGCGCGCTTGGGGAAGCCGGTGGCTGAGGCTTCGGTCTTGGCGTAGATCTTTTCGTAGACCCTGGGTACGGAGACGCATTCGGTGGGGCGAACCTCCAGCAGGGTTTCGGTGAGACGATCCATGAAGGGGCAGTAGGCTAGCGTGACTCCGTGGTAGAGCATGGCGAAATCCACGTGGCGCGCCGTGACATGCGAGAGGGGCAGAAAAGAAATGCTGGTCAGCCCGGGGCGCAACTCGAAACCGAGCAGTGAGCAACTGATGTTGGAGGCCATGTTGCCATGGGTCAGCATTACGCCCTTGGAGGTGCCGGTGGTGCCGGAGGTGTAGATGATGGTGGCGAGGTCGTCGGGCTGGATGGAGCGGGCGAAAGATTCGGTTTGGGAATCGAGGGTGCTGGGGCTCTGCGTCATGAACTGAGCCATGAGCACGCAGGTTGCGGACAGGTCGCTGGGGATCTGGATTTCATCCATGACCACGACTCGCCGCACCGCAGTCTGCGGGAGAATGGTCTGGATTTTGCGGAATTGAAGTTCTGTGGAAACGAAAGCAACGCTGGCGCCGGAGTCGCGCAGCGTATAGGCGGTTTGTTCCGGGGTTAGCGTGGAGTAAACGGGAACGGTGACGGCGCCGAGCAGCAGGACCGCGAAGTCGGCGGTCGACCACTCGGGCCGGTTCTCACTGAGAATGGCGACGCGGTCCCCTTGGCGGATGCCCCATCCCTTCAAGGCGTGGACAGTTCCCGCGATGTTGCGGTGAAGATCGGAAGAAGAAATGGGCAACCACGTTCCGGACGCACGGGAAAGCATGACGCGGTCGAGTTTCCGCTCAGTGGCTGCAAAGAAAATGTCGTTCAGCGTGGCCAGGCTCATTGCGTGCTCGTCGGAACGTGGGACGTGTCTGAACAGCACTGTACTGTTTTGCGGCTCCCTTGGGCAATGCGAAAGGTGCGAGGGTGGGGTACTGATTGGCGTCCTGAGCGGGCGTCTCTTTGAGCCAACGACCATGCGTGACTTTATCGCAGCGCTGAAGCGCTGCACCACCCAAAGGCGGCTGATGGAGTTGGTGCCAGAGAAACCAATACCCCTCACTTCGTTCGGGATGACAAGACCTTCGTTCGGGATGACAAGACTTCGTTTGGGATGACAAGAGGGTTGAGGGATCAGGCAGCGGACAGGTCGAAGGAAAACACGGAGCCGCGGCCTAGTTGGCTGGTGACGCTTACCGATCCGTTGTGGGCTTCGACAATCGCTTTGGCGATGGCTAGTCCCATGCCCGTGCCTTGCACGCTGTAGCGCTGGTCGCGGCCGCGGTAGAACTTGTCAAAGACCAGCGACTGTTCAAAGTCGTCGATGCCGGACCCGTGATCCGTGACGCTGGTGAGCACGCGGTCTCCCTTGCATTCCGCGGTAATGGTAATGGGCGAGGTGGGTGGCGAGT
Source organism: uncultured Acidobacteriaceae bacterium (assembly GCA_963703635.1). Taxonomy (GTDB): domain Bacteria; phylum Acidobacteriota; class Terriglobia; order Terriglobales; family Acidobacteriaceae; genus Sulfotelmatobacter. Next base: position 70,339 of record CAVPEZ010000029.1, read on the forward strand.
ATTTGGCGGCGTTTTCCAGCAACTGCTTGAGCACTTCGGCGATGCGATCTGAATCCACGCGAACCTTGGGCAGCGATGGTTGCACGCGCACGTCGATTGGATGCTGGCCAAGAACCGTTCTGGAGGCTTCGACCGCCGACTCGATCACGGCGGCAATATCCACGGGAGCCATGTGGAGCTCGACCTTGTGGGCATCGAGCTGCGACATCTCCGTGGCTTCGCCAACCAGGCGGTCGAGGCGGTCGGTTTCTTCGTTGATGACGGTGAGCAACTCGCGGCGCTGCGCCTCATCGAGATGGTAATCAGAAAGCAGGCTGGTGACTGCGGCCTTGATGCCGGTAAGCGGCGTGCGCAATTCGTGCGTCACGGAATCGAGTAGAACGGCGCGCAGGTTTTCGCTCTGATGAGCGGCTTCGGTCTGCGAGAGTTTTTCCATGGCACCGGCGCGCTCGATGGCGATGCCTATCATGCTGCCCAGAGCCTCCAGCGTGGCGCGCGAGAGCGCCGGTCCGGCGATGCCGACGGCTCCGGTGGTACGCGTGCCCAGATGCAGTGGAGTGAGAGAGATGCCACGCTGTGAATCGATCACCGGCTCGCCGCGCGAACTGACCATTTGAAGCTCCTGCAGAGAAAGCCATGTGCCTTCGGGGTCGCTGCGGTAGATCTGGCGGGAACTGAGCAGGTAGATGGCGGCGGCCTTGGCGCCGAATCCGTCACACACGTAGGCGGGAATCGCATTCAGTAATTCGGCTACATTGTCGGTGGCGAGCAGGCGCTGGCTGAAGGCATAGAGGCGTTCCACGTCGCGGCGGCGCTGATTGGCGTCGACGGTCTGGCGGCGGGCGCGGTCGGCGAGTTGGCTGGCGATGCCGGCAGTCACAAGAAACGCGAAGAGTGCGACCCAGTTCTGCGGGTCGGCGACGGTGAAGGTTCCGACGGGAGGAAGGAAATAATAATTGAAGGCGAGCGTGGCGAGTATGGCGAGAAAAACGGAGAAGCGAAATCCCCAGTATGCCGCTACCCACAGCACCATCAGCAGGAAGGTTAAGGCCACGGTGGTGGGATTTACGTGGGCCCAGCGCCGGTAAACTTGCGCCACCAGTTCGGTCGCCGCGGCGCACGCGGCATAGCGCAGCAGGGGTTGTGGCCAGCGGGCTTTCACGGGCACGATTGTAAATCAAGAAAGACTTTTCACCACGGAGGCACGGAGACACCGAGAAAAACGAAACAAAGAATTAAGAATTACTTGGGCGTCTTCTCCGTGTCTCCGTGACTCCGTGGTGAACCGATTCGACAATTTCCGCTCCGGCGTGGAGAATAGCGGCGATGCCTAAGACTCCTGAAGAATGGCTTAAGGAATGCGATCCCGCGAAGCGGCCGGCGGTGTTCAAGCTGTTTCTGGGCTATGCCCCTGGCGTTGGAAAGACTTACGCCATGCTGAGTGAGGGCGTGCGGCGTGCCAGCCGCGGCGAAGAAGTGGTGATCGGTGTGGTGGAGACTCACGGGCGCAAACCGATTATGGAACTTTCTTCGCGGCTGGAGACGGTTCCTCGGAAAAAGCTGGAATACAAAGGAACCATTTTTGAAGAGATGGACGTGGACGCCATTCTGGCGCGCAAGCCGCATGTTGTGCTGGTAGACGAACTGGCCCACACCAACATTGAAGGCAGCAAGCACGCGAAGCGCTATGAAGATGTGTTCGAACTGTTGGATGCGGGGATCGACGTTCTTTCCACGCTGAACGTGCAGCACATCGAGAGCCTGGCGCCGACGATTCGCGGACTGACCGGAGTGCAGGTGCGGGAGACCGTGCCGGACTGGGTGATCCGGCGGGCGGGCGAGATTGTGATGGCGGATCTTACTCCGCAAGCATTGCAGACCCGCATGAAGCGAGGAGACATTTATCCCCTGGAGCGGGCGGAGCGGGCGCTGGCGAATTTTTTCCGCAACACAAACCTGGTGGCACTCCGGGAGCTCGCTCTGCGGCAGGTGACGCAGGCGGTCGACCGAACGCTTTCCGAACTCAAGAATGAAGACGGCCAACTGTTGCAGGTGCGGGAGCGGATTGCGGTGTGCATCAGTTCGAATCCTGCGGCGCAGTATTTGATTGCGCGTGGAGCGCGCATGGCCCAGGCGATGGATGGCGATCTGTTTGTGCTCTACATCGACACGGGCGCGGATGAGAGCGACGAGAACCAGCGCACGCTGGCCGACAATGTGCGTTTTGCTGAGAGTGTGGGCGCGAAGGTAGTAAAGACCGAAGGCAAGGTCGTCGCGGAAAAGGTTGCGGAATTCGTGCGTGAGAATCACATCACGCAGGTGGTTTTCGGGCGATCGGCGACCAAGGGGTGGAAAAGGTATTTTTATCTTTCGGCGATTCACAAGTTTCTGCGCGAAGCCCCCGCGGTGGATGTGCACATCGTCACCCAGGAAATGCGTTAGCGATGACGAACGATCACAAGCGAATCCTGGTGGTGGATGACGAGCCGCAGATCACGCGGGTGTTGCGCACGACACTTTCAGCGCAGGGGTACGACATCCGCGTAGCCAATGACGGGGAGATGGCGCTGGAGTTGATGAAGAACTGGACGCCGCACGTGGTTGTGACCGACCTCGCGATGCCGAACCTGGATGGAGTGGAGCTGTGCCGGGAGGTGCGGAAAGTGTCGCAAGTGCCGATTATTGTGCTCTCGGTGCGGGGGCAAGACCGCTCGAAAGTCGAAGCGCTGGACGCGGGCGCAGATGACTACGTGACCAAACCGTTCAGCATGAATGAATTGCTGGCGCGGATCCGGACGCAGTTGCGGCGCACGCCGGCGGTCGAGGAACTGCCCAGCGCAATCACCGCCGGAGACTTTTCCATCGAACTGGAAGCGCGTTCGGTCAAGGTGGTGGGGCATGAAGTTCACCTCACCCCGAAAGAATTCGATCTGCTGGTTTATCTGGCGCGGCGTCCGGGCAAAGTGGTGACGCATCGAACCCTGCTGGCGGCGATCTGGGGGCCGAATAGCACGGAGCAACCGGAGTACCTGCGCGTCTTCGTGGGCCAACTCCGCAAGAAAATCGAGAGGGATCCATCCGCGCCGAAATACCTGCTCACCGAGCCCTGGGTTGGATACCGGTTTGAACCCGGGTCATAAGTCCTGCTTTTCGTTGACCTTTGCGTCTTTACGAACATTTTATGGAGCCTTTACTCGTTCTTGTCGGCCTTCCGTGTCCAATAAGTCGTGGCGGCCCTAAGAGGTCGGCCCATTGAAGCTGTAAGTTCATGGAGATAAATAGTATGTGGATCCACGAGGTAGAGCCCGAACGGTTGGCAGAAATCTTTCATCATTATCATCAGGCGTTGTTGCCGGAAGTATCAGGTAAAGGCAGCGAAAGCAACGGTTCATGGAAGGAAGTTTCTCCGCAGGCAAAGAGCAGGCTGGTCGCGGCCGCTCGATTGGCGTTGCTCGAACTGGAATCGATGACCAGCGATCGCGCAAAGGCGCGGCAGTATTTTGCCCAGCCGGGCGAAGCCGAATGGGGCTGCTGAGCGCGCAGGCGGGCGAGCGTATTTGGAGGTACTCATGTCGGGCCGAACGAGCGTCGTACGGATTATGGTGTTTGTCGCAATGTTGGCCGTGACGGGACTTCCACGCACTGCGATCACACAGACCAAGGCAGCGGCTCCGAAACCGCAGGGCAAGCCGGCAATCGGAGAGGAAGAGGTCAGGCAATTGCTGCTTCTTATCGATACTGAGAAGAGGGGCAAAATCACCAAGCAAGAGTGGATGAAGTTCATGGAAGCGGAATTCGAAAGACTGGATAAGGGCAAGAACGGCGAGCTCGACGTCAAGGAGCTGACGCAATCGAGATTGCGTGTAAGCCACTTCACTAGCGTGGGGAAGTAACGGATTCGAATCGTCGAGTCAACGTTGCGCATCCACCCTATTCTCCGACGTAGGAATGTTTTCACTTCGGGAATGAGATCGACGCCTTTACGAATTCTTTAGGAATTTCTTACCCCCTCCTTATAGCTGGAATGTTCTACTGAAACGTTTGCGCGCGGGTCCGCGCGAAAGCGCAGGAGGCGGGAGTATGTGGCCAGCATGGGTAATTGCCGCGATCGCTTTGGCGGGGGCTGCATTCATGCTCAGATTTCTGATGGCCTTGCTGCGTGAGGGAGCGCCATCGGTCTGCTACTGGGTCGTGCCAGTGCGCCGGATGCCCAAGAAAGAGGTTCATCTTGAAGCTCTGCGGGGCATCTATTTCGATGACGACCACCGTGCTACAGAAAACCACCTCAGCGCAGGCTGCGTGGAATTATTGGAGAGGGAAAATTATGCCAAGGAAGAGTTTTCTTCAGGTCTCATTGCTCTCGATGTTCGCTCTATTGCCGGCATTGACTCGCGCTCAATCCGCCCCAAGCGCGGCCACATCTTCCCCGAGCGCCAGCTCTAGTTCAACTGTACCCGAGGAACAGCAGGAAATGCGGGATGAGATGAGGGCGCTGCGCGCCGAAGTGGAGCGCTTGCGCGCGGAAGTGGAGCAACCGAAGAGCACGGGGCCGCTCTCCGCGCGCGGCGAGCCAGCGGCAGCGGCAACTGGCGCGGGGCCAAATGTTCCGTCAGTGACGGCGTCAAACTTTGCCAACTCATCCTCCCTAACGATTTCGGGGCAGCCAGCCGCGACGGTAGCGGTGCAGGGCGAGCCTGCGGCAACGAAGCCGGCTAAGGAGGAGCCCTTCGCTTTTGCAGATTGGACGTGGCTGAACGGCAATCCCCGCACGAAAGATCTACCATTCGACTCGAAATTCTTTACGCCTGAAATCCGCGCCGACGTGGCCTACCACTACGACTTCAACCACCCCCAGGACGATACGATTAGCGGTTCAAGCGAAGTATTTCGTTCAAATGAAGTTGGCCTTACGCATCTGGGGATAGGGGGAGACTTTCACTACGACCACGTTCGTGCACGCGTGCTCAGCCAGATAGGTTTGTACTCAACCGCAACGCCGCGCAACGACGCCAGCTATTCGCGCGGGCAGTGGGATCTGGCCGATGCTTACCGGTATGTCAACGAGGCCTATGGTGGATATCACTTTGATGCGCTGCATGGCATCAACGTCGATGCCGGTATCTTCCTGTCCTACGTGGGCCTCTTCAGCTTTTACAACTTTGATAACTGGGCCTACCAACCGTCCTATGTTTCCTCGAACACTCCGTGGTTTTTCACAGGCATGCGCATTCAGGTATTTCCTACCAAGAAGTTGAAGATCGAGCCCTGGATCATCAACGGATGGCAGTCCTACGCTCGATACAATGGCCGGCTCGGGTTTGGTGGGCAGATCTTGTATCGCCCCAACAGCTGGGTTTCCATCCTCTCGAATAACTACGGGGCTGGAGCCGACGCGCTTGGCATTCCTACCCGCACTCGCTATCACACCGACAACAGTATTGAAGTGAAGTATTATGACCACCCGGAACGCTTCATGGACAAGATGGCCTTCTCTCTAACTGGCGACGCTGGTTGCGAGAGCGGCGGAGGAGTGAGCTGCACCACCAATCAGAAGGACTCTACCGGAAAGATCACTTCCTACAAGCAGAGCTTTCTCGGCTACATGCTTTACAACCGGTGGTGGTTCCACCACGACCGTTATGGCTTGACCATAGGCGGGGGAGAGATTAACAACCCTGGACGCTATCTGGTGCTGCTGCCGCCGATTAATGGGGCGACGGCTACTTCGGGTACGCCGTATTTCACGGAGAATCCCGGCGATCCGTTCAAAGCCTGGGATATTTCTGGAACCTACGATTACATGCCCAGCCAGTACATTACCTTCCGCTGGGAGTTCAACCACCGGCATGCCAATGTGCCGTACTGGAGCGGCCCGGGCGGAGTCACACCGCCAGGCGGGAATACTGGAAGTCCCGGTTCGATGGTTGTCGTTAACGGAGCTACCTGGTTCCCGGATCTTCGTTATACCGAGGATCGGGCTACCATGGCGATCCTGGTGAAGTTCTAGTCGACCTGGGATTGGAGGGGAACGATGCAGGACGTGATCTTTCTCGGTATGACGATCTTGTTTTTCGGGATTTCGCTGGCTTACGTTGTCTTCTGCGAGCGAGTGCGTTGAGGCGGATATGAATTCTGGATCGATCACCATGCTGATCATTTGCGCGGGGCTGCTGGCGTATCTGGTTTACGCCATGCTGCGGCCGGAGAAATTCTGATGACAGCAAACGGATGGCTGCAAATCCTTTTTCTGCTGCTGGTGGTGTTTCTGATCACCAAGCCGCTGGGCGGGTTCATGGCGCGGGTGTTTGGCCGCGAGCGGACCTGGCTTGATCCGGTGATGCGGCCGGTGGAACGGATTCTCTACCGGCTTACGGGCGTGGATGAAACCCGCGAGATGGACTGGAAGGAATACGCACTGGCGCTGCTTTTTTTCAGCGGCGTTTCCATGATCCTGCTTTATGTGCTGGAGCGCGTGCAATTATGGCTGCCATGGAATCCGCAAAAGCTGGCGGGAGTGCCTCCGGCGCTGGCGTTTAACACAGCGGCTTCGTTCACCACGAACACGAACTGGCAGAACTACGTGCCTGAGACCACCATGAGCTATCTGACCCAGATGGTAGCTCTGGCATATCACAATTGGGTTTCGGCGGCGGCGGGCATGGCGCTGGCGATTGCTTTCATTCGCGGCATTGCGCGGCGCGAGCGAAAGACTATCGGCAACTTCTGGGTCGATCTGGTTCGCGGCACGTTGTGGGTGCTGGCGCCGCTCTGCCTGATTGGCGCGCTGGTGCTGGTGTCGCAGGGGGTGGTGCAGAACCTGAAGCCTTATGACACGGTGCAAGTGCTCGATCCCTACCAGACGCCGCAACTGGGATCCGACGGCAAGCCCGTGAACGCACCTGACGGCAAGCCTGTGATGCAGACGGTCAGTCAGCAGGTGATCGCGCAAGGGCCTACGGCTTCGCAGGAAATCATCAAAGAGCTGGGAACGAACGGCGGCGGCTTCTTCAATACGAACAGCGCGCATCCGTTTGAGAATCCGACTCCGTTCACAAACTTTCTGGAGATGTTCTGCATTCTCGCGATTCCCTCCGCCTTTACGTACACGTTGGGGAAGATGACCGGTTCGCCGCGGCATGGATGGGCGGTATGGGCGGCCATGGCCTTGTTGTTCCTGGCCGGGATCACTACGGCGTACTGGGCAGAGGCGCGCGGCAACCCTTTGGTAATGGCCGCGGCGCAGCATAGCTCACAGCGTCCGGTTTCAGTTGAGCAAGCGAGCGGCAACCTCGAAGGGAAAGAGGTGCGGTTCGGCGTGGTGAACTCGGCGCTGTTTGCCACCGTGACTACGGACACGAGTTGCGGCGCGGTTAACTCCATGCACGATTCGTTCACTCCGCTGGGTGGAATGGTCCCCATGATCGACCTGATGCTGAGCGAGGTAATCTTCGGCGGAGTGGGCGCGGGGATGTATGGAATGCTGGTCTTCGTCATACTTTCGGTTTTCATCGCGGGATTGATGGTAGGGCGCACGCCGGAGTATCTGGGGAAGAAGATCGAAGCCTACGACGTGAAGATGGCGATGCTGGTGGTGCTTATCTTTCCGGTGGTGATTCTGGTGTTCACGGCTATTTCCGTTCTGTACAGCTTTGGTACATCTGCGATAACGAATGCGGGGCCGCACGGCTTCAGCCAGGTTCTGTACGCCTTCACTTCAGCCGTGGCGAACAACGGCTCGGGGTTCGCGGGCATCAGCGGGAACACGCCCTGGTACAACACTTCACTGGGCATTGCAATGCTGTTGGGGCGGTTCATGATGATTCTGCCCATGCTGGCGATTGCCGGCAATCTGGCGGGCAAGAAACAGGCTCCGGCAACGCTGGGGACTTTTCCGGTGACCGGACCGCTGTTTACGGTGCTGCTTATCGGCGTGGTAGTGATCCTGGGGGCGCTGACATTTTTCCCGGCGCTGAGTCTTGGGCCAATTCTCGAACACCTGCTGATGATGGCGGGCAAAACATTTTAGTCAGGCTTTCTCAGACAAACATGGCAAGCAAGAAATCAAAACGCAGCTTGTGGGACATGAAGATTGTTCGCCGCGCGGCATGGGATTCGCTGGTAAAGCTGCATCCCGTGACCATGATGCGCAATCCCGTGATGTTCGTAGTGGAAGTGGGCAGCGTGGTGACCACCGTCCTGCTCTTTGTGGAGCGAGCCCACGGCGGCTTCGGATTCAATCTACAGATCACGCTGTGGCTGTGGTTCACGGTATTGTTCGCGAACTTCGCCGAAGCCATGGCGGAGGGCCGCGGCAAAGCGCAGGCCGATGCACTGCGCCGCGCGAAGGCAGAAACCATGGCGAACCGCCTGCTTCCTGACGGGAAAACGGAGACGGTGCCAGGATCAAAATTGCGTTCGGGAGATATGGTGCTGGTGGAGGCTGGCGAATTTGTTCCGGGCGATGGCGAGATTGTAGAAGGCGTGGCGTCGGTGGACGAGTCGGCGATCACGGGCGAATCGGCGCCGGTAATTCGCGAAGCGGGCGGCGACCGTTCGGCTGTGACTGGCGGAACGCGCGTGCTTTCCGACTGGGTGAAAATTAAGATCACTTCTAATCCTGGGGAAACGTTTCTTGATCGCATGATCGCGCTGGTGGAAGGCGCGGAACGGCAGAAGACTCCGAATGAAATTGCGCTGAACATCCTGCTCGCTGGCCTGACGATCGTGTTTCTGCTGGCGGTGGTTACGCTGCAGCCTCTCGCTATTTACGCAGGTGCGCCACAGACGGTGTTTGTGCTGGTGTCTTTGTTGGTGTGCCTCATTCCAACCACGATTGGCGGATTGCTTTCGGCGATTGGCATCGCGGGCATGGACCGGCTGGTGCAGCACAATGTGCTGGCCATGTCCGGACGCGCGGTTGAAGCCGCCGGCGATGTGAACACGCTGCTTCTCGATAAGACAGGGACCATCACGCTGGGCAACCGCCAGGCTACGGAGTTCATCACGGCGCCGGGCGTGACCGAGGCAATGCTGGCGGATTCGGCGCAACTTTCTTCGCTGGCAGACGAAACTCCTGAAGGACGCTCGATTGTGGTCTTGGCCAAAGAAAAATACGGACTGCGGGGACGCGAAATGAGTTCGCACGATGCCGAGTTCATTCCGTTCAGCGCGACGACTCGCATGTCGGGCGTGAATCTGGATGGGCGCGCCATCCGCAAAGGCGCGACCGATGCGGTTGCCAAGTACTTGGAAGAGCAGGGCAGTTCGCTTCCCGCGGAAGTGCGCGCTGCAGTGGAAGTGATTTCGCGTTCTGGAGGCACGCCGCTGGTAGTTGCGGAGAACGGCCGGGCGCTGGGAGTAATTCAACTCAAAGACATTGTGAAGGGCGGCATGCGGCAGCGTTTTGATCAACTGCGCGCAATGGGAATCAAGACAGTGATGATCACAGGGGACAATCCGCTCACGGCGGCGGCGATCGCAAGCGAGGCCGGCGTGGACGACTTTCTGGCGCAGGCTACCCCGAAAGACAAGTTGGACTTGATTCGCCGCGAGCAGGGGCAGGGCAAACTGGTTGCCATGACGGGCGACGGCACCAACGATGCGCCGGCGCTGGCGCAGGCCGACGTGGGCGTCGCGATGAATACGGGCACGCAGGCGGCGAAAGAAGCCGGCAACATGGTGGACCTGGATTCGAATCCGACCAAGCTGATTGAGATCGTGGAAATCGGCAAGCAGTTGCTGATGACACGGGGCGCTCTGACCACGTTTTCGATCGCGAATGACGTCGCCAAATATTTCGCCATCATTCCCGCAATGTTTGCCGGGACGTTTCCGGTTCTGCAAGCGCTCAACGTGATGCGGCTGGCGACGCCGCAGTCGGCGATCTTGTCGGCGGTCATCTTTAATGCGCTGATCATTGTGGCGTTGATTCCTCTGGCGCTGCGCGGCGTGAAGTATGTTCCCCAGGGCGCGGCGGTCTTGTTGCGCCGGAATCTGCTGCTGTATGGCGTGGGCGGTGTGATCGTGCCATTCATTGGTATCAAGCTCATTGACTTGCTGATTGTGCGGGCTGGGTTGGCATAAGGCGACTGGCGTGGAGGCGAATATGAAAAACAATCTGATCACTGCCGTGCTCATGACGCTGGTCACGACCGTATTATTCGGACTCCTGTTTCCGCTTTTGATTACGGGGCTAGCGCAGGTTTTGTTTCCGAAGCAGGCTAATGGAGAACTGTTGACGCGGAATGGGACGGTCGTTGGCTCGCGATTGATCGGTCAGTCATTTACCTCGCCGGGCTATTTTCACTCGCGTCCGTCCAGCGCTGGAACTGGTTATGATGCGGGCAATTCCAGCGGATCGAACCTTGGGCCAACCAATCAATCGCTGATCGCGCGGGTGCAGGGAGATGCCGACCGATTGCAGGCCGAGAATCCCGGGACCGCGATCCCGGCGGATTTGCTGACCACATCAGGCTCAGGACTTTATCCCCACATTTCGCCGGAGGCGGCGGAAATTTCAGGTTCGCCGCATCGCGAAAGAGCGCAAACTGAGCGAGGATGCGGTTCGCGAAGCAATTCGCCAGCACACGGAATCGCGGCAGTTCGGATTTCTGGGCGAGCCGCGGGTGAACGTCCTGGAATTGAATCTTACGTTGGATGAAATCTCGCCAAAGCCTGTGACGCATTGATTCGATAATTTTCATTCCGCTGGCGACGCGTCAGGCGAGAGCGCTTAAGAAACGGCATTGACGCGAACCGCTTGCCTGCGGTCTGATAGGGTTCGCATGCGATGCTACTTGCAAGCGGACCGACGAGAAGTAGAGGAACGACGATAGCGCCGGGAAGGCGAAGAACGACCCCACTCCCGGCGCGTTTATTTGTTGCGATCTTGCCATGAACGAACACAAACGTCCGGCGATCAACTGGATGGATGTTCTCTGGCTGCTGTTTCTAGCCATACTGGCGGTGCTGCCGCCGGTGGCGGAGATCCATAAACAGCTCACGCTGTTGGCCATTGGAGTGGTGCAGTTCAGCGAAGGCTGGCTTCTGGCGCGCGCTCCGCGGCGTGGGCCTGCCTATATCGTCTTGCTTAAGATCGCACTGGCGACCTTGCTCATTGATCACACGGGTGAGGTCGGCATCAACAGCAGCTACTATCCAATCTTCTATGTTCCGATTGTCACCGCGGCCGAATATTCAGCCCGCTGGCGACGTTGCTCTGGACGGCGCTGGCCTCGGCGGCGTACTGCTCCTATCTTTATCCGGCACTGCAGGAATATGAAATCACGCCAGAGAACTACGGCCTGCTCGCCATCCGCATTGTCTTCTTTTTTCTCGCGGCCATGGTGGTGAACCGCTTCGTGGTGGAAAACCGTCGCCAGACAAAGCTTTATCAGGAGTTGGCAGAGACCCTGGCCGAAACCAATCGCATGTTGGCCCAGGCACAGGCCGAGGCCAGGCGTTCGGAGCGGCTAGCGGCGTTGGGGCAGTCGTCTGCCGGTCTGGCGCATGAGATTCGCAATCCGTTGGGAGTGATCAAAGGATCGGCGGAAATGCTTCACCAGAAGCTGGGGGAAACGATCCTCTCGCCAGTGAATTGGCAGGTTACATTTCGAGCTGAGACCAACCGCTTGAGCGCGCTGGTGACGCGGTTTCTCGATTTTGCGCGGCCGCTGGATACTGAGTCGGCCCCACAGGAAATTACCGCAGTGCTGGATCGCGCGCTGCACTCGGTTGCGTTAACGCAGAAAGACGCGTTGGTCCGCGTGGAGCGGCAGGTACGAGGCGTACTTGCCGCTGGTTCCTTTGGACGAGAGTCTCAGCGAGCAGGCGTTCGTGAACCTGATTCAGAACGCTTATGATGCGATGGAGCGGGAGGACTGTTGAGGTGATGGAGCGAGAAGCAGCAGCAAGCCGGGATGGAGTGGAAAGTGCTAATTGAAGACACAGGCCCTGGAAATTCCGGCGGGACTGTGGTAGGTCTCAACCCGATTCGTGACCACGAAGAAAACGGGTGTGGGATGGACTCGTCGATCGTCTCCCGGATTGTTGATGGCCATCCACGTACGATTCGCGTCGGCGGTAAGAACGATCAGCATGGCTGTGGTCTTCGTAGTCCTGTGAGTGACCTAGAAGCAATCTCAACCAGTATGCCAACAATTTTAATCGTCGAAGACGAGGCGAAGATGCGCCGCCTGCTCGAGTTGAATCTCGATGAGGACGGTTTCGCGACGCTTTCCGCGGGAGACGCGGAGGCCGGGCTGAAACTTCTGCGGGAGAACGCGGTTGATCTCGTCGTGACCGACCTCAAGCTGCCGGGGATGAACG
>CAVPEZ010000030.1:0-28532 GCA_963703635.1 uncultured Acidobacteriaceae bacterium
GCGCGAAGCCCCGGCGGTGGATGTGCACGTCGTCACCCGAGGAATGCGTTAGCGATGACGAACGATCACAAGCGAATCCTGGTGGTGGATGACGAGCCGCAGATCACGCGGGTATTGCGCACGACGCTTTCCGCGCAGGGGTACGACATCCGCGTGGCCAATGACGGGGAGATGGCGCTGGAGTTGATGAAGAACTGGACGCCGCACGTGGTTGTGACCGACCTCGCGATGCCGAATCTGGATGGCGTGGAGCTGTGCCGGCAGGTGCGGAAAGTGTCGCAAGCGCCGATTATCGTGCTCTCGGTGCGGGGACAAGATCGCTCGAAAGTCGAAGCGCTGGACGCGGGCGCAGATGACTACGTGACCAAACCTTTCAGCATGAATGAACTGCTGGCGCGGATCCGGGCGCAATTGCGGCGCACGCCGGCGGTCGAGGAACTGCCCAGCGCAATCACCGCCGGAGACTTTTCCATCGAACTGGAAGCGCGTTCGGTCAAGGTGGCGGGGCATGAAGTTCACCTCACCCCGAAAGAATTCGATCTGCTGGTTTATCTGGCGCGGCGTCCGGGCAAAGTGGTGACGCATCGAGCCCTGCTGGCGGCGATCTGGGGGCCGAATAGCACGGAGCAACCGGAGTACCTGCGCGTCTTCGTGGGGCAACTCCGCAAGAAAATCGAGAAGGATCCATCCGCGCCGAAATACCTGCTGACCGAGCCCTGGGTTGGATACCGGTTTGAACCCGGGTCATAAGTCCTGCCTTTCGTTGACCTTTGCGTCTTTACGAACATTTTATGGAGCCTTTACTCGTTCTTGTCGGCCTTCCGTGTCCAATAAGTCGTGGCGGCCCTAAGATTCGGCCCATTGAAGCTGCAAGTTCATGGAGATAAACAGTATGTGGATCCACGAGGTAGAGCCCGAACGGTTGGCAGAAATCTTTCATCATTATCATCAGGCGTTGTTGCCGGAAGTATCAGGTAAAGGCAGCGAAAGCAACGGTTCATGGAAGGAAGTTTCTCCGCAGGCAAAGAGCAGGCTGGTCGCGGCCGCTCGATTGGCGTTGCTCGAACTGGAATCGATGACCAGCGATCGCGCAAAGGCGCGGCAGTATTTTGCCCAGCCGGGCGAAGCCGAATGGGGCTGCTGAGCGCGCAGGCGGGCGAGCGTATTTGGAGGTACTCATGTCGGGCCGAACGAGCGTCGTACGGGTTATGGTGTTTGTCGCAATGTTGGCCGTGACGGGACTTCCACGCACTGCGATCACACAGACCAAGGCAGCGGCTCCGAAACCGCAGGGCAAGCCGGCAATCGGAGAGGAAGAGGTCAGGCAATTGCTGCTGCTCATCGATACTGAGAAGAGGGGCAAAATCACCAAGCAAGAGTGGATGAAGTTCATGGAAGCGGAATTCGAAAGACTGGATAAGGGCAAGAACGGCGAGCTCGACGTCAAGGAGCTGACGGAATCGAGATTGCGTGTAAGCCACTTCACCAGCGTGGGGAAGTAACGGATTCGAATCGTCGAGTCAACGTTGCGCATCCACCCTATTCTCCGACGTAGGAATGTTTTCACTTCGGGAATGAGATCGACGCCTTTACGAATTCTTTAGGAATTTCTTACCCCCTCCTTATAGCTGGAATGTTCTACTGAAACGTTTGCGCGCGGGTCCGCGCGAAAGCGCAGGAGGCGGGAGTATGTGGCCAGCTTGGGTAATTGCCGCGATCGCTTTGGCGGGGGCTGCATTCATGCTCAGATTTCTGATGGCCTTGCTGCGTGAGGGAGCGCCATCGGTCTGCTACTGGGTCGTGCCAGTGCGCCGGATGCCCAAGAAAGAGGTTCATCTTGAAGCTCTGCGCGGCATCTATTTCGATGACGACTGCCGCGCTACAGAGAACCACCGCAGCGCAGGCTGCGGGGAATTATTGGAGAGGGAAAATTATGCCAAGGAAGTGTTTTCTTCAGGTCTCATTGCTCTCGATGTTCGCTCTATTGCCGGCATTGACTCGCGCTCAATCCGCCCAAAGCGCGGCCACATCTTCCGCGAACACCGGCTCTAGTTCAACTGCACTCACTGGACAGCAGCAAATGCGGGAAGAGTTAAGAGCGCTGCGAGCCGAAGTGGAACGCCTTCGCGCAGAAGTAGAGCCGCAGAAGAGCACGGCGGCGGTCTCCACGCGCGTCGAGCCAGCGCCCGTGGCAACTGGTGCCGGGCCAAATGTTCCCTCGGTGACCGCGGCGAACTTTGCCAACTCATCCTCCCTAACGGCCGCAGGGCAGCCAGCCCCGACGGTAGCGGTGCAGGTTGACTCTGCGGCTACCAAGCCGGCCAAGGAAGAGCCCTTCGCTTTTGCCGATTGGACCTGGCTGAACGGCAATCCCCGCACGAAAGATCTACCCTTCGATTCGAAATTCTTCACGCCGGAAATCCGCGCCGACGTGGCCTACCACTACGACTTCAACCACCCGCAGGACGACACGATTGTGGGCTCGAGCGAAGTATTTCGTTCCAATGAAGTTGGCCTTACGCATCTGGGTATAGGTGGAGACTTTCACTACGACCACGTTCGTGCACGCGTGCTCAGCCAGATAGGTTTGTACGCAACCGCAACTCCGCGCAACGACGCCAGCTATTCGCGGGGGCAGTGGGATCTGGCCGATGCTTACCGGTATGTCAACGAGGCTTATGGTGGATATCACTTTGATGCGCTGCATGGCATCAACGTCGATGCCGGTATCTTCCTGTCGTATGTAGGCCTCTTCAGCTTTTACAACTTTGATAACTGGGCCTACCAGCCGTCTTATGTTTCGTCGAACACCCCGTGGTTTTTCACAGGCATGCGCATCCAGGTATTTCCCACCAAGAAGTTGAAGATCGAGCCTTGGATCATCAACGGATGGCAGTCCTACGCTCGATTCAATGCCCGGCTCGGGTTTGGTGGGCAGGTCTTGTATCGCCCCAACAGCTGGATTTCCATCCTCTCGAACAACTACGGCGCTGGAGCCGACGCGCTGGGCATTCCTACCCGCACTCGCTATCACACCGACAACAGTATTGAAGTGAAGTATTACGACCACCCGGAACGCTTCATGGACAAGATGGCCTTCTCTCTGACTGGCGATGCTGGTTGCGAGAGTGGCGGAGGAGTGAACTGCACCACCAATCAGAAGGACTCTACCGGGAAGATCACTTCGTACAAGCAGAGCTTTCTCGGCTACATGCTTTACAACCGGTGGTGGTTCCACCACGATCGTTACGCCTTAACCATTGGCGGAGGAAAAATCAACAACCCAGGACGCTATCTGGTCTTGCTGCCGCCGATTAATGGGGCAACGGCTACTTCGGGTACGCCGTATTTCACGGAGAATCCCGGCGATCCGTTCAAAGCCTGGGATATTTCCGGAACCTACGACTACATGCCCAGCCAGTACATTACCTTCCGCTGGGAGCTCAACCACCGGCATGCCAATGTGCCGTACTGGAGCGGCCCGGGCGGAGTCACACCGCCAGGCGGGAATACTGGAAGTCCCGGTTCGATGGTTGTCGTTAACGGAGTTACCTGGTTCCCGGATCTTCGTTATACCGAGGATCGGGCTACCATGGCGATCCTGGTGAAGTTCTAGTCGACCTGGGATTGGAGGGGAACGATGCAGGACGTGATCTATCTCGGTTTGACGATCTTGTTTTTCGGGATTTCGCTGGCTTACGTTGTCTTCTGCGAGCGAGTGCGTTGAGGCGGATATGAATTCTGGATCGATCATCATGCTGATCATTTGCGCGGGGCTGCTGGCGTATCTGGTTTACGCCATGCTGCGGCCGGAGAAATTCTAATGACAGCAAACGGATGGCTGCAAATCCTTTTTCTGCTGCTGGTGGTGTTTCTGATCACCAAGCCGCTGGGCGGGTTCATGGCGCGGGTGTTTGGCCGCGAGCGGACCTGGCTTGATCCCGTGATGCGGCCGGTGGAACGGATTCTCTACCGGCTTACGGGCGTGGATGAAACCCGCGAGATGGACTGGAAGGAATACGCGCTGGCGCTGCTTTTGTTCAGCGGCGTTTCCATGATCCTGCTTTATGTGCTGGAGCGCGTGCAATTGTGGCTGCCATGGAATCCGCAGAAGCTGGCGGGAGTGCCTCCCGCGCTGGCGTTTAACACGGCGGCTTCGTTCACCACGAACACGAACTGGCAGAATTACGTGCCTGAGACCACCATGAGCTATCTGACCCAGATGGTGGCTCTGGCATATCACAATTGGGTTTCGGCGGCGGCGGGCATGGCGCTGGCGATTGCTTTCATTCGCGGCATTGCGCGGCGCGAGCAAAAGACTATCGGCAACTTTTGGGTCGATCTGGTTCGCGGCACATTGTGGGTACTGGCCCCCTTGTGTTTAGTAGGGGCGCTGGTGCTGGTGTCGCAGGGCGTGGTGCAGAACTTGAAGCCTTATGACACGGCGCAAGTGCTCGATCCCTACCAGACGCCGCAACTGGGATCCGACGGCAAGCCCGTGAACGCACCTGACGGCAAGCCTGTGATGCAGACGGTGAGTCAGCAGGTGATCGCGCAGGGGCCTACGGCCTCGCAGGAGATCATCAAGGAACTGGGAACAAACGGTGGCGGTTTCTTTAATACGAACAGCGCGCATCCGTTTGAGAATCCCACGCCGTTCACCAATTTTCTGGAGATGTTCTGCATTCTCGCGATTCCCTCTGCCTTTACGTACACGTTGGGGAAGATGACCGGTTCGCCGCGGCATGGATGGGCGGTATGGGCGGCCATGGCCTTGTTGTTCCTGGCCGGGATCACTACGGCGTACTGGGCAGAGGCACGAGGCAATCCCTTGGTGATGGCCGCGGCGCAGCATAGCTCACAGCATCCGGCTTCGGTGCTGTCATCCACAGGCAACCTCGAAGGGAAAGAGGTGCGGTTCGGCGTGGTGAACTCGGCGCTGTTTGCCACCGTGACTACGGACACGAGTTGCGGCGCGGTTAACTCCATGCACGATTCGTTCACCCCGCTGGGTGGAATGGTCCCCATGATCGACCTGATGCTGAGCGAGGTAATCTTCGGCGGAGTGGGCGCGGGGATGTATGGAATGCTGGTCTTCGTCATACTTTCGGTTTTCATCGCGGGATTGATGGTAGGGCGCACGCCGGAGTATCTGGGCAAGAAAATCGAAGCCTACGACGTGAAGATGGCGATGCTGGTGGTGCTTATTTTTCCTCTGGTGATTCTGGTCTTTACGGCAATTTCGGTTCTGTACAGCTTCGGCACTTCTGCCATAACGAATGCCGGGCCGCACAGTTTCAGCCAGGTGCTTTATGCCTTCACCTCGGCGGTGGCAAACAACGGCTCGGCTTTCGCGGGCATCAGCGGGAACACACCCTGGTACAACACTTCACTGGGCATTGCAATGCTGTTGGGGCGGTTCATGATGATTCTGCCCATGCTGGCGATTGCAGGCAATCTGGCGGGCAAGAAACAGACTCCTGCAACGCTCGGCACTTTCCCGGTGACCGGACCGCTGTTTACGGTGCTGCTGATTGGCGTGGTGGTGATCTTGGGGGCGCTGACATTTTTCCCGGCGCTGAGTCTGGGGCCAATTCTCGAACACCTGCTGATGATGGCGGGCAAAACATTTTAGTCAGGCTTTCTCAGACAAACATGGCAAGCAAGAAATCAAAACGCAGCTTGTGGGACATGAAGATTGTTCGTCGCGCGGCATGGGATTCGCTGGTAAAGCTGCATCCCGTGACCATGATGCGCAATCCCGTGATGTTCGTGGTGGAAGTGGGCAGCGTGGTGACCACCGTCCTGCTCTTTGTGGAGCGAGCCCACGGCGGCTTCGGATTCAATCTGCAGATCACGCTGTGGCTGTGGTTCACGGTATTGTTCGCGAACTTCGCCGAAGCCATGGCGGAGGGCCGCGGCAAAGCGCAGGCCGATGCGCTGCGCCGCGCGAAGGCGGAAACGATGGCGAACCGCCTGCTTGCCCGACGGGAAAACGGAGACGGTGCCGGGATCGAAATTGCGCTCGGGAGATATGGTGCTGGTGGAGGCCGGCGAATTCATTCCGGGCGATGGCGAGATTGTAGAAGGCGTGGCGTCGGTGGACGAGTCGGCGATCACGGGCGAATCGGCGCCGGTAATTCGCGAAGCGGGCGGCGACCGTTCGGCTGTGACTGGCGGAACGCGCGTGCTTTCCGACTGGGTGAAAATTAAGATCACTTCTAATCCTGGGGAAACGTTTCTCGATCGCATGATCGCGCTGGTCGAAGGTGCGGAGCGGCAGAAGACTCCGAATGAAATTGCGCTGAACATCCTGCTCGCTGGCCTGACGATCGTGTTTCTGCTGGCGGTGGTTACGCTGCAGCCTTTCGCTATTTACGCAGGTGCGCCACAGACGGTGTTTGTGCTGGTGTCTTTGTTGGTGTGCCTCATTCCGACCACGATTGGCGGATTGCTTTCGGCGATCGGCATCGCGGGCATGGACCGGCTGGTGCAGCACAATGTGCTGGCCATGTCCGGACGCGCGGTTGAAGCCGCCGGCGATGTGAACACGCTGCTTCTCGATAAGACAGGGACCATCACGCTGGGCAACCGCCAGGCTACGGAGTTCATCACGGCGCCGGGCGTGACCGAGGCAATGCTGGCGGATTCGGCGCAACTTTCTTCGCTGGCGGACGAAACTCCCGAAGGACGCTCGATTGTGGTCTTGGCCAAAGAAAAATACGGACTGCGCGGACGCGAAATGAGTTCGCACGATGCCGAGTTCATTCCGTTCAGTGCGACGACTCGCATGTCGGGCGTGAATCTGGATGGGCGCGCCATCCGCAAAGGCGCGACCGATGCGGTTGCCAAGTACTTGGAAGAGCAGGGAAGTTCGCTTCCCGCGGAAGTGCGCGCCGCAGTGGAAGTGATTTCGCGTTCTGGAGGCACGCCGCTGGTAGTTGCGGAGAACGGCCGGGCGCTGGGAGTAATTCAACTCAAAGACATTGTGAAGGGCGGCATGCGGCAGCGTTTTGATCAACTGCGCGCAATGGGAATCAAGACAGTGATGATCACAGGGGACAATCCGCTCACGGCGGCGGCGATCGCAAGCGAGGCCGGCGTGGACGACTTTCTGGCGCAGGCTACCCCGAAAGACAAGTTGGACTTGATTCGCCGCGAGCAGGGGCAGGGCAAACTGGTTGCCATGACGGGCGACGGCACCAACGATGCGCCGGCACTGGCGCAGGCCGACGTGGGCGTCGCGATGAATACGGGCACGCAGGCGGCGAAAGAAGCCGGCAACATGGTGGACCTGGATTCGAATCCGACCAAGCTGATTGAGATCGTGGAAATCGGCAAGCAGTTGCTGATGACACGGGGCGCTCTGACCACGTTTTCGATCGCGAATGACGTCGCCAAATATTTCGCCATCATTCCCGCAATGTTTGCCGGGACGTTTCCGGTTCTGCAAGCGCTCAACGTGATGCGGCTGGCGACGCCGCAGTCGGCGATCTTGTCGGCGGTCATCTTTAATGCGCTGATCATTGTGGCGTTGATTCCTCTGGCGCTGCGCGGCGTGAAGTATGTTCCCCAGGGCGCGGCGGTCTTGTTGCGCCGGAATCTGCTGCTGTATGGCGTGGGCGGTGTGATCGTGCCGTTTATTGGTATCAAGCTCATTGACTTGCTGATTGTGCGGGCTGGGTTGGCATAAGGCGACTGGCGTGGAGGCGAATATGAAAAACAATCTGATCACTGCCGTGCTCATGACGCTGGTCACGACCGTATTATTCGGACTCCTGTTTCCGCTTTTGATTACGGGGCTGGCGCAGGTTTTGTTTCCGAAGCAGGCTAATGGAGAACTGTTGACGCGGAATGGGACGGTCGTTGGCTCGCGATTGATCGGTCAGTCATTTACCTCGCCGGGCTATTTTCACTCGCGTCCGTCCAGCGCTGGAACTGGTTATGATGCGGGCAATTCCAGCGGATCGAACCTTGGGCCAACCAATCAATCGCTGATCGCGCGGGTGCAGGGAGATGCCGACCGATTGCAGGCCGAGAATCCCGGGACCGCGATCCCGGCGGATTTGCTGACCACATCAGGCTCAGGACTTGATCCCCACATTTCGCCGGAGGCGGCGGAATTTCAGGTTCGCCGCATCGCGAAAGAGCGCAAACTGAGCGAGGATGCGGTTCGCGAAGCAATTCGCCAGCACACGGAATCGCGGCAGTTCGGATTTCTGGGCGAGCCGCGGGTGAACGTCCTGGAATTGAATCTTACGTTGGATGAAATCTCGCCAAAGCCTGTGACGCATTGATTCATAATTTTCATTCCGCTGGCGACGCGTCAGGCGAGAGCGCTTAAGAAACGGCATTGACGCGAACCGCTTGCCTGCGGTCTGATAGGGTTCGCATGCGATGCTACTTGCAAGCGGACCGACGAGAAGTAGAGGAACGACGATAGCGCCGGGAAGGCGAAGAACGACCCCACTCCCGGCGCGTTTATTTGTTGCGATCTTGCCATGAACGAACACAAACGTCCGGCGATCAACTGGATGGATGTTCTCTGGCTGCTGTTTCTGGCCATACTGGCGGTGCTGCCGCCGGTGGCGGAGATCCATAAACAGCTCACGCTGTTGGCCATTGGAGTGGTGCAGTTCAGCGAAGGCTGGCTTCTGGCGCGCGCTCCGCGGCGTGGGCCTGCCTATATCGTCTTGCTTAAGATCGCACTGGCGACCTTGCTCATTGATCACACGGGTGAGGTCGGCATCAACAGCAGCTACTATCCAATCTTCTATGTTCCGATTGTCACCGCGGCCGAATATTTCAGCCCGCTGGCGACGTTGCTCTGGACGGCGCTGGCCTCGGCGGCGTACTGCTCCTATCTTTATCCGGCACTGCAGGAATATGAAATCACGCCAGAGAACTACGGCCTGCTCGCCATCCGCATTGTCTTCTTTTTTCTCGCGGCCATGGTGGTGAACCGCTTCGTGGTGGAAAACCGTCGCCAGACAAAACTTTATCAGGAGTTGGCAGAGACCCTGGCCGAAACCAATCGCATGTTGGCGCAGGCACAGGCCGAGGCCAGGCGTTCGGAGCGGCTAGCGGCGTTGGGGCAGTTGTCTGCCGGTCTGGCGCATGAGGTTCGCAATCCGTTGGGAGTGATCAAAGGATCGGCGGAAATGCTTCACCAGAAGCTGGGGGAAACGAATCCTCTCGCCAGTGAATTGGCAGGTTACATTTCGAGTGAGACCAACCGCTTGAGCGCGCTGGTGACGCGGTTTCTCGATTTTGCGCGGCCGCTGCATACTGAGTTGGCCCCACAGGAAATTACCGCAGTGCTGGATCGCGCGCTGCACTCGGTTGCGTTAACGCAGAAAGACGCGTTGGTCCGCGTGGAGCGGCAGTACGAGGCGAACTTGCCGCTGGTTCCTTTGGACGAGAGTCTCAGCGAGCAGGCGTTCGTGAACCTGATTCAGAACGCTTATGATGCGATGGGCAGCGGCGGAGGACTGTTGAGGGTGACGGCAGCGAAGACAAATATAGCAAGCCGGGATGGAGTGGAAGTGCGAATCGAAGACACAGGCCCGGGAATTCCGGCGGAACTGCGGGAGCAGATTTTTAATCCATTTGTGACCACGAAGAAAACGGGTGTGGGACTGGGACTGTCGATCGTCTCCCGGATTGTTGATGGCCATCACGGAACCATTCGCGTCGGCGGTAAGAACGATCAGCATGGCGCCTGCTTCGTGGTCTTTTTTCCTGTGAGCGGCCAGACTGAGCAAGCATCTTAAACCAGTATGCCAACAATTTTAATTGTCGAAGACGAAGCCAAGATGCGCCGCCTGCTCGAATTGAATCTCGGCGAGGACGGCTTCACCACGCTTTCCGCGGGTGACGCCGAGGCCGGGCTGAAACTTCTGCGCGAGAACACAGTCGATCTCGTGGTGACCGACCTCAAGCTGCCGGGGATGAACGGCCTGGAATTTCTGCACGCCATCAAACGACAAAATGCGGCGCTGCCGGTGGTGGTGATGACGGCTTTCGGCAGCGTGGAAACCGCAGTGGAAGCCATGAAGGCAGGAGCCAGCGACTATGTGCTGAAGCCGTTCTCGCTGGGCGAGATGCGCATGGTGATCCGAAAGGAACTGGATGTCCACAACTTGCGCGAGGAAAACCGCTCGCTGCGCGAGGCACTGGGCAAGCGGTATTCTCATCCCAACATTGTGGCGCGCAGCCCGAAGATGCAGGAGGTGCTGGCAACGGTGGAGCGCGTGGCGCCCACAAATTCAACCGTTCTGCTGGGCGGCGAAAGTGGCGTGGGCAAGGACTTGATCGCGCGCGCGATTCATGAAAAATCGCGGCGCGCTTCGGGGCCTTTCATCAAGATCAACAGCACGGCGATTCCAGAGAATCTTCTGGAGAGCGAACTGTTTGGCTATGAGAAGGGTGCGTTCACGGGCGCAACCGAGCAAGCCGGGCAAGTTCGAACTGGCGGACAAGGGCACGCTGTTCCTCGACGAAATCGGCGATGTGCCGCCAGCGACGCAGGTGAAGCTGTTGCGCGTGCTTGCAGGAGCGCGAGTTTGAGCGACTGGGCGGCACGCGCACCGTGAAAGTGGATGTGCGGCTGATCGCGGCCACCAACCGCGATCTGCGCGAGGCGCTGGAGCAGGGAACGTTTCGCGAGGATCTCTACTATCGCTTGAACGTTGTCCCCATCGACATTGCACCGCTGCGCCAGCGCAAGGAAGACATCCCGGACATGGTGAATCTTTTTATCTCGCGCTTTGCTGGAGATTCCGGCAAGCCAGTGAAGAGTATTACGCCGGAGGCGATGCAGATTCTGGTGAACTATCACTGGCCGGGAAACGTGCGCGAGTTGCAGAACATCATCGAGCGGGCGTGCGCGCTGGCCAAGGGCACGGTGCTCGAGGCGTCGGATATTCATCTGGACCTGCGTCCGGCCAAGGCCGCGAACGGTGCGAGTGGATTTCTCCCTGAGGGCATGACGCTCGAACACTGGGAGGATGAAATGATTCGCGAGGCACTGCGGCGGGCGAATGGAAATAAAAGTCAGGCGGCGCGGCTGCTCGGGCTGTCGCGGAATGCGCTGCGCTACCGGCTGTCGAAGATTGGGATTGCGGATGAGGGGGAGAAAGAAGCATAGAATTGATGGAAACGCGACCCGGACTCAGCTATTCTAATGATCTTGGAAGAAGGTGACGGATGAGCAGTATAGCCTCAAACAATGCCGTATCCAGCGCATGGGAGTTGATGTGTGGGCTGATCGACCTCCCTGAGGACGAATTGAGGGAGAAATACGATGTTGCGCGGCCCGTGTTGGATGGGTCCGCCAGCGCCCGCGAGCGACGCCTTGCATCGCGCGGAAATCTCCTCGTTGTTAGGCTTGAAGCTGAGGACGGCGAAATTTCGGCGTCAATTCTCAACGATTCGGTTCCTGCGGGCAGAATGCCGAAGCAACGGAGATTTGTAGTTGAGGGTGATAGAGATAATCCGTTGCTAGTTGAGCAGGGTGGCCGTCCACTGGGAGTAAATCAAGCCTTTGACGACCTGATCTCTTGGTCTCGGGGCGCGTCCCGCCCCGCCCCGCAGCACTAACGGAATTGCCCGCCATTCGGTCCACGCTTCGAGCGTGCCCAACCGCTGGGGGTGACCGTGTAACGGCTACCCGAACAAGCCGCTATTCTTCATTAGCTCAGCCAGTTCGTGTGCTTGGGCAATGTAAGGAAGGTTCAGCCGAGTATTCGCGGTGAAGTAGAGGAGAGTCATCAACGAGAGAAAAAATTCTAGCGATGTCTCGACGTATTTGCGCCACTCATCTACGCCGCGTGTGAGTTGACAAGCTGCATTCTTGTAGCGCAGCGTGACAAACGAATCTCCATGGGCGATGCTCGAAGCCTCCTTGTAGAATGTCTTATGCAAATCGCCCATCCTAACTGCCTCTACGAGCCCCTTGATGTTGGTACCATGGCAGCCTTGTTTCCCAAACTTGACTTTCAACCTCTCATAGTCGGCTGCTGAATCGAAGGCCTTCAGATACTCGTTACTGGCGTTCATGTCCCTCGCAAGTTCATACGCGATCTTCTTGCCGTAGTCGACGAAGTCATATGTCTTTTCCGAATGCTCCATCAGGAAGATCGTCCCAGCGACAAGCTCGAACAGGTTCCTGCACATTCCCATAGCGCCAAGGCCGTAATCGTATCCAGCAAGGCAACAGATCGAATTCCATAATTCCCACGCAACTCGGCACTGGTTCACACATATATTCGTGTGATCGTCCTCCCCGTTTTGAATGGAGTTGACACGGGAGCCCATCAAGACCACCGGAAGTGCAAGCTGCATGAGCCGCGGATGAGTCTTTTGTAGACGATTCAGGTATTCGGGAAGCGCTTCTGGCATGGCACATTCTAGACCTTCAGGCCAACAGAACGGCATGATAGAATGTGTTCATGGCGAACACACGAAGTGCGACGCTCAGCATCCGCCTGAAGCCCGCGACCAAGAAGCGGCTGGCAAAGCTGGCCAGGGTCTCCGGGCGAAGTTCGAACTTTCTCATTTCCGATGCGGTCGAATCCTACGTCGCGGACCAGGAAAGAATGCTGGCGAGAGATCCGCCAGGCCGAGCGCGAGGTCGGGTCTGGGCACTATGTCAGGCATGATGATATGAAGGCCTGGCTGCTTTCCTGGGGGACTGATCGCGAACTGCCGCCGCCGAAGTGCGCTTGCGGCGGGAATCACGATGACGAGGCGCTGTGCCGGTAGAGATTGTCTGGTCTCCGCGGTCGCTGGCGCGGTTGCGAGAGATACGAGATTACGTAGCCAAGGACAAACCAGACGCAGCGGCGAGATTGGCGACGCGGATTGTTTCTCTGGTTGAAGCTCTGAAAGAACATCCTTACTTAGGTCGCGCGGGCAGCCAGCCGGGAGTGCGGGAGTTGGTGGTGGGCGGCACTCCGTATTTGATTTTCTATCGGGTGCGGGCGAACCGAGTTACCATTACGACGATTTGGCACGGGGCGCAATCCAGGCAGCCGCGACCGCGGCCAAAATCAGGTTGACCAAAGTACTGGCTGAAAACCACCATCATGGCTCATGGCGGCCACCAGCCTTGCGCCCCACTCTAAATTCGATCATCACATTCCATGCTCCTCTCTGAAAACAAATGGCTTACTGACCTTCTTTCCCCTCCGCTTTGGCATGGCGGTTGCTTCGTACTATAACGGCATCAATCCTTCCAGACCGAGCTTCAGAGCAGGTGTGAGGGTTCGAGTGAGGTGGATTATGAAGAGCAAACTCATTGCAAGTTTCGCAGTCTTAACTCTGGCTCTGGCGGGCGCGCTCTCAATCAGCGTGCAGGCGCAGACCACAGAGGAAGGCCCCGGACCCTCAGAGCAGCCTAGCGCGCCGATGGAAATGGGACAGATTAAACCTGCACAACCCACGCAATCCGCGCAGGCCGCGCAAACGCCGAAAATGCCGGAGGAAGCTCAGCCCGGTGGACCTTCGGGCGAAGCCGCGGCCAAGACGGACCAGGGCGTGGGCCGCGTCAGCATGATTCATGGCGAGGTGTCGACGCAGCGCGGTGATTCCGGCACGTGGTCTGCCGCTGTGTTGAATCAGCCGGTGGTGAACGGCGACAAGGTTTCTACTGGCGCTGGCGGGCGAGCTGAGGTGCAGCTCGACTTCGCCAACATTCTTCGCCTGGGACCGAGTGCGCAAGCCAATATCGCGCGCTTTACCGACAAGTACATCCAGATTCAAGTGGGGCAGGGCTTGGCCAATTACTCCGTATTTGGCGAGAGCGAGGTTGAGCCCGAGATCGATACGCCGAACGTCGCGGTTCATCCCGCCCACAAAGATGGCGTGTTCCGCATTGAAGTGCGGCCCGACGGCGACTCGATCGTCATCGTGACGAAAGGGCGAGGCCGAGATCTCAACTCCTCAAGGGATTGGCCAGGTGAAGCAGGGCGAGATGGCCACGGTGCGCGGTTCCGGCGCTGATGCGAAGTACAAGATCACCGCCGCTCCCGAACGCGACGACTGGGATCGCTGGAACGTCGAACGCGACCGCATGATTCACGAAGCGTCCGCGTGGAAGCACACCAACAAGTATTACGTTGGCGCCGAAGATCTCGATGCCAACGGCACTTGGAAGGACGCTCCCGACTACGGTGAGGTCTGGGTGCCGAATGAACCCGATGGTTGGGTTCCCTACCGCGACGGCAATTGGGTGTGGGAGCCTTACTACGGCTGGACTTGGGTTGGCTATGAGCCTTGGGGATGGGCGCCTTATCACTATGGGCGCTGGATGTGGTATGGCGGTGCGTGGGCGTGGTGGCCGGGACCGGTGTGGGGCGGCGGATTCTATCGTCCGTTCTGGGCGCCGGCTTACGTTTCGTTCTTCGGATTTGGTGGTGGTTGGGGATGTGGTTTCGGGTTTGGGTGGGGCGGATGGGGCGGCTTTGGGTGGCTGCCTATCGGACCTTGTGACCGCTTCTTTCCTTGGTGGGGCGGATATCGCGGGCGCTTCGGCGTGGTGGGCTTTAACCGGTTCGGCACGCTGAACCGTTTCGGTGGGATCGCACCGTTGCGTGCTGGCACTGGATTCTCGAATCTGGCGCATATCAACGACGCGCATATCGGAAGCGCGGTCTCGACCGTGGGAGCGGGCAAGTTCGGAGTGACGTCCGGAGCCGGCCGAACCACGGCGGTGGCAGCGACGCACGCGCAACTCAGTAACGCTCGCATGATGACCGGCAACTTGCCCGTAGTGCCGACGCGCGCCAGTTTGTCGGCCAGCGGACGGGCTGCCGCGCCTTCCACCATTCACAGTAACGCCTCGCAGCATTTCTTTGGGACGCAGAGCACGTCGCGTCCGGAGTCGTTCCAGCAGCAGACGGCGCATCTGCAGCAATCCATGCAGCGGAACCAGTTCTCGCCGGTCGCGGCTGGCGCACGCTCGACGGGCCCAGTCGCCAGGGAATCCCGGAGCATAACGGCTGCGGGAACTGGTGCCGGAAGGAAGATCAGCTGCTTCAACCGCGTCGGGCAGGGAAGCCAGCAGCCCTGCGGCGAAGACTAGTGCGACTGAGAATGAAAACCGTGGCGGCTCTACGACTGCAGCGTCGGCGAACCGGGCGGAGTCGGCGTCTCGTGGCGAATCGAATGGCGAGTGGAAGACATTTACTCCGTCCTCGCATAGCAGCGAGACGGCGGGTCGCAGTGATGTCGCTGGCGCCGGCAACACCGAATCTGCCAGCCGGGGCGAGAGCCGGAGCTACTGGAATCGGACGTCGACGAGTTCCAGCGAATCGCGCGGACTCGGCTCGACTGGTTACGGGCGCAGCAGTTACTCACGTCCGCAGCTCAACATGAGGCAACCCATCGCGCAGCCGCGGTCTTCTGGCGGAGGAGGCTACGGTGTCTACCACGGCGGCAGTTCAGGCGGTGGTTCGCACAGCGCGCCGAGTGGCGGCGGTGGCCATTCCTCCGGCGGCGGTCATTCCTCTGGCGGAGGCGGCGGGCATTCGGGCGGAGGCCACCACTAGTCTTGAAGTGTTGACGATGTAAACAAAGTGAAGGTCAGAGGCGAGAGGGGCGTGCTAAACGGCGCGCCCTTTCTCTTGTCGATTTCTGCTCGAAAACAAATCTTAACCGAGCGCGTCGCAAACGGGATGGCTGGGCGCTGTGTCGCTTTATTTTCGAGGGGACCCCCACCCCCCTCAATCTCTGGAATCATCGGGTTAGGCATGTTTTGGCCCGCAAAATCTAGATGTCAAAGAACTTAGGTACTAAAATATAGACAACAAGGGACTTCAGGGCGCAACGAATCGGCTTCTGACAACCGTCTCGGCCTCGACCATGATTGCGCAGGTTGTGGGCTGTGCGCAAGGTCAGATGTCACAATGGGGCTGTGGAAATTATCTTGGACGGGTATTGTTTCATGCCCAGGCCCACCCTTCGGAGGCAACGCGTCCGGCCTTTCTATCCTATCGTAACCTCATCCGCCGAATAGCTCTCGCCCAGCGTTTCAGCCACCTTTCGGGCTTCCTCTTCTGTGGCAAAGGCGCCGTACGCATCTCGTAATTTCCGCTCTACAACACACCCGGTGCAAACGACCTCGTAAATTCCGTACATCGTCGACCCTCGCAGAGGTGATTCTTTCTCCACTAGCGCAAGCGGGCAAGCTCAATTTCAGCTACCGCCGGGGCAGGACTCCGGACGATGTTTCCTTGACATCCCGCAGGCATGCGACGCACCATCTCAAGCTCTGCACGAGAAAGCGTGGCGACTCCACTGGAGGGACAAGCGCGCAAGTTGTATACTCTGCCGCGAGGGCGAGGCGAACCGCTCAATGCCTTTCTGTCATAGCTGCGGTGCCGCTCTGGCGGAGACGGGAGCGTTCTGCTCGGCCTGTGGCACTCCCGTCGAATCGGGTGTTGCTCACGCCACACTCGACAGTCTTAGGTCAGCCTCAATAGCGGCTGACGGACGGCTGCGATTTCGTCTGGGCCTTGCGGTTGCCGCTCTCGGCGTGCTCCTGCTCGGAATCGTCGTAGTGTTCGCAAACCGGAGTTCCCCGCCCGATCGCGGCCCAGCATCGGCCTCTGCCAACGACGGCGGCGCGTTAACCGATGCAGTCAGAAGAAACCTGTTTCAGCATTCACGCTCCTGCCAGTTGACACGATGGTGGATTGTCGATTTCGCTGGCAATGGTTCGCCGTATCGCGTCGAACGGCGTCATTGCAACGCTCAGCAGCTTTCTGCATTTAATCTGCCGAAAAGTCGATTGCTTCAGGGTGAGCGTTTGGAGATGGGATACGACTTCCTTCTTGTGCTCAAGCCGCCCTCGAATAAGTTCGTGCATGGTGAAATCGAGGAAGGGGAATATTCTTCTGTCGAGCCTATTACACTGCAAAACCGCGAATACGTTGCCGTAAACGGCCAAATGTGGGGGACAAGCGGAGATCATGAGTGGTGTCTTCTTGCGCAAAAAACAAACGGGCAGTTTTCATGTTGGCATGAGCAGAAAGGTGATTTGGGCAACTATCTTCGGAAAAGTCTGCAGCCAGATGAACGCGCTAAGGTTGGCTGGAGCATCGCTAGCAAAGACGGGCGTGTGTTCATGGAGAGCTACGTGGAGACCACGGAAGACGGCAACTGCTGCCCGAGTCGCGGAAAGATTCAGGTGGACCTTATCCCGAAGGACGGCGTTCTGCATTGGTCAAAAGTAACCCGGCTAGCCAGCGATAACGACAGAGACATAGAGAGTTCCGTCCACGAGACGCCATCGCGTGTCGAGACGCCCGAGGCCGTGACTCCGAACACGCTCTACAATTTCCCCAAAATCTATGAACACAGGCGAATACAACTTGTTGGGTGGGAGCACGCCATGGTGGGAACTGCCAAGTCAGCAGGCGCGGAAGGCCCGCCCTTTCCGTCTGATTGTAAGTATGTACTCATTTTCGGTGGCGGTGCCGCCTGCGCCTCCATCATCCCGAGACACCTGTTGAGTCCGTTAGGCGCCGCCAACGAGGAGGATATTGACCTGATCTGCGTGGTTGAATCGGTGAATTCTGTAGGTTCCTTGCTGACCCACTGTGAGCTAAGTCCGAGCAATTACCGGAGGATGAAGGATCGAGAATACCAGCTGGAAACAGGCAAGTCGCCATCGTCAACAGACCCGCTACTTTCACAGTACGCCGACGCGCAACTCCCCAGCGATGCCAACAAGTATCGACCAATCGAAATTAATACAGCCGGTTGCTCTCGACTTGATGACACTTCTGACACCGTGATGTGTGTATCTTCGGCTACCGTGCGCGACAAGGGCGCGGACGGTGCGCCTGCCGCCGTGAGTCTAACTTGTTTTAGCGGCAAATGGGAAACTTGCAAGAGGCTTGCCTACCAGACCTACGGATTCGAGGTTATTGACAATAAGACACATTCGCAACAGTGCGAAGCTCCTAGCTGGCTCGTACACGGGATGTTGCAGGGAAAGCGAACCGGGTGTATCAAGATACATGCACAACCAAGCGATCTGATCTACATAATTGCCGATGGGGACGGGTTATGCGGTCATGGCAAACCCCAAACTTGCTGGTAAAAAGCGATCAACAATTATTTTTTTCCTCAGTGGAAAATGCGGGGACAGACGAAATTGGTCCCAATCCCAGTCGCGGGTTACGAAGAAGGCTCACACCCGAGCGGCGTACCATAAAAAGTACGCGCGCGCCTGTCAAGTCTACTTTAGTGGACATTTGACCCCCTCGAAAGTAGACATTTCTTCCACAGCCTAACCCCTTGATTCCATTGACTCGTCCAAAAGCCCGCACGAAGAATCAACAACTTACGCCGAAAGTTTTCTGCAAAGTGAAATGTTCCAGTTGGAACATTCAGCACAATGTTCCGACTGGAACATTCAACTGCCAACCTAGGGTCGGGCGTAGGCGGGGCTGTCGGGGTCCGGGCGATCATAGTCGCGGCCGTACTTGTTTTTGTGGGCTAGGTCGATGTTGGATTCGGCCAGGGTGAAACTTCCGAGGAAGGTGTCGTTGGGAGTTACGGTGATTTCGCGTTCTGCTCCTCGCAGCGCGTCCGGCGAAACCGACGGATGAAAAACGTGCATCTCGTAGCGGCCGGGGACTACGTTGCCCATGTTGAAGTCGCCTCGCCCGTTGGAAATCGAATAGTAGGGCGTGTTGAGCGCGATCACTACGGCGCTCATCTGGGCGTGAATGTTGCAGAAGATGAAAGAAATGCCGGGCTTCTCGAACTTCACGAATTGAGTGGTGCCGCTCTCATAGAGTCCGAGATCGAAGCGTTTGCCGTCGAACAACGAAAAGACATTGTGAAAGAAAGGGTCGCGGTTAGGAAACTCGACCTGCCCGCCCGCCGGAATCACCAGCAGCGAAGGCTGGAAACTCTTGTCCTTCTGCGCCATCTGGGGAACCGACGCCGTCTGCTGCGGCGGCATGGGCGCGGGGGTGGCTCCAAGAGGAGTGAGCCAGACCACAACTTTTGACGCATCACCCACGTGGCGTCCGTTTCTTGTGAGCTGCACCTTGCCCTTGAGTTCCACGCCCTTGAGTTCCACATTTTGTGCCTCGGCAAAAACCGCGGCAAAGGCAAAGACAAAGATAAAGATAAAGACAAGGGCGAACCCATACGGCAGCCATAGCCTGCACCATATTGTCCGGCGATGAGCGTAGTGAATGTTCAGAATAGTATCCCCACACCAAGATTCAGTTGATTGGTGACGCTGGCACTGTCAAAGACGGGTGAAGTGTGCAAACGTCTGAATTCGGCGGAAAGCAGCAAGTCGGACCGTGGCCGGTAAACCAGATTGCCCATCGCTCCACGATTGCGTCCCAGAATCTCGCCACCGTTATTGGCGTCGGTAGTGAAGCCCCGGATGTTGGCGGTAAACGCGTCGTCTTCGGCGAAGACGCCGTTCAGTTCCAGCTTGGGCGTGAGTTGAAGCTTGAGTTGGGTCCATCCTCCGGCAGAATCAAAGGCGCGAATCGGCGTGGCGGAGTAGGGCGAACTGCTGCCGAACAGAATGCTTTGGCCGATGGCGCCTCCCAGGCCTCCCGCCCCGCGGCCGCGATAGAATTCACCGGAGAGAATCAAGCGGCGGAGAATCGGAATCTGCCAATCGGTCATCCCAGCCCAAGCGTCGACATAGCGGTTCGACGACCAGTTCTGGCGGCTGTAATAGCCCGCCACAGCAAAGCTCAACGTGTGATTGGACACCGGCCGGGACCATGCGGTGCGCATGGCGTAGGCCGGCTGACCGGATTGTTCGCCGGCTTGTAACGTGCGGGTGAACGAAAGGTAAGGAGGTTCCCAATCCAGGTTGTCAAGAATTCCTCCCTGCAACGTCAGCGTTTGCTGGTCACCGAGATCGAAGCGGTGCTCAACGCGGATCTGAGGCGTCCAGCCCCACAGGTTCCCCGCATAGGCGAAGGCCGGAATGGCGAGCGAAGCAAACGAGGTGGGAGAAAGCGGTGAGATGAACAGGGAATCCTGCCCGGCGATGACGGAGGTTTGTTTCCAGTCGAGCCGCAGGCTGCCTGTCTGGAGGCGCGCGATGCCGAAGTTGACGCCGTTGGGAGTGGAGGGAAAGCCTCCGGCAAAGTCGAACTGCACATTGGCAGAAGTCTTCGCGCCGGCCAGCATGGGGCCGAAAATTTCCAGGCCAATCTCACTTTGCCGCAAGGTGGCTCCGAAGCTGCCCTGATTGCTGCCCGGCTTCAAGGGTTGTGCATAGTCGGGGAGGTCGAGATTGTCGGAGCCTCCGACGTTGTGGAACGCGTTCATCAGCACAATGCCGGAAAGCCTGGCCCGGTACTTGGCGGCGGTTTCCACCTTGGTTTGGTATTGCTCGTTGATCCTCGATCCCAGCAACTGATTGGATTCTTCGAGCTTTTGAACCCGGGCGTCGAGATCGGTGGATGACGCCGGACTGGCGGCGGAAGCTGAATTCCCGCTGTAGGGCGCGGATTCTACGGGAGTGGACGAAGAGGGGTTCGCATTGGTTGAGGCCACGAGCGGGGTCAGCAGCTTGCGGGTTTCCTGTAATTCCTGGCGCAGTTCGTGCATTTCGGCGCGAGACTGGGCATTCTCGGTTCGCATCTGGTCGATGGCCGCGCGCAATTCGCGCACTTGCGAAGCCAGGTCGTGGAGCGCGGCGTCACCGGATCGAGGCGCCGCCGCGGGCGTGCTCTCCTGCGCCAGGCTGCGCAAACTCAGGTTGAACATGTTCAAAAGGATGAAAGCGGCTGCCGTCACGGCACCGGCACGAAGGTCAGGGTTCTTCACACATCCTCCTGGGCGACATGCGGATCGTTGTGAAAATCGAGAAAAGTGAGGCCGGAACTACGTGTCCGAATGTCGAATTGAGTTTTCCGTCGTTCGATCATGGTCCACCGGCAAAAAGGGACGGGCCGACAGTTCGTCGTCGCTGGCTTCTGCCGGGCCTTGCGGAGCGCGTCCGGGAAGCGTGATCCGGAAAACGGTTCGAGCGTCCGCGGTGCGTTCCAGCCAAATCTGGCCCCCGTGATCCTGCACAATCTTCTGTACGACTGTAAGTCCAAGCCCGGTGCCGTTCTGTTTGCCGAAGCTTACAAAGGGATGAAACAACTTGTCGCGAATCGGC
This sequence comes from uncultured Acidobacteriaceae bacterium, assembly GCA_963703635.1. Classification (GTDB taxonomy): domain Bacteria; phylum Acidobacteriota; class Terriglobia; order Terriglobales; family Acidobacteriaceae; genus Sulfotelmatobacter. Next base: position 21,164 of record CAVPEZ010000030.1, read on the forward strand.
TCTGGAATGCCGGGACCGTTGTCCGAGATGGCAATGGTGACGGCGGGGCCGGCCCGTTCGACCGTGACTACAACGCGGCCGTCGCTGCTGGGAGCCGCCTCGCAAGCATTCAGCAGGAGATTATAGAGTGCGCGCTCCAGCTTGCGGGAATCGAACCAGGCCAAACTCTGGCCGCTGCAGTGGACCTCGATCAACGTGCCCTGATGGCGCGGGTGGCGGCGCACCGACTGCATGGCTCGCTGCACAGTTTCGGAGATGCTGGCGTAGGTTGGTGTCAGCGATTCTCTGGTCCGGGCAAACTCGAGCAGGGAGTCGATCAGGTCGGTCATCTGGTTCACGCCGGTGCGGACCTCCTGATACAGCTCTTCGCGCTGCGCCGAAGTCAGGCCGCTGTCACAAAGAAATTCGGAGTTAGCCACGACCGCGGCCAGAGCGTGGCGCAGGTCATGGGAAATTGAACTGGCCATGCGTCCGATGGTGGCCAACTGCTCGGACTCCAACAGCGCCTGCTGCGTCTTAAGCAGGCTGGAGCGCATGCGGTCAAAGGCTGAAGTCAGTTCCGCAACTTCGTCGCTGCCTCGGGGATCAAGAGGATGGTGATAATCTCCGTGCTCCAAAGCGCGTACGCCTTCCACTAAAGTCGCCAGCGGACGCGTGAAGGTGTACGAGATCAGGAACACCAGTCCACTGCCCAGCAGCACCGCCGTGAGACCGAGCAGCAACAGCAGCCGGTTCAGGTTGCCGAGGAACTTGGCCGCCTGATCGTAGGAGCCGAGCACGGTCAAGCGAACCGGTGTTTGCTGATGGCCTGACAAGTCGAGCGAAGTAGCTACAAAATTCTCTTTGCCAACTTCAACGTCCAGCGGTCCGCTTTGCGAGGATCCCGTGGCCAAAGCACGCACACCCGCGCTGTGAGCCTGATCGGCAGTCAAGGTTGTGGCAACGATTTCGTCGCCATAGGAAAATGCAACCTGGCTGGCCGACACCTTGCTAACCTCGCGGGCCAGGCGGTCATCGATTTCATAGCCAATGATCAGGAAGCCGAGCAGTGGACCTTCCGTCTTGGAGCCGAAGTAAACCGGCTGCACGAATGTCTGATACAGATGATGCGCTCCAAACCACCAGTGGCTTGAATCCTCTTCATTCAAGGAGCGCTCGAAGTGTTTCTGCGCCGCTTCGCGGTCTAAACCCTCCGATTTTGTATGCAGAGCTACTACCTTGCCATTGCGGTCTGCCAGCACCAGAAGATCGCTGCCCGTTAATTGCCACACATCTCTGGAGGCGTCCTGGATGGTGGCCGGGTCGTGAGCGGTCATGATGGCGCGCGTGATGGGCAGGTAGGCCACCAACTCGGCGGAGTGGGTCAACATGACTTCGCGATCGTGCTGGAAATTCTGGAAGGTGGTAACGGAGTTGCGCAAGTCCTGAACTATGCCTTCGCGCACGTGGCTTTGCATGCTCTGCCGCACTGCCAGAAGGCTCAGCGCCGTAAGGCCCGAGGTGATCAACACCATCGAGAGCAGAAAGCGCGTGCGCAGCCGCGTCCGTGGCAGCGTGCCTCCGGACGATGCTGGCAAATTTTGCGAGACGGATTCTGTTGAAGGGTCCAAGGGATTTCAGCGAACGAACTTGTAACCCATGCCGTGTACTGTGCGAAAGTGTACCGGACTGGCTGGGTCGCGTTCCAGTTTCTGGCGAAGCTTCAGGATATGGTTGTCCACGGTGCGGGTCGAGGGATAATTCTGGTATCCCCAAACTTCGTTCAGCAGCTCGTCCCGGCCAATCACGCGGTCGACATTTTGCACCAGAAATTGCAGGGTCTTAAATTCCTGCGCAGTCAAGACCACCACCTTGCCTTCACGCTGGACTTCCATTTTCTTGAAGTCGATCGTGATGCCGTCGAAGCTCACCAGGTTGACCGTCGCCGTTCTCGAGGTATGCCGCAAAGCCGCGCGCACGCGCGCCAGCAGTTCCCTGGGGCTGAAAGGCTTGGTGACATAGTCGTCCGCGCCCAACTCGAGCAGCAGCACCTTGTCGGAGACGTCGCTGGTTGCGCTGAGAACCACGATGGGCAGGGTCGGCGCCAGGGCCTTGATCTCTTTGCAAACGTCGCCGCCGGAAAGCTTCGGCAAGCGCAGGTCGAGAATGACGATTGCCGGGGGCGCCGCCTGGAAGCTCTCCAGCGCCGATTTCCCATTCTCTTGAACCTCAACCGTGTAGCCCTCAGTCTCAAACAGACGCTTTAACGCCTTCTGCACCGCGGGATCGTCCTCGACTACCAGAATTCTTCCCGTGGGCCGCGCGGTGTTTGTCGTGGTATTCATCGGCTCTACCGACCTTGCTGCGATCATTGGTGTGGCGATTTGACCCATAAATTTGTCCTCAATCGATTCATATCCGTCTTTCCAGAGTGAGCTTACAATGTTTCCTCCTATTTTCGACGCGGTGGGCCGAGGTTTGACAAATATTTTACATTGACACGGCAGTGTAAAAAGGGTGTGCGGCCACAGGCTTGCTGGGCATTCGGCCTGCCGTAGAATGCGGGTACATTGCCGGGTCCAGTTGAATTCGATCGTCTCCGCGTCGTCCTGGTGGACGCGCGCAATCCCCTCAACATCGGCGCGGCCGCGAGGGCAATGAGCAATTTTGGATTTCCCCATCTGCGTGTAGTGAATCCCTACGATGTTGCATTTGAAGGCGCTCGTTCTGCCGTAGGCGCGGCGGAGGTGCTGGCCCGCGCCGAAAAGTTCGAAACCGTAGCCGAGGCTGTTGCCGACTGCTCGCTGGTGGTTGGAACCACGGCAGTGGGTCATCGCGACCTGCAACATTCTCTTCAGCGCCTGGAAGCGGGTGCGCCTCTCATTCGCGCTCATCTGGTATCCGGTAATTGTGCTCTGCTGTTCGGATCGGAAAAATTCGGCCTCTCCAACAAAGACATGAGTCACTGTCACTGGCTGATGCACATCCCCACGCGAGAGGAACACTTCTCGATGAATCTGGGCCAGGCAGTGGCAATTTGTCTGTACGAATTGATTCGTGATTTCGGTGTCAGGCGGGAACCGGAGAAGGGAAGTCCGGCCTCGTCCGCCGAGGCCGAGCGAATTACCGAGACCTTGCTCACCGCGCTGCGCGCCAGCGGTTATCCGAAGTTGAACACTTCGGATTCTTTTGAAGGCGCAGTCCGCCGTCTAGTGCGGCGGCTCGACTTGCAAACCGGCGACGCGGAATTCCTGCTGGGCATGCTGCGGCAAATGGTCTGGAAGATGAAGAACAAAGAGTAGCGGCTTTGGAACGGCACAATTTCTCAACCTTACTCCGACGCCGGCCGTTCAAGGTTTAATTTCTGTCGGAACCACCTCGGTGCCCGTGCGTCCAAACTGAAAGCGCAAAACCCACTCACTGGCGGCCGCCCGTCCGTCCACCTGGGGCGGAGTGAATTTCGAGCGGCGTGCCGCCGCCATCGCCCGATCTGCGAAGTATTTGCTCGGTCCCGCAGAAACAAATTTCGCCTCCGAGACGTTACCGGAGGAGTCCACCGAAACCTGGACGCTGACTTTCACGTGGCCCGTGACCGTGTTCTGCGCGCCCCGCGAGACATCCGGCAAAACTTGTTCCAGCACGCGACCTCGCACCAGTCCCTTCTGCGCGGGCGTCTTGTTCTCTTTCTCTGAAAATGGCGCCGGCGTGGGGGTTGGGGCAGTTGCAGCGGCCGGCGGCGGGCTTGCAGGGCGTGTCTCCGCAGCCGGAACCGCGGGCTGATGAGCCGTAAATTTGCTGCCCACCCAGACGGCAAGTAAGAGAGCTACAACGACGATGGGTACGGCGATCCATCGTTTCGAACGCGGCGGACTGAGGATCTCGGCAGCGGTGCAGCGCTCGCGGGGATCGACGCGCAGGCATCGCTGTGCCTCTCCGTAAAATGGCTGCGGGATGTATGGCACTTTAGCCGAACCATCCTTGCTGTTTATCTGAATCTCCTTCTGGGTCATCACCGCAACCAGCGTCGCGCCAAGCGACCACATATCGGCAGCGGGGGAAACTCCCGTGGCCACAACTTCCGGCGCATCGTAGGGGGTGGCTTCTCGCTTGTCGTGCTCGCCAATCCTGCGCAGGCTGTCGGCGGAAAGCTTCAAACGGTTGTCGACCGCCATGATGTTCGAGGGCCTGATGCGGCCATGCGCAAAACCAGACTGGTGCAGGTAATCCAAAGCCTCAGCCGTGGGCCGGAGCATCTCCGAAACTTCTTCCGGAGAAAGTGGTCGCACTGGAAGAACCTCCGCCAAATTCTCTTCCGCGTATTCCATGACGACATAGAGAAGCCGCGTGCCGTCGATCGTGCAGCGTCCGCATTCAAACAGCCGGATCAGATGGGGATGGGAAAGCTTTGCGGCGCTGACCCAGCGGGAAAGTTGAGCGTCTCCGTTCAGTGTGTCTGCCCGAACAATCTTGACGGCGGCGTTCTGCGATCCCCCGCCGCTCCGCTCCGTGAGAAACACCGCGCTGTGATCCGAGCTTCCCAGCCACTGCCGCAGCGGGAACTTTTCGTCCACTACGCGGCCTTCCCAGCTTTTCCAGCGTGCGGTCGACGTGCTCATAGTTTCAGTCGAAGGATTCATAGGCCAATCGCTTTAAGCAGCTTATTCTATTCCACCCTCGGCCTTGGCGCTCTCGGAAATTGCCAGCAAACTGCGCCTGCGGAAACGGCCCGCAGCTCCCAAGGTCACGCATGAATCCCGTATTTCTATGTTAGATTGAATAAAAGGCGGGCGCGTAGCTCAGTTGGTAGAGCAATGCCCTTTTAAGGCATGGGTCGAAGGTTCGAATCCTTCCGCGCTCACCAAGATTTCAAGGTACTTAGTGGATTTCGGCGGGGTTGATTTCGGGCTCCCAGAACGGTTTCCCGACACCGCGCGGAACCTGGAAACCGAATCGCACAGCGCAGTGTGAGAGCGGCAGTGCGGCGGACGAGTGTGCGACAATCTCCCGCGATCGCCGCTAACTAGCAACCCCGCCAAAAAGTGCCTTGGGTTTGGCCGAGGCGGAGCCCACTTTCTTCGCTAGGATTGCGGACAATCGTTCCACCTGTTTGGAGTCAGTCGATTTTCAGAAACTTCACGCACACTGGCGACGCCACGTCTAACACCTGGCCCGTCGGCGTGAGGCGGCCTGTCTTCCGGTCGATCTTGAAAACGACAATGTTGTTCGATTGCTGGTTGGCCGCGAACAGCAGCGTGCCCGTCGGGTCGATCTCGAAGCTGCGCGGCGTCTTGCCTTGCGTAGGGGTGAATTCGACCGGCGTCAGCGTGCCTTTCTTCGCGTCGATTGTAAAGACGGCGATGCTGTTGCCGTCACCCCGATTCGAGGCGTAGAGGAATTTGCCGGTGGGATGAACTTCAATCTCGGCGTCTTGGGTCTCTCCCTTGAAGTCCCCGGGCAAAGTGGAAATGGTTTGCAGTCGTTGCAGCGTACCAGTGGCGGGATCGTTCGCAAACGCGGTCACTGTTCCCTGCATTTCGCTGACGACATAGGCGAACATGCCCGACGGATGCAGGGCAAAATGCCGCGGACCCGCGCCCGGATCAAATGTGGGGTACTTGGAATTGTTCGCGGCAAGCGCTCCCTTGCTGTCATCGAATTTGTAGACCAGCAGCCCGTCGATGCCGAGATCGTCCACATAGGCAAAACGATTGTCGGGCGAGAGATCGACCGAGTGAACATGCGCCAACCTCTGGCGCTGGAGATTTGGGCCGTGGCCCTGGTGCTCCATGAAGGCCAACACGCCCTCGAGGGTCCCATCGTCATGGATTCGAAAGACGACGAGGCTGCCTCCAGTGTAGTTCGCCACCACAGCGTATTTTCCGGTTTTATCAACGGTAACGTAGCAGGGATCGGCGCCTTGTGTGAGCATCTCGTTCAGAAAGGTAAGCTTGCCGGTGGGGCGGCCGTCTTTGTCTCGATCAATCGAAAACGCACTCAGGCCCCCGCTGTTCGGGCGTTTGTAGTTGCCGACTTCATTTACCGCATACAGGAAGCGGCCGTTCGGCGAAATTGTGACCCATGACGGGTTGGTCGTTTCCGCCGCCAGGCCAAGCGGCGTGACCTTGCCGGTGTCGGCCTCGTAGTGGTAGGCGTAAATGCCTTTGCTCTGGCTGCCTTTCTCGGTATAAGTGCCCACGAAGAAAATGTACTTGCCTTTGTTGGCGGCGGGCGCGGAAGCGGCAAAAGCCGTCAAAAATGAAAGAGCCAACAGCAGCGTGAGAATGCGGGAAGGATTCCCAACGATTTTCATGGTTTCTATCAAAACCCAAGGAGGGCGGTTCGTGCAAGGGGGTTCAACTGCTCAGCGAATCTTTTTTGCAGTTTCGGGGGTGGCTCCGTAGAACTGGTCGCGAGTGAAAACCTGATTGCCGAATTATCCGTCTAACAGCTTTTTCTTCAAAATCATCGTAGTTGTCAATGGTCACAAACGCCGACACCTACGCCGCATCCGCTCCTTCCGCCGTCGCAACCGCAGCCTGTCGCAGCGGCTCCGCGATGGCCTTCATCACCTTCTCGAAGCCGGCGAAGTCAAGCGACTGCGCCCCATCGGAAAGCGCCCGCTCTGGGCAGGGATGCACTTCAATGATCAATCCATCCGCTCCCACCGCCACGGCCGCCCGCGACACGGCGGCAATCAGACTCTGCTTACCCGTCCCGTGTGAGGGATCGGCAATCACCGGCAGGTGAGAAAGATCGCGCGCCAGCGCCACCGCCGCCAGATCGAAGGTGTTGCGCATTTCCGTTTCAAACGTTTTGATGCCGCGTTCGCAAAGCACAACCTGGCTGTTTCCTCCGGAAAGCAAGTACTCCGCGGCCAGCAGCCACTCCTTCACCGTCGCCGACGGACCGCGTTTCAACAGCACCGGCATGCTCACCGTTGCCAGCCGCCGCAGCAGCGCGAAGTTTTGCATGTTGCGCGCGCCCACCTGCAGCATGTCAACGTGCTCGCAAATGATGTCCACATCCTCCGTGCTCATGACTTCCGTGACCACCGGCAGTCCGGATTGCTCGCGGGCCTCGCGCAGGATCTTCAACGCCTCCAGGCCGAGTCCCTGAAAATCATAGGGAGAAGTACGGGGCTTGTAGGCCCCACCGCGAAGCATGGTAGCCCCGGCGCGCTTTACCGCATGAGCCGTAGTGAGCAACTGCTCCCGCGATTCCACCGAGCAAGGTCCGGCGATGATCACCACTCCCGGTCCGCCGATCGGGACTCCGCCCACGTTCACGACGGTCCGCTCCGGCTTCACTTGCCGGCTGACCAGCTTGAAAGGCTGTGCAATCGCGACCACGTTGTCCACGCCGGGCGCCACTTGCAGCGCCTCGATTTCGT
>CAVPEZ010000031.1:0-49063 GCA_963703635.1 uncultured Acidobacteriaceae bacterium
CGGTCAACTCGCGCCGCGCCGCTTTGGCGGCAGCCGCGATTTCCTGCTGCGCCGCTTCCACCATCTTCCGCGCCTCTTCCTGAGCCGCGGCCTGGATGCGCGCTTCCTCCGCCGCAGCGTCTTTTTCGGCGGCATCGCGCATCATGCCAATCTCGACATCCAGCTTCATCAGGCGCGATGCAATCTCAGCCAGCCTTCGCCGCGCGTCATCGCTGGCCTTCTGGGCCTCCTGCATCGCTTTTTGGATCGCCGCCGTGCGTGCGCTGAAAGCCGCGGGCAAATATTTTCGCCCAGCCCAGAAGATCACCCCCGCGATCACGGCAAAGTTCAGCAGCACGGCCAACCAATAGGCATGCTGCAGGCTCATCCCCGTCCATTTCGCAATCAACCGTACCGACGCCGACTGCTTAAACACCGCAGTCTCGTCTACTTCTTCTCCCGCCGCTTCCCGGGTTTCGTGCGTCAACTCCTGCGCCACGCCCCGCCGCTTTGTATCATTGGACTTCTGCTGCTTCTCAGGGGCGGCCGTCGGCTCCTGCGCGCGTAGCGGCCCGAGACCTCCGGCAAAGCTCACCACGAGCAGCACCAGCAGGGCCTCTCGGACAATTTCTTTCGGAGAACTCATCTTCCTCATTGTCAGCTTCGCCATCAGCGTCCCGCCCCCGCCGGCTCGAGCACACGCCGTATGATCTCCGCGGCCAGCGTCTGCGCCTCGGCCTGCAAACCGTTCTGCGCCGCCTCGCGATCTTTCTGGATGTCAGCTTTCGCCGCCTGCACCTGCACTTGGGCCTTATTGCGAGCCTCGTTTAGCGCCGCGGACCGTGCATCCAGCGCGGCCTTGCGCCGGGCCTCCTGCGCGTGGAACACCTTCGCCCGCGCTTCGCGCAGCCGCTGCTCGTACTCGGTCGTGCGCGCCTCGGCCGCGGCAATGTCAGCCCGCGACTTCTCCACCGCACCCTCTGTTTTGCTGCGCCGCTCCTCGAGAACTCGCCCTAGAGGCTTGTGAACGATTACCGTGTAGAGCACGTAGAGCAGAGCCAGCAGAATCACTGTCGGCAATGCTCCGAGCAGTAATTCGCCTAGTTGTCGTAGCGTTTCATCCATCGAGTGCTGCTGTACTGGATAATGAGGGCTATGAAAACTGTTAAGTCTAACGTCCGCAGCAGTTTATGTCAACGCAAAGGGCGGGATTTTCGGGGATTCGAGGCTTGCAGTAATGGTTTCAAAACGGGCAAAATCCGCTTGTCGAGCCTGATTCGGTGGCTCATGCAGAAATCTGCAACAAGCCCTTGACTTCCCGGTAAAGAGGATTAGCATTGAAGTATCACCTCCGATCCAATTCAGGATCGAATGGGCCGATAGCCAAGGAATGTCACCGCTTCTTGGTTGCCGGCCCATTTAAATTGCTCTTTGGTCGATGGTCGTAGGTCGTGCCTTTCCCGGCGACAAACCGGCATATCCTCCTTTTTCTTCAATGTGTGCTGCATGACTGCGCACGCACCGCTGGTAGTATCCGGTTGACCAGATCCCGATCTTTCGCTTCTTCCTTAAGAATCTCCCATCCCGTAAACACTGCAATCAGATTCTCCTCCGGAAACACCATGAGCCGCTGTCCGCCGAAACCACGCGCCATCCACACATAGCCCTGCCGATCGGTGCGTGGCAGCAGCCACCATTTGTATCCATACTTGAAGCCTTCCTCGGCCTCAATGAATGGGGCCAGCGACTGCTTCACCCAGTCCTTCGACACCATCTGCTGTCCATCCCACATCCCGTCGTGCAGATAGAGATATCCGATCTTCGCCAGGTCTGTAGCGCGCAGGAACAGCCCGCCCTCCGTATCGACCACACCCATTGGCGACCGCTTCCAGTAATGGTCCATGCCCAGCGGCGCAAACAGATATTTCTCGCCATACTTCTCAATGTCCTGCCCCGTCTCCTTCTGGAAAATGTAGGCCAGCAATTCCGATACGCCACTGCTGTAGTTGAAGACCTTCCCTGGTTCCTGTGCCATGGGCCGGTCAATCACGTACTGTACCCAGTCGTCGGCCGCTTCCATCAAACTCGAATCGTTCTTGGGATCGTCATAGGCCACCTCTTCATTCCAGTCGAGCCCGGTGGTCATGGTCAGAACGTGGCGCAGCGTGATGCGGCGCTTTCTGTCGTCGACATTCTTCATCTTCGCCGCGTCGAAATACTTGAGCAGCGGAGTGTCCAGGCCAGCCTTGAAATCGCCGCGCGTGATCGCGATTCCCAGGATGATCGACGAGACCGTCTTGCTTACCGACTGCATGCTGTGCAAGTCGCTGCCGTGATAGTAAGGGTGCCAGGCTGGATCGAAGTAGTTGTAGGATCCCGTTAAATACGCGTTCAGCGGTCCCACCGTCCTGGCCTCTTTCGCATAAATGTTTCCATAATCGTGGGAGTAAGTCCGCTCGAAGACGTCGGTCCCGCAGCGAAACACGGCAAAACTGTCCACCAGCAGATATTTCCCGTTGGCAAGATCAGCGTCCAGCGCTGCGAGAACCTTTTCATCGAGCCCCACACTGGCCGGTGCAGCCTTCGCCCAACCGTGAGTCGGCCACCTGGTTGCCTGTGATCCTGGGCCTTCTGGACTCTGGGACTGAAGAAGCGAGATCTGCGCAAGAAGAACGCAGCCCATGAGAACCATGCCTGTAACGGTCTTTTTCTTTGTCTCCATCTTCATCAGGAAGCTACTTCCCCTGCCGTGAATACGACTTTCCCGCCCCCATGGTTTCGCCCGGACGCCAAATCGTCCGAGTAACCGCGACAGAGAACTCGCACCCGAACCCACAAGGGGTATAGTCGCACGCTATCTGAGTGGGCTGCGCAAGCTCAAACCTTGACCACCCAATCCCTCGTCTTCCGCACCACCGACTCCGGCGCCTCCACTTCCAACTCCACCGCCCCATCCTTGTACATCCGCGAATAGATACGCGCCTTAGCTTCGAGCATAGCGAGAGTCTTGCCTTCTTTTTGCGGCACGCGCAGATGCACGCGGCTGACCGGGTCTTCTTCGATCATTGCGTCGATCCGCTCCAGCAGCCGGCCTAGGCCGGTGCCTTCCGCCGCGGACACATACACGGTCTTCGCATCGGGCGGCGCTTCGTTCACTAAACTCTCGGCCACTTCCGCATCCAGCAAATCGACCTTGTTCATCACCCGCAACCGCGGCTTCTTCTCCGCTTCTAATTCCTTCAGGACGATCTCCACCTGCGCATCCTGCTCGGCCGAAAGCCGGCTGCTGGCGTCGGATACATGCAGAATCAGCGACGCCCGCTGCACCTCTTCGAGCGTGGCGCGGAACGCCTCGACCAGCGTGTGCGGCAGGCTGCGAATGAATCCCACCGTGTCAGACATCAGAATCTTTCGCTTGGAAGGCAGCACGACGCCCCGAATCGTCGGATCGAGTGTGGCGAACATGCGCGGCGAAGCCAGCACCGCGGCGCGCGTGAGCGCGTTGAACAGGGTCGACTTTCCCGCGTTGGTGTATCCCACCAGCGCCACGGTCGCTACCGGAGCCGACTCCCGCCGCTGTCGCTGCTGCGCCCGGATACGCCGCACGTTCTCCAGTTGCTGTTCCACGTGCCGGACGCGCCGGGCGATCTTACGGCGATCAGTCTCCAGCTGCGTTTCACCGGGACCGCGCGTGCCAATGCCACCGCCGAGCTGCGACATCTCCACGCCGCGCCCCGCAAGCCGCGGCAGCATGTACTGCAACTGCGCCAGTTCCACTTGCAACTGGCCTTCCCGCGTGCGTGCGTGCCGCGCAAAAATGTCGAGAATCAACTGCGTGCGGTCGATCACCCGCCGCTTGACTATCTTTTCAACATTGCGCTGCTGCGAAGCGGTGAGGTCATGATCGAAGAGAAGAAGGTCGGCGTTCACCGCGGCGGCCGCACCGGCAATTTCCTCGAGCTTGCCCGCGCCGATTAGGGTCGCGGGATCGGGCCGGTCCCGCCGCTGCAAAATCTCTCCCACAACCTTCGCTCCCGCGCTCTCCGCCAGCGTGCGCAGTTCGGCGAGAGACTCTTGCGCATCAAACTCAGGAATGCTCGGTTTGTTGGTGCTGGACTTTCCTGAGTTCTGGCCGGGGTTTTGGGATCCAGCCTTTGCACTCGTCGTAGGCCCAGTGGACGCCGCATCCCGAGCCGCTTGTGCCTGTGCGGTAACCGTGCCCTTCGCGCTGCGGCCGCGGGTGCGCACATCGATCCCTACCAGAAACGCGCGTTCCTGCGCGTCATCCTTGCTCTTGCGCGCCTCTGCGCCGAGAGGCACACGTCTAACTGCGGGCGCGCGATCGCGGGTCTTCTTGGGATGAGAACTGCGCAAGCCGAAAACGCCTTACCCTTCGGTGCCTGAGGCCGTTGCCGCCGAAGCTGCTGCAGGCGCCGCCGTCGAGGTCGACGCCGCCCCAGGCGTAGCTGCGGCCTTAGCCTCCAAATGCGGCAAATGAGCACCATGGGACGCGGTTCGGCCCATCACCACGGTCGAGATAGCGTGCTTGAAGATCAATTGCTCCTGTCCGTTGGCCTCCAGCACCACGGAATACTTGTCAAAGGAACGAATCCGGCCCGTTAACTTCACCCCACTCAGCAAGTAAATGGTGATACTCAATCGTTCCTTGCGGGCCGTGTTTAGGAAGGAATCCTGGATGTTCTGCGCCGGCTTGCCGCTTTCCATAGCCGATCTCCTTAGGTTGTGACTTGCAACAAACCAACTCGCCCCTTCCGCAGAATCAGAGCAAGCTCAAACCAACAGCATGTTCCTCGCGGACTTTCCGCCTGAGAAACACGGGGGGACAACCCTGCCTCCTCGCCGCCCGGTTTTCTCCAGACGTGCGCCGCTCAGCAGGTAGCTGTGAGTACGATACGGTGTCTCCTCGCGCTTTTCAACCGGGAACCTGTGGAAGCCTGACTTTTCTTTGACAGCGTCAAGGTTTCCATCATCTCTCCGAAGCGTTGTGTACAATCCCGGCGTAGGCAATTCGCCTTACGTTCCGTTACGCACCGCACATTCTTCCGACATTCGAAGAACCGGTGAAATCCCAGGAGGCATCATGGCTGGCGCCGCTCTCGCAACCTGCTTCGTCTTTGCACCCCAAATCACCTTCCCCCCGGACTTCAACACCAACTTTCTGATGCTGGTCCGCTGGATCCACTTCCTCACCGGCATCACCTGGATCGGCCTGCTTTATTTCTTCAACCTGGTGAACGTCCCCCTGATGAAAGAGCTCGACGCCTCCACCAAAGGCAAAGTGATGCCCGCGCTCATGACGCGCGCCCTGTGGTGGTTCCGCATGTCGGCGGCCCTGACCGTGCTCGCCGGAATCATCTACTGGGAAGTCATTGTGACTTCCGACGTTCATAACGGCCAAAGTCTGGGATTGAACCCTTCCCACGGCGCAGTGGTGGGCAGCTTCTTTCTGATCTGGACGATCGTCTGGGGAGTACTCTACGCCTGCCTGATCCCCGGCAAAGGAATCTTTGACAAGGGCGCATTCGTGGGCGTTGTCTATGCCGTGGTAGTCGCGGCTGCAGCCTGGGCTTTCCTCAGCCTCAACAGCCACGGATGGGAGAGCAATCGCCTGCTTTCCATCGGCATCGGCGGCGGCATCGGCTGGGTGATGCTGCTCAATGTCTGGGGAGTAATCTGGCGCATCCAGAAACGCCTCATTCAGTGGACGCGCGACAACGCCACCAACGGCACGGCCATGCCCGACAAAGCCAAAGCCATGGCGCGTCAGGCGTTCCTCGCGTCCCGAGCCAATGCGGTCTTGTCAGTGGTCATGCTTTTCTTCATGGGCGCCGCCAGCCACTACCCATTATTCGGGAAGTAGGTTTGGGAAGTAGGTTTGGAAACTAGGTTTGGAAAGTAGGCCTGGGAAGTGTTCGGGAAGGAGGAAGGCTGAAGTGCGGCTCTCCTCGTGGGGCGGACTCTAGTGCCGCCGGCAGCGATGGCCGCTAATGCGCCTTACTTTCCAACTCCATCAGCTCTTTCCGCACGGCGTCCGACCGCGCTCCTGAAGGCTCTTCCTGCAGCAGAGTCTTGAATTCGGCAATGGCATCAGAGGACCGGCCTTCGCGCTGATATGCCCGCCCCGCCATGTAATGCACAATCGCAAACGACCCGTGCGGCATGGCATGCACGCGGTGGGCCGTGGCTATGGCCGCATCGTAGTGCTTATCCAGGAGCTGGGCTCGGCAGAGCAAAGTAAGTGTTTCCGCATTGGAGGGATCAATGGCCGCCGCCTTGGTTAACAGCGTCTCCGCCGCCTGGTGGTTCTGGTCTCTCTGCTCCAGATTGGCCAGGTTTACCAGGGCGGGAGCAAAGTGGTCATTCACACTGATGGCCTTCTGCAGCGCTTCGCGGGCGCGGTTGCGGTTTCCTAGTCGCGACTCCGCCGCCGCCAGATTGTTATAGGCTTCGGCGTATGCAGGATAGATAGCAATGGCCTGGTTGAGCCGGCCAATCGCCCCCGCCCAGTCCGCCTTGGCCATCAATTGACTGGCTTCGTCATACTTGCTTTTGGCGTCGCTGGGAATTTTCAGTTGATTGACTGAAACCGAAGGCGTCCCGGATTTACCGCTGTGGGCGCCCTCTCCTGCCCGCTTCACTGTGATGGTGATGGACTGGCTGCCTTTTCGGCCATCCACCTCGAAAATCCCGCTGTCCGTGTCCTGGATGCCATCTCCCGTCACCACGAGGTGATAATCGCCTGCCTCGATGCTGTAAAACTCAACCTCGCCAAGATCGTTGGTGAACTGCTCCGTTACCGAGTTGTTGCTGGCACTGTTCATCAGTTGCACCCGGGCATGACCCGTTACCGCACGGTTGTCGGTGTAAATCACCAGCACTCTCAGATTGCCAACGCCTGCACTCCTGAATTGGGCCCCGGCGCTGAACGACAGCAGGAGAACTGCGGGGAGGAGGAGCTTAGGAAACGTCACGGCTGCCTTCCTTGACCTAAGGAACGAGGCCTGAGGAGCGAGGCCTGCGGATCAAACGAACACGGCGGTCTCTTTCGAGACCGCCGCGCGAGAACTACTGCAAACCCAACTTAGAAGGTTATCTTCGCGTTGACTTGCAGAATGCGGCCGTTTAGAGGCACTCCGAAGAACGCGCCGTAGGGATTGGTGTTCGTTCCGATGGTCGAGCCGATCTTCCCAAACGCTGAACTTCTGATGCTGTTAGTGGGCAAGTCGAAGTTCTGGTGGTTGAGAACGTCGAAGGCGGTTGCACCTACAGCGAATCCAAGTCGCTCGCCGATCTTGAAGTTCTTCAAGATAGACAGGTCCGTATTGAAGAACCCGGGTCCACGCAATGCATTACGCGAGTTGCCGAAGTCGTCGGCACCCACCGCAAAATCACTGATCATGGCGCAAGGGGCACCTCCAATTGCAGCGCCGGCTTGGGCAGCAGCCGTGCCGCACGAGTGCGAGATGACCTTCCCGCCGTTAAAAGTTGCCAACGGGGTCGTGGTTCGAAGACCACCAACCACGGTTTGCGAAGCGAAGTAGGACCGCTTCAAAGTATCAACCGGGCTCCAAGGAAGACCTGTGTGGTAATAGAGCACTCCTCCTACCGTCCAGCCACCCACGGCGCGGTTCATTAAAGAACTCGACCAGTGCGAGGGCGTTTGGTAAACGTAGTTGAGGTTAAAGTTTTGGCGAACATCGTAGTCGGAGTTGCCATAAGAGGGACCCGGCAGCACGGGAGAAGCCTGATAGCGCAAGCTGACCAGGGTGTTGGCTACAAACGGCTCCAGGCAGTTATTGGAGCAGGTGTCCCGGCCATGGCCGTAGGTGTAATTGGCCTGCCCAGAAAAGCCGTGGTTCGGCTTCATCTTGAAGCTGGCCGTCAACCCGTTGAAGCTGGAGAAGCCGTTGTTGGTAAGAGTGGAGATTTCGTTGAAACGCGGATCCGTCTGGGTTGCTCCGATCAAGCCGCCGAATGTGTTGGCCGGGCCCGGGCAAGCAACACAGTAGATGTTGCTCCAAGTATTCACGGTCATAAGATCATAGCCGTGATTCCCGGCGTAGTTGACGCCAACGCTGTACCTGCTGCCCAACTGGCGCTGGATCTCAAGGTTATATTCCGCAAACTTCGGGTTTAAGAGCTTGGCGCCAACGGTGTAATAGTTGGGTCCGAATCCTTGTCCGCCCAGCCCGGCCACGGTCAGACCTGACGCAAAGCCGGCTTGGAAAGCCGCGTTCGAAGCGGCAGCGTCGGAATAGACGCTTCCTGCCCCAGGCGCAAGGGACTCGCCATCGACGCCGCTGGATGTGAAACTGGCGACTGCCGGAGCATTGGTGAGAGATCGATCCACCGCCACCGCCGGGAACTCGTCGTCAAAAATCCCAAATCCGCCGCGAACCACGGTATTTGAAGTTACGCTGTACGCGAAACCAAACCGGGGCGAGAAAACTGCTTTCTCCACATCCTGGAATGCGTACTTAAGCCCAGGCGTAATGGTGGAATTGTAGGGAACACCGATGTCGTGGGTGATCTCGTCAAACGGTGCGTTCATGCGAGTAAAGCAGGCCGAGCAACTTGGGTTTGCAGTGCGATCCACGCGAACGCCCAGCGTCAGGTTCAGCTTGCTGGTCATCTTCCACTGATCTTGCATGTAGGCGCCGATGTTATACAGCTTGATCCTGACCGCACCCAGGTCGGAGAAGTTCGCACTGTAGTTGGTACCGCCCGTCCCATTGGCCGCCAGGGTAACCCCGTTTACGAACTCACTCGTCGAGTTGATCGACAACGTGCCGCTGGTTCCGGCCAGAGCTGCATAGTCGCTGACCAGGTTGCGGCGGAAGTCGGCCCCGATTTTGATGTCGTGCCCGCCGATCACTTTGGAAAAATTATCCCTGACCTGGTACTGGGTCACGATGCGGCCTTGCGGATAGGCGTTGTCGCTTCCACCCAGTGCGGTGAACGTAGAAGCCGTATTACCGAACACCATGGTGGTCGGGAAGGTCGCCACCGCCGCGTTGAAGTTTGACGGGCCGAACAGCGCCTTGTACCACGCACCCGAAATGATCAAATTGTTGACCGTCGAGCTGTTGAAAGTGTGGGTTTCGGTTAACTGCCCGTTGTACTCTGGCTGAATACTCGTTGCGTTGAAAACGGAGTTGATCGGGTCGGTCCCGGTGGCCTGAACCCCACGATCCATCTGGTAGCGGACTTTCACGTGATCCCTGGTGTTGGCGTCGTAGTCCACGGAACCCGCAAAGATCCACTCCGTGATCAGGTTGTTCGAATTGCTAGTGTACTGTGCCGAACAAGGATTTCCCGGAATTGGAGCGGCGGCGGTCCCAAGATTCCCGAACCCTGCCGCGATCGACTGCGGATTGGTAAACGTTCCCGTTCCGTCGTAGTCATTGCTGAAGTCGCCGCAACCGATGTTAATATCGCTCGCCTGAGTTAATGGCGCTGCGCCAGCCGAACCGGGCGCTCCCGCATACAAGTTGAAGATGTTCTGGTAGAAGGGCAGTTCGGCAGCCGGAACCTGAGTGAGCACATAGTTGGCAAAGGCCGCCGTTGGAACTGTAACCGGTCCGGATACGCCGGGCAGGATCATGCGCAACCCTTCGTAGTCGGCGAAGAAAAAGAGCTTGTTCTTGATGATTGGACCACCCGCTGAAACCGCATAGTTATTGTTGACCGCGTGCGGGCGCACTCTCAACGTGGGGTCAGGGTTCGCATTCGTGAACCAGTCATCGGCGTTCAAAGCCGTCCCGTTATACCCATAAGTCGCGTTTCCGTGGAACGAGTTCGTTCCCGACTTGGTGGCGGCATTCAACTGAGCCGACGCCTGACGGCCATAATCCGCGGTGTAGCCATTTTCGACCACCGTGACTTCTGACAGTTCGTTCGAACCCAGAGTCAGGTTGCTGGCGCCCGAGTTGTTCAGGTTCAGGTAAGGGTCCATGTAGTCGTTGCCGTTCACCGTGAACAGGTTCGACGTGCTGGGCAGACCGTTGGATGAGAAGTTGCCGTATCCCGCGCCGTTGCTGACCACCACTCCAGGGGCGGTATAGGCGTACGACGTAATATCTCCACCGGGCGCTGGAAGCGCTCTCAGTTGGATCTCGTCGTAGGTAGTGGAGGTGTCGCCATTCTCCGTCTGGATCAGCGGAGCGGCGCCCGTCACTTCCACGACTTCGCTGGCGGCGCCCAGCTCGAGCTTAAAGTTGGCGGCAACTACCTGTCCCACACCAACCGTGATTCTTTCGGAGCCAGACTTGAAGCCCTTTGCGACAATACTCATCTTGTAGTCGCCATTCTTTAAGAAGGAGAAACGGTACAGACCAGAAGCATTGGTCGTCGTAGTTTGCGTCGTACCTTCCGCGACGCTGGTTAACGATACTTCCGCACCCACCACCACGGCTCCCGAGGCATCCGTCACCGTACCAGTAATGTCACCGCTGGTGACGGTCTGGGCGACGGTTTGCTGGGTAAACATACCTACCAGCAGCAGCAAGGAGAAGAAACAAACTGCAAACATCCCGAACTTCGCTGAAATACGACTCATAGTGTTGTCTCCGATAACTGAACGGTTCCGCGGTTCTGTTGGGTCTTGTTTTTCGTCTTTTGAAGGGCGTAACCCGCCGGAACCTAGCACGCACCCGTGAGAGTGATTAGCAACTGACACGCCAAGACACTAACTGTTAACAGTCAATGTTTTCAATAGATTGTAGCCATTGATCGGCCCGTAATTCTGCGAATTGGAAGATTGGCAGGGCTGGCTCTATGGATTTACGTATAATCATGCCCCGCTGCCCCCAGAACTCGCAACTGTATGTACGAGTAGTTTGTGATCTCGTGATTGTGCTAGTGTGAATGACCGTGAAGGCGCGCCGTCTGGTACTGCTCTGCTGTTTGGCCGCAATCTGGAACGCCGATGGGTTGGCCCAGACGAAGGCCCAGCCGCCAGATGTTTTTCTTGTAACCCCGGATGTTTTTCTCGTAACCATCGATACGCTGCGTGCCGACCATGTGCATTGCTACGGTTACGGCGCCATCGAGACGCCTGCGTTAGATGGGCTGGCTAGGGATGGAGTCCGTTTCACCCAGGCCTTTACGCCGAGCCCCATCACCAACACCTCACACGCCAGTATTCTCACCGGACTGCTTCCCAGTTCGCATGGAGTCACGGACTTTGGCGCGCCCTTATCGCCCACGCATCCCACTTGGGCCGAACTGCTGCACCGCCAGGGTTATCACACGGCAGCCTTTATCGGCGCGGTGATTCTCGATAGCAAAACTCTCGCTCCGGGATTGGATCGGGGATTTGATTTCTACGACAATTTTCCCGAGAACTCGCACACAAAGTCGCGGTGGGGAAGGATAGAGCGCCGCGGCATCGAGGTTGTGCAGCATGCGGAAGCCTGGTTGAACGCGCATCCCGCCGGACCACACTTTGTGTGGCTACACCTGTACGATCCTCACGATCCCTACGAGCCTCCCGCACCTTATTCGCGAATCTACAAAGATCACTTGTACGACGGCGAGATTGCCTATGCCGATTCCGCGCTCGCGAATTTTATTTTCTACCTCAAGCAGCATGGCGCATATGCGAACTCGCTGATCGTGGTGGTGGGCGATCACGGGGAGGGTCTGGGAGAGCACCACGAGAACACGCACGGAATCTTTCTGTATGACTCAACCACGCACGTTCCCCTGATTCTCAAATTGCCTGGGGCTGCTGCGGACAAAGTCAAAGTGAAAGTCGTAGACGCGCAGGTGCGAACTACAGACATTCTTCCGACTGTGCTTGATCTGGTTGGCGCATCCGCCCCGCAGCGTCTGGACGGCGAATCGATGAAACCGTATCTCGCCGGTGCGGATGTGGCTTCGCGAATCGCCTTCGGGCAGACAGATTATCCCCTGCGTTTCGGATGGGCGCCACTGCGGTCGGTGCGCGCGGAAGGATTCAAGTTCGTTGATGCACCGCGTCCAGAGTTGTATGATTTGCGCGCGGACGCTGCCGAGATGGACAACCAATACGAGCCCTGGGATGCGCGCGTTCAGAAGTCCCGCGGTATGCTGGCTGACTTGCGGACGAAGGCGCCGCCCGAGCCTGTCAAGGGCGGAGTGGGCCAGCGAACAATCGATGAATTGAAAGCACTGGGCTACCTGGGTAGGGCCGACGTGGGGAGTGCCACCAATGTTCCCGAACCCTCGATGTTGCCTGATCCCAAAGACAAGATTGAAGAGCAGAACCTGCTGCACTCGGCGATGATGGTTTCGGAGGACGATCGCGAGGCAGACGCGCGCGAGCTGCTAAAGAAGGTGTTGCAACTGGATCCGAAATCACTCACCGCGTTGCTTGAACTAGGTGAGTTGGAACTGAAAGCCGGGGACAACGCGAGTGCCGCACAACATTTGAAAGGTGCTCTCGAAGTGCGTCCCGATGACGCGGCTGCCGCGTTTCATGAAGGGCAGGCCCTCGAGAAGATGCACGATCTGGCCGGCGCAAGAGACGTACTGGAGGCCAGCTTGAAACTGATGCCCAGCCAGTTTCAGGCTCGCTTGCTGCTCGGCCAGGTGTACCTGGAGTTGAAAAATCCTTCAGCTGCCGAGGACCAGATGGAAGCCGCGCTCCTGCTCCAACCCACCACCGTGGAAGCCCGGATGGGGGTTGCCGAAGCTCAAATTGCCAGGGGCAAGTTTGCCGAGGCTCTTCCGGGATTGCTGCAGCTTTCCGAGTCAGACCCCGGGAATGCAAAAGTATTCCATCTGCTCGCTCAAATTTATACGGGGCTGAGCAAGATAACTGAGGCAGAGCAAGCCGAGGCTAAAGCCAAGCGGCTGGAACAACACCATCGAAGTAGCCAGCCGCCGATTTCTTCGTGCGGCTACTTTTGCGCCAGCTTCTTATCTGATCCCTCAAAGATCTCCGTCAGCACATGGCCGCGCATTTGGGCAGGGGGCTCAATGCCGTAGAGGTGCAGGATCGTGGGCGCAATGTCGTACACCGAAGCCTCGAATCCCATCAGACGCAGATCATGTTTGATGCCCGGACCCATCGCAAAGAACGATCCGGGTACGTCATCCCCGTCGGCAAAGTCATGCTTGGCAATGACTGGCGTGGTTTTCTCGTGGTCCATGTGCGCATGCGGGTCGGTCTCTTCGAACTCCCGCAGCGGCTTGATGCCGTGATCGGAGACGATAATGACGTAGGTGTTATCGTCGATGTGTTTCAGCACTGCGCCCAGTACTTTATCGAAGGCCACGTACTGGTCGGGGAAGGCTTCCGTACGTACGGCATTGATCTTGGGGTTGTAGCCTGCGTTATAAGGCGCAATGGGATAAAGCCAGTGCCCGGTCCGGTCCTCGCAAGACTGCCCCAGCCAGGTGAAATCTGTGGGGTGATGATCCAGGAGATAATCGAAAAGACGAGTCTGCTGATCGCGGATAAGCTGCACTTTCTTCAGCCAGGAGTCGATAAACTCGGTCTCGTGTCCCTTCAAGTCTTCGGCTGATGGCATTCGTTCGCAGTCAATGTAGAAATCGCCGACATTCTTCAGCAGTTCCGCTTTCATGGCGGCGGGATAGACCGCGTCGCCGCCTTGCACTTCCGAGAGCTTGGGCGCGCAGAGCACGCCATCTTCGCAATCCTTGCCACGGGTCAGCATGCCGCTGATCATATAGCCATTCACGGGCAGGACCGGGAAGGTTGCTGGGACATTCGCCATGCCGACGGTCACTCCCTGCTTGGACAGCATGGACCAGATGGGCTCGCGCTTCAGCATGTTGGTGTTGGCCGTGATCCCACCCACAATGAAACCGGTCACGCCGTTCTCTTCCGGCTTGGTGCTGGTAAAGATGGTGCTGAAAACCCGCGGGCAATTCGGGGCCGAGACCGTGCGCAACTTGCCGTAAGCGCCCTTCTTGATCACGCTCGACAGGTTGGGCATCCTCCCTTCCAACAGCAGAGGCCGGATAACGTCCAATTCCATGCCGTTTACACTCAACACAACCACGCGAGGCTTCGGTTTGGCGGAGCTCTGGGATTGGCCAACCGCGATCAAGGACAAACCAAGGAGAGAAAAAATCAAAGCTAATGGAATTTTTTTGGACATCATCACACACCCACCTTTACCCGAGACCACAAGGATGCTTCCTGCCGCGCCCATAATTATACTTCTATAAGTCGCCCCCGCGTGAAACGGTGGCCCGGCGTTCAACCATCATCTTCAACAATCGTCAAAGAATCCGCTCTCTTTGCGATAGGCACAACCCGAAGCTTCATTGGGCCTTCTCAGGAGCGCTCAAGCGCTGCGCTTCCGCCCGCTCACGGCTTGCGTTCTCTTCCTGCCCCAACTCAGCGTACACATTGGCTAGGAACTTATGGGCGTCGGGTGACTGCGGCTGAAGCTTCACCGCTTTTTGCGAGTATGGTAGGGCTGCCCGGGGATCGTCGTGCATGCCCAGAAAGCGTCCGAACATCAGGTTCGCCCGATATTGGTTTGGATTGAGCTGCAGAGCAGCCTGATAGCTCTTTATTGCGTCAGCGATACGCCCTGAGTGCTCGTAGGCAGTAGCCAGATCGAAGTTCATTTCATCGGAGTCAGGAACGTAAACCAAGGCAGCCTCCAGCTGCGTCGCCGCCCCCGCCCAATCATCGGTTTCGCCAAGTGCAGTCCCTAGCTCGAAATGTGCGCGCCCGGACTCCGGAGTAAGTTCCACCGCTTTTCGCAGCCATGGCAAAGCTTTGTCGTAGTTCTCCAGCCCGCTCCAAGCCCGGCCTAACTGGAGATTCGCCAGGGGCATATCCGGCTCCTCCTTCAACACCTGCTCCAGTTGCGGAATCGCGTCACGGTAGCGGTCGTCCTCCATCTCAAGTAAAGCTTCGTGCAATAGATTGGCGACTTTTATCTTTCCTTTAGGGTCAGGGCCGCGTTCCGCGCGCGCGTCTGAACCAAGCTTTTCTGAACCAAGCTTTTCTGAACCAGGCTTTTCTGAACCAGGCTTCCCGAACCCAGTCACGTATCCCAACGCCTGCAATTGCTCTACCCGCTGAGGATCGATAGCCGGCTGGGCCGTCGCGACGCCCGCCGTCCTGCGGCGGAATTCCTCAAGCTGTGACGCCATCGTGTCCGCCACCGCTTTCGAGCTGTTCGCCAGGTTATGCAATGCTTCCGGATCCACCGACTGGTCGTACAGTTCACGTTCCGGAGCGTCGATGTATAAATATTTTCCCGCGCGTAAGGAGTACAGCGAGCTCCAACCAAAAGCACGATGAGGATAGTCGGTTTCGGCATAGGCTGGGCGGTCCAGCGCTGCTTGCGCCGTAATGCTCGCGTGTGCGGTGCCTGTCCCCGGCTTCATCAGATTCAGCAGCGTCTCTCCTTGCATCGCCGCTGGCGTCTCAATTCCCACTTCCTGCAACAGGGTGGGCGCCAGGTCCACCAATCCCACTCGGGTTCCGATCCGCAAACCGGCCGCGCGCTCACCGGGCAACTTGATCATCAGCGGCACATGCAGAGTTTCGTCATACAGAAAAAATCCGTGGCTTTGTTCGCCGTGCTCCCCAAACGCCTCGCCATGATCGGCCGCGACCGCGATCAGCGTTCCCTCGTAAAGGCCGCGCGAGTGCAACGCTCCAAGCAACTTGCCCAGTGCGAAGTCTACATACGCAATCTCCCCATCATAGGGCGACGCAGCATAGCGAGCCTTGAATGGCGGGGGCGGGTCGTAAGGATCGTGCGGATCGTAGAGATGCACCCAGACAAAGAAAGGACCGTGAGAGTGTTGGCTGATCCACACCAGGGCGTGATCTACCACCACCTCGGCCCGGCGCTCCACACTGTGGTAGCGATCCTCACCCGGCTGGCGGCTGTGAAAGTCAGCATCGTAAGTATCAAATCCACGGTCGAAGCCCGGCACCGCGGCACTTTTTGGATCGAGGACCTGAGCACCGACAAACGCCGCGGTGTGATAACCATGGTGGCGAAGAATATCCGGAAGAAATGGAATGTCTTTCGCCAGCGGCGTTCCCAAATCGTCCAAATGGTTGAACTGGGGATAGGTGCCAGTCAGTATCGTGGCATGAGATGGCGTGGTCAGCGGCACGTGGGCGTAGGCGCGCGAGAAAACCACGCCCTGACGGGCCACGGCATCGAGGTTCGGAGTGAGCCCTGCCTTCGATCCCATGAATCCCATCCGGTCGGCCCGCGCGGTGTCAATCGTGATCAGGATGATGTTCCTGGGCGCGGCAACGGCAGATGAAATGCCTGTCAGGAGCAGCGAACTGAAGACTAGCTTCCAAAGGAACATACCAGTAGAGAAAGCTGCTGAATAGAATCCATGGGCGGCGTACAATCTTCGCAAGTTATTTTCTCACAGGAGTGTCGCCGTGAGATTTCCTTCCTCGCATCTTCTTGTCGTCTTTCTCGGGCTCTGCATACAAACATTCGGCCAGAGCGTTCCTTCGGTTGCGCCGGTACCTCGTTCTGCTACCGACGTTCCCGTGGTGTTCGTGCCTAAAGTACCAGTTCAGTCGTCCACGAGGCCCAGACCAAGCGCAGATCCGCTCGAACTACAGCGCGAAGCCAGACAGGTTTTGGAACTCTCGCAATCCATCCAGTCGGACTTCGAGTCCATCAATCGGGGTCTGCTTCCCAAAGACACCATCGAGAAACTGAAGCGCATCGAAAAGCTGTCCAAGCATCTCCGCAGCCAGATTGCGCAGTAGATGCTCCAGAGCGCTGCGAAATCGCAGGGGAGACAGAGTTTTTCTCCAATTCGGAGTTAGGAGGTTGCTGTGAATGCCCGCACATTGCTGCTATGCCTGCTTGCTGTTGCATGCTTCGGCCCTTCCGCAACGACGCAGCAATCCAAAGAGGCCCCAGGCAAGCTTGAGATCGCCAAACATCCTCTAGTACTGGAGTCGCCGATCGGCCCACAAGCTCAAAAACTTGATCCGGCCAAACTGCGCGAAGAAGCCGACGAATTGGCGAGACTGTCACAATCCGTTCCGCCAGACATTGGCCAGATCGCGCAGGGTAAGTTCCCAAGAGATCTCCCTGACAAACTTAAGCGGATCGAGAAGATCTCCAAGCATTTGCGCGCTGAATTGACGCCTTGAGGGATGTCCTCAACCGGGCGGAGCATCGGAACGTCGGCGGAATGCCGGCCAAGGCATGACAGGCTTCCCGTCTGACTCTCGCGTTCCGCCCAAAAAAAACACCAGCCCGAAAGGGCTGGTGGAAGTGACACGTTGTTGTTCGAATGTTTAGAAGCTGACCTTGAGGCCAAATTCCACCTGGCGAGAAGCACCCACGGCAAAAACGCCAGATCCGGTTCCGATGCGGACGGCGTTAAGATCCGCGAAGTTCGGATCCGTACTCGTGTGCGAGCTGGCAGTGCCGTTGACGCTGCCTCCTCCACCGGAGAGGCCTCCGCTCAAGCGACCGAAGTTGGCGAAATTGAACACGTTGAAAGCGCTGATGGAAGGCTCAATCGTGAAGCGCTCCCGAAACTTGATCGGCCAACTCAGAACCGAACTGACCTCCTTGTAAATGCCGTTGCCCGCCTCATTGGGGGGCGGAGGAGCAAGAGCCTGCTTGACCCCGCCCAACGTCTGCAACTGGTCTAGACGGAAAAGTCCCGCAGTGACCAGCGCTTGACCCGCTGGCGTGGCCTGACCGGCCTGGTTATTGTTCCAATTGTTGATGGCTGCCCCTATATTTGATGCAGAAACCGAGCGCTGGAATTGGCCGGGCTGCCCAACCGTCCCCCCCTTTGCCGGGAAAAGATCGGCCACCGTGCCGTCTCCCGTAAGGTCGCTCCGGAAGATTTCACCCGCACCCGTTGGGCCTCCGGGAGAAACCAGCGCCAGAGTCGTCGGCGGAGCGGACCCAAAATTGCCGATGACGCTGAACTGGGGGCCATGACGCGCCACATTAAAGGTTACTCCGAACTTGAACTGATGTGTGCGATCAAGCGAAGTGGGACCAAAGAAACCCGTTGGGTTTCTAAAGTCAAAAGCCAGCGGGCTAAAGTTCTGGTCGCTTCCGCCCGTTCCCTGGAACCGTGACAGCGTGTAGGAAACCGTCAGGTCCATCCCCGAAACGCCACGGAATGGATTTCCGACTTGTTGCTTGTACGAAGTCTGCAAACCGTTATACACCGAACGGCCGATGGGGAAGTTGAACTCTCCGACACCCAGGTTCGGGTTGACTCCTCCAAATGCCGCAAACGTGTCTGGTGTCAACCCGAAGACCGACGCCGGACTGCCGGTGGCACCGAAGGAACTCGACAACGCCAGGCCAGAGTCCAGTCCGTTGCCGGCGAAATCGTTGATGCTCGCGGCCGGATTACCGGCGATGTAGCAATCGACCGCAGCTTGCGCTGTGGGACCATCCACCGCCGTGGCGCATCCCAACGTTCCGGCCGTCAGATTGATCGCGTTCAGGGCCGCGTTCGTGTTCAGGTAGCGCGAGTCGCCTACGTGATTGACGTCAATGCCTTCCTGGAAGTGTAGGCTGACGTTGCGCACGTAGTCCGCGGTAAACACCGCCCCCTTCGTCACTTGATGCTGAATGCCGATGTTCATCTGGTAGGAGCGCGCAGTACGGAAGTTGGGCGCGAACGCTGGTCCGACAACGCGGGTATTCAGGGTTAAGTCGTTGCCAACAAAGTTCGCATTGGCTTGCGGTCCAGCCGCCTTGACTGCCGCCTGGTATTCCTGCTGCAGATCGAAAACGAGCGGACCCGCCACCGAGAGTGGCTGCTGGCAGACTCCGGTTGCCAAGTCCACCCCATCCACGGAGGTCACGGTGTTTCCCGGAACTAGCGTAAACGAGACGGAACCGGTCCCTCCTGGGGCAAAGCAGTTCAAAGTGCCAAGGCCGAAGAACAGTCCCTTTTCCAGCTTGTTCGGCCGGTCAAACAGCGTGTTGTTGAAAATGTAGTTCTCATAATAGAGACCGGCGCCACCGCGAATGACGGTCTTGCCGTTTTTCATAGGATCCCAGGCAAAACCTACCTGGGGGCCGTAGTTGTTGTTCGGATTCTGAACCCGGCCTCCCAACCCCGGGCCGAACTGGTCAAGCAGGTTGCCGGTGCAGCCTGGGAAACCGGCGACGGTAACAGCGGAGCACTGAGTTGGAGCCAGATCACTGTCGCTGCGACCAGTATCGCGGTTGTAGCGTAGCCCGTAAGACAGCGTGAGGTTCGGCTTGACCTTCCAAGAGTCGCCCACATACCACTGGAACCGCGTATCCGACTGGCCTCCACCCGGATAGCCGAACGCCGGCTTTTCCGTGAAAAATCCTTGCCCGTTCCCCAAAATGGCAAAGAATAAGGGATTGCTCGTTAGAGGAACCCCTGGAGTTGGATTCGAGACGGTGAAATCCTCAGGGGCAATTCCGAAGAAGCTCGCGAAGCCCCCACCCTCAATACGATTCACTCCGACTCCGAATCGGAAGATATGCGAACGGTAAACTTTGCTGCCGTCATACTTAAACTGCTTATTGCTCTGCAGGGTCCCCTGCGGGGCCAAAAGGTTGGGACCCGAGATGACTTCGCCGGTATCGATGGCAGCAATCTCACCCTGCGGCAGCGGATCAAACGAGGCCGTGGCCCCCGCGATTTGATTATGAAACTTGAGGTAGCCGGCGCGGACGCTGTGCGACCAGGTTCCTCGGTTCCAGTCCAGGCCGGCGGCGTGGGACGGGGCGTTGTCTTTGTTGGAGTACACAGAGTAGTCGTACCCGAAGTTGCTCTCGGAAATATTCCAGTTGTAGCTGAAGCGGTAGAAGACGTGGATATCCTTGGTGGCATTCCAGTCCAACTTGCCGACTAGCGAGGTATCGCGGAACGGCGAAGTAAACCCTCCACTCAATCCCGGGAAGGACGCCACTGCGACCGGGGCTAGGCCATCCTGCTTTTGACGTTCCGCATCGATGAAGAAGAATAACTTGTCTTTAATGACCGGACCACCAAAGCGTCCGCCAAAATTGTTTCTTTGGTAGTAACCCGACCCGTCCTCGGCGAAGTTGGCCGTGAGGGCATTGCGGTCGCGGAAGCCGTAGAAACCCATACCGTGAATCGCGTTCGTGCCCGAACGGGTGGCGACGTTAACCGAACCCGCCGATGTCAGCTCCGTGGAAAGGTCAAGGCCGGAGCGGCTGATGTTGAACTCTTGGATGGAGCTCAGACCGACGTTCTGCGTGGTGGTACCGACCGTCTCATCGCTGATATCCAGCCCGTCAAGCTCGATACGCGGTGTGCGCCCGAACACGCCATTGATCGAGATCGAAGAATAGCCGGCCTTGGTCGGATCAAACGTCTGACCGTCCTGAATCTGCACACCGGGCTCGAGTGCCGCGAGATCCAGGAAGTTGCGTCCGTCAATCGGCATCTTGTCGATCTGATCTGCGGTCAGAACGCCCTGCACTGTGGCCTGCTCTGTGTTTACCGTAACGGCAGAACCCTGAACCTCGACCACTGTGCTTCCCTGCCCGACTTCGAGCTTGATATTGCCGGATGAAGTCACGGCCACCTGCACGACGACTGTTTGCTGCGTGGTCTTGAAGCCCGCCGCTTCCACGCGGACCTCATAATCCCCGGGGATCAAACCACCCGAGTTGTAGGTGCCAGAGGAGGAGCTGGCCACGGTTGACACTTGGTTCGTCGCCTTATTCGTGATCGTAATCTTGGCGCCATTCACGACAGCGCCGCTGGGATCAGTGATGGTGCCTTGAATACTCCCCTGGGCTACTGTGGTCTGAGCAAACGACACCGAGGACAGAAGCAGGAGGGAAAGGGCAATCAACGCCAGCAAGGTAAATCGCAGGCCAATGCGGAAAAAGTTGGGTTTCAACATCGTGAACCTTCCTTTCGGAAATGTTGTCATCGCAAATCTCCTCACCATTTAGGTCGTTGTTTAAGTTGTTGATCCTGTAGTTAGGTTTGTTCTGGTTGCTGAGAAGTAATGAGCCTGATGCCCCCACTCCACAGCAGAACGGGTACAGGTCCCCGCCAAAGGCCTGACGCGCGATTCTTCCGAACGAAGGTACTTAGCAACTGACACGCCAAAACATTCTAAGTTAACAGTCATTGTTTTCAATGAATTGCAGCCATAATGGCCGCGGACACTCTTTGAATTGGAAGAATGAGGAGTTGGTTCCTATGAATTTCCGTAGAAACTGGGACGAAGCCACCGCTGCCTTCTTCCAGTCGCTCGATATCCGGGACCAAAAATTACGGCCGATGTCAATTGCCATAGGCCGTCTGAAGTTGTTGGTTAACCCTGCCATCGTAACTCTCAGCCTTCTCGGGCATCCAATCCGGAATTGGGGGGATGAAGCGATGAGAAATTCCGTTGGGTTCAGGCTGTCACTGGCGCTCTTGATTGCCTGCTCAGCATTTTCGGCAAAGGCAAAAGGTCAAACTTCCGCAGTGGAAGCAGGCCGCAAGCCCGTGGTAATTGAGCTATTCACGTCCGAGGGCTGCTCCTCTTGTCCGCCGGCGGATGTGCTGCTGCAGAAACTGGAAGCGCGACAACCGGTGGCGGGCGCGGAGATCATCGCGTTGGAAGAGCACGTGGACTATTGGAATCACGACGGCTGGACAGATCCCTTTTCTTCCGCGGAATGGACCGATCGGCAAGAGGCTTATGCCGCTCAGTTCAAGAATGACGCATATACGCCAGAACTCGTGGTGGACGGCCAGAGCCAGTTCGTGGGCAGCAATGAGCGGGCGGCTGAACTCGCAATCGAGAAAGCGGCGCGCGGCGTGAAGACGCAGGTTGCGATCACTCCTGGAAAGCCGGAGGGGAAAGACTCGCAGCGCTTCAGCGTGTCGGTCGGAAAGCTTGCTGGAAATAAGGCTGGCGATGAAGCGGAGGTCTGGCTGGCAGTAACCGAGGATGGCCTGCACTCGTCAGTGAGCCACGGAGAGAATGCGGGGCACCTTCTGCACCATGTAGCGACGCTGCGTTCCTTGCGCAAGATCGGGGTCGCGGATGCGGACAGGGCATCGGCGTCTTTTGAAGGAGACACTCTGGTGAAATTCGACTCCCGCTGGGTTCCGGAAAATCTGCACGTGACGATTTTCGTCCAGAAGAAGAAGAGCCGCGAAATTCTGGGAGCGGCTTCGACGAAAATCACAGGTTAGCGAGGCCGGCGCTTCTTGGCCGGCTTCGGCGCTGACTTCTGCTCGCCCGCCGCCAGCACCCGCCGCACAATCGGCGTGTTCAGCTTGTACTTGCGCTCGCTGACGTTGCCGGCGTCGTCTTTCACCCGCAGGATGAAGACGGGCAGCGTGCCTTCCGTGTCGAAATTCTCATTCGTCACGGTCACCGGCAGCACGCCGTTCAATCCATGCTCGCGGTAGGCGGTTTCGTAGCGGTGCTTGCGGACGTTCCAGGTGAAGACCCGTATCTGATCGTAGTCGTAGGGCAGGCCGTCGTGCGGTTCGGTGATGGCGCACAGATATTGGGAAACTTTTTTGCCGGTTCCGTCTTTGTCTTTGCCCGAATCCTGCACCTGGTTCAACACGAAGAATGCAACGAAGCGCTGGCCTTCGGCATACTGCGCGACTTCGAGCGGGACGTCCAGATCCACCATGCGCGCCAGCACCCAGCCCACGCGGCTCTGCTCGTCGCGCACCAACCACCAGTCTTCCAGCACCGGGCCGGAGGACATTTTCGCGCCCGGAACCTTCCCGGACTTGGAGGGCACGAGCGCCGCGCCGGGCTGCTTCTCGGCCGTGGCGCGCTTCAGCACGGAAACCTTGGCGAGCGCCGAAAGCTGATATAGATGCTCGGTCTCGCGGCCGGGCGTGAGGTGCAGGTTGGTTTCGTTGCGCAGCACACCGGGCGACTGCACGGGATCGCTTAAGTTCTCGCGGGTAAGCTTCTGCAGGCCGTCGTAGGTATCCTGGCTTACCAGGTAACGCTGCTCGATCCAGCCCTCAATGCCGTCCGCGGTACGCACTCGGGAAAAGCGCTTCTCGCGCTCCAGCACCTCGACGCGGTCTCCATTCTTCACCGTCCCCACACGGTTGTAGATGGTGGCGACCTGATCGCGCAGCGTGGCCTGCACCGCCGAGACATAATTCACTTCCAGCACACGGTGGCCTTTGCGATCGCAGCCGGATACGCCGAGCATGAGGAGAGCGGCCAGTCCGAAGACGAGAGCGAACCGGCAAGGATGGAATAAAAATGAATTGGAAGGTTTCACGACGGATGCCCGGATTGCCGGCGAGACCACAGCGCAACCTTGCGGGCTCACTGCAACGAGGCTCAAGTCGGCAAGTTTCACGTCAGCGGGATGCACTTTCCACTATAGCGCGTCGCCTCCACAGTTTCCGGCACGAAAGGGTTACGCGGAATGCACCCCTCGCGGAGCGTAAGCTGCTCGGCAGACCTGACATCGCGGGGAGATTCGGTTACCATGAGGCAGGGCAAAATTGTGACCAAACCAGGCATAGAGGCATGAAAAACATATTCAGGAATCAGTTCTCTCTTCTTTCGCTGGTGGCTTTGGTGTTTGCGGCTGGAGGGTGCGTGGCCGCGGATCAGGCGGTGAATGACGTCTTGCGTCCACCCAAGGGCGCGCAGGTGGCCATCGTGGTCTTCGAGGATCTGCAATGTCCGCAATGCCGCCGCGTGGCGCCCATTCTCGAGCAGGCTTCGAAGACCTACAAGATTCCCCTGGTACGCCATGACTTTCCCCTGCCCCTGCACAACTGGTCTTACCAGGCGGCTGTGATGGCGCGCTACTTCGACGAGACTTCGAAAGCGCTGGGCAACGAATTCCGCGACTATATCTTCTCGAATCAGCTCGAAATCAATCCGCAGAACCTGCAGAGCTATGCTGAGAAATTCGCCGCCGCGCACAAAGTGGGGTTGCCCTTCGTAGTCGATCCGCAGGGCAAGTTCGCCGCCGAGGTTAACGCCGACCGCGACCTGGGCAAGGCCATCAACCTCGATCACACGCCCACGGTGTACGTGGTCAGCAGCCGGCATCCGGACAAGCCTTATGTGGAAGTAGACCCTCGACAGATTGACAGCCGGCTGTACGCGCTGATTGACACCATGATGAAGGAGTAGTTCAGTTCTCAGTTCTTGGTTCTCAGTTTCTGGTTCACTCCGGGCTCGCGAGGGGGTTGCTAAGTTGTTGAGTTTTGGTGGAAGTGATTCATTCCTTTAGGAAGTGTCAGGGCTGAGTGCTGACGCCTCTTTCGCTCCCAGCTAAGTTGTTGATTCTCGGTGTAAGTGACTGATTCTTCGTAGAACAGTCCGTTCCGGCCTGAAAGGCAGCTTCAGGTCCTCGCGTAAAATGCCTCGTATTCGCATTTTGGGACCACTAGGACGCGTTTCTCGATCGCGGACGAGGGAAAGCCCATCCGCTGCATTTCATAGAGCTGAAATCGCCTCTAATGCAAAAATTAGCTCAAAGCTAACAACGAAATCGGCCTCGCACGGGGAATCAACAACTTACGATGCCATCACGAAGAATCAATCACTTACGACGCTCGCACAAAGAATCAACGACTTGGCGAGGAGCCTTCGAGGAACCAGTCGTTACTCCCGCCGCCCTAGGGTTCCTGGGGGGTTGACATCGGCGTGGTCTTCCACAGATTCGTGGTGGGTGATCAACTGGACGTTGCCAATTCTACGGGTAAAACGCCGCGCGGGCGCCATGCGATGCGCTTTTCTTACCGGAGCTGCGTGCCGGAGCCGCGTACCGGAGCTGCGTGCCAATTTGCTATGGAGATGGACGCATTGATCCACAGCCCGCCTTCGGAGTTTTTCGACAACCCTCTTCCTCCGTCCGGAATCTGAATACACAACTTTTATTCGTGAACCCGGAGGCCGCATGGACCAGCATCAGGTCACGATACTGATTGCGGTGATTGCCGCAGTCGTCGTAATTGCTATTGTTAGTTTTCTTTTAGCGCGCAAGCGGCGCAGCCAGAATCTGCGGGAACGCTTTGGCCCTGAATATGACCGGGTCGTTAAAAAAGAAGGGGAGGTCCGCAAGGCTGAAGGTGTGCTTGAAATGCGCGCCAAACGGCGAGAAAAATTTGAGTTGCGGCCGCTCTCCGAGCAGGTTCGGGCCGATTTTGCCGAGCGCTGGCGGGTCGTGCAGGCGCACTTTGTGGACGATCCGCGAGCGTCGGTTTCGCGCGCCGATGACCTGGTCAGCGAACTCATGGCCGCCCGCGGATATCCCATGGCGGATTTCGAACAGCGTGCCGCCGATATTTCGGTGGATCATCCCGTAGTGGTTGAAAACTATCGCGCGGCGCATGAGATCGCCCTTCGCCACAGCCGTGGGCAATCCAGCACGGAGGATTTGCGCAGAGGCATGGTCCACTACCGCTCTCTGTTCGACGAGTTGCTGGAAAATCCAATACCGCAAAAAAAGGAGGCACGAGCATGAGCGTTCCATTGAGGAAGGACGAATTCATAGAAAACGAGGCAGTAGGAGAAGATCCCTTGACCACGGCGGATCTGGCACAGGGCAAGCGGCCTGCTGCAAAAGATCGATCAGCCGCAGATCTGGTGAAAGACGATCGGCCTGGACCGGTTCTCGCTGATCGACCCGTAGTGGAGGATGCTCAGGCTGCTGCGTCCGACCTCAGGACGAATGCCTTCAACACTCAAAATGAAACGGGGATCACGCCGCTATTTCCCAGCGACGAACTGGAAGAGTTGCGAAACCGCTGGAGCGCCGTTCAGACCGCTTTCGTCGACGAACCGCGGCGCGCGGTTGAGCAGGCGGACGGCCTGGTGGCTTCCGCGATGAAACGCCTCGCAGAGGTTTTTGCCGAAGAACGCGCCAAACTTGAAAAGCAGTGGGACCGCGGCGATAACATCTCAACCGAGGACCTTCGCGTTGCGCTCCAACGCTATCGTTCTTTCTTTCAGCGGTTGCTATCCATTTGAAATTTTTTCGGGTGGTGAGCGGAGTCCACTTCGCCGGATAGAGAACGGATGACTAAAGACTGTCAGCGGAGAATGGAAACTAATCTGGCCAGCAGCAGAACCCACAATCCAATTGCGGCAATGCTGTTGGCTCGAACCGCGCGATAGCTGGCCGCCCAGGGAAACAATAAAACGTCGAAGAGCGGCCTGAATTTCTCTGGCCAAAAAAGTCCGGCCAGCCCGAATGCCAAACACATCTGGATAACGAGGCACAATTCCAAAACATTCATGGTCTTGGTTCCCAGGCAGGCATGCCCTTCTATTGGAACGTGGTTCGGGTTTTTAGGGGAGGTCACGAAGGTACCTCATCCACGCTCAGGCAGGCAAAAGGTTTTCTTCCCACGTCTCAACGCCGGGCGGAACTGAACCCCTGAGGAGGGCCGCGAAGGCTTCCAGCGTTTTGCGAGCATCGCCGATCAAATAGTAAAACGCTTCCCAATTGTCGCTATCCTCACCGTCGTGATTCGGTATCACGTGTTGGAAGTGCCACGCTTCTTGCAGTTCGCGATAGGCATTCGAGGCGCGAGTCTCGATGTCTTTCAGATCCGGAGCCGAAAGCTCTCCTTTTTGCCGGCGAGTGCGGCGCAAGAGCTTGCGCCGCATGACGTCGGTGAGGAACTCGGGCAGCGACAAGTTGCGCTCGGGCGCCTTCAGGTAAGCGATCTCATCCTTGGAGAGCGGCGAGATGAAAACACTTAATCGCTTTACACCCGCGAGGCGAGGGTCCGTTTGCAGGGCGCGGCCTACGAATGAATTCCCTTCGAAAAATACGTCGCCGCGCCGAAGCAAGGCTTCGAGTTCCTGAACGTCCAATGCTTGCAGGTCGCTGCGGACCTCAATCACGGCGTAGCGATCATCCGACCGCAAAGCCTCCACCTGGGCCCGCGCGCGAAAGTGGTAATCGACGCCGTCACGTTCGCCGGGCCGCGGAGCGCGGCTGTTGACCAGCACCAATTTGTGAAGCGGGTCGTGCAGATTGGGATAGAACTTGCCAAGGGCCTTGAAAAGCGGGCTCTTCCCGACACACGACGGCCCGCCGAGAATTACAAGACGTCCGAATTCCTCATGGGCCATTATTTGTCCCTCGCGGAGAATGTTAATCGAGTCGCAGATGTTGTTGAGGGAAATTCAGCGCTCCGGAAATCAGTAGAGCCTAGTCGCCAAATCCGATGCCGATGGCGCGGGCAGTGCGGACCAGTTCGCCTTTCGGATCGACGGACTTGAGATGGCCGATGGCATGGGCCATGTCGACGGAGACGATTGAGTCGCTGTGCAGCGCGACCATCATGCCGAAACCTCCGGCGGCGATCAGGTCGACTGCGGCCACGCCAAAGCGCGTCGCCAGAATGCGGTCGAAGGGCGTGGGCGTGCCGCCGCGTTGAATGTGTCCCAGCACGCTGACGCGCACTTCTTTTTTCGAGCCGTGGCCGATGGCGTTGCCGATCAGGGTGCCGATGGGGCTGGCGCGGCGGTTCTCCTTCAGTTCCGGCGGGAGCTTCACGCCTTCGGCCACCACGACGATGGTGAAGTACTTTCCGGTTTTTTCGCGCTCGGTAATGTAGCGGCAAATGTGCTCGATGGTGAACGGGATTTCCGGGATGAGGATGATGTGAGCGCCTCCGGCGATACCGGCCTCGAGCGCGATCCAGCCGCAGTCGCGGCCCATCACCTCAACCACCATCACACGATGATGGGACTCAGCCGTGGTGTGAATCTTGTCGATGGCGTCGGTGACGGTGTGCAGCGCGGTGTCAAATCCAAACGTGACTTCGGTCGCGGAAAGATCGTTGTCGATGGTCTTGGGCACGCCGACGACCTTCATTCCCTTTTGAAAAAGTTCGTAGCCGATCTTCTGCGATCCGTCGCCGCCGATGGTGATGACGGCGTCGATGCCCAGCCGGGCGGCGTTGGCGATCACCTGGCCAGAAATGTCGCGGGAGACTTGCTTCCCGTTCTCCATGCTTTTGTAGTGAAAGGGAGCGCCGCGGTTGGTGGTGCCGAGAATCGTTCCGCCGCGGGGTAGAATGCCGGAGATTTCATTGAGAGTCAGTTCGAAAGATTTTTCCGGCCAGATGAGGCCGTCGAAGCCATCGAGGATGCCGATGACCCTCCATCCATACTTGAGAATGGCGGCTTTGGTGGCGGCGCGGATGACCGCGTTGAGGCCGGGAGCGTCTCCGCCACCGGTGGCGATGCCGATGCAGCGAATGTCTGACATGGGAAGGTCGTTGGTCGTTGGCCGTTAGCTCACAACTGCCTCTTTCGATAATACTTTGTCTTCTGGGGATGGCAACTTACCAACGGTGTCGGAGTTTTTCTCATGGATGAGAGATTTGGGTGGGTAGGAGTTGTCAGCGATACAGTTCGCGGCGGTGGCCGATTCGAATCACTAGAATTGTCACTGCCCCGTGTTGGATCTCACAGATCACACGGTAATCCCCGACGCGGTAGCGCCAGAGAGTGCCGAGCGGACCGGTCAGGGCTTTGCCGAGGGTGCGCGGATCTTCCTGTTTCGCGACGCGATCATCCAGGAAATCGACGATGCGCCTGGCGACGGGCTTATCCAGTTTCTTGAGTTGGTTCCTGGCGGTCTGGGTGTAATCAATCGTCCAGGCCAAGATCGGTTCTCACTTGGGCTGGGGAGTAAATCGCTTCTTTCCCCTGGCGTACCCGCTCAAGAACGTCGGCGGCGAGATAGTAGTCCTCAAGATCGTCGAGGCCGCTTTCGATCATCTGGCGCAGGTAGAAGGCCTTGGAACGGCCGGTCTGGGCGGCAAGAAAATCGAGCCTCTTCTCAGCTTTTGGGGAAAGTCGGATGGAAGTTGCCATATGAATACAACGAATACAAGTATTTATTCTATCACAGCGCAGCTGGCGATCAAAGAATCAGCTGGAGTTGAGCCGCATCAGCGAAGGCGCGGAAATCCTGATCTCGCGTAAGAAGCGGAATGTTCCTGTCGAGACAGGTTTGAGCGATCAGAGCATCCCCAAGGCGGGCTTTGCGGCGATTGGACAAGACCTTGGCCCGCAAGAGACCGGCGCGGTGCCAATAACCCGCTTGCAATTCGATCATCGGGATGTCGAAGAGGTTACGAGCGACGGAGGGGGGCAAAAAGGCATCGCTAAAGAGCTCGGTGAATACCGCGGGAATCATCAAGGCCTGATGGTCTCGCAAGGCTTGGTCAAGTAATTCCGTGTCATGGCCGGGTGCGCCTTCAAGAAACGCGATCCATGTACTGCTATCGGCTGCAATCATCGGAATGCTTTTCGGAGCACTCTTATTCGCGGTCTTCTTTCAGTTCTTGCCACGTACGACTAAAGCGGACCTTGCCGCGCAATTGGCGAAGACTCTCGTACGCCTGAGAAGCCGCTAACAGTTGCAGTCCGGTTCGAACAGTCTCAGTGATGCCCGCTCCGCTGGCTCGCTGCGCCTTCTCCAGCAGCTCATCGGGGATTTCCACAGTGATCTTCCGCGACGTCGCCATAGTGACTTCATTATACCGTATTCGATACCAGTCTTCAATATGGTGTCTTTTTGCCGGCGAGGAGAGACAGCCCTCCGAGCGGGGATACGCCCCGGTTCCTTGACTTACCTGGAGATCGCTTCGCGGCGGAAGATTCCGCTGGCTACGCTGGACCGGGAACTGCGCGCGGCCGCGATTGCCGAGAAGGTGGAGTTGCTCGGATCGTAGCCTTCCTATGTTGGAGTATTTCGCCCGCCGCAAATGAGGCGCCCGGATTCTCGTGATCGCCTTTGAGGTGGGCGCCATCCGCCGCCGTTCGTGTGCAAAGCCGGATGCTTCCCTAATCCAAAAAACTCTACTGGGTTACCGTGACGGTCACAGAATTCGAGGTGATTGTGTTATTCCCGCTGATGTAGGTTGCGAAAACCGTTGTAGGTCCCGCCATCGTCAAGGATTGCACGCACATCGGATTTATGCCGTTCTGAACGGTGAGAATACCTGCTGTGCCCGTCTGCCAAGTCACGCTGGTGGTGATATCGATCTGCTGCCCCCCTGCGGTCGCGGTAGCAGTCAGGCAATCGGATCGGACTGCGAATGAGCTCTCGGGGATGGCTGAAGCCGGTAATCCCGTTCGGACCAAGAACGATGCTGGTGACGTTGTCCAAGGTTACGGTTGCAGTGGTGGTCGCGCTGGCAGTGCCAGACGCAGCGGTTATGGTGCTGGTACCAACTGCAACGCCGGTCAGCAGCCCACCTGTGGAGACCGTCGCCACGCTCGGCGTGTCGCTGGACCAACATACGGTCGTCCCGGTGCAACTGGTACCGCCGGTCAAGGTAAGCGGATTACCGTTGCTATCAGTTCCTGCCGCCGTCAGCTGCCGCGTATTCGTCACGCTGACCGTTGGACTTGGTGGATCAATCACGATACTGGTGACTGTGGGGTTCACGAAAAATCCCTTGCAGCTTACGGCTAGAGCCAGAGTTGCGAGCGCGGCGAATGCGCCTGCCAGGCGCAGTTTGTTTTTGGTCGATGACATAGTGATCCGAGACTCCTTGGGCGGGCTTGCTCGCATTACAACCCGCTTGGATGCAGCCGAATACGATTCGCCGGGCTTGTTAAAAAAATTGTAGCAGAGAAGATTCCGTGCCGAGCGCGTAAGTGCACTTCCGTGCAGGGGCGGAACCAGCGCGGCTAACGCCACTTCCTGGATTAGGAACGCGTGAGAACCCGGGCTCTTGCAGAGAAAAAAGCGGCGGGGCCGCTGTCCCCGATGGATCCCAGCTTTCACTCAATTAGAAAAAATGGCCAGTGCTGGAATCAGCACTGGCCAAATGCGCTCGATCTAATTGAGGTTTTACTTCTCCTTGTGCTCTTGCTTCGGCGGAGGGCTCTGCTTGGGTGGAGGGCTTTGCTTCGGCGGAGGGCTTTGCTTCGGCGGAGCGCTTTGCTTCGGTGGAGCGCTTTGCTTCGGTGGAGCGCTTTGTTTCTGCGGCTTCGGAGCACTCTGAGTCGGCCTGGGCGCGCTCTGCTTAGGAGCGCTCGCCTTGGGCGCCGGCGTGTTCTGAGCGCGTGGTGCGGTTGCCGGGTGAGGATTGGCCGCGGGCGCCGGAGTCTTCGCTCGTGGTTCGCTGGCCGGACGAGTGTTCGCTGCCGGAGTCTTGGCTCGTGGTTCGCTGGCCGGACGAGTGGTCGCTGCCGGAGTCTTGGCTCGTGGTTCAGTGGCCGGATGAGCCTTCGCTGCGGGTGTCGCAGTCTTGGCTCGTGGTTCAGTGGCCGGATGAGCCTTCGCTGCGGGTGTCGCAGTCTTGGCTCGTGGTTCAGTGGCCGGACGAGCCTTCGCTGCAGGTGTCGCAGTCTTGGCTCGTGGTTCAGTGGCCGGACGAGCCTTCGCTGCGGGTGTCGCAGTCTTGGCTCGTGGTTCGGCTCGCGAACTCGCAGCAGCCGAACGATTGTTAGCGGGCGCCGAGGCGCGCGCTGCTTTAGGCGAAATCGCCGGGGCATGATAGGGCGCACCGGCAGCCTTGGCGCGTACCACGCCGTTTCCCTTGAATACGCCGGGTTTGGCCGTGGCCGCTACTGCGGGCGCTCCGTGATTTACCGAGGCGAACAACTGCCGGTTGTGACTGGCCTCGCGCACATGCTGAACCTGCGCGGCGACCGGATGGGTGTGCGGCTGACGGGCATACGCTTCTTCGCGCGCATTCGGGCGGGCCGCTACTCCGCCTTCGCCGCCGTTAAAGGCGACGTGGGACTCGTTGTTCACGATCACGGTGCGGTTGACGTAGACGTTGGTGATGCGCGTTTCATCCACGCGCATGACGGCAGTGTTGTAGAAGAAAGCTCCGCCGCGCCACTCGCCGCCATAGAAGCCCTCACCGCCGTAGCCGTAGCCATAGTTGATGCCGCCGTAGAAACCGATTTCCGGACCCCAGTAGCCTTCATTGAAGGCGTAAACGCCGTCGTTCCATCCCCAGTAGCCGGGAGTCCACAACAGGCCGACGGGAGCCGACCACCCAGGTGCCGGGCACCCAGTAGTAACCGGCGTCGTCGTCCCAGGCCCAGTAGCCGGGAGTCCACAGATAGCCGGGACCGGGGCAGAGAGGCTGCTCATAAACCGGCAGCGCGGGCGGAGCGATGCGGACCGAGATGCCGACCGCGATCTGCGCGGAAGATGTGGTAGAGAGAGCTGCGGGAATAACCAGCAGCAGAAGTGCAAATGCTACGAGACGAACTGCAGGGTGAGTTTTCATCATATTCTCCTCGTGCCCGGTGGGCTTGCCGTGGAAGCGGCAGCGCCAGCCCGGCGACATTGGCTCAAGAATTCCGGTGCGAAATAGTCGGCACGCAGAACTTTAGCTCAAAACTGTTCTGTCTACTTTAACACCGGAGCCTGGAGTATGTTGCTGTCAGTTCTCAGTTCTCAGTTTGAACCGGCGATGCTTTACACTTTTCTGCGGATGCAGAGATTTCTGTTCTACCTCGTTCAGATTTTCTGTTTTTTCCACTTGCCTTGTTTGAACAGGATTGCGCTTACCACGGCCATTGAACCCTCGGCGATGGCGATGGAGAAGAACGCTCCGTTCGAGCGCATGTGCATTGGGATCGCCAGCCAGTAGGCCAGCGGTATCTCTAACAGCCAGAAGCCGAAGAAATTCACGATGGTGGGAGTGATGGTGTCGCCCGCGCCGTTGAAGGCCTGCATCATCACCATGAAGTAGGCGTATCCCAGGTTGCCGTAGCTGATGATGCGCAGGCAGGCCGCTCCCAGCGGCACTACTTCTGGATCGTGGGTGAACAGGCGGACGATCGGTTCGGAGAAGAATATGAAAATAACTCCGATCGTGCCCAGGAAGATCACGTTGTAGAGTCCAGTGCGCCACACTGCTTTTTCGGCGCGCTCGGGATGGCCGGCGCCGAGATTTTGCCCGACAAGCGTTGCCGCCGCGTTGCTCAATCCCCACGACGGCAGGATTACGAAGATGACGATGCGGATCGCAATCGTGTATCCGGCGAGCGCGGCAGCGCCGAAGATGCTGACGATACGCACCAGGCCGATCCAGCTGGTGTGCGCGATGGCGAACTGCAGAATGCCGGTCAGCGAAACGCGGATCAGCCGCCACAGCACGTCCCATTGCAGACGCACTTGACTGGCGAGGATGCGGAGACGCTCTGTCCCGCGCATTAGGCGATAAAACTGGTAGAGCACGCCAATGCTGCGTCCGATGAGCGTCGCCAAAGCCGCGCCGGTCACGCCCAGGCGCGGAAACGGTCCCCAGCCAAAGATCAGGCATGGATCGAGCACGAGGTTGATGATGTTCGAGACCCAGAGCAGGCGCATGGCGATGGCCGCATCGCCAGCGCCGCGGAAGATGGCGTTGTTGAGAAAGAGGAGGAGCACGGCGAAGCTTCCGCCGAGGCAGATTCTGGTGTAGCCACTGCCGGTTGCGACGATCTCCGACGACGCGCCCATGAGGCGCAACAGGTTCGGCGCATACAATCCGCACGGAAGGCCGATTGCGAGCGAGACCATCAGGCCGAGAGCGATCGCTTGCACGCCTGCGACCGCTGCGCCTTCGGGATCTTTTTCTCCGATGCGGCGCGCGACCATGGCGGTGGTCGACAAGCTCAACCCCATGGCCACGGCGAACACCAGGCTCAACATCGACTCCGTGAGCCCTACCGTTGCTACGGCATTTGCGCCGAGGCGTCCTACCCAAAAAACATCGACCACTGCGAACAGCGATTCCAGCACCATCTCCAACACCATAGGCACGGCCAGCAGCAGGATGGCGCGGTTCAGGCTGCCTTTGGTGTAGTCCTGGTGCGAGCCGCGAACGGCTTCCACCAGTGAGGCCCAGAGCGTGTGCTGCTGCTCTTTCTCCGTGGCCGGGGCTGTGGCTTCCATAGATACCTGCGAGTTCCACGCTCTTCGCCAGGAAGGAACCTTGCGAATGCGCCGATCAAATTAAGAGACAGAACGAGACGTCCGAACCAGCGGACTCAAGAGGATGGCGAACTAACGAGGGTTAAACATTGTCGTTTCCATGGCGTACCTTCTATTGGAAGAGCAGCGACCCCACAAGTAAATCTCAGGAATTGTACCGTGAAGTGACGGCGTACGACAAATGCAAACGCCATCTCCAACCATCGCAGAGACTCATTTCTGCGGCAACTGGTTCACTCGCGCGGTGACGGCTAGATTCTTGGCCATCCCACCCAGGACCAGGGGGCCGATTGGCGTGAACACGATGCCGCGACTGTCGGCGCGGGGATCGTAGGTATCCTCGCTGACGGTTTCCCACTGGTGATGGTGCAGATCGTACTCGAAAGTTACGGCAGAGCCTTCCGTGGGCTGGCCATCGTAGGCTACGCCTTTGTAGTCGTGAGGAGAGGCGGTGCCTCCGGAGAAGAGAACCTTGTGTTGGTGGCCGCCGCCGGCGATGGCGAAGCGCGCCGCGCCGGGATGGGGGGGCAGCTTGCTCCATTCAATTTTGTTGGGATCTTTCTTGTCGATCTTGCCCAGCCAGCACTCGTCTGAGGCTACGTATTTCGGTCCGCCTGCCGGGCCCGGTTTGGCGCCATCGACGATCACGATGGCTTCGTCGGTCACGCCGCCGGAGAGGCCAAAGACGGGCGTGCCAGGGAACGGAGTGGCCTGACTCCAAGCATCTTTTTCGAGGTCGTAGACCTGCACATTATTCACCGGGCCATGGGGCGAGCGGCCGCCGATGAGATAGACGAAGCGGTTGTGAATTACGCCGGCGACGGCGCTATCCACACCAACAGGGATGTCTTTGCCGCGAGACCAGCGGCGGGCGTTCAGTTCGTAGACGTTTACATCGGGAAGCGTGAGTTCGGCGCCTTGATTGTCCACCACAAAGCCGCCCATGAGGATGACCAGGCTTTTGGCTCCGACGGCGGCGGCGTTCAGACGACCCGCGACCCCGGGTACGGTGCGGCCATCGCGCCACTTGGGGTGCCCGAGGTTCAAAATGTAGACCTGATTGGTAATGTCATTCCAGGTTTTGAGGGGACCGACTCCCATCAGGGAAATTATCTGTATGCCGTCGCCGATACTGGCCACGGCATTGCCGGAGACCGCGGCCGGCATGGAAGGGATTTTCTTTGGTTCGTCCGCGGCCAGCAGGGCCGCGGCAGAGAGCATCAGGGAGATGAAGACCGGGAATTTCTTCATTGCAGAGATATTAACCCTTTAGGAGTTGGAAGAGGAAACGCGATTATGACGGCTTGACGGTGACAGGCCGGCGCTCAAGGCAAAGTCAGAAGCCAAGTTAAGAGCGGGGGACAGGAGTGTCCGCCCCAACATGATTCGAGCAAGTCTTATTCAATCAGACCCTGTTCAATCAGACCCTGTCGCACGGCGTGAATGTAATCCGTATAAGCGGGCGTCTCTCCTCCAGAGCGCACCTGGCTGGCGATCTGGCCGCGATGATACGCCGAGTGCAGCAGCACGTGGGTCAAAATGTCTTCCACGGCGCTGGTCCAGGGCTCGCCTTTACTGTTCTTGTAGGTGACCCTCGCGGAGAGCCCTGAGGAAGAAACGTGGCTTAGAAATTCGCGCCAGAGCAGGGCGAGTTCTGCGATTTGCGCTTCGCATTGGTCGATCGTGAGGTCTGGCCACACGGGCAGGCCTTGCGGTTGCTGGCGAATACGTTCCAGCCACAGGCGCTCGGCGGAGAGAATATGCGCCAGAAGGTGCAGCGGCCGGGTGGCTGTGTGTGCGCCGGCGCTTAGTCCAGCGAGCACTTCGCGGTTCGCCCAGGCATCGTAGGCAAACTGACGGCGCAGATATTCGATTAACTCCATGATTCCTCGGGCGTCACGCGTCTGGAAAATAGGCGAAAATATCTTAACAGTCCGTTCACAATCCGGGGGTAGACTGGCGAAACATGCCGAGCAAAGCTGCGACATCGCGGACCGCAATCGAAGAGTCCGGTGCACGCGTCAGCGCTGAAAG
Source organism: uncultured Acidobacteriaceae bacterium (assembly GCA_963703635.1). Taxonomy (GTDB): domain Bacteria; phylum Acidobacteriota; class Terriglobia; order Terriglobales; family Acidobacteriaceae; genus Sulfotelmatobacter. Next base: position 35,919 of record CAVPEZ010000031.1, read on the forward strand.
GGTGCCCGACCAGAAGCACGCAGCGGGTAAGAAGGCCCTCAAGAAGGGTACAGAATCGCTGGACGATCTGACGCGCACCGGGCTCAAGGCATTCCTCATTGCGCGTGACGCCGCTTTCAATGTGCGCGATCTGCTCACGCACTCCTCACGTATGGCCTTCCTGGCCATCAAAGAGTGCGAGCAGGAACTGGACATCATCGAGCGCTACATCGATGAGCGCCTGCCGGCTGCCATCACGCGGGTGAACGAGATACGGGCACGCCAGTTGCTGACCAGCCTGAAGTGCACCACGAACCTGGAACGCATTGGTGACTTGATGATGAGCGTAGCCATGCGAGTGCAATCCCGGACGGCGAAGCTGGCGGCCTCCGATGCGCGCCACCTGGTGGAAATGTCAGCGACCTTGCGCGAGATGCTTGACCTGGTGTATCGCGGATTCGTAGATCTCGATCTGGAGTGCGCCCGCAAGGTCCTGCAAATGGATAAGGACATCGACCGCGTGTGTCACGCACTGTTCCAGAAACACCTCACCGAACAGGCGTCGGAGAATCCTTCCGCCTTTGACGTGCTGCTCATGGCGCAAGCATTGGAGCGCGCCGGCGACCACACCACCAATCTTGCGGAAGATCTCTACAGCCTGATTGAAGGCCGCAGCCTGCGGCACGCGCCAAAGAAGCGGGCAGCAACGTAGAGCAGTGGTCGGTGGCCAGTGGTCAGTGTTCGCTGCTGGCTTCTTTGATGAGGTTTTGTTTTTCACTGGCCACTGATCACCGACCACTGACCACTGCCTTCCGAAATTCACCATTCGTTAACACGCCGGAAACATTCTCGCAACATTTCCGACATAGAGTCTATGCAAGAATCCGGCGCGCCGCAGAACTACGCCAAGCGCCAATAGTTGACAATGCAATTTCCGACGGAATCTCACGAACCGCTCCGTGATGCGGGTATTGCGCCCTTGTCTCGCCCCTTGGTCTTCGTGGTGGAGGACGAGGAGGACATTGCGCGGCTGATCTCCCATAACCTGCAGGCGGCGGGTTTTGGCGTGCAAAGCTTTGTCAGCGGCGGGTCGGTGGTTTCGGAGGCCTTGCGCGAGATGCCGTCGCTTTTTCTCCTGGACGTGATGCTCCCGGGCGCTGACGGCTTCGACCTTTGCCGGCAAATTCGCCAGACTCCCAGTCTCTCGTCGACGCCCATCATTTTCCTGACCGCCAAGACGGGCGAGGCGGACCGGGTGAAGGGGCTCGAAATGGGCGGGGACGATTACGTTACCAAGCCGTTCAGCCCGCGGGAACTGGTAGCGCGGGTGCGCAGCGTGCTCCGCGGCTTGCGCCAACCGCCAGTAACTCCCGAAGTGCTTCGCCTGGGCGACCTTGAAATTGACGCTTCCTCGATGACGGTGCAGGTGCAGGGCAGGTCAGTTCCCACCACGGTGCGGGAATTTCGCTTGCTGGAATATCTTGCTAGCCACTGCGGGCGCGCGCTCACGCGCGACCAGTTGCTCGACGCGGTCTGGAAAGAGACTCCCTTCGTGACGCCCCGATCGATCGACGTTTATGTGCGGCGTCTGCGGGAAAAAATAGAGGCTAATCCCCGCTTCCCCAAGTATCTGAAGACGCTGCGCGGCATCGGCTATCGCTTCGAATCGCCTAAGTAGAATCGCTGGTCGTTCGGCTGTCTCACGCCCTATTCTCTGAATGGATTTGCCTTCGGAGTCCGGCTAACTCTGCGGATCCCGGTCCGTCTGTAGTATGTTGTTCTGCGGGCCGGAGCGTTCAATCCCTGGGCTACTGCCGGAAAGAGGTCAAATGTTTATTCCTAGAGTCATCTTGTATCTTCTATTTCTGACTTTGCCCCTGACTGTGTTCGGACAAAATTCGACCCTCACCGCTCCCGCGATGACTGCCGCGGACGAGCCGACAAAAAACGCTCCCAAACTCGAACACTTTGATCCCAACCTGGTCGACAAGACGCTGAATCCTTGCGACGACTTCTATAAGTACTCCTGCAACAATTGGCTCACGGCCAACCCGATTCCGCACGACGAAGTGTTCTGGGGCACGGGAAGCGATCTGGAACTGTGGAGCGAAGCGGTGCTGCGCGACACCATGGAAGCGGCCGGCAAAAATGAGCCCAAACGCACCGCCGTGCAGCAGAAGATCGGCGACTACTGGGCCGCCTGCATGGACGAGAGCGGCATCGAGGCCGCCGGATTGAAGCCGCTACAGCCGGAACTGGACCGCATCGCCGCGCTCAAGTCCAAGAGAGAACTCACGCTTGAAGTCGCCCACCTGCACCACCTGTTTCCGGGCGCATGGCAGCAGGGCGACAATCAGACGAACGCCCCGTTTTTCGGCTTCAACGGACAGCAAGACTACGACGACGCATCCAAAGTGGTGGCGCAGATCGATCAGGGCGGCCTGAGCCTGCCTAACCGCGACTACTACCTCAAAACCGACGAGAAGACGGTGGAGACACTCAAGAAATTCCATGCGCATGTGCGGAAGACATTCGTGCTGGCGGGGGAAGCGGAAGCGCAAGCCAGCGCCGACGCGGGCACCGTGATTGAACTAGAAACCGCCATGGCCAAGGCGCAGATGGATAACATCAAGCGCCGCAACCCGAAAAACATCAACAACAAAATGAGCCTGGCGCAGATCCGCGAGCTTACGCCTTCCATCGAGTGGGATGTCTATCTGAAGGCAGTGAAGGCTCCGGCCAGCGACCACTACATCGTCACCTCCCCCGATTTCTTCCGCGCCGAGGAAAAGCTGCTGGAGGAACATCCACTCGATCAGTGGAAAACCTACATGCGCTGGCAGCTCATACGCAGAGCCGCGCCGCTGCTGAACAAGGCCATGGTCGACGAGAATTTCGACTTCTTCGCGCGCACGCTGGCGGGTCAGGAGCAGAACGAGCCGCGGTGGCGGCGCTGCGTGCACAACGCCGACCGCGACCTGGGTGAGGCGCTCGGGCAGGCTTATGTGGACCGCGCCTTCCCGCCGGAGAGCAAGGCGCGCACCATCGAAATGGTGCATGCCATTGAGCGGGCTCTGCATGATGACATTGAAAGCGTGGCCTGGATGACGCCTGCCACCAAGGAACAGGCTATCGTCAAGCTGAAGGGGATCGAAGACAAGATCGGTTATCCCTCACACTGGCGAGATTATTCCGGCGTGAAGGTGACTCGCGACAGCTACGTCGCCAACGTACAACAAGCCACGGCGTTCGAGTTTGAGCGCTGGGTTGCCAAGATCGGCAAGCCGGTCGATCGCAGCGAGTGGACGATGACGCCGCCTACCATCAACGCGTACTACGATCCGCAACTGAACACGATCAACTTCCCCGCCGGCATTCTGCAGCCGCCGTTCTTCGAAAAGGCCATGGATGATTCCGTGAATTATGGCGCCATCGGCATGGTGATCGGTCACGAAATCATTCACGGCTTCGACGATCAAGGGCGGAAGTTCGACGCTCACGGCAACCTGCGCGACTGGTGGACCGCGGAAGACGCCAAACAATACGACGAACGCGGCAAGTGCATCTCCGACGAGTACACGCAGGAGGTTCCTGATGCCGGCCCGGGGGTCAAGCAGAATGGTTTGCTGACTCAGGGCGAGGATACGGCGGATAACGGCGGCGTCCATCTCTCGCTGAACGCGCTCGAGGCCGATCTCAAGAAGCAAGGCAAGTCGCTCGACGACAAAGGTCCGGATGGGTGGACCTATCGCCAGCGCTTTTTCCTCTCCTACGCCTACTCGTGGTGCTCGAACATCAGGCCGGAGGTGGCGCGGTTGATCGTCACCACTGACCCGCACTCAATGCCCATGTTCCGCATCGACAATGTAGTTTCAAACATGTCCGAATTTGCCCAGGCCTTCGGTTGCAAGGCGGGTCAGAAGATGGTCCGGGCCAACGCTTGCCGAGTGTGGTGAGCGGGAGACTTCAAGATTTACCCGTTTTCATAGCCAAACTTGGCGACAATTCCGGCGACTTCAAATTGGTCGCCACTTTTGAGCTCTTGTTGGCCTTGTGTTAGTTCGGCATTATTGACTTTAATCCGGATCTTCTTTGCTGCCCGCACGAGGAAATATCCGTCTTCCCGCTGGTGAATCGAGGCGGCGACACGGGGAGCAAACCATCGCTTCAGCCGAATGCTGGCCATCCTGGATTTGCCAATCACGATCAGCTTGCTGGAGAGAAGGTACCGCCGCCGGTCGGTTCGGCCGGCGATGATGGTAACCATGCCTATTTGTCGCGGTCTCACGATCCTCGATACGCAGACCGGCACCAGTGCGATGGCCGACGGCCGGACAGGCGCAACGCCGGAGGCCATTTTGGCCATCATTTCTTTGAGCTTGGCGGTATCGAGCACCATGGTAGCTTCCAGCTGCGGGGGCGAGGCTTGTTCTACTTGAGCCTGCCAGCCGCTGGTGCGATCTTGCGCCACAGACGAGGATGACGCATCGCGCTTTCCCGCCGCATCGTGAAATTGGATTCGGTGTTTTCCGATTACGATGACGTCCCCATCGCTAAGCACCGCCTTCGAGACACTGCGATCGTTGAGGTAGGTGCCGTTGAAGCTTTCTTTGTCCTCAAGAACATAGTGGTTGTTTTCCCAGAAGATCCTGGCATGGTGCCCAGAGACAATAGGATTATCGATCCGGAGCAGATTGTCGGGTTGGCGGCCGATCGTAACCACGCCCCCGCTCAAGGCCACTTCCCTTAAGAGGTTATCGCAGAATTTCAGAGACAGCTTTGCCGTTTTGTCCTGCCAGTGCCAGGCTTCCTGCGATAAGTCTTGTAACACGGGGGCTAGGTTCTGCGTCATCGGGGGCTCCCATAAAATACGTTCAGCGAACAGTTCTTCACGAGCAATCCTGAGTCCATCACGGACCTTCTAAGTGACTGATTCTAGGCACTGATGAGAACAATCTGGCACACACTTGGACAAGTTGTCCCGTGCTACGCGGCCAGAGGGACAAATTGTCGCGGGTCGGGTTGTTTGCGTAACATCGTGGTTTCACTCAAAACACGTCGAAACGTGACAATCATGGTTGGACGCAGGGCCACGCCTCTGGCCTTACTGTCACATGGGAGAACGAATCTAAATGCAGCGCCTAACAGGTAAAGGTAACTGGCGACAAATCGCCATAGCCCTTATTGATTCGATTCTGGATCATTCTTCGTAATGAACAATCCGGACAAATGAAAACGGGCCGGCCTTCGGGCTGGCCCATTCTTGGCTTCTAAACATCTTCCGCGCTAGCGGTTAATGTCGTCCTTCGATTGCAAACGCTTCACGTATTTTTCCAGGTTGGCCCGGTTGGCGTCATCCGGTACGCCCGAGAGAGCGGCTTGCGCCTCCTTCACGGCTTTGTCGAAGTCGCCCTGGCCGCTGTAAACGCGGGCTAGACCGAGGTGCGACGTCCAATAGTCGGGAAACTTCTTGGCATTTGAGCGAAAAATCGCAAATGCCTCTTCCTGCTTCTTGTCTCCCTGCAACTGGCGGCCATAGAAGTAAAGTTGCAGTGCCGACGCCTTCTCCAACGCTCGATTGCGGACAACCGTAGCGTCGTCTTTGTGGTCCATAGCCTCGAGAATGCGCGACTTGGTCATCAGGTTGTCGAAGCGTTCTTCGGTCTTGATGGACTGCTCTTCATCCTTCAGCGCCTCGTCCAGATTGATTTTGTTGGTGAGGTAATAAGTCGCCACGTCGTCCCAGCTCTCCCAGTAATATTGATTGAGCCCGCGCAATTCCTGGTGAATTCTGGCATCGACGGTATCGTTGAGTTTGACCGCCACCTTGAAGGGCACAGCGACTTTTTCCCAGCGCAGAGTAACTACGGTGGAGTCGGGTTTGGCGTCATCAAAGTCATAGGTCAGCGCGTCGTGGAATTCCGCCGTCTGCGGTTTCACGGTGACCCGCAGCGCGTCCTCAGCCTGCTTGTAGCTGAAACTTCCCCACGCGGTGGACATCTTTGAGAAGATCACCGTCCACTGATTCTCGCCGGGAATCATGTGCAGACCGTAGGTGCCCTTATCGAGCGGTTGCCCTTCGATCGTGACCGGATCGGTGAAGGTGACAGTGGTATTTTCGTTGGCTCCGGCGCGCCAGACCTCTCCGTAGGGCACAACCTTGCCCCAGATTTGGCGGCTATTCACCAGCGGCCGGTGGTAGTTGACGGTGATATCGGTAAGGCCAATGCGCTGCGTGATCAAGGCATGCTGGCTTTGCCGGGGCAGATCGAGCATTACGGTTTGGGCGGGGCAAACACTGGCGAACAACAAAATGCTGGTTAACCAAACAAGCAGCCGGGGTTTGAGCATGGAAGACTCCTCTTCTTTTCTCTGTGGGATATCGAACAGACGGTTCAGCCGCAACCCTGGGGTGAAGCAATTTGGATTGGAGCACGTGCGCCTGACCGCTGTGCTGTTTGGCTTAGACGGAGGAGAGGAGTTGAGGTAAGCAGAGCACGGACTGTTTTGGGTGCAGTTCCCTTGTTAACAAGAGTCAGTCGTCTAGACGTAAAGTAGTGAACTTGTCATTGGCATAAACACGCTCCACTACGGGTGGGAAGAAGAATATCAATACCAAATCCGACAGGAAGGTCACCGCAACGACTACAGCGACCAGTGCTGCCATCCAGAGAAGAAAAGCGATAAAGTTGACTGGCGGAGCCAACATTCGCTGATAACTCTCGGCCAAAAACCATATTCCCGCAATCACACCTACGACCGCTCCGGGGCGAGACCAACTTTTTGGAATGCAAATCTTGGTCTTGCAGTGGGGGCAAGTTCCGCCTTTTACAACGGAGTAGCGAAGTTGGCGGGTACATTCTGGACAGAACAAACCCCTGCGGCTCATGGCGATAAAAACTTCCGTTAGGCAGATTCTAAGTCTTTTGCGGCCATTCTAGCCCTAGTCAAGCGCCACTAGTGATAAATCGCATAGTACGCACAGCAAAATTCTGGACAGAGTCTTAACCTGCTTGACAATCCCAGCGGCCAGGCGCACAATTCTAAAAGGCGAATAAAAAGCGAATACGCCTCCGCGTCTTCTGGGCCCGGCGTTCCCTGAAATTTCCCGAGGAATCTATGTCTTCCGCAGTGGTTTCCACTTCGGCGGCCCAAGGTCGCCCTTTTGTTTTTGATATCGAAGAGGCCGCCGAGGCCTGCCCGCAGCCTTCCGGGGCAGAGCTTGCAGAGGCGCGCCCGCCGCAACGAGCTTTTTCTACTTCTAAAGATAAAGATGCGAGGCTCGCCGGCGTTACCCCAGCTTCGCGGCTGGCGGTGCGCCCTGCGCCAGAAATGGTTTCGAGCGGCATCGCCGCGATGGATGCACTTACCGGAGGTCTGCCGCGCGGCTGCCTGACTGAAATCTGCGGTCCGGCCTCTTCCGGCCGCACCACCTTGCTGCTGGCCGCCCTGGCCGCCGCCACCCGTCGCGGAGAATTCTGTGCGGTCGTGGACGCCAGTGATGCTCTCGATCCGCGGTCTGCCGCCGCCGCAGGGGTCGAATTGGGCCGGTTGCTGTGGGTGCGCTGCGGGGAAAATTCACCAGAGCATCGCCTGGAACAACTTCTGCGCGCGACGGATCTGCTACTCGAAAGCGGAGGCTTCGGACTGATCGCCCTCGATCTTGGCGATCTGCCGCAGCCAGCTGCGCGCCGCATCCCGCTGACCACGTGGTTCCGTTTCCGCCGCGCCGTGGAACATACACCCACCGTGCTGCTGGCAATCGAGCGGCAGTCCATCGCCGGAAGCTGCTCTTCGTTATTGATCAAGCTGGGGCCGCAAGGATATCGGACAAAAGAGTCCGTGATCTCGCTACTCCCGGCGCTCTCCCACGCGCAATTGCTGACCGAACTGGAAATCACCGCGGAGATAGTGCGGTCCCGCTTGGATCGCAAACCGGTGCGCTCCGCCGAGATCACGTTCGCCAGCAAAACCGCCTGGGCGGGATGAAGGAATTGAGTCATTGAGAGATTGAGTCATTGAGCGATTGGACCTTTCAAATGACTCAATGACTCAATCTCTAAATGAGTCAATGTCATCATGCCTTTTGCCTGCATCTTCGTGCCGAATTTTCCCGTGGCCGCGGTATTTCGTGCGGAGCCGGAGTTGCGCGCGCGGGCCGTGGCTATTTTCGCAGGCAAGCCTCCGCTGGAAAAAGTTTTTGCCATGAATGAGAGCGCAGGCCGCATGGGCATCGCGCCGGGCATGACGAAAGCCCAAGCGGAGCTGTGCCCGGAGTTGACGCTACGTCCGCGTTCTCCGTTGCAGGAATCCGTGGCGCACGCCGCTCTGCTGGATTGCGCACAATCTTTCTCGCCCTGCGTCGAAGATGCCGCGCCCGACACCGCACTTGTCGATCTCGAAGGCATGGAATCTCTTTTCGGCGCGCTGCCTGAAATAGCTCGTGCCATGTCTAACCGCACTGCCAGCCTCGGGTTCGAAGCTAATGTCGCTGTGGCTGCGAATCCAGATGCTACTGTGCTAGCCGCCCGAGGCTTTTCCGGTGTGACTGTGATCTCAAGAGGGAAAGAAGGCGAGTGTCTGGGATCGCTGCCGGTGGAAGTTTTGTTTGCCGATTGGAATGCAGGTGAAGAATGGGAGGAAAAGCAGAAAGAAAACGAGCAAAAAGAATCAGCCCGTCTGCTCGCAACTCTTGATCGCTGGGGCATTCGCAATTTACACGCTCTGGCCGCGCTGCCGGAAATTGCTCTGAGCGAGCGCCTGGGCCAGGAAGGACTGCGCTTGCAGCAACTGGCGCGGGGCACGGCTTCGCGCACGCTGGTCCCGGTGGAAGCGCCCGTGGTATTTGAAGAAGCAGTCGAGTTGGAATATCCCATCGTGTTACTGGAGCCGCTGGCTTTTCTGCTGAATCGTTTGCTCGAGCAGATTTGTGCGCGCCTGGCTTCACGCGCCCTGAACACGCAGGAACTACGGCTCACGTTGGAACTCGAAAACTTTTCGTCCTTCAATCAGCAATCAACAATCAAAAACCAACAATTCTGCCGAACTCTGCGTTTTCCTCTTCCCATGCTCGACCCCAAACTTTTTCTCAAGCTGTTGCAACTGGACTTGAGCGCCCATCCGCCGGGCGCGCCCATCATAAAAATTCATCTCGCCGCGGAACCGGCGCGGCCGCGATCCGCTCAGGGCGGCCTGTTTCTGCCTCCATCGCCGGAGCCGGAAAAACTGGAACTCACGCTGGCCCGTATTGCCAGACTGGTCGGCGAATCCCGCGTGGGCTCGCTCGAGTTGCTCGATACCTACCGTGCCGAAGGCTTCCGCATGAAGCGCTTTGTCCCCGGGTCAAATCCAGACAGGGCAACTCCAGAAACGAACTGTCAAAAAGCCGCGGCAGAAGAAAAATCCGCCGTCACCGCTCTTCGTCGATTCCGCCCTCCGCTGCGGGCTACCGTGACTTTGGAGAATGGGGAATTGGTGCGAGTGGTCTGCTCGAAGAAAAAAGAAGTGCAGGGCAATGTGCTGTGGAAGGCCGGCCCATGGCGCTGTTCCGGCGACTGGTGGGAGCGCGAAGCCTGGGCGCGCGATGAGTGGGATATCGCCTTGCAAACTGCAGACGAGGTCTCTCTCTACAGGCTGGTGCATGATCTATTGGGCGGAGGCTGGTTTGTGGAAGGAAGTTATGACTGAAGGAATTGAATCATTGAGCGATTGAGTCATTGAGCGATGGGTTTGCAAATGACTCAATGACTCAATGACTCAATCACTCAATGACTCAATGTACGTTGAGCTTCACGCCCGCTCCGCTTTCAGCTTCCTCGAAGGCTCTTCCTTGCCTGAGGATCTGATGTCGGCCTGCGGCCGCTTCAACATGCCTGCCATGGCCCTGCTCGACACCGACGGCGTTTACGGTGCGCCGCGCTTTCACCTGGCAGCAAAAAAACTCGGGATCAAGGCGCACATCGGCGCGGAAGTCACATGTGCGGCATTTCCCCGGAAAACAAATAAAGAGAAATTGCCAATTGCAAATTGCCAATTGCCGAATTTCCCCTCAGCCGCCAATCAATCAACAATCAACAATCAACAATCAACAATTGCGCCTGCGCCAATCGGCAATCGGAAATTGGCAATCGGCAATCCGTTCTGTCTTCCTCTCCTCGTTTCTTCCCGCGCCGGCTATCAAAACCTCTGCCGCCTGATCACCAAAATGAAGCTGCGCGCGAAAAAAGGCGAAGGCGTGGTGCGGAAGGAAGAGTTGAAAGAGCATGCTCAAGGCCTTATCTGCCTGACCGGCGGCGCAGATGGTCCGCTGGCCGCCGCTTTGCAGCAGGGTGGCGTCGAAGAAGCCCGCAAGCAAATCGAGCACCTGATTGGAATGTTTGGCCGCGGCAATGTGTACATCGAATTGCAGCGCCATTTCCATCGGGAAGAAGAAACCCGCAACCGCGCAGCCATCGCAATTGCCCGGTCGCTCAACCTTCCTCTCCTCGCGACCAACGGCGTTTGCTACGCCACCGCGAAAGATCGCGAACTCTGCGACGCCTTCACCGCCATCCGCCATCACCGCACGCTGTCGACCGCGGGACGTCTGCTGGCGCGTAACTCCGAACGCCACCTGAAATCATCGCAGGATATGCAGCAACTCTTTGCCGACCTTCCCGAAGCCATCGCCAACACGCTCGAGCTTTCTTCGCGCCTCGAATTCACGCTCAACGATCTCGGCTACCAGTTCCCCCTCTATCCCGTTCCCGAAGGCGAGACCATGACCTCGTTCCTGCGGGAGCGCGCCTGGGAAGGCTTTCGTCAGCGCTATGGCCGCGCCGCAGCCGACATGCAAACCCGCGCCCGCCGCCAGATTGAGCGCGAACTCGCGCTGATCGAGAAGCTCAAACTAGAAGGCTATTTTCTAATCGTGTGGGACCTGGTCCGCTTCTGTCGCGAGCAAAATATTTTGCTGCAAGGCCGCGGATCGGCCGCCAATAGTGCCGTCTGCTATTTGCTGGGCATCACCGCCGTCGATCCCGTCAGCATGGAACTTCTCTTCGAGCGTTTTCTATCGGAGGAGCGCGGCGAGTGGCCCGACATCGATCTCGACCTGCCCAGCGGCGACGAGCGCGAAAAAGTTATCCAATATGTTTACCGCCGCTATGGCGAACGTGGCGCGGCTATGACCGCGAATGTCATCACTTACCGCAATCGCATGGCGGCGCGCGAAATGGGCAAGGCGCTGGGCTTCGATCCGGAAACGCTCGCCAAAATTTCCGCCGCCGTCGCCACCTGGGAATTCCGAGACGAAAACGACGCGCTCGACCGCCGCTTCCGCGATGCCGGACTCGACCTCAGCCACCCGCGCCTGCGCAAATATTACGAACTGTGCCTTGCCGTGCAGGACATGCCGCGCCATCTTGGGCAGCACTCCGGCGGCATGGTCATCTGCCAGGGACAACTCGATTCCGTGGTTCCGCTCGAACCCGCGTCCATGCCCGGCCGCGTAGTGGTGCAATGGGATAAAGAAGATTGCGCCGACATGGGCATCATCAAAGTTGATCTGCTTGGCCTGGGCATGATGGCCGTGCTCAAGGATTCAATTGAACTGATTCGCAACCACTATCGCGAGGAGGTCGATCTGGCGCATCTTCCGCAGGACGATCCCACAGTTTATTCCGCGCTGCAGCAGGCGGACACCGTTGGATTATTCCAGGTGGAAAGCCGCGCGCAAATGTCATGCCTGCCGCGCCTGCAACCAAAACGCTTTTATGACATCGTGGTGCAGGTTGCGATCATCCGGCCGGGACCGATCGTCGGCCAGATGGTAAATCCTTTTCTTTTGCGCCGCCAGGGGCGGGAAGAAGTCACGTATCCGCATCCTTCGCTCGAACCGGTGCTCAAGCGCACGCTGGGTGTGCCGCTTTTTCAGGAGCAACTGCTTCGTCTTGCCATGATCGCAGCCAACTTCACTGGCGGCGAAGCGGAAGACCTGCGCCGCGCCATGGGTTTCAAGCGATCGCAGGCGCGCATGAAAGAAATTGAAGCCAAGCTGCGAGCCGGCATGACACACAACAAAATTCCGCGCGAGGCGCAGGAGAAAATTATTCTCTCCATTACATCTTTCGCACTCTACGGATTTCCCGAATCGCACGCCGCCAGCTTCGCGCTGATCGCTTATGCCAGCGCTTACTTGAAGTGCCATTACCTCGCCGCCTTCACCGCCGCCCTGCTCAATAACCAGCCCATGGGATTTTATTCTCCGGCGACGATTACCAAAGATGCACAACGGCACGGATTGAAAATGCTGCCGGTGGATGTGACGTGCTCGGAGTGGATGTGCACGTTGGAAGCAGTGGCCAGTGGTCAGTGGTCAGTGGTCAGTAAGTCGGTACGGGGTACCGAATACCGAGCACCGAGTAAAACCTTTGACTTATCGCGAACGATTGAAAAAGCCTTTGTCATTCCGACCCCCGAGCGAACGCGAGGGGCGGAGGAATCTCGGGCACTTGCCACTCAGGACACAGCCCTCGCAAGCGGGCGCCGGCGCTACGTTTGGGATTGCGTTACGTCCGCGGGTTGCGCGAAGAGGCTGCTCAGGCTCTGGTACGCGAGCGCATGCTCACTCCGTTTACTTCCATTCACGATTTGACACGCCGCGTTCCGGAGCTTCGTAAAGACGAACTCACTACGCTGGCGGAGATCGGCGCGCTGAATGCAATAGCTAGTACCGAGTACCGAGTACCGAGCAAAACCTTTGCGGTTCCAGCCATGGAATTATCGCGAGCGATAGAAAAAACCCTTGTCATTCCGACCCCCGAGCGCAGCGAGAGGCGGAGGAATCTAGCAACTCGGGACCCGGTACTCGCGACTCGCTCCACCGCCGCGACGCGCTCTGGCAAGTCGAACGAGCCGTGCGCGGCTCCGCACCGCTGCTGGAACAATTGCCCGAGCCCGATTCGCCTTCGCCGCTTGTGCCCATGAATCATGAAGAGCGCCTGGTCGCCGACTTCCACGGCACCGGCCTCACCGTGGATCGCATCCCATGGCTTACCGCCGTGACTGGCTCAATGCCATGGGCATTCGCCGGGCCAGCGAACTCCGCGACATTCCCAGCGGTAAGCGTCTTCGCATTGGAGGCTGCGTAATCACACGCCAGCGACCGGGAACCGCGAAAGGATTTG
>CAVPEZ010000032.1:0-313770 GCA_963703635.1 uncultured Acidobacteriaceae bacterium
AGCGACGCAACTCGAGCCCGCGGCATGCAGTGTGACAGGGCAGCGCTCTGACCTTGTATTTGGAGTCGAGCGCCGAAGTCCGATCCACAGGACAAGATGATCTTGGCCGATTCCGAGCAGACCGGAATCTGTAGTTTTCGGCACACGGTGAGATTGCAATTCGGCAGAATCTAACTACATGATTTTCAGAGCTTTCCAAACGGTGTGTGACGGACAAAAACACGGCACTGGCCGGTCTAGTCGACCCAGTAGCTCAGTTTGTGCTCGTGGACCATTTGCAATGTGCTCTGAATATGTGACGTTGTCATTCGATAATTACGTTCGAATGCTTTAACTTCTCTCTGCAACTGCGCTTCACTGATTCTGACAATCCCGGCGAGCCTCAGAAGAGTCGCTACCTTATCGTAGTATGGACGCCCAGTCGCCCATTTTACGTAGAGCACGGGATACACACGCCGCGCCCTGCGGAAGAGTTCCCTTCTTGGCGGTATTTTTCTTTTTGCCATCTCACCCCACTCGTCGTACATTTTTGCTCGCTCTCCCAGCCACTTGGGAAGAGCAAAATGAGGGAACACCAGTGAGACGTCGTCATCCTCGGTGATCTTGCTTTGTCTAACAATCTCTCGTGTTTGCCAAACGAGAAAGTTGGTTTCTTCCAGTTCGGATATATCCTTCGCCAAATCCCGCATCCTCTTGGCTATCGCTTTCACTTTTGTCGCGGAGGGGAAGGGTGGCACCTGAACGGTATTGGCCATATGAAGCGCGGTCATCAGGGCGTTTCCGTCGCATCCCTTGGCCACGAGGTCCATGGTTGTCGCCATAAACTCCTCCGAGGCGCCCTCCGTGAGTCTGCATCCCTTCAATGGCTGCAGGTTCCCGAACGGTACGCCAATGAAGAGCGCCCAATCTGCCATGGTGTCCTTCTGTCTTTTTCGCTCCGGCGAGCTTGATTTGCTCTGTCTCATACCCGTTTCGTAGCACGTTATCAATCCCGCTGCAAGTTACCTACAGATAGCCCAGCCAGCGCCAGCACCTATCTGTCGATGCAGCGCAATATGACTTCCGAGAAAATCCAATTGTGAACGGCGGATTGAAGACACTCTGCAAGCCGCGGTGAGATCTGGTCGCGGCGTGAAGCCCCGCCTGAAGAGATCAGATATTAGGAGAAAGTATGGCCACCGAAGTGATAACGGCTCCCAAACTCGCTGAACTTGTCAAGCCCGTGCGGGCGCTACTCACGAAGACGAAGAAGATCCATGCAATCAAGCTCGTGCGCAAGACGACGGGTTGGGGATTGAAGAAGAGCTTGGAGTTTGTCCAGCACGTCCAGGCCTGCCCCGGTGCGAGGGCACAGAAGGTCGCCGCACTTTGGATACGCAGCAAAAGGAACGAATCAACCATCGACGCACCTGAACCTGAACTCCAACAGCTAGTACCACCAAACGGGGAATCCACCACGGCCCGGGAATCGGCAGATGCGAAGGGCATGTCACTCGCCGAATCGTATGCGAAGTACATGGAAACCCATACTTACTCTGACTGGGAGCAGCTTGTTGAGAAGTGCATCGCGGCCAAAGAAGCGGAGCAGCAAGCAATAGCGAAGGAGAGCAAATGACGACGAAGGCAGACGAATTGCAAACCCAAGAACCTGTGGTGCTGATAAAGCCGAGCTACCGCATCAAGTCAATCTCCGTGAGCTTGGAGCTGGCCGATAAGAACTACGGTAGTGGTACGGCCCATTACGCGAACGTAGAGGCCTATGTCGATGATGCCGCCCTTGAGCAAATCAATGACGTGATCGACGCCGGTCTCACGCTGTACGTCGCCGCCTGGCGCACGCTGATGGCCGGCCAGCTGGTAACGAAGCTCGGCACTATGACCGGCAACGAAGTCCGCGAAATCATGGGCAAGATCAATTCGCGGATCGGCAAGGTCCAGGCCCTATTACGCGAAGTGAACGGGCAATGAAATTTGGCCACTGCCGGCGTCCTGGCCAAGTAGATGTAATGAGCGCCGACCGATATGCAGCGCGCGGTTCCGAAGTCGCTGCAAAACAAGATCGCGGAGATCAAGGCCAGTAATCGGTCAAGGTTTTCGGCGGGCTGTTAACCAACTCAATAAAAGGACAAATGAACATGGAAACGTCAATTGAAGTGAGTCGTATCAATCTGGGGGATTCAGCTGCAGTCAAGAAGGTCGTCGACTCTGTACCGACCGGCCTGGAATTCCTAAAACTCGAAACCGCAGTATTTGCCCGCTTCGCACTTGTGCCCGGGATCGAAGCGGCGTTCGCGGCCACGCATTATGAAGAGCAGATCGGTATGCTTCGCTGCTTAGGTGGTGATGATCCGATTTGTTGCACAACGTACGGCACGGCACGGCCCGCGATCATGGCGCTCGCGTGGCATTATCTGAATGCTTCTCGCACCGATGGTCTCATGCCTGAGGGCGAGCAAGTCCTGCTTGGTCCAAAAATCCTGCGCTTATCGGCCACGAACCTTGAAACGATGCACACAGCAGCGGCCGAAAAAAAGGTCACGCTATATGACGTGGACTGGCGCGTTATGAAAGTGGGGGACAAGAAGCCGCTAATCATCCAGGTCGTTAGCCTCAACCCACGTTGGAAGGCGGTAGAGGAGGCGGCTCAGCGCGCCGTGAAGCCCTATCTCGATGGCAAAGTGCTGGACCAGGCGCTCGGCAAGAAAATCACTCGCGAGGAGCTTATCGCCCGAATTGCCAATGCTGGCAGCGGCGTCGTTTCGGCAGAACCTCCACTGGAGGTGATGGACTAATGTCAAACGATCCGATCATCTGCCACTGTGACGAGAGTTACTTGCCGCACATCCACCGGAACCCGCCGTACGATACGGACGGCCGGAACGAGATGCATCGAAAGAGGCACGAGGAGCACGTGGTTGTGCGGCCAAAGCCCTGTCTGGCCTTCGAACCCGAGGGGGCGGAGCCGGACGCCCCACTATCGCCAAACGAGCAGGAACGCCTCAGCAACGCAAAGAGCAGGATGGAGATTTGCGCCATCGAACTGAGTCGCGGCGATTGTGAAAACAAAGGGTGCCGTGACGAGCATGGATACGTCAGAAAGGCCACCCTCCGTGTCGGACGTTACAACCTTTGCGAGAAATGTGCAGACGAGCGCGATCGGGGCAACGACCCGGCAACGGTCGGGCAACGCATCAGGTTGGAGGATCTGAAATGACCGAACGACCGTTGTGTGATTTCGATTGTGGTCGCAAATCCGTGATCAATGTTGGCAAGGTGAACTTGTGCGACCAGTGCTTGGCCAAGGCTCTGGAGGTTGATATTCCTGGGCCACGATTGCGCTTCGAAGATGTGCTCGTCCCGGACCGTCCGGGCGAGGACGAATGTCTTTGAGTTGACCCTCGAGATGAGGTCCGGGCCAACAACGAGGAGGCTACCAATGGGTGAAATTCGCAAAGCGCTCGACTTATTGTTCCGGCCAGGGGACGTTGTTGAAGTGCGCGCGTTGCACCCACCAGATGTACCGGTTGTGGGACGAATCCCCTACGGAGATGGTTTGGAGCACGTCCTGGAGACTTACGATCGGCTAGGCGACTACGACCTCTACTATGTGCTAAATCCGGTATCGCTGCCGGCCTCGGTGATGAGGGAATTCAACTTCGGCGCGAAGAAGCACGATATACCTCGGCGCCGTTGGTTCCTCCTGGATGGGGATCCCGTACGGGCCTCGAAGATCGCGAGTCAAGAACAGTTCGATGCTGCACGAGAAGCCATTTCAAACGCGAAGGCCTGGTTGGACTCGCGAGGTTGGTGCAACATTGTGGCCGCTTCGAGCGGAAACGGTTGCCATCTGGTCGTACCCTGCGATCTGCCGAATGACACGGAATCGGAACGCCTGATCAAGACGGTGCAGCACGCGGTTAGCAAACAGTTTTCGAATGAGCGTGCGGTCATCGAGTGCTTTCCCGATGCCGATCGGATCACGCGCGCGTACGGCACCTTGAATAGAAAAGGAGAAGAAGACGGTGCCCGGGGTTTGTGGCACCGGCGCAGCGGAATCATCGAGTTATGAAAACGATAAAGGTAGTGACCATCGACGCGCAATTCCCCGAACTCAAGGGAGGCGCGTGCAACCAGCGGGGGCGTGGCACCGGTTCATCCGTCAAGGCGGCCGGCGCCCGGGCGCTTTCGGACTTGCTACGGCAGCCAAAACTGCGGCGCAAGCGGTTTAGTAAGTTCACGGCGGTCGTCAGCGTGGGGCAGCAGACCATCGTAGAGGAGACGATTGCCCCATGACTGATTACGCAGCCTTGATGCGGAAGATTGCGCAAGAGTTCCCATTGCCGGAACCAGTACGCAATACGCCGACTGGCGCCGGCATCTGGACTGCGGAATTCATTGAAGAAATGTTCGCTGGGTGGAAGAGCCATTGGAGGGAAGACTTCGACTACGAAAGCACGGGCCGGCGTGGCGGCTGGCGTGTGTGGTGCCCCGGCAACAACCCGGGAGGCTGGTGCGACGGTGCTGAGCACGGTGAGAAGTATGAACGCGTGAACGATAGCACCATCGTCTACCTCGACGACGGCTGGCCGTGCTTTTCGTGCAGGCACTACCACTGTGCCGAGGGCGCCCAGAATGGTCGCAAGAGCTTCAAGCACCTGCTCGATTACTACGATCCGCAGCGGAGACTTTGCGATTACCCACGGATCGATTACTTGGAGGCGTTACGCGAAATGGAAGCACGCAAAGATGCGATGTTGCTACTTCGGGAGGCAAAGCAATGACCAACTACGAAGACAGATTCAACACAAGAAAGGCCGTCAGCGACATCCTGGACTCGAAGGACAGGAAATTGCGGCAGAAACAGATCGACGTCGCCGAAGCGATTTACGCTTCACTCTTGCGCACGGGCAAACTTTACAATTGCGGGGGCGCGGCAACCTGGGTAGACAACGAGACCAGAAGAGTTCTCGAGATCGTGCCGAATTCGGCAAAGACTTCGGCATTGCTAATTGACTACGGCATCATGCCTGAAACTTCGCTCGCAAGAATTGTGGGCCGATACATCGAAGCGAAGGCCACCACCGCAGCCAAGAAGACTACGATTTTTACCCTTGCGTTCTATGATGAGACCGCCGGTGCACTGTACGTCAACGAGCATGGAACATTCTTTCTGAAAATAACTGCGGACGGCATCGAAAGGATGAGGAATGGGGACGCCGACATGCTATTTGCCGACGGTGAGGACACCTGCGATCCACTGCAGGCGGATCTCACTGTCGCCACAGAACAGGCAAAGAAGCACGCGATCAGCGGATTGGAAAAGAGTCTGCTTGAAAGCTACATCTTCTCGGAACTCAAGTACCCGGAACACGGCATCGGTCGTGAAAACGCGCGCCTAATTCTGACCCTGGCTGTCTTGGGACTGTTCCTGCGCGAACTGATGCGACAGTACCCTAATGTCTATTTCGTCGGCCCAGGTGCATCATTGAAAACCTCGCTGGCATGGAAAATTGGACTGCTGCTTGTCGGTCGCAAGTTCCACCCCACTTCTGCGAAGAGCGACGAGAACGAAGTTCGAAACCTCCTTATTACTCGTCCCTTCGTGGTCGTCGACGAGGCGAACAATATGAGCAAGCTGGAGAACCTTATGCGTATGGCCGTGACTGGCGGCGAGGACACGCGCCGCAAACTCTATACGACCGATACCATGCAAACCAAACCTTTTCAGGCGCGGCTCTGGATGACGGCGAACACCGACTCGCTGACGAACGAAGCCAACGCAAGCCGGCAAATCATCGTCGACGCGGGTGCTCGGGAAGAAGAGCAGCCGTACCGCAGCACGCGGTTTGTTTTTGGAAATTTTGGCGAGGTACGGAATGCCATCTGGACTGAATTGGTCGGCCGTCTGGCCGCGACAGTTCGCGAGATCCGGCAAGCTGACCTTGCTGGCACGGGCGATCGCAAAGTAGCGAGCCGCCTTTCGGACTTCTTCGTGGTAGGCCACACCCTGGCCGCGGCGGCAGGGCTGGCAGAGGAAATGGAAAGCGCAGAGGTCGCGCTGAGAGAACGGCAGGAACGCATGGCAGATGAGAGCAATGAGTTCCTTTTCTTGATGCGCCACCTGCCAGTCTCATATAACGCGGGCATCATACCGAGCCAGAACGGCGGAGAGCCGGCACTTGCTGGAACGCGGACGTTAGCTGAGTGGCAAGCGATTATCCACGCCAACGTTCCCGACAGCAATCGCGAACTCAAATCAAAGGCGGCGAGATTGGCATGGGTACGGTATCAAGTCCAGCACAACGAGCACACCCTGACGAAGGAACTAGGAATGATCAGGGGCGAGACCAGGAACGGCTATGGCAAGAAGGTGGCAACCTATGCTTTCACCGGTTTTCTGGGACCGGCTATAAGTACGCCGACTGAAGTGATGGACTGAGGAAGGACGATTGCAAGCCTTCAGGAATTCCATCAACACTGGGAAAATTACGGATTCGCTTCCTTACTGCCTGTTCGCTTTCTCTTAATAAAGAAAAAGCTATTTATATAGAGTTACAAAATTGGAAGGAAGGAAGCAAACTGTTAAAAGGTTTCACATGTCTCCACCGTCCATCAACAGTGGTCCAAGGCTCAGCGGATTTTCATGCGAGCATGCCTCTGCTGAATAAGATTTTTTCCGAACGGCTACCTCGCGCCAAGCGCAGTGGAAATGATCCGGAGGCCAGACATTCACCCCCGGTACCAAGATTCGGTGCCGGCCCCTTACCCAAAAGCATCGCGTCCCGATCGAGCGCTCCACTGAAACCCTGGGCGATGCTGTCTGTGATTTCATCCTTACCCAACCCCTCACCGTCCTCCGACGGCCGATGAAATACATTTGCCAACGATTCGATCGCTAGTTGCCGGAAAATTTGCAGACTTTCGCCGCCATTCACAGAGACTGTCCATCAAGGGCCTTGATCGCCAGGTTCGAGTCGTCACATACGGAAATTCCGAGTAGTACTGGAGAAATTGCTGGTGACGCGGTTAGAGAGAGATCCGAAGACGGATGCGTTAGGAGGGAATCATGCACGCACGGAAGCAGGTGCAGCAGATACTAGTTGCCGGGAAGATGCTGCGCTGGTGCAAAATCGCCAGATGCCCACAGCTTGACCCAAAATGTTCACCCGGGAGAGCCCGGAAAAACTATTGGCACCTGTTTCATCGATACCCTGAAATAGCTGCGAAGCTCGGGCTTCACGAGTTCTCGTGTTTCGAACCCTTGTAGTTCCTGACCCAACCGAGTATGCGATTCATCCGTGCTTTAGCACTTAACTGTGAGGACGAAAACTATGATCACTGAACAGAAACCCACGAGCCAATGGCAGCAAGCGTTGGTGGAAAACTGGAAGGGCTGCGCCTCTGTGCGCACTACCTTGGAGCAGATTCAACCGGGAGACGTCGTCTTGGCGCAGTATACACGCCCGGGGAAAGAGGATAGCCCGCCGACGGAGTACACAGATTCGAAGACAATCTTTGCAGTGCTCCAGAAACCTAGCGAGAGTTCGGGTCGAGACATTCCTGCACTGGAGATTGTCCGATTCAGTCCCGCTGGCGAACTCCTTGGATCGGTGTCTTGGGGAATCACGACCCTGCCCCAGGGTGCAACGCTTTGGCTCCTCGGCTCGTGTAGTGGGGCTCGCATGCCAGATGCACGCTGGTTAGAGTTATCACTCAATGGCGATACGCCGATGAGAGCATAGAGCTGTCAACTGCGCTTCGGAGCCAACCTAACTTTCCCGTTCGTGGTGGACCAGCAACCGTTCCCTGAACGCGTTGTAGGCGCGGTTAAGGGTCAGAGTTTTCGGGCTTCCTATGCCCAGAGTGAACAGGCGGTAGAGTCGTTGGTCGGCGTCGCTCGCCCTCGCCAGCGCGTCGTACTCCGCACAGAAATCCTTGCAGGGGCCGTTGTGCAACTTAACCCGCTCCCTCTCCGCGTTGACGAATTCGATGGACGCTTCCAGAAACTCGCACTCCTGTTTGCGCTTGTCAAATTTATCTATTAGTTCGCGAAGTTGCTCCTCGTCCGTCATGTACTTCTTCATTCACCCACCTCCTTTGCGAACACCTATTGACCGCCAGGTCGGGGTGTTCTTGCTCCACCCCACAAACCGGCCCGCATTATCTGGAGAACGCCTCTGCTTTGACCTACCGACCGTTTGCCACTTTGCCAGTGTCGGCTAACGCGGAGAGGGGCAGAGCGTTCGACATAGCATCGTGCGATTGCTTCAATGCCCTCGCGACACTGGTCCTCGAAATCCTATACGCCTTCGCCAGCTGCGCTAGGCTCAACCCGCGGGCTCTGTCGCGGAGTAACGATGCCCGATCGATTTCAATGGGCTTGCGACCAAGCTGTCGCCCCTCGAGCTTGGCACGCCTGAGTCCGGCGCGAACCCTCTCAATGATGAGGTTGCGCTCCAACTCGGCGACTGCTGAAACGATGATGACGACCGCTCTGCCAAGTGGGCCACACGTGTCGAGATTCTCCCGGAAAGATACGAACTCGATACCCAGGTGATTCAGCGTGTCGAGCACTTCGAGAAAGTGCCGCACGCTGCGAGCCAGACGATCCGCAGCCCAAACCAAGACGACGTCAAATTCGCGGCGGTGAGCAGCGGCGAGCAATTGGTCGAGCGCCGGACGCTTTGCCTTCGCACCGCTTATTTTGTCGACGTATTCTTTAACGACCTCGAACCCACGCTGCTCAGCCAGCCGCCGAAGATCAAGCAGCTGCGTCTCGGGTTCCTGATCGAAGGTCGAAACCCGCGCATACAGAACCGCACGTTTCATCCTGCCCGCCTTTCTTTGTTGAGCTCAACGCGATCGGGTATCGGCTACTTCTCGTTTTTGACGAGTCCTGGTAGTCGGTTGCCCGAGCCGACCCTGGCGCCGTCGTTGTCGTAGGTGTAATTCGTGTTTGGGCGGTAGGTGGCGATCGTGTGGCCCGTTCGGTCGTAGAGGCGCTCCTGGCCGCCAGCAATCTCGCGTATAGTTCCCTGTGGCTTGCCGTTTTTGTCGCGCAAGATCTCCATTTCAATCTCCTCGTTTCTTGCAGGAAGCTATGTGGAAAACGCATCGCCAAGAAAGATGCGTCACTCGGAATTCACGCGGGGAGGTCTATGACCTAAGTAGTATACAAACAGCTCCGCCGAAACGGCCACTTGCAACCCATTGATTTCGCGGTATTTGTCGCCGTCTTTCTTCGTTTCTGTCGTTCGGAACGGTTGCAGGCAAGGGCCTGTGCCAAAATCGTCGGTTCCGGTTGCTCCAAACGGTACTGAAAGCATAGACCTTAGTAGGCTGCGAACGGCGGTCTCATTCTGTGCCGGAATTAATAGTCTGCGGCACATTCGTTCATTTCGTATCGATGTGAAGGGAGTGAGGCCTACAGAGCAGTTTTTGTTGCACCGCCGTGCTGCGTTAACCGAGGCCGGCAGCGAATCTTTACTGCTCCATACGAGAATGAAGGGTCCGTTGCTTTGCTGCTCCACAAAAACGCCTCCCCCGCGCCAAGCGCTGAAAGCCGCTCCGGCGTGAGGCCGTTGAGCGCTGAATTTGCCTTTTGAATGTGCTTCAGCCAAGCTGGAGAGTTGAACTTGTGCAGAAGGATTTGCGACGACAGTTCAATCAATGCGGTCGGCACTGAAGGGGGATCTTGGGACGCCACTAAAATGCTGGTGCCCTTGTGGCGCATCTCACGGACGACTTCGACAAGACCAGATATCAGGTCTGCGCTCTCCATGTACTTATGTGCTTCATCAAATACGACTAACCTGTTAAAAGGCTTGTCAGCGTACGTCGCCTCCGCGAAAAGCTGCAGCAAAACGACGAACAATCCAAGGGCTTCATCCTTTTCAATAAACTCGTCCCGCAGATCGACGATGACCAACCGCCCTGGTCGAACAATTCCAGTCATTGCGATCGAGTCATTGATGTACTCGCCTGCAAATTTCAGCCGCAGCAATGCGAGCTCTTTCAGGTGATCTGACAAACCTGAATCATTGACAGCGGCCACTATCGACGGAAGCGTTAAATCGTCGCGGAGCCTTTTCATAATTAAGTTGACTTGACGCAGGTAAAGGCTCTGGCTTCCGACTGCACCCATCAAGAACTTCCAATGACTTGCTTTCAGCTCACGCGCCGCAAATGCGATGGGTAAGACCTGAAGCCCGGGATATTCGCGAGCACGTTCTTTGACCTTGGACGATGGCACCAAGACGACAATATTGGAGAGAGCTTGCGGTAAAGCCCCGAATTTGTCGTGAAGAACTCTGACTTGCGAGGGATTCGAATTGGGGTGAATCATCGAGGTGAATTCGGGTTTGTAGTCTAAAGTTGAGCTATAGTGGAACAAAATCGCGGCCAAGGGGCGGGGCAACATCGAAAGCCCTTTGGCTTGCATGCACGCCATCTCGATGATCGTACCCAGCGTGTAACTCTTTCCGCCCCCCTGCACTCCGAACAAAGAGATTGTGTGAGTTTGGTTTAAGTCCAACGCGATCCGTCTTGAGCCAGATTCCCCCAGAATGCCGTACTGCGGTGACTCGTCTGTCGCACCAATCAGAACGTCATAATGGAGGCTGCTCTCCTCTGGGGCTTTTTGCTGTTGCTCCGGTTCACTCGGCTGAACAAAGCGAGACTCGTCAATGTTTTCGGCGTGCGCATCAGGCTCTGATTTGCCCAGACCCCGAGAATTCATCTGGCCATCCTCTGACTGGTCAGCTTCGTCCCCACGCGTAGGCGGGACAGTCTCGGCCGAAAGCTCTGCTGAGAGTTTCCTAGTTCTCTCTCGAGGAAAGAAAGCTGCAGAGGCGGGCCTCGGAAGAATTGCCTTCGATGATTCTGTCTGGCCGGGCCCTGCCGCACCGCCTGAGCCGTCGTCTGAAGTTGAGTCGGTTTCAGAATGGCCTTGTGCGACCAGCCTACGAATCACATCGATACCTATTCTGTGAAACTCGACTCCGACCTCATTTTCCACGGGATCCGTGCCGGTCTTTTCGAAATCGAAGACCAGACCAGTGCGTGTAAATCGGAGTTCGTAGCCAGCGTCGAGGGAGTCGACAAAGCACTGCGCCTCGATGGTGGCATCGTCGTCAAACAAACCGTGACGAATTGCTCGTTCTAAATAGAACCGCAAGAGAATGGATAGCTCTCGAGTTTTCAACGCCCTATCAGGACGATCCGGTGTAGTGCGTTCAGGATCAAAGTGATGTTGTAGCACGCGCTCACTCTGCCCGATCTGCGTCGTTATGTTCTCCTTAAGTTGGGCGTAGCCGCTGAATCCTAGTTTCTGGGAGTAACACTTCACCTCAACGAGGTTGCAGTTTATTGTGCGCTGACCAAGGTCCAGATCAAAGAGGGCCAGGTCCGTCCGTTTCACAGTGACGTCATCGCCTAGCTCCTCGAATCCAGCTTTTGCTTGTTGGAATAATTCGATGTGCGAATCGAGAGGAATTACAATCTGATTCCGCAATGCACCATTGCTCTGTAGGAACAGCCGGGCAAGCGCTAGGCCCAGAACCTCCGCCTTCGATGTGGATGACGAAACGAGCTTCAGCGCGATTCGCCCTGATAATGAACGTAATTGATCAAGAATAGCCAAAGCATCAATGCTCTTCCCACCAATCCCATACTGCTCCAGGACTGGTCGGAGCATTGATTCCAGTTCGGAAATTGATCGGGAGCTTATGATCAGGCGATGCCCCAGTCCTGGCGTCGTGCTGGGGACATAGTCGATTAGATAGTCCGGGCGGTCCTTCTTACCAGCATGGTCAAAGAATTCAATGCCCATGTTGCGATCGACCGTGAAAACCCAATCGCTAGTCTCGTGCACAGCATGGATGAGCGATCTTTGTTCGGAGTTCAGCTCCAACGTGATCGTCGGATACGACTCAGCTGCCGCTCCACCTTGGGCAACGGCGACCGACGCTGCGGCGAAAATCTTCGACAATTCACAGAGCAGCTGCCCCGCCTCAGATTCATCGTTTGGAGCCGGCTGGCCAAAACGAGGCTGTCGAACCCATGAGGTTCCAGTTTCGTCATCCCGAAATCGGGTGACGAACTCCTGCACAAGACCGGACAAAGGTACGAAGGGCTGAGTTCCCAACGGTGGTGCCGCGCCAATTTCTTGAGGAGGAAAAACGTCGAAAAGGAGGGTAAGGTGAGCGCGATAAAGTCCTGGCGCCGTCCGAAACTCAGTGGAGGACCGCATTGCAATCGACAGCTTCGAAAAGATGTGACTTTTTGATGGTATTGAGAAAACGTCCGTTGCCGAGCTCGACTCGGGAGAGAGCAGAAGATTAAGTGCATCCCCTAGCCCAGGCTGCTCCGCATCCGGTGCGAATAGCCTTATGTCGTATCTCAAGTCGCTAAAAGCATCCTGTTCTTGAAGGATGAGAAGAGTTTCGGCAAGCAGTGCCGCGCTTCCGGGGTTGAACGCATTTACTGAGAGCACCCGAATGTACGGATGTTGCAGCAAATACCGCTCAATGCGAGCGGCCAGAACATGCGGTGTAAGCGTTGATCCACCTATTGAAGGCTCTGGAACTTCCAGGGCGGAACATATCTCGGCCAACAAACCTCGCGCATCCTCCTCCATTGCAGGAGCGTATAAGCTCCAAAATGGATGAATATTGTCGACGGAAGCAAACAGCCGGCCATCGCCGAGGGAAGCCACCGCGGGAAAGTTTAACGGAGACAATATCTTGACCAAAGCGGCACGAGCAGCGGGCAACGATTCCTCCGGCGCATTCCTGCTCGATTCCACCCAATTCGAGGCCAGCTGTGCCCAGCAAACATGCCACAAGGCGCGAAGGGGATGCGTTGGAGCAACCAAGGCTGCCTCGCGAATGTGTCCACGATAATCAGTCGTTACAAGTCGAATCGTATCGATGGCAAGGGCTGTCCGGAGCGACAACAATGCTTTTTGTTGATCAGTTCCGGTTGATCTCTCAAGACGCGCCGATAGATCTTGAATCAGCTCACGGTATGCTGAGGCATAATTCAGCGCCAACATCTGGAGCGTAAGGAAGTCCGCTGCCTGCGACACCAGCTCCTTCGGGGCACGGCGTACCTCCGTGAAGTACGCCACCCGGGCGTCAATAAAGGCTCGATTGCTGTTCGAATTCGGAAGGTCACACGCATCCGCAGCCGGGTGACTTGGTTGCCCCAAACTTATCTGCATGTGCCAGCTGCTGGGGCGCTCGGGGATAGAAAGCAGACGCTGCTCAACTACTTTCAACCATCTCGGTACTGGCACCTGCAGGGAACCTTCGGCTCCAAATTTCGCCTCCAAAACTTCTTGGGACGCAATCCGCTTGCCGGCGCTTTGCTGGCCCCACGAGACGCTGTCGACTTTTATATCCGCCGGCTCTCGCCTTTGCAGAATTGCGGTGAATTGTTTCTCGATCTTTCCGTGCTCCACGCTTACAGCTCTAGGCACAGCTCTCTGTGGAGGCTCTTCATCGATGCCCACACCTGGCATCACGTAAAACGGCTCGCTCTGATTAGCCGGTGGTAAGCCAGACCCCTGGGCTTCTATCGCGATTGGATCGGAATCCGCAGACCATGCGAGGACCCTGACGAAATGCCAACCTTCGTCGAAATCTATCTTGTCGAGTCGAGAAAAAACAGCATTGAAGGTCGTGCGCTTTGAATTTGCGACCTTCACCTTCTTCGTAGGACCGACGGGGCCGCCATCTCTGGAGATTATCTGAAGCGTCAGGTGGTCCAGAGTGCTCACTTGGCTTGGAGCAGACTCGAGTACGATCGAGACTGTCATCCTCTTCCTTTCCTTCGGTGACAGAACCTGTTGCCCGATCAAATCAACCAATCGTTCTTCACCCTGTTCCGCGGTGACTATGGGCAAATCGGTGCTTACCGCTGAGATGACAATCTTGTCCTGATCCGTTCGCGATCTAAACCTCCATTTGTCGAACGAAAGCTCCCAATTTTTCTGATCGGAAAGAACCGCGCGGGTCCAAACGATTGGGTTCTCCGTTCCGAACGACAAGAGGTATTCCGCAAGCTTTTGTTTAAAAGAAAGATCTTCGAGATCTAGATCGAGGACAGCGGTTCTGATGGTTCGGTCTGCCGAGGTGATCAACCGAACGCAGTCAAGATTTTTCTTGAATTTCGGCAAGATGGTCGAGGCTGACTCCGCTAGCCGGAAATCTGGCACTAATCCCAACTCGGGCAGAAAAGCGCCCAAGGATTCATCACCGAATCCATTCTGCGAAACAGCAACGAGATACCTGATTTGGTTGAGAGGTCCTCCCCAAGGCCAATCAACGGATGACAGGTAGTCCAGTAACTCACGTATGCGACTCTGATTTTCGCCTGGAACTTTCAATATCAGCTGCTGTTTCAAATCTTGGTAAATGGAACCCACTGCGAAATCTTCGAAAGTCGCAACGCCGAATGAGTCCTCCGCACTAGCTTTAGTCCCAGGCGGCACGAACACGCATAGGGGAGGACGCAAAGAGCCGTCGGGAAGAGGATTGCGAAGCTCCACAAGCTTAGTGGAAGAGACGTAAAGATCTCCGACAGCGTTGGGATCATCGCTCAGGATGTGAATGGCGGCACCAGGAGCAGACTGACGCAAATCTTCCGCCAACTGCTCGATCAATGCCTGGTCAAGATCGAAGACTCTCATGCAGTGACCGGGCGCTCTAGTGGCAATTGCTTCCAGCAGCCTCGGCAGCAACAATTCAGCCACGACCTGCGTAATTTCCCGGTTGCCGATTTGGACGAATCCTGTTTGCATCGCTGGTCCTTCTCCCCTATTACGGTCCACTTACCTCGTGATCGCGTACCGCGGCGTGATCGTCTGCGTCACATATGCATCGGAAAGGTCTCGGAAGAAACCCAACTCCCGCAGCCGGACTTTGAAGGCATCGAGATTAGACCGCAGGGCCTGCCTCTCTTCGATACTCGGTTCTCCAAATCCGTCGCCGGTTGGGAACTGGTCCACAAAAATCCCGTAGCGCCCTCCAAAGAACTTAAGGAGCTCATCAATTCGGATTTCGCGCGTGCGGAATCCGCCTGGATAGCTTTCGAGAACCGCGACCTGCAGCAGCACCTCCAATAGGTGGCTGCCCATCGCAAACCGGCGGGGACTGCTCTTCGATTGGTGAAGCATTCCTGAATTCTGACGTTTGAGGAGTGAATCCAAGAATTCCGTAATGTACCGACGGTGGTACGCTCCACGCATCACCATCAATATTTCAACGAAGGCGTCCACATCATTTAGGTTTAGCTCGGTTATGCGGCGTATCTCCGGATCGATTTCGCCGTCTTCGTCACCGCAGTCTTCAAGTAACGTTGCCAATCGCATTTTGAAGTACGCGTCAGTCTCACTGCTCAAGGGGGGCCTAAGAAGCTGAAGGAGCTCCGCCACAGAGAAATATCCCGCGGCAGGAAGAGGTAATTTTGCGGTTCTGGTGCTCAGGTACCGCGCACATTCATCCAATTTTCGAACAAGATATTGAGACTGTACGTATCGCAGAATTCGTCGGTAGTGTGTATCGGCGCTCCGCCTTGCAAGTTCTGCCATCACGGTGTTGGTGGTTGTGCTGAAATCAACCAAGAACCTCGGCACGTGTGGGCAGTCACGTTGTGCCTCCCATTGGCTTGGCACTACAGAACAACTAGTCTGATCGCACCCTGCATCGCCGGCTCTCTGGCTCACCATTGCGGGAAGCAACTTGAATAGCTTGACGTGGTAGATCGCTAGATGGAATGCAAAGAGGGTCTTCAGATATTCCACCAGCACGGAGCGTGGGACATGAGCTTCGTAAGCAAGTAACCGGAGAGTGTCGTCAGCCAGAACATCAGCGTTCCCGATACAAAGTGGCTGGAATCTCTCCGGTTCTTTTGAGTCGCGCATGTCAGCGGTAACTTGCTCATCGAATCGCAGAATCGCTTGAGTTTCAACATCAACAACGGAGTTTGGGTCGTGACGATCGGTAAGAGGATCGATGCCTGGGAAAAAGAATCGGCGGAGGGCGTCCCTTGCAGCTTGTCCTCTGCCGTGACGCGCGTGATAGAGCATCCAGTACAGATGCTCTGCGGCCCCATAGTCGCGGGCGTGACGCGAATTACGAAATTTGTATGTGTTACCGTGGAGCGGTCTCGGCGCTGCAATGGCCTGGGACGGCTTGCCGCGATTGACGACATCCATTAGTTCGGTTTCAATCCAACACCGAACAATGTCAGCCGAATCCGAGACTCCTTCAAACCATTCGGGATGGTCGAGAAAATCCCGGAGGAACTCGTCAACAGTTAAATCGGTCTTCCTTGGTTCGCGACGGCTTCCATAGCCGTCGTACTTGAGCCGCGGGAACAAGAGTGTAAGTACCCGATCCATCTCCAAGTGCTTGAAATCGATATAGCTGAGCTTCCCGAGTCCGAACTCCCGGTCTTTACTCTTCATACTCTTGCCTCCATCTCGGTTCTCACTGCCTCAAGGTGCAGTCGAGAGGAAGCATCTCGGCGGATTCGATAAAAGTCGTACCCGCTTCGAGTGACGAGAACCTCCTGATACGGCGCGGAGCCGAGCATGTTCTTGAAGACCGATAAGCTCAGGTAATACCCCTGGAGCTCTTCAAGATTCGGTCGATATCCTGCATTCAATCTCTTCAACATCTCGTAGACGTCAAGATTGATTTGGAGTTCCGCACTGTCCCCGCTTGGTGGGCTGTATACGAGCAGAATGTTCTGAGGTGCCTGCTCGAGAAATTCGCGATTGCCGAAAGGAGGCAGCCGGAGCTCAAAATGCGTGCCGTCAAAGAGTCGGTAACTCCGAACAGTGCCCCGTTCAACAACACGAACGCGCAGCGCCAAGCTGTTTCCGAGGCGACCTGGATCCGTGAGTCCCTCACCTCGGTTCAGTGCGGCAAGAATCAGCCGCAGGCGCTCCTTGAGCGGCTGGTTCCCGGTAATGATTTCCCAGAATTCGATGGCGCTGGCATACGGGAGCATTTCAGACCAACCTTCGTCGCGTCTCTCGAAATATTGTCTTCGACGGAGCATTCCGACATATTCCTTATGCCTTTGTATTCCTTCTTTCATGGCGCCGCCCATCTCTCGAGGCAGTCTACGGAAGACAGCTGCTAACAATTGGCCGTCATAGTCGGGGCGAGTCGCAAAGGTGAAGCGCGACGTTTGTAGATCGTCCGGTGATAGGTAATCCAGTCCGCGATCGAGCTCTGGATTTGATGCTTCACCGATATCGATTTCCCTCAAAATCGATAGTAATCGGTCCTTTGTCCCTTCTCTTCCTCTCCAGGAATTGAAGTAGAAGCCGTTTAGCACTTCCCGGCGGGACTCATCCGATGAATCCGTGTACAGAGTGTGAACTTGGTCGCAGTCACGCGTGCCCGCGATTGTGTACGCGAGGGCGGATCTCAAATCCCGAAGCGTAATGTGGAGCTTGGCCCGTAGGTGGGTGGTGTCATAAAGCTTTTTAAGTCGTTCTGTGACTTTTGGACCCGCGACTCCATCTTGTAGAGTCTGCACGTTGTGATAGATGTAACAGCGCTTTCGCAGGTCACAGCTTTCGCAAGGACTCCAAAATCTCGGATCAACCAACGTCCGGACCATTCGCTCGAAGATTGAGCCGATGCTACCCGTACCTTCGGCTTCTGCAACAATGGCTCGGAGATTGAGGTTTATGACTGCGACATCAGATTGCGGGGGATTTCCGGCTAGACCTGTGCGAACAATCTCCTCGAGAAGCCTGTACTCGTCTGCATATTTCGTGAGGAAGTCAACAAGGCGGCCTTCATTGATCGCAATCAAGCGAGTGGTATCCTTCGGCCATGATGCGTCGCTAGTTCCTCTGAAAGCTGCGAAGAAGTCCTGTAAGACCTCATCATTTGCCTTCGATTCCTCGTCTTGACTCCCGTCATAGTTGCTCAAGAACTTTCGACCGCGGCACTGGAACGTAGAACCGTTGAGCTTCGCTTGCAGATCACGAACCTCTGAATCACTCTCGAGCTGCTGAATGAATGCAGTCTTGCCATCGCCCGCGTTGCCGGTAATGATCACCAGCCGAAACTTGCCTTCCAAAATGGCAGGCCTGAGCTTCGTATCAAGCAATGTCGATACATAAGTCTGCTTCCCAATTTCGTCGAGGCCCCGAGTTCCAGCATTCCCTCGGCTTTGGCTGTACATCGATTGCAACTGAGAAACAAAGCGATTGAAATTCGGCTTCTCTGGAGCCGATAGAATCGCAGCTGCTCTCGATTCGGACGGAAACACTGGCGGTAGCACCGGCTTCCGTGCGCTATTAATGGCCGCCAATGCTGTTAGAGATGCAATAGCCGTTCCAAAGCGATCCTTTCGATTCGAGGAAACTGCTTTTTGAATTAACTGCGCAAAGTCGACACTCAGATCAGGTGCATACGTCACTGCAAGCCTTGCCGCGGTGGACGAAGGCTTCTCACCCTCCCACGGATATTTCCCCCCGGTAACACATTCGAAGAGAGTAACGCCAAGTGCAAACAGGTCTCTGTCGGCGTCCTGTTCCGGACTTGCGGATTCCGTCAGATCCAAATCCGGAGGAAGATATCTGCGAGTTCCGCCTTGCCGTTCGTCCGCATCTTCGGTTTTTACGGCGACGTTGAAGTCGATGATCTTCACGCCCGCGTCAGTCCACAGCAGATTCGACGGCTTAATGTCCCTATGGTAGAGCCCATTGGAATGAAGATGCTGAAGACCGAGGACCGTTTCTTTAGCGATTCTTAATGAATCTTCCAGGGAAAGAGCTTTCGAATCGATGAGCTCCTCAACGTTGAAGCCGGGCACGTACTCGAAAACAATGTATGGCGTCTGATCAGGTAGCTGATCAGCCCACTCGACCTTCACTACGTTGGGGTGCGGCTTGAGACTCAACAGCGCCTTATATTCTTGCTTGAGTCGCTCGAGAGTCGACCGACGATCCCTGACAACAAGCTTGAGCACTCGGCTGGTGTCTGATAGAGCATCGAACACTTTGTATGCGACTGCAAACCCGCCAGGACGACCTAGCCGTCCCTGTACAGTGAATCTGCGGCCCAGCTCAAAACCTATCGGCAAGTTCGTGTAATCAATCTCCAATGGCTGCCCGGCTTTTGGGGCAACCGGCGGTTGTCCCTTGGCGACCTCTCGCGGGTCCGGCCCCACAATCTCATTGAACCGATCTCGAGCCACGGCGGCTGACGGAAAACGATCCTCGGAATCGAACGCGCACAAACTCTGCAGCCATTCATCAATTCCGGCTGGCAATTCGGGTTTCAGCTGCGATGGAGCAATCGGGAACCGACCGTCCTTTTCCATCATGTCGTCGATAGAACTGAACGGTAGCTCTCCCGCAAGGAGCTCAAAGAAGACCAATCCTGCGGAATACAGATCAGACAGAACGCCGGTTTTGCTTGGATCTTTGTAGCATTCAGGAGCCTGATAAACCGGCTCTAAATCGTCCACGATCTCGTCCGCGATGCTGCTGCTTGACCGGTCTGCCCCCGCCCGGGCGTAGTCGAATCCAGTGAGGAGCGCTTTGCCCGACGTTGAAACCAGAACGGAATCCGGAGTCAGGTTCCTATGCACTACTTGAGGCTCACTGCGATGAGCGTGATCCAGCGCTGAAAGGACGTCGCGGACTATTCCAATTTTCTGATCGTAGGTTAATGAAAGCGTCGATTTCTTAATATGCTGCCGAAGCGCGTGGCCTGCAACATCTTCCGTGACCAGAACATATCGATCTTTAGCCTCAGTTTCGAAAAACTCCCTAACCGCGAGAATATTCGGATGTCCCGGAAGGTTCGCAACTGCCCGAAATGCGTTGCTGATAATTTTCTCTCGGCGCTTCCGTTCCTCGGGCGCCAGGTACGGGTCTACCTGGTATACACGTAGTCGAGCATTTCCGCCCCTTCGATCGCCGAGCATTACGTGGCGTGCGCGGAATTCGGTGAAGCGATCGTTGCCGCCCAACTTTTCCTCGATCTGCCAATTTCCGTAGCAAGCGGGCGTGCTTTTCGGTTTTGCTTTGCCGAGGATTGTCCGTTCAATAGTCGTCGTAAGCTGCCGAATATCACGAGTGAAATTGGATGGAATCCGGTCAATATTCTGAAAAAATCCAACGCTCTTCCTGAGGCTGGTTACGAAGGGAGTGTCGCGACCCTCAGGGTCTACGATCCTCGCATCGGGGGCTGTCAAAATGACGGCCGCTTGGACGTATATCTGCCGCAGAGCAGCGTTCGAAGCGTCGTGGTCGCAGACGAGGGTCTTTAAGACTTTCGCATGTTTGCGAAGTATTGCAAGCGGCGACTGGTAAGGAGCCCTGCCTTCGGGATACCACTTGCTTCCGTATACATCAATCAGCCCCTGAGTGCCTTTAATATCCACTACAAATACGCATTGCGGCCCGATGATCGCCAGGTCTATTTCGAATAGCTCGAAGCCTTGCCGGATCTCGAAGTTGTGGATGACGACAAATGAACTGGGCAGCGAATCGCGGAGGTGAGCGATTGTCTGCCGCT
The DNA here is from genome assembly GCA_963703635.1 of uncultured Acidobacteriaceae bacterium. Classification (GTDB taxonomy): domain Bacteria; phylum Acidobacteriota; class Terriglobia; order Terriglobales; family Acidobacteriaceae; genus Sulfotelmatobacter. Next base: position 20,559 of record CAVPEZ010000032.1, read on the forward strand.
CGGACTCATTCTCGGGCTGACCCACTGAAATTACTCGCGCCACTAGACACCCTCCGCAATCGCTGCTTCGACCTTCTTGATAGCGTCGGCCTCAAGAGCATCCGCCTCGTCGGTTAATTTCCAAGCCTCTTTTACCTCAACCCCCAATGTCGCCCGATCGCTCGGATCAAGCCACGGGATAGAAACTCCTGTTCGAACCTGTGCCGGATCAAGCTGAGGAATAGAGGTTCCGAAAGCATGGCGAAGAATTGCGAGATGCCCGTGGCTTGAGTTGAGTACCAAGAACACGTAGGGAGTGTCTGAAGAATCGTGGCAAACCACACGCATTAGGTGATTGGAGACGACTGAACCGTCAGCGCCCGGGCGCACACGAGTAATTTGCCCAATGAGACCACCTAGCTGGCCGGCATCCTGAATCAATAGCCATTCTCGCTTTACGATGTAGTCCTCAATATTCGCTGATCTCCTGCTCAATAGGCCACGAGGCTCTGGTACAAGTTCGAACAACTCACTTCCAGAGAAGTATGGATACCCATATCGTGGGTCCGAAACATGAATTCTCTTGAAGATCCCCGGCGTAAAGACTCGTGCGATTTCATCCAATCGTTTTGTTGTCTCGTAACAGGTAGAGAGTTCCTGCGATGCTTGAACACACGCGGGGGAAAAGAAATGAGCATCTAGCCTGCTCAGAGAACTGCTCTTCACTTTGAAGGAGGAGAACTCGAGCGACTTTCCAAGTCTTTCGCTGGGAGTGAGTTTTAGGGTCTGGTAAAAAGCATTGTTAGCTGAAACCAGTTTCGCCCGAGCCTGCGACCTCTTCTCGGCGGCATTGTGAACGCATTTATGGATGTCGGCTTCGAAAGCGTTGCCTAACCTGGGGACCGGAAGATCATATATGTGGTGCGGTTCTATGTGTTGGATAATGGCGCCGTAAGTTCCGCCGATCACCAGAGGCAACCCGAATTTGCTCGCGAGAAAGCTGTACAGATATCCGGGGAGAATTTTGTTTGCGTCTGCAACGACTTTGAGAACGTCCTGAGATGACCAAAGACCATCCATTTCCGGCCGTGCGTAAGCCATTCGGCCGATGGTCCCTGAACACGAAATGAGGATCATACCCGTTGACAATCGCAGGTACTTTAGGCGAGGCGATTGCGCGTCCTTGCGTTTAAGAAGGTCAATTTTCGAGAGATCGGCAAGTACCATCGAGCTGCTGCTGATGAACCCAACTCCAAACGTCGGGTCGGAAACATAATTCCTGACAAACTGGGGGCCGTTATAAATGCCACCGTCGTGTCCTGCCGTTAGTTGTATCAGAGACTCTTTTGAAGCGGACAGCTTGTCTAGAAGCAATTTCGCTTCGATCGCCCCCGACAGGTACGGACCGCAGTCGAGTCGTCGGCCCTCCTTTTCGAGCCAGGAGCTGGGTATCAGTTTCTCTTTCACTGACTCCTCCGAGCTGCTACGGAGGCAGAAGGGCCTTGAATGAGTTCTTCGATTTGTTGCGTCATGCCGCGTTCGAGCTTGAGTGCTTCATCCCCTATAGAATGCACGGCCAGGACCCGTCGGCGGATCTTTCTCAAGAAGTATGCGTCAGTCATTTGGCCCTCCGACCATCTGCCAAAAATTTATTGAAATGTTCCGCAACGGTCGGTGTCTCGTCATCTTGTTTACGCATTTGCCGCTGGACACGTCGGATCTCCACCTTTTCGGCAGTCCTAACTCGCTCAATGACTTCTTCGGTCACGATCAACTCATCGCCATTAGGCTTGCGCTGAAAGAGGATATTGCCCCGAGGATCAACACCGGCGCGGTCCACCACCGCCATAAACACCCAATAGTCTTCGTATGTTGGTTGTTTCAGCTCGTCCGGGCTGCGACGACGAACGACCAAAAGGCTCGGAAGAGCCGGCGTTAGCTTGTATTCCTTGACCGTGACTTTGAAGGGCTCGATCGGCAAATCAACAGACGCGAGCACTTCACAATGCCGCAAGATCCACCAACGGACGTATTCGTCGCTCGGATTTCCGAGTAGACCGTCGGGAAGCAGAATGGCAATCTGGCCGGTGCCGGGCTTTGCCCACTTCCAGGCCCGCTCAAGAAACAAGACCTCTGGCGGCACACCAGACGATGCGATCGTACCCGTGTTAGAGAATGTCCCATCGTCTAGTTTGATCCAATCCTTACCCAGGTCGTAGCGCTTCAAAATCGACTCGTCGGTCACGAGCCCGCTCGCACTAGTACTGAACCAAGGATTTGTCAGCACCACATCCATGCTTCCTTCCTGCATCGCTGGTTTTGCGGCGGTGACACCGTCGAGCTCGCCGTCAGGGAAGGTCCTTGCGTCAATGCGAAACACTTGGCCTTGGTGGCCAGCTGTGAACAACAGATTTAGTCTGGTCGCAACAGCGAGGTAGGGGTCAATCTCACAGCCAAACAAGTGGTTCGACGCCCAAGCGGAAGTCTCCTCGAGAGCCTTCTTGAGCTCTTCGGGACTCGCCTCTTCCTGCGCCTTTCCACGAGATTTGATTCGTTCTTCAAAGTAGTTTGCGGCAGCAAATGCAAGAAAAGTACCTGTTCCGCTGGAGCAATCCAGTATGCGATCCGCGGGTTTTGGCTTGACCATCTGCACGGCCATTTCTGCTACGTTTATTGGCGTCGGATACCTACCTTCCCGTCCATCCATCGTCGATCGCACGATCGCACGATAAGCAAGTGTTCGGCTGCGGGGTAAGGTCTCGGATAGCGAGAAACGGGCTAGCTCCATGACAAGGCGCGCTAATTGAGCCGGCTCCGAAACGTGAAGATCCCACCCGGGCACAAACAACTCTCCTTTCCACGTCTTCGCTTCAGCCAGGCATTTCGTGATTCGCTTCTGGATTTCCTTCTGACCGGCAGCATCGAAGGGCTCGTCTCCCTTGACCCAGAACAGGCGTTCTGCGATGGGGCGCGTTTCATCGTAAAGCTTGGCGATTAATAGAACGGCAATTTGTTGAAAAGCGGCTTTGTGATCCAGACCGAGATTCTTGTTTAAATACTGGAAACAACGCACAAGAGCAGCTTCAAGGTTCTCTGGATCCGCTGCGACCTGGGTCGCGCCGCCTTCTTTGAAAACGGCCGTCGTCCCCTCGCCGGGAGCGGGCCAGCCACCAAGCGGAAGGAATCGAACCTCGAACTTTGTCTCCGTTGCCTTTAGGAAGAATTCTTCAAAACTGTTAGTCCACATGCCGAAGGAACATTTCGGCACTAGCTGCATGGCCTCTTTAAGCTTTTGGAGATCGGCATCAGCTTCTGCAAGCGAGCGGAGCTTTTCCCGTCTTTTCTGAGGAATGCAAATGATGAGGCGCTCAACATTTTCGTCAATGTGCTCCGCCCCTGGGCTGAAGATCACAACGTCAATCTTCGGGCGGCGACCCTCTCCGGCAGGTTTGTAGTCAACAGCCAAGTCCTTCCGGTCGAAGCCGTACGTATTAATCAGCTGCGAAAGCACTTGCTGCCGCAACGCATTCTTCGGGGTCGCAGAGATGACTGCCCCAGAGAGGATGTCTACTAAGCCATCAGACTCAGTGCTTTCTTCTGGGGCGGGTCCCTCTTCCTTCGGATTCTGATCATCATGCTCGAAATCACTCATACTTCGGGCTCCGGATGCTGTTTGCGAAACTCGAGGTATCGCCCAGCGATTGTTGGTAGATCGTCCTCAACGATTTTTTGCTTGCGTTTCAAAGTTCGAATGATATTGCGCCCGTTGACCCTAATGCTTTCTTTCGTTTCGACTTCCTGAATGAGTTCGTCCCCTTCCGGTGACCGCTTGTACTGCGTATTGCCGCGGCGGTCGTACCCGACGTTTTCGGCAACCGCCATGAAAACTGGATAATCCTTGGCTGAACCAAGATCCTGCTGATGTATCGCCTTAGCGGATTTCTTCTTCAAGAAGAGGAGGCTCGTTAGGATATTTACGTTTGCCTCAACGATGAAGACTTCGACCGGTAGGTCTATGCTTGCGAGCACCCACGCATTTCGCATAATCCACCACCGGATGTACTCCGCGGCAGGATTACCCAGGATCCCATCGGGGAGAACGATCCCCATTCGACCGCCCGGTTTCAGCCAGTGCATACACCGTTCTATAAAGAGGATTTCCGGAGCGACGCTACCCTGGATCCGACCAGTGTTACGGAACCCGCGGTTTTCAACTGGCTCCCATACGTGAGCGAGCTCGAACGGCTTGAGGATATGAGGATCCGTGATCGGGATCTCAGACCCAAATGGCGGATTGGTGATAACAACATCGATGGACCCGAACGGAATCTCTTTCTTGGCTTGCGTTAGTCCTTCTAGATGACCGTTAGGAAATTCGAGAGAGTTGATGTGATATAGGTGACCACCCTCGTCGCCGGCCATCACCATATTCATTTGGGTTGCACGGATTAGAAATGGATCGAAGTCACACCCGAAGACGTGATTACTTGCGAATCTTCGCAGCCGAGCGTTGAGAGATTCAAATTCCGCTGTGTTTTCGGTCTCCGGATGAACATCCTCCTCTTTCCGGAATCGCTCCATCATGTGAGCTAACGTTGCAACGAGGAAGCCCCCCGTACCACAAGCTGGATCCAGAACACGCTCGTGTTCCTTGGGATCAAGCATTTTGACTACGAGCTTGATCGGACCGCGAGGCGTGAAGTACTGTCCACGATCGCCGCGCAGGTTGGTGCCCACTATCTCCTGGTACGCTGCACCCTTTGCATCGACATCGGTTCGAGTGAATTCGTATTTTGCGAGCTCGGACACGATGAAGGCCAAAGCGCGACGTGAAAGCGAAATTTCCTCATTACCACGAAAGACCCCCTTGTGTGCCTGTTTCACTTCGGTAAACAGCTTCCCGATTCGCTTCTGAATTGCTTGCTGTCCTGCAGCCTCGAACTGTTCTGTCGGCCCCGCCCAAAACTGCCGCCGATCTCGGGGCGTGCGTTCGTCGTGCATTTTGCAGAAGATGAGATACAAGAATTGCCAGAAGGCAGCGTCCTTCGGCATTCCTTCGTTACCATGAATGAAGTTATGACAGCGACGAAAAGCGACCCGGAGCATCTCTGGATCAGCACGTCGCGTATGCGCGTGGGAAACAACGTCTCGAGTCCCCATCGACTCGTCTGCGGCCGGCCAATCACCCAGCGGTTGTGTGTCGACCTGGAATCGCGATGTCTTCTTGTGCAAGAAGAAGAATTCAAGTCCATTTGTCCACAAGCCGTAGTCGCAGCTGTCGATGTTCGTCAGGAACGGTTTTAGTTCATCTAGATCCCCCGATGCCTGCTCGAAGTCGCGCATTTTCACAGCGCCCTTTTTGCCCAACTTTGGTTCAGGGCGACAAACCACGACGCGCCGCAGGTTTTCCACAGTATGTGGTAGATCGTGCTTGAATACGGCTATGTCAGCGCGGCGGCGTTTACCGCCAACGGAAACGGAGAAATCTCGCTCCATGTCCTCGACGGAAATCCCGTACTCGTGGAATAACGCACGCGAGATCCGTTGGCGAACTTGCTCTTTGGGTGTGTCCGGGAGTTGATCTTGACCAGAGATGAAATCAAGAAGGAAGCCTTCCCGAATGCTCTCTTCGGCCACTTCTGTGTTACCAACTTCCGAGACAGGGAGCTGGCATTCTTCTTGCAATTCGAATAGGGTCGGCGTGACTGTCGCAGGCTTCGCTTTGCCGGAGCGACGCCTCACGCCTTTCTGCTTATCAACTGCCGCCTTTGAACTCATCCTCGCACCTACACAGTCCCTTTTGGTACATTTCCGGAACGATTTCTTAACCCTCAGTAACTATCCGCTTGACTTTTGTCTTCCGCGTGTTTAGTGTTACGCAACAGTATACACATTCAATTAGACCATGGCAAAGAAATTTGGAGACACAATCCGAGAGATGCGCGAAGCTCAGAAACTCGGCCTGAGGAGTGCAGCGGAACGGCTGGGCATTTCCCCCGCTTATCTGAGCCGCATCGAACGTGGCCGCGAGAATCCACCACGCCCTGAATTGATCCGTCGCATTGCAGCTTTGCTCGGGGGAGATGCGGATGTGCTCTTCCGATTGGCAGATAGCACCGACCCCGAGCTGGCCGATTACGTCAATTCGATCCCTAAGCTCCCCGAATTCCTACGAACAGCGATGGCCGCGCGACTATCCTCCGATGATTTCCAACGCTTGATTGAACAGATCCAAACTGAATCGTCTTCGACGACTTCCAAGAAACGCGCGCAGTTAAAAGGTCGTCAATCATGAAGACGAGTCAATCGTACACGACGGCTTACTCATCGACCGTCAGTTCTTGTGGTCACGTGCAAACAACTATCGATAGCGAACCACGGTGGAGGAATTATGGCTCAGGGCAGTGTTGAGATTCGGGAGAGTTCGATCCGCATCATCCAGTTGGACGTCCCGGTAAAGGAAGTCGCAGATTTCCTTCGCAGTATTCCCCCTGAAGAACAGAGCTTCATGCTCATGAAGGCCCTCGAGGTAGGAGTATTTTGCCTCGAACGGGGTCGTACCGCCCAGGACACCGATTTCGTAAAACGCAAAATCTCGGAACTGCTAACCCAAGTTGAGCAGGCGGTTATTGGTATCCCGGCTAAGGCGCAACAGACTCTCGTGCAACAAATGGGAACCGCCGATGGCCAGGTACTGAGCCCTGTAAAGAAGCTCGTGGATAACGCGTCATCTGAGACGGCTAAACGCATCAACGATCTCAAAGCACTGCTTTCGGAAGACCTGGATCCGAAAAATGCAAAATCAACCCTCGGCAATGCGCTCCAATCGTTGCGCGATTTGTTAAACCCCAAGAATACCGAGTCCATACAGAGCAGTCTTGAGCAAGCTGTCAACAGGGCCACCGCGGAGAACGGCATTTTGGCGAAGGCGGTGAAGGCGCAGGTTGAAGAGGCGTTGAAGCCGCTTCTAACTGAGATTGATGGCCTCGCTAAGGAAGTGCGGGGACAAGATGCTGCGGCTGAGGCCCTCGAACAGACGACTCTTAAGGGTGCTCCATTTGAAGAGGACGTTGCGGAGACCTTGCAGTCCTGGGCACAGGCCATCGGGGCAGAGGTCTATCACGTCGGCGGAGACAACCAACCTGGTGACGTCATCGTTACGCTTCGTGGGGACGACGTGGTGGCCGATTCGATATCGATTGTGATTGAGGCCCGCGACCGTTGTTCGCGAGCAATGGGACGGAAGGCAATCTCAGCTGACATGGCTACGAAGCTGGCGCAACGGAACGCCAACGCAGGCATTTACTTGTCCCGCACGCAAGACGGCTTAAGTATGCGCGAGATCGGAGAGTGGGCTGAGGGCGCGTGCGATTACGGACCCTGGGTTGCATGCACGCAACAGCACCTTATCACAGCCGTTCGATTCCTGATCGTGCAGCGCCGGCTCACTGCGCTCCGGGCCGCGGCACCAGAAGTAGACTCTGCTTCAATCGACCAGCAAGTGAAGGCCATTCGTACTGCGCTCGGGCGGATCAGAACGATCAAGACCAAGCTGACAGAACTAGGAGCGTGTTCTGATGTCATCGACGAACAGGCCGACCACTTGAGAGAGGAAATTAAAGAAGCACTCTCGTCAATTGAGGATTCAATGCGCAGTGCCAATTGCAAGAAACTACCGTTAGGCTGTGTGGCCCCTGCGGCAGAGGTGGTCGCCGCTGCAAATTAAACTGGAGCGGTAATTGACGGGAGCCTCAAGAGACGGTGACAGAGCATGGACAAGAATGCTGAACATTTCGTAGAAACGTTCGTCAAAGAGCTGGAAGAAGAGAATGTGGCCATTTTTGCGGGCGCGGGATTGTCTGTGGGAGCCGGTTATGTCGATTGGAAAAAGCTGCTGCAGCCCATCGCACAGGACCTGGGCCTGGATATCGACCAGGAATATGACCTGATCTCGATAGCTCAGTACCATCTCAACGAAAAGCAGAACCGAAGCGGACTTAATCGGGTTCTGATCGAACAATTATCTCCAGGTCATGCGCCCACGGAAAACCATCGTATCCTAGCCCGGCTCCCGATCAAGACGTACTGGACCACGAACTACGACAAATTGCTTGAGGACTCGCTCAAAGCTGCGGGGAAGATTCCGGATGTCAAATACACCCTCGACCACCTTAAGCTGACGAAGCCGAAGCGCGATGCGATTGTCTATAAAATGCACGGCGATATCGACCATCCTGACGACGCAGTCCTTACCAAGGATGACTACGAGCGATATCAATCGACGCGTGGCCAATACGTAACAGCTCTCAGCGGTGATTTGGTGGCGAAGATGTTTTTGTTCTTGGGCTTCAGTTTTACTGATCCCAATCTCGACTACATTCTGAGCCGTGTCCGCATTAGTCTGCACGGGAAGCCCCGCGATCATTACTGCATCTTCAAAAAGTGCAAGCGGTCTGGTTTCGCCAGTGATGACGCATTCAAATACGCGGACATCAAGCAGCACCTCGCCATAAACGACCTGAAGCGCTTTGGCGTTCAGACTCTGCTGGTCGATGAATATAGCGACATCACGGCGCTCCTGAAACAGATTGAAAATCGTTTCCGGCGAAAGACGGTCCTTATTTCCGGCAGTGCGCATGAGTATGGAAGCTGGGCAGCGGACAAAGCCGAAAGTTTTGTCCGCAATCTCAGCCAGGCCCTGATTAGAAACGACAACCGGATCGTTTCAGGATTTGGCCTGGGGGTGGGCAGCCAGGTGATTACGGGCGTTCTGGAAGAACTTTATCAGCGTCAGGGAAAGCGCCTCCATGATCAGCTAATCCTGAGGCCCTTCCCGCAAGGCACGGATGCCCAGAAACAGTGGGAAACCTACCGGCAGGAGATGACTGCCCATGCCGGCATCGTCGTTTTCATTTTCGGTAACAAATTGCAGGCAGGTAGTGTTGTTCCGGCAAATGGTGTGCGCCGGGAATTTGAGATTGCAAAAGCGAACGGGCTCTTGCTGATTCCTATCGGAGCGACCGGCTATACGGCGCAGGAACTGTGGCGGGAAATCACCGACAATTATGACACCTACTATCCCAAGCATCCCGAGCTGAAACCGCTTTTCACGATCTTGGGCGATGCGTCCGATAGCAAGCGTCTCATCGACACAGTGGTTGAAATCATTAACAAGGCCAAGGGCAGGTAACCATGGCACGCAGAGTGTTTTTCAGTTTCCATTACGCCGACATCATGAATGCGAACATCGTCCGCAACTCCGGACAATTTAAGCCAACGTCTGAAACGGGTTTCTACGACAAATCTCTGTGGGAAGAAGCAGAAACCAAGGGAAAGGCCGCTCTGCAAAAACTGATAGATCGCGGCCTCAACAACACGAGCGTGACCTGTTTCTTAATCGGCGCGAAAACCTCCGAACGCCCGTGGTGCAAATACGAGCTGGCCAAGAGTATTGAGGATGGCAAGGGCATTTTGGGCATACTGCTCCCCAATCAGACGGAGCACGGGCCGAAATGGATTAGCAAGCACGGCAAGGTTTATTGCTGGGATCACGATAAGTTTCCGCAATGGGTTGAGCGGGCAGCACGAGATGCCGGTAGGTAGGTTTTAAGAGAGATAGCGATGGCAAACCGAGTATTTTTCACTTTTCACTACCAGGACGTTATCGACTTCAGAGCCAACGTCGTGAGGAACCATTGGTTAACGAAACCCGACCGCGAAGCCGCAGGCTTCTATGACGCTTCGATTTGGGAGACCGCCAAGAAGCAAGGCGATGTTGCGCTGAAACGCCTCATTAACGGTGGCGTAGAAAATACATCCAATAGCTGCGTGCTTATCGGATCGAGCACCTATGCGCGTCCGTGGGTTCGATATGAAATCCTAAAAAGTTTTAGGCGTGGCAATCATCTGTTCGGCGTGCATATCAATTCGATAAAAGGCAAGGACGGGCTGACCAAGTTACCCGGTCCCAACCCTCTTCTCTATGTGGGAGTAACCTTCTCGGCCAGCGGCGAGACCGCTACGTTGTGGGAGAAAATCGGGGACAAATGGTTCGAGTACGACAAAATCGATGGCTCCGCATCCTACCAATTTCAAGTCAGCCAGGAATATCGAGGAAAGGGCTACAATCTGGGCAACTGGTATCCCGTTTACGACTGGACGGCCGACAACGGATTCGCGAATTTCGCGGACTGGGTCAAGTGAGGGCATACTGTCGGTGGGCTGGTCGCAAAGGCTGTTTTCAACCTGACACGCTCCAGCCGATGCAGCCAAATCCCAGCAGAATCGCTTTGCCGAATGGTCACCCAGGGCAGACGGTCCGTGGGAAAATGAATCCCCGATGAATGCCGCAATCCCAGAGCGCAGGCCCGCGACCGAGGAGATCTCCGGTCTGATCGAGCGCGTCACTTTCCACAACGACGAGAGCGGCTTCTGTGTCCTGCGCTTGGAAGCACGAGGGCAGCGGGAGGAGACAACGGTCATCGGGTCGCTGCCTTCGGTGACCGCGGGGGAATGGCTGAGTGCAGAAGGCTGGTGGGTCAGAGACAAGGAACACGGGCTGCAATTCAAGGCGACCACCATGAAGACCGTGCCGCCGACCACAGCCGAGGGGATCGAGCGGTACCTCGGCAGCGGCTTGGTGAAAGGTATCGGGCCGATCCTTGCGAAGAAGCTGGTCGGGCGGTTCGGAGCCGAGGTTCTCGCCGTGATCGAGACCCGAGCCGCCGAATTGCAAACGGTCGATGGCATCGGCCCCAAGCGCCGGGAGCGAATCGCGCTTGCGTGGCAGGAGGCGAGGCAAGTCCGCGAAATCATGCTGTTCCTGCACAGCCACGGCGTGAGCACCAGCCGGGCGGTGCGAATCTTCAAGACCTACGGCGAGCAGGCAATCGAGAAGGTGCGGAGCAATCCCTACACGCTGGCAAAGGACATCTACGGGATCGGCTTCGCAACCGCCGATCAGATTGCTCAGAAGGTCGGGATTCCTCGGGACTCGCTGAACCGGGCGAGGGCGGGCATCGACCATGTTCTGCTGGAAGCGACTTCGGACGGACACTGTGCCCTGCCTCTGGAGAAACTCAAGCTGGCGGCGGTGAAGTTGCTGGAGGTGCCGGAAGGGACTGTCGAGCAGGCATTGTCGCAGATGCTTACGAGTGGCTCCCTGCTGTTGGAGGAGATCAACGGCGAGCCTCTGATCTTCTTGCCGCACCTCAGGAGAGCGGAAGAGGGCATCGCGGCAAGGATCAAGAGCCTAGCTGAAGAGGAGCTGATCTATCCGCCGATTAATTTCGAGAAGGCGGTCACGTGGTGCGAGCGGCGGACGGGCAAGACGCTCGCTCCCAGCCAGCGCGAGGCGCTGAATACGGTGCTCGGCAACCGGGTCGTGGTCATCACCGGAGGACCGGGCGTGGGAAAAACCACGCTGGTGAACTCGATTCTGATGATCCTGCGAGCCAAGGGCGTGAAGTGCCTGCTGTGCGCCCCAACCGGGCGGGCGGCAAAGCGGCTCACCGAGACCACGGGCATGGAAGCCAAGACGATCCACCGCCTGCTGGAAATTGATCCCGCAACAGGGCGGTTCAGCAGACACGAGTCGAACACGCTCGCCTGCGGGCTTCTGGTCGTGGACGAGACCTCGATGGTGGACGTGCCGCTGATGCACTCGCTGGTGCGGGCTCTTCCGAACCCCGCCGGGTTGGTTCTGGTCGGCGACGTGGATCAGCTTCCGTCCGTTGGACCGGGCACAGTGCTTGGGGACTTGATCGAGAGCGGCGTGGTGCCAGTCGTTCGCCTCACCGAAGTGTTCAGGCAAGCTGCGGACAGCCACATCATCACCAACGCACACCGCATCCGCCGAGGGCAGATGCCCGATATGCGCGGGACCGACCCGAGTTCCGACTTCCATTTCGTCGAGCGAGATGACCCGGAAAAGATCGCGGCAACGCTGGTCAAGCTCGTGCAGGAGAGGATTCCAGAACGGTTTCGTCTCGACCCCATCCGCGACGTTCAGGTTCTTTCCCCGATGAACCGGGGGTCGCTCGGAGTGCGAGAACTGAACACAGCCTTACAGAAGGTATTGAACCCAATCCGACCCGGTCAGCCCACCGTTGAGCGGTTCGGATGCCGATTCCAGATAGGCGACAAGGTCATCCAGACGGAGAACGACTACGACAAGGACGTGTTCAACGGCGACGTCGGGATCGTCGAGCGGATCGATATGGTCGAGCAGCAGGTCGCCGTGCGCTTCGACGAGCGGCTGGTCAAGTTCGACTTCGGAGAATTGGATGAGATTTCGCTGGCTTACGCGATCACGATCCATAAGTCGCAAGGCTCGGAGTTCCCGGCAGTCGTGATCCCGCTTGCCACGCAGCACTACATGCTGCTGCAACGCAACCTGATCTACACGGGCATCACGCGGGGCAAGCGGCTGCTCGTGCTGATCGGGCAGAAGAAGGCGCTGGGCATCGCGGCGCGCAACGACCGTCCGCAACGGCGGTACTCGGGGCTCCTCGCCACATTGAGGAGGGACAGGCGGAGTGCGTTGGCTTGAGGAGCGGAACCGAAGACCGTCGATCAACGGTTAATAATGTAGGCGAGTAGGTCTGCGGTGGTCGACAACCTCCCTCCAGCTTGTCCCAAAAGGCTCTCTGCACCTTTAAAACGCCCGATCCGACCCGAACCTCCTCCCAGCGGACCGACCCCTTCGGAATCGCTCCCCGACGGATACCCCGAACCAGCCGCCTCTGCCGCCCAGGATTGGCGGGTCGTCTTCTCTGCATGCTTGGAGTTCCCCCGAAGGGGAGGTCCATAAGTACGGTTGTTGGGCGTGTTGGTTGCAAGACAGTCCGGCACACTTTAACCGACCGGTCCACTTTCCGGCGCAAGTTACCCACAGATATCCCCTCCAGCTGCCGCGGCTATGTGTCGATGCGGCGCATTAGTTTTTCGGTGACACTCTTAAGTGGGAAGCAGATCCCAGACTGATGTCGCGAACCAATACCAACTCGACCTCGCCGCTGACGCAGCTAAAAGCTCTGGGTCGGTCCGTGTCCGCCCTTGGACGGAATCTGTGTAATTGGGTATCGCGCACGGCCTCATCGTTGTTGGTCAGTAGGAACAAGAACGGGTTGTATCTCTTGTACACCGAGCACACCGGCAAAACCGGCCTCCGCAATATCCAAGCCGCCCTCGACCCACGATTCCCGGGCTACACCATCGATCTGAAGGCCCTCGGTAGATATCAAGGCCAGTCTGAAAACAGCGCGCTCATCCACGTGCTGACACACGATAAAGAAGCTGTCAGGAACGCGGCGGCGGAGATCTGCGAAAAGAATAAACAAAAGACTGTTCTCTGTATCGAGCTGCCGGTGACGTTTGCAGAGTTCGTCACCGCAAAGGCTAAGAGCAACAGGAGCCGGGTGAAGCGCGCTGGCGCGACTCGATCGCGCAAGACCCGCACGGCCCGTACCAGCCGGAAGCGAGCCTTTGCAGGTCTCCTTAGTGGCGCACGATTCGCAGCAGGTCGAAACAGATCGTGAGCTCTACTCGTCAAGATCGAATCCCTGAGCTGGTCAACACTAGGAAAGCCGCCGAAATCCTAGGCCGTTCACCGGCCACTCTCAAGCGCTGGCGGTATGAGGGTATTGGACCGGACTACGTGGAAATGGAGGGCCGAGTCAGCTACGATGTTGCGGTCCTGTTGGAGTACATCAGACAGAACACACGAGTGCCTTCCGTGCGGGCTGCAATGGAGGAATCTCGTGAAGCTCTATAAGAAAAGGAAATCGAAATATTGGTGGTACGACTTCACGGTCCGCGGCGAGCGTTTTCGGGGATCGACCAAGGAGACGAATGAAAGCAGGGCACGTAAAATTGCGGCCCTCAGGTTCGCAGATGCATACGACAATAATGACCCCTTGCCGAGGAAGGCACCCACTTTGCGTAAGGTTTCGGTGCGGTTCTTGGAGTGGGTCGATTCGGCACGGCTCGTACCGAAATCCAAGACGTACTATCAGGACGGATGGCGCCTGTTGACGACTACTTCCATCCTGGGAATGCGGCTTGACGCCATCAACAATGATGTCGCCGAGCGACTAAGCTTTACCGGCTCAGCGGCGAATAGCAACTGTGCCTTGCGGACTCTGCGGCGCCTTCTGCACAAAGCTGAAGAGTGGAAACTGATCCGGAGAGCTCCCAAGATCAAACTCTTGCCAGAAAAAGAACGCTCACTGAGGTTGGACGAAGAAGCGGAGCGGAAACTTCTGGCCGGGGCCGCGAAATGCAATTGGCGGCCCAGGACGCTCGAGCTTTTCCGCGACGTCGTCATCCTCGTGCGCGACACCGGTATGAGGAATGAGAAGGAGCTGTATCAGATCCGAATCGAGAACATCGATTGGGATCGTCGGCTGATCTTCGTCCCGGACAGCAAGACCGTCAAAGGGGTCAGAGACGTACCCATGAGCGACCGAGTTCTCAATCTTTTCCGGATCCGTTGTGGGTCGCGTCAGGAGGGTTGGCTGTTCCCGTCCAAACGCTCCAAGTCGGGGCATCTCACTACAATGGCCGGTAAGTTCCGCCAGGCTCGCACGAAAGCAGGCCTACCGAAGAACCTGGTGCTCTATTGCGGTCGTCATGACTTTGGTACCCGGATTCTGAAGAAGACAGGAAATTTGAAGCTGGTGATGCAAGCGATGGGGCACGTAGACGTTAAAACGGCGATGAAATACCAGCACCCCGAGCTCGATATTGTGCGCTCGGCTTTGAACGACACGCAGCCAGGAGAGCCGGCAGTGGGTGCGTAGGCTAGTCTGCTACGGCACACTTCACGGCACACCTGGAAAAATCAGTTCGGGAACAACTGGTAAGTGATTGAAAAGATGGTGAGCGCGGAAGGAATCGAACCTTCAACCTACTGATTAAGAGTCAGTTGCTCTGCCAATTGAGCTACGCGCCCACGGTGGGAGTCTTACCGGGCGGGACAATTTGTGATTGTAACATCTCTTACACGCGTCTTACACGCGCGGTCATCGCGCAGACTGGCTTGCAATCTGAAACCGCGGTTTCAAAGACTGGGCGACGGCTCTTGGATCGGGGAAAATAACATCAGCGCAGACTTGAATGCGGCGATTGAAGTTCGGTGGGGCCGCGAAATGAGAATGACGCTACGACCGCTGACGCACTTCGGCAGCCAGTGCGCCGGAGCCTTCGCTGGCCGCGGGGCGACGGGGCGGCAAGGAATCTGGCCCCATCTTCAAGCGCCGCTCGACCGTTCCAATTACCGGGGCATCGTCCATGCCATCGGCGTAAGCCATGGAGACGAACCGCTGCTCGGAACATAAACGGTCAATCATCCGCTGTTGGCCTGTGCTCAACACGGCGTGGGGGAGAATGGGAAAGTGACGGAACATCCAGAGAAAATACACGCGCTGAAAAAGCGACGGCATCAAATAACGCGGTCCGATCGGGGTTTGCACTTGCACCACACCGTCCGCCAGTTTCTCAATCCACATACGCAGGCCCACCTGAATTCTAAGTTTGGCCAGAGCAATTCCGGGGCCGCCATTATTGCACCAAGGTCGGTGCGATGGGAAGCACTTTTTCACAGATTTCCGAGAATTCTATCGTCAGCCGGGCAAGTCTTGCCTCCCGAGCGGGCACATTTGGCACGCATCGACTGCACCAACAATGGTGCAACGAGCAATGGTGCAAGAGGGCGGGCATCAACGCTGGCGGCAGACGACTAGGCAGGAATCTCCGGCAGTATGTCCATGCGTTGGATCTCGGCTGCGACTCCGAAATCCTTGCCGGGGCCTTGCTCCACGCGCAACACGCGGGCATGGCAGCACACCCAGCACTTCTCTCCGGAGGTCAGCTCGGGTGGAAGGATGAGAACTAATTCGACGTCGGAGCCTTCCATCATGCGGGAATTCGTATAGAGAAACACTCCATTGGTGCTGACGTCGCGAGTCTGGGCGCTCAACTCGGCGTTCGCCGCAGCGCTGCGGACGCGCACCGGCAGCTTGGCAACGACTCTGGAGCGGGAACGGCGATCTGTTTTAGAAATCATTAATCTTGTGGGTACAGTTTCTAGTTTCTGGTTTCTAGTTTCTAGTTTCCGGTTCTTGCTTTCTGCAGTTGCCGTATCCCGCAGAACTGGAACTAGAAACTGGAAACTGGAACTGCCGCCGCTGGCGTTCGACAGTATAGACCAAACTGCAAAAGGATGGGTTATGAGCTGCCTATATTTGCGGGCGGCGCAGGCGGGCGGCGGGTACTACGAGGGCCTGCTCCATGGTGGGAACATTGGTGCCTCGCAGCCTGGCCTCGGCCTCGGCCAGTTTGTCGGACTGATTGGTCTGGTAGTAGGCCTGCACCAGGAGTTCCATGCTGAAGGGATTGTCGCGGTCGTCTTCCAGGTTACTGATGGCTTCATCGAATTTCTTCTGATCCATCAGCAACGTTCCAGCTGCGCCGTTGAAGGAACTCTGGATGACGCGGTTGCGGCTGCCGGTCGCCATGGCCTCGAGTTGTTTCAGAGACTTGTCGGCCAGAGCCGGGTTCCCGGCATGCGCAGCGCGCACGGCGCGGTTGCGCAGAATGCGGGATAGTTCTTCATCTTTATCGCCTTTGGAAATCGCGCCGCTATGGGCCAGCGACTCTTCGGCATCCTGCAGATACTTCAACGACGTTTTATCATCGGTCTGATACTCCGCCAGGTGCCGGTACGCCTGCGCTTCCTGCAAGTCCTGATCCTTGGAGTGGGCGGTCTGCGCAATCTCCTGGAATAGCTTGTCGGCCTCAGAGAACTTGGCTTCTCGCACCCAGGTCATCGCCTTCTGCATGCCGTAGGCGAGCCGGTCTGCCTCATTGTGGGCGTAGCGGATGGCCTTGTCGTATTCCATCCGCGCCTGCTCCTGGTTTCCCATTAACGCGTAGGTGTCTCCCAGGCCAACCTGAGAGGTAACAAAGTCAGGATCGATCTTCAAAGCGGCGCGGTAGTGGTGCAGCGAGCCCTCAAAGTCTCCCGCCATGCGCAGCAGTTCGCCATACGAGTCCTGGGGATTCGGTTCCCCGGGCAGCATGGCGACGTAGCGGTCCATGATCGCGAAGGCCTTGGGAAATTGGTGGCTGCGCGCATATTCGTAGGCCAGATCGTTCAGCGCGGCGGGAAAATTCTTATCGAGGGCCAGCGCTTTCTCGAGCAGTCTCTGCGCCTGATCGTCCCCGTTTTCCAGCATGAGCCAGTTGGCGGCGAGATAGATCAAGTGCTTGTCCTTGGGATACATCTCGAGCATGTCGTTCATAGCGGAAATGCCGCCGAGGAAGTCGCCTTCCTGCACCTTGGCGATCCAGGCGATCATCAACTGCTCGCCCGGAGTCAGCTGGGGGGCGAGGGCCTTGGCCTTTTCGCGGGCCGCACTCACTTCCTTGGGATCGCTGCCGTTGAAGGCAATCCAGGCCCAGGCGAGGGCCAATTTGGGATCGGCCTTGACGGCCGCGCGCCAGTCGTCGTTGCAGCGCTCGAGGTAAAGATTTTCGTAATCCTGCATGCCCTTCTCGTATAGGGCGCGAGCCGCCGCCGACGAGGTGGTCACGGGCAGCGCCGCGTCAGACTGCTTGACGTGGTGGGCATGAGCGAAGCTTGGCGCGAAAATACACGCGCAGCAGATGACGATAAGGACAGCGCAAATCGAGCGACGCATCGAGATCTCCGCAACAGGCGCTTTGGGGAAAACGGATTACGACTTCGAGCGTAGCATCGCAGGAATCAGGTTACCTAGTGACGGAAGTCACGTGGGCGGTGGGAGCAGAACAAAAGCCCCTGCCGCGAAGCGGCAGGGGCTTGGACTCCTAGTCCAGGGCTAGAACTTGAAGATGGCCGCAAACTGAACGCCCCGTGGTCCGCCGCCGCCAAGGAACGGATTCCCGACGCCTACGTCGCCGGTTGCGGTGATCGGAAAATACGAGCCGCTATAGCCGTTCCCGTTGTTCGGCGCCCCGATGTCGGCAATGAAAGTGGGCAGGAACGGATTCGAGAAGTTGGGATGGTTGAGCAGATTGAAGAACTCCGCCCGAAGCGTCATTTTGAGCCGCTCGGTGATCGCCGTGTCTTTGAATACGGAAAAGTTAAACTCCTTGAAACTGGGACCGTGCAAAGAGTTGCGCCCTTCGCTGCCGAAGTGCCGGGTGCCGGGGATGCAGTTGGTTTCATCCGCAGAGCCGTCGTTGGCAAGGTTTCCAAAGGTGCAGGGCGCGGCGAAGGCCGACAAGTTTATGTATTGAGCCGGGTTGCTGGAATATTGCGGAGTCGCAATCTGGTCCGGACGATCAAAGCCCTCGCCGGAGCCGGAGTATTCTCCTTCAAACTCGTAGTTGAGGTGCCAGGGCTGCCCGTCCTGTAGATTGAGGATGCCGTCCAGACCCCAGCCATTCTTCACCTTCTGCATCGAGCCGCCCATCCTGGGGAATTGATAAACGAAGTTCCAGGTAAAGCGGCGGCGAATGTCGTAGCTGGAGTTTCCGCGGTCTCCGCCCGGATGGGTGCTGTCGGTGGGCTGCGATTCATTGGGTTCGAAATCCTCAGAATCGCTGGCATCGTCGATGGCATGCGACCAGACGAAGTTGGCGGTCGAGGTCAACCCGTGCCAAGCGTTCGTGCGCAAGCTGGCCTGCAGCGAGTGGTAGCTTGAGTTGGCCGACGATCTCTCCTGATTGAGATAGAAGAAATTCGGCGCCACCGTGCGCGGCACGCCGTAGCTGTTGATGCAATCGCAACCCAGATCCGCCGCCGTGATCTGTGCCTGGTTGGGCTGATTGATATCCAGGAACTGGAACAGCTTGGTCCCGATTGATGCCACATAGCCAACTTGCAGCACGATCTTGCTGGCCAACTGCTGTTGGAAGTTCAGGTTGAAGTTCTGGATGTAAGGTGTGCGCAGGTGGGGATCGGCGAAAAAGAAATCGCCTTCAGGGCCGTATCCTGAATAAACTGGAACTCCCGGCGTAATCACATTACCGGTGACGGCTCCCGTCGCGAGTGCATTCGGTCCGAGGCCAGGATAGGCCGGCCCCGGACAGAAGCCGCAATTCCATGGCAGGTGGCCGAGGAACATGTCCTGGGCAAACGCATCGTAGAATAATCCCCATCCGGCGCGGACCACGGTCTTTCCCTGTCCGGTTACGTCGTAGGCCAAGGCGACGCGGGGAGCGAAGTTGTTCATGTCCTTGCCATACAACTGGCTGGTCGGAACGTTGTTCCCGCCGTTCGTATAATCGACGGTGTAAAACTCCCCGTTTTTTCCTCCCACCACCCCGAAGTAGTCCCAGCGCATTCCGTAGTTCAAGGTCAACCGCGAAGTCGCGCGGAAGCTGTCTTGAATAAACAAGCCATGGCTGTTTTGGTAAGTGTGCCTCTCAGTATCGCCCTGCACCTGTTTGCCGCCGTCGGGAAGCCCCTCAAGAAAGGCCTGGATCGCGGTGAGGGGATTCGGATTGAGGAGATTCGGGTCCGGGATTGAATCGAAACTTAACGTGCCCCTGAAATTGTGATCGAACAACTGTGCGATGGTGGTGCGGCGGAATTCGTAGCCGAACTTCACATCATGCCTTCCCGACTTCCATGAGTAGTTGTCGACGAAGTGCCAGTTCGCGTCCACACGATTTTTCGCCAGGGAGTCGGTGGAGCCGAACTGCGAGAAGCCGCCAACATTGGTCGAGGGAAGGCCGCCGTTATAGGTGGTGGTTATGCCCGTATCCAAACCAATGGAATTCGGGATGAATTTCTGATCCTCGGCGAAAAAGCCTTCCGCAAACCGGTTCCATCCCAGGCGGATTTCATTCACCTGATTGGCATTGACCACCTTCACGTAAGAGAGGGCGATCATTTGCACGCGCGTCGGCGTAATGGTGTTGAACCCCGGCAGCAGGCCGCCCGCAAGCTGCGCAAACGGGAAACTTTGCGAGCTGTCGCCGAAGTAGTAGCGGCCAGCGATCATGTTATTAGGATTGAAGTTGTAATCGATCTTGGCAATCGCGCTGTCTACGCGGTTGAAAAAGTTCGTGGACGTGGAAACGTTGTTGACGGTGCAACCATTCTCGTCGCTGGCCGCCCCCGCAATATTGGGCGTTGGATACGGGTTGCGGGCAAGAACCGCGAGCATCACGGGATTCACGGTCTCGCCCAGGCCAGCGATCTCAGTCTCGGCGTTGGCGATGACCGCCGGGTCGGGCACGCAAGTGGTTCCGGCCTGGGCGCCGTTTTCGCGCTGGCCTTCATAGTCGAGGTAGAAAAAAGCCTTGTCCTTTACGATCGGCCCGCCGAGGGCGCCGCCGAACTGGTTGTTATTGAAACCGCCCTTGGGGTTGGGATCGAAGTTAAAGTAGTTGCGGGCCCCAAGCTTGCCGGAGCGGAAGTACTCCAGCAGCGAACCGTGCAAAGCGTTGGTGCCGCTCTTGGTGACGATGTTGATTACAGCGCCGCTGTTGCGGCCGTACTCAGCTTCATAGTTCGAGATCACTTTCAGTTCGGCCACGGCGTCGAGCGGAAGAATGGTGGCCGGATCGCCGAATACTCCGGCCTCGTTGATCGCCGGGTCATTGCGGAAACCGTCATTCATATCGGTTCCGTCGAGCAGGAAGTTGTTCGCCCGGCCGCGCGAGCCATTCATCGAAAACGTGCCGTAAGAGCCCGGGGAGTCCGTGATTTGGTCGGGAGATCCGGCGATGCCGGGATTGAGGTAGATCAGCTTCTGATAATCGCGTCCGTTGACGGGAAGGGACTCAATTGTATCCGCAGTCAGAGTTCCGCCAAGTTCGGCGGAGGTCGTCTCCACCTGCGGCAAAAGGTCGCCCGAGACTTCCACTCTGGTCGACACCTGGCCGGGCTTCATTGCGGCATCGACGCGGCGCTCTCCGGCCACGTCCACCGTTACGCCGGTGGTCACAAACGTCTGGAAGCCGGTCAGCGTGATCGTCACCGTGTAGGTGCCGATCTGCAACTCGGGCAGCGCGTAGCTGCCGTCGGCGCTGGTGTCGGTGGTGCGCTCCAATCCCGTACCAACGTTCTTCACGGTCACCTTGGCGCCAGGGAGGACCGCACCTGAGGGGTCGGTGACAGTGCCAAGAATCGTGCCGCGGAAGGTCTGTGCGGAGAGGCTGATTGCGGCCAGAAGCACAAACACCAATACTGTGCGCACTCTCATGATGTCTCCTTAAAGCCCGATGAGTTCGAGGGAGTCGAGTCTGGTGCGGCCGGTCATACTTTGTCGACCCTTGGTTATAAGAGGCTTGCAATCCCTTGCAGACTAACAAGATGCAACGCCCAACCGCACAGGAAACACTACCCAAACCTTATTCCAAGAGTCAACCATTGAGTTCTGATGGAAGCAATAGATTTTACGGATAGGGTAACCCGCAGGTAAACTAGCGCGCCGGGGGCGGCGTTCGCGCCAGCCAACACCAAGATCCCTCGCTTCGCTCGGGATGACCAACTGTGGCGGCTTAAAATGACAAACTGTGGCGCCTTAGAAGGTGATGGTCACACCGCCGCGGATGGAGCGGGCGGCCTGGACCAGATAGACGGTTTGGCCGTCCTGTCCCATGACCGGCACATAGCCTTGTGCCAGCAGGTTGCGCAGATCGATGACCGCTTCCATGTGGGCGGGCAGGAAGCCCAGGGTCGGAATCGGCTGGCGGACGAAAAGATTCATGAAGGGATCGCTTTGCCCTGGGGAGGCGTTAAACATATCCACCTGAGTCAGCGCCGGACCATTGACCCAGCGATAGGAGGCGATCCAGCGGGTGCGTGAGAGAGGGATCGTACCGCTGAACTTTCCAGCCAGGGCGTGACGGCGCTGCGTGGTGATCCACTGCCCGGCGTTCTGGAGTTGGGCGTCAGGCTTGGCAAGGTCGAGCACATCGCCGCAGGCATAATCCAAAGTGGCAGTGAGATCGGAAGAGAATTTCCGTTGGAGCACCACCCGAAGTCCATGGGCGTTCAGGGTATCGCCCGCATAAGTAAACGTGCCGGAGGAGACGTCTGGCAGCAGGAAGCCGCCGGCAGCAGTGACCTCGCCGGTTCCAATCAGTGCGGTGTTGGCGACGCGATCGCTGTATACCGCAACCTGAAGGTTGTTCTTGCCGAGGCGGCGGGAAACATTCAGTTCCTGGTGGTGGGCGCGTTCGAGGCGAGTGGTAAAGTTCACCATGCTGACGCGAGGATCGGCTTCGCTCAAATCCGCGGGCGAGGAATCGAAACCCTTCTCGGCCCGCGTGTTAGGCAGGGAGGTCGCGTAGTCGTACTCGACGACGGTGTTGGGAGAGGCGTGTAGATCTACGGAGCCGTAGGGGCGGAACGCGGTCACGTGCCCAAGAAACTGTATGGTCTGCAGTTCGCTGCCGAACCTTAACTCGAGAATGTCGCCCACCGCGAAATCATCTCCCGCACTGAGCGCCAAGGCTTGCAACGCAGCATTGTGCAGGTTGGGATCGGAGGGTGAGAAGCGGCGCATGGTAACCGCCACCGAGGGCCCGGAACCATCGGGCAGAGCGTGCGAGTACACGGCGCGCAGAACGGCCGATGGAAGGCTCTCTCCGTAGCCAACATTTCCACTCAGACCGACACGGTTCACGGAGAAAATGGAGCGCTCCACTGAGAAGCCCGTGCTTATGTCCGATCCGCTGCCATATCCGCCCGCCTCGGAACCGGCTAGGAACGAAAGGCTCGCCTTCAGGTTGTGATCCTGCTGTTCAGGCAACGCGGGATCATCCAAGATGCGTAGAACAGGACGATTCGCCACCGAACGCAGGGTCCACTTCCAGTCGTCGTCATCGGCGGCGGCCCCGCGCAGCGGCCCCACTCGCATGGCGTTGAGCAACGTGTTCAGGGTAATGTTCAGGTGAACGCTGTTGCCGGGCTGCAAGCCAACTTTTTCGCGCAAGGAAGGAAGGAAAGAAGGCGCCGAGACTTTGATGGAATACAGTCCGGGAAGCAGGTCCGTAGCGGAATAGAAGCCCGCGCCGTCGGTAAACACGGTAAGAGTCCGCGCCGCCGAGCCCGCGATCTCGACCACCGCGCCCATCTGGGGCGTGCCTGAGGCGTCGCGCACGTATCCCGAAATGGCACCTGGCCGCTCTCCGGCCCACGCCGGAAAGGACAGCGCAATCACTACTGCCCAAGAACCAAAATGGCGAAGCTTCACTCCAACCCCCGGGGAACAAGCAGCCCGTTACTCTACAGCAAACGTCGCTGAAGGATCGATGGTCTGCTTGGAGATGTTGTCGTTCACTTTAATATCGATTCGATACACGCCCGGCTGCAGGTTCGCCGCGGCAATCGATTTCTGCAAAGTGACCTGCTCGCCTATATTGCCCATCGTTTCCGTGGATTCCGTTTTTTGAACCACCGGCTTGTTGGTTGCCACGTTCACGATGTCGTACTGAAACGTGGCCGAAGGCTTGTGCGTCTTCTCGTCCACACCCAGATTGTAGACTTGCATCCAGAAGTTCACCTTCTGGTCGCGACTGCGTTTGAAGAGGGCGGGCTTGCCGTCGGCCGGAGCCACGCGGGGACGAACTTTATTCAGGCCAATTACGAATTGGCCCGTGCTCACATCCTTGGTGGGCACCGGTTCCATCACGTCGGCCACAATCAGCGAGGAAGTTGACAGTTTGTCATCCACGAACTCTGGAACTACAATCCCACGGCTCCACAGGCCCTTGCGGTCCCCGTTAACGTCTTTCACCGCGATCTCTACCTTGTAGCGTCCCGGACGCAACGGCAGCGCCTTCCAATACACCGCGGAATTCTCCGCCGTGCGGGGCAGCAGTTCCGCCGGAACGTCCACCTGGACCGGTTCCTCCTGGGTCTGCACAATGCGTCCGGTCAATGTGCTGACGCGCATAAAGATATTCACTGTGCCGCGCTGCACACCGTCTTTGTTGGCGAAGGTGATATCGCGATACTTCAACTGAACCGTGATCGGCACCAGCACGGTATCCCCGGTGACCTTCACGAAATCGGTGCGAACGTCGAAGGGCATCAGGTTGGTAATGATCTTTGTGTTGACGATTTCTTCCAGATCCTTGAACTTGACCGGCGGCGGCGCTTGCAGCTTGGAAAACTGCTCCAGGCGCTCGAACTGTTTGCTGGCATTGCTGTTGCTGAAGGGGCCGGCTCCCAATTGCTCCAGACCTCCATTGAAACGGCTGGCCTTGCTGGCCATGCCCATTTCCTCATACATGGTCAAACCCGCGTTGGGAGTGTACTTCAGAGCATCTTTCTCCGACCTATCCAGCGTCATGTGGTAGTCGCCGCACATGCAAGTGTCGACGAATTCGATCATGACTTCCTGCCCAATGCCTTCCAGATAGCGGTAGCGCCAGGTTTCGAAAGGGAACGTGGAGGTCGAGCCGCCGCCTTCTTCCGTGGGCCGCTCATAGGTGCCGCCGGAGGGATGCGAATCGATTTCGTCGGCAGGGCCATACATGATGTACATGCGGCCGCGGTCGCTTTTCCAGCCCGGGATTCCCGCGGCAAAATGCTCGTTGGCATACGCGATGCGGCGGTAATGCTCTTCCTTGTACTCGTTCTCTTCGGTGTCGGGCGTGGGGTCGCGGCGTTGCCAGAAGGCTTCGATAAAGTTGTCGCGTTCCTCGTCGTTCGAGAGCTGCTTAAAAGCGGCTCTTTCCTGATCGGTAATGATCCAGACCACGTCCTCGTTCAGCCACTTCTTGTAGACCTTGCTGAGTTCGATCTTGAGCGACGCTTTCTGCTGTTTCTTCTGCTTTTCCGAGGGTTTGCGCTTGAGAGGATCGACTTCGTCCGTAGCTTGCGCCGGTGAGCTGGCCGCCGCATTCGATCCTGAAGCGACAGATTCGGGTGCGCTGGAAGATGGCTGGCTGGCGGGAGCCGGCTTGTCACTCTGGGCTCCAGCCGGGCCCGCAAAAGCTGCGGCGACAGCGAGGATCACAAGAGACGAGAGATAACGTGAACCAACCCGAACCATGAGAGGGACTCCTGCCACGACAAACTTCGTCGGTATATTCTAGGCCCTCAGTTGGGCGAAAGCAAGGCTAAGTCACAGCAAAAGAATGGATTGAGCACCTGAGCCAAGCCGTTCAGTTGGACGCCGGGAAGCTCCCGCCGAGTTGCCCGGACAAGCAGCGAAAATTTTAGAACGGTGGCCGGGAGCAAGCTATAATTTCAGGTTGCTATAATCTTGTGTTCGCGGGGCGGCTCTACTCTCCGGATTCCCTGGATCCTGGTGCACTTCATTCAGACTGGAACTTTCCTGCCAAGAGGATCGTATCCCAGAGTGTGGGCTCGTCATGCGGACCGGTCGGTAGTAATCGGCGACGTAATCTCAGGACTAACTGCTTGAGATCGCAGCCGATCTGCCGGGGCAACAGCCTGGGACGGTGACGGAAGCCATGAAACTCTGGAAGAAACTTGCGCTTGGCGGCGGCGTGGCGATCGTGTTGGCCGCCATGATCGGCTTCACGGTCTTTCAGAGCGGCAAGAACGTGGTCAAGGTGCAGACCGGGAAGGTGCAACGTGAGGACTTGTCCTCGGTGGTAAGCGCTTCGGGCGAAATCAAGCCGAAGACGTACGTCAATATCGGTGCCAACGCTTATGGCAAGATCACCCACCTGTACGTTAAGGAGGGGGATCACGTAAAGAAGGGTCAATTGCTGGCGCAACTGGAAAACGTGCAGTCTACGGCCGACGTGAGCGCCAATCAGGCCTCAGTACAGGCCGCGGAAACGGATGCGATCGCGGCCGATGCGGCGCTCAAGACCTCCGCCGCCGACCTGTCGCGCGCCCAGGCCGACTACGAGCGCAACAAGCTGGATTGGGATCGGGCAAAAAACCTTTACAAGGATGGGCTGATCGCGAAATCTGATTTCGACAGCCGCGAGAATGCGTGGGCCACAGCCGACGCCGGGCTGGTGCAAGCCAAGGCGCGCGTCGCCCAGGCCAAGGCGCAGAAAGATTCAGCGGACCGGCACGTGTCAATGGCACGAGCCAATCTCACCCGCGTGGCCGACGTCCTGCAGAAAACGACTTACGCCGCGCCCTACGATGGAGTGGTCACGAACTTACCGGTTCGGGAAGGTGAGTCGGTGGTAATCGGCATTCAGAATGCTCTGGGCAGCACGTTGCTCACGCTCGCCGACATGTCCGTGATCACCGCTGAAGTAAAAGTCGATGAGACCGATATAGTAAACGTGCGTGTAGGTCAGCCTGCCGAAGTCACTATCGACGCCATTCCCAAAAAGGTCTTCCACGGCACGGTCTCGGAAATCGGAGATAACGCCATCGTGCGTTCCACCGGAGTGGCCACTTCCCAGCAGGCATCCACTAGCGAAGAGGCCAAGGACTTCAAGGTAGTTGTGACGGTCAGCGATCCTCCTCAGGATCTGCGTCCGGGACTCTCTACTACCGCGAAGATTACGACGGCTTCCCGCACCAGCGCGCTGGCCATTCCCATTCAGGCACTCTCGGTCCGCACCAAGGCCCAACTGGCGCAGGAGAAAGCTGCCCCGGGCGCCGTGCATGCCGCCGCTCCCGTGTCGAAAGATGCATCCAAGGACAGGGATAAAGATCAGAAGGATAGGCATAAAGATCAGAAAGAGGACGTGCCGGGCGTCTTCGTCATTCGCAACAAGAAGGCGGAGTTCGTGCCTGTGACCACCGGCATCGCCGGAACCAGCGACATTGAGGTGGTCAACGGCTTGAAGGAGGGGGACGAGGTCATTACCGGAAGTTACAAGGTTTTGCGCACGCTTCGTTCCGGGAGCAGCGTCAAAATCGATAACTCCGTCCCCAAGAAGGAAGACGAGACTTAACCTTCGCCGGCTTCATGCGTCCAATGGAGAAGCCGGTCTGAATCGCAGTGTCGAAGGGAAGTCTCGAACAGAAGTATCGGATAGCAAACGGAGCTCTCGGAGTCGAATTCAATCTCGGAGAACCCAGTGGCACCGGAGCAGGAGAAAAAAATGGCAACCGCAGAATTAATCAGCATGCCCGTTAACGCTGTGGCAGCACCGCCTGAATCTTGCATGATCGCAGCCGAGGATCTTTGGAAGACCTACGACATGGGCTCGGAACAGCAGGTACATGCCCTGCGCGGGATCAATCTCCGCATTGAGCGGGGAGAGTACGTTGCCATCATGGGACCCTCGGGCTCGGGCAAGTCTACGCTGATGAACCTTATCGGCTGCCTTGACACACCCACCAAAGGCGAATACTGGCTCAACAGCCAGTTGGTGAGCGAACTTGACGACGATGAACTGGCGCGCATCCGCAACAAGGAAATCGGATTCGTGTTCCAGACCTTCAACCTGCTGGCTCGCGCCACCGCCCTGCATAACGTGGAGTTGCCGCTGATCTATGCCGGCATTCCTACCGCCGAGCGCATCGAGCGCGCCCAGGGCGCATTGAAGTCCGTAGGCATGGAATCGCGCATGACCCACAAACCCAATGAGCTTTCCGGCGGCCAGCGCCAGCGTGTTGCCGTCGCCCGCGCTCTGGTGAATCGGCCTTCCATTATTCTGGCCGACGAACCGACCGGCAACTTGGATTCGGCAACCGGAAACGAAATCATGGCCTTGTTCGACCGGCTGCACGGCGAGGGAAACACCATCGTGCTGGTCACCCACGAGCACGACATCGCCGAGTACGCGCACCGCATCGTCAACATCAAGGACGGAGTGGTCGAACGCGACGAGCGGAAGAAATAGCCTCCCCGTAGGATATGGAAAATCTGCGACACACAGATATCGCAGGTCTGCCAAGTGTCGCCTCTAGGCATGTCTCTGGGTCATACGAGTCCTGGTTCTCCACTGACATGGCAGTCGCCTATTTGTTGGCGGCGGTCGCCGTTTCCCTGCAGATGGCGACCAATGGCCGCTACGGATATTTCCGCGACGAACTCTACTATCTTGCTCTCTCGCATCACCTGGACTGGGGATATGTAGACCTTGCTCCCATGGCGCCGCTGGTGGCGTACATCGGACGGCTACTGTTCGGCGATTCTTTGCATGCGCTTCGACTGTTGCCCGCGCTTGCTCTGGGCGCGGAAATCCTCATCACGGGCTTGATGACGCGGGAACTCGGCGGCAGGCGATTCGCGGTGCTGCTTGCTTGCCTGGCGGTGCTAGTAACTCCGGTAATCCAGGCCCACGCCGGGCGCTTCTCCATGAATCCGTTCGAGCCGCTGTTCTGGATGGGTGCGATTTACTTCCTGCTCCTCGCAATCAATCATGATCGGCCACAATTTCTCGTCTGGGTGGGGCTGCTGCTGGGGCTTGGGCTGGAGAACAAACATTCCACTGCTTTCTTTCTGATGGCGTTGCTGGCGGGCTTGCTGGCAACTTCTCAACGGCATCTGTTCCGTAGCAAGTGGCTTTGGATTGCCGCCGGCATTATCGTACTGCTCGCCCTGCCCAACCTGATCTGGCAATACCGGCATGGATTCCCCACTTGGGTCGATCTGAGCAATGTAAAAAAGATTCACAAGAACGTCGAACTGCCGCCGCTACCATTCCTGAAAGAGCAGATTATGATGCTGCAGCCGCTCAACGCCCTGATCTGGGTCGCGGGTCTCGGCTTCCTGCTGTTTCGCGGTGAAGGCAAGCGCTACCGCGTGCTGGGCGTAACCTACCTGGCATTCCTGGCGATCATGATGGCTCTCCACGGGAAGAATTACTACCTCGCTCCGATTTATCCCATGCTGTTCGCCGCGGGCGGAGTGTTCTGGCAGGACTTAATCGCGGCACATTCCCGGCTGCGCTGGGTGAAAGGGACGCTGCCGCGGGTGCTGATAGTCTCGGGTGTAATCGCCCTTCTGCTCGTTCTTCCCATTCTCCCTCTCGATAAAATCGTCCCTTACATGCAGACGCTGGGCGTGGGTATACCTCGCACTGAGACGCACATGAGCAGCATTCTTCCGCAACATTTCGCGGACGAATTCGGCTGGCCGGAGATGGTCGCGCAGGTCGCCGGGGTTTACAACGCGATGCCCGCCGACGTACGCGCCAAGACTGCCATTCTGGCCGGAAATTATGGCTCTGCCGGCGCGATCGATTTTTTCGGCCCGCGCTATGGACTGCCTCCATCCATCAGTGCTCATCAGAATTATTACTATTGGGGATTCCGGCAATACACCGGCGAGAGTCTGATCATGCTCAACTGGCAACTCGACAACGCCCAATACTGGTGCAACAGCGTCGAAGAAGGCCCGAAGGTAGCGGATCCCTACAGCATGAGCTGGGAACACTACACCATCCTGATCTGTCACGGACTCAAGAAGCCGCTGGCAGAAGCGTGGCCGCACTTCAAAGTTTGGGATTGACCGCCCTATCCGCTCATACACCGTCACGAACTAAACCCCAGCTGGCGGCCGATTCCTCCGTGCCGGGCACCGGAACCTCCTCCACGCGCTTCACCGACGCCACGCCCACCTGGTCGCGCCCGGCGCGCTTGGCGTCGATAGAGTGCCGCGTCGGCTGCCGCCATCAATTCCCGGGGCGACAGACCGTGCTCGGGAAACTCTGCCACACCAATGGAAACTGTAAGCATCCCCATCGACGTGCCCTGGTGCATGACGGTCAGTTCTTTCATCTTCAATCGCAAGCGCTCGGCTCGCGGCACAAGCGGCTTCCAGGTCGCCGTCGGCAGGATCACAACAAATTCCTCTCCTCCGAAGCGGCATACGAAATCCTCCGCCCGAATGCCCCGGGTCAGGGCGGCTCCGGTTTCGCGCAGGACCGCATCGCCCGCGTCGTGGCCATAGGTGTCGTTGAAGGTCTTGAAGTGGTCGAGATCGATCATGAGAACTCCCAGAGATTGCGCTGCTCTCGCCGCGCGGCGCACTTCGCGTTCCAGCACCTCCTCCAGATATCGCCGGTTATAGAGGCCGGTCAGCGCATCCCGCACCGACTGGGTTCGCAGCGCGTCCCGCAGCCTGATGTTGGCGATGGACAATCCGACCTGCGCCGCAAATGTTGTCTTGAACGAGAGTTCCGAAATGTTCAGTTGCGGCGCCTCATCGGTAGCCTGAAGGTGCAGGATGCCGAGCGTTTCACCCTGCGCCAGGATCGGAATGCACAAGTACATATTCCTCACGCCCGCGGCGTGGGCGCAGGGAGCGGTCAAATCGCCCGCCGACACCAGATGCGGATGCCCGGTGCGCAGGGCCCAGCACTCGCTGGCGTCGAACTCCATCGCAGGAAGCTGGCATTCGCTCCACGAACCGATTACTTCGGCCACGCTGCGCGAAGCGTTCAGCAGCGCCATCGCTCCCCGGGCGGCGGGAAATATCTTGGGAGCGAATCCCATGGCGGTCGCGAATACTTCGTCTAGCGTTACGCAACTCTGCAGTAGTTCGCCCATCTTCGCCAACAAGGTAGCCCGCTCCGAGCGTTCTGAGAGTTCCCTCAGCATTCTCGTGTTTTGTTGATCGAATTCGTTGCGGGCAAGGTCTTTCTCTAACATTTCCTCCTGCAAGCGCGTATTGGCATCCGCCAATTGCATGGTTCGCTCCAGAATCTGCCGCTCCAGAATCTGCTGGTTCTGCTTCTGATCTTCGATGTCACTACACGTGCCGAACCATTTGATGACCTCTCCCGTGAGACCGCGGATGGGGTTGCCGCGGCACAAGAACCAGCGGTAGGCGCCATCGATCCCACGCAACCGATACTCGACGGTATAAGGCTCCGCCCGGCGCTGTGCGTCTTCCCAGTTCTCCAAACAAGGCGCTAAGTCATCGGGATGGACTACCGCCGTCCACCCAGTGCCCCGGCTTTGTTCGAGCGTCAATCCGGTGTAGTCGAACCACCTGCGATTAAAGTAGTCGTCCGCACCATCAGGGCCGGCGGTCCACATGATCTCGGGAACCGCCTCTGACAGCGTGCGGAAATACAACTCGTGCTCCCGGGCCAACTCCAGATCGTTTTCCTTTGTGGCCACGAACCGGTCGAAGAACGAAGAAGCGATGGCAACTCCCAACACCAGGAAACTGCTCGCGCCGATAGCCACAATCCCGATCGTTGAAATGCCGATCGCATGGGTCAGATCGGGCAGAGAGCCGGAGCGCTGGAAGGTTGCGGCCCACATCCCCGTGTAATGCATCAACGGAATCGCGCCGCCCATGACCAGCGCGCTCACGATTTTCCGCCGAGTCGTCCGCTGATCCTCACGCGCTCGGAAGGCAAGCTTCAGGGCAACCAGCGAGATCGCAATGGCCAACACGATCGACAGAGCAACGATTCTGCGGTCATAGACAATCACAGCGGAACCGCGCATGGCGGCCATGCCGATATAGTGCATGGCTGCAATTCCACTGCCCATGATCACACTGCCCACTACTCCCTGCGAAAGGTTTAGCTTCGCCCGGCTGACCATGTGCAGGGCGACGCCAGAAGCGGCAATCGCCGCCAGCAGCGAAAGCAGCACGGTCGGAAGATGATAAAAAACCGGCATCGGCATGATTAAGGCGAGCATGCCGATGTAATGCATCGCCCAGATTCCCACGCCCATCGCCGCCGCTCCGGCGCTCAGCCAGACAATCCGCACCCCGCCGTGCGCAGCCGTGACCCGCCCCGCCAGATCCAACGCGGCATACGAGGCGCATACCGCCAGCGCGACGGAGAGGGCCACCAGGCGGTAATCATAACTGCCGTGTAGTACGGTCATCGCAATCATCTTTAAATCTATGGTCCAGGATCTATGACCCAGGATTTATGGTCCAGGCAAGTTGCCGGATTCCACCGGACACACTCCGTTGAGTCTCTACGCTACATATCGGCGGCATTCGCCGTCGCCGCGTTAGAGAACTCCAATTCTGTGAAACTGCCGTCACCTGTCCCCGGCGCTGTCAACCTCCAAAGCGCAATGAACTATCTCGAACGGAAAAACGCAAAAGCCTCTTTTTCAAGAGGCTTGCGGGAGAATTGTTGATCAAGAATCGATGATTAGGAACGGGTTCGGTTACGGTGTCGTATCCGCGTGTCGCAATGCGGTGGTGTCGGTTGGAGTCGGCGTTCCGGGAATGAAGAAATTGTGATCGTAAAGATTACGGTACATCACCCCGGCAATCTCGGCCGCCTTTGGACCAAACGTCGGACGCCCGCCCTGCAGGAAAACCACGACCACAATGCGTCCACGGCTGGTGTTCGCGTAGGAGGCGAACCAGCCAAAGCGGGTGCCGGCGTGGGAGCAGGTTCCAGTCTTGCCGAGAATTGATTCTTCGTTAAAGTTGAGCCCGAGCCGCCGCGCCGTGCCGTATTGCACGGCTCCGGCCATTCCATCGGAGAGTTCCGGGATCAGCGGAGCGATATCGAGTTGCCGCTTCACGCGCGGCTGGAAATTCGTGATCTCTTCCGGCGTGGTCGGATGCTGCAGATAATAAAGCGTGCCCCCGTTGGCGATGGCTGAAACCATTGCCCCCAACTGCAAGGGGGTCATCGAAATGCCCTCGCCGAACGAACACATCTTGCCTACGCCGCCCAGCTTCTGCGGAATCACCTCTTCGGGATAAGTCCCCAACTGTTCGCCCGGAATATCGTAGCCCGCCAGCTCGCCCAGGCCATACTGATGAGCGTAATAAGCGACCTTTTCGAAGCCCAGCTTGCGTCCCAGCGCCTCGAAGTATGCATTGTTCGAATGGGCCAGCGCCTCAGTAAGGTTCATCTGGCTGCGGCCGCCGAGCGGGATCTCGGTGTCTTTCGATACCAGGCCCTCGTTCAGCGCCGCCAGAGCCACGGAAAGTTTAATGGTCGAGCAAGGTTGCGCGCCGCTCGACAACGCCAGCTTCTGATTGACCATCGCCAGCACACGTCCGCTGGTCGGCTCAATCGCCACTACCGTGCCGTTCATGTTGCCCAGGGCATCAACCGCCGCCTGGCGGACAACCAGGTCTTCGCCTTCAGTGGCGTCGCCGCCCGTGATGCCCTCGGCGAACGAACTCACAAAAAAGCGCTCGTGATATCTGTGGTGCGGCTTGCTGCTCGAGGCTCGCGCCACGGTTGTGCTGTGGCTGCCGGTGTTGTGCAGAACTGCGCGGTGGACGGCAGTGCTCGGCTGCTCGCTAGATGACGCATGCGGCGCCGGGTCCGCGGGCTCTCACTCAACTTGGTGGATTTCGATTTGGCCGGATTCAGCGGGCGTGGGTTGACGTGCGCCGCCCACATGCCGGGCGTCAAGCACAACCCGGCCACCATTACTACCAGACGAAAGCAGCACGTTCCTAACTTCGACATCTTGATTCGTTCCCCTGCTTGGCCCGATTTTCTATCTACTCCGATGCACGACGCCTGCCAGTGGCCAGCCCTGACCGGTAACGTCGACCATCTCCCAGATACTACGGGAGTTACCCTATTTCAGGCAATAACAAAGTTTCTTTCGAAGCAAACACTTATTCTGATTTAACCCATTATGGGACAAGTACTTAAACGGGAATTACCTTGGTGCGACAGCCTCCAGTAACGATTATGCCGTTACTGAAAAGATACGGCACTGTTCCGCAAAGTTTTTCCCCTTTAGCAGTGGTCAGTGAGCAGTGGTCAGTGAGCAGTAGCCAGTGAAAACCTTTCCGCGTCCTTGATTTCGTTCTCACTGACCATTGACCACTAACGACCACTAACCATTGACCACTGCGCTTACATCACTTCGCCGCGCTTGCGTAGAAAGGCGGGAACATCCAAGTCATCCTGCTCGAAGTTCGCCACCATCGCGCTGCGCATCGTGTCGAGCGAAATCACTTCTCCGCTGGCATGCGCCATCGCCACGGGAGACGACTCCGCCATCCGTGGCTCTTCCACCAAATCCTGCGTTGCTTCGCGATATGGTTCCGAAAATGGTGGGGGCGCCTCTGGTCCTACGGGATCGGGAAAATCCATATTAGAGAGACGCATGGCGTCGTCGTGCGATGCCGCGAACGAGTGATGCGCGTCGGCCGTGCGCTGGCTTGCCCTACTGATTCCTACCCGGCTCACTTCGCGGAAGCCAGTGGCGATCACCGTGATCTTCACTGCGTCCTTCATCTTCTCATCCATCACCGCACCGAAAATAATATTGGCGTCCTCATGCGCTGCGCTCTGGATGATGGTGCAGGCCTGCTGCACCTCGGCCAGTTTCAGCGATGCTGAGCCCGTGATGTTGATCAGAATGCCGCGCGCTCCGTCGATCGCGCCGGCCTCAAGCAGCGGCGACGCAATGGCACGCCGCGCCGCTTCGGTGGTGCGATTCGCGCCACTCGCGGTCGCCGTTCCCATCACCGCATAACCCATGCGCGCCATAATGGTCTTCACGTCGGCAAAGTCGCGGTTGATGATGCCGGGAATCGTGATGATGTCGGAAATTCCCTGCACGCCCTGCCGCAGAATGTCGTCGGCAATGCGGAACGATTCGAAAAACCCCGCATTCTCGGCAACGGCCAGGAGCTTTTCGTTCGGAATCACGATGGTTGTGTCCACCGATTCCATCAGCTCGGCAACGCCCTTCTCGGCTTGCGTCATGCGCCGCTTGCCTTCAAAGGAAAACGGCTTGGTGACCACCGCGACGGTGAGCGCTCCCATCTCGCAGGCCAGCGAAGCGATAATCGGAGCCGCCCCTGTGCCCGTGCCTCCGCCCAGACCCGTGGTGACGAATACCATGTCGGCGCCCTCGAGCGCCTCGATGATCTTGTCGGAGTCCTCGAGCGCGGCCTTGCGCCCCACCTCCGGATTCGCGCCCGCGCCCAACCCGTTGGTGAGCTTCACGCCCAGCTGCAGCTTCACCGGCGCGCGCGACAGGCGCAGCGCCTGCAAGTCCGTGTTGGCGACAATGAACTCGATGCCCTCGACTCCGGCATCGATCATGCGGTTAACCGCGTTTCCTCCGCCGCCCCCCACGCCGATCACCTTGATCTTGGCATCGTTGAGCGGCTCTTCGTTAAAGCTGATGCGAATGCTCGAATCTTTTTTCATGTTCTCCACCTCGCCGTAAATTTCGCGTCCGCCGTGCACCGACTGTACAGCAGTGGTCAGGCCAGTGGTCAGTGGCCAGTAAAATCTGTGCCGCATCGTACACCGGGTTTTACTGACCACCGACCACTGACCACTGACCACTGCTTTTTCACCCCACTAACATCGCCTTCAATCTCGATCCCCACCGGTCGCCCTGAAACCCTCGCGCCACGCGCGCCCGTTGTCCGTAGGCCACCATGCCGAGGACCGTGGCATACTCCGGTTCAGCTAGAGTGGCGGGCATCTTGGCCAACGGCGTCGGCCACGATAACCGCACCGGACGCCGCAACACCGACTCCGCCACATCGAAGATTCCCAGCAGCCGCGACCCTCCGCCGCTCAGCACGATGCCCGCCAGACATGCGTCGAACATGCCACTCTGCCGCAGAGTCTCGCGCATCATCTCGAACAGCTCGCGCGCGCGGGGCTCGAGAATTTCCGCCACCAGCCGCTGCGGCAGCAGCCGCGAAGGCCGGTCGCCCACTGAAGGAACTTCCACTTCGTTGCCCTCCGGAATCAAAGTGACGATCGCATTGCCGTGCGCTTTCTTGATTTTCTCCGCCTCCGCCAGCGGCGTGCACATGCCGACCGACAGATCGCTGGTAAAGTGGTCACCGCCCACTGGAATCACTCCCGTGAAAGCCACCGCTCCCTGCAAAAAAACGATCAGCTCCGTCGATCCCGCTCCGATGTCAGCGAGGCAGACTCCCATCTCGCGTTCGTCGGCGCGCAGCACGGAATCCGCCGCCGCCAAGCGGTTCAAACACAGTGTCATCCACGTGAACGCCCGCGCGATTCACCGCGGTAATCACGTTCTGCGCCGCGCTCGCCGCCACCGTCACCAGATGCACCCGCACCTCCAGCCGCGCCGCCATCATGCCCAGCGGATCGTGCACACCTGCCTGATCGTCGAGAATGAACTCCTGCGGCAGCAGGTGCAGGACTTCGCGATCCGCCGGCAGCGCAATCGCCCGCGCCCGTTCCACCGCCTGCTTGATCTCGTCACGGCCAATCTCCCGCGGACGCGTCCCCAGGCTGATACCGCCATGGCTGTTCACGCCGCGAACGTGCGCTCCTCCGATGCCGACGATTGCGTGCTCCACCGCCGCGCCCGCCATATCTTCGGCGGCCTCCACGGCTTTTTGAATGGCCGCGACCGCCTTGTCAAGTTCGACGATCACGCCCTTGCGCGACCCCCGCGACTCCGCCACGCCGTGCCCGCGATAGCGCAGGCCGCTGTCGGTGACCTCCACCATGAGAGCGCAGGTCTTCGCGCTGCCCACGTCAATTGCCGTCAGAAAGCTTCCCTGCTGATTCCCCATTCTTATAAGTTCCTCAACAAAGTTCCCGAATAAATTCCCCGCACTGCAATAAAAACAAATCTCACTGCCCCGGTCCTTGACTCTGAGTCTTGGCCACCGCAGGACTCGGCTTCTGACCGCCGCTGGTCACCGAAGATTTCTTCGCCGCGACGGATGTCGTAGATTTAGCTGTCGCTCGCTTCTTCTTCCAGCCCGCGGCTGCCTTCCCCTTCGCTGCGGTCTTCTTCACTTTGGGTTTCGGAGCCGGTTTCTTGATTCCGGCGGCAGCAGCCTTCGGATCCAGTTTCTTCTCCGTCAATTCGAACGCGGGCTTAGGCACGGCACGATCATGCGGCGGCAAGCGAGTGACCAAACGAGTGACCAGCGCCGCCGGCTTCACTCCGGCCGCGGCCGCCGCTTTCGCCGCCACGGGATTTAACGCCGTTTGTTTCGCGGTTCTCTGAATCTCCGGATTCACGATGATCTGGTTGTCATAACGCAGGTCCACCGACTCCAGTTTCTGGAATTGCTGACGCCAGCCCTGGGCATGAGTCACATAAATTTTGTAGCGCCGCAGATAATCCGACGATCCCAGATGCACCAGCACATCGCCCGCCGGATCGTTCACCCGCACTTTCAGGTCTTCCAGATCGGAGAGATCCACTTCACTCAGGTCTTGCGAATAGCGCGCCCCGCCCGCGTCCAGCTCCCGCACCATTTCCGCGTAAGCTTTCATTCGCGGCGCTCGCGTCGAAAGCGGCTCGCCCGGATTCATTCCCAGAATCACGGGAAAGGAATATTTGCGCTTCGGCGTCAACTCCATGAGCGTTCCGCCGGCGTCGATCAACGACATGCGCGGCCCCACGCGCGCGAATGCCACCGGCGTGCGCTCGTGAATCTCGACCTTCAGCCGGTTGGGAACAAACCGCATCACGCTGGCCGATTCCACCCACGGAATCTGCTCCAGTTGCGCCTTCTGCTGCGCTAAAGGAATGAAAAAGATGTTGCGCCCAATGTCAGCGCCCATCACTTCCATGATCTGCGCCTTGGTCACACTCTGCGTCCCCGTGATTTCCAGGTTGTCGCTCGATTCCACGCGGAACCGCCACGAGTGCTCCCCATAGCGATAAAGCCCCGCCGCACATAGTCCGGCCGCGCAGACCAAGCCGGCGGCGATCGC
The DNA here is from genome assembly GCA_963703635.1 of uncultured Acidobacteriaceae bacterium. Taxonomy (GTDB): domain Bacteria; phylum Acidobacteriota; class Terriglobia; order Terriglobales; family Acidobacteriaceae; genus Sulfotelmatobacter. Next base: position 58,026 of record CAVPEZ010000032.1, read on the forward strand.
AGCCCACAACAAACCGTTTGCAGTTTTTTTCGGAAGAGTACTTCGGCGGGCGGAGACGCGCTTTTGCGCGCGCAGAAACGGAGACTCCTCATCCACATCCAGGTCGACCAGGCGCGCGTCGTCCATCTCCAAGATGCTCGTTCAGACCATGGAGATGCTCGCGCGCAGCCTCCGCGCTGGATGGGTACAACTCCTCCTGCAAGATGGTGGAACCAGATTTCCGCGCCATCAGTTCAGGGTCAGTTGTCGTAGAGGAATCGCTGAGCCTTCAAACTATAACTTCATTTCGCGATTTGAGATAGACAAAATGTTGGTTCTTTTTTCACAGGCAGGAACCGGAATGGATATCAAGGAGAATTGGCTCTGTGGGCCTGCACAACCATGTGGAGACAGCCGCCTCGGCTGTCCGGCCCAGGCGTAGCTCGGCCGCGTCGAGCACATCCGATATCCACAATTAAAAAAGCGGACGCGGCAGTTTCGCCGCGTCCGCTTTTGCAGGAGGAGAGAACTTCTTAAATTGGCCCAGCACCCATCTCGACATCGACCACCGGAGCCGGAATTCTTACTACAGGCACCTTCGGAACAATCACGCGGGGAACATTCACCCGCACCCGCGGACAAGCCACCATAGGACTCGTTATCGACTGAAACGCAACCGGGGTCAGGCGCACACGAGCAACCTGTGCTTCAATCCGCGCCCGATTGGCCTCCATCCGGGCCAGCGCGGCTTCCTGCCGGGCCGACATCGCCTCAAAGCGCGCCATTCCATTCTGCGTGCGCGCTATCTTGGTCTGAAAGCGCGCCATCGCTGTACTCAACCGGCAGGACGCAGTCTCTTCCCGCGCCACTGCAAGGTTAGTCTGTTCCCAGGAACCGGTCGCCTCGAACCGAAGCCAGCGCTCCTAGGGACTCCGTCTGTTGCGATCCGCGCAACCCGGTTCGACAATCCGATGCGCCCAAGCCGCGCCGCCGTCCTGATAAATGCCGTTCAATCCCAGCGCCAGCACCCCAGCCGCCAGCCATCCCCAACCCTGCGTAGTCTTCATCGCGTTATCTCCATCTGGCAGATTGGACGAACCCCGCCCAAATCCGTTAGCAGGCAAGAATGGGGCCGGCAAGAGATCGGCCGAACCGCTTCGTCAGGATTCCAGTTGTTCGGATATCGTAACAATCTCTATCCTCGCCGTGCCAGGCGTGCGCGAAACATTAAACTGCGCACTACGCTCAGCAAGTGCCCTGGTTTTGAGGCCTGTTCTTATCCCGCAATTCTGACGACCGGCAGGAAGCAAAATCCCGCGAGGAGGCTCAACCCCATGCTCAAACAAAACATGCGTTTCGCCGCCGTTTTTTTGTACGCATCGATCTCCGTGGCCCAGACCGGGTTTCCCGATCACTGCCCAGGTGAAACTCCCCTGCCGTTCGCGGCGATTCAAGAGAAACAAGCCATCGATCAGAGTTGTGGGCTCAAAGGAAACCCCGCTTCAGCGCAAAACACCCACACTCAGAACCTGGTAAAGAATAACTTTTGCGCTTCGGCCAGCGCCCCTGAAACCTTTACCCCGCAGATGTTGATCGATCTGCAGGGCAAAACCACGGTCCCGTCCGGGTATGGAAAGGAGCCGGCCGATCGCACCGCTCTCGATGCTCTGGGCGAGGGTAAAGTCGTGCGCATGAAGGCCTATCTGCTCGAGGCCCATCATGCCGACCTGGGCACCGGGCCGAAAGCCGGAGAGAGCGTGAACTGCAACAATGGCACACCGCCCTTCAATGACGTCCATATCGCACTCGGCCCACAGCCCGACACGCAAGAGTGTGCCAGCGTCACCGCGGAGATCAGCCCCCATTACCGCCCTGCCGCATGGGATGCGATCGGGAACTTCGAAGTCTACAGTGGCGGCAAGTATACGGTAACCCCGGGAATGGCATCGCGACTGCAGGCCCACGCCTACAGAGTCACCGGACAGCTTTTCTTCGATGCTTCCCATGAGCCATGCCCGTGCGGCAGCGTCAAGTGCGAACCCCTGAGATCCTCCGTTTGGGAGATACATCCGGTTTACCAGATCGAGGTCTGCAAGGCTGGAACGCAATGCGACGAAACCAACGACGCTGATTGGCTGGCCTTCGACAAGTGGTGGAAAACTCTCGCCCCGCTTCAGCCCGTCAAGCCACCGCATAGGCACGCGCACGAAAAGGAATAGCGATCTCTGGAAAATCCGGCAGGCATGATATGAAGTGGGGAGAACTGGCGCGGTCCTATTGTCCCACGCCTGCCTGCGCCTTCAGCTTCTCCAAAATCATCGGCCCCAACTGCGAAACGCTGCCCGCGCCCAGCGTAAGAATCATGTCCCCATCCTCCGCCGCAGCGGCCACCGCACTCACCGCATCTGCAAACGAACTCACATACTGAGCGCAACGCCCACCCCTCTCGCGGATCGTCCGCGCCAGCCCTTCCCCGCTGATCCCCTCAATCGGCTTCTCGCTCGCCGCATAAATATCGAGCACGAACAGCGAATCCGCATCGCCAAACGCCGTAGTGAACTCTTCGATCAGATCGCGCGTCCGCGTGTACCGGTGCGGCTGAAAGACGACATGAACTTTGCGAAACCCGCACGACCGCGCCGCCGCCAGCGTGGCCTTAATCTCCGTAGGATGGTGCCCGTAATCGTCAATCACGCTCACGCCCGCAGCCCGCCCGCGCAGCTGAAAGCGCCGGTCAACTCCGCGGAACTGGTCGAGCCCGGCGCGAATCGCCTCCACGCCAACATCCAACCCCACGCCCACCGCAATCGCCGCCGTCGCATTCAGAATGTTGTGCACTCCCGGCACATGCAGCGTGAACTCGCCCAGATCTTTCTTGCGATAACTGACGGCAAAGCGGCTCAACGGCTGGCCACTCTGGACACTTAGCCCGCGCGGAGTCCTTTTCCAGTTTGATCAGAAAGTCCGATCCGCGCTTCGTCCCATACGTAACGGTGCGCCGTTGCGCCTGCGGCAGCAACCGCCGCAGCATGGGATCGTCATTGCACACCACCACCATCCCATAGAACGGCACCCGGTCCATGAACTCCAGAAACGTCTTCTTCACGTCGCGCATGTTGCGGTAGCAATCCATGTGCTCGCGGTCGATGTTGGTCACGACCGATAGAATCGGCGACAGCTTCAAAAACGACCGGTCACTCTCATCCGCCTCCGCCACCAGATACTGCGACTTCCCCAGCCGCGCATTCGACCCCAGCGCATCCACGCGCCCGCCCACGACTACAGTTGGATCAAGCCCGCCTCCGGCCAGCACCGCCGCCACCATCGAAGTGGTAGTAGTCTTGCCGTGCATCCCGGCGACGGCGATGCCATATTTCAACCGCATCAACTCCGCCAGCATCTCCGCCCGCTGAATCACCGGCACGTGCAGCTTGTGCGCCTCAAGCACTTCTGGATTCTCCGCCGCAATCGCCGAACTGGTCACCACCACTTCGGCCCCGGCAATATTCTCCGCGCGATGTCCTTCAAACACGGCAGCGCCCAGCCCAGCCAGCCGCTGCGTGACCGCAGAACTCTTCAGATCAGACCCCGAAACCCGGTACCCAAGATTCAGCAACACCTCGGCAATCCCACTCATGCCGATCCCGCCAATCCCCACGAAATGTATCTGCTGAATCTTGGCAAACATCACTCAATGGCTCAATCGCTCAATGACTCAATTCCTTCGATCCCCGCCACCCGCGCCGCCATCCCCGCAATATCCCGCGCCGCATTCGGATGCGCCAACTCCCGCGCCGCCGAACTCATCGCCTGCAACCGCCCCGAATCCCCCAGCAGCGCCGCAATCGTCTCCGCCAGCCAGACTCCCTCGAGCTTCGACTCCTCGACCACCACCGCCGCTCCCGACGCGCGCCAGCGCCTCCGCGTTCACCCTCTGATGATCGTCCGCCGCCCGCGGAAACGGCACGAAGATCGCAGGCTTCCCCGCCGCGGTAATTTCCGCCACCGTGCTCGCGCCCGACCGGCATACGACCAGATCCGCCCGCGCGAACGCCGCCGGCATATCTTCAATGAACTTAGAAACCTCCGCCGACTCACTCAAAGATTTATACGCAGCCAGCGCGTCATTATAGTCACGCTCGCCCGTCTGATGGATGATGTGCATCCCCGGCGCCTGCCGCCGCAACTCCGGCAAACACCGCATCATCGCCTCATTGATCGCATGCGCCCCCTGGCTCCCACCAAACACCAGCAGAGTCGGAGTCCCACCGCGCTTCACCGGAATCTCAAAGAACGCTTGCCTCACCGGCACGCCCGTCACTTCCGCGTGCCGAAAATATTTCGCCGTCTCCTCAAAATGCACTGCCGCCCCGGACACAAACCGCGCCACCACGCGATTCGCAAATCCCGGCACCACATTCGGCTCAAACGCCAGTGTCGGAATATGCTTCACCACCGCCGCCAGCATCGCCGGTCCCGACGCGTATCCGCCCACTCCAATCACCACGTCGGGCGCAAACTCATTCAGCATGCGGCTCGCGTCCCACACCGCCCGCGGCAAGTCGAATGCCGTCTTCGCCCGCGTCATCAGGCTGACATTCTTCAGCGCCCCCACCCGCACCAGTTGCAGCGCATACCCCGCCGCCGGGACCAAACGGTTCTCAATCCCGCGCGCCGTCCCTATAAACAGCACCTCAGCCCCGTAACTTTTCTTGAGTTCGTTCGCGATAGCCAGCGCCGGGATGACATGCCCCCCGGTCCCACCGCCCGCCAGAATGGCCCGCATGCAGTGACTATAAATGATTGAGCGATTGAGTCATTGAGCGATTGGGCGAGGCGATTGGCCATCGAACCACTCTTTCAGTCACTCAATGGCCCGATCGCTCAATGGCTCAATGACTAATGGCTTCACTCTGCCTGCTTAGTAATATTCAACAACACGCCCACGCAAGCCAACGTCACAAACAACGACGACCCTCCATACGACACCAGCGGCAGCGGAATCCCCTTGGTCGGCATCATGCCCAGCACCACACTGATGTTGATGAATGCCTGCAGCACAACCATGCTCGTAATCCCCACCGCCAGATACCGCCCGAAGACGTCCTCCGTGCGCCACGATGCCCGCATCCCGCGCCACAGGAAAATCGCAAACAGCGTGACCACACACATCGCTCCCACCAGCCCCAACTCTTCCGCGGTCACGGCAAAAATAAAATCGGTATGCGGCTCCGGCAGGTAAAACAGTTTCTGCTTGCCTTCCATCAGCCCGGTGCCGGTCACCCCGCCGGTGCCCACCGCAATCAGCGACTGAATAATGTGGAACCCGGTCTTCTGCCGGTCGGCATAAGGATTCAGAAACGCCAGAATCCGATCGCGCCGCCAGCTCACATGAAAGATAAGAAAATACAGTGGAACCAGCGCCGCTCCAAAGGCATACCCGAAATACCGCAGCCGCATGCCGGCCACATAAAGGATGCAAGCCGCAATGCCCGCGCAAGCAATCGCCGTACCCAGGTCGGGCTGCAGCACAATCAGCCCCAGCAGCACCACGACAGGCGCGGCCGCTGGCGCCAGCGTGTTGCGCCAGTCGTCCATGAAATCCGGCATCCCCTTCGCGCGGCTCTCGAGGAAGTAGGCAAGAAACAAAATCAGCACCGGCTTGGCCAGCTCCGCAGGCTGAAAGGAAAACCCACCCGCGTGGATCCAGCGATGCGTATGGTGCGAACGGTCCAGAAACAATACTGAAATCAAAAGCAGCGTCGTCAGCCCCAGCATCGAAAACACCAGCCCCGGATGCTTGTAGCGGCGGTAATCCACCCGCATCCCGACCACCATCGCCACCAGCCCCGCCGCCGCCCAGATCAACTGCTTCGACAAAAACGCGTACGGCGACCCAAACCGCTCCCGCGCCATCATCGCCGACGCCGAAAACACCATCACCAGCCCCACAAACACCAGCAGCATGGTGACCGTAAACAGCCAGCGATCGACGCTAACCCGCTTTGCCATGGGAAGTTCATTTCACCACGGAGCAGCGGAGTCGGCGAGAACGAATTGCTGATTGTTGATTATTGATTGTTGATTGTCTTGGTTCAGGGACAATCGGGACTGCGCCATCCGCCAGTTTTGTCATCCTGACCGCAGCAAGCACTTCGCGAATGCGAAGCACTTGCGGAGTCGAAGGATCCCTAGCAAGCGTGCACTGCCGACGACCTCAAAAGGCATTCCCACCATTGCGGACTTTCCCGCTTTCTCTTTGTCCCCGCGGTGAGAAGCCTTTCACCCCAGCCCTCTTACAATCTCCTTGAACACCTGCCCGCGCTGCTCATAATTCTTGAACTGATCAAAACTCGCGCAGGCCGGAGCCAGCAACACCACATCCCCCGGCTGCGCCACAGCATTCGCCTTGCGAACAGCGTTCTCCAAAGTCTCCGCGTGCACCACTTCAATACCTTTAATCTGCGATTCAATCTTCCCCGCCGCCGCCCCAATCGTGTACACGCGCTTCACCCGCTGGCGCAGCAGGTCGTTGAGCACGCTGTAGTCGCTGCCCTTGTCCTTGCCCCCAAGAATCAGGTGGATGTTCGCCGGAAACGACTCCAGCGCCTTGATGGTCGCATCCACGTTCGTGGCCTTCGAATCGTTGTAGTAATCCACACCGCGGATCGTCGCCACAAACTCCAGCCGGTGCTCGACCGCCTTGAAGTCCCGCACCGCCTGCCGGATCTTCTCCGGAGCGCATCCCATCAGCGCCCCGGCGCACACCGCCGCCAGCACATTCTCCAGATTGTGCGCGCCCTTCAAGGGAATTTCTGAAACCAGCATGATGTCGCGCTGCTGGTCTCCATCGCGAAACAAGATTTTCCCCTCGCGCACCCACGCACCCTGCTTCACTTCCTTCTGCCGGCTGAACCAGAACACCTGCGCCCGAGTCCGCGCCGCCATAGTCACGCACGTCGGATCATCCTCGTTAAGCACCGCGAAGTCATCGCCGCGCTGGTTCTCAAAGATGCGCGCCTTCGCGTCCACGTAAGCTTCAAACGTACGATGCCGGTCCAGATGATCGGGCGTAACATTCAACACCACCGCAATCTTCGGATGGAACGTCTGAATCGTCTCCAGCTGAAAGCTCGAGACTTCCAGCACAATCAGCCGTCTCCCGCGTCGCCCGCTCCGCCAGCGAAATCGCTGGAGTGCCAATGTTCCCCCCGACCAGCGTCGACAATCCGCCCGCCGTCAGAATCTCGCCCGTCAAAGTAGTAGTCGTAGTCTTCCCGTTCGACCCGGTAATAGCCACAATCGGTCCCGGCAGAAACTGCGCCGCCAGTTCAATCTCGCCGATCACCGCCTCACCCATGGCCCGAGCCTGCACCAGCAAAGGCGCATCCACCGGAACGCCAGGGCTAACCACGATCAGGTCCTGCCCGCGAAAAGTACGCTCGCCATGCCCGCCAGTCTCGACCGTAATTCCATGATCAAGCAGTGAAGGAATCTCGTTCCGCAGTTCATCCCCACTCTTGGTGTCGGAAACCGTAACCCGCGCCCCATGCGCCTTCAAGAACAGCGCCGAAGCCACCCCAGACTTGCCAAGCCCCACCACCAGCACGCGTTTGTCTTTGAGTTCCATGCTTCAAGAAGTGGCCAGTGGTCAGTGGCCAGTGATCAGTAAAACCAATAATAAAACTCGTATCGTAAGGCCTTTCACCGACCACTGACCACCGACCACTGACCACTGCACTTCTACCTCAATTTCAAAGTCGTCAGCGCAAACAGCGCAAACACCAGCGACGCAATCCAGAACCGCACGATAATCTTCGACTCCGACCATCCCATCAACTCGAAATGATGATGGATCGGCGCCATCTTGAAAATCCTTTTCTTCCGCAGCTTATACGATCCCACCTGCAAGATCACCGACAGCGCCTCGATCACAAATATTCCGCCAATAAACGGCAGCAACAATTCCTGCTTGATGATCACCGCCACCGTCCCAATCGCCCCGCCCAGCGCCAGCGACCCCACGTCGCCCATAAAAACTTCCGCCGGATGCGCGTTGTACCACAGAAATCCGATCGCCGACCCCATCATCGCCCCGCAGAAAATCGTCAACTCGCCCACCTGCGGCATGCGCGGGATTTCCAGGTAACTGGCAAAGGTCGCGTGTCCGCTCACATACGTCAGCACAGTCAGCGCGCCCGCGGCAATCACCGTGCAGCCGATGGCCAGCCCGTCCAGTCCATCCGTAAGGTTCACCGCATTGCTCGATCCCACGATCACCAGCACCACAAACCCGATAAATGGCAAGAACGCCAGCGGCCAGAGATGCGGAAAACGTTCCAGGGTATCAACCACCAGATCGGGATGGAACTGCTTGATGAACGGCACAATCAGCTTGGTCGAATACATCCCATAAGTCTGCATGGCGATCAGCATCACTGCGATCACGATGCTGGTGGCAATCTGCAGCCCCAGCTTAGCCCGCCCGGTCAGTCCCAGATTCCGGCGATGCACAACTTTCGTGTAGTCGTCCGCGAATCCAATCGCCGCGAACGCGCACGTAGCAAACACTGCAATCCAAACAAAACGGTTACTCAAGTCCGCCCACAACAGCGTAGGCACCACAATGGCGATCGCAATCAACAACCCGCCCATCGTCGGCGTCCCAGCTTTTTTCTGATGAGCCTTCGGACCTTCCTCCCGAATATATTGTCCAATCTGGAATTCGCGCAGACGGTTGATCACCAGCGGTCCCACGATGAGCGCTGTAAACAGTGCGGTAAGACTGGCAAAAGCAGTGCGGAACGTCAAATAGCGGAAAATGCGGAACGGCGGAAAATAATGTTGCAGTTTCAGGTACAACAACCAGTAGAGCAATCAGCCTCCGTCCCGTTCCGTAATCTTAACTGTCGCTAACTATTTCCCGCGCCGCTCCGGCGTGTCTTCCACAATTCCAGCGCCTTCTCCAACTTCACCCCGCGCGAAGCCTTCATCAGCACCACGTCGCCATCCCGCGCCTCGCGCGCCAGCCACTCCCCGGCTTCTTCCGGCGTAGACACAAATTCAGCTCGCATTCCCGCCTGCCGGGCCGCTTCCACCATCGCCTCCGCTGGCCCACGCACACCCAGCAGCACATCGATCTTTTTCTCTGCCATGTGCGCGCCGGCCCGCCGGTGCAATTCCTCCTCGCTCGGACCAAGCTCCAGCATCGCGCCCGCCACCACGAGGCGACGCCCCGCCGCCATCCCCGCCAAAGCATCCACCATCGCGTCCAGCGCTTTCGGATTGCAATTGTAACAATCGTTGATCACCGTGATGTTGCCCAGTCGGACTACCTCTCCGCGTTTATCCGCCGCAGCCAACTCCGCCAGCGCCCCCACCGCCTCCGAAGGCTTCAACCCGCGCTCCAGCCCCACCGCCACCGCCGCCAGCGCATTCAGCACATTGTGTTCCCCCACCAGCGGCAACGTCGCCCGCTCGCGCACGCCCCCGACCACCACATCGAACTCCGAGCCCTCCGCCCCGCGATTCCGAATATTCTCCGCCCGCACGTCCGCCGTAGCCCGCGTCCCATACATCACCACTTTGCCCTTGAAGTCGCGCCCAAACTGCGACACGTACTCATCGTCGGAGTTCAACACCGCCGTTCCACCCGCCGGCAGCGACTCGATCAGTTCATATTTCGCCCGCGCAATTCCCGCCACCGAATCAAAAAACTCCAGATGCACCGGAGCGACGTTGGTCACCACGCCAATCTCCGGCTCGGCAATCTTCGCCAGCGCCCGTATCTCCCCCGCGTGCGACATTCCCATCTCGATCACGGCCACGTCCTGCTCCGGCTCCAACTTCAGCAGCATCAGCGGCAAGCCAAAATGATTATTGAAGTTCCCCTCCGACTTCAGCACGCGAAACCGCGCACTCAAAACATGCGCAATCGCTTCCTTCGTAGTTGTCTTGCCCATCGAGCCCGTCACCCCGGCCACAGGCTTTCCCCAAAGCTTCCGCACCGCCATGGCCAGAGTCTGCAGCGCCACCAGCGTGTCTTCCACGGCCAGCAATCGCGCCCGCTTCGGATAACGCCCCAACTGATCCTGTCTCACAACCGCTGCAACTGCCCCCCTCGCCAGCGCCGACTCCACAAACTCGTGCCCATCCAACCGCTCCCCCTTCACCGCAAAGAAAAGCTGCCCCGGCCCCACGGTCCGCGAGTCGATCGAGTACCCCTGCGCCACTTCATCACGCGAGAACTCGACCCGCCGCGGAAATAAACTCAGCGATCCTGGCCAGCGTCAACTTCATTGTTCTTAACGGAACCTCAAGCAAATCAGGATGTCTGTCATCCTGGAGCGGAGGATGTGCTTCGCGAAAGCGAAGCGCACCCGCAGTCGAAGGATCCCTCGCACGCCGGCACCATCGGCGGCTCCGCAAGGCGTTTCCACTATGCCCTCCGCGTCTCAGGCTTCGTGCGGGAACGACATCAAACTACCCCCGCTCCGGCCACACTCTCGCACTCAAATCCCGCCCCGCGCAGCGCCCCCCTTGCCACTTCCAAATCGTCAAACGGAACCACTCCCTCCCGCCCAATCTGCACCTTCTCATGCCCCTTGCCCGCCAGCAGCACAATGTCTCCCGGCCGCGCCTCGCCAATCGCCACCGCAATCGCCTTCCGCCGGTCGGGCTCAACGCGGTACTTCACCCCAGTCTTTTGCAGCCCCACCACCGCATCATTAATAATGGCCAGCGGATCCTCACTCCGAGGATTATCCGACGTCAGCACCACGAAATCGCTCCCCCGCCCCGCGGCCTCACCCATCAACGGACGCTTCTTCCGGTCGCGGTCCCCACCGCATCCAAACACAGTAAGCACTCGTCCCTTCGCCGCGGCAACCAACTCCCTCGCCAAAGCCGTAAGATTCCGCAAAGCGTCGTCGGTGTGCGCATAGTCCACCACCACCGTGAACGGCTGACCGCAGTCCACCCGCTCAAATCTTCCCGGCACGCAAGCGAGCTTGTCGATCCCCTTAGCGATGGCCTGCACCGGACACCCGCGCGCATAGCCCGCTCCCGCCGCCGCCAGAATGTTGTACACATTCACCCGCCCGATCAGCGCCGAAAACACCGCAATCTTCCCCTCCGGCGTCACCAGGTCAAACCGTGTCCCCCGCGTCGTGATCTCCACTTTCTCCGCGTGCAGGTCGCCGCGCTCCCACCCATATTTCAAAACTACCGAGCTGCGCTTCCGGCTGAATTCCGCCAGCTTCGCGCCAGCGTCATCATCCAAATTAGTCACCACCGCTCGCGGAGCATCCGTGCCGCAGCCTTCAAACAGCACCCGCTTGGCCGCGAAATATTCTTCCATCGTCTTGTGATAATCCAGATGATCGCGCGTCAAATTCGTAAATACCGCCACATCGAACGGGACGCCAAACACGCGCTCCTGCGCCAGCGCGTGCGACGAAACCTCCATCACCGCGTCCGTAGCCCCGTCCCCAAAGCCTCGCTGAAAATGCGATTCAGTTCCAGCGCCTCCGGAGTCGTATGCGGCGCCGGCAACACCTTTCCAGCCACGTGATACTCAATCGTCCCGATCAGCGCGCTCTTCCGCCCCGCCGCCGCAAGAATCGATTCCACCAGAAACGCGGTAGTGCTCTTCCCATTCGTTCCGGTAATTCCCGTGACCGCAATCCGTTCCGCCGGCTTCCCATAAAAGTTAGCGCTAACCCGCGCCAACGCCCGCCGCCCGTTCGGAACGAGCGCCCAAGCCACGCCCGGACGCGCCTTCTCCCCCGCCGAATCCGTAACCACTGCCACCGCCCCAGCCGAGATCGCCTGATCGATAAAACGATTGCCGTCGCTAGACTCGCCCCGCATAGCCACAAACAAACACCCCGGCTTCACCCGCCGCGAGTCATATTCCACACTGCTAACACCCGGGTCCCCGCTACGCGCGAGAATTTCCGCTCCATCCAGCACCTGTTGGAAGGTCATTGCTAGGAATTATATGGTAGGGGATCACAGCATAGCCGCGAAGCGGCGGAAGAATGCAGCCCACAGCTTGCCCTGAGCTTGCCGAAGGGGCGCAAGCCGTGGGTAAGGGATCATGAGTTGAACAAGCCCCGAAGGGGCGAAAGAAAAAGTCGTGACACCGCTCAGCCTAACCTCCCGCCGGTTACCAACGGCACGTTCCCCATCTCCCAGCCCGGCGATAACATTACTCCCATGTCCTACCGGAACCACCCCCGCCAAATTCCGCTGCGGCCAGTGCGAAATGCCGGAAGATCATTGCGACTGCGACAAGTTCTGCGTCCTCTGCCAGTCCCAACTCGACATCCGCATCTGCAAAGACGGCCTCATGTACTGCGAACCCTGCCGCTCCGCCTGCGACTACAAAACCTCCGACGCCGATTCCCGAGGCTACTAGCGAAAACCGCTAACGACCAACGACTAACGACCAACGACCGCCCTCAAATCACCACCGCTTCCCGATACTCCCCAAACACCCTCCGCATCGCATCCGAAATCTCACCCACGGTCGCGTAAGCCTCCACCGCCGCCAAGAATCCGAGGCATAACATTCTCGCCCGACCGCGCCGCCGCCTCCACCTCTCGCCAGCGCGCTCATTCCACGGACCAGCATCCCTCCGAGCCCGCAAAGCCCGCACCCGCTCGATCTGCTTCGCCTCCAGCGCCGGATCAATCTTCTGAATCGGAATCGGCTTTTCCTCCTCCACCTCGAACCGGTTCACTCCCACCACCACCGCCTCCCCGCTATCCACGGCCTGCTGATATTCATACGCCGCGTTTTGAATCTCCTGCTGCACAAATCCGCGCTCAATCGCCTTCAACATCCCGCCCATCACTTCAATCTTCCCCAAATATTCCGCCGCGCGCTTCTCGATCTCGTTCGTCAGCGCCTCAACGTAATACGACCCGGCCAGCGGATCGACCGTCTGCGGCGCGCCCGACTCGTACGCAATCACCTGCTGCGTCCGCAAAGCAATCCGCGCCGCCTGCTCGGTAGGCAAAGCCAAAGCCTCGTCATACGAATTCGTGTGCAGCGACTGCGTCCCGCCCAGCACCGCCGCCAGCGCCTGAATCGCCGTGCGCACAATATTGTTCTCCGGCTGCTGCGCCGTCAAAGTCGACCCCGCCGTCTGCGTGTGAAACCGCAGCATCCACGACTTCGGATTCTTCGCCTTAAAATGCTCCCGCATGATGCGCGCCCACATCCGCCGCGCCGCCCGGAACTTCGCCACCTCTTCCAGAAAATTGCTGTGCGCATTAAAAAAGAACGACAACCGCGGCGCGACCTGGTCCACGTCCAGCCCGGCCTTCACCGCCGCCTCCACATACGCCATGCCGTTGCCCAGCGTGAACGCCACCTCCTGCACCGCCGTCGATCCCGCCTCCCGCATGTGATAGCCGGAAATCGAAATCGTATTCCACTCCGGGACGTTCTCCTTCGCCCACGCAAACATGTCGGTAATCACGCGCAGCGCCTGCCGCGGCGGATAAATATAAGTCCCGCGCGCAATGTATTCCTTGAGTACATCGTTCTGCACCGTCCCCGAAAGTTGCCGGAGGTCAGCTCCCTGCCGCCGCGCCACGGCCACGTACAACGCCAGCAGAATCGATCCCGTTGCATTGATGGTCATCGATGTAGAAATCTTGGTCAGCTCAATGCCCGCAAACAGCCGCTCCATGTCTTCGATCGAATCAATCGCCACGCCCACCTTGCCCACTTCGCCCGCGGCCAGCGCATGATCGGAATCCATTCCGATCTGCGTCGGCAAATCAAATGCGACGGAAAGCCCGGTAGTCCCATTCGCCAGCAAATATTTGTAGCGCTTGTTCGACTCCTCTGCATCGCCCATGCCCGCATACTGCCGCATGGTCCACAGCCGCCCGCGGTACATCGTAGGCTGCACGCCCCGCGTAAACGGATACTCCCCCGGATACCCAACCTCACTCTCGTAGTCGGACCCCTTGAGATCCGCCGGCGTATAAAGCGCCTTCACCGCAATATGCGAAGACGTCTCAACATCAGCCGCCGGACTCTGATTCACAACCTTAACTGTGTCCCTCATATTTCTCTAACTGTGTCCTTCATAATTACTTTGTCATTCCGAAAGCGCGAAGCCCTGAGAGCCTGCCCTGAGCTTGCCGAAGGGAACCTGCTGTCGCCTGCAGCGCCACCAACCTCACCATCACCGGCGCCCCTTCTGCCGAACCCTCCAAAACGAACTAACCCCAAACCACGCAAACGTCACCGTGAAACAAATCGCCACCACCACACCCCGCACCCCAGCCCGTCCGGCATGATACTTTGCATACTCTTTCGCCGACTCAATCCCGCCCGCCCCCGCCATCACCAGGAAGAAAAGCCCCGTAACCTCCAGCCACAACTGATGTGCCGCCTTCCCGAAAGCGCGCCCAGTGGCGGAAGCCGCGCTACTGGCCGCCCGCGCGATCCGGCTGCGCTTGACCTGCTGCCCCGCCACTCGCGCCACTACCCCTAACTTTTGTACAGTAGAAACCTTGCTCACGGCCTCGATTTTAACAGCCTCCAGCTCTACAAAGGCGTTACAATGACGCGAACCTGCGCCGCGCAGTGAAACGCTTCGCCGGCCGCAGGCATCTAAGCCATCAGTGTAAGGTTCTGAGCGGACGGCGATCGGGGGACCAAGTGGACCAACAACTCAAACAACTCATGAAGGAACTCGGCGAAGCCATCAACGAATCTCTCTCGGACTCCGAACAGATCGCCGAAGTCGTCTCCCGCATCAAAGAAGGCGGTTACGATATTTTCCTCGTCCTCGAAGCCACCATCGGCGTCAGCAAGCAAGGCGAAAAGTCCTCCGACAAAACTTCCCTCGTCACCACTCTCTCCACCAACCCCGAATTCAAAATCAACGATCAGGACCTGAAGTTCCTGAAATCCCTCCGCATAAAAATCGAAGAAGAAAAAGAAAAATAATCAAAAGATCGTCTTCTCATTCCGAACTCCCTAGCAAAGGTCACTTGTCATTCCGAACCGCGCTGAAAGCACGGTGAGAGCCTGCCCTGAGCGAAGTCGAAGGGAACCTGCTTTCCCACCCTTTGCCGTGTATTGATGTACATCAATATATTAGGATCCACCCCAACCCGCAGCAGCGGCACGCTGTTTCTCGTGATTGCAGCCGGACGCCTGGATCTCATCTGGAAAACTCTGGAAGCTTCGTCCCACGGTTCACCGCCAACCCCTTGCCCCTGTGCTACCATCTACTGTTTTTCTGGTGTGGGGTTCCATTTCCATGAAAGACACTCTCGGAGTTCTTCTCGCCGGCGGCGCGGGAGAGCGCCTTTACCCTCTTACCCGCGACCGCGCCAAGCCCGCCGTCACCTTCGGCGGAATGTACCGCATCATCGACATCACTCTCTCCAACTGCCTCAACTCCGACCTGCGCCGCGTCTACATCCTCACCCAGTACAAGGCGCTGTCACTCAATCGCCACATCCGCGAAGGCTGGAACGTTCTCGGCCGCGAAGTCGGAGAGTTCATCGAAGTTCTTCCCCCCATGAAGCGGGTCAGCGATCAGTGGTATCAGGGCACGGCGGACGCGGTTTACCAGAATATTTATTCCATCGGCTCCGAGCAGCCCAAGCACGTCCTCATTCTTTCCGGCGATCACATTTACAAAATGGATTACGGCAAGATGATGAGGCAGCATCTCGATTCTTCCGCCGACATCACTCTCGCCACCATCCAGATCGATCTCGAAGAGTGCCCGCGCTTCGGCGTAGTCGACGTCGACAAGGACGGCCGCATCAATGGCTTCGAAGAGAAGCCCACAGAGACCAAGCTGCGTTCCCCCTGGAACCCTGAGAAAGTCGCCGGCTCCATGGGCGTGTACCTTTTCAACGCCGACGTCCTCATTCCCGCGCTGCTCAAGGACGCCGAAGACCAGGGCTCCAGCCACGACTTTGGCAAAGACATTCTGCCCAAGATGGTCGGCGATTATCGCGTCTTCGCCTACGACTTCATCGACGAAAATAAAAAAGAGGCGCTCTACTGGCGCGACGTGGGCACGCTTGAGGCCTACTACGAAGCCAACATGGACATCGTCTCCGTCTCGCCCATCTTCAACCTGTACGATCAGGCCTGGCCCATCCGCACGCATCAGCGCCAGTATCCGCCGGCGAAATTTGTGTTCGCAGAAAAGGAGCGCATGGGCACGGCGCTCGACTCCATCGTCTCCAACGGCTGCATCGTCTCCGGCGGCATGGTCAGGAATTCCATTCTCTCTCCCGACGTGCGCGTGAATTCTTACTCCGAAATCGACGCGTCCATTCTGTTCTCGCACGTCGCTGTGGGACGCCACTGCCGCATCCGGCGCTGCATCATCGACCGCAACGTCCACCTGCCGGAAGGCACGACCATCGGCTACGACACCGAAGCCGACCGTTCGCGCTACTTCGTCACCGACAGCGGCATCACGGTGGTGACCCGCGACTATTCTCTGTTCGAGAACCCGGTGACGGTGGACTACTTCACCAGCGAGTAAGCCGGGGCGAATTCGTCATAATGTTCCGGCTGGAACATTGTGCTGAATGTTCCAACCGGAACATTTCACTTTGCAGAAAAAGTTTCGGCGTAAGTTGTTGATTCTTCGTGCGGGCTTTTGGGCTGGTCAATGGAATCATGGGGATAGGCTGTGGAAGAAATGTCTACTTTCGAGGGGGTCGAATGTCTACTAAGGTAGACTTGACAGGCGGGTGACGTACTTTTAATGGTACAGCGCCGGGCGAGTTCAGCGAATGGGGAACGTCGTTTCTGTCCCCGTTTTATGCCCACCCGGATTTCAGCCCGGTGTTTTTTCTACCTGGCAAGAGATCCGGCTTCAGCCTCGAAAATCGGGCCGCGCTCCGGAGTGACCATCCAAGCAAACCGTCCCCCCTCTTGTTTCCACTTCTCGGCGTGTTCGCCAACATACGCGTCGAGAGTTTTTGATCTACGGAGTGATTTCTTAGCCAGTCGAAATACGTTGTCTGCCCAGATCAGGAACTCCGTCCGTTGAGGCGCGATCATGTCCTGTAGGAGAAAGTCACTCTGAAAGTAAAGGCGTCCACGCACCAGCACACTGCCGTCGAACTCACATCCTTGGAACTCGATCACCTCAGACTCGCCTTGAACACTCCAGCGAGAAAGGGCCGGAACAAACCGCATCTTGATGTCTGCGTCTTTGCGAGTGATAAAGCAATCAACTCGGACTCCCCCCTTCTTCAGCATCAGTGCACCCTTGCAAACTGGTGATTCCAGCTTTACCGGAAATGGTCCTGACGATGACGGTTGAATGAGCGAAACCTCCAGCCGCGACTTCAGTGTATGGACCAGAGACTCCGCATCCGCAGGCAGCAAATACACGTAGAATTGCTTGCTCATAAGAGTACCTACTCGGGAATGATTTCTGGCTCCACCGGAACTGTACCTTCTCCCGGTGTGACACCTTCTCCCGGCGCGATGTCAATAACTCCAGGCACACCAAAATTTGGCTCTCCGATATTGTACGGAAGAAAATTAGGCCGGATGCCTGTAGCCCCTTCAATGTCATCGAGAGCTTGAACTTCGCGAGCGACCGGAGTTCCGTTTAGATTTTGCCTTCCGATCTGATACATTCTCGTCTCGCCGTCCCTGGTCCCAACGACATCTACCCAGCGCGAGGACTTGGCACCCTTTGGGGTCGGAATTCTCACCTCCCTCTGAACCTTAAAGCCGCTCTCCTCCAACCATCTGGAAACTCTATCAACGCCCATCCTGTGCAAAGGGCCACCGAGCTTGCCCCATCTCACGATTCCGAATGCCGCACCACTGAACCAACCACGAACTCTTCGCTAGAACGATTTCTTCGGCGCTGGTGCCGTCACGCAAGCGTCATATTTGCACCCCTGACTCTCCGCCTTTTGCGGGTCAGGGAAGGGGTCGGACGACATGGACGCTGACAGGGCATTCGCCTCAAGGCTGCCATTGGTACTTCTCTCACCCCTGACGGACATGTTCAGTGCTACATCCGCCCCGTTTATGAGGTGCCCATTCAAATCAGCAAACGACTCCGGATCATCCGCCACCATCGAGTATAGATTCAGCGTCTGCGGGTTGGTGAGGTTTGCGTAGGGGACCGGCACCGGGACTGCCGACCAGTCCGAACTCAGCCAGCGGCCGAAGCGCCAGGAATAGTAGCGGGCGCCGAAGTCGTCGTTGCCGGTTTCGGTGTCGCGCTCTTTGCCTTCGAACTTGTAGTTCTGGGCGCAGGTGTTGGTCTGGGTCTTCTCGCCGCCGAAGGGAGTGAAGTCGGCGTCGTAGCACAGCGTTCCGGTCGACTGCACGATGACGCGCGAACTGCCCAGCGTGTCTGCGGCGTAGTAGAGCGCGCTGCCGCTGGCCGGGACCAGGGCCACGCGCTTGCCGCCGAAGAAAATGTAGTCGTTGAGCGTGTTGCCCGCGGCGTCGGTTTCGGAGAGGATTTCACCTCCCGAAACCAACCCGGAAACCAACCCGGGGACAGACGGGACGTTCCCCGGTTTCCTGCGACCATTATGGGAACTAGGAAGGCCATCCTTGGCCAGAAAGGCACGACATATGGTCACAAACTCGCTCCTTTCTGATATTTCTCTTGGCATGGCTCGATTGCCTCGCGTGGTAATCACTGACGTTGCCCATCAGGTTACGCAGCGCGGCAATGCTCGGCAAGTGATTTTGGCCGACGACGCGGACCGCATCGCCTATCTCGAGTTGCTGCGGCAATATTCCGAACTCTACCGTCTTTCGCTGCTGGGCTACTGCTTGATGTCGAA
Organism: uncultured Acidobacteriaceae bacterium; assembly: GCA_963703635.1. Lineage (GTDB taxonomy): Bacteria > Acidobacteriota > Terriglobia > Terriglobales > Acidobacteriaceae > Sulfotelmatobacter. Next base: position 76,836 of record CAVPEZ010000032.1, read on the forward strand.
TCACGTGCACTTGATCGTGATTCCCCGTACCTCTGACGCTTTGTGGCAAACACTCAAGCAGACCCACGGACGCTACGCGTCGTATTGGAACGCGCGCGAGTCGTCCAGTGGGCACGTGTGGCAGGGACGATTTTATTCCTGTCCCCTGGACGACTCTCACCTGTGGACAGCGCTCCGTTATGTGGAGTTGAATCCGGTGCGCGCCGGCATGGTGCCCGTGGCGGAGGACTGGCGATGGTCGAGCGCTGCGGCTCACTGCGTCGCCGGCGCCTCAGATAAAATGCTGGAAATGGAACGCTGGCAAAAGCGATGGTCGGTGGCGGAGTGGAGGGAGCATCTGGCAGCCAGAGAATCGGCAACGGATGTCGGCGCACTGCGCCAGTGCACGCACACCGGTCGTCCGCTGGGGACAAGCGAATTCGTTGCCCGGCTCGAACAGACGACTTCGCGCCCGCTGGCGCCGCGAAAGGGAGGAAGGCCCAAAAACCCCGCTGCCGATCCCGCGCAAGACGGCTTCGCCTTTGTTGCGTAAGCTCCGGAAACTGGGGAACGTCCCGTCTGTCCCCGGTTTATCCGGTTTATCCGGGTTTATCCGGGGAACGTCCCGTCTGTCCCCGGTTTATCCCCCGGTTTATCCGGTTTATCCTTCGTGATCAAAATTCAGCGGATGCGGAAGCGCACATTGCAAGTGCTCACCAGATTCTAAAGGCGCTGCAAGAGAAGATCGGAGTACATCCGGAAATCGGCGAGGCCATTACGAAACTGGAGATGGCTCTGAATGTTCTGGCAATAAAGACCGGCGGGGTGCATCTAGCGGCGGCACGGTGAATCATCCAAGGGAAGCCGTAGCTCGAAACAACGCTTCCACCAAGTCAATTAGCGGTTTCATCGCGGCCCTCCTCTTTAATCGTGATCAACCAAAGCAAAAGGATGGACGAAGATTTCGTTTCGGGATCACGTGGCGTGACCCAGCGTATTTTGCGTGTACATTCCTGAGTCCCAAACCAAGTGGCGCAGGCAGCATCGCTGCCCGCCCTTGCAAAAAACGCAAGGACGGGGCACCCACTGCATTGCGGATGCAGGCGAGATCAAAAGCCTGGGCCACCCGGCCAGGGTGAAGGTCGGGAGGGTGCCTTCGAAAGGCCCCACTTCTCGCGAAGAACGCGAGAAATGGACACCCAGGGTGGGGCATCCTCAGTTGTGATCGTTCCGACAAAGGTGGGCCCTCCCCCAGAAGGAGAAGCTCCGATCGGAATGACAAGGTCAAAGTTGAATAAACAGCAACTCCCCGAACACACCGGGCTTAAGCCTTCCGAATATTTGCGCGCTTAACGCCACTATATTGGCAACCACGTGGCGCATCTTAGAAACAAACATCAGATTCCTGATTTCATGATTGACGCTGTGGGGCGGTGCAGAGCATAATCCGGCCATCGTTCTCTACCGCGGATTTGACCCCAGCCAGCAAAAGGCAGAGGCTTCCGTTCAAAAATCCAGGCCTTGTCGTTCATTGCTGCCGTCGACCGGGAAACAGCTTGGGAAACAGAAACCAACAACAAAATTTTTTTAAGGAGCGACTCCATGAGTTTTACTCGTTTGAAGAAACCCGCTCGAATGATCGCGGGGCTGCTGACCGGCCTGCTGTTGGCGGGTCTGGCTGTTCCACTGGGTGCCCAACCCGCATCCGAATCCCGCACCGGAAGGGGCTTTGGTCCGGTCTACGACGCGGCGCACGAAACCACCCTCAATGGGACTATCCGGGAAGTCGTCACCAAGCATGTGGCTGGCAGCCCGCCTGGCATGCATTTGCTGGTGGCGGGTCCGCAGGGCGTCGTGGATGCTCACGTCGGACCTTACTTAAGCAAGCAGACGACAGAAACGCTGAAAGCTGGAGCGCCGGTTCGGATCGTCGGTGCCGTGCTGTCACTGCACGGTAAGGACTATTTATTGGCCCGCGAACTAACCGTCGGCGGCCGCACCGTGAAAGTGCGAAGCGAGCGCGGGGTTCTTGTGCCTGAGCGCTCGGCTCGTGCAGTGCGCTCCAGAGGAGCCCGGAGCGCCAAGACCACGCAGAAAGGGGAGTCGCTATGAACCGAAGATCTTACTGGTGCGTCCCGGCATTCATCGTCTCGACCTTAATTTTCTCAACCGTAACTCTCTGGACCGGTTGCGGCGGTTCGAGCAAGAAGACTCCTCCTCCTCCGGTGGTAGCGATTGCGGCGACGAGCGGAACCCCGCAGAGCGCAGCGATCGGCACGGCGTTTGCCGCGCCGCTGACAGCGACAGTAACGACGGGCGGAACGCCGACGAGCGGCGTGAGCGTGACCTTTACGGCTCCAGCGTCAGGAGCGAGCGGCACCTTCGCGACTACAACGCCGGGAGCGACAGATACTGAGGTGACCAACGCGAGCGGTGTGGCTACCTCGCAGGTCTTCACCGCGAATACTACGGCTGGCGCATATACGGTGACGGCGTCGGCAACCGGTGCGACGAGCGCCAGCTTCAGCCTGACCAACACCACGGGAGCTGCTGCAAATCTGACCGCGACCAGCGGAAGCGGGCAGAGCGCAAAGGTCGGCACGGCGTTCGCAAATCCGCTGGTAGCGACAGTCACGGACAGTGGCGGTAACGGCGTCATGGGCGTTTCGGTGACGTTCACAGCTCCGGCAGTGGGGGCGAGTGGTCTGTTTGCGGACGGCGGGACGCCTGCGATTACGGATACCGAGGTGACCGATGCAAGCGGCAACGCCACCTCCACGGTATTCACCGCGAATGCGATGGCGGCCGGACCGTACAACGTGGTGGCCACGTCAGGGACGTTAACACCCGTCAACTTCGCTTTGACTAACACGGCGCTGGTGGTGACTTCACCTCTGCCCGACGGCAACTACGTCTACACTCTGGCTGGGACGGACAATGTCGATTTCAGCCACTTTGATGTGGCCGGAGTATTCACGATCGCAGGCGGTGTAATTACGGGCGGCGAGCAGGACTTTATCGACTTTAATTTTGCCCTGACCGACTCGATCAACCCCACCGGCAGCAGCGTAGTAACCAGTGCCGACGGCAACGTGCTGATCACGCTGGTCACCTGCAATGCGGCCGACTGCACTGCCACAGACGCCAATATTGGCGTAGCCGGCATCGAAACTCTGAATGGAGCGTTGGTTTCGTCTTCCAAGGCCCGCATTACTGAGTTCGACGCTTCGGCCAGTGCCAGCGGAACGCTAAGATTGCAAACCAGTACAACCGCCACGTTCCCAGAAAGCTACGCATTTACCGTCTCCGGGATCGATACGAACGGCAATGCGCTGGCGATAGGCGGCATCATCAATGTTGACGGTGCCTCCGGGACGATCTCGGGCGCGAACAGCATTTTCGACGCCAACGACGGCGGCTCCGGCACCACGTTCCAGGGCGAGACATTCGGCGCCGGTTCAGTTTCCGCGCCCGACGCTTTCGGCCGGATCGTATTTACGCTTAACCCGACCGACTCCACGGACTTCCCCCAGATCCTTCTGGTGGGATACATCGTGGACAACACTCACATCCAGCTAGTGGAAGCCGACGACGCGTCGGTGGCCGCTACAGGGGGCCAGGCCCTCAGCCAGGGTGCAAATACCGGAACCTTTAGTTCCGCTTCCGTCTCTGGCAACAGCTATGTAGCTGGCGTGAACGGCTTCGACACCACCGGCGTGTTGCAGGCGGCCGCCCTGCTCACCTTCAACTCCGGCGGTACCGTAGGCGGTACCACCAACGGCAACGACCTCACCGGCGGGGCGGGAGCAACTCCGTCTCCCATCACAGCCGGAACCTACACGGTCGATTCGACTGGACGAGTTACCCTGACCGGCGTTACGGCGGCCGGCGGAGCCATCAACACTAACCTGCAACTTTACCTGGACGGGAGTGGCGACGTGCTGGTGCTTGCTCTGGACGTTGGCGATGAGCTTGCCGGTGTTGGCTCCCAACAAACCGGAGGCGGCTCGTTCACGGCTGCCAATCTCAGCGGCACTTACGTCGTGAGTGCCACGGGCGCCGATTTCAACTTCGAGGACGAGCTGGACGCCGCTGGCCAGGTTTCGGCTGACGGAGTCGGAATCCTGGGAGCGACCGTCGGATACGTTGACCTCAACTGGCTCTTCGACCCCAGCCCTGGTCCAGTCTTCACGGATGCGCCTGTCACCGGTACGTTCACCGCTGACCCCAGCGGCGTCTTTACCGGCACTTTCACTGGCCTGGATGTCACCAGCTGTCCCGCGTATACGGGCACGGCCACAACCTGCACCGTAGACACGTTCGCCTTCTACCTGCTCGACGCGTCAGGGGATGCGGTTGTAATCGAAACCGACAGCAACCAACTGACCCTGGGACTCTTCGATCTTCAGTAGAGGAGGAACAGGTTTAACAATTCGGGTTGAACTAGTGGCGCACTCCGGTGCGCCACTTTTTTGTGCCCTGAGAGAGAGTTAGGCGGGTCCGCTTTTCCTCGCTGCTACAATGCCCTGTTTCAAGTAAGTTATGGATGCGCCTTTGATTCCGCGAACTTGCGGGACTACATTCGCGTACCGTCTGGTGGGGCGGTGGCGGTCTTTTTGTCTCATTGCCCCTTTGAGAGTCGGCAGCGCCTGAAGGCGCGATTCAGGATTTTGCATGTACGGTATGCCTGAAGGCATACCCTGATACGAATCTTAGCGACGGTATGCCTGAAGGCATACCCTGATACGAATCTAGTAATGCGAGTCTCAGTGAATTTAGTCTCAGGTATACGAATCTCATTCTGAAAAAGCTTTCCGGGGAGCTTAGGGTTGGAAGACGTTCAGGTGGTTGCGATGCTGGTGCGCCGCTGTGTGGCCGGCGATGCTGCTGCCTGGGAGGAAATTGTCCAGACCTACAACCGGCGGATCTATAACATCTGCTACCGCTTTGCCGGATCGACCGACGCCGCGGAAGACCTGGCGCAGGAAGTTTTCATCAAGATGTACAAGACGCTCGCGAGCTATGACAGTTCGAAGGGAGCGTTCGTCACCTGGGTGACGACCATCACGCGTAACCTGCTGGTGGATCATTTCCGCAAGACCAAGCAGGACCGGATGACCGACTCGCTCGACGCCACGTCGTCGGCGCATGAAGACGCGCAACCCCTGAGTGAGCAAATTCAGGACCAATCCGCCCCTCCCGACGCCCGCGTACGCAGCCGGGAGGTGGGAGAAACCGTTCATGCCGCCCTCGGGAAGCTCTCGCCGGAGCTTCGTGAGGCAGTGATTCTAAGGGACTTACAGGATCTTGACTATCGTGAAATCGCAACCGTTTTGAAGGTTCCGGAGGGTACTGTGAAATCTCGAATAAATCGTGGCCGGGCGGAACTTGCGCGGCTTTTGCAACGTACCTATAGGCAGGTGATGTGATGCCAGACCAGACGAATCACGGAATGCAGTGTCACGAGTTTGACAGCCTGCTCAGCGACGCGCTCGATGGCGTTCTGAGGGGCGCTCAACTCGAAGGCTTCCAGGCCCATGCGCGGACTTGTGCCGTGTGCGGGCCGCTGTTCGCCGAGGTCGAGGCGGGCCGCAACTGGCTGAAGGATCTCACGGAGGTGGAGCCTCCAGTCAGTCTGGTCACGAATATTCTGGCATCCACAACGGGCGTTGACACCCAACGCCTGCGGGTGAACGTATCGTCATCGCTATCGCGATCGCTGCAGCCGCGGGTTACGTGGCTGGAGCGGGTGCAGGACTGGGCCTCGGAGGCAGTGCAGCCGGTTTGGGGCACGGTGCGGCAGCCGCGGTTCGCCATGTCGTTTGGCATGGCGTTCTTCTCGCTGTCGGTGGCTTTGAGCGTACTCGGCGTGAAACCCGCCGACCTGCGTTCCGTGAGCCTGCGTCCGGCTGCGATACGGCACGCGTACTACAATACGCAAGCCCGCGTAGTGCGGTATTACGAGAATATCCGGTTCGTGTATGAGGTGGAATCGCGGGTGCGCGAACTCAAGCGCAACGTCGCGCCCGCCGCCGCACCGGCAAAAGAAAAGAAAGACCACAAGAACGACACAACACAACAGCCCGAGCAGAAGCAGGATCGCAATTACAGCCAGAACGAGAACCATCTGGTGCTGGCGTGCGCTCCGCTGGGTCCATCTGTCTTTGTTCCGTTGAATCATGATCCGTTGAATCTGGATCCGTTAGATCAGGATCCGCTAAATCCGGATCTGCCTGTAGTGTCGGTGACCACGTACAGGAGGTTCGTATGAACTGCGCCACGCATCAGGATACTGCCGCAGTGGCATTCTGCCGCACTTGCGGCAAGCCGCTTTGCGGCAATTGCACCCGCGACGTCCGCGGAGTCGTCTACTGCGAACCCTGTCTCGCAGCCCGTCTGGAAGGCACTGCCCCGGCAGCGGGATTCGTGCCTCCGCAAGCGCCTCCACAAACCGGCTATCAACAATTCACGGATCAAGGCCTCGGCCTGAAAGTTCAGCCGGGACCAGCGTCCGGACCGAATCCCGACAGTGGCCGGCATGCTGGCTGGAATCTTTCCCTTCGGCGTGGGCGCGGTCTACTGCTCGCAATACGCCAAGGGACTCGCCCATCTCGTGGTTTTCGTGCTGATGATCCTCGGCCTGAGTGCGAACCTGCCCTGGTATGTCGATACGGTGCTGGGCATCTCGCTCGGCTTCTTCTACGTTTATCAGATCATCGACGCGGTGCGCACCGCCAAGGCGATTCAATTGGGACAGCCTGCCCCGGATCCGTTCGGATTGGCACAGACTTTCAGCATGGGTGAGAAAATCGACGCCTCCAAGGTTCCAACCGGGGCTGTGATTCTGATCGGCCTGGGTGTCATTTTCCTCCTGCACACCATGCACGTCTTTGAGTTTGGGCTGGATCGCTTCTGGCCGCTCATTCTCATTTTTCTCGGCGTGTGGCTCTTTGCTAAACACTGGGGCCTGCTCGGGACGAGCCGGGCTGTGTGCCAGTGCGACCACTGTCGTACTCGCAAGTTAATGGGGCCTGCGATGCTGGTCACGATCGGCATCCTTTTCCTGCTCGAGAATATGGGCAACGGGAACCTGCATTTCGGCCGCACCTGGCCCGCGATTCTGTTAGTGATTGGCGTCGTCAAGCTGGTGCAGAGCCATGCCTCATCGGCCGGGCACATCGGTCCTTTGCCAGGGGCGCCACCGGTGGTCGGGCCCATGCCGCCTCCACCTCCGCCTCCGCTTACACCGCCACCAACTTCCAATCCGGAGCCCACGCCGTCTTCCGGGGAGGTGCACAATGTCTAGCCCGGGTCCAACGAATCCGGTTCCACCGAATCCGGTTCAATACCCCGTTCCGCCGCAGGTTCCACTGCGCCCTCGACGCCGCTCTTTCGCCGGACCGGTTGTGCTGATTGTCCTCGGCGTCGTCTTCCTGCTGGGCAACCTGCACATGCTGTCCTGGCTGCGATTGGGAAACTGGTTCGCTCACTACTGGCCGGCGCTGTTGATTCTGTGGGGCGTGATCAAGCTGGTCGAGTATCAGCAGGCGCAGCGCGAAGGCGTGCCTGCGCGCGGCATCGGCGCCGGCGGAGTGTTTCTCGTCATCTTCATCGTCGTTTTCGGACTGATCGCCACCCAGGCTTCGCGTTTCAACTGGGGCGAACTCCGCGACAACATGAACATCGACGACAATGATCTCAATAACATTTTCGGCCAGACCTACAATTTCGACGATCATCTGGAACGGGATTTGCCGGCCGGCACCACCAGCCTGCGCGTGAATGACGATCACGGCGCCGTCCGGGTCAGCTTCGCCACCGACAACAAGATTACCGTCACCGTCCGCAAGCGCGTCGGCGCCGAGAATCAGGGGGACGCCGAAAAATACAACTCAGAAACCAGGCCGACCATCACCACAACCGGCGGGGTGTTAACGGTCGATGCGAAAACGCAGGCCGCCGGCGACCACGCCGTGCAAAGCGATCTCGACATTTCCATCCCCCGCAAGATGGAGGTGCACATCATTTCGCGCCGGGGCGATGTCTCCGTCACCGGCCGCGATGGGGAAGTTGAAATCACCACCCACAACGGCGACGTTACCGTGGAAGACGTCAACGGCAACGTAAAACTGAATCTCGAAAAAGGCTCTGCCAGGGTCGGGCAGATTAACGGCGACGTGCACATCGACGGCCGGCTGAACGAAGTCTCCGTCGCCGATGTCAAGGGCTCGGCGCAGTTCGACGGCGAATTTCAGGAGAGCGTCAAGCTCGCCCGTATCGGCAAGAGTGTCACCTTCAAGTCTTCCCGCACCGATCTCGAGCTGTCGCGCCTCGATGGCGATCTCAATCTCGATTCCGATGACCTTCACGCCGACCAGATCACCGGTCCCCTGCGCCTGAGCACGCGCTCCAAAGAAATCCGGCTGGAGGAGGTCTCCGGCGATGTCCGCCTGCAGGATGAACACGGCGGCATCGAATTGTCCATGCGCTCGCTCGGCAACGTGCAGATCGACAGCCGCAACGGCGACATCCACTTGAGTGTGCCCGACAAGGCCGGCTTCCACGTCGATGCCCGCACTCGCGACGGCGAAATCCAGTCGGACTTCCCGGAGTTGAAGATTGACAACGGTGAGCATGAGGCGAAAGCCAGCGGCACCGTCGGCAACGGCGCATCTCACATCGTGCTCAATAACGAACACGACGGCATCGAGATCCGCAAGGCATCGGCGAAGGCGTCGGTGGCCCCGCCCGCTACTCCGGCAACGCCGGCGAAGCCGCCGAGGTCGTTGCCGCCGCCCAAGGCGAAGGTGGAACCGACAGAGAACTGATGGGAAGCCAGAATTGCGGATTTTAACTATTTGAGCAGAAAAGCTCAGAATTACTGACTGTCTGAGCCTTACTTGATGTTCCCGAAATCAATGGCAGAGCCCTCTGATCACTAAATTGCGTGGTTGGTATAAATCGTTATACCGTTCCCATCGGGGTCCTTTATGCAAAAAAGATGATGTCCAAAAACAGCTTCCCCAGGGATCTCTCCTGCTGCGATTCCCCGACTGATTAGCTCCGACCGATATTGTTTCAATTCATCCAGGCTTTTGCCTTCAATCATTAGGTCAAATTGCTCAGAAAATCTTTTATGGAATTGTCCCGTCACACTTTCTACTACGTCTTCTCCAGCCGGTTCATCAACCGATAACAGTACAAGATGAGTGCCTCCACGTAGTTCAATAATTGCGACCTTTTCCTCAATATAAAATGGGGGAAGGCCGAGATTCGAGTAGAATTGGCAACTGCTCTCAAGGTCAGCCACCTTAAAAACAAGGTGAGCCACTGCTAATTCTGGATCAACGACAGTCTTCATCTCACTCATAATTCACCTCACAAGTTGTTCTTCAAAATTGCCCTACCAAATACGATCAGCACCGCCCCATCGTTTTGAAGAGCTTTCTAAAGATACCATACGGTATCTTTGAAAGCAAGCATTTTATTTGTGCCCCCTGGCTCATCCGATGGAATAGACTTTCGAGACGTTGAGGAGACTTCCGAAAATGAAGGCGACTAAAGTAAAAAACGCGTACATGAAAAAGAAGGCCCCTCTCTTCGTTAGAGAATCCCTCTTAAATGCCGCCTTCGAACTCGCTGCGACCAAGGGCATGGCTCATGTCACCGTCAACAAAGTGAGCGGTTTGGCGGACGTTACCAAAGGGGCTTTCTTTAATCACTTCGATAGCAAAGAGACGTTGGTGACGGAGCTGATGCAGATGCTATTGACCCGATTGAACAAGCAGTTTGACCAACGGATGGCGGAGGAAGAGAATTCCGACGGATGCTTTACTCGTGCATACATCAGGGCCGCATTCTCCGAAGGTGCGGCGGAGCGCAAACTTTGGGGCGCGCTCTTGAGTCTGATGGCCTCTAAAGATCAGGTCGGGCGGGTTTGGGATAACTGGCTGAGCGAACGCCTAAAGAGACATTCGGAAACCGATTCGAGAATCGAGCTTCGTGTGGTAAGACTTGCGGCAGATGGCGTATGGCTTGAGAGAATCATGAACGCAAAATCGAAAAACCTGAAAGGTGTCGAAGAATATCTCATTGAGATGACGCGAATCCGTTAAGTTGCTCGACCTATTGCGGACAAGGTGAAATCAGGAAATCTCGAGATTGTGCTAAACCAGTTCGCTCCGACGAGCACGGGTTTCTATCCTTAACTCTCCGCAGCGCTCACAACCTCAGCCAAAGCTTCGTGCGTTTCACCAAACCTCTGTCCACTGGGTTCATGTGGACGTAGTCTAAAGCCAGCCGCCATAAGCCACCCGTAACGCAGGGCCAAAGGCCCTGCTCCACCCTCCGTGCATCGCATATCTTTGCCATCCGCCCCACCATCTGCGAAACTGACCCTGTCCCCGCAACACTGAGTACTGAGAACCGAGAACTGAGAACTGCCTCATGGGCCGCATCCACGTACTTCCCGAGCATGTTGCCAACAAGATCGCCGCCGGCGAGGTGGTGGAGCGTCCTGCCTCGGTGGTGAAAGAACTGCTCGAGAACGCGTTGGACGCGGGCGCTACGCGGATCAAGATCAGCGTGGAGGCGGGGGGCAAGAAGCTGATCCAGATCACGGACAACGGATGCGGCATGGTGCGCGACGACGCCATGCTGGCCTTCGAGCGCCACGCGACTTCCAAAATCAAGGATGCCGAAGATCTGCTCAGTGTGGCCACGCTGGGATTTCGCGGCGAGGCCTTGCCCTCGATTGCGTCGGTATCGCGGCTTCGGTTAGAAACGCGAGACGCCCAAGCCGCAGCCGGAACCGTCCTCGAGATCAACGGCGGCAAGATGGCGCGCGTCGAAGAAGCCGGCCTGCCTGAGGGCACCTCCATCACCGTTCGCGATCTGTTCTTTAATACCCCGGCGCGCAAGAAATTCTTGAAGGCAGAGTCCACCGAGCTTTCGCACATCGCTTCGCTGGTCACGCACTATGCGCTGGCGCATCCCGAAAAGCATTTTGAATTGCATTCGGCCACCAACACGATACTGGTCGCCCCGCCGGTCGCGGGATACAGCGAGCGCGTCTATCAGGTCTTCGGCAAAGAAACTCTCGACCAGTTGATTGCCGTGGCCGCCGTACAGCCGCTGGAGCACGTTGGGTTGCCGCAGCCGCCGCCGTGGCGGCGGCAAGAAGAAGAGAATGAAGACAACGCCGCTCGCGCTACGCCCGGCGAGATGCGCCTTCACGGCTTCGTTTCGAAGCCTGAGATTCAGAAGCTGAATCGCAATTCGATTTTCATCTTCGTCAACGGCCGCCTGATTCGCGACCGCCTGGTGCAGCATGGCTTGACGGAGGCCTATCGCAACATCATTCCGCCAGCGGTCTACCCGGTGGTGCTGCTGTTTCTGGAATTGCCGCCGGGCGAAGTGGATGTCAACGTTCATCCTTCGAAGACAGAAGTTCGCTTTCGACAACCGACGTTGATGCACGACTTCGTGCGCGATACCGTGCGGGCAGCTCTGATGAAGGCGCGACCCGCGCCGCAGTTCACCACCGAGATTCACGCTCACGCCACCGCCAACGCCGGCCTGACACCGGGAGCAAGAGAGTGGGAGCCGCCCTCCGACCTGGCCTCAGCGTCGGGAGGCGCCGCGCGCCCGTTGTATGAACCCCCAAGCGGCGGATTCGCTCTACAACCGCCGGCCGCGCCGCCGGCTTCCGCACGGTTCCAGTTCGAAGGCGGAATTGCGGTCGAAGCGAATGCCGCGATTCCCGTGGCGCGTGGAATGGAATCGCGCTTCGGCGACGCGATGCTAGATACGATTCCAGACAACGGCTGTGCTCCCGTGCTCGATGCGCCGGAGAATTCTCGCGACGAAGAACCCACGCTGGCCGCGCTCTCCACCCTCCGGCCATTGGGACAAATCCGCAACTCTTTTATCCTCGCAGTGAACGAAGATGGACTATGGATTGTCGACCAGCACGTAGCCCACGAGCGCGTGTTGTTTGAACGCATCCTGAAGCAGCGCGCGGCGCAGAGAGTCGAAAGCCAGCGCCTGCTGATGCCGATCGTGCTGGAGCTATCTCCGGCACAGCAGGCCGTCTTTTCCGAGATTGCCGACGAACTGCAGCACAACGGTTTCGAAGCCGAGCCCTTCGGCGCGCGCAGCGTCGCCGTGAAAGTCGCGCCCGCGGGAGTGGATGCCGCCGCGGTTGAGCACATGCTTCACGAACTGCTCGATCAGATTTCGCGCGAGGAACAATCGCTGAACCTGGAAAAGATTCGCGGGCGCATTGCCGCCTCCATCGCCTGCCACGCCGCTATCAAGGTCAATATGCCGCTGGAGCAAAACAAAATGGAGTGGCTGCTGGCCGAACTGGCGAAAACCGACCATCCCATGTCGTGCCCGCACGGCCGCCCGGTCGTCCTGCGGTATTCTGTTAGAGACATTCAGAAGGCGTTTAAGAGAATCTGAACGAGACCCGCAGCCAGCAGTTGGCAATTGGCATTTAGCAAGGCGTTTTTTGCTAATTGCCAACTGCTAATTGCTGGCCGCTACCCCTATGACCGAAGGCGACCTACAGCAACTCCGTCGCGAAAAGTGGCGCCTCGATGGCAAGCCCATCCACACCATCGAGGAGGCGCGCGTCTTCGTCGAGGCGGCGGGATTCTGCCTGATGTACCCGGTGCGCCCCACCATGCCGGTTCCAACGTTTATCGGAGCCTTCGTCGGTTCTGACGATCGTCTCCCCACGTGGCAGCATGCGTACTCCGATCCACGGGCGGTGGCGGCTACCGAACTCATGGTGCGTCTGCTGCGCGAGCGCGCGGCCTACGAAGCGAATTTGTTCGACGAGAACAATGCGTTCCTGGTGGCGGCTTCGGTGTTCCCATATTTTTATGCGCTGGTGGGTGAGCGCAATCCCAAGCTCGCGCCCCGGCAGGGACCGCGTTCTCCCTACTCGCCGTTGGCTTGCGACGCCTACGAATTGATCAATCGCGACGGTCCCATCTCCAAGCAGAAGCTGCAAGAAGCGTTGGGCGGCAGCGTTTCAATTCCGGCGCTCGATAAGGCGTTGGGGGAGTTGTCGTTGAAGCTGCGCATCACGCGCGTCGACTACAAGGCTGGCGAAGGTTCGTTCTGGGATGTCCTCTACCGCTGGGCTCCGGACGCGGTTCGCGAGGGCATAGGACTCTCGGTGCAGCAGGCGCTCTCGGCGCTGCTCTCAAAATATCTGGACTGCGTGATCGCCGCCGAGCCCGCCGAACTCGAAACTTTCTTCGGAAACTTTGTCGCCCGCTCGCGCGTGAAGGAAGCCAGTAAACGCGCTGCTCGCAGCCCGCGAGTTCAGCTTCATCCACGTCAGCGGGCGCTCGATGCTGCATATCACGCCGGCGAAGGAAGCGATGGCAGCCTCCGCCAGGCCGCACGGCGAAGTGAGCCGGGGAGAGCCGATCAATCGGCATTCTCGACCCGGTAGCGATCGCAGATTTCGTTCGCCGATTTCCAAACCCGGTCGAACTCGCCCAACCGGTAAACGAGGACCCGCCGGGCCAGCTCATAAATGATTTCTTCCGTCTCCGGGTCGATTTGCGCTATTGCAGACACGATGGCACCTCTTTCCCTTCTAGGTCTAGACCGCAATCTGCGGTTCGAAGTCCCTTCTCACCAACAGCTGAAATTCATTTTCCGGCCAGCCCGAGTCGACGATGCTGTGATAGCAGATCACCCACACCTGCGCTGACGTCGATTCATCGGCTCCTACTTCCTCAATCCGCAACGTTCTCCGCGCCGGTGGCTGCGGATTGCGCCAAACGATCTCCAACATGACAACCTCCTTCACCGCCCGGGCTTGCAACCGGGTTGCCGCATTACAGGGGGCAGGTTCGCCCCGCTGTGCTCTGCGTCACCGCTTCGGTTTCCATCTGCAAAGCGTGTACGACTCTCACCAATCGTCTTTCCATGTATGCACTGTTTGACGCGGCTCCCGAGAAGAAGATGTGCGTCCGGCTGTCACTTGTTTGTAAAAGGATTGTCTGCCGCGGATGACAAAGAGGCGGCCTTATGACGCAGGCGAACTGCGCGTCGGAAATCTTGGCGCCGTGTACAATCGTCTACTCCGCGATTTACTCCGCGATGAACGACCACTCTCAACGCAAACTGATCATCGCCATCGACGGCCCGGCGGGCGCGGGCAAGAGCACCATCGCCTCCCGACTGGCGCGCAAACTCGGCTACGTGAATCTGGAGAGCGGAGCGATGTACCGCGCGCTGGCGCTTGAAGGCCATCGACAAAGACCTATCGCTCGACGACGAAGCCGCGCTGGTAAAGCTGGCGCAGGAATTCGCGCATTCAGCTCGAGCCCACGATGGGCGGAAACCGCACGCTGCTCGATGGCCACGACGTTTCCTCGCGCATCCGCGAGCGCGACGTGACCGAAGCGGCCTCGCGCGTGTCAGTGCATCCCGGAAGTGCGCGCGTGGATGGTGGCGCGTCAGCGCGAGATGGGCGCGGGCGGCGGTGTGGTCATGGAAGGCCGCGACATCGGGACGAAAGTCTTTCCCGATGCCGACTTGAAGATCTTTCTCGACGCCGACCCGGTGGTCCGCGAGCAGCGCCGCATGGAGCAGCAGAAGATCAAAGGCGAAGTAGCCGCGAGCGTAGCCGCCGACCTGCGCGAACGCGACCGCCGCGACCGCACGCGGGCAGCATCTCCGCTGCAGGCGGCGGCAGACGCGGTGGTCATCGACTCTACAAATTTAGGGGAAGATGAAGTGCTGGCGCGAGTGGAAGAATTGGCGGTTGCTCGTCTCAAAAAATAGTTTGCGCTCTGTGTGCTTCCGCCCTCGCTGTTGCCTTAAATCCAGATCAAAAAAATTGACAGATCGAATCTCTTAATTCCTCTGAATCAGCGACTTGCGGACCTCGATCTGTAATGAATCCGACTAAAATCTTGAATCGAGAGAATTTACCCGCAAAATCTTGGATTGACTGGGCTTAGCTGGCCCTATTCGGTTGTCAAAGAGCGGGTAGAGATTTGGATTCAGTATGAGATGAATCGGGAGTGAGGCACAAGGTTAGATGTCACAAGGTGGCTGTGGATATCTTGGTTGAGGTTATTGGAGGAATCCCGCCCTTGCAAAATGCGCAGGCCCACCAGTGGTCCAGGCAGGAAGCAGGTTCCTCCTGTCTCGCTTCGCTCGCGCGTCGGAATGACAAGGCCTTGGGCTTGCGTGGCGTCATTCCTTCGCTTTACGAATCGAGATCCCCAACTCCTTCAACTGCGCCTCGCTCACCGGCGTCGGCGCGTCCACCATCAAATCCACGGCCCGGGCTGTCTTCGGGAACGGAATCACCTCGCGCAAACTCTCGGCACCGGCGAGAATCATCACGATGCGGTCGAGCCCCAGCGCGATCCCGCCATGCGGAGGCGTGCCATACTCCAGCGCTTCCAGAAAGAATCCGAAGCGCGCCCGCGCTTCTTCCTCGGTCATGCCCAAGGCGCGGAAGATTCTGCTCTGCACATCCTGGCGGTGAATACGAATCGATCCCGACCCCAACTCCGTGCCATTCAGCACCACGTCGTAGGCCAGCGCCCGCACCGCGCTCAGCGGCGACAGCGGATCGTGCAACGACTCCACTCCCGACTCCAGCTTCGCCATGTCCTCTTCATGCGGCGAGGTAAAGGGATGATGCGCCGCCATCCACTGCTTCTCCGCCTCGTCCCACTCGAACATGGGAAAGTTCGTGACCCACAAGAAGCGGAAGTCCTTCTTCGCATCTCCGGTCCGCTCGAAACAGCTGGTGCCGGTCGTTGTACTTCTGCGCCAGTGCTAAACGCGCCAAGTCCTGCTGACTCATAGATCGAGTCCTGCGGTGTAACTTTGTGTGCCGTGGCGATGCTCGGAAACCTACTGCGGCCCAGCTTGCGTGAGCAAGGAGACGACCCGCAACCAGCACATCAGATCGATCTCCCCCTGTCGGTTTTTTCGCAGATCGCCGCAGCGTAGCTAGAGCGCGGGGGAAACCTTTTTCCAACCGCTTGAAGTCTTCGATCATCGTCGATTCCGAAGACCCTTGGCGTGGAACATCGGCTTATGTCATCCGTTCTTTGCGCGAAAGCTCACCTACCTTCGGTGTGCGAATCGAGCATCACGGGCAGAGCTCGGAGAAATACCGAGTTTCGATAGATTCTTCCGCCACAAAACACTCGCGCACATCGGTCATTGCGGGCAGCCGCAAGTCCGGCTTGTCGATCCCATACAGCCGGATCGCTTCGTCGTAATCCATGCGCGGAAACGGCGTCTTTATCGCAAATCCCGCAGCGGCAAACGCCGCAGTAAGAAATCCCTCCACCACTTCCCAAACCCGCTCTGGCTGGGGATAAGACATTTCCAGATCGATCTGCGTGAACTCCGGCTGGCGGTCGGCGCGCAAATCCTCATCGCGAAAACACCGAACGATCTGAAAGTATTTGTCGAACCCGGAGATCATCAGAATCTGCTTGAACAGCTGCGGCGACTGCGGCAGCGCATAAAACGTCCCCGGCTGCACCCGGCTGGGCACCAGGTAATCGCGCGCGCCCTCCGGTGTCGACCGCGTCATGAACGGAGTTTCAATCTCGAAAAATCCCTGCCCCGACAAATAATCCCGGATCGCCCTCGCAACTTTATGCCGCATTTCGATGTTGAACTGCATGACATCGCGCCGAAGATCGATATAGCGATACTTCAGCCGCGTCTCTTCATTGGTCAGCGCCGCGTCGGAAGGCAGGAACGGCGGCAGCTTCGACTCATTCAGAATGCGCAACTCCTCCGCCACCAGTTCCACTTCGCCGGTCGCAATGTTCTTGTTCACCGTGCTGGCATCGCGCAGCTTCACCGTCCCGGTCACGGCAATCACGTACTCGTTGCGCAGAGCTTCGGTCTTTTCGTGGATCGCCGCATCGCGCTCGGCGTTGATCACCACCTGCGTTACCCCGGTGCGGTCGCGCAGATCGACAAAAATAAGCGAACCCAGATCGCGCCGCTTATTCACCCAACCCATCAGCGTGGCCTTTTTGCCTGCGTCGGAAGCGCGGAGCACCCCGCACATATGCGTTCGTCGTAAATCGCCTAAGAAATCGAGCAAGTTATATCCTTACAGTTAAATGATGGGCTGAAAGCCGAATTCCAGATTATAAATGGCTCGACCGGTCTTGCCCCGGAACATAAGCCATGCTAAGCTCCCACGCGATGATTTTCCGCATGAGAGTTCCGCAGCGCCCGCTCTCTTACTTTGTGGAGAATCTTTGGTTTTACCAGGATCTGGAGGTCAATTACACCAAGGAGAAACTGCTGCCCGATGCGGCTGTCGAGTTGATTGTCGATCTCAGCGACGGACCGAAGAAACTCTACGACCGGCAGGACATTCTCCGCTACACCGGCTACAACCGCTGCTGGATCAGCGGCATGCAGCGAAGTTATCTCGTGATTGGCGCCGAAAAAGGATCGTCCATGATGGGCGCGCACTTCCGCACGGGCGGCGCGGCGCCCTTCTTCGGGTTCCCCATCTCAGAACTCACTGCCAATGTGGTGGAACTGGATCTGATTTGGAAACGCGAAATCCTCTCCCTGCGCGAGCAACTGCTCGAGACTGAGGCGGTTGACGCCAAGTTCGATCTGCTGGAAGCGTATCTGATCGGCAAGGCTAAATCCCGGCTGCAACCGGATATGACCATTTCGGCTGCGCTGGCAACGTTGCATTCCTGGCCGGTGATTCCTGTGCGCGAGCTTGCCTCCCGCCTCGGCCTCAGCCATAAGCAGATGATTGCCCGCTTCGATTGCCGCGTCGGGACTCACTCCCAAACTGACTTCGCGGATTCTTCGCTTCCGCAAGTCGCTGGCCGTCGCGCACCCGGCCTCGACGCCCGACTGGTCTGACCTGGCCGCGGCTTGCGGCTACTACGACCAGGCTCACTTCATTCACGAATTCCAGCAATTCGCCGGGATGACGCCGTCCGAGTACCACCGCAACCGCAGCGAGTATCCCCACTACATTCCCGTCGATTAGGGAAATTTCTTACAATACTTCTCTTCCTTCCCTGGTCCATCGTGATGCAGTCTTCCATTTCCTTCAGGAGAACACTTTCATGCCCCATCTCAACTGGCTAGCCGTGCTGGCAGCTGCAGCTTCCACTTTCGCGCTGGGCGGACTCTGGTACTCCAAGGCTTTGTTTGGCCGGGCCTGGATGTCCGCCAACAACCTCACCGAGGTTGACCTGGCCCAAGGCAATATGGTCAAGATCTTTGGCCTGTCGTTTGTCTTCGCGGTGATCATGGCGGCAAACCTGGCGGCGTTCCTGGCTGACGCCAAAACCAACGCCGTCTGGGGCGCAACCGCGGGCTTTCTGGCCGGCTTTGGCTGGGTAGCGCTTGGGATCGCCACCATCGCTTTGTTTGAGCGGCGTTCCTGGAAATACATCCTGATTAACGGCGGCTACGTAACCGTCTCGTTCGTCATCATAGGACTAATTATCGGAGCGTGGCGCTAACTGCGGGCGCGGCCACCGTGGATAGACGTTATTTCCCTTTGGCCGCCTTTCCGTCCATCACCGTCGACCACTTCGTTCCATCCTGCGACATATCGAACGCGAAGGTATACGACGACGCCGACGTCATGTGGATGGTGAAACGCCCCTTCATGGTCATGCCGCCCATCTTCTCCTCGCTGGTCCAGGTCCACGTGTCGCCATCGATCATGCCCTTGGAATCCACGTATTCGCCGGTGCTGCTGAACTCGTGATAGGTATAAGCCTTGTCTTCAGTAGAATATCCCATCACGGACAATCCCACGCCGTTGCCCATCGAACTCTTGTAGTCGGAGTGGCAGACGAGATAAAAGCCGCCCTCCATCCATTCGCACTTTTCGTTCTCGGTCATGGTTCCGGCCGGGCCCATCGCCGATGCCTTCATGTTTCCGTCAAGGGTCCACGTGCCCACAAAGACATCGAGTTTCTTGAGTTCCGGCGCCGGCTTCGGAGCCTCCATCTGTGCCATCGCCGCCGTTGCCAACATCAGTGCTGCCGCCAAAATCATTCCCGCTCGTGTCATGTGTAGCTCCTTGGATGTTTTCTATTTCCTGTGTTTCCTGCACGCGGATTCTAGCCGCCGCTTCACAACTGAGTCAATGCAATATCGTCACGCATGCAGCTCTACCCATAATTATTCTTGAATTTTCCGCGGCAACTCCCTGCGCGGCACTGAAACCTGCTCGCCGGTCGCCAGATTCTTCAGCGCGAAAGCATCCGCCTTCACTTCATTCTCACCCACGATCAGAATATACTTCGCGCCCGCTTTCGTTGCCGCCTCAAACGATTTCTTCAGCCGGAAGCTCTCATCTCCCAAATCCACCACCAGATCGTGACGCCGCAACTCCCGCGCCAGCCGCGCCGCCTCAGTATTCATCCCCGCCCCCAGCGGAGCCATATATACATCCGGCCGCTTCACCACGCTCTCGGTCGACGCCGACTCCTGTAGCGACATCACCAGCCGGTCTTCTCCAATCGCAAACCCAATTCCCGGAGCCGCCGGCCCGCCCAGCGCCTCAGAGAGTCCGTCATAGCGCCCGCCGCCAAGGATCGCGTTCTGCGCGCCCAGCGCGCCGTGAGTGAACTCGAACGCCGTGCGCGTGTAGTAGTCAAGCCCGCGCACCAGACGGTCGTTTAAGGAAAATGGCACCCCCACCTTGGTAAGAATTTCCTGAACCGCCTCGAAATGCCTGCGGCTCTCGTCATCCAGAAACTGGCTGATGCGCGGTAGTTTCTCGATGATCGGCTGATCCGCCGGAACCTTGCAATCAAACACGCGCAGCGGATTCGTCTCCGCGCGCCGTTGGCAATCCGCGCACATCTGACTCACGACTGGCGCCAGCGCAGCACGCAGGGCCTCATTAAACCGCGCCCGGTCACTTGCGCTCCCGACCGAATTCAATTCCAACGTCCAACCGGTAATGCCCAACCGGTCAAGCAAAGTCGCCAGCATCTCCAAAACTTCGGCGTCCCGTGCCGGAGACTCGCTGCCAGCCGACGGCGGCCCAATTACTTCCGCCCCGATCTGATAAAACTGCCGGTAGCGCCCCTTCTGCGGACGCTCGCGCCGAAACTGCGGCCCAATGTAATAGAGCTTGTTCAGCCCGCGATCCCAGAGGTTGTGCTCAATGTAAGCGCGCACGACGCCAGCTGTGTTCTCGGGGCGCAGAGTAATAGACTGCGGCGTCGTAGCCCTCGGGCCAGTCAACGATCTGAATTCCTGTTTCCGGCGCAAGCCGCGTGCCGGGTCCCCTGGTCCTCGGGACAGCAAGCGCCAGAATGGGCCGTTCGCCATGTTCCTTCTCCCAGAACATCTGCCATTCTCGCAATTGAAGCAGGACTCTTGGCTCGACCTCTCGTTTGACCTCAACAATAGTGGGAGGTGCATTGTGCCGGTACGCTACGAAATCGGCACGACCATGCCCAAGTCTCACTTCGGTTTGTATTTTGTCGTAATTCTTCGCGTATTGCAGGAGCCAAGCACGCTCAAGGACCCTGCCGGGACTGTGCCCGCGATCCCACCACGTGAACATCTCTTGCTAACAATGTCGGTTTCTTCGCCCACGCCCCGCGCGAACAGCTCCGTCGCTTCGAAAATCGGCGTGCGAATTTCCTGGAAGTTGTAAGCGCGGAACACATCCCGCGCCGCCGACTCCACAAAATTCCACAGCGCCGTCTCCGGCGGCAGCAGGTCCCGCGTTCCTCGAACAGCTTTAATCATGGCGGTCGTTGGTCGTTGGTCGTTAGTCGCTGGGCAAAAGCAGTTAGCAATTGGCAATTAGCATCGTACCGAAAGCAGCTGTCGAGATTCGGAACCGCGCGTCCTGGCTAACTGCTGATTGCCAGCTGCTAATTGCTCTCGCTCGGTACTCGATACCAGGTACTCACTTCTCTCGCAAATACTCCTCCGTATACCCCAGATAATTCCGGGCATACTTCATGATCGATTCCTGATCTTTCTCGTCCACCTTCCGCCGGAACTTTCCCGGAGACCCCATCCACAGCGACCCCGGCTCGACCACCGTGCGCTCGGGAATCAGCGTCCCCGCCGCAATGATCGATCCCGCTCCGATCTTCGCGCCATTCAGAATAATCGACCCCATCCCGATCAAGCACCGGCCTTCGACGACGCATCCATGCAGAGTCACCGAATGCCCGACCGTCACGTACTCGCCCAAAGTCACGCCATACTGATTCTTCATGCCATGCAGCACGCTGCAATCCTGCACGTTCGAGTGCGCCCCAATGCGGATCGCGTACACGTCCCCGCGCAGCACCGCATTCATCCACACCGACGCATGCTCACCCAGCACCACGTCGCCTATAATCTGTGCCGACTCATCCACGTAACACGAAGCCGGAATCACCGGCCTCATACCCTTGAACGATCGAATCATGATGTAACCAGAAGCTCTGTCATGCTGAGCGAAGCGAAGGCCTGCCCTGAGCGCCCGCCCGCAGCGAACACTGAACATAGCACGCCCCCACGCCTCCCAGTAAAACAGAATTCCCATTCCGGCACAGCACCCAAAAAGAAACGCTGCCGCCACCGCCGCCGTACCGCTCTTCATGCTACAAAAGAATCTGGTTTCCCACCCGCGCACCTCCGGAACCGCACGGGACTCTCCGAGCCTCATCCCGACCACAGATGGGACTCCTATGCCGCGGACTTCGCTTCTTCTCCTTTGCCTTCTCTTCTCACTGACTCAGGAACTTCCCCAAGCCTCCGGCCAGGACGCCGCCACCGGCGCCATTCACGGCACAGTCGTCGACTTGCACGACCTGCGAATCCCAGGAGCAACCATCGCGGTCGTCAACGCCGCCAGCGGCGCACGCTACTCCACTACGTCCGACGCCGAAGGCCGCTTCTCGATCGATCTTCTGCCGCCCGGCGACTACTCCGCCCGCGCCGCCGCCTGGGGCATGTCGCCGCAAATCACCCCACAGCTCCACGTGGATGTCGGCGCGGCGTCCGAGTTGGAATTTCGCCTGACCGTCGCCGGCACCACGGAAAGAGTTACCGTCTCCGGCGCTCCCGCCCTGGTCGAAACACAACCGGCTGCCGTCTCCACTCTCCTCGACGAGCGTGCCATCGCCGATCTCCCCCTGAACGGCCGCCGCTTCTCTGACCTGATGCTGCTCTCGCCCGGCGTCACGCAAGACCCGCGCAGCCTGACCTCTTCCACCAACGGCGATCTCTCTTTCGGCGGCCTGCGCGGATTCCAGAACAGCTTCCTGGTCGATGGCGGCGACTTCAACAACGCCTTCTTCGCCCAGGCCCGCGGCCTCTACCGCGCCCCCTACCAGTTTTCGAATGAGGTTGTGCAGGAATTCCGGGTCTCGTCCAATTCCTACGGTGCGGAACTAGGACGCTCCGGCGGCGCGGTCGTCAACGTGGTCACCAAATCCGGCTCCAACCACTGGCACGGCACCGGCCTCTACTACATCCGTGACAGCGGATTCGGCGCCGCCGACGCCTTCATGACCTTCAAGCCGCACAGCCGCCAGCAGCAAGGCGGAGCCACCATCGGCGGTCCCATCAGGAAAAACAAAATCTTCTTCTTCGCGGGATTCGATCAGCACTACTTCCACGTCCCCGATGTAGTGGAGTTTCTCGACGGGACCATGCAGGTCGTCCCGCAAGCCGGCACTGGACCCTATTCACCCGGCGACTACGAAGCCAGCGACCAGGCTCTGGTCTTCGCCGCCGCCGCCCAACTCTCTTCGCTGGCCGGATCCTATCCCGCCGCGCAAATCGGCAACGCTAGCTACGCCAAGCTCGACATCAATCTCACGCCGCGCAATCAGCTGGCCGTGCGTTTCAATTCTTCCCGTTACTGGGGATCGAACAACGTCTTCCTCGACCCCGCCAGCCCGGTCACCTACGATTCCATCTCCGACAATGGAGAAGAAACCGTCTCCACCGAAACCGGTTCGGCCTCTCTCACCTCAGGCCTTACTACGCGCCTCATCAGCCATCTTCGCGCCCAGTTCTCCCGCGACCTGCGCCAGTCCTACACCAACACCAACGACACGCTCATCAAGGTCAACGACATCATCGACGGCATTGGACGCTCCAACCTGCTTCCCCGAGCCACCCGCGAACACCGCGCCCAACTGGCCGAAACCCTCAGCTTCGATACCAGCCGCCACTCCTTAAAATTTGGCGGCGACGCCCTCGTCACCTGGATCTACGATTTCTTTCCCAGCCAGCAAAACGGCGAATACCTTTTTGACCCCATCAAGGTCGATCCCTTCACCTTCGCACCCATGGAAGCTGGGCTCCCACTCACGCCCCTGCGTGCCTACGCTCACAGCGTCCCGAAATACTATTTGCAGAACTTCGGCGCAGCTTCCTCTAACCCCAACAGCAACGATTACGCGGCCTTCGCTCAGGACACCATCCGCGTCACCGATCATCTGGCGGTCAATCTTGGAGTTCGCTGGGATCTCCAAACCTTCACCACCGCCGGACTACTCTCGAACCCGTTATTCCCGCCCTCCGGCAAAGTTCCCTTCAAACCCAACAACTTCGGCCCGCGCGCCGGACTGGCCTACTCCATCGGCAAGACTCATCCGCTGGTCATCCGCGCCGGCTACGGAATCTTCTACGTCCGCATTCCCCAGATCTACAACTCCGCTATCGCCATGGATAATGGCATTACCGACGCTCAACTCTTTCTGAACAATTCCAACTACTACGACCACCAGGTCTTTCCCACATATCCCAACCCGCTGGTAAGCTGCCCGGTTGTGTCCGCCTCGTGCAGTCTTCCGGGTGGGTTCACGCAGGGTGTCACCAACAACGTTTCCGCCTTCGCCCCCAACTTCGTCACCCCGCGCGTGCAGCAAGCCAGCCTTACGCTCGAACGCGAAGTCTTCAACCACACGACCATCGCCGTCTCCTACCTTCATGTTCACGGCGAACACCTAATTCGTGCGCTCGACGTAAATCTCCCCCAGCCGGTCGCACTTACCTATCCTCTTTTCGATTCCACCGGCTCCATCTTTCAGGGCGGATACTACACAGTCGATTCCTTCTCCACCTGGCAGTTCACCCGTTCACTGACCTGCCCCTTCCCGCCCTGCATCAATCCCCTAGGACGGCCCATCGCCCAACTCGGCGCCATCGACGAGTTTCAGAGCGCCGCCTCCAGCGTCTACAACGGCGCAACCCTTTCCATTAACCGCCGCATGTCTCGCGGCACTTATCTCCGTCTCTCCTACACCTACGCCCACGCCATCGACGACGGCCAGGACGCCCTCGTCGCCGGCTCGCCCGCCACGGTGCAGAACTCCTACAACCCCAACGGTGAGCGCGGACCCAGCGTCACCGACCAGCGCAGCCGCTTCGTCGCGGCCCTCTCCGTCGAGCCCCGTCCCTTTCACCGCGGACACCAACTCCTCGGCCACATTCTCAACGACTGGAAAATTGCCAGCATCGTCACCGCCGGCAGCGGACGCCCCGTCAACGCCACCGTCTCCGGCGACCCCAACCAGGACGGCAACTACGATAACGACCGTCTTCCCGGCTACAGCCGCAACGCCTTCACCGGACCTGACTACGCTTCCGCCGACCTTCGCCTAGTCCGCAAAATCCACGTCGCCCATGGCTGTCGCCTCGAGTTCACCGCCGACTCCTTCAACCTCTTCAACCACGACAATCAGCGCGTCCAGATCACGTCCAACGGCCTCACCGCCGAGGCCACCACATTCGTGCCCTACAGCGTGTACGTCAACGGAGTTCCCTCCCCCGCCTACTACCAGCAGCCGCAAAACTTCCTGAAACCCAACGCCGCCTTCGCCCCCCGCCAAATCCAGCTAGGCCTGAAGCTTATCTTCTAGATTCGTGTGGGCATGAAAATACCCATGTGGGGACAGCCGCCTCGGCTGTCCAGCGAGCGGAAGCGAGCAAGCCTAGCAAATATTGATAGGAGTCTGTCGCGAAGAAGAAATCAAGCCGACCCACTGTGCCGTGTGACGGGCCGAGAATGAACCGTCAGGTAGACGTTGGGAACCCGCCGAGACCCTTTAGGCATCTCCGCATGGCGGAGCGTCGCACACCGGATCCTAGTTCGAGTCGAGTCCCCGTTCATTCAGCATTGGTTCAAAAATCGGTTACCGCCATCACCAACCCCGCAGGCCGGCTTTCATCTGTGATGCTAGGAGAACTCCCCCCGGATTAGCAATAGGGGAACCGCAAATAGTTGGCAGACCACTTGCAACCAAAGTAATCGGGCCAGCTGATTCCTCCCTTGCAATCTCCCCTCAGTCAGACGGGAGTTGCCGCAGATTGGATTACATGGAAGAAATCCGGATCCAGCCGGCGATCATTTAGTGATCTCGACTCACCTCCGATCGTTTCCAGATAGCCTCTTTCGCCGCCGTGCCCCAACTCGGGTTCGGCAGCGACTGCCACGATATAGCACAAACCATGCTCTGGGAGGTCTGCGATCCGCACAATACGGCCTTCTTCATGCGTCATCTTGTTACGAACGATATCCCCAACCTTGAATTGCATGAATAAGAACCCCAAATGTGAAATTAAATTGGCGCGGAGGAAGAGACAGCAGTGCCACAAGGCCGCTTGAGGGGCGGGGCAAGTGGCGCTGCGCCTTTCCTTGCCCCTGTGAGATCAGATGCGCAATCTCTCGCTCGGGATGTAGCGAAGTTTCTTGGAAGATGATGCTAATATAAATATATTATCTGCAAGTAAATATCGGCGGGACTGGTTCCTGGTCGGTTTCCCTGGATTCGCAGGATGCGCTACCTCGCTCCCGCCGCCCAGTAACTGCTCCTGGCCAGCACCTCTCGATTCACCCGCATCCCGCAACCGTACCCGAATCCGATGCAAACCCGCATGCGGATTCTTCGGCTCAATGCTCAGCAAATACCGGCGTGCACATGATTGGTGAAGTCAATCATGCGCAGATCAAAGTTCTTTCCCGTGGCGAACATCTCGTACTCGCCGCCAGTCATGGAAGCAACCGTCCTCGGCGATATTTTTCTTCATCGCCGCGGCGGCCATGAGCCAACGGCGCCAGCAAATCCAGCGACGGATGCATCTCGTCAGCATTGTTTCCCCGCATCGTATCCAACACATTCGACCTCGACGGCGAAAACGCGAGCGCATACACCGCCGTGTTGCTCTGCCCGATCTCCGCCACCACGTCGTCCACCTTGGCCGCATGGCTGCCGTGGTCGCGCGTCTCACTGATCAGTAGCAGCACCCGCTGCCTCTCCTTCGGGGCTTTCTCCAACAGCTTCACCGAATAGTCCACCGCATCCAGAATCGCCGCTCCACCATCCCCCGCCTGCAATCCCCTCAGGTTCTGCGCAATCCTCTCGGAGTCGCTGCTGAAATCCTGAACCAACCACACGTGGCTGTCGAACTCTACAATCGCCACCCTGCCCAGTCCCGCCTCAACCATCGGATCGAGCATCGCACTCAACCCGCGAATCCGCGGGAATTCATAATTCGCCCGGCGTCCGCGCTGAATTGCAACCACCAGCGAAACTTCCGCTCCCTCCGCCGCCTCATCTAAACGCACCACCTGCTCGACTCCATCGTCCTCGACCACAAAATCCTTCGCCGCGAGCCCATACACAATCTCGCTCTTCGCGCTTTTCACCAGCGCGGGAATGACCACCACATTCGATTGGCTATGGAAGGTTGTTTCCTGAGATACAGCGCCGCAGGACTGAAGCGCAAACAGAAGAAGGAGACTAGCGCGCCTTGCGGTTCTCACCCAACACTTCATCCAGCGCATCTGCTAATAGATGCGCCCGCTTCTGGTAATCGGTTGCCCCGCTGTCCTGCTTCCGCTTCAAAAGATGATACTCATCCGCAATATTCAGCGCCGCCAGCACGGCTAGCCGCACCGTATCAATCGTGTTGGTTGCCTCGGCCACGGCGCGCATCTTCGCGTCCACATACTCCGCCAGCTTCAAAATGTATTCCGGATCCGACCCCCGCAGGTTATAAGCCTGATCGAAAATCTCCACCCGCACGCTGCTGTTCTGCGCGTCCTTCACCGTCGAATCCTTCGCCGCCGTTGCCATGATCATGCACCATTGAGCGATTTGGCGATCGGGTCATTTAGCGATTGAAAACCTCAGCACGTACGCTTTCAATCGCCAAATCACCCAATCGCTCAATCGCCAAATTGCCTAGCTCGCCCTCTCCTCCGCAATCGACTCAATCTGCTCCAGCATCTTCTCCACCCGCCCGCGAATCTCTTCCCGCTCTTTCCGCAACTGCACCGCCTCGCGCTTCAACGTCACCACCTGCTCCTCGCGCTCCTCGAGCTGCTGACGCGCGCGCTGCGCATCGCGTTCCGCCACAGCCTGCGCCTGCCGCGCCGCTTTGTACATCTCGATAGTGCGGTAAATTTTCTCTTCCAGCGCCTGAAAATCGTCCACCGGACCCTGCTCTGTCACCTGTTCCACCGCATTCAACGCCATGATTGCACTTTCCCGAAAAGATTTCTAACTTTCCCGCAGTATACTCCACCTCCCTGTGGATCGATCATAGCTCGTTAGTGCGGGAGTACCGCAAATTGGCTATAATCCCCGCATGAAATATCTTGGTCTGTCCCTCATCGCCCTCGCCGGAGTTCTAGCCATCACCGCGCTACCCAGCGCCGCTAAACCCAAAGTGAAACGCGTCGTTGAACTGAAGGACGCCCAAGGAAAAAGCGTTGGCACCGTAGCTATCGGGCAGCAAGGCTCAAGCGTGAGCATCGACGTGCATCTGCACGATCTCCCGCCCGGGGAGCATGCCATCCACTTCCATCAGAACGCCAAGTGCGATGCCCCCGACTTCAAGTCCGCCGGCCCGCACTTCAATCCCGACAGTAAAAAACACGGACTGGAGAATCCCGAAGGCCATCACGCCGGCGACATGAAGAATTTCAAGGTCGATGCGCAGGGCAAAGCCAACGGGCTCCGCTGGCAGGACAATGATGTGACTCTCGGCGACGGCGCCCACTCGCTCTTCAGCAACGGCGGTACCGCAATCGTCATCCACGCCAAAGCCGACGACTACAAGACCGATCCCTCCGGCAACTCCGGCGACCGCATAGCCTGCGGCACCATTACAAAGTAGGATATCTGTCTGGGATGTCATGTGGGTACAACCGCCGCCCTCGGCTGTCCCCCGAGCGCAGCGAGGAATCTACCCACCCCTTCGCAGCTTCTCCAACTTCTCCGCCGCCGCATCCAGAGTCTCCACTTTCTTGCAGAACGCAAACCGCACCTGCCGCGCCCCATCCCTCGGATCGCGATAAAAACTCGACCCCGGCACCGCCGCCACTCCGATTTCTTTGACTAAATACTTCGTGAATGAAACATCATCCTCAAATCCAAACGCCGAAATATCCGTCATCACATAATAAGCTCCCCGCGGACGAAAACACTCGAACCCCGCCGCCTCCAGCGCCGGAATCAAATGATCCCGCCGCACCCGGTAGCCTTCCGCCAGCTTGGCGTAATATTCCGCCGGCAAACTCAGCGCCGCCGCTCCCGCTTCCTGCAGCGGGGCTGGCGCACCCACTGTCAAGAAATCGTGCACCTTCCGGATCGCATTCGTTATCTTCTCCGGCGCCACTGCCCATCCCACGCGCCACCCGGTCACGCTGTAAGTCTTCGACATCCCATTGATCGTTACCGTTCGCTCGCGCATCCCATCGAGCGACGCCATCGAAATATGCTCAGTGCCATCGTACAAAATGTGTTCATAAATCTCGTCCGTAATCGCGAGCACATCGTACTCCACGCACAAATCGCGAATCAGTTCCAGTTCCGCCCGCGTGAACACTTTCCCGGTTGGGTTGTTGGGGGTATTGAGTATGACGGCTTTCGTGTTCTTATCAAACGCAGCGCGCAACTCCTTCTCGTCGAAACTCCACTCTCCCCCGTCACTCACTGGCGGACGCAGCTTCACGAACCGCGGCCGCGCCCCGCTAAGCACCGAATCCGGACCGTAGTTCTCATAAAACGGTTCGAAGATCACCACCTCATCGCCCGCGTTGCAAACGGCGAGCAAAGTCGAGATCATCGCCTCAGTCGACCCGCAACAAACCGTAATCTCTTTCTCCGGATTGACCGCAATCCCTTGCCAAACGCCCATCTGACGAGCAATCGCATTTCGCAAGTTCTTCGCGCCCCAGGTGATCGCATACTGATTCACATCTGCGTCGATCGCCGCCCGCGCCGCTTGCTTGATCTCCGCCGGTGCCGCAAAGTCCGGAAACCCCTGCGCCAGATTCACCGCGCCATACAACATCGCCTGGCGGGTCATCTCCCGGATCACCGACTCAGTAAACTGCGAAACCTTGTCGCTAAGAAAATGCTTTGTCTGAGGGGATAATGAAGGAATGACATCCGCCATAGCTGGCAGATTAGCACAGGGAAGAAATTGTTGATTGATGATTGTCGCTTGATGATTGATCAAGAATCGTGGGAAGGTCGAACCACACAACGCCCTACCCTGTGTTACCCCGTGTGCTCTGTGGTAAAGGTTCTTTTGACTTTTCGGGCGACAGGCTTTAGCAATCGCCGCTAAGCTCGCTGCACCCCACCCAAGCCCTGCAGCGCCGCAACGATCCGCGCAGACCAAGCCGCAATCTGCTCATCGCGCAAGGTCCCTTCATCCGACTGCAACCGTGCCCGCAGCAGAATCGAATACTTACCTACTCCAATTGACCCGCCCCGAAGAATCTCCACGGGACGGAATTCTCTAAGCTCGGGAATGCCCGGCCCCATCACTGCCCGTCGCATGGCTTCAAACTTCACCTCATCCCCAAACACAAACGAGAAATCCCGTTCCACCGAAGGATATCTTGCCAGTGGCGCGAACTTCACCGTCCGCAATCCAATCGCATTCAACCTCTCAACATCAATCTCCGCCAGAAAAACATCCTGCCGCAATTTCCGTTCCGCCTTAACGCCCTCGGCAATCTGCCCGAACTGCGCCACCGGCGAACCATCCATGAGGGCCCGCGCCGATCGTCCTGGATGAAAATACTCCGGCGTCTCCCGATCGAAGCTCAAGTCACGATACGCAAATGGCGCCAGCAGATTCTCCACATCGCCTTTGAACGAGCGAAACGCCTCGGCCGCCGCGGCCTGCTCGCCCTTGCTAACGTCCAGTGCCCCGCTCACAGGCACAGCCCCCTTGACTGCCGCCAAAGTCGCCCCCAGGCACAAGCGCGCCGGCTCAACCCGCTCCCCGCCTTGCATTTCGTAGACCCTGCCCATCTCGAACAGCCGGACGTCTTCTGAATCGCGATTAAGGTTCCATGCCAACATGTCCAGCATGGCCGGCGCCATCGAAGTCCGCATCACAGATGCTTCCTCGCTCAGCGGATTCTCTAACTCCAGCACGGCGGCACAGGAAAACTTCTCCGCGTCCGCATGTGAAATAAACGTCAGCGACACCGCCTCGTTATACCCCAGCGCCAAAGCCCGGGTGCGCAAAGTGGCGTCTATGGCTGCATGTGGCGATTCGATCACAGCCCCGCTAAAAGCCGGCAAAGTATTCTCGAACTTGTCGTAGCCGTGCAGCCGCGCGATTTCTTCGATCACGTCGATCTCGCGTTCCACATCGAGCCGCCAACTGGGAATGCGTACACGAAACTGCGCGTCGCCCTGTCCTTCCGGAATTACCGTGAACCCAAGCTTCTTCAGGATGCGGAAAATCTCGCCCGTGGATAGATTCCCACCCAGAATGCGCTGCACCTCCGAAACCCGCAGCACCACCGGCGCCAGGTCGATCTGTCTCGAAACTACATCGATGACATCGCCAATCAATTCTCCGCCGCCTGACTCCAGTATCAGCGCCGCCACCAGATCGCAAGACAAAACCGTCGACTCAAAATCCGCGCCGCGCTCAAACCGGTGCGATGCGTCGGTGTGAATCCCATGCCGCCGCGACATCTTGCGCACGATCCCCGGATCCCACCAGGCCGACTCGATCAAAACATTCCGCGTCTTGTCGGTAATCATCGTGTCGAACCCGCCCATTACACCCGCGAGTCCCACGGGTTTACCTGCGTCGGCGACGACGAGATCTTCGGAAGTGAGCCTGCGTCCCACGCCATCCAGCGTCTTGAGCTTTTCGCCATCTTTCGCGCGCCGAATGATCAACCGTCCGCCCTCCAGCAGGTCCATGTCAAAGACGTGCGTGGGCTTTCCCATCTCCCACAAAACATAGTTGGTAGCATCAACAGCATTGCTAATAGGCCGCTGGTCAAGCAGCGCCAACCGCCGCGCAATCTTTTCCGGCGAGGTTTTGACCGTAGTTCCGCGTAAAACTCGCGCAGAGAACCGAGGACAAAGCTGCGGTTCTTCGACCGATATGGGGAAGGGCGCATCGTGCGAAGGTTTTGCTGATGGCTGACGGCTGATGCCTGACAGCTGCTTTAGCGGCAGATCATAAATCGCCGCCGCCTCCCGCGCCACGCCATAATGATTCATGGCATCCGGACGATTCGTCCCAATCTCCATCTCAAAAACGGCGTTCGCACCCGACCCGCTGATCCCCTCCACAGCAATCCCCACTCCAGTCAAATCCTCAGCCAGCCGCCGGTCATCGACGGCGAGCTCAACAAACTCGCGAATCCATTGTGGAGAAAGTTTCATGTTGTAGCGCTCGCGTCCCGCCGGCTGTATGCGCTGAAAGAGCCCTGTCACCCTGAGGCGCGTTCCTTTGCTCCGAAGGACCCCTGCATCTGGGCCGCGGAAATGCCGCATCAAGGAATTCTCACGATGCCCCGCCCGTTTCGGCTGACCACTGACCGGCCACTGACCAGTGACCTCACGCGAACTGCTCAAAGAACCTGACATCTCCGTTGAAGAACAACTGCAAATCATCCACTCCATACTTCAACAAGGCGATCCGGTCCGCGCCCATGCCAAAGGCAAATCCCGAAACCTTCTTTGGGTCATACCCGTTGTCCTTCACAAACTCAAACACGTTAGGATCCACCATCCCGCACCCCAGAATCTCAATCCATCCCGTCTGCTTGCACGGACGGCACGGATCAGCCCCGCGCTTCCCGCTCCCTCCGCAGATAAAGCAAGAAACAAACATCTCAGCGCTAGGCTCAGTGAACGGAAAAAACGACGGACGGAAGCTGGTCTTCACGCTCGATCCAAAAAATTCCTTCATGGCATGATCGAGCGTCCCCTTCAAATCGCCGAACGTGATATTGGTATCGACCGCCAACCCTTCGATCTGATGAAACATCGGCGAATGACTCGCATCAGGAGGGTCGTTGCGGTGCACCGTACCGGGAATCACAATGCGGATCGGCGGACGCATCTTCTCCATCGTCCGAATCTGCACCGGAGAAGTATGTGTCCGCAGCAACAACCGCTCCCGTTGCGGCTTCCCCTGCTGTCCCGCGATGAACAAAGTATCCTGCGTATCCCGCGCCGGATGGTTCGGCGGAAAATTCAAAGCCTCAAAGTTGTAGTAATCGGTCTCGACGACAGGTCCATCTGCAACGGAGTAGCCCAGCTTCTGAAAAACGCGAACCATTTCGTTCGTCGTCTTGATGACCGGATGCTCCGCCCCAATCGGACGCCGCACACCAGGAAGAGAAATATCGACGCACTCCGTCGCAGCAGGCTCACCGTCGCCGCGGTTAACCTTCGCTCCCTCCACCAGTTCCTGAATCCGCGCCTTCAACTTATTAACGCGAATCCCCGCTTCCCGCTTCGCATCCCTGGGAGCGCCCTTCAACCACAGATCGTTGATCTGCGTCAGGATCCCGTTCTTCCGCGCCATCCACCGGTCGCGAAACGCCTTCAGTTCAGCGTCGCTCCGAACTGTCCCAGCCTCGCTCGTGCACGCACGAATACACTCCGCAGCAGCCTTCTCCAGCGCCGCCGCCGAATAATCCGTCAGTTTGGAAACGGTGTAGGCCATTCTTCCCGAGGACTTTCAGGATTTGTGGTTCGAACCGCGTCACAAAAGTTTGTCATTCCGAACCGCGTCAGCGGTGAGGAATGACAAATGATTGGTCTGACAGCTGAGAACTGCGACATGAAAGCGACTTATGCCAGCGCGCCCTTGGCCTGCTCCACCAGCGTCTTAAACGCCGGCGCGTCTTTCACTGCCAGGTCCGCCAGAATCTTGCGGTCCAGTTCCACTCCAGCCTTCTTCAACCCGTGGATAAACTGGTTATAGCTCAACCCGTTCAGCTTCGATGCCGCCCCAATCCGCACAATCCAAAGCGACCGGTACTGCCGCTTCCGCTGCTTCCGTCCGCTATATGCAAATTTGAGGCCGCGCTCGACAGCTTCTTTCGCGGATCGGTACAGTTTCGATTTAGTGAGGAAGTATCCGCTTGCGCGGTCTAAGATTTTCTTGCGTTTGGCGCGGCGTTTGGTTCCGCGTTTTACACGTGGCATGGTTCTCTCCTTTTTACTTTCTATGCACTGGCGGCTGGAGGTAAGGAAGATTCGCCGTGGCGGCGATCTCTGGCCTCTTCACGCGCCTGAAGACATTGTTGATTGATGATTGACGATTAAATCCCAGGTCGAAGGTCTTCAATCATCAATCAACAATCATCAATCGCTTCTACTGATACGGAATCATCCGCAACACTTTGCGGAGATCTCCGTCGCTCACCAGCGTACCCTTGCCCAGCTTGCGTTTGCGTTTCTTATCTTTCGACGTCAAGATGTGGCGCAGGTGCGAATGTCCCCGCTTCACCTTGCCGGTGCCAGTTTTCTTGAAGCGCTTGGCAGCGCCTTTGTGTGTTTTCAATTTCGGCATAGTTCCTCGGAATCAGCCGCCAGTTGCCAGGCGTCAGTTTTGGATATTCACCTTCAATTGCTCTGGATAGTCGGCGCGACTCGCGCGCGTCCTTACTGCAGATCAACTGCTAAGCCTGCGAAACTGGATTTGGAACCGCAGCGGCGGCAGCCGGTGCCAGCTGCTTCTCGCTTTCTGGCGCTATCTTTTCCGGAACCGGCGTTTCCGGTGTTCCTTTCTCAGGTCCCAGTTTTTCCTGCGCCAGCTTTCTCTCCTGCTTCGCTTTCTGCTTGGCTTCTCTTTCTCTTTCCTTTTCCCGCTCAGCCGCCGTTTTCTTCGGCGCCAGGATGGCATGCAACGTGTTGCCTTCCTGCCGCGGTCGGAATTCCACGATGCTGTGCGGTTCCACGTCCTTAATCAGCCGCTCCAGTATCTGCCGGCCTAACCCCGTTCTCGTCATTTCGCGGCCACGGAAGAAAATGGTCGCCTTTACCTTGTCTCCTCCATCGAGGAAGCGCAGCACGTGATTCTTCTTGGTCTCGTAATCGTGGTCGTCCACATTAATGCGGAACTTGACCTCTTTCACGGTAATGGTCTTCTGATGCTTCTTGGCTTCGCGCTCCTTCTTTTCCTGCTGGTACAGATATTTCCCATAGTCCATGATGCGGCACACGGGAGGCTGCGCGGTGGGCGAAATCTCGACCAGATCCAGATTCTTGCTGCGGGCCAATTTCAGGGCTTCGTACGGCGGCATAATGCCGATCTGCCCACCCTCATCGTCAATCACGCGAATTTCGCGGGCTCGAATGCGGTCATTGGTTCGGATAAAACGTTTGTCGATACGGTCCTCCGCGCGCTAAGCGACTGGGAATAAAAGATTATAACACGGGCATAACGACGGACCCGACAGGTGTCGTGCGGTGAACAAATGATGAGTTCCTGAGTTCGGAGGCCAGCTATTCCTGGAGAAGCGAATTTAGGACTCGCGCCAACTCGGCCTTCTGCTGGGGCCTGGCCGAGTTGTCGGGACGTTCGTCGGTGAGCTGCGCGAGTTGGTGGGACATGATGCGCACCGCTATTTCCTGAGGCACGTAGATTGTCCCTCGCGGAGCCGTCAGCTCCCAGCTTGTTTTGTCACGGCGGCTCAAAGGCCATCGTTGGTGTTCCGAAAGCCTGTGCACTTGCGCTTTGCCGCCTGTGAGAGAGGCTAGTTCATCGATCTGAACCTCTACCCAGCCCTCATTCCCCGCGATGTGCACCTTTCTCACCGCGAAATGGTCGAAGACAATCACGGGTTGGGCCGACTTGAAGAGGTCCCGCGAACGAAGGTTCTCTTCCAAGTCCGCGCAGGCTTGAAGGAAGGCGGCGTCCACGTGATCGGGCTTGGGGCGAATGGAATGCACCACCGAAACAGTCGGAATCGCTGTGTTCCCGGGTCGGTTCACCCCAAGCTTGGCGGAGGATCCGCTCTCGCTTGAGGACTCTTCCAATTCATCAGAACTTGGTTCCTCCGCAGCCGGCTGGTGCGGTGCCGCGTTGTCCAACGGATTCAGGCTCGCCGTCCGGAGCGAACCGGAGAGCGCGCTTCGAGTCGCTTTGACGTAGCGAAAAAAACGGGGCTTCCCGCGTTGTTTCCAATATGGCGCTTCGTAGGAATCGACTCCCGGGCCCGAACGCAGCAGGCTGAAAAAGGAATGCTGGGCAGGATTGACCACAATCCCGGCGTGTCCGTGCCAGACGGCCAGGTCGCCCGGCTGCGGATTTGTCACCCGGCGAAATTCGTCGATCCCCGCATAGAGGTCCGAAGAGGGCGCGTATTCGTAAGGGAAACCCGCGCGCTGATAGAGTCCGTGAACGAAGTGCGAGCAATCGGAAGTGAAGCCTGCATGATGGCGTGAATCGAGTGCGGCATTCAGGATCGCCAACCCCTCATCCAGAGTAAGCGGCTTGGCCGGCGGCGCAGGGGCTTCGCGCGTAGTTCGATAGGCGCCGGTCGGCCCTCCCGGTTTCTGTTGCGCCAGTAACAGCGGGCAACAGGCCGGGCAGCACAGAAGCAACCACAGAGCGCGTTTGGCCTGCCACCGCATAGTCCGTATATAACGTGCCTTCGTAGGCCAGCCCAGGTCACAGGGGTGCCACCCAGCACCGCGAAAAGTGGTGTGATTCCAGATGCACCTTAGGTGCGAGAGGTTTGTCTGCGCGCGGTGTTGTACGTAGGCAGAAACTGACATATAGCTCGCCTCCGATGCCTGGCTTCCGGTTTGCACGATCACGACGAATCGTCGCGGTCCGTGCGCACCTTGCATGAGATCTTCTCGATGCTCTACGGCACGACCAGACGGGTAAATGGAAAGACATACACCTGTAGGGTCACCAGGATTCCCACCAACGCCGCCAGCGCAATGCTGTGAAAGAACACGTAACGCAAAATATCGCCCTCGTGCCCATACCACTCGGTGGCAGTACTGGCCACAACGATGCTCTGCGCATCGATCATCTTGCCCATCACACCTCCCGCACTGTTGGCCGCGCACATCAGGACCGGCGAAATGCCGATCTGCTGTGCCGAGATCTTCTGCAGGCTGCCGAACAGCACGTTGGACGCGGTATCCGAACCCGTCAGCGCCACGCCCAGCCAGCCCAGCAAGGTGCCAAAGAACGGATACAAATGTCCCGTTCGCGCGAACGCCAGGCCCATGGTGGCATCCATGCCCGAGTAACGGGTCAGGATGCCCAGCGACAGCATGGCGGCAATAGTCATCAGCGAGAACCGTATGTGCCACACGGTTTGCCACCACATGGCGACGATCTTCGTGAACGAGAGGCCCATGATGAAGCCGGAGATAATTGCCGCGAACAGAATTCCCGACCCCGTGGCCGAGAGCCAGTTGAAGCCGAACACGGCAGCCTCGGGTGTAGGTTTCGCCACCACCGGGGGCATCCGTTGAGACAGCTTATTGAGACCGGTCACAGGAAACTGCGGGTTGGTAATCTTGCTCGGCGGAGGCGACCAGGCGCTCATCGATGGAAACACTTTTTCCGGAGTATTCATGATCTTCTTGCCCGTGGGCGTGCCCCAGCAGAAAACGCACACCATCAGCACCAGCCACGGCAACCATGCCCGGACAATCTCGGCCCGGCTGTAACCGTGCTGACCGCGAGCCGCGCCCCGCTCCCACTCCTGCTGCCCCTCGTGTCCCCAAATCGTTTTCGGATGCCATATTCTGAGGAACCCAATCAGGCACACCATCGAGACGATGGCCGCAATGATGTCCGTCAGCCACGGCCCCATGAAATTCGAAACTAGAAATTGCGGGATGGCGAACGTAACGCCGGCAACCGCAATGGCCGGCCAGATTTCCTTCATTCCTTTGTAGCCGGCGTACGCCCACAGCATCCAGAACGGCACCAGCACCGAGAAAAATGGCAGGATGCGGCCGACTTGCGCTCCTAGAGTGAATTCAGAAAAGCCGCTGACCGCGGCGAGTGCGATGATGGGCGTGCCGAGCGCGCCGTAGGCCACCGGCGCAGTATTGGCAATCAAAGACAATCCCGAGGCCTGCAGCGGCTTGAAGCCCAGGCCAATCAGTATCGCCGCGGTCACTGCCACCGGCGTTCCGAACCCGGATGCGCCCTCAAAAAACGCCCCGAAGGAAAATGCGATCAACAAAAGCTGCAGCCGCGTATCCTGCGTGATGCCGGTCATGCTCTGCTGCAGGACCTTGAAGCGGCCAGTCTCCAGCGTCATGCGGTAAAGAAAGATGACGTTCAGGATGATCCAGCCAATGGGAAACAATCCATAGAGGCTACCGTAGAGGGCGGTAATGCTGGCCATCTTCACCGGCATATGGAAAATGCCAACCGCAATCAGCAAGGCAGCGACCAGCCCCAGCACCGCCGCGTAGTGCGCCTTCAGGCGGAAGACCGCGAGGGTCCCCAGAAGCACGATGACAGGGACAGCGGCAAGAATTGTGGAAAGCCACCAGTGCCCCAAAGGATCGTAGCCTTGCGACCAGGGCGAACTCGGCGACACACCAGTCCAGGCCAGCACGACCAGCGTGACCAGAACCAACGCCATCAAGATGGCGGGGATCGGGCCTCCACCCTCCGGCTTATTAGCGGAAGCCGGGGTGGAAGACGGTCTGGTCGTGACGGTCATGAGCTCCTCGTTTCGTAACTGCCGCAAACCGTGGCGCATCAATGAAATTGCGGCTGGCCTCTTCGGCATCGAACGGTCGGCGCGTCGGCGAAAGAGTGCACAACAACCGAAGGTTCTCAACCTGACGACTTTGCGGCCCGGATTCTATCACAGCCGCCAGCATGGCTCGGTTGAATCAACGCTGACGTCGTCCCTAGTCTTGACTTTTTACGTGCGAGATGCCGATGGAGGTGGGTTTACCCGCGGGACACGGACGCATGGCGCAAGGCCTAGGATGCCAGCTTTCCGACGAGCGCTCCATCGTCGACACCCTCGATGTGAACTGTGATCCAGCGATTTGCCTCGTGGCGTCCTCGTAGATACAGCTTCTGATAATTGTCGGTAAGGGCTTCGGTGAACTCTCCCTCAGCGCCGCCACGAAACACATTGAGCGTGATCGCTTGCAGCGTCTTGCCGGCAAACGATTGCATGAAGGCCAGTTTCTTCTCGGCGGCGAGGTCGCGCAAGATGCGGTTGCGTTCGCGCGCGACCTGTACCGGAACTTGATTGGGCATGGCGGCGGCCGGGGTGCCGGGACGCGCGGAGTAAGTAAAGACGTGCAGATAAGTGAAGGGCAACTCTGCAATGAGGCGGCGAGTGGCTTCGAATTCGGCGTCCGTTTCGCCGGGGAATCCGGCCATGACGTCGGCGCCGATGGCGGCGGCGGGCATGGTCCCGCGAATGTTTTCGATCTTTGCGCGATAATGCCAGGGCCGGTACTTGCGGTGCATGCGGCGTAACACGGCATCACTGCCGGATTGCAGCGGCACATGCGCGTGCTTCGCAATGCGCGCCGAAGAAGCAACCAGAGTGATAAGTTCGTCCGACCAATCCATAGGTTCGACAGACGAGATGCGCAGCTTTTCGAGTTGTGTCTGGTCGAGGATGGCGCGGATGAGAGACTCGAAGACGGGCTTCGGCCCTCGGGCTTCTGGCTTCGGGGCGGACACGGACTGGATCGTGCCGAAGCCCCCTTCGACTTCGTTCAGGGCAGGCTCCGCCCAAAGCCCGGAGCCCGCAGCCAGATCCCGTCCCCAGCGGCCCAAATTGATGCCGCTGATCACGACTTCGCGATAACCCGCGGCGACCAGCGAGTTCACCTCGCGAATGATTCGCGCCGGCGGCAAAGACCGGCTGTGCCCGCGGACGCTCGGGATCACGCAAAAGGAGCAACGGTTGTCGCAACCATCCTGCACTTTAAGATGGGGACGCGTGCGGTCGCTCTCATGATAACTTCCAGCATCGAACACAGGTGCGGCAAGCAGTTCGGTGTGGGCAAAAATGTCGGAGACAAAAAGTGGTCGTTGGTGGTTAGTCGTTGTCCGTTGGCCGGGCGGTACCAACGTTGCCAAAGGAACGAATCCTCCGCGCGCTGACTCAACTTGATCGAGCACAATTTCGGCCAATTGATGCTTGTGCGAGTTCCCGATTACGCAGCTCACGCCGGGCAGAGCAGAAATTTCCCGCGGAGCGCGCTGGGCATAGCACCCGGTAACGATGACTCTCGCCAGCGGATTCTGCCGCTGCACCCGCCGAATCGCCGCCCGGGCATCCTGATCCGCGGAATTCGTGACGGTGCAGGTGTTAAGAATGACCAGGTCGGCTTGTGCGGCGGAGGCGCGGGTGAGGCCGCGGGTTTCGAATTGGCGCTCGAGGGCGGCGCCGTCGGCTTGGGTGGCGCGGCATCCGAAGTTTTCCACGTGGTAGGTGGGCACGGGACTATCGTAGCGCATAGCGCGGTTTTGCGGTTGTGGAGATCGCGTTCGCCGGGCAGACCACCGCTGCTGCTGGAGCGCATGCAGCTTCAGCGGCACACGGGGTCACCCATGGCTGTCAGGCAGACGCCACGGTCCTCTTCTGCGTAAAACATTCGCGGCAGAGGACGGGACGTCCCTGCGTCGGGCGGAACGGGACGGTAGTGTCCTTGCCGCACTGGGAGCAGGTGGCGCGCGTTTCGACGCGAGCGTAGTGCTGCGCGGTGCGCGGAGGTGGCACGGCAGTGAGGACGGCCGTACGCTTGGACTTGCAGGCCTTACAGCGCTTGGGCTCGTTCTTGAATCGTTTGTCGTGGAAAAACAGTTGTTCACCGGCGGTAAAGACGAAATCGGCCCCGCAGTCGATGCAGGTCAGTACCTTGTCCTGAAATTCCATTGAGGATGGCTCCCTTGTGCCCGTGTTTGCCGGCCACACGCGGGGAAGGCGGTAGCACAGAACAAACACAGGTTGTGTACATCCCCCTCAAACTGCCCCTGGACTCGGCCCGCCACGCACCTGGAACGGCGCGTGGATACAACCCCGCACAATGCCGAAATGAATAAAGACTCTTTGAGTAATCCCTTGTGCAACTCTCTCCGGTAGGGGGCCAGATGGAGCAGGGTCACCCCGGGACGGGGCGACCCTTTAATGCCTCGTACTGCCTCTAGTCTTGCTCCTTGCGAACTTTCTTGCGAGCGCGCTTTCGGGCCAGCGCGGCCTTTACGCGCTTCTTTTCACCGGGCTTCAGGTAAAAGGAGTGACGCTTGACCTCTTTGATAATGTCTTCCTGCTGCACTTTGCGCTTGAAGCGGCGCAACGCATTCTCGAGGGACTCCCCCTCTTGCAGCCGAATTTCCGCCAAACCGACACACCCCCAAACCCGTCCGGTAGGACGCAATAGTTATTACAAGGATTGGGCTGGAAGTCAAGTAGAACTGGGGGAATTTGGAAGGGGGCGTTGCGGGGATGGAGCTTGAGGGAAAGGGGCAATTTAGTTCAGCTTGAGGCGAAGGGTTTGGGCAAGCTTCCTCTGGTGGAGGTCGAAGGTGTAGAGGCAGTCCACACCCAGTTCGAGGGCCGCTGCCACATGCAAGAGGTCCGCGGTGCGCGTACCTAGTTTGGCCGTCGTTTGCCGGGACAGTTGGTGAGCCCGCTCAAGAATGGGATCCGTTAGCCCACGGAGTTGGAAAACCCCGTCACGCAAGTCGTTTTCGAAATCGAGCAAGGAAGATTGGGCTTGCGTCGGCGAAACTTCTTTCCGAAACACTCTTAATCCCATCGCATTGACGACTTCGAGTTCTCCGAAGGTTGTCATAAAGCGGTCCCCAGGCGCTTGCATGGTGCGCGCAGCGGCGGCTGAGCTGGCATCCGGGCTGTAGAGTGACACGATGAAGCTGGGGTCGGCGTACACCTTCAATAGCGGCTCCGATCGGAAGAGATCAGTTCAGCGCCGTTGACCGCCAGGACCTTGTCGCCGTAAATAGTGCGCAACCGCGCCATGAAATCCGGGATTTGCTTTGCGGCTTCCGCGCCGTCGGGGACCAGGCGGGCGATGACGCGGCGGCGCTTGGTAATTTGGACCTCTTCTCCCTGATGCAGAAGGCGTTCGATCTTCTTGAATTCGTAGCGCAGGTCGCGAACTGAGGCTTTCTTCATGTGATACATTTTAGCATCACAATGGGGAGATTACAAAATCCGGAAACCCTTCCATCAAGGTCAGCACCCGCATGAGCCTTCCTGCTACACTGACCCAGTATCAGATTCCCTCGTTTCTGCATCCAACATAACTGTGTATCCGCAATTAGTGCATTTCGGACGGTTTTTCCTGCCGACGTATGGCTTCTTGGTTTCCATGGGAGTGCTGATCGGCCTGTGGATTAGTGTGCGCAATTCCGAGCGCTTGGGGATTGACGGCGAGAAGGCCTGGAACCTTGGGATTCTGGTGGTGCTGTGCGGGATCGTGGGCGCGAAAGTGCTCTATGTCATTAATGAATGGAGCAGTTACGCGGCGCATCCTTCGGAGATTTTCAGCATTGCCACGCTGCAGGCCGGGGGAGTTTTTTCCGGCGGCTTGATTGCCGCGTTCCTGGCGGCGTGGTGGTACGTGCGCAGGCATCATCTGCCCGCGCTTCGAACCTGCGATGCATTTGCGCCGGGGCTGGCGCTGGGACATGCGATCGGCCGCATCGGCTGCTTTGCGGCGGGATGCTGCTACGGAAAAGAGACGCATCATTTCTGGGGCGTGGTGTTTCGCAATCCCCTGGCGAATCAGATTACGGGCACTCCGCTGAACGTGCCGCTGGAGCCGACGCAGTTGTTCGAGTCGGCGGTCGAGCTGGCGAATTTCTTTTTCCTGATGTGGCTGCTGAAGCGCAGGAAGTTCGACGGCCAGGTGTTCGGCGCATTCCTGTTCATCTATGGAGTAGCGCGCTTCTTCCTGGAATATCTGCGGGATGATCCCGGTCGCGGGTCGGTGTTTAATGGCGCGATGACCGGGACACAGTTGGTTGCGATTGGGCTGGTCATCGGCGGCGGCCTGATCTGGTGGCTAAGACCGGGGGCGAAGAACGTGACGGCTCAGCCGGTGGGGGCCACGCGGTAACAACTCGGAAGTTCCTATGGAAGCGCTGAATTGAATCCGAAGCTTGTGCGAGCAATTTCCGGCCTGCTATCGACCTGCGCTTGCGTTGTCAGTTGAACGGCACATAACTGCAAGCTCGCGCAATTCATCGCAACGCCAAGAGGCCACTAGATCCCGGTAAGATACGTTTGCCAATTGGCCAGACATACCTTTCGAAGCTGTCGATGGGATAATCTGAGCGACTGGGAGATACGACAACGCTCAGGCAGACTTGGGCTGCTAATCAAGCTCAGCAATTAGACTGGCTTCGAACCCTGTTATGCTCTCGGCCACAACTGCTCTACTCATTTTGTCCGCACTAGCGTTATTCCGTCAATCGTGTCTTCGGTGCCGTGCCTCCCTTGATGCATGGGAATAGGAGGGTACCTGCGGCGCTCGATTACTCCATCTTACGACGATCCTAGCCTGTAGTATCCTTCGCAGCGAATGCCGGAAGCATTTCCCATTCTCATTTCCATCGCGCCTGAAGACGCCGGCAAGCGGCTGGATCAGTTTCTTGCTGCGCGGCTTGAGTCCGTGAGCCGGGCGCGGGTGCAGGAGATGATTGCCGAAGGCAAAGTGCTGGTGAACGATGCTCCGGCCAAGGCTTCGCTGAAGCTGCGCGGCGGGGAGCGCATCAGCGTGCTGGGCGAGGCGCAGCGGGCGCCGCTCAAAGCCATCGCCGAGGAGATTCCGCTCGACATTGTTTATGAAGACGACGATCTCGCCGTGATCAACAAGCCTGCGGGAATGATGGTTCACGCGGGAGCGGGTGCTACCGACGACGCGCGCAATCGCGGCACGCTGGTGAATGCGCTGCTGCATCATATGAAGAGTCTGTCCGGAGTGGGCGGCGAGTTGCGGCCGGGGATTGTCCATCGTCTGG
This sequence comes from uncultured Acidobacteriaceae bacterium, assembly GCA_963703635.1. Taxonomy (GTDB): domain Bacteria; phylum Acidobacteriota; class Terriglobia; order Terriglobales; family Acidobacteriaceae; genus Sulfotelmatobacter. The sequence goes on from CAVPEZ010000032.1 coordinate 120,099, forward strand.
ATAAAGAGACCAGCGGATTGATCGTGGTGGCAAAGAACGATGCCGCGCATCGCAAGCTGAGCGCGCAGTTTGCGGCGCGAGAGGTGAAGAAGAAATATGTGGCACTGGTGCATGGCTGGGTGAAAAAAGATTCCGGGACGCTGGCGCAGAGCATCGGCCGTCATCCGGTGCGGCGCATGCGGATGACTACACGACTCGAAGGCGGACGGACGGCGGTCACGCACTATCGCGTGGTGCGGCGTCTGGATACGAAGTTTGGAAAGTTCACCTTGCTCGACTGTAAAGATCGATACCGGGCGAACGCACCAGATTCGGGTGCATGTGGCGGCGATGGGGCATCCCGTGGTGGGGGATACGATGTATGGGGCGCCGGCACAGGCACGGGGGAAATCAGCGGTTATTGTTTTGAAGCGAAATTTTCTGCACGCGGCGGAGTTGGAGTTCCGGCATCCGCGGACCGGGGAGCCGGTTGCGCTTAAGGCAGAGTTGCCGGCAGAACTGCGGGAGTTTTTGGAGAAAGTCGAAAGTCAAAAAGCTTAACGCGGAGGTCGCTGAGGAAAATCCGCGGAGGCCGCGGAGAGCGCCTGCCAAAGAGGTTGCGGATATAATGAATAACAAAATGGGGAGCCTTCTCACGAGAATCATGTTCCGAACTTCAACCATGCGGTGGGCGGCGCTCTTGCTGCTCGGGGCGGGGTCGTGCCAGCTTGGGATGGCGCAGGCCGCGGCATCGCAATCGCCACCGGTGCAAACCCCGGCCGCGCCGCAGAATGCTGCCGGCCAGAATCCGGCCGACCAGAAACCCACAGAACAGTCCGCGGGACCGGGGTCCAACGGCGACATCCCGCGCATCAAGGTGGGCACCAACGAAGTGAATGTGGTGTTCACGGTTACGGACAAGCACGGAAAGCGCATCACCGATCTAAAGCAAGCCGACTTCCGCTTTGTGGATGACAACAAGCCCGCGGCCGAGATCCGGAGCTTCCATGCGGAAACGAATTTGCCGCTACAGGTCGGTTTGCTGATCGACGCCAGCAACTCGGTGCGGGACCGGTTCAAGTTCGAGCAGGAATCGGCGATTGAGTTTTTGAATCAGACGGTGCGGCGGGGCTATGACCAGGCCATGGTAGTGGGGTTCGACGCCACGCCGGAAGTGACGACCGGATTTCACCGACGACACCGAGAAGCTGGGTCAAGGAGTGCGCATGCTGCGTCCGGGCGGAGGAACGGCGCTGTACGATGCGCTGTACTACGCCGGCCGCGACAAGCTGCTGAAGAAGGCGCAGAACGGGCCGACGCGGCGGGCCATCATCCTGCTGAGCGACGGGGAAGACAACCTGAGCCACGTGACGCGCGAGGAGGCGATTGAGATGGCGCAGCGCGCGGAAGCGATCGTGTATACGATCAGCACGAATGTGAGCGGCACCAAGGGAGCCGGCGACAAGGTGCTGGAACGCATTGCGGATGCGACCGGAGGGCGGGCATTTTTCCCCTTCCAGATTCGCGACGTGGCCAATGCATTTGCCGAGATTCAGGACGAACTGCGCAGTCAATATGCCGTGTCTTATAAGCCGGCAGACTTGAAGTCTGACGGGCACTTCCGCACGATTGAGATCGTAGCGCTTGACCGGAAGAGCTTCCGGGTACGAGCGCGGCGCGGATATTACGCGCCGGTGCAGTAAGAAAACCGCCTTCGGGCTTCGGCTTTCGGGCTCCGGCTTCGTTGCGGGTTCGGGAAGTCTTCTCGCAGGCAATTTGAATGCCGGGATATTCGGGGACACCACTTCCGAAAAAATTGGGGATTAAGGCGGGGTTTCGCGTGCAATTGGCGAATGCTCCGGCGGAGGTGTGCGCGGAACTGCGCGAGGCGCTGGCGGAGTGCAGCATCGTAAAGCAAGCAGACGCGCTGGATTTTGTGATGATTTTCACCGAGTCTCGCGGGGATCTGACGAAGGAGTTCCTCCGGATAGCGAAGCTTCTGGCACCGGCGGGGATGTTGTGGGTGAGTTGGCCGAAGAAGAGTTCTGGCGTGGCTACGGACCTGGATGAGAATGTTGTCCGCGAGATTGGGTTGGCGGCGGGACTGGTGGATGTGAAGGTCTGCGCCGTGACCGACGTGTGGTCCGGGTTGAAATTTGTGCGGCGGGTGAAGGATCGGAACAAATAAATAAGGATCGAAACAGAAGTGGATCTCGCCCTCAACATCGCCGGCCGGGTAGCCGGGAACGCTGAGGGCGTTTCGCCTCCATAACTGTCAATTGAAAATCTAGTTCAAGCTCGTGTCCCGAACCATGTGCCCCACGAGAAAAAGGACTGCCAACAGCAGCAGAAGATGAATCAGCACATTGGCTACGTGGAACATCAGAAAACCGCCCGCCCATAGAACGAGCAGCCACATCGAGATCACGAGGAACGGTCCAAGCCTCATTGTTTGCGCCTCCGGAAGGCCACGAACTCCTGGCCCTTACGCAGGGAATTCAAAAAATACGTGCTCTTTATACTGCGGCCTGAAGCAGCAGCATATCGGCAGAAGCCTGTAAATCTGCGAGTTCGGAGTAGTAGGCCGCCGCTCTGAGTGGCTTTTTTTTATACTGCCTAGATACATCGCAAAAAAGTGCAGACCAGGAGCAACCATGGTGCGAGTGGGATTGATTGGATTTGGCTTGGCGGGGCAGGCATTTCATGCGCCCGTGATCCAGGCTGTGCCGGGGATGGAGCTGGCCTGCATTCTGGAACGCAGGGGAACGCGGGCGCAGGAAAAATATCCTGACGTGCGGGTGGCGCGGACCCTGCAGGAATTGCTGGCGGATAAGGAAATCCAGCTTTGCGTGATCGCAACGCCGAACGATTCGCACTTCGATCTGGCGCGTGCGTGTTTGCTGGCGAGACGGGATGTGGTCGTAGATAAGCCGTTCGCGCCGACGCTAAGGGAGTCCGAAGAACTGGTGCGGCTGGCGGCCGAGCACGGGCGGTTGATCACGGTGTATCAAGAGCGGCGCTGGGACGGGGATTTTGGGACGGTGAAAAAGATTGCGCAGTCGGGCGCTCTGGGAACGGTGGTGGAGTATGAGTGCCGCTTTGACCGGTTTCGGCCGGAGCCAAAGGCGAATGCGTGGCGGGAACGCGCCGATCAGCCCGGAGCAGGCGTTTTGTTTGACCTGGGTCCGCACGTGGTCGATCAGGCACTGGTGCTGTTTGGAGAGCCGCGGGCGATTACGGCGTCGGCGTTCTGCGAGCGTGGGACTTCGCAGGTGGATGATTCGTTCGATGTTTGCCTGGAGTATCCCATACTGCGGGCGATGGCGCGGGCGCGGATCATTGCGTTTGCGCCAGGGCCGCATTTTCTGATTCACGGGACGAAAGGATCGTTCATTAAATATGGAGTGGATCCGCAGGAGGCGCGGCTGCGTGCAGGGGATGTTCCTCAAGGAACGGACTGGGGCGCGGATTGGGGGGAAGAATCTGAAAGTTTGTGGGGAACCTTGAGCTTGGTCGGCGAGCCTAGCGTGAAAGTGAAGACCGAGCACGGAGATTATCGAGGTTTCTACGCGAATGTGCAGGATGCGATCGAGAAGAAGGCCCCGCTGGAGGTTACGGTGCAGCAGGCGCTGCGGACCATGCGGGCAATCATGCTGGCGCACAAGAGCAGCCGGGAGCGTCGCACCGTAGAGTGGCTGGAAGCGGTCGACTAGTAAGGATTCGAGTCGCTGATACAATCGCGATTTCTCCTGGAACAAACATCCCTGATAGAATCTGCCACGATATCCTCTCCATTTAGAGAAGCGGCGTTAACACGGCCAAAAGGAGATTTCTCCTCATGAAAAGAGTATTCAAAGCCCTATTGTGTCTGGCGCTCGCCGTGTCATCGTTCGCAGCGCAGAATGTCAATACCGATAAAAAAACTTCCTCCACCGGCCTGCCGCCGTTGATTGACCGCGAGCTGATCTTCGGCAATCCCGAAATCTCGGGCGCCCAACTCTCCCCCGACGGAAAGTATCTGTCTTTTCAAAAACCGTGGAAAGACACGCGCAACATTTATGTGAAGGGCGTGGACGAGCCTTTCAGCGCGGCGCGGTTGCTCACTGCCGAACTCAAGCGCCCTATCGCAGGCTATTTCTGGAGCCGCGACAGCAAATACATTCTTTACGTGAAAGACAACGACGGCGACGAGAACTACAACGTCTATGCCGTCGACCCGGCGGCCAAGCCGGCGGCGGGCGCGGATGCTCCCGCCTCGCGCGATCTGACCGGACTCAAAGGCATTCGGGTGCAGCTTGTGGACGTGCCCAAGAACGATCCCGACACCATCTACATTGGCTTGAACGACCGCGACAAGGCATGGCATGACCTGTACAAGCTGAAGCTCTCGACCGGCGAGAAGACGCTGGTGCGCAAGAACACGGAGCGCATCGTCGGATGGGATTTCGATCTGCAAGGCAACCTGCGCCTGGCTTCGCGGCTCGGCCGAGAACGGCGACACGGAAATCCTGCGCGTCGATTCCGACAAATTCACTCAGATTTATTCCTGCAACGTCTTCGAGTCCTGCAGCACAATCCGTTTCCAGAAAGACGGCAAGCGGGCCTACATGGACACCAACAAGGGCCCCGAGATGGACCTGAGCGCCCTGACGTTGTTCGACCCGGCAACCGGAAAAACCGACATGGTTGAATCCGATCCGCTCAAGAGAGTGGATTTCGGGGGGGCCGTCTTCTCTGAGGCGACCGACGAATTGGCCATGACCACTTACGACGACAACCGCGTGCGCCGCTACTTCAAAGACAAGACCTTTGAGGCAGACTTCAAATGGCTCACGAGCAAGTTGCCGGGCAAGGAAGTCAGCCGACCCTCGTCGACGCTCGACGAACGCGTCTGGCTGGTGAATGCCAACAGCGACACCGAGCCGGGCGAAACCTATCTCTTTGACCGCAAGACCCACAACCTCACGCTTCAGTACAAGGTGCGCGAAAAACTTCCCCGCGAATCTCTTGCGCACATGACGCCGGTCAGCTACAAGTCATCCGACGGGCTGGAGATCCCAGCCTACCTCACGCTGCCAAAAGGCATTCCAGCAAAGAACCTGCCCACGATCATGTTCCCCCACGGCGGACCGTGGGCCCGCGACTTCTGGGGTTACAACGGATACGCGCAGTTCTTTGCCAACCGCGGCTACGCCGTGCTGAGCATGAACTTCCGTGGCTCGACCGGATACGGCAAGAAATTTCTCGATGCCGGCAACAAACAATGGGGCCTCAAGATGCAGGACGACGTGACCTGGGGCGTGAAGTACCTGGTCGCTGAAGGCATTGCCGATCGCCAAGCGCGTGGGCATCTTCGGCGGCAGCTACGGCGGCTACGCCACGCTGGCCGGCGTCACCGTCACACCGGATCTTTACGCGGCAGCGGTCGAATTGTTTGGTCCGTCGAACCTCATCACTCTGATGGAGTCCATCCCACCCTACTGGGAGGCCGGCCGCCAGATGTTTTACCAGCGCATGGGAAATCCGACGACGCCGGAAGGCAAAACCCTGCTGATCGCGGCCTCTCCGCTAACCTCGGCCGCCAAGATCAAGACGCCGCTGATGATCGCGCAAGGCGCCAACGACGCCCGGGTCAATCACGCTGAGTCGGAGCAGATTGTGATCGCATTGCGCGACCGCGGTTTCCCTGTCGAATACTTGCTGATTCCCGACGAGGGCCACGGCTTTGCTCGTCCGGTAAACAATATGGCCTCTGTCATGGCGACGGAGCGATTCTTCGCAAAGTATCTCGGCGGACGCTACCAGGAAGGTGGAACGCCGGAAGTAGTGGCCCGTCTGAAGGAGATCACAGTCGATCCCAAGACCGTCGTGCTGGCCAAGAAAGTAGACGCAAGTTCGGTAGGCGCGCCCAAGCCGGCCATGGACCTGCAACCCGGCACCTACAAGTATCAAGCCAAGATTGAGGCTGGCGGCCAGCAAATGTCGCTTACTATCTCGACCACCATTGCGGAAGACAGCGGTGCCTGGACCGCCACCGATGTGATGGAAACGCCGAACGGGACGGCGACCGAAATATCAACTCTGGAGAAAGGGACCTTGATTGAGCGCAAGCTCAACCTGAAACAAGGGCCTGTGGCAATCGACCTCAACTTCAGCGGCGACAAGGCGCTCGGCAATATGAACAGCAACGGAAAGGACCAGCCCATCTCAGTAGACTTGGGTGGACCGCTTTTCGCCGATGCCGCCGCCTCGAAGCAATCGATCTCGTGCCTGCCGTTGGCCGAGGGCTACAGCACCACGTTCCGGAACTTTGACGTTCAAAAACAAAAGGTGAAGCTGATGCAGTTAAAGGTTTCCGGCATCGACAAAGTCACGGTGCCGGCCGGAACCTTTGACGCCTACAAGGTTGAGATCTCATCGGCCGATGGCGGCGACGACAAGGAAACGATTTGGATAGCCCGCGATTCCCACAAAGCGGTCAAAGAGTCCGCGGTTCTGGCATCCATGGGCGGAGCCATACTGACACAAGAGTTGATGCCGTAAGCGTCGAGCGCGAGGAGGCATGCATGGATCTTCACTCTTTTCGATTTCCCGGAGAAAATGATCCCTACCGCCGCGCCCGCAACAATTTGCTGCAGGCAGAGATCGACCTCCGGCGCCGCGTTGAAGAAGTTGCAGCACTCCGCCGCCAACTTCCCCTGGGCGCCGAGATCCCGGAAGACTATCTCTTTGACGAGGGCTCAGCCGATCTCAGCGACACGCAAGGCGTCCGGCGGGTTGCTCTCTCCCAACTGTTTCAACCTGGCAAAGACACGTTAGCCATTTACAGCTTCATGTTTGGACCGAAAATGAAGGCGGCCTGTCCGATGTGCACCTCCATCATCGACGGCCTCAACGCCACAGCAGTCAATGCCGGCCAGCGCATGAGTCTGGTAGTGGTAGCGAAGTCGCCGCTGGAAAGAATCCGCACCTTCGCGCGCGGGCGCGGATGGAACCGCCTGCGTCTTCTCTCTTCCGCCGCCAACAATTACAACCGCGACTACTACGGCGAAAACGCCGAAGGCGGCCAGCAGCCGTCGATGAATATCTTCGTTCGTCGCAACGCGAAGATTCACCACTTCTGGCATTCCGAGCTTGTACTGGTTCCTTCCGACCTGGGACAAAACCAGCGCCACGTTGACATGATCTGGCCGCTGTGGAACCTGCTGGATTTCACTCCTGAGGGCCGGGGCACGGACTGGTATCCAAGTTTGACCTATGCTCACGACCCGCTCAATAAGTGAGAAGGCGATGTTTCACCGCTTGAGGGCCGAAATATCTGCCACACAAATAAAGAGCGCTCCTTTGATAGTTGCTTAATGCCCGCCGGAACATTTGAACGCATACAAAGTTGAGATCTCTTCAGATGACGATGGCGGCGAGAAGGAAACGATCTGGATAGCCCGCGATTCTCACAAGGTATTCAAAGAATCCGCGGTCCTGGCATCCATGGGCGGGGCGATACTGACACAGGAGTTGATGCCGTAAGCGTCAGGAACGGCGGCAGCAACCGAAGACGGTCCACCCCGGCTTGGGCGCCGCGTGGAAAATGCAAAAGCGGCGAAGCTGTTGTGCTTCGCGGCTTCGACTTCCATGACCTGCCAAATTCAACAGCTAACCGCTAGTGGCGCTCACCACCGCCATGCGATCCCCCGCCATGAGAGGCGCCGCTGCGCGCTGCTGCGCCATGGGACGCATGAGTCGCGCCACCACGGCTTGCCCCGGCACGGGCGCCACCGTAATTGCCGCGTGCCCCCGATGGCCCACGTCCACGATTGCCTGCATAAGCGCGTCCGCCGCCGTTTCCTCGGACCCCAACGTACCTTCCTCCTCTACCCCCGCTGAAGCGATGCTCACCCCACCCGTGGCCATAGCCCCAGTTTGCCCACGGTCCCACCCCGAGGAAGATGCCGTTGTAGAAATACCCCGGGCCATAAAAACCCATGGGCGCGCAGCCGTACGGTGCATAGTTGTAGTAACCGTAGGAACACATAGGTGGACTTACGCCTACGCCGATGACCACTTGTGCGTTCGCCGCTGGCGCCAGGGCCAAAGACAAAGACGCGAGCAGGATTGCCGCGCCCGCCAGCATCAGACTGCGCTTTGCGAGCCTGTGAGCCCAAGGGGCCACGTTTTTGAATTGCCGCATTTTATTATCCTCCGGACTTTCCGCATTCGATAGAAAGTTATATTTCCAGTATCTAGCCCTGGCTCCTAGATAACTGGTCAATACGGACCGGATGAGACCAATCCAATCTCCGTCTAAGCTTCTTGCCTTAAACGCGGCCTGCTGCAATTCGCCGCGTTCTTCGCGCCGGCGGCAAGGAAACGATTTGGATAGCCCGCGATTCCCACAACGTAGTCAAGGAATCCGCGGTCCTGGCGTCCATGGGCGGAGCCGTACTGCCACAAGACTTGGTGCCGTAAGCGTCGACGAACTCGCGAGACACATCCTAAACAGGAGAGCTGCCTTTGACAGTTGCTTGGTCGCGCCGGAGAATAGGCGCGGAGGTGACCTATGATTCGCCATCGCTTTGTTTCGTTGCTCGCTGTATTTCTGCTGACCCTCGCTGCCATCGCGCAGCAGCAGCCTGCGGCGCGTGTCATCGACCTGAAGGCGTCCGACGGTACGATTCTCAAAGCATCCTACTTCGCCGCTGCGAAGTCCGGCCCCGGTGTCTTGCTGCTGCACCAGTGCAACCGCCAGCGCAAGGTATGGGACGACGTGGCCGGACAGTTGGCGGCAGCGGGGATCAACGTCCTTACCTTCGATCTGCGCGGCTTCGGCGAAAGCGGTGGCTCGCGATTCGACAAGCTGACGCCCCAGGAAAATGGCTCAGGCGCAGGCCGAGAAATGGCCGGGCGACATTCACACCGCCTTTCACTATCTGCTCTCGCAGCCAGGCGTCACGCACGATGTGATCGGCGTCGGGGGAGCGAGTTGCGGCGTTAACAGTTCCATCCAGACTGCCCTCCGTCATCCCGCAGAGGTTAAGTCATTGGTACTGTTGTCGGGCGGGACTGACCTCGCAGGACGCCGGTTTCTCCGCGAGCAGTCGCAACTGCCCGCGCTCTTCGCGGTGGCTGATGACGACGAGTTCCGCCCCACGGTGGAGGTCATGCCCTGGCTCTTCAGTGTCGACTCCAATCCCGGCAAGAAGTTCGTGCACTACGCCAAAGGTGGACATGGCGCCGACATGTTCGCAGTTCACCCTGAATTGCGAGGTGTGATCGTGGATTGGTACGTGACCACACTGATAACAACGCCGGGCCGGGCGCCGGCCGAAAAGAACAGCGATCCGGTCTTGCAATCAGCCGAGATCCTGAATCAGATTGACATGCCAGGAGGAGTCGAAAAAGCGGCGCAGAAGCTGGCAGAGGCGCGCCGGAGCGATTCTAAGGCGGTAATTTTTTCGGAAACGATCGTGAACCTCATGGGCTACGAGCATCTTCAAGCGGGCGACACGAAGGGCGCAGTAGAGATCATGAAGCTCAATGCCACCGCGTTTCCGGGATCGCCCAACACCTACGACAGTCTCTCCGACGCCTATTTAGCCGACGGTCAAAAAGAACTGGCCCGGCAGAATGCCCGGAAAGCAATCGAACTCCTCGCGAATGACACCACTGATGAGCCGGCGCGCCGCGATGCAATTCGCGACAGCGCACAACTGAAACTCAAGCAGTTAGGCGAGGCGCAGCCATAACTCAAGGCTGCAATTTGCAAAGCGAAATAATGTCGTTCGCAATCTGAATCGCCCCATCTTCGACATCCGCTATCGGATGCGGCGCATCGGCAACACAAGCCTGCGACTTCTGGCTGCTGATCTGGTCATACCAAAGCAAGCCCTCAGGCACGGCGGAGCTGGTGTCCTGGCCCCCGTAGACATTGTTGACGTACGTCTTGGGGAAGGCAAGCACGCCGCCGGGTGCGTCGATGCTGTCGGAAAAGAACAGGGTTGAGGCAATCGGACTTGGGTGACCGTTCACGGCGTTGCTGCAAAGCGGCTTGGCGTAGACGATATCGAGCATCTTGGCGGTGGCGGTTCCGTAGCAATATCTCAGCTGGCCATTGCCGCACGGAGTAGACGCCGAGCCCTGGTTGCACATGCAGCCATAGTCCATGCGCGCCAGCGCCGGACCGCTGGTGACTTCCACCATGGAAAAAATCCCGCCGAGGCCGTAGGTCGAGAGCGCATAGGCGATGGCCGCGCCGCCTCCACTGTTTCCCGTGGCGCACAAAGGCTCGTTGACGCTGTTCAGCACTGGCGGCCAATTTTGGCTTTCGCGCTCACGAACTGCGCGAGGTACAATCCATAGTGTCTGATTTTCGACACCGTTTCCTTGAGGCTTGGAATGAGTTTTTCGGCATCGGCAGCAGATGAGCGCGTCCTGGGCGTTGAGTTCAGTGACGATACCCTGAGCGTGTCTTTGCGCGACGGCCGAATCATCACTGTACCCCTGGTATGGTTTCCCCGCCTTCTCAACGCCACACCCGCGCAGCGCGCAAACTGGAAGATCGCGGGCGGAGGATTTGGGATTTATTGGCCTGATGTCGACGAGGATCTAAGTACAGAAGGCCTGCTTCGTGGCGCGCCCGCGCCTAAAACCTCGATTCATGCAAAGTAGTTTTTGACAATCTCTTGACAACTCCCCGCTCCGGACGTGGGAGAATTGCGCGCGTCAAGCCTTCCCTGCAATTCGGGCTTCGTCTGCAACAAAGGAGCGGTCATGAGTCTTCGCGCTAGCCTTCCACGATTTGCTTTCACTCTGCTTCTCACCGCGGCGCCGTCGTTGTGCGCCGCGCAGGCCTATACGGTCACAGATCTCGGCGTGCTCTCCGGCGACGATTACGGTGTCGCCCGAGGAGTCAACGCAACCGGCGAGGTCGCCGGCGCCGTAGGCAGCGACAAGAACAATACCAGCGCCGTTTCCCTCTACAGCAACGGCCAACTGAGCAGTCTCGGCACTCTCGGCGGCACCAGCGGCATTGGCAACGGGATCAACGCTTCCGGACAGATCGCCGGGTATTCCCAAAATGCTTCCAAGACCTATCGCGCGTTCCTCTCCCTCGGCGGCGTGTTGACGGACATTGGAGATCTTGGCGGCGGTTCAGCCGTTGCGTATGGCCTGAACGATGCGGGACAGGTGGTGGGTTCCGCCGTTACCGCAGACGGCAGCAATCATCCGTTCCTCTACAGCAATGGAGTGATGACCGACCTCGGAACTCTGGGATCGCCGAACGGAAACGCCTGGTGGAACAGCGCACAGGGCGTAAATAAATCCGGCGAAGTAGTGGGAACGTCTTACGACGCGCAGGGCAACTTCTTCGGCTTCACCTGGAAAAACGGAGTCATGACCAAGCTCGGCACTCTCGGCGGCTCGTGGAGTCAAGGGTACGGCATCAACAATAAAGGGCAAACCACCGGCATCGGGTACACCAAGAACAATATCTCAGCGCATGCCTTTCTCGATACCGCCGGCAAGATGACGGACTTGGGAACCCTTACCGGTTCGCTGTTCACAAGCTGGGGACTTTCCATTAACGACTCAGGCGTCGTTGTCGGCTACTCGGATTATCAGGGAACCTATCACGCCTTTATCTACAGCGCGGCAAGATGAAGGATCTCAACAAGCAGATACCGCCGGGCTCGGGGTGGGTGCTGATTCAGGCTTTCGGCATCAACAACTCTGGCCAGATCGTCGGCACCGGCACAATCCATGGCGCGGAGCATGGATTCCTGCTGACGCCGAAGAAGTAACCACCACAACCGGAATTTACGAAAGCAGTTCCGGCCGTCGTGGCCTTCTGCCGGGCATCGCCGGTTGCGAGAAAGCTGTGGTCCCGCTCATCACTTTCTGCAACGCGGCCTGAAACTGCTGCATTTCGTCATGCGTCCCAACGGTGATGCGGACCCAGGTCGGCATGACTGGCCAGATGCGTCCAATAAAAACTTTCTGATGGGCCATGGCTTCGATCACCTCTTTGCCGGGACGCTTGGTCTCAAGCAAAAAGCAGTTCGATTCAGACGGCGTGTAGGAGTACCCGTTGCGGTCGAGCCACTGAAAGCTTTCCTGTCGGATTTTCGCATTGATGCGCTTGCGTTCCGGGACCAATCCAGGGTCCTTGAGGCTGGCTGAGGCGGCAACGACGGCGGTAACCGGCATGGAGTTCCAGGCCCCGCGGTTCATGATTTTCTCGAGCAGATCCGGACGGGCGATGGCAAATCCGCAGCGCAGCCCGGCCATGCCGTAAGTTTTCGAGAAGGTGCGCAGCACCACCACGTCCTTGCCCGCCTTGACGAAATCGAGCGCAGAAGGTGCATCGCAAAAATGGATATAGGCTTCATCAACCATGACGATGGAACCCTTGGGTTTGTTTTCGACAAGGTATTCGATGTCGGAATGCGGCGTGACGGTGCCCGTGGGATTATTGGGATTGCAGATGTAAAACAATCCAGCATTGGGCCCGGCCGCGATCATCGCCTTGACGTCGTGGGCATAAGTTTTTGTGAGCGGAACTTTCACCACGCGGGCCTGGGCAGCCTCGGCCGCAAACATGCCCGCCTCATAACCGGGATCGGCGGTGACGTAGCTTCTTTGCGGCGAAGTGAACGCGATGACGGTGAACGTCAGCGCAGGGCTGGAACCGGGAAAGATGTGGACAGAGTCGGGGTTAAGGCCTTCGAGCTGAGCGAAAGTGTGCCCGAGATCGTCAGTAAGATCGAAGAGGTAGCGCCCACCGAGAGGGATGATCGCGGAAATAGCGTCGCGCGCAGATTGACTGGGCCCAAGCGGATTCTCGTTCGAATCGATCATGATTCCATCTTTGGGGGCGGCTTTGCGGCCCGCCGCGGCGAGCATGGGCTCGGTGACGATCTGAAAGGCGGCTGCGGCTGAAGCAGCCGCTGAGAGCTGCAAAAACGAACGGCGCGAGAACGGTAAGAAACTTTGGGACGGCATGACGAGCCTCCGGTGTAAAGCCTAAATGGTTTTCAGGCCCACGCCTAGGGCGCAGCCAGTGTAGAGCGGGCGCCCTCGCCCGCTGCTTTTGACCTTGCTCTTGGTTTTGCTCTTGGTCTTGCTTGTCCCTATTGCGGCAACGGCTCCCGGGCAGTCGCATAGTACCCAGCCCGCGATTGTATTTTATAACTCTGCTTGGACTTGATTTCCAGTTTGCGATAGCTGCCGTCCAGCTTGGGGTTGGTGGAAGTGTAGCCCAGGTTGTACTGGCTGCGCAGTTCGGCGGCGATCTGGTCAAACGCCTCTCGTAGTTTGTCGAACTTGTTGCCCACGTTGATGACGCGGCCTCCGGTAGCCTCGGTGAGCTTGCGCATTTCGCCTTCACCGGAGTAGCCCATCTGGAAAGATCCGTAGAAACCGCGATCGGCGCAGAGCAGCACGTAAACAATGGCGTCGGCCTTCTGCGCCGCCTCGATGGCGTCTTTGATCTTGAGCTGGCTGCCTTCGTCCTCGCCGTCGGTGAGCAGGATCATAGCCTTGCGCCCAACTTCTTTGGCCAGCATGTCGTGGGCGGAAAGATAAACCGCGTCGTAGAGCACGGTCCCCCGCGCTGCACCAGCCGTGGGCACGGGATTGCCCGCACCGGGCAATGGGTTCGTAAAGCCGGTATTGATTTTGACCTTGTTCAGCGCAGCTTGCAGGCGGCGTACGTCCCGCGTGAAGTCCTGCACCAGGGAAGCATCCACGTTGAAGTCGATGACGTAGGCCTCGTCCTTGTCGGTGAGAACCTGGCGCAAAAACGCGCCGCCCACTTCTTTCTCCATGTCGAGCACGTTGCAGCTGGCTGCCGGAAGAATCGATGAGGATGCCAAGCGTAAGCGGCAGGTTCGATTCGGCGGCAAAGTATTTGATGGTCTGCGGCTTAGTGTCTTCGAAAACCGTGAAATCGTCTTTGGTCAGGTTCGGAATAAGCGCTCCGTGCTTGTCTTTGACGTTGAAGAAGAGTCCGACCAGGTTGACGCTGACTTTGAGGGTCTCAACCGGCGTTTGTTCGTTTTCGGGCTTCTGCGCGCTCGGCGGGCTTCTCGGCTGCAGGTGTTTGAGTTTGAGGCGCCTTGGGGATAACAGGAATCTGGGCCGGGACGAGTGGAGCAGCCCCCAGAAAGAATAGTATGGAAGCAGTGGCCAAAGCCGGGGAGAGCCTTTGGTAAGTGAATAATCTGAACATGCCAGGAATCCCTCGAAGGACTTTTGTTAGTCTAATCCTTGACGTTAGATGCACCAAATGAGCGGGTCCAGGCATCCGAAGGTAAGAGATTATTTTTCTGGAGTTTTTGACAGGCCTCTCGCCGAGTACCTTGGGGCAAACTAGAAACGGATTCGGTAGAATCGGAAGGTGTTTGTGAACCTCGAATCAGCGGCGGATAACGGGAAAAGGCAACCGCGCAGCGGGCCAATTTGGCTTGCGGCGCCCCTGGTCATGGCCTGCCTGTGGGCTGGTGTCCCCACGATGACGGGACAGTCTTCCCCAACCCAGCCGCCGCAGAATATCCCCGATGCGCCGTCCACCGCGCAGCCGCCCACCGAGAAACCCGAGCCGTCGCCGATTCCCAGGCCGGAAGAAAAAGAAAAAAAGCCAGTCGAGCGCGACCCGTGGACAAACCAGCCGATCAATAAGCCGGCAGCACCGCAGCCGGACTCTGGAAATAGTGAGGATACATCCGCACCCCCGCCAATGCCGCCGGTCAAGACCGTGCCTCCCGGAAGTTCGGCGAAACAAGGCCCGAGCGCGCAAGAGCAGCTTTACACCTTCACCGTCCATCCTACCTTTGTGCAGGTTCCGGTTACCGTGAAGACCAAAGACGGGCGTCCGGTGGATGGACTGCTCTCCACCGACTTCGTCGTGAAGGAAAACGGTGTAGTGCAGAAGCTAAGCTATTTCACCGCCGATCCGATGGCTCTTTCCGTCGCCGTCGTGATCGATACGGGCCTGTCGGATTCCGACCTCCAGAAGATCCACCGAACCTTCTCCGCGCTGGAGGGGGCGTTTGCCCCTTACGACGAAGTCGCCGTTTATACCTATAGCAGCACCGTGGGTCAGGCCAGCAGCTTTGCCGGAGCCACCAAGAGGTTGACTGCGGTTTTGAACCAGATGAAGACCCAACGCGGAAACTACGATGGCCCGCCGGTTTTGGGCGGACCGTTGGCCGGCGGCCCGATCATCAACGGAGTTCCCCTGGGAAGTCCCACCGAGCCCGTATACACGCCACCCAAAGAGTCGCATGTGCTGAACGACGCCATTCTGCAGGCCGCGCTCGATCTGGGCAAACGCAAACGCGAGCGGCGCAGAATCATTCTCGTCATCAGCGATGGCCGCGAATCCGGCAGCAAGGCCAGCTTCAACGACGTGAAGAAAGTGCTGTTGTCGAATGAGATCCAGGTGCGGGCGGTCGCTGTAGGAAACACTGCGCTGCCGATCTACGGCAAGCTCGAACGCCTGCATATTCCCGATCAGGGCCACGACAACCTTCTCCCGAAATATGCCACGTACACGGGCGGGTTGCCGGTTTACACCGAGCTTTCGGCCAGCGCGATTGAGGAGGTTTACGCCCGTGCCATGAGCGAGTCGCGCAACCAGTACCTGTTGGGCTACACGCCGGCCCGCCCGAAGACCACAACCGCATCCAACTACCGCAACATCGAAGTCGTGGTGACCCGGCCGGGCCTGAAGGTCTACGCCAAAGACGGCTACTACGCGGCGCCGCCGGCAAGATAGCGATTCGAATTGTTGATTGCTGAAATCGAGCACCGGAAAGATCCAGCCTTCGTGATACTTCGTGTCCTTCGTGGTTTAAGGTTTTCTTCTCCACGGGTCCCCGGCTTTCAGGCAGGGGGTCACCTGAGTAACCTGCGGCGCATCCGGCACGTGTGATATAAGAACCCCAAGCCCCATCAGGGATATTTTTGCGCCGGAAGCACCCGCAAGGGTAAGGCCGCGCTTTTTGAGGAAAGTCTTGAGTTTCATCAACTTCGCAGCCCGCGAGATTAATTGCAAGATCGTGTACTACGGCGCCGGATTAGGCGGCAAAACCACGAACCTGCAGATCATCTACCAGAAGACCGCGGAACAGCAGAAGGGCAAGATGATCTCGCTCGCCACCGAAACCGAGCGCACTCTGTTCTTCGATTTCCTGCCGCTCGATCTGGGCAATGTACGCGGTTTCAAAACCCGAATCCATCTTTACACCGTGCCTGGCCAGGTCTTCTATGACGCCAGCCGCAAGCTCATTCTTCGCGGCGTGGATGGCATCGTCTTCGTCGCCGACTCCCAGGAACAGCGCATGGACGCCAACGTCGAAGCCCTCGACAACCTGATGTCGAACCTGAAAGAACACGGCTACGACTTCAACAAGATTCCCTACGTACTGCAACTCAACAAGCGCGACCTGCCCAACATCCTGCCCACCGAAACGCTCAGCAAAGAGTTGCGCAAGAAAAACGAAACCGTAGTAGAAGCCGTCGCGTTCCAGGGCGTAGGCGTCTTCGAAACCCTGAAGGAAATCGCCAAGCAGGTATTGACGGAACTAAAAGCCGGCGGCTAGAAGGTTCGTAAATACGGGTAGAAGGTTCGTATCAGGGTATGCCTTCAGGCATACCGTAAGGATCGCGTTATACAACCGCGCCTTCCGGCGCGGCGACCGCGTACGGCACCGGGGAAGAGCGGCGCTTTGCCGCCTGCCCTGATCGAAGCCGAATGGACCGCGTAAACCCCAAAATCAATGTCAGCTTCAGCCCCCGGAGCTCATTCCATCGGCTGCCCCGCAGCCAGCACCCCTTTGCCCGTGCCCCAAGGGTGAATTTCATTTTTGAGCAACCCAGCCTTAACCGTGGATCGTCCTGCAACAACTTCGCAGTCTGCTCCACACCCACCCGAAAAATGACGACTCCCCGCATCTCGCCCGGATCGCCAGGCGCGAACGGTCCGGCAATAGCCAGGTTTCCCTCATCGATCATCTTCCTGACGAACGGACCGTGCAGCTTCATCACATCAGCCGCCTTCGTCGTGGCCGGGTTCCATTTCTCGCCGCGCTTCATCAGAACCACCGTGTACTGCTCAAATCCCGCAGGCTCGGCGGGATCATGAATAGCACTCGGATCGACGAGCCACGGCCCATGTACCTCAGCAGACAGCCGCCCAGCCTTGACCGCCGGATCGCCATCAGCCCACTCCTGCGCCTGCGCCGCTGACTCCGCGTAGAACACAAATATCCCACGCAACGTCGTGTCGTCCAGGAAGGGCCCGGCGATCACAAGTTTGTGCTCGGCCCCCAGCCTACGGATGTAGTCCTTTTCTCCGGTCTCCGCTCTGCAATTGCGTTGGGAGTCTCGAAGCATGGCACAAAAAAAGGGCGCCGGGATATTTACCGGCGCCCTAAGGAGAAGTCTCGCGAGATGCGGTCAAGCGAGGGTCTTAACCTACCAGGAAATTTATTTGCTCTCCGCGATCGGGCTCGCGCCCAAGTCGCGACGGCCATTAACGGCGGTCCGCGCCGCGCGTGCGGCAGGCATATTAGCAGCCACGGCTCCGTAGCGTTCCAGCAGAACCGGCGCCATGGTGTTCTCGGCTTCCTTCACGAAAATCATCTGATTCTCCGAAGCCATATCGACGCGGACAAAGTCTCCCAGCTTCACCTGGGCAGTAGCCACCAGATTCGCCAGCGGGAAAACCAGATGCCGTTCGATCGCCCGCTTCAGGTGACGCGCGCCATAACGCGGATCAGTTCCTTCCTTCAGCAGGAACTGCTTCGCGTCCGCGGAGCAATTAAATACAAACTGGTTGGTGCCCGCAGCCATGAGCACGCGCTGCTGCACCATGCCAAGCTCGATCTCGAGAATCTGCGCCAAATGCTCGTCGCGCAAAGTCTTGAAGACCACAGTCTTGTCGATCCGGTTCATGAACTCCGGCGTAAACTTGCGCCGCGCCGCCTCAACCGCGGTCCGCTGAATCTTGTCGTCAAAGTTGTTGTCGACTTCCACGGCCCTCGGAGCAAAACCAAAACCACCGTCGACTAAGTCGGTCATCTCGCTCGCGCCCAGGTTCGAGGTCAGGATGATAATGCACTGCGAAAGGTCCACGCGGCGGTTGTCGCCCAGTGTAAGAGTAGCCTTGTCCAGAATCCCCAGCAGCAGTTGCCACAGCGAGTCGCTCGCCTTCTCGATCTCGTCAAACAGCAGGATCGAGAGCTTCAGCTTCTCAGTAAACCATTGGTTCAGCGCCTCCTGCGTAAGCAAGGGATGAGTCTCGCGATGCCCCAGGTATCCCGGAGGCGAGCCGATCAGCTTCGCAATCTCATGCGAGTGCTGGAACTCGGCACAGTCGATCTTGATGCAGGCATGAGAGTCGCCAAACAGCGCCTCGGCCATGGCTTCCACCACGCGCGTCTTGCCCGAGCCGGTAGGCCCGAGAAAAAGCAGGTTGCCCACGGGACGCCCGGGTGCGTTCAAGCCCGCCAGAAACATCTGGTAAATCTCGGCGACCTTCTCGACGGCCTGGTCTTGGCCAACGATGCGGCGGCGCAGCGCTGCTTCAAATTCTCCAGCGTCGGCGCTGCGGCGGTTCGGATCGAGCACTGTTGCAAGATTCGTTCTCATAAAGTGGCGTCTGTCCTATCCCAAGCCGTATCCCCGGCCTTCTTCCTGCATTTCCCGGACTCTCCAGGCCTTTCGACTCCCCCCACAGGTTCCAGCACTGACAAAATCTGTCATTCGGAACCAGGTCCCTTGCCTGACCCCATTCAAGTCCGGGGTTGCCTTGGATTAAGCAAGCGACTGGCCATGGGCGGAAGAGGAAATGAGCGGCCAAAAACCCTGTATCTGGCTGGAGTTAGATGGCCGGCGACGATAATAGAACAGACCGCAGTGGAAAGTTAAGTGGGAGGAAGAGAAATACTTTGCGCAAGGAGGAAACCCCATTCCGGCGAAAAGCCACCGCCCACTACGACCTGTGTGGGGACGGACGCTCTCGCCGCGTCCGGGCGGCCCAGGTGTATCAGGCCGCAGCCCTCGTCGGTAGCACCAGCCTAGCCACAAAGGGGGGATGAACAGCCGTAACTAGCAGACCAATCAGGCGCGGGATAAATTCCATTCAGGTAGGTCTGGAGGAATTTTGCGCCGCTCATCGGTCCTTACAATTGCCACTGTCTCGTGTGTTTTGTTTGCAGTAGCCGCCATGCGGCTGAGTCCACAGCTCTCTTCGGCGTTCGCGGCACAGGCGCAGAGTGCGTCCCAGACGCCATCAATCGTCACGGCAGCTCCCCAGTCTGCGCAACTGCAGCCCGCGAATGCAAAACTTTCGACCACCGCGAAGCCCGCGGAAATTCCTTCTCTACACCTTCCAGCGCCAGGAACCGAAATCTACACCGCCAAGCGCGGCGAAAGCATCCCCACCATCGCCCACCAGTATTTAAAGCGCACTGCGTATCTAACTTCATCCGAACTCGCCGAAGCCATCCGCAAAGTAAACGGCAATCGCTCCGGCAACATCCTCAAGAGCGGCGCGCAAATCACCATCCCCGGAATTCTTCCCGCACCCATCGTCGAGAAAACCGTTCCCGTTCCCAAAGACTTCGAAGTGCGCGCCATCTACCTGACCGGCATCATGGCGGCCAGCGATCACGGCGTCCGCATCATCCACCACTGGCGCGAAGTAGGCGGCAACGCGGTGGTCTTCGACATCAAAGACTCCGACGGCAGCGTCACCATTCCCTTCGAGCATCCGCTGCTCGGCAAACACCAGGTCTACATCCACGACCTGCCGAAGTTCGTGCACTTCCTGCACTCCGAGAACATGCACGCCATAGCCCGCATCGCCATCTTCCGAGACCAGCGCCTGGTAACCGAGCATCCCGAACTGGCAGTGCAGTCAAAGAGAACGCACCAACCGTGGCGTGAAAACGGCAAGCTGGTCTGGACCGATTCCTCCAACCCCAAAGTGCAGGACTACAACATCGCCCTGGCCAAATTCGTAGCCCAATCCGGCGCCGACGAAATCCAATTCGACTACGTCCGCTTCCCCGCCGAAGGCGACCAGAAAGACGCCACCTTCGTCTACCAGACCGAACATCCCGAGACAGAAGCCGAAACCCAGCCGTGTAAAGAGGTTCAGCCAGACTCTCCAAGCCCCGGAGGGGCGACCGATAATAGCCCGGCGCTTAAGCGCCGGGTAGCCGATAAAAACGGTAACAAGTCCCGTAGGGACGGCACGAACACGTCGCCCCGAAAGACCGGATGTAGCCCGGCCCACCACGGCTACCAGCGCTCCGACGCAATCACCGCCTTCCTGAAAAAAGCCTACGCCGAACTCCACCCCACCGGAGTCCTCCTCTCGCTAGACGTCTTCGGAGTAATGGCCTGGCAGCGCCAGGCAGATCTCTCCCACACCGGCCAGGACATCGTAGGCATGGCGAAATATTGCGACGTGCTCTCGCCCATGATCTACCCCTCGCATTTCTTCGGCATGGATAACATCGCCCACCCCGGCGACGCCCCCGAGCACTTCATCGGCGAATCCATGCAGCGCTTCGAACTGATAACAAAAGGCAGCGGAGTAGTAATCCGCCCCTGGCTGCAAGCCTTCCACTGGCGCACCAAAACCTATTCCCCCGAATACATAAAGGTGCAAGTCGCCACAGCCAAAGAAAAAGGCGGCATTGGCTTCTTGTTCTGGAACGCCGCCAACGACTACAGCAAGCCCTACTCCGCCATGCCCGAAATGAAAGCCGCGAATCTAAAAGAAAAAGCCAAATACTTTCGTGGGGATGAATTGTCCGCAAACCCCGTGAAGGCAAGCCTGACGCCGGTAAGCGCCCCCGCACCCGCAGAAACCGCCAGTCACTAGAACAACTTGTCATTCCGAACCGGGCGAAGCCCGCCGAGGAACCTGCTGTTCGCCTGCAGCGCTACAACTCATGTGGGGACAGCCGCCCTCGGCTGTCCGGCAGCCCCGGTGTATCGGGCCGCTGCGCCCCTCGATGCGATGCACTCTGCCAAGCGCCACCCGTATCAGGGTGTTGCCTCCGGGTATACAATTCTTCTCGCACACGGAGCCCCCCATGGCCACAGCCACTCTACCCACCAGCAAGCCGAGACTGGAAACCAACCCTCAGTCAGACAATTACTTCTTCCCCGCAATGGCCGTCCTGATCCTGATCACAGTCTTCATCGGCTTCGCCCGCACCTATTTTCTAGCCGGAATGTTTCGCGCCCCGCTTCCCAATCTGCTAATCCACATTCACGGCGTAGTCTTCTTGAGTTGGATTCTCTTGCTAATCACGCAGAGCACACTAATTTCCGCCGGCCGCCCCGACATTCATCGTAGCCTCGGCCTCGCAGGTTTCGGCCTGGCATGCCTGATGGTCATCCTCGGAGTCTTGGCCGCCAGCAATTCACTGGCCCGCGGATTTTCCCCTCCCGGCTCGCCATTCGATCCCAAAACCTTCTACGCTATCCCCATCGTCGACATGCTGGTTTTTGCCACGCTGATCGTTTTCGCTACCGCGCCCGATTCAATCCCGCCGCCCACAAACGCCTGATCCTCATCGCCACCATCTCGCTCATGGACGCTCCCACCGGACGCCCGCCCTTCGCCGCAATCACCAACCATCCATTCTTAGGCAGCATGTTCGTCTCTTAGGCAGCACGTTCGTCGCAATTTTCCTGCTCCTGCTCGTGGGCTATGATCTGTGGTCCACGCGCAAAGTGCACCGCGCCACCATCTGGGCCAGCCTGTTCGTGTTGATCGCCCAGCAGCTTCAGGTTCCACTCGGAAACACGGCTGCCTGGCACTCGTTTGCCACCTGGGCCCAAACCCTGGCCCGCTCAAGTCACTAGCGTGTGGGAGGTGCGAGGTGCCAGGGTGGAAGGATACTCATGTGGGGACAGGCGCTCTCGCTTAGCCTGCCCTGTTTTCGCCGAAGCCCCGAGCGAAGCCGAGGGGGAAGCCGAAGGGTCCGGCGGCCCAGGTGTATCGGGCCGCTGCGCCTGTCCAAGCGATGCACTCTACCAGGCGCCCGCTAAGTCACCCGCACATCCAGCACCACTAGCCAATACTGAAAAGACTGCAGAGTAAAACCAAGAAAGATGAGCACAATCCCAAAAGCTCCCAGCCGCCGCTCCGGCAGATTGTCAGCGAAATACTCGATCAAGGGAATAACCGCGCCGCCGAATCCCGGTCACCACTCCCGTCACCAATCCCACTCGAATCGCAAACAACCAGGCATGCTCAACGTGCTGCACGAGAGCACTGCACAAAAGCGCCGTCGCCGTGTAGCCAAGAGTTCGCACCAGAATCGCCCAGGCGTGACGCCGCGTAATACGCGGCCTCCCAGTTGGTCGCATTCGTCGGAATCGAAGTCAACGGAATTCGAGGGCGAGCGAATTTGTGGGTGCCGAATTCAGAAAACCTTCAACCACGGAGGACATGGGGTAAACCTTATACAATTTGGGTGCTCGGGTCCTTTCCGAGCTTACGGGGCAGGGTCGAATTCGTTTTTGTAGGACTGCCAGCGCTGGCGGACTTCGGACATTATCGACTTGTACTCGGGGTCGGAACGCAGGCTGTCGTAGTTTTTGTCGCGTTCGAACCAGGGGTAGTTCACATCGCCGAGCGCGACTGTGCGTTTCAAGAAATGAAGTGCGTCCTGCCGGTCGCCGAGCAGGGCGTGGATGGCTCCGATCCAGTAGGCGGCATCGCCATCGATGAGCTGTTCGGGACGATAGCGCAATAGTCCGGCGTCGATCTTTTCCCGCTGGTGGCGCGATGCATATAGGAAACCTGCCATCGCCTGGGGCGTTCCGTCGGTTGAGTCGGGAGAGAGGAGAACGGACCGATCCAGATATGGTTGGGCTTCGTCGAGTTTGCCTTCGTAATAGAGCACCGCGCCGAAGTAGGCCAAGGCCTTGAATTGATCTGGGCTGGCCTCCACCACCCGCCGCAATTCTTGTTCCGCCTCCGGGGCTTTGCCGCTGTATAGAAGCATGCGAGCGTGCATCCAGCGCGGCTGGAGAATGGTGGGATTCAGTTCGATAATCCGCCGGTAAGCTTGTTCGGCGAGATCGTTCAGGCCGGCGTAGTAGCACGAATACCCCATTACATTCCATGCGGTTTCATTGTTGGGCGCCAGGGCAACAGCCTTTCTCAAGGTACGGATCGCCTCTTGCTCGCGGCCTCCTTCAGCGTAGACACCGCCGAGGGCAATCAATCCTTCCGGCAACTGGCGGTTGATCCGCAACGCGTTCTGGGCAGCCGTCTCGCCACGCTTCAGGTTTGCTTCCGCATCGGGGAGGAAGTTGACGGCCTGAATCGAATAAAACTGGGCCAGCAACGCGTAGGCGTCTGCGAAGTCCGGATCCAACGAAACGGCATGCAAGAGCAGACGCCTGCCATTTTCTATACTTTCAAGACGCGAGTGTTCGTAATATTCATTCAGATAGAAACGCGCCTGCAGGTAGTCGTTGTAAGCATCGACGCTGGTGGTCGCTGGCTGTTGGATCGACTCTTGCTCAGTGGGTGAGATTTCGATCTTCAGCCCTTCGACCACCTTGGTGGCAATCTGATCTTCGAAGCTGAGAATGTCGGCGCTATGCAAGTCGTAGCGCTGCGACCAGCGGGTGTTGCCGGAGCGCCCGTCGATTAGTTGCACGGTGACGCGGATTACGTCGGAGGAACGCTGGTAAGTGCCTTCGAG
This sequence comes from uncultured Acidobacteriaceae bacterium, assembly GCA_963703635.1. Lineage (GTDB taxonomy): Bacteria > Acidobacteriota > Terriglobia > Terriglobales > Acidobacteriaceae > Sulfotelmatobacter. The sequence goes on from CAVPEZ010000032.1 coordinate 143,822, forward strand.
GACGCTTTCCACGTTCAGCGCTTTCGCAGCTTCGACCGGCTCGGGCGCTTCTTTGGCATACTTCAAAACGGATGTTGTGGGCCGCACGGCAAGGTTCTGCAGTGAAGTGAGCCGGCTGATGATGGCGTCGGTGATGCCGATGCCCCAACTGTCCGTGGTGGCTGCCGAAAGATCGCGAAAGGGAAGCACGGCCATGGTTTCGGGAGCTTTCGAAACGGTTTTGCCGGTTGGCGATGAATGAGAAAGTGAACCGTAATTGCGTACTGCAAACGCGAACAGAACTCCCGCCACCAACACTGCCAGGGCTAACAGGAATTCCTTGCGGTATCGGCCCGGCCGCGAGGGTTGCGTCTCCTCCGGAGGAGTGAGAATCCTCTGCGACTCGGTATCCCGCTTCACCCGTTTCAGGTCGGCTTTCAACTCAGTAGCCGACTGGTAGCGAACCTCGCGATCTTTTTCGAGGGACTTGGAGATTATGTCTTCGAGCTTTGCGGGAAGATCGGGATTCAGGCGCACCGCGGAAGCCGGCACTTTGTGAAGGATGGAATCGAAGATCACGCCTGAAGCGTCACCGCGAAAAGGCAGCGTACCCGTGGTCATTTCGTAGAGCACAACTCCAAAGGAAAAGAGATCGGTACGGGAGTCAAGTTCTTTGGCCAGGACCTGCTCGGGCGACATGTAGGCGACAGTTCCGAGGGCGCTGCCGGGGCTGGTGAGATGCTCTTCGGCGACGGTGGCAGTGGCTTCGATCGCGACCGCTTCGGGCTTGCGCGTTACCTTGGCCAGGCCGAAGTCGAGAATCTTGGCGTGCCCGCGCTTGGTGACGAAAATGTTGGCGGGTTTGATGTCGCGATGAACGATGCCCTGGGCGTGAGCGGCGTCGAGCGCGTCGGCCATCTCGATGGCCTAGTCTCGCAGGACGCGATCCAGTTCCAAAGCGCGACCGCCGATGCAAGTGCTTCAGGGTTGCCCGTCGAGAAATTCCATGGCGATGAAGGCATCGCCGTGCTGGTCGTCAATTTCGTAGATGGTGCAGATGTTTGGATGGTTCAGGCGGAGGCAGCCTTGGCTTCGCGCTGGAAGCGTGCGAGTGCTTGCGGGTCTTTGGCAACGTCGTCGGGCAGAAACTTGAGGGCGACGAAGCGATCGAGGTTTACGTCTTCAGCTTTATAGACCACACCCATGCCGCCGCCGCCGAGTTTCTCGACGATGCGGTAGTGCGAGATGGTTTGGCCGATCATTGTTTGGCCGATCAGGTTTGGCCGATCAGACTTGGCGGATCGTGTTTGGCCAGTCAAGTATGGTTTGATGGTGCGCGACTATCTTAGGAGGCCACGCTGTGGCCCGTCAATGAATTGCGGGGGATGAAGTGGGAGGCCACGTGGTGTGTTCCGGCGGCAAACAGCAGGTTCCTCCACTCCGCCGTCCCCTTCGGCCTAGCTCAGGTCCGGCTCCGGTCGGAATGACAAGTTTGTGGGCTGCTTTAACGTTCTTTACACATTCCCTATCTGCTGATTTTTCTATCGGGTAAGTGCTGTATGCCGGATTCCCTTCTACGGGTTGACTTCCGTAACTCGCGCTTCTTGTTATTGGCAACTAACCTTTCTTGCAGGGGTTGTTACTTCAGGAGAGCCATGCTTGGTCTGGGGAGAACCCGGCGCGCTTTGGGCACGTTGCTGGTGCTGGTGTGGGCGTCCGCCGGTTTGGCTCGCGCATCGTCGGCTACACTCTTGCTGGAAGAGCCTTACGGCAAGCTGGGATTCTTTACGGCCACGGGACATGCGGCCGTGTATTTATCTGGCGTTTGCGCGGCGACGCCGCTGCTGCTGCGTCCCTGCGAAGCTGGAGAACAGGGAATCGTTATCAGCCGCTATGACGGAGTCGGCGGCTACGACTGGGTGGCGATCCCGCTGATTCCTTACCTTTACGCGGTCGAGCAGCCGGAGGATGTTCCGCTGTTTGTGGACGCGAAGATGGTGAATTTTCTGCGGGATCAATACCGGCACAAACATCTCGAAGGGGTTGCGCCGGATCGGGACAACGGCGAAGCCCCGGGTGGAAACTGGTATGAACTGGTGGGGACGGCTTACGACCGCACCGCCTACGGATTTGAAATCGAAACCACCGCGGCGCAGGATCTGGCGTTCATCGAGCGCTACAATTCGTCGCCCAATCGTTCTCACTTCCATCTCTCGTACCGCAACTGCGCCGATTTCGCCAAGGACGTCATTAACTTTTATTACCCGAGATCCCTGCATCGCAGCTTGGTTGCGGATGTTGGAATCACAACTCCGAAGCAGATGGCGAAGATGCTGATCAAGTTCAGCGGGCGGCATTCCGAATTGCAGTTCTCGCGCTTTGTGATTCCGCAGGTTCCGGGCAGCGCGGCGCGCAGCACACCGGTGCATGGCGTGGTCGAATCGTTCCTGAAGTCGAAGAAGTATATTGTTCCCAGTGCGGTGATCAGTCCAGTCTTTGCGGGATGCGTGGTGGCGGTCTACGTGGGGACCGGCGCGGGACGGTTTGATCCGGCGCGGCAGGCGATGGTTTTCAACGCCGGGCGCGCTCTGGAACCGCCGCTCGGGGCGGAGGATCGCCGTTCTTATCAGAGCGAGCTGAATCATCTCGAACTGAATGTGGATCACGTGGAGAAATGGAAACGCCTGTTGCGCAACGCCACTCCGGAGTTCGATGCTCAGGGGCGCCCGGTCATGCGGATTCATGTGGGAGAACAAGTGGTGAGCATCGGCGTAGCGGGCAGCAACATCTTCGCCAATGACGCGCCGGAGCAGTTCACCGCGCAGCTTCTTGAGGCACGGTTGCATGCGGAACTGCGGCGCGGGAATCCGCCCAAGGCTTCGGAGAGCGATGTTACACGCGACTGGAATCTGCTTCAGGAAGCCGTGAACGGCGCTGACGTCGAGGTGGCCGCAGGATCGCCGAGACCGCAGCAGGCGAGTTCGCCGGCGCGCCTGGAGCGCGCGGGCAATCAGCCTTGATGGACACAAGAACTCGCGGCCAAGAGCCTTGTTTGAATCTGTGCGGGCCTGGCGGCGCGGCTGGAAGCCGCGCCCTTCCAAAGCGACACTATTGCTGCTGCTGCTCCGGTGGTTGTTGCGGTTGTCCCGGCGGAACTGCTGCGCCGGGCCTGCCGGGAGGGTAGAGCCCCGGTTGTCCGGGCTGTTGCTGCATCTGTAGTTGCCGCTGCTGCATTTCCTGCAACATTTGCTGCGGAGTTTTTGCGCCGGGCTGTTCCGCGGTCGCCGGCTGTTCCGCTTCCGCGGCTGCGGCCTGGTCGGTGTTATCGTCGGCGGCGTCTTCCGCGGGGTCGGCATCAGGAGCATCCGCCGCGGCCGCCTTGGCTTCCTCCGTTGACGGGGCTGCTTTATCACTTGGAGTTGGTGTGTCGCCGGTCTTGGCCACCAGCACGACCCGCACCAGCACGTTGGCATTGTCCGGTGAACCCAATAGTATGTAATTGAATCGCGATCCATTCAGCAGTTCGGCCATCACTTCTCGCGCTGGGCCCGGACCAAGGCGCGTCACCACTCGCTCACTGGCCGTGGGCGGAATCTCAATGTCGGCGGAAGTGTGCTTGCGCACGCCGCGCAGAATATCGCCCAGCGTGGAGTTGGGGGCGACGATGGTCAGTTGCCCATCCTGATAACTCACTTGCGGCGCCACGGGCGCGATGGCATCCAACGGAACCTGGGGAACGGGCCCTTGGGTTCCGGAGGGCAATGGAGGCGGCAAGGGTTGCTGCTTTTTGACCTTGTGTGCGCGACGCGGCGTGGTATGCGTGTCTGCGTCAGCGCGTCCCGCCACCGGCAGGCATAGGGCGCCCGCGACTAGCAACCCGGTAAACTTTAGTCTCGTGCTCATGAGAACCCCTCCGATCCGATACTCACTGGTCATTACTCATTGGTCATCACTCAATGACCCATTCTGGGAGACGGTAGATGTGTAACAGCAATTTTAGCACCGCTTCTGGATTGGAACTCCTGCTGACGGCCAACCTGGGACTTCGCTACCTTATAGAACGCATTGACTTTATTCTCTTGCAGGGGAAACTTTCGAGATCCGGTGCAAACCCGGATGTGCAACTGGTTGCACTTGCCGGAATTCACTTGGAGCGTACAATCTCGTGGGAGACGGAAGGAAGTGCCTGACATAAGCTGCCTGGCGAAGCGCGGATTTCCAAAGAGCAGAACAGCGCCCATCATTAAGCTCCCCCGCGTTCTGCTGCTCAGTTGTGCTGCGCTGGGGCTGCTGGCATTCTCCGAAGCGATTGTTCTGGCGGAGAGTTGCCTGACTGCCAGCGACATGGATGAGGCCACGCGCGCAGCCCTCACGAACACGGGAACCCGCTATTTCAACTTCGTCGCCGTGGGCGATGTGACTTCGCTGCGGCAGAACGCCATCCCGAGCCTGGCGGCTGAGTTCTCCAGCATTGAGGAGACTGTGAAAGATAACCAGGCGGCGCTTGCCGGTTCCAAGCCTGCGCCTCGGCCGCCATTTCTACTGGAGGCGGAAGGCACAGCGACTATTCCGCGCGCGGAATTTTTCTGCGGTGTTTTCGGCAGGAGCGGCCAGACGCGCGACAGTGCAGCCTTTTCGCTCAACGGTCTTGCGCCCGGCAAGTATGGCGTGGTCATCCTGGATGCATCGTCATCCAAGGGCGCGTCCATGGTCTCGCTGATCCTGCAACAGATCGGTTCTGACTGGAAGCTCGGAGGCCTGTACATCAAGGCCGCTCAATTCGGCGGGCACGATAGTGATTGGTTCAGCGCGCGTGCCCGCGACTTCCAGACCAAGGGGCAACTGCACAATGCCTGGCTCTACTATCTGGTGGCGCGCTCGCTGGTTTCGCCCCTGCCTTTCATGAGCACCGCAGCCACCGACAAGCTTTACGACGAGTCGCAAAAACTGCAGCCTGCGGATTTTCCAGCGGAGGGCAAGACCGCGGACCTTACTGGGACGACCGCGGGAACCACTGCTGGGACCACCGCCGTCGCCGCGACTTACAAGCTGACTGCTATCTTCCCCGAGGTTGCGGGTAACGATCTGGATTTGATCGTGAGATATCAGGCGAGCGATGTTTCCAACAGCAACCAGACCTATCAGAACAACGTTGCCATGATGAAGGCGCTGCTCGCCAAGTATCCTGAACTGAGAGGCGCATTCGCCGGAGTCGTTGCCCGCGCCGTTGACCCCAGCGGCCACGAGTACGGCACGCTGCTGGCCATGAAGGAGATCAAGTAGCAGTTCGCAGTTCTCAGTTCTCAGTTCTCAGTTCTCAGTTCTCAGTTCTTGCTCTAGGACACAGTCCTGCGGATTCTTGTCGTCGCGCAGGCCCAGGAATACCGGGGCTCGCAGCTTCGGGCCGCTTCCTTTGCTTGCTCCATCTGTCCACTCTGCGTATTCGATTTCGGCTACTAGTTCGGGTTTCACCCAGTAGACTTTTCTTAGTGCCTCGACCTCGCCGTAAAACGGGTTCTTTTTGGTCTCGCGTTTTTTCAGCAGCTTCCAAACTTCTTCGAGCGACTTCTGATCGAATCCGCTGCCCGCTTGGCCCACATGAATCAGGCGGCCTTGACTGTCGTAGAGTCCCAGCACAATCGATCCGAAATGTGCGCGGCTGCCTTCGGGTTCGGTGTAGCCGGCTATGACGGCTTCGAGGCGGTGCCTGATCTTAATCTTCAGCCACTCACTCGAACGGCGCTCCTGGTAACTGCTGTCGCGCTTTTTAGCTAGGATGCCTTCCAAACCTTTTACGCTCGCCATCTCGAACAGGGCCTTGCCTTGCTGCTCGTAATGATCGGAGTAGCGAACCGAGTCGCCCGTGACCAGCAGCGATGCCAGCTTTTTTTTCCGCTCCTCCAGCGGAACCTTGCGCCAATCGTAGCCATCGAGGTAGAGCAGATCGAAGGCGTAATACAGCACAGGGACGTCCGATTTCGCTTCCCCGCGGCGGCCGCCGGGACGAAAGCCGGTCCGCTGCTGCATCAGACTGAACGATGCCCGCCCCTCGTCATCGAGCGCGACCACCTCGCCGTCGAGGATCGCTGTTTTTGCGTGGACAGACTTCGGCAGATCCTTCAGCTCGGGAAAACGCTCGGTCAGTTCATTCTGATTCCGCGAGACCAGCCGCAGCTTGCTGGCGTCGATGAAAGCGATCGCCCGGTAGCCATCCCACTTGATCTCGAATAGCCACTCCACGCCGTCGAAGGGCACGTCGACCGGCGTCGCCAGCATGGGATGAATGGTCGAGGGCATAGGGCGCTTCACGGCACCTGCATCGGAAACCAAAACCGCAGAGGACGACACTGAGGACTTTGATGGCTTCTTGTTGGCCGGGGGTGGGGAAGCCGTCGGCAGGCCAGAAGATACTAAGGTGTTTCTATTGCTTTTCTCTCCGTCCTCAGCGTCCTCTGCGGTTTTCATTTGTTCTTGCTTTTTTTTTTGCCCGCCGGCCGCTGCTTTCTTCTTGTCGAGCTTGGCCACGGCATCCGCCAGCCACGCCGCCTTTAATTTCCCGCCGCCTGCCGGACGGCTTCTCCACTCGGCCGATCCCGCATCCCCGGCGATCTCGGCCAGGCTGCGCTTGCTCAGCACCGATTCGTCATACTCGTCGATGTCGTATCCTTCCACAACGTACTGGTCATGCTTCTTGATCATCAGCCATTCGTTTCCCTTGCTTCCCGGACGGCGGCCCTTCATCTTGACAAGCGCGAAGTCTCCTTTCAACTTCTTGCCGTCGAGCCGGAATTTCAAATCGCCCTTGGCCAGCATGGACGCCGCTTCGGCCTCGGTGCCCGGCAGATATTTTCCCTGCACGGCAACCGGAGACAGCGGCTGCCACGTACCCACATCCCACACCATCACCGTGCCCGCGCCGTAGTTGCCTTCCGGGATGATGCCCTCAAAATCAAAATACGAAACCGGATGATCCTCGACTTGCATAGCCAGCCGCTTGTCCGCCGGATCGAGCGACGGCCCCTTGGGCACGGCCCACGATTTCAGCACGCCTTCCATCTCGAGGCGAAAATCATAGTGCAGCCGCGTGGCGTCGTGCTTTTGCACGACGAAGCGGTGCCCTGTTTTGGACTCGACCTTCGGAGGCGGTTCCGGCGTCGATTCAAAGCGCCGCTTGCGCTTGTATTCTTCAAGGGCCATAGACAGGATCATTTCAGACAGGATCATTTAACCACAGAGATACCGAGTCACAGAGAAAGCTGTACGGGGAGCGGAGGTTATGTGGGGACGGACGCATTCGTCCGTCCAGGCCGAGCGAAGCTCGGCGGCTGCCGGCGCCACCACAACTCCAGACTTCGCTAGAATGCTTGCACACATGCAACGCGAATTCCCCGAAGTCCCGCTGGTCGGCGTGGGCGCCATCATCATCGAAAACGCCCGCGTGGTTCTCGTAAAGCGCGCGCACCCGCCGCTGCAGGCCGAGTGGTCCATCCCCGGAGGTGTGCTTGAAGTCGGCGAACGAGTGCGCGAAGCCGCCATCCGCGAGGCCCGCGAAGAAACCGGACTCACAGTCGAACCCGGCGAACTTCTCGGCGTCTACGACCGCATTCTGCGCGATGCCGACAAGCGCGTGCAATATCACTATGTTTTGATTGATTTTCTATGCCGCCGGGTTGCGGGAGATCTTGCAGCGGCCAGCGACGCGGCGGAAGTCAGATGGTTCAGGCGGGAGGAATTGCCGACGTTGCGGCTTGCGGAAGATACGCTGGATGTGATTCGGAAGGGTTTCCAAAGAGCGGGCGGAGCGTAACCACAGTATTACTTGGATTCCTGTTACTTCGCCCCATCATCCTCCCACTCCGCATCGCACGCGTGACAACGCCACGCCGGTCGCTGCACGGGCATGGGCACGCGCAGGAATGCGCTCATGTAGGCGATCGGGCGGTCCAGTTCCTGGAAGTTTACGTCCAGCGACTGGCAGTTGGGACAGCGCGGCTGCTCGTACAGTCCGATGCCTTGGACGTAGAGGCCTTCGAGAATCGGCTCGTCGAGAATCTTGCGCGCGTTCTCTACATCGGCGGCGCGCACGTTGAGTTTGATGCCGCCGATGAAGTTTGAAATGAACCAGTCGAGGCGGACCAGGTTGTCGTCGGCCAGAAAACATTCGATGCCCGCCGATTCCAGACTGCCCTTGGCCAGCAGCGCCTCTGGCAGGTCGCGAAATTGCTGGATGGTCACGAGCTCGCGCATCTCCATTTGCTGCCGCGGTTCCTGCGCCGGGTCGTCGGCCAATTCAAGATGCCGGCGATCCAGCTCATCTTCGAGCGCATCCCAGGCCAGTTCGGTCAGCGACTCCGCGCTCTGGGCAAGCTTCTGCAGTTCTCCGTCGGTCATGGCGGCGTAATTGTCCGCCAGCCGCCGCCGCTCTTTTTGTTCATCCAGGTACGATTCGTCCAGATTGGGCACTGGGCAAGGATACCGCAAGACAGGGTCTTGGGTATCAGGTCTTGGGTGTTAGCTTTTTGACTAAGGCCTAACACCCGAGACCTAAGACCGCGGATGCAGTCTTTCTACCGCGCTACCAAGAAACGACAAACGGCCCGCAGTTGAACCTGCGGGCCGTCCGGTGGACTGTTTGGGATTGACCAAGAGGTGGTCACTCTACGTGGCCTCTCACGGCAACTCCCGGGTCTGGGACTAAGCTTGACGACCGAAGCCCCGAGAATGAAAGCCTTCGCGCGACCGACGCGATGCCTCCATCCGTACTCACCGGCTAGTGTGCGGGCTGTAGCTCCGGCGCGTCGTTGATTGACCGCGTCCGAAGCCCCGCTTAGAGCAACCCAGCTCTAAGTCTCAGCCACCTCACCTGGTCTTCGACTCCCACAACTGCCACTACAATCAGAACTTGTCATTCGACCACCTCCTTTCCGGTGTAATCGCACATTAGTACGAAATCGCCCTGTGCGTCAACTGGCACGAAAGTGCCGAGAGTAACGCTCCACCAACACCCACCACGGAGACACGGAGAAAAACAAGAAAGCAATCTCTAATCTGAATTCTGTCTTGAAATCCTAAGATTGCTTTTCTCCGTGACTCCATGACTCCGTGGTAGATTTTGGATTCGATCCCGAGGGTCGTACTTGACCGATGACGATGGGAACTGCCACAAAGCTCGCGACCATGGGAGATATTGTTCACCAGCGCTGTCCCCGCTGCCGCACGGGAAGCATTTTTCGCTATTCCATCTTTCGGGGGTTTCCCAAGATGCAGGAGCGCTGCCCGGTCTGCGATCTCAAGTTTGAGCGCGAACCCGGCTACTTCCTGGGGGCCATGTACGTCAGCTATGGTTTAGGGATCGTGATCGTCACGGTCATCGCCGCGCTGCTGTGGTCGATCACTGACTGGTGGATCACGAAGGATACCATCTGGGCAGTAGTGATATTCCTACCCCTCGCGCCAACGATCACGCTATTTGCCCGCGTGCTCTGGATCTATCTCGACCAGACTATCGACCCCGAACGCCGGCCCTGACGTCTCACGGTCACGCCTTTTACTCCGTATTCCTGGGCAACGGAGTCTTCGCCGCGGGTGCTTCGTTTTTTTCCTGCATCGCCGCTTTGAAACCGCGAATGCCTTCGCCCATTCCCTTTCCGAGTTCAGGCAGCTTCTTGGGTCCAAAGATCAGCAGGGCGATTCCGGCTATGATCAGTAAGTGCATAGGTTGAAACAAGCCTTCAATCATTGGTATTCCTCCAGTCAAGATTCAGCAACCTGAATGAGCTGCGGTGAAATGAACTGCCAGTGAAACGAACTGCCGTAAGACAAGGCGCTGTGGTCTGGTTTGACGCACAGCGCCCGCCTCGCAGCAAACCGCGAATGCCAACAATTAGAAGCCGCGTTCAGCCGCGTCCGCGGCCTCAGCCAGGGTGTTCAACGTGTCGAAGAACTCGGGCGTTTGCCCGATGAAGAGTCCCATATTTGTCAGGAACTGGACTACTCCCGCGGCGATCCCAGTCGGGTCTGTGGGACGAATCACAGCGCACGCCGGCAAAGACGAAGCTATAAATTCGCAGGGGATGGGGAAGATCAGATTCGTCTGGGTGAGGGGCGAGCCTGAAGCGTTGAGGTCGGGAATGAACAGTCCGGTGACCGGATCGGTCAAAGGAGCCAACGGGGAAGATGCTCCGTTGCCGGCGAAGTCCACCCACTCCAAAAAGTGGGCCACCTCGTCTCCGCCGATGCTGACCACAATGCGCAGGACTTCCACATTGTTTGCCTTCTGCGCCATCGCTGAGTAGAGACTGCTGCCACCTTGCTCAATCGTGCCAAAATGAAAGGCGGCGGTGTCGGCGATGGCCTGAATGTGATCAGTGGGGCCAAAGTCGCCGTTACTGATAGGGATAGCAGGCTTGTCGGCAATCGTGACCGCCTGGGGATAGGTGGCTCCGAAGTCGGGATTGGTTTTGCTCCGGTAGCGTATGTACCAGCTTGTGTCCACAGTGAGTTGCATCAGGTTTGTAAGCCGGCCGATTTGCTTGGCCCCGGTTGCCTTGCTGCTTGGCAAGGTGCGGAACTTGGCAAGACTTACCGGCGTGGCTCTTTTTGACTTGGTACGCGTTCAGGAAATTCGCATGGCTGATCTCGTCAATGGTGTTGCTGGAGATGTACTGCGACCCGTCGCCATCGAGTCGCTGAAGGGCAAGCTGGTAGGGATTCTGCGTCCCGTCGTGACTCCGCCGAGTTCCGCGTACTGCTCCCACAGATCGCTCTCCAGGAGTTCGGCCGCCGCCAGAAATCGCAGGATCGCAATATCTCCATCGCTGATCGGTGCTTTGCTGGCAGCGGCGTGAGCCAAAGTTCCCAAGCCGTTGCCCAGGATGCCAGCTCCTACGGTCGCCACTGCGCCGGCAACCATGCTGTTCTTGAGGAATGAACGCCGGTCGGCGCCACGTTCCAGAAACTCCGTGAGTTGCTTCATAGTTTCCTCTCTTTTAGCGTGCTCCATTGCTTGCATCGGATCACGTTGTAAAGGGACAGCAAGCGCCTGGCCCGGAAGCGTTTGTCACGAATCCGTCAGCGGTTTGTATTTTCTCGGAGACTTTGTCTTTCGGAAGAAATGCGCGCGTGCGACTTCTGCTGGATTTGTTTTGAATCAGGTTGAGGCACTGCGGCGGAAGTGGAAAATCAAAAGGCGCCAAAGCAGGAATTACCCGTCCACCGTGCAACCCGCCCGCATGCGTCCGCCTTCTTAATGTGATTCATGGGTACAATCGGTGGGAAGCATCTGCGAAACACACTCTCTTTGGAGACGTGCCCGCCGGATGCGCTATTCTCAGATGCGCTGTTTTCAACAGGGAGAACGTGGAAATGATTCGTTTTGCTGCGGCAGCGATTACCTTGACTATGCTGATTGGTTCGTTTGCTTTTGCTCAAGACGGAGCGCCGAAGGTTCAGGTATTTGGCGGCTATTCACTGCTAAAGTTGGATCATGGCCGACTCAGCGGCGGGCTCCTGGACTTGGACCTGCATCAGTCTTCCGACCCCTTCGCCCTGGCAGACTATTTTCTTAATGGCTGGAATGCGGAGGCCCAGTACAACACTGGCCGCTGGCTGGGGATCGCCGCCGATTTTGGCGGCCGCTACGGCACCCCAATCACAGCGTCGCGGGACCGCACTCTCACGGGCCTCCCCAAAGAGACTGCGTATTCGTTCCTTGCTGGCCCGGTGCTCTCATACCGGACGAAGTCAAGAGTGACTCCCTTCGTGCATGGCCTGTTCGGGTGGGATCGAACCAGCCTCGGTGCGAGCACTATCAACGGCAGCGTGACCTCTCCGGTGCCTGTCGCCGCCACAAATTACAACGATTTTGCCATGGCGCTGGGAGGCGGAGTCGATTACAGGATCACACACCACTTGTCTCTTCGCGCGGGGCAGTTGGACTGGTACCACACCACCGTCAATTTGAATAAGTTTTACACCCACGCCTTTGGCGGCACCCTCTTGCAGGGACTCCGCACCAATCAGATCAACTACCGATTCTCCGCGGGAGTTGTTGCGCAGTTCTGACGAGGGTCTCTATTTGGCGGGCCTTTCGGGGCGGACGCCTTCTTCCTCCGGTCGTACATGTCCAGCGGGCATCTGGGACCTGTACTCCTGACTGTCTAAACTTGAGATCCCCCTCAAGCTAGGTCCGATCATCCCCTTAGGTCGAAGATTTTCCAGGTGGGATTCAGCCCCTCCAACGGAAGGCGTCGGGCTGGGGCAGACCCAGGTGGGCGAGCACGCGATAGGCGAACTCGCGGGCCATGTCATCCAAGCTCGCGGGCCGGTAATAGTAGGCCGGTATGAGAGGAAAGATAGTTGCCCCGGCATCGGCGGCGCGGTACATGTTGCGGATGTGGATTTTATTGAGCGGCGTTTCGCGCACGCACAGCACCAGCGGGCGTTTTTCTTTCAGGCAGACGTCGGCGGCGCGTTCGATGAGGTGTGAAGCGATGCCGTTAGCGATGCGGGCCAGGGTGCCCACGCTGCACGGGATCACGATCATGGCATCGGCGGGATAAGAACCGCTGGCGACATTGGCTGCGATGTCGGCGTTCGACTGCTCTTTGATTTTGGATGAAACGGCGATTTTGGACGAGGTGGCAATTTTGGACGAAGTGGCATGTGAGGGTTTCGTTTTTTCGCCGGCTAGAATTTGGCCGACCAGATTCGAGCGGCCCTTAATGCCGAGTTCCTCGGCCAGCACGCGCAGGCCGGAGTCGGAAGCAATGAGGTTCACGGTGTGAACGCGAGCATCCCGTTCCACCGCGACCAGCAGTTGCCGCAAGAATTCCGACCCGCTGGCGCCGGTGGTCGCGATGGTCAGATTCTGCGGCGGACGATTCGGCAAAGAGCCTCCAACGAGGTGGCACAAGCGCCACCCGAAGTTTGGAGAATAGGCAGTAGCCGCACCGGAGTCAAGGCGAAGACGAAAGGTTAGAAACCAGAAACTAGAAACCGGAAACTGAAAACCGGAAACTAAAAAACTGCCCATGGCCTCTACGGTCAATTTGCGATCCCGCCGCAGCGCAGCCCAACTCCACGCGCTGGCCGGAGTGGAGCGCGAAATCCGCGCCCATGATTCGCACAGCCGCCGCAAATACCTTCGCGAGTTCAATCAGGCCTTTCGCAGCTACGATTCCATCCTCGATTCCGAACAGACTCAGAACTTCCTGCGCACTGCCGACGTAGTCTTGATCGGCGATTACCATGCCCTGCCTGCGGCCCAGCGCTACGCCGCATCGCTCATCGAACAGCGCGCGCTGGCGGGTGATCGCCGCGTGGTGCTCGGAGTCGAAACCATCTTCGCCCGCGACCAGCACATTCTCGAAGAATGGTGGCGTCGCGAGATTGATGAGAGCGAACTGCGCCAGCGCATCCGCTTCGATCTCGACTGGGGCTATGACTGGACTCCGTTCCATGAATTGCTGGTCGCAGCGCGCGATCACGGCGACGCCATCTACGGCCTAGATTGCATGCCTCGCGAAAACCTGCGCAAGATCGGCGCCCGCGATCGTCACGCCGCCGCCAAGATTGCCGAAATCCGCGAGCAGCATCCCGACGCGGTTCTCTTCGTGCTGTTCGGCGAGTCGCATCTTGCTCCGGGACATCTGCCGCGCGTGTTGCGTAAGGAAATCCGAGGCGACAGAATCCTCACCGTACTGCAGAATATCGATGCGCTGTATTGGCGTGCCGCCGGTGAGCGCCTCGACAAAGTCGAAGCGGTGCGCGTGAACGACGATGTCCTCTGCGTCTTCAATGCCACGCCGCTCGAGAAGTATGAAAGCTACCGCCTGTTTCTCGACCAGTGGAGCCGCTGCGACACCGGCCCCGACTTCGCGCCCACCATCTACAATCTGATCGACAGCCTGGCCAGCTTTCTTGAGATCAACCGCTATTCACGGCGAAACGGCACGCAGCCGAAGTTTCTGGTCGACATGCTGCCCGAAGTTCACGGCAACTCGTCGGACGCCATGCTGCGCCGGTTGCTGTTGCGCAAGGGGATCGGTGACCCACAACTGGAAACCATGCTGGCCAGCGTGGCAGAACGCGGCAGCGCTTACTTACCCGAGGTCAATGCCTTCCACATCCGCGAATTTCAGATGATGCACGCCGCCGAAGATGCCACTCGCTTCCTGCATCACGCCTGCCGGGGTCTGCCCCAGCGCCTGAATGGACACGGCGCAAACAACAATGGGGTCCAACGAAACCCGAGCGCCACCGCGGCCAGCGATACTTTTTACACGCGGGTGATCGAACATGCCGTGGCCTACTTCGGCTCGCGAGTGCTTTATCCATCAAGGCCGGCCGTCGAGACAGAAGATTCGCCGGCGTTGTCGCGCGCCGCGATTGAAAAGGCCACACAAGCAGCCATCCGCACTGATGCGGAGAAGTTTGAATCAATCACCCAGGACTGGGGATACCGCATCGGAAGCCAGATCTACGCCACCTACCTTGCAGGCAAAGTGAAGCCAAGCGGCCTGCGCCTGCTCTTCCTCGCTCATCTCGATGGGCCCGGGATGGCCCGCAAAGTTTGCACCGCCGTGATGGCCAAAGTCCGCTCCGCCAAAAAGTAGCGCCGCCGTCTCGGCGGCTGTCCGGCGGAGCGGCGGCGCCACGCCGAATGCTAATCTAGAGGCGCCGTGAACGCCGAATCCATCCGCAAACTTTTCGAGCAGGTGCGCCAGGGCAAACTTACGCCCGACGCCGCCGTCGATCGCCTTCGCCATTTGCCGTTTGAAGACCTGGGTTTCGCCAAAGTCGATCATCATCGCAGGCTGCGCGCCGGCATGCCGGAAGTGATTTTCGGAGAAGGAAAGACTCCCTTGCAGGTGGCGCAGATTTTCGCGCGTCTGGCAAACCATGGAGGCAACGTCCTGGCCACGCATGCCGACAAGAAGCAGTTTGCAGCGGTAAAGAAAAAAATACGCGCGGCGGAATATCGCGAACTGGCGCGCGCCATCGTGCTGCAGCGCGATCCGCAGAAATACGGCAAAGGAACGATCGCCGTAGTTTCGGCGGGAACCAGCGATATCCCAGTGGCGGAGGAAGCTGTCGTAACGGCTGAACTCATGGGCAACGAAGTCGAGCGCTTCTACGACGTGGGCGTAGCGGGAATTCACCGCCTGCTGGCCAATCACGAGGCCCTGATGAAAGCCCGCGTCGTGATTGTCTGCGCCGGGATGGAAGGCGCGCTACCCAGCGTTGTGGGAGGCCTCGTCGGAGTTCCGGTGATTGCTGTACCCACCAGCATCGGCTACGGCGCATCTTTCAAGGGACTGACCGCGCTGCTCGGCATGTTAAACTCCTGCGCATCGAACGTGAGCGTGGTGAATATCGATAATGGATTCGGCGCGGGATATGTCGCGTCACTGATCAACCGTCTTCCATGAGTGGTTAAGCAAAGGAGGAACATTCATGGCTGTCACACTGTCGGAGAATGCCAGGAAGCTGATCGACCGTCCGAACTTTGCGCATCTGGCGACTCTCATGCCAGATGGTTCTCCGCAATCCGTGCCGGTTTGGATCGGGCGCGAGGGCGACCATATCGTCGTGTGCACCGGCGAAAGCTCGCTCAAGGCCAGGAACACGAGCCGCGATCCGCGAGTTGCACTTTCCATCGTGGATTTTGACAATCCCTACGAAGAAGCCCAGATCCGCGGCCGGGTGATTGAGCGGCGCCCCGATCCCGAGCTGAAGGTGTTGGATCCGATCTCGCACAAGTACACCGGCAAACCATTCCCCATGCGGAGTCCGGAAGGACGCGTGGCCTTAATCATCGAGGTGGAAAAGGAGCGCTACACCAAACTCCCGTTCCAGCACACACCGCCGCAGTGACAAAAAAGGCGCGGCTTGCGCCGCGCCCGTGATACGGACCGCAACACTACCTTAACTCCCGGCCTGACCGGCGTCCTTCCCTTCCACCACCAATTTGTTCTCCACGCTGAAGGCGCCGAAGATCTGGTTCGCTCGCAGCCCCGCTACGGTCTTGTCCATGGCGCTATCCACGTAGCCATAGAGCGTCACATGGCCGTTCACGACGATAATGCGAATCGGCCGTGCCGGGTCGATGGCGTACTTGCTCAGCACCGGGTCGCGGTAGATTGCCCTGGCCGCGCGCAGACGCAGCCCGTCGTCGAACGTGGATACCGGCTCGACCGAGATGTTTGCGATCACATCTTTCACGCCGGGCTGGTTGTAGATGTCGGCGAGAGCCTCATCGCGGCCGACGCCGGTTCGATCCGCTCCCTCCACTGTGACCACGCCATCTTTCACGCCGAGCGCGAAATAATCGAACGCATTGTCGTAGCCAACCCGCACGTACGTCAGCTTCTTGGCCAGTTTCTGCTCCAGTTGCTCGTCGGCCACGTTCGGCCCGGCCACGGTGATCAGGTTGCGCACGCCGGCAACGTTCCCGGTTTTTCTCGCGAGTTTCGCCGCGTCCAGCTTGCGCTGGTAAAGATCGACCGTGCCAGTCAGGGTCACGATGCCGTCTTCCACGCTGGATTTCACATCCTTGAACTGATTTTTTTGCGCCAGCCTTTGCGCGACGCTGGTTTGAATTTGATTGTCGTAGCGGGTCGCCGCCGCGGTCTCCGCGACAAGCGTCGCACTCAACAACCCTACCGCCAGCATCGAACCCACAATTTTCAGCACGCCTTGCTTCTTTGTTGCCAACGCCATTGTCACAGGTCACCTCCGACCCAGTTGACGAAACTTTACGATTTAACTGCCTGGTTAATTCATTCGATGCGGAGGTTTGAAGACAAGATGCACCCATGGCGGGCGCACAGCGAGGAATAAGAGACGCAACTTTTCCAGGCTATCGGGGTTGGACTAGTTAGAGAAGTATCACCGCCGGCGGCGGGCGCGCGAAGGCTTGGCGCGCCCGTTTAATCCCGTGCCGCTCTTGCCTTGTTTTCCAAACACGCGGGCGAAAATCTTCTCGACGTTCTTCAATTGACGCTGCAAATCGAAGGCGTACTCAATCTGTTTGCGCGGAACCTTCCCCGTGATTTCCTTGTCGGCCAGAACAAGCTGATGGAAGTCCAGGCCCTCTCTCCACGCCCGCATCGCATGCGTTTGTACCAATCGGTACGCATCTTCCCGGGAAACCCCATGCTCCACCAGGTCAAGCAGCAATTGCCCGCTGAAGATCAGGCCGCGCGTGCTCTCAAGATTGGCCCGCATGCGCTCGGGGTAAACGAACATCGTCTCAATCAGGTTCGTGGTTTTGCTCAGCAGATAATCCACCAGCGTGGTCGAATCTGGCAGAATCACGCGCTCCGCCGAAGAGTGTGAGATGTCACGCTCATGCCACAAGGCAACGTTCTCAAATCCCGCCTGGGCGTTGCCGCGCACCACTCGCGCTAAACCACTGATCTGCTCGCTGGTCACGGGGTTCCGCTTGTGCGGCATCGCCGACGACCCTTTCTGCTTTGCGCTGAAGAACTCCTCGGCCTCGCGCACTTCGGTCCGTTGCAGGTGCCGAATCTCAATGGCAATCTTGTCCAGGGTCGAAGCAATCACCGCCAGCGTCGCCAGATAGTGCGCATGCCGGTCGCGCTGGATCACCTGCGACGAAACCGCCGCCGCCTTCAGTCCCAGACGCGCGCAAATCTTCTCTTCAAGTTCCGGCGTGAGGTGCGCGAAGATTCCCACAGCGCCAGAAAACTTTCCCACCCGCATGTCTTCGGCGGCCGCTTTGAAACGCGCAATGCTGCGCTGCGTCTCCGAATACCAATTCGTAATCTTGAATCCGAAGGTGATGGGCTCGGCGTGAATGCCGTGCGTGCGGCCCACCATCGGCGTGTCTTTGAATTCCCAGGCGCGGCGTTCGAGCACTTCCGCCAGACGTTCGAGATCCTGTGCGATCAGCGCCGACGCCTGCTTGATGAGCAGCGCCTGCGCCGTGTCGACCACGTCGTTCGACGTGAGGCCGTAATGAAACCAGCGCGCGTCGGGGCCAACAATTTCGGCCACCGCCGTGGTGAAGGCGATCACGTCGTGGCGCACTTCGGCTTCGATCTCGTGGATGCGCTCGACGCTGAAATCCGCACGCTCGCGGATGGCCCGCGCCGCCGCTTTGGGCACCATGCCGGCCTCGGCCAAGGTCTCAGTGGCGGCGACTTCCACGGCCAGCCAGGTGCGAAAGCGGTTTTCGTCGCTCCAGATGCGGCCCATTTCGGGGCGGGTATAACGCGGAATCAAAGCGAATGCTCCTCTCTCGCGGATGCGGATGAAAGCGGGACAGAAGATTCTAAATGGAGCAGGGAAAAGAGGCTAGGGGTGGCCGGCTGGTGTGCGCCATGCGTCCTGGTTTGCCTCCGTTCGTCCGACGCTTTACTCTTGAGCCATGTTCTTGCGAATCCTGTTTCTCATCGCAGCGTCCATGCCCGCGCTTGCTCAATCTGCTCAGCCCGCGGATCCAAGCTCCGCGGGGCAAATACGCTCGCTGCGCCAGGAGGTGGATAAGTCCTTCAGGCAGCATGATGCGACGAAGTTGTCGGCCCTATTCACTACTGATTGCCATTTAATTGCGCCGCAAGTTCACGTCGATGGCTCCGAAGTACTCGAGCGGTTTCACAAATCGCTTTTCGCAAAACGTCCCGACGTGGTATTGACTCATACTCCCAACCGCATTGACGTTAATGAAGCTTGGGATGTGGCATCGGAGCAGGGCGAGTGGATCGAACGCTGGACCGAGAAGGACGGTGTCACCGAATTGCGAGGAACGTATTTGACCATGTGGAAGCGGGAGAATGGCCGGT
Source organism: uncultured Acidobacteriaceae bacterium (assembly GCA_963703635.1). Taxonomy (GTDB): domain Bacteria; phylum Acidobacteriota; class Terriglobia; order Terriglobales; family Acidobacteriaceae; genus Sulfotelmatobacter. Next base: position 162,610 of record CAVPEZ010000032.1, read on the forward strand.
GGCTGGAGTTCAGCGAGATGATTGTGCCGCAATCGTGCACGGGCGGCGCCTACTGCCACTAAGACCTCCGAGGCCGGATTGGAGAATGTCCGCAGATTAGCGATTGTGCTCAAAGCTGATGTTACCCAAAAACCTGCCCTAGTCTGGCGCACTAGGATGAAGCATAATTGCCGCTTGAGGCTCCAGCGCTGGCAGGTTTCCAGGCAAACGGCATACAATACTGATTCGAGTCCCGCTATGTCGCCCACGCCAGAAGATTTGACCATCATCAAAGATGACATGATCGCCTTCATCGAAGGCCATGGCATGAGCCGTTTCCACGGCTACGTGGATTACGACGAAGTGCAGTGCGTCATGTGGGAGATGGGAACCAATCCCGACGGCTGGAAGGACTTCGTCGAACTGGCTAAGACTGCGGGCGCGCCGTTCCTGACCATGCATTCCTGGAAGCTGGAGCGCGAAGAACTCGACGAGTTGGTGCAGCGCCTTACCCAATCTGAGTTCTCCGACGGAGACGACGTGGAAGATGCGCGCTGGCTGCGCGCCCACGTGGGCAGGGTCGGATTTCTGCAGTTGGGCTGGGCTTATCAAGGCTCGATGTTTCTCTGCGAAGTCAGCACCGATTGGTACGAGCGCTATCAGCACCTGCTGGAAGTGTCGGAAGATTTTGGCGGCATCCCCATCGACGAACCGGACCAGGACGACGAGGGCTAAGATAAAGTGCGCTGGGAACTGGCTGCGGACGATCCGGCGCGTGTGCAGGCCCTGGCTGCGGCGCTGGGCGACTTGCCCGATCTTCGGATTTCGAATCGAGCGCGAAATTCACGAGGCAATCCGCTTAGCACGCTGGCGCGTTTGCTAATCCGCCGCGGCCTGAGCGAAGCTGACGATGCTGCTCGCTTTCTCTTCCCGTCTGTCACCCACTCTGCACGCACCCGAGCAAATGACCGGCCTGCGCCCCGCCGTCGATCGTATCGACGCGGCCATCGGACGCAAAGAACCCATCCTGATCTATGGCGATTACGACGTGGATGGCACCATGGCGGTCATCATTCTCAAAACAGCGATCGAACTCTGCGGAGGCGCCGCAGACTTTCACGTGCCCCATCGCATTCGCGAGGGCTACGATCTGCGCGACGATGTGATCGAGCGCGCCGCGGCTGCGGGCATTCGGTTAATCATCAGCGTCGACATGGGCATCCGCGCCTTTACTCCGGCGGAGACCGCCCAACGGCTGGGCGTAGATCTGATCGTCACTGATCATCACCTGCCCGGAACGGACGGCGTTCCCAACGCGCTGACGATAGTCAATCCCAACCAGGCCGGATGCGAATATCCCTACAAGCAGCTTTGCGGTGCAGGCGTAGCGTTCAAAGTCGCGCAGGGCTTGATGCAGCGGCGTCTGGACGCAAAAGATCACACGCGCATGTTGCAATCGTTCATGAAGGTGGTGGCGATCGCGACCATCGCCGACGCGGTGCCGCTGACCGGCGAGAATCGGGTCTTCGCCAAGCTGGGGCTCGATGCTCTGCGCCGCGCCGTGAATCCCGGATTGAAAGCGCTGCTGGAAGTGGCGCAGATTTCGAGCAAGCGTCCGCCTACCTCCACCGAAGTTGCTTTCCGCATTGCTCCGCGCATCAACGCCGCTGGACGCATGGACGTGGCCCGCGACGTGATCGAGTTGTTCAGCGTGAAAGATGCGGATCGAGCCCGTCTGCTGGCTGGGAAACTTGATCGTCTCAATGCCGAACGTCAGGAAGAAGAGCGCCGCATTCTGCGCTCGATTGACGAGCGCATCACCGGCGATCCCGCGCTGTGCGAGGCGTACTGCATCGTAGTCGATGGCGAGGGCTGGCACCGCGGCGTCATCGGCATTGCCGCCACGCGCGTGGTCGAGCGCTACCACCGGCCTGCCATCGTCATCGCGCGCGAAGGCGGGGAGGCGTTTGGCTCCGGCCGCTCCATTCGTCCCTTCCACCTGCTGGACGCCGTCGAGTCGTCGCACAGTCTTTTCACACGCTACGGCGGACACTCCCACGCCTGCGGCTTCGCCATGCCGTCCGCGAACGTGCCTCAACTGCGGACGGAGTTGGATGCGTTCGCAAGATCGCGTTTGACGATGGCGGATTTCGACCCGGTTCTGGATGTGGAGGCGGAACTCGATCTCGACGAAATTACTCCGGGCCTGTTCCAGGTGTTACGTCTGCTCGAGCCCTACGGCACGGGCAATCACGAGCCCGCATTCAGCGCCCGCGGCGTACGCCTGATCGCGCCCCCGAAGATTCTGAAAGACAAACACATCAAACTGAAGCTGAAGGCAGGAGACGAGATCCGTGGGCACGAATTCTCTCCCGAAGCGCCGGGCAAAGAAGAACTTTCGGCGGTGGCGATCCTAGCCACACCAAGCTGTCATCCAGATGGTGCGGCCATTAGCCGCGCAGAGAAAGCCGAAGCTAAAGGTTTTCAACTGAGAACTGAGAACCGGGAACTGAGAACTGTTTTCGACGCCCTGGGCTGGCACATGGCCGAACGCCTGCAGCAATCGCCGCTCCTGGCCGGCGACGCCATCGACATCGCCTTCACCATCGGCCACAACGACCATCCCGACTTCGGCGGCCTGGAACTCACGCTGCGTGATTTCAGGGTCCCCGTCGCCGCGAGCGAACCTGCGCCGCGCTACCAGGGAAACAGGCTAGCCGCACCGTAAGCCATCTGCATACAACATAAGTGCTAGACTGCGCTTCTCAGAGACCGGGGGTGTGTATGCGCTTCTCAACTCTGGCTGTATGTGCTGCCTTCTTCTTGACCGCTCTTTCCTCGGCCCAGAAAAAACCTGACCCGCCAAAGCCGTCGCCGGCTTCCTCCACCGCGGCCGCGGCCATTGACTCTTCTGCGCGACTGCCCGTCAAACGCGTCGTTCTCTACAAGAATGGCGTGGGCTACTTTGAACATACGGCGCACGTTCACGGTACGCAGGATCTCAGCATCGACTTCACAACCGCACAGCTCAACGATGTGTTGAAGTCACTGACGGCCGTCGACCTTGGTGAAGGCCGAGTCTCATCGGTTCGCTACAACTCGATTGCCCCGCTCGATGAGCGGCTGAAATCGCTGCGGTTGCCGTTTGGCTCGCAGGTGACGCAGGCCGAATACCTCCTGGCTCTTCGCGGAGCGCGCGTAGAAGTGCGCAGCGGCTCCACGACGGCTGCGGGACGCTTGCTCAGTGTCGAGAAAATCCGGAAGCAGCGCACGAAGGATGATTTCGAAGACGTTACCGCCTTCTCGATCGTCACAGACGCCGGAGAAATGAGGAACTTCGAACTCGGTGCAGCCACGTCGGTCCGCATAGCTGAGCGCGAACTCACCGACGAGGTGGGACGCTATCTCAGCCTCATCGGATCATCCCGGGCTCGCGACGTGCGGCGCATGAGTTTCACCGCCGCTGGCTCGGGCGATCGCGACATCTTCGTGAGCTACATCAGCGAGGTGCCGATCTGGAAGAGCACCTACCGCATCCTGTTTCCTGAAAAACCGGGCGAGAAGCCGCTGTTGCAGGGCTGGGCGATTGTCGACAACACCATCGGCGAAGATTGGAAAGATGTTCAGCTTTCTTTAGTGGCCGGGGCCCCTCAATCTTTTATTCAAGAGATTTCACAGCCTTTCTATGCCCGCCGGCCGGTTGTGCCCCTGCCTGAATCGGTCATGCTGACGCCGCAGTCGCACGAGGCCACCATGGAGACCGATCGACTGGAGCAATTTGCCAAGTTACAGACGGGATCTGGCTTTGGATCTGGCGTTGGAGCTGGCTCGGGCGGCGGAACTGGAGGCGGCGTCTTCCGTTCCTCGAATGCAACCACAGCCCTGTCGGGCCTCGTGAAAGATCCCTCCGGAGTAGGCCGTCTCCGGCGCTCACGTGACGGTGCGAAACGAAGAAACCGGCGGTTCGCAAGTCGCTTACACCGATCGCCAAGGCCGTTACAGCTTCACCGACATCCAGCCTGGTAACTCGGCCATCTTCGTAAGCGCTCCCGGATTTCAGCGCTTCAACTTGTCGAACGTCTACATCGGCATCGGCCGCACCAACGAAATCGATGCCACGTTGAACGTGGGAGCCGCCAGCACGACCGTCGAGGTGAGCAGCCTCGGCGCCGACGATCGAGCACGGCAACCGTCTTCGGTCTCCACCATAGCCGGCAAGCAAGGTTCCGAGGCCGAAGGCAAGTCCGCCGGAGACTTTTTCGAATACAAGATCAAACAGAAAATCACCATCGGCAAGAACCAGTCAGCGCTCGTGCCTATCCTGCAGGCGCACATCGAAGCAGAGAAGGTCACACTCTGGAATGAAAACTCTCCTCCCCTGCGCGCACTGTGGATCAAGAACACCAGCGGCCAGGTGCTCGACCAAGGTTCGTTCAACGTGCTGGAGGCGGACACGTTTGCGGGAGAAGGAGTTTTGGAAACCATCCACCCGGATGAGCGCCGTCTGCTTTCTTACGCGAGCGATGCCGCGGTCCACGTGAAGTTTTCCGGCGACTCAAGCGAAAAGCCCTTCAGCCGGGTCCGCATCTCCAAAGGCATCATGCTGTTAACCAAAGAAGAGCGCAAGTCGAACAAGTTCACCATCCGGAACGCTGACACCGAGCCGCGCCAAGTCATCGTGGAATACCCGGTGGAAAAAGACTGGCAGCTCACTCCCGCCACGCCTAAGCCGGAAGAATCGTCCGAGTCGTTTCATCGCTTCCGAGTCCCAGTGGGCGCCGGCAAGACCGCCGAGCTTACGGTGGAGGCTAGTCCACCCGGAGGAAACTCGCTACGAGTTAACGAACCTTGACGACGACGAAGTGGCCCTCCTCGTGGAACAGAAACGTATGACTCCCGCCATGCATCAGGCCTTCGACAGCATCTTGAAACAGAAGGAAAAAGTCGATGCGATTTCCGCCCAGATTTCCGAGCGCAAGCGTGAGAGCGATCAGATTGCGGGCGACCAGAATCGCATCCGCGAAAATATGAAGGCGTTGAAGGGAAGCTCCGAGGAAAAAGCCCTGCTGCAGCGCTACGTTGGCCAACTCGATGCGCAAGAAAGCCGCTTGACAACTCTGCGCAAGGAGTCCAGTGATCTCGCGGCACAGCTGAGCCAAGCAAGAGCTGAGCTGGATCGCATCATCATGGAAGTGAGTGTGGAGGAAACCTTCTAGATGAAGGAATGATTCGGATCTTGCCGGGTGCGGGAAGCCTGAATCCGTTTAGATTAGACTGAAGCCAGCATGCCACTCCCCATCTACCGCCTGCGACGCTGGCTGGCCCTAATCGCGATGCTGTTTGTCACCGTGATAGCAGGAACCTACTTCTACGCCCGCTTGCGCCTGCGCAACGTGCTGAGGGAAGTTCCCAACAAGATTGGGATCGACATCAAGCAGACCGCGAACGGTTTTCAGTTCTCCAAGTCCGACGGCAAGCGGACGCTGTTCACCGTGCAGGCCGGCAAACTCAAGCAATTCAAGGCGGACGGCAGCGCCGAGCTGCACAACGTCAGCATCGTTCTCTACGGCCGCGATTCCTCCCGCTTCGACCAGATTTACGGCGACGACTTCTCCTACGACAAGAAATCGGGCAACGTCACGGGGCACGGCGAGGTGCAGATCGATCTGGAAGCCAATCCGACCGGCGGGACCGGACCTGACCAGAGCACTCCCAGGGAACTCAAGAATCCCATCCACCTCGAGACCAGAGACCTGGTCTTCAATCAGGAGAGCGGCGATGCCACCACCAATGCGCGGGTTGACTTTCGTACGCCGCAGGCCAGCGGGTGGGCTGTCGGCGTGCAGTATTCCGGCAAGACCAACACGCTCACCCTAGTGTCGCAGATTCATGTAACGATGGGCGAGACAGAATGCCGAAAGCCTTTTCGCCACTCACGCCACGAATCACGCACGACCCGCATGTAGGCCGTGCTCGATCATCCGCACTTGAAGAATGAAAGCGGAACCGTGGAAGCAGAACAGGCAACGTTATTCCTGGGACCAGACAACGAAGTACAGCGCATGCTCGCCACAGGAAATGTTAATGCGGAAACCAAGGGACAAGACACCGACCCGATGCGCGCCCGCGCCGATGACGCCGAGATGTTGCTTACAGGCAAGCAGAACCTGCTGCGGACGGCGACGCTGACCGGCAACGTCCACGTCGAGCGCGTCGGGTCGCAACCGATGCAGGGCGATGCCGGACGCGCGATCCTGGATTTCCTGGGCCAGAACCAACTCCAGAAAGTGCACGCCATGGATGGAGTCCGGCTGGCGCAACACGGCGCGCGCGCCGACGCGTCTACAACTTCCTCGCCCCCGCAAGACTTCGACCTTACCGCGCCGGTCGTCGATTTCTTTGTCGCGGAAGGAAAACGCCTCGACCATGCCGAAACTTCCGGCGCGGCGAAGATCACCATCACCCCGGCTGAGAGCTCGAACACGGGCGGCGCGCAAGCTTCTGCTCGAAGCGTAATCACCGCTGGCCGGTTCGATGCAAAATTTGCCGCGACCCCCGACGGCTCCAGCCGCTTAACCTCGATCCACGGCGCGCCCGACGCAAAGATTGTCAATCTGGCGCCCGGACTGCCGGAGCGTGTGAGCACCAGCCAAACGCTCGACGCCGCATTCTCCCCCGAGGGCGGGATCGCTTCCGTCATCCAGCAGGGAAGCGTCGCATACAATGACGGCCAGCCTCCCAGCAAACGCACTCAAGCCTGGGCGGACAAGGCTCTCTACACGCCCGCTGATCGCATACTATTGCTCAGCGGGAGCCCGCGCGTATCCGAGGGCAGCATGGTCACAACCGCCCGTAGCATCCGCATCAATCGCGTCACCGACGACGCCTTCGCCGACGGCACCGTCAAGAGCACCTACAGCGAACTCACCGAACAACCAAACGGCGCCCTGCTGGCCTCGGCTTCGCCGATTCACGTCACGTCAGCGACCATGACCGCGCACAACTCGCCCGCCGTCGCTCTCTACCAGGGCAACGCACGTCTGTGGCAGGACGCAAACATCGTCGAGGCTCCCTCGATCCAGTTCGATCGGGACCACCGTTTCCTGGTGGCCCAGGGCACAGCAGCGCAACCTGTTTCGACGGTGCTGGTTCAAACAAAATTGCTCCAGCCCGGTCAGGCCGAACCCGGAGCCGAACCCAAAACGCACCCAAAATCTGAGGAAAAACCCGTCGACACCGGTCCAGTAGCCATCACATCGGCCAAGCTCACCTATGCCGACGCCGAACGCAAAGCTCACTACGAGGGAGGAGTGACCGCCAAAGGCACTAGCTTCACCGCCACCGCCAACACGATGGATGCGTACCTTCTGCCGCGAAGCCAAAGCTCGAGCAGTCAAGCACTTGCCAGCCCTGGGCAGCTCGATCATCTGGTGGCGAAAAGCAACGTGGTCGTGCAACAACCGACCCGCCGCGCCGAAGGACAGACCCTGGTTTACACCGCCGCCGACGACAAATTCGTCCTCACCGGCGGACCGCCTAGCATTTTTGATGCCGAACGGGGCAAGATTACCGGGGTTTCGTTGACTTTCTTCAGGGCCGATGATAGGGTGCTCGTAGAAGGCAAGGCTAGTACTCCTGTGGTAACTCAGACCCGAGTGGCGAAGTAAATGGCACGATAAATGCGTACCCTGGCCACGGATGAAATCGGCAAATCGTATCGTGGTCGGCGCGTTGTCAATGGTGTCAGCCTGCGGGTCGAGCAGGGCGAAGTTGTGGGTTTACTTGGCCCTAACGGCGCAGGCAAGACAACTACGTTCTACGCCATCGTAGGCCTGATCCCCCCAGACACTGGCCGCGTGTTGTACGACGGTCAGGACATCACTGACGTGCCCATGTACCTCCGGGCGCGCCAGTATGGCATCAGCTATCTCCCGCAAGAAGCTTCGGTGTTTCGCAAACTCACGGTTGAGGAGAACATCCTCGCGGTGCTGGAGGCGCAGTCGATGTCGTGGCACGAGCGCCGCGAGAAGATGGAAAAATTTATCGATGAACTTGGTTTGGAGCACATACGGCAGAACCGAGGCTATGCCTTATCCGGCGGCGAACGCCGGCGCGTCGAAATCGCCCGCTGCCTGTGCATCAATCCCACGTTCATTTTGCTGGACGAACCGTTTTCCGGGATCGATCCCATCGCCGTTCTCGACCTGCAGAAAGATCATCAGCGGTCTGCGGGCCAGCGGCATCGGAGTGCTGATCACCGATCACAACGTGCGCGAAACGCTCTCTGTGACTGATCGCGCCTACATAATCGACGACGGCCGAATCTTCCGCCACGGCCAGCCCGAGCAATTGGCGGCCGATGCGGAAGTAAGGCGCGTGTATCTGGGAGAAAGCTTTTCGCTAGTGTGAGAGAACCGTCGTTGGTCGTTAGTCGTTGGTCGTTGGCAAAAGCAAAAAGCCAGCCCCAACAATAAATAGCGAACGACCAACGACCAACGACTAACGACATGGTTTTGCTTCAACACAAACTGAGCGTCAAACTATCCCAACGCCAGATCCTCACCCCGGGTCTGGTGCAGATGGTTTCCGTCCTCGCGCTCAACAAGCTTGAACTCAAGGACATGATCAACGCCGAGATGGTCGAGAACCCGGTTCTTGAAGAACTCGAAGAATCTGTCCCGTTGATCGATGAAGTAGGCCGCAAAGAAGAAGATCGCGACCGCCCCACCAAGACTTCCACCGAAGAAGCTCCCATCACCGCGGAAAAGAAGGACCCATTCGAAGAAATCGACTTCGGATCCTTCTTCCAGGATTATCTCGATCCCGGCTATCGCACCCGCGGCGAGATGGAGGAGATCGAACGGCCGTCATTCGAGAACTTCCTCTCCCGGCCCACCACACTGACCGATCACTTGGCGTGGCAACTCGGAGCGCTGAGCCTGCGGCGCGAGGTGCGCGAGGCCGCCGAACAAATCATCGGAAACCTCAACGAAGATGGCTACCTGATCGCCAGCGACGAAGAAATGTTGGGCGTGGCGCCGCCCGCCCCGCCAGAAGCCGACGCCGCAGCCGCAAGAAATATCGTCAGCGAGGCTGCTGCCTTAGGATTGGGACAGGACGACCCGCAGTCAGCCGAAACAACTTCCGAAACAACTTCCGAGGATATTGCGGCGATTGATGCAAGCGCCGCAATGATCGGGAGCGAATCAAGTCTATCCGACCCCTCCATCCTTCACGGGGTTACCGGGAATTCGTTGAGTGAGCAAGAAGATCTCCTCGCCGCCAGCTTGGGGGCTGAACCCACCATCGCCTCACGCACCGGAGATTCCGCCGCAGGCGCTGCTTCTGCACCCGCGCCCGCGCGTCCAGTCTACAAGTCAAACTTCACGGCGGCCGACCTCCAGGAAGCCCTCGAAACGATCCGCCAGCTCGACCCTCCGGGCGTGGGTTGCCGTACTCTGCGCGAATGCCTGCTTACCCAATTGCGCCATCATCAGCAACAGCTCTCGCTCCCCCGAAACGGAGAAAAAAACGGCAACGGCACCGCGCAGGTTCTCCAAGATGCCATCGCCGTCGTCGACCAGCATCTGCGCGCTCTTCAGAGCAAACAGCACAAGGAAATTGCCAAGGCTATCGGACGTCCCCCAGACGCCGTGCAGCAGGCAATCGACTACATCCGCACTCTCGACCCCCGCCCCGGCTTGCAATACAACAAAGTCACGGCTCGACTGATCGAGCCTGACGTAGCTTTCATCAAGCACGGCGATGAGTGGCTGGTCCTGATGAATGACGACGACCTGCCCCAGCTTCGTCTCAACCCCGCCTACAAGAAACTGGTCACCCGCGACACCAACGACAAGAACACCCGCGACTACGTCAAGGAGCGCTACAAGAGCGCCATCCAGCTCATCAAGAACATCGAACAGCGCAAGCAGACCATCACCAAGGTCTGCTACTGCATCGTCGCGCGCCAGCAGGACTTTCTGGAAAGAGGCATCGACTACCTGAAGCCCATGATGATCAAGGAGGTGGCCGAAGAAATCGGCGTGCATCCTTCCACCGTGAGCCGTGCCGTGGCCAGCAAGTACGCCCACACACCGCAGGGAGTATTCGAGCTGCGCTACTTCTTCAGCGAAAGCGTGCAGGGTCCCGAGGGCGGTAACACGAGTTTGCTGATCCTCAAGCGCCGCGTCAAAAAGTTGATCGACGAAGAAGACCCCAGCCGTCCGCTCACCGACGAGCAACTAACCCGCATCCTGCAATCGCAAGGCATTCAGGTAACGCGCCGCACGGTCGCGAAATACAGGGAAGACATGCGCATCCCCAGCACCCATCAGCGCAGAGTAAAAGAATGAATAAGTCAGAAGTAAGAAGTCAGAATGCAGAAGTAAGATGAAGAGCTTTACCCCGTGGACCTCTGTGCCTGCCCTGAGCGGAGCCGAAGGGTCGTCTGTGGTGAAAGGTTTTGATTTTACATCTGCATTCTGACTTCTAACTTCTTACCTCAGGAGGGCCGCTAGTGAACGTGGAATACACCGGCAGGCACTACGAAGTAACTCCCGCCATCCGCAAAGAAGTAGAAACCGGCCTCACGAAAATCCGCAAAATCCTCGGCGACGGATTCGAAACCAAGGTCATCCTGGCCGTAGAAAAGCACCGCCACAAAGCCGAAATCACCATCAGCCCGCGCAACGGCCCGCTAGTAGGCCTGGCCCAAGCCAAGGACATGATGATCGCCGTCAGCGAAGCCCTCGACCACCTCGAAAAGCAGGCGGTGAAATACAAAACCCGCTGGCAATCCAAGAAGCGCTCAGCCCGCAAGAGCGAAGAAGTAAAGAAGTGGAACGGCCACTCCACGCAAGACGACGGCGCCGCTGCGCAAACAAAAGTGGGCTTGACCGAAAAAACCGCCGTGCCCGTCGCCGTGCACCGTTATCCCCCGGTAGCCAAGACCACCGAGGTCCACCTCGTCCGCTCCGACGAAGCCGTAGCCATGCGCCCCATGACCCTCGAAGAAGCCATCAAGGAAGCCCACTTCCGCGACCGCGACGTCTTCGTCTTCCGCGACCCCAAAGGCAAAGTAATGATCCTCCACCGCACCCGAGACGGCAAAATGGAGCTGATCGAAGCCCCGTAGAAATGGGCTTTGGGGCATCGGCCCTCGGTTCGCGATTCGTATCAGGGTATGCCTTCAGGCATCCCGCAACCATCGCATCACTCAAGAAGAGCAACTGTGGGGACGGGCGCTCTCGCCCGTCCGCCGAGCGAAGCTCGGCTCTGCTGCCAGCACCACCGTGCAAGAGTGACCAGTCGATTCCCAGGTTGTGAGTGATATGGCGATTTTTCGCCAATATTTCGGACGAGCGCGTAGAATGGACACGCACCCGTCGCGGGTCGTGCGGGGATGGTTCATTAAGATACCTGCTGATAACTCAACTACTGCTTCTCTCGTCCGTGGCATTCGCTGGTGATAAACCTGCCTCATGCGAGCTTGTGGGTAAGAGCGTGGTGAGCCGTTCTTCATCCGGGCTCGCTCAGGTCAGCAACTTGGGAGACATCCAGATTACTTGCAGCGCCTCGGCGCGGCCTTACTCGTGGGGTGAGAGCCGGAGTCCTCTGAAGATAGCAACTGTCGGCTACCAAGTCCTCCCGGATGGCAGCAAGAAATTGGTACCCTCAGAAACGAACCAAACGGGCGGCAGCTACGCCCGGAAGTGGAGTCGGTTTACTTCCACTTTCATATTCCGCTTGAGCCCGCGGAACGCGATGCGGAAGCTAACCGGTTACTTGCCAAGATGGAGAAGTCGATGCCATCTGAGCAAGTTACAGAGGAGGCGCACCAGCGGGCGCTGGAACGGCTTCGCGAGTTCGTTTACCAACATCGGGTTGGTCATTTCGAAGTGGAGTGTCGAATCTTGGACGGTGACCGCGTGATGGGTGTAGCTGTCGTCGAACTGGAAGTCTTATTCAAGGGCCGCTTCTCTGACGCTGGCCTACCCGGCTTTTCTCCGGCTTAGACGCATGCAAAAGAATCATTAACCGTTGCTATCAGGCCATAGCGCTCAGGATTCGACCGCATGGTTTCGGATTCTGGGCGGATGACGGATATCGAATTTTCCACAGCCCCATTGTGACATCTGACCTTGCGCCGCACATTTCATTTGCGCGATCATGGCCGAGGCAGACGTAGTACGGCGAACCTCAGTGGCGCGGCCGCAAGTCCTGCGTTCTCAAGATTTTGACCTTGAAGCTCTTTGACATCAAGATTTTGCAGACACTTTTTGCAAACCCCGCGCCCAGCAAGCCTTTCAGAGGGGTGGGAGAGGGGGGGTACCCTGGTTTTTGGGCTGTCCTTCCCACTCCGGGAACAGCGCCGCCCGGATTTATTTCACGCAGAAATCCACAGCCCGAGCCCCGCGTCGAGAGTAGGAATGCATCCGCGTGCTAGAATTCGCCGCCGAGGGAATTTCCGATGAAGACAGGCGCGGGCTCTACGCTCTTTTCCGTTCTCTTGATGATCCTGACCGCGTCGCGCTCCGCGCAAGCGCAAGCCGTCACCCCGCAATCGAAGCTCTCCGTCCACTGGGAAGAATTAACCGCCGCCGATTTCCGTGAAGGCATCTACCGCTCGCAAGGCACGTGCCTGCTGCCGTTCGGCATCTTGGAAAAACACGGACCGCATCTCCCGCTCGGCACCGATGTGCTGGACGCGCGTTACGCCGCATTGCACGCCGCCGAGCAGGAATACACCCTCGTCTTCCCTGAATATTATTTCGGACAGATTGCCGAAGCCCGCCACGAGCCCGGAACCGTCGCCTACAGCCGCGATCTGCAGCTTGCATTGTTGCAGGAAACCACCGACGAGATGGCCCGCGACGGCTGCAAGAAAGTGATCATCGTCAATGGCCACGGCGGCAATGAACACCTGCTTCCGTATTTCGCCCAGACCCAACTCGACAAGCCTCACGATTATGTAGTCTATGTTTTCGATGAGCGTACGCCGGATTCAGGTGGTCCGCCGAGAAAGACGAAGATCGACATGCATGCCGGTGAAAGCGAGACTTCGAAGATGATGGTCTCCCGTCCCGACACGGTCCATCTCGACCGCGCCAACAGCGAATCCGGCGCAGATCAGCACCGCCAGAATCTTCCCGAAGGCGTCTACACGGGAATCTGGTGGTACGCGCGCTTCCCGAATCATTATTCCGGCGACGGCTCCGCGGCGACTGGAGAGTTGGGAAAATTTCAGATGGATTGGTGGATTGATACTTTGGCAAAAACAATCCGCGCCGTGAAAGCCGACGAAGTCAGCCTGAAGCTGCAAAACGAATTCTACGAAAAGAGCAAGCACCCGCTGGAGACGCAGCCGTAACGAAGATGCAGGTCGTAGGTCTTAGGTGTAGGGTCTTAGGCCTAAACCCTAAGACCTGAGACCTAAGAGATCCAAGACAGGTTTCCTACGAGCTGCCAATCAGCACGCCAGTGATAAACACCAACACTCCACCCAAGCCGACTTGCAGCGCAGCCGAAACCCAAGGACTATCCATATAACGATGTCGAATCCAGGTAATCACCCCTAACTCGGCGACCACAACCACGCCCGCAGCCCAGAGCGCCATCCGGAAGTCGCGCAGCAGAAACGGGAGCGTGTGACCAATACCACCGAGCGCAGTCATCGCCCCGCAGATCAACCCGCGCACCCACGGATGCCCGCGTCCCGTCAGGCTACCGTCATCAGAAAGCGCTTCGGCAAATCCCATGCTGATGCCCGCGCCGGCCGAGGCCGCGAGCCCCACCAGAAACGCCTCGTGAGTATTCTTTGTTGCAAACGCGGCCGCGAAGACGGGCGCGAGCGTGGAGACGGAACCATCCATCAGACCGGCCAGCCCAGGCTGCACGATCTGGAGAACGAAAAGCCGTCGTTGCGCTTTCTCTTCGTCGGCCTTCACGTTGGCCGGCAGTTTTTCTTTGTCCAGTTCCTGAGCGCGTTCTTCGTGCTCGCGTTCTTCGTTGATCAGATCGTCGAGCAGTTGCCGGATGCTGGCGTCCTGCGTGCGGGCCGCGGCCTTTTCGTAGAACCGCCGCGTCTCCACTTCCATGGTGCTGGCTTCCTTGCGCACCGCTTCAATGCGCAGCGGACGAATCAGCCAAAGCGCTGGACGCTCCACGAATCCGCGCACGTCCTGGCGGCGAATCAAAGGAATGTGTTCGCCAAATTTCTGCTGGTACATCGCAATTAACTTTCTGCGGTGCGCCGATTCCTCTTCGCGCATGCCTTCGAACATGGCCGCCGACGCCGGATAGTCTTGCCGCAGCCCCTCGGCAAAATCCGAGTACACGCGCTCGTCTTCCTCTTCCAGAGAAATGGCCAACGCCAGCACTTCGCGTTCGCTAAGTTCCTGAAACTTCTTCATGGCCGATTAGCTTACCTGTCCGAGCCGGGCTTACACAATATTGAAAACAGGGATCAATTCCATCTCTCCCACCCGCGAAGGTAGCAGTGCTACTATCCATTTCATGCCGCCTCGGAAATCGTCCGGGTTCCGGAAGCGCGCGAAGCTGCCGCGCCAAGGGAAGAAACTGCCGCAGAGCGTAGCGCACAACGCCCCGCACGCGCCGGAACTGGTCATCATCACGGGCATGAGCGGCTCCGGCAAGGCGTCCGTGCTCAAGGCATTCGAGGATTTGGGCTATTACTGCGTCGACAACCTTCCCGTCGAACTGATTCCGCGCTTCGCCGAGATGGCGTTGCAGTCCAGCGAGATCCGCCGCACGGCGCTAGTCGTGGATGTGCGCGAAGGTTCCAAACTCGAGCAACTGCCCGGCATTCTGAAGGCAGTGCGGCGCATGATTCCGACCAAGGTGGCCTTCCTCGAAGCCTCCGATGCGGTGCTGGTGCGGCGCTTTAGCGAGACGCGCCGTCCACATCCGCTGGGCACGGACGCGCCGGTCAATGCGTCGCTCAAAACCGAACGGCGACATCTGGCGAGCATTCGCGCGCTGGCCGATATCGTCATCGACACCTCCAAGTTCAACGTGCATGAACTGCGCGACCACATCATCGAGCGTTTCCGCGAGAAGGCGACGGGGAAAAGCATTCTGGTTTCGAGCATGAGCTTCGGTTACCGCCACGGTGTGCCCGAAGACGCCGATCTGGTTTTCGACGTTCGCTTTTTGCCGAATCCGCACTTTGTCCCCGAATTCCGGCCGCTTACGGGCCGCGATCCGCGCGTGGCCAAGTACATCCGGTCATTTCCGCAAACGCAGGAATTCATCCTGCGCATTTCCCACCTGCTGATTTACCTGCTGCCGCACTATATTCACGAAGGCAAGAGCTATCTCACAATCGCCTTTGGCTGCACCGGCGGGCAGCACCGGTCGGTGATGATCGCCGAAGAAGTAGGCAAGCGCCTGCGCAAGGCTGGATACCGCGTGAAGGTCGTGCACCGGGATATGCCTAAGTAAGGGACAAACAACTCACGACGGCAGTAAAATAAGGGCCTTGCATTCCATGCTTATGCCATCGTCAGTAAGCGGCTGCGGCCTGCCCGGAGCGGTATGCGCCAACTGACGCGACTCGTGCGCTACGTGTTTCCCTTTCTGTGGCAGTTGTTGCCGGGTGTGTTGCTGCTGGCTGGTGTCGGCTTTTTGGAAGCCTTCCGGTTGGTCCTGCTGAAGCCAGTGCTGGATCGTGTGTTGAATCCCGCCTCAGGGTCTGAAAACATACTGCTCTTCACGATTCCGCGTAGCGGGCACCCGATCTATCTCCAGCGTTTCGTTCCATCTCATTTTCACAATGCCTGGACGATCGTGGCTTACGCGCTGGTGGCTTCGACAATACTCAAAGGAATTTTCGACTACGCCGGAACTTACCTCGTGAACCACGCCGGCTTCGGCATGATCACGAGCTTGCGGAACGACCTCTACAACTCCGTTTTGCGGCGGTCGGCGGCGTTTTTTCAGAAGCATGCGACTGGGACGCTGGTCTCGACCATCATCAATGATATTGAGCGCGTGCAGTATGCGATGTCGAGCGTTCTGGCGGAGTTCCTGCAGCAGTTGTTCAGTTTCATTTTTATCGCGGGTGCGGTCGTTATGCTGGGCCGTGAACTGGCATGGGTGCTGCTGCTATTCGTCCCCATCATCGTTTGGTCCGCGGCACGCATCGGACGCCGCGTCCGCACTACAACGCGCCGGGGCCAGGACCAGTTGGCGGATGTGCAGAATCTTCTACACGAGACCATCACGGGCAACCGAATCGTCAAAGCGTTTGGTATGGAATCCTGGGAAGTGGCGCGATTCCGGGCGGCCGCCAACCGGTTGTTTCGAGCTAACCTGCGTTCCGTGGCGGCGGCTGCCATCAGTTCTCCGCTGATGGATATTTTCGGCTCGGTGGCCATCGCGCTGCTGTTGTTGCTGGGCCGCGGCAGGATTGCCCACAATGAATTCACGCTCGGGGACTTCGTGACGTTCGTCGCGGCCGTACTGGCTCTGTACAACCCGGTCCGCAAGTTTGCCCTGTTCAATAACAATTTTCAGCAGGCGCTGGGCGCATCCAGCGAAATCTTCAAGTTCATGGACATCGAAGACGATGTCCGCGAAAAACCACATGCCAGGCGCCTGCCTGCATTCTCGAAGACCGTCCAATTCGATCATGTCAGCTTCACCTATGGCAGCGAGGGAGAAGGCGCGCGTGTGTTGAACGACATTCACCTCGAAGTTCGCCGGGGAGAAGTCGTCGCGATCGTCGGCTCGAGCGGTTCGGGCAAGAGCACCCTGGTTCACCTGATCCCGCGATTTTTCGATGTCACCGAGGGCCGCTTGCTTATCGACGGCCACGATGTGCGCGATGTGACGCTCGCTTCGTTGCGGGAGCAAGTGGGAATTGTCACGCAAGAGACCGTCTTATTTAATGACACGGTTCGCAACAACATCGCGTATGGCCAGCCGCACGTAGCGCTGAAAGGGGTTGAGGCCGCGGCCCGGGCCGCCCTGGCGCATGATTTCATACAGGCGTTGCCTTCAGGGTACGATGAAATGATCGGGGAGCGCGGCGTGCGTCTATCGGGCGGAGAGCGGCAGCGCATCGCCATTGCCCGCGCGATTCTGAAGAACGCGCCTATCCTGATTCTGGACGAAGCGACGTCGGCTCTCGACAGCGAATCAGAGGCGCTGGTGCAATCCGCGTTGCACAACCTGATGAGTGGCCGCACCGTGTTTGTGATTGCGCACCGGCTCTCGACGGTGCGCCGCGCCGACCGCATTGTGGTCATCGAAAATGGCGCTATCGCCGACATTGGCGCTCACGAGGACCTGATGGCGAAGTTGGGCACGTACCGGCGTTTGTACGAACTGCAGTTTGCTGACTTCGAGCCGAAACTGGAGCCGGCACAACCGAGCTAGAATCGGCAATCGGACCCAGGCGATTGGATACTTGGGAAACAATTATGCCTCTCCGCTCTATGACGGGATTTGCGCAGGTCAAAGGCGAACTCATAAGCCAAACTGAAGGCGGCGTCAGTTCGCCCCCGGCCAGCCCGGCTTCCAGCAACGGGCAACTTGCCTTCGCGCTCTCGCTGAAATCTGTGAACCATCGTTTTCTCGATCTGCATTTTCGTCTGCCCTCGGGCTCCGACTCGCTGGAAATGCAACTGCGGCGCCTGCTCAAAGCAAAGATTGCCCGCGGGCATGTCGAAGTCACGCTGAGTCTGGAGCGCGGAGGCGGCGAGACGCTTGCGCTGAATCGCCCGCTGGTCAGCGCTTACATCGCGGCGTTTCGAGCGGCGGCGGGTGAGTTTGCCATCCCCGCCGAGCCTGATCTCAACACCATCCTGCGAATCCCCGGCGCGCTCGATACGGCCAGAGATCCTGAGGACGGAGCGCTTGCATCCGCCGTGATGGCCAGAGCGGGCGAAGCGCTCGATCGCCTGAATCAGATGCGGGAGCAGGAAGGCCGCAGCATTGAGCAGGAACTGCGCGAGCGCATGTCCCACCTGCGCGAAGCCGTAAAGACCGTGGAGCTTCACCGGCGCACGGTGCTGCAAAGTTATGTGGAACGTCTGCAATCGTCGCCTTCAGGAGTTACTGGGCTCCAGCGCCGACCGCGAACGCGTGCTACAGGAAGCCGCGCTTTTGGTGGACCGCAGCGACATTCAGGAGGAAATCGTCCGCCTGGAAAACCACGTGCAGCATTTCCTGGGGCTGCTCGACCAACACGGAGAAGTGGGAAAGAAACTCGACTTCCTGCTGCAGGAAATGAATCGCGAGGCTAACACGCTGCTTTCGAAGACCTCCGGACTGGCCGGCGATGCGCTGAAGATCACCGAAGCCGGACTCGTCATGAAGGCGGAGATCGAAAAATCACGCGAGCAGGTGCAAAACCTGGAATGAGTTCTCCAGCCCACCAGCCAAGCGTATTCATCATTTCGGCCCCGTCCGGTTCGGGCAAGTCGACCCTCGTCAACGAACTGCTGAAATCAGTGCGCGATCTCGATTTTTCCATTTCCTACACAACGCGAGCGCCGCGCGGCAGCGAGGAAAATGGCAAGCAGTACTACTTTGTCTCGCGCCCCGAATTCGAGAAGATGATTCGCGACGATGAGTTCCTCGAGCATGCCGAGGTCTTCGGCAACTACTACGGTACGGCACGCCGCTTTCTGCGCGAGGCGGAACAGAAAGGCCACGATCTCTTGCTCGATATTGACGTGCAAGGCGCGGCGCAGATCCAGCAAAAACTTCCCGCCGCCACCAGCATCTTTATTCTGCCTCCGGATCGCAAGACTTTGGAGGAGCGCTTGCGCAAGCGAGGGGAAGACAGCGAAGAGGTCATCCAGCGCCGCCTGGTGATGGCCAAGCGTGAGATCCAGAATTACAGCCGATATAACTACATTCTAATCAACAATCTTCTGGAGGAATCGATCGAGAACCTGCAAGCCATTGTGCGGTCGGAACGTCTGCTCCGCGCGGGGCGCCGGCTTTCCGCCGAGGAGTCGGCAGTCGTGGCCATCGCGGAGCGCTGCCGGCTGGTCAACGTTCGCGACCGCCTGAAAGCGATTCTTGATTCGTTTGAGTCGCCGGACGACCCCGGAGGGAGTAATCCACGGTAACCTTATTTGGAGCCGGCAGCCCCCGCAATCTTGAATTTCGTGGGAAAATAACAGGAGCGGTTCTTGGCTTCTGTGGCGAAGAACGAAGCGCACGAAGTTTCGGTAATCAACTTTCGGCAATCAACTTTCGGCAATCGAAATCTTGCAACCCGGTATGAAGGGGAGAGAGTCCATGAAATTGATCGAAGGCTTCGACAGCAACTATCGCTATATTCTGGTCGCCGCCCGGCGCGCCCGCCAACTGCAATCCGGAGCCCCGCCGGTGGTTCAAACCAATTCCCGCAAACCCTGCCGCATTGCACAAGACGAAATCCGCGCGGGCAAAGTGAAGTGGGAGATTCCCGAAACGCGCAGCGCGGCCGAGCAGGCCGCCGAAGTCCTGGATCAGGCTTTCGGACACGACGCGTAATCGCGCTGCGGGTCGGCTGCATCGAATCATCATGAAAGTTGCTCTCGGAGTGACGGGCGGCATCGCGGCGTATAAGGCGGCCGAGATGGTGCGCCTGCTGCAAGACCGCGGCATCCGCGTACAAGTCATCATGACGCGCGCGGCCCAGGAGTTTATTCGCCCGCTCACTTTCGCTGCGCTCTCCGGTGAGAAGGTGATCACGGGGATGTTCTCGCCTGGTGAAGAACACGCCGCGAATATCGACTCGGCCATCGAGCACATCGCCGTTGCGCAGTCGATTGACGCGTTGCTGGTTGCTCCCGCCACGGCCGATGTGCTGGCGCAGTTTGCGCAGGGCATTGCCAGCGACTTTCTCACCACGCTTTATCTCGCTACTACCGCTCCAGTCGTGGTCGCTCCGGCGATGAATGTCAACATGTGGAATCATCCCGCGACGCAGGCGAATCTGGAAATTCTTCGCCAGCGCGGGGTGAAGATTGTTGACCCGGGATCGGGATATCTCGCCTGCGGGATGACTGGCTCCGGGCGGCTCGCCGAGAATGAAGCCGTGGTTGCTGCGGTTCTGGAAGCGCTGGGCGCGTCGCAGGATCTCTTCGGTGAAACCATTCTGATTACCGCCGGACCGACGCGCGAAACAATCGATCCCGCGCGCTACCTTACCAACCGCTCCAGCGGACGCATGGGGTATGCCATCGCAGAAGCCGCCCTGCGCCGCGGCGCGCGCGTGCTTCTGGTGAGTGGACCGACCGCTCTCACGCCGCCGGGAGCGGCTGAAATCACACGCGTGGAATCAGCCGAACAGATGCGCGATGCCGTGCTCAATCTTTTGCCACAAGCCACGGTTGTGATCAAGAGCGCTGCCGTCTCCGATTACAGGGCGAAATCAGCGTCCCCGCAAAAGATAAAACGCAAAGGGCCGATCACTCTTGAACTCGAACCTACCGCCGACATTCTCCAGGAAATTTCTGTGCGCAAGCAGTCGCAGATTGTCGTGGGCTTCGCCGCGGAGACCGAGAACGTTCTGGAAAATGCCCGTCAGAAGCTCGCTGCGAAACATCTCGACGCGATCGTGGTGAACGACGTATCGCGCGAAGGCATCGGCTTCGGTTCCGATCGCAATGAAGTCACCATCATTACTCACGATGAGGTGGTCGAAGTTCCGGAGACGACGAAGTGGGAAGTGGCGCAGCGCGTGCTCGACCAGGTCGTCCGCATTCGCGAGCGGCGCAAGGCGCCGGTGAAAGCCTGAAGGCGAGTTTCTCCTGGACTGTTAAGGCGAATGGGCGAGGATGCCCTACGCCGCACCGGATGGCCCTCTAGAGTACAATTCCGTCAAACTTCTTTAAGGAGCGTGTGATGACGCAGAAAGTTATCGAGGTGATTGGAACCTCTAAAGAAAGCTTTGCCAAGGCGGCGACGAATGCCGTGGCCGAGGCGGGCAAGACAGTTCGCGGGATCAAGTGGGCGCATGTAGACTCGCTCGATATGCAACTGGAGGGAAAGAAAGTAGTGTATCGGGCCACGACGAAGATTTATTTTGACGTGGAGCACTAAGGAGTGGCGAGCACTCTGGACCCCGAGTTGCGGCGCGCTCTCGCCGACCGCGTCCGCTACTATCATGAGTTGGGCATCTACGATTTCTACCGGCGAGAGCCGCAGCTTTCGCAGTTGGCGGCTCAACCGGCTGTCGCCGGCGTGATTGCGGCGTCTTTGTCTGCAACGTCGGCTTCAGCGACCTCCCTAGTATCCCAGTCAGAATTGCGAGAGGAAATGTCCGCAAGAAAACCCGCCATTGTCCCGGCTGCCGCTGAGGAAAATATCTTCGAAATCGTAGCGCCGAAACCGGAGTACGGAGTGGCCGATCCCGTCGCCGCGCTCAAGTTGATTCGCGAAGACCTCGGCGACTGCACCCGCTGCAAACTGCACCAGCAGGGCCGCAAGCAGATCGTCTTTGGCGTGGGCGATCCACGGGCGGAGTTGATGTTCGTGGGCGAAGGTCCGGGCGCCGACGAGGATGCGCAGGGCGAACCGTTCGTCGGACGCGCCGGCCAGTTGCTCAACAACATGATCAAAGCGATGGGCTTGCGGCGCGAAGATGTTTATATCGCGAATATAGTCAAATGCCGTCCGCCCGGCAACCGCACGCCGGAGCGCGACGAATGCGAAACCTGCTCGCCATTTCTCATGCGGCAGATCGCCGTTATCAAGCCCAAGGTTGTGGTCGCGCTGGGCGCGGTGGCCGCGAAAAATCTGCTTGCCATCAATGCGCCTATGTCGGAACTGCGAGGCCGTTTTTATGATTTCAAACCGGCGGGCATTCGCGGCGGCGATCCTTCATGGCCGGGCGCGCGGCTCGCTGTTACTTATCATCCCGCGTTCTTGCTGCGCGATCCGCGGCAGAAGGGCGAGGCATGGAAAGATCTGCAGATGGTGATGAAGTACCTGGGATATCGAGCCCCCGAGAAAAGCCGCCGAATAGCCAAACAAAGGCGTTGTCAGCCCGAGCGGAGCGAGGGATCCTGGTTCTTGCCTGCGCCATGAGTACTGCCGCTTCACGCAGACACCAAGGTCCCTCGCTGCGCTCGGGATGACAGTTCAGGCGGGATGACAGTTCGCAATGAGGCATCCGCTGTAGTTTATCCTTCCAATCAATGCCCGAATTCTGCGACGTTGCCCTGCCCGTGCCGCTCGACATGGTCTTTACGTACCGTGTCCCCGCCGAAGCCGCTCCGGTGGTCGGTGGCCGCGTGCTCGTGCCTTTTCGTCAGCAGCGTATGACTGGCATCGTGGTCGAACTGCACGACCGAACCCCGTCCGTCAAAACAAAATCCATTCTCAGCGTACTCGACCCCACTCCGGTTCTCGACGAACAACTGCTGCGCCTCGGCCGCTGGATTGCCGACTACTATCTCGCGCCGCTCGGCGAAGTCTTCCGCACCATGCTGCCGCTGAATGCGGAGTTCAAACGCGGCGTCGCCTACCGCATAACGAAGGATGGCCAACTGGCGCTGCATCTGGCGGGAATGTCAGGATCGTCTGCGCGTTCGCGGCGCACTCCCGAGGAGCAAGCCGCAGAATTCCGTGTGCTCGATTATCTGGCTGCGCAAGAGCCCGCGCCCGGAGAGACCATCCCGGTCAGCGAACAAAAGCTTCGCTCCAGCACCCGCGTCTCAAAATCAATTCTGAACGGGATGGTGCGAAAGAAGTGGCTCGCGCGCGAAGATATTTCCGCTGTCCGCGACGCCACGCGAACGATCAAGATCGCTCTGCTCAAGTCCGCTGACGGCAAATTGAACGACAACCAGCGCCGGCTCGTCGAGACTCTCGCCGCCTCTGGAGGCCGAGTTCCTGTGGAGACGCTGCAAGCGCTCGAAATCCCGCGCACGACGCTCAGCACGCTGGTGAAACGCGGTCTGATCGAAATCGTCGAAGAGCCCGCGGCCTTCGCCGTTTCGCGCAGCAAACCACGGCCGTCTTTCGAATTCGATTTCAACTCGGCGCAGCAAGCCGCCCTGAACCGCCTGCGCGAAGCTGTCGAAGCGCGAAAGTTTTCGGGCATTCTTCTGCACGGCGTCACCGGCTCGGGCAAGACTGCCGTTTACCTCGCGGGCATGCGTGCGGTTCTTGAAGCGGGACGCTCCGCCATCCTCCTCGTCCCTGAAATCGGCCTCACGCCGGCGGTTGCCGCCGACCTGCATCAGATCTTCGGCGACGAAGTCGCCATCCTGCACTCGGCGCTTTCCGATAAGGAGCGCGCGCAGCAGTGGCACCGCATCAAGAGTGGGGAAGCACGCATGGTGGTCGGTACGCGCTCCGCGGTCTTCGCGCCGGTCGGCGATCTCGCATTGATCATCGTCGACGAAGAGCACGATTCCTCCTACAAGCAGGAAGAAACGCCGCGCTACCATGCCCGCGATATCGCGGTGGTGCGCGCCAAGATGGCGAATGCCGTCGTCGTGCTAGGCTCGGCCACGCCATCGCTCGAATCGTATTTCAACGCAAAGAAGAATAAATACGCGCTGGTTGAGTTGCCCGACCGCGTGGAGCAGCGTCCTCTGCCGGAAGTAGAGATCATCGACATGCGCCAGGAATTCCAGGAAACCGGCCACGAGCAGGTCATCTCGCGCAAGCTGGCCGCGGAGATCAAAGAGCGTTTCGACCGCAAAGAGCAGGTCATGGTGCTGCTCAATCGCCGTGGATATTCTCCCGTGGTGCTGTGCCGCACCTGCGGCAAGAAATTGGAGTGCCAGAACTGCGCCATCGCCCTCACCCACCACAAGCGTGAGCACAAAATGGTTTGCCACTACTGCGGCTACACCGCGCCGGTGCCCAAAGCCTGCGTTCATTGCGGCAGCGAGTATGTATATTTTCTCGGCACCGGCTCAGAGAAGCTGGAAGAATTGTTGCACGGCATGTTTCCGCAGGCGCGCATCGCACGCCTCGATCGCGACACTGTCCGCGGACACGAAGATTTCGAGCGCACACTAAACGCTCTCAGCGAAGGCGAACTCGACTTGCTCGTCGGCACCCAGATGATCGCCAAGGGCCACGACATTCACGGCGTCACTCTGGTCGGCGTGGTTGGCGCCGACAGCGCCCTGGGGCTGCCAGATTTCCGCGCCGCCGAGCGCACCTTCCAATTGCTCACGCAAGTTGCCGGACGCGCCGGACGCGGCCAGTCTCCCGGCAAAGTGATTCTGCAAACCTATTTTCAGGATCACTACGCCGTGCAGTACGCGGCCCGCCATGACTTCGCCGGATTCTACGAAAAGGAATTGCGCTTCCGCAGTTGGATGCACTATCCGCCATACTCCGCGCTGGCCAACGTGCTCATCCGCAGCGACAAACTTGACGAAGCGCTCGAGTGGTCGGGCACCCTGGGAAAGTGGTTTGAGCAAAACCGGCATGAAGGCGTGCGCGTGCTCGGCCCGGCAGTCGCGCCGATCATGCGGCTCAAGCGCGATTACCGCTATCACTTCGTGCTGAAGTCGCCGAGCCGCGAAAAGCTCAACGCGACGCTGCGCGCCATGCTGGCCTACTCAACCCAGCAGAAAATTCCGCGCACGCAGGTGATTGTGGACGTGGATGCGTTGTGGCTGATGTGACAACCAGTCGTTGGTCGCTAGTCGTTAGTCGTTCGCAATTCTTGGTTGCTGCCGGCATTTTGCTTTCCAACGACCAACGATTAAGGACTGCCCTTTGCGCCGTTTCCTCGAATCACCACCACCGAGGCTGCCGGCAGATCGAACATCGTGTTCTTTTCCGCAGTCAGCTTAGTGTGGACAATCGGCCCGTCGGGATCGGCCCAGCCCGTGGTTGTGGGCACAATCGTGCGCTCACCACTCTTCTCGGCATGAGCCATAAAGCGCATCTGCGGCGGATGCCATTGATACTGTGCGCTGCCGAAAGTTGAAACCTCCACCGGCCCGGCGAAGCTGGTCTTCTTGTCCGCCGGTCCCTCAAATGCAATCCGAACCCGGTGCGCATTCTGCTGGTCTCGATTCACCGCCATCACCGCCCAGTCCCCATCCGGACGCTTCAGCGCATACGCCGTCACCAGTGCGTGACCGGCTCCATCCCCCACGTCGCTCTTCGCGGCGAACACCTGATGCTCACCGCCAGCGGATTGCGCCCACTCCAGATTGATCAACTGCGCCACAAAAAACTGCGCGAGCGCCTGCTGAATCTGATAATCGGCGTCCACGGTAAACATTCCAAATGTTCCCGGAGAGCCGTTGCATCCCGGTTCCATTTGCAGCGGCAAGTAATGGAAGAAATAAATGGCTTTTCCTCCCGAGTTCAAGAACGATCCAATGTAATCGGCCAGCCAGACTCCCGCGAAAATATCCTGATAAGTTTCGCTCGCGCCCGACGAAAGATTTCCCTCCGTGATGAACAACGGCATGTCCGCGGGAATCCCGTCCTTGTGCCACACCTGCACGATGTGGCTTACCAACTCGGGCTCGTCGTAAAGCATGCCCCACGGCGTCTTGCAGGGATCGTAGGGATAATGCTCGAACGAAAAAAACGCCAGATCGCTCATGCGCCCGTGCTGCATCATATAGTCCACGAACCGCGCGGTCCACGAAACTTTTCCCTTCGCGTCGGGCCAGACTTCGATGTCCTTGTTCACTCCCTGGAATGATGGCCCACCGAGCTTCAACGCTGGATCCACGCGATGAATTGCCGTCGCCCATTGCAGGTACAGCGCGGCGTAGTCCTCCGGCAGCATGTACTGGCCATCGGATTCTTCGCCCATCTCGACGTAAGAGATGGGATAGCCTCGTTTTTCCAAGTATGCAATTTCCGCTGCTGCGTTGTCGGGCGTGTCATAGAGCATCGCGACTGGCACCATCGCCGGCAGGCCGCGCGTCACGCCGCTGGTGAAGAAGAGATCGAATCCCATCTGCGCCTGCTTGGTCGATCCCAAATCCGACGGCTCATGCCAAGGATCGACTGACGAGCAATACGTTGCAGTCTGCTCCTGCTCCGGAGTATGCCGCAGGATGTCGTGAAACTTGCCGTCGCCAGTGGTTGTGCCGAGATAAAGCTCGCGAATCGAGTAGCCCACACAATTCCGCGGATCTAGATTTCGCGGATCCGAACTGGGATCGGTTGTGCCGTCGGCAACGCACGTGTTCGACGATTCCGTCATCCAGATCCGCACGAACCTCACCGCCACTGGAGCGCTGCTCAAGCGAATGGTTTCGGTCTGGCCTTTTCCATCGGTGGCCGTCCCTTGCGGAAACGTGTGCCAGGCGCCGCTCGTCTGTGCTTTGATTGGACCATCGGCCGCCGGATCATCGCTGGTCCAATACTGAACGACGTAGCGCCGGGCGTAAGGCTCTCCCCACGCGATGCGAATGCTGGTCACCTGCTGCATCTGGGCGAGGTCGATCACAACCCATTGTGGATGCAAGGAATCGCTCTCGCCGGTGAAGCGCTCGGTGAGGTAGGGATTGCTTTTCCAGAAAGTATTGAGGTCGCCGTCGGTGAGGCGGGAGAATCCCACATTATCGGTGCCGTCGTTGCGGGTGAATCCGCGGCGCGGCAACGGATAGCCGTAGGAATACCGAATTGCTTCTGTGGGAGTTGCGGAGCCGGTGAAATATCCTTTGCCGCGCGGATCACTCCAGCTTCCTTGTGGATTCCAATGCCATGCCTCGACGGCGAGTTCCGTGTTCTGACGATAGCTGACCGGCTGCCAGCCCGAGGCCAGCGTTTTCTCGAGCGTCGGTTGCCGCAAGTCTTTGTCGATCGCCTCCACGGCAATGCGATCGACTCCTGCACCTAGAGTTTCTTTAGGCACGAAATGATTCGTGGGATGCGAAACGTCAACTGCGATGGTCTGGCCTGCAGCAGAAAGCGCCAGAGCGAAATATCCCGCCAGACAGAGAAGAACAGCGGCTATCTTTTTCACGGTAAGACTGCCTCCCACTGTTCAATTAAAACGATTGAATAAAGGAGTATACGAGAGAATTGACTGGAAGGGCGAATCCCTGGGACGGGTCGAGCAGGTGTGTTTGCACCGTTATCTTCTATCTTCCTATCCAACGGGGCATCAATTCGTGCAGCATGTCGTGGAGGACTCGAGCCACTTCCCGGCCCGAGCCGTTCGCAAATGGCGCTGGCGTCAGTGTGAGCGCCAGCATCAGACAGCGCAAAGACGGCCAGCCACGCCCGTCCGCCCGAAACCCTCGGCCACTCGGCCACTTGCGGATGCCGCAAGCTGCTGATCTGCAGCAGAATCGCCCACACCAACCATCCCGTCCACAGGTAGTACGCCATGGGCAGAAGAATCAGAATCGTCAATCGCGATACGAACTTGTGCGCCCGCGGCGCAATCGAAAAAACAATGTGTCCGCCATCAAGTTGTCCGCCGGGCAGCAAGTTCAGCGAGGTCGCGAACATTCCCACCCAGGCTGCAATCGCCGTGGGATGCAGCAAGACACGACTTAGAGGCAACCGCGCGATGCCCTGCGCCCCGCCCTGTGCGGCTAGTAACCAGTGTACGAACTGGAAGATCAGGGGAAACCCCAAGTCCAGAGTCCCCGCCGGGACTCTCGCCGGGATTGGCTTCGATAGCCCCAGGGAAAAGATAAGAACGGCCAGCGCCACAACGAACCCGGCGATCGGGCCCGCGATTCCGATATCAAACAGAGCCGTGCGCGATCGAATCGGCGAGCGAATCCTGATGAACGCGCCGAAGGTCCCAATCAGCGTCGGCGCAGGAATAAAAAAAGGCAACGTCGCCCACACGCCGTAGCGCTTGCAGTAGAGATAGTGCCCCATTTCGTGCGCCAGCAAAATCAGCATCAGCGTGCTTGCGAATGGCAGACCCAGCAGCAGCCGCTCGGGATGCGAAAACGCCCAGCTTACCGGGAACAATGGAGCGGAATTGTCGTCCAGCGAAAACACCGGCTGGTTGTGCGCAAAGTTGTACTGCATGCGCGCTCCCACCACCAGCGTGGTGAAACAAGTCGCCACGAGCAGCAACGCGTGCAGCCAGTAGCGCTGCCGTGGTGCGCGCGGCTCCGGCACTGGGATGGGCCGGTAGTATTCGAGAGTGGAAGATGCTACCGGAGGAGTAGGTTCCGACATGCGATTCTTCGGCCCGCGCGATTCCATCGAGGCCGTTCCTTTAGATGCTACTACGAGAATGAGCATCCAGTACCGAGTACTGAGTATCGAGTACCGAGAAAAGTCGATGAACAAAACTTGGAGGATGAAAGAGAAAAGATGGAAAATGTGCAAGCAGCGGTTCGACCGATCTCGCTCGGTACTGGGTACTCGGTACTAGGTACTGACTTCAATCAATCGACTGCAGTTCTTTCCCCGGCTTGAATCGCACGGCCTTGCCGGGAGGAATCGACACCTCGGCTCCGGTGCGCGGGTTGCGTCCGATGCCGGTCTTGCGCGGGCGCACGTTAAAAACGCCAAATCCGCGCAGCTCAATGCGATTGCCGCGGGCCAGCGCGTTCTTCATGCTCTCAAAAACGGTTTCCACCGCCAACTCGGCTTTGGTCTTGGTGATGCCGGTTCTGGCGACCACTTCGTTGATAATGTCGAGCTTAATCACGAGCGGCTCCCGGGTACGGTGCTAGGATCATCCCTCAAGTGATTGATGCTATGGGAGATAAGGGAGATTGTCAAACGGGAGCATCAGCTCGCGTAAACCATTGGCAGCGATTGAGTTGTAATCGGGTAATTTAGTAATTCAAAACAATTGCGGATAGCGGTCTCTGGAGTCTTCAATTGCCCAAGATTGAATGGCCCAATCACTCAATTCTTCTTCCTACCGCTCGTTTTCCTCTTCCTTGAACATGTACTTAATGGCGGGCTTGTAGATCATCAGGTTCGGTCCACCGTCTTCGCGGGCCACCTTGATGCAGGTTTTGTCGTACCACTCGATGATGCCATGGATTTCCTCGCCATCGCGAAGCACGATCACCATCGGCGTCTTCGACTGCATCTGTTTCTGATAATAGAAATTTTCCGCGTTAGTCTGCTCCGGAGGCGCTGCCTTTCGGCCGCCTCCTGATCCCATCGCTCTGTCGCCGCGGTCGCTCCGTTCAAACCTGCGCTCCCCGCCGCGTTCCGGGCGGTCGTGTCTTTCGGGCCGATCCCGGCGATCAGCGACTTGCATTGGATTGACGATGTGATTCCCGTGATTGTGTTCCGGGCGCGGCAGCGCCGGACGGATCAACTTGCGGTTGGCAAAATTCTCCTCGTCCCCGGACGGCTGAATCGGAGTCGAGTCTATCGCTTCCTTCATAGTGGCGCTACCCCACATGCTTTCGCGTCGATCGCAGCTATTAGAGGGCCCGTGAAAAAGTTTCTACGAAGGCGTGAAATTTCAGCTACGGTAGCACAGGAATCTTCCTCTGACAATAACTCTGTAGTGCCACTGTGTCGAGTATGCCAAATCCTGCACACTCCACCGCTCGAAGTCCCGCGGATGCTAGCATAGGTTCTTCAATCAGCAATCAGCAATCAACAGCCGCCACCTATGCCGGAACTCGACTCTCCCCTACGCCAGGCGACAGACTCGCTCATGCTCACCGGTTTCTGGTATCGCGCCTTGCCCGCGGACCGCGTACATCGCAATCAGCTCCACAAAGCGATGCTGCTTGAGATTCCGCTGGTCGTCGGACGCGACCGCGCAGGCCGCCCTTTCGCTTTGCGTGATGCCTGTCCCCACCGCGGCATGCCGCTCCACTGCGGTAAATTCGATGGTGAAAATGTCGAGTGTTCCTATCACGGGTGGAAGTTCGATGCCCACAACGGCCAGTGCGAACTTATCCCCTCACTTACGGCCGACCAGAACTTGAAAGTGAATCGCATTTACGCCGGCAGTTATCCCTGCGAAGAGCAGGATGGTTTTGTCTGGGTTTACATCCCTGATCCCGGCCCGCCCGGCGCGGGTTTCAGCGCGAGGCAAGAAGCTCCCGATCCGGCCCCTCAGATTGAGAAGTTCGGAGAAATGTCCGGCGGTAAGTACAAGGTTGCCTACCTCGATCGCCGACATGCCCGTCAGCATCGACCACGGCATCATCGGCCTCATGGATCCGGCGCACGGACCGTTCGTGCATCAGGCATGGTGGTGGCGCAGCAGCGACAGCATCCACGAGAAGCAGAAAACATTTCGAGCCCATCCCCAGTGGCTTTCGCATGAGCGCGCACACGCCCAGCTCAAACTCCGCGCCCTACAAGCTCTTGCGCCTTTATGCAGCCGCCGATTCCATCACTACCACCATCGACTTTGTCCTGCCCAACCGGCGCACCGAAACCATCCGGGCAGGCAAGTACTGGTTCTCCAGCCTCACCACGGTGACGCCTATCACTCGCAATCAGTGCCGCATCGACGTGGTAGCCGCCTGGAATATTTTCCGCTGGATGCCCTTCGGCCCCGAGTTGCTGAAATTCGTCTTCGCCAAATTTGTCGAACAGGACCGCCGCACCATGGAACTGCAATCCGAAGGCCTGAAGCATAATCCGCATTTAATGCTGATCGACGACGCCGACCGTCCCGCCAAATGGTATTTCCAGTTGAAGGCCGCGCACCTGGAAGCGAAGCGCTCAGGCGCCGAGATGAAGCATCCAATGGCGGGACCGGTTACGCTAAAGTGGAGAAGTTAAGGTGCGGAAATCTTCACCCCTTTACTAGCGGCCCTCAAGGAAGTCGTCTACTTCCTTGTCCGTCATCGGTTTCCACCAGTCCGGATCGATGATTTTGATCTTTCCCCGCAAGGTTCCGAATCTTGGTTTTTTCTTGGCTGGCTTCTTCGTGCGCACGATGTCGACGACCGGCACACCCCGGCGGCAGATCGTCACGGGCTCGCCCTTTTCCACCGCCCTAGTCAACTCCGGCAGCTTGTCCTTGGCATCGGCTACGCTGACTTGCATTCTCCCATTATGGCTATCTCAGATAGCTATTTCAAAAGCAAAAATCGCTCAGGAGAAAGTGGAAGCTGAATACCGCCCCATAGATCCTAGGGCACACATTCCTTCTGTCAGCGGAGAACTCGCATCCAGCCAGTGCAGGTAAGTTTCCATCGCATGCCAGCACACCAGGCTGTTCTTGGCGAAGTCGGAGGAAGTGAACGGATACGCAGTGTCGACGTGATCGTATTCCAGCAACAGTGGAATATGCGGAGGAAGTTTCGGCACTATGTCGAGCGTATTCACGATCCGCCACGAATCGATGGGGAGTTGATCGAAGGCCCTGGCGAACTCCAGGTTGCCCACGCGTGGCGAAGCAAACGTGCACGACGTGGTGATATCGAACTTTTTTTTCGAGTCGTTCTCCATGACAAACAGCGTGGCGAGGGCCGCCCCTAGGCTGTGGCCGGTAACCACCATGGGCCGTGCCGGGCGCGCTTCAGCCATGGATCGTCTGACGCCGCGCGCCAACTCGCGGCTGCTGGCCAGCTGATCGAGCTGCTCGGCAAAGGATCCAGCGAAGGTTTCAGGCGGGGCCGGAAGCCCCGGAGCCGCTGCCGCCACTGCGCGATCTTCGGCCAGCCTGCGCTTCACCACTTTCAAGGAGCTGTAGATTTTGTCGAACCCGCTGGCTACGCGCCCTGTGTCCGGCACCTGGCGGAAGGGTCTGGGAAGCGCGGCCGCATCGTCGATCCACTCAATAGCGCCTTCAGTGCCGCGAATGGCGACGATGCGCCAGTCCGGGTTGTCGATCTTGCGGCAGACGATGCCGTAGAATTCGGGTTCCTTGAGGTTCAGGATGAAATCCGACATGTGGATCCACGCCCCAAGTTCGTACCCCTCCGGAATGCCGGCAGGTTCAGGCCGGAGCGGGTCTCCGCCCTGCGGGTCCCTGAACATGGTGTAGGCGGCTTGCACGAACCGGCCGTAAAGGAATGCTTTCTGCTTGTCGAGTGGTTGGCCCATGAGCTACTCCTCAATTCTTGCCGCCACGGTCCTGGCTCGATTTGCCCCCATTATCCCTTCGACGTGGCGGCTAGCTGGCATCCCCCAGGCGGTGCCGCTTAGGCAGGTCCCCCAGCGTGCGTTGTTCGCACCTCTCCCTCGCTCACCAGCCAGTCCATCGCTTCCTCGCGGGTCTCAAAGGCGGGCAGATCTCGCTGGGAAAAATTCTTGATGTGTTCGTAAAACACTTTGGGCAGTTTCTCGATTCCCACCCACGCCGACCGCTTGAGGTGCGGCCGGTCGAAGACCGTGCTCTCTTTCATGCGCTCGATCGCGATTCTGTCAAACTCCGCTCCCGTGAAATCGGCGAGCAACAGCACCGAGCCGCGAGGCTCACTTGTGACATAGGAAGGGACCAACAGGGCAATCTTTGCAACCTCTGCCGGCGTGCAGTGAGAAAGGTCCACCAGCAGGATTTGCTTTCCCTGGTGTTCCACGCAGCGAATGCGGTCTTCCATCGGGCGCCTCCTGCTAGTTGAGATGCTAAGGCTCCAAAAGCGATTCCACCACGGTATACACCCCGGCCAGCGCGGAGTCCAGCGCAGCCGCATCTTTGCCGCCGGCCTCGGCCAGATCGGGACGCCCTCCGCCCTTGCCGCCAACTCTCTGCGCCACCGGGCCAATCACTTTTCCCGCCTGCACCCGGCCAATCAGATCCTTCGTGACGCCCACGATCAGCGAGACGCTTCCATTCGAAGCCGAACCCAGCACCACCACGCCCGACCCAATCTTCTCCCGCAGTTGGTCGACCAGCGTGCGCAACTGTGTCCGCTCCAGATTGTCCACACGATGCGCCAGAACCTTCACGCCTTTCACATCTTTAATTTGATCGCCGATGTTCGCCGTGCTGATCGAAGCCGAAGCCGATTTCATCCGCACCTGATCCAATTCGCGAGCTAATCGCTTGATCTCGGCGTCTTTCTTGTCAAGTTCGACTTTCAGCGCCTCAGCGGGAGACATAGTCTCCGAATGCGATGGATCAATATCAAATGAGGGTGCCCCATCTTTGCGCGTTCTTTGCGCAAAGGTGGGAGATACGAACGCCGACACTACCTTTTCCAGCTCATGATCAGTGCGGAAGTGACGCAAAGATCCCTCTCCGGTAACCGCCTCGACTCGCCGCACACCCGACGACACGCTGCCTTCCTTAAGAATCTTGATCAGCCCAATCTCGCCGGTAGCCCCAGTGTGCGTGCCGCCGCAAAGCTCAGTCGAAAAATCGCCAATCCGCACCACGCGCACCTTGTCGCCATACTTCTCGCCAAACAAAGCCATGGCGTGATACGTGTTGATCGCCTCCTCGATGGGAACGTCAGTAATGGTCTCGACAATCTGATTGCGCAGCACTTCCTTATTGATAATGTCCTCAATATCCTGCAACTCTTCGTCTTCCACCGCAGTGAAGTGCGAAAAATCAAACCGCAAATGATCCGGCGCAACCAACGACCCCGCCTGCTTCACATGCTTCCCCAAAACTTCGCGCAACCCGGCATGAAGCAGATGAGTAGCCGTATGATTGCGCATAGTCGACAAACGAAAATCAGCATTCACCACAGCATCTACTTTGTCGCCCAAGCGCAACGTCTGCTTGGCAACCACCTGATGCGCCCGCACCCCCTGAATCGGCGAGTAGCATCCCGTCACGTCGGCCACGACAGTGTTGTGATCGTCCGAATAAAACCATCCCCGGTCGCCCACCTGCCCGCCGGATTCGGCGTAGAACGGCGTGTGATCAAGAATGACTTCGCCAGCATCGTCAGCCTTGAGTTCCCGCGCGCCCTGCCCGTTGTGAATGATGGCGAGCATCTCGCATCCATCAGAGCGAGTCTGCCGATAACCTTCGAAGAGCGATTTCGGAAGCTGCTTGTAGGCGGGATTGGCGGTTTGTTTCGCTGCGCCTTTCCAGGAAGCGCGAGCGCGGGCTTTGTTCCTCCATGCGCGGTCGAAGCCTGCTTGATCAAATCGATACCTTGGTCACGGGCGCATCCTCATGAAGTCGAGCGGCATGCCAAAAGTGTCATAGAGTTTGAACACATCCGTGCGAGAATAGAGCGGTCTTCTAGCGCATCGCGAAGTCGCGCTGTAGTGCCTCGCCAGAGCGTCAAGCGCGATCGTAGTTGCGAACCAGCGATTCGACGAGCCCGTCAGTACGAGGAGGATTGGGTTGGGGACCAGAGAGAACTTCTTGCAGACCCGTCAGCGTACGGCTCCCTGTCGATGCCGCCTTGACGATCACTTCGCATGGCACGCGCCACGGTGCATTACGGCGTTTTCAGGTAGTCCTCCAGCTTTTCCAAGCCGATATCGAGCGTGTGCGCGAAACGCGCTTCCTCACGCCAGCATTGTGTTCGAGATCTCGCTGGAGGTTTCGCTGCAGCTCCGGATAGGCGTCCTTCATCAGATCGAGCACCGCGAATAGCATTTGATACAGAAATGTTCTCTTATGGCCCAAGAGTCGACCGTGGGTAATAGCTCGCCGAATGATCTTTTCGCAACACATATCCACGTCCCTCGTTTGCCGGCAACAACTCCGTCTGAAATCAAGGAACGTTAGCCGCCCGCGAATGATCCGCAATCACCCTCAGCGAAGCCGCCGACTTGGCATGCGCTTCCTTTTCCACTTCTTTCTAAGCAATGTGCCCCGTCAACTCCGCGGCCCTCTCGATCAGCGGCACAAACAAATCCGTCTCGTAATTCGAAATCACACCCTGCAGCACCGCCGTCACCCGTTCCAACCCCATCCCCGTATCAATCGACGGCTTGGGCAGCGGATTCAGTTTCCCGCTCACATCGCGGTCAAACTGCATGAACACTAGATTCCAGATCTCGACATACCGCCCGCAGTCGCAGGGGAACGCGCAGTCCGCATGCCCCTGCTCAGAAGCCGCCGGCCCCATGTCGTAATAAATCTCGCTGCACGGCCCGCAGGGCCCGGTGTCGCCCATCTGCCAGAAGTTGTCTTTCACCCCCATCTCGAAGATTCGATTCTTGGGTACGCCCTGCCCCACCCATAGGTCGTAAGCTTCGATATCGCGCTCAACGCCAGCTTCTCCTTTGAAAATCGTTACGTACAGCTTGCTCCTTCGAAATCCCGAACCACTCCGGCGAAGTGATCAGTTCCCACGCGTAGGCGATGGCGTCTTTCTTGAAGTAATCGCCAAACGAAAAATTTCCCAGCATCTCGAAGAACGTGTGATGCCGGTTGGTGAACCCCACATTTTCCAGATCGTTGTGCTTGCCGCCGGCGCGCACGCATTTCTGCGAAGTCGTGGCGCGGGAGTAGTTGCGCTTCTCGAGGCCGAGAAAAACGTCTTTGAACTGGTTCATGCCCGCGTTGGTAAACAGCAGCGTGGGATCGTTCGCCGGCACCAGCGACGACGAATGCACCTCCTTGTGCGGACGCTCCTTCTGCTGCACAAAGAAGTCGAGAAACTTGCGGCGGATTTCAGAGCCAGTCAGCATGGAGTCAGGACAACAATTCTAAATGAAAACCGCCCTTCGGCCACGCTCAGGGCAGGCTGAGGACACAGAGGACGCGGAGAGACCAACCATCTCAATACAATGGCGAGAAAAAGAAGAAGGGCCGCGCAGCCCTCGCGCAGCCCTCGTTATATCGAACCTTGCAGCGTTACTGCGGCTTCGGGTCCCCTTCCATCTTTTCGCCGGCCTTCTTCACCTCGTGCCCGGTTGCCTTCGTACCTTTCTTTACGCCGCTGCCCGTCTTCTTGGCAACCTTCTCAGTGCCGTTGGCCGTGTCTTTGGCCACCACTTTAGTTTCGTGACCGGTCTTCTCGGCGCCCTTCTCCGTATCCTTGCCAACCGTCTTAGCCACCTTCTTGGTTTCGTGGCCGGTGGCCTTCGCGCCCTTCTCGGTACCTTTGGCGGTGTCTTTCGCGACGACTTTGGTTTCGTGGCCGGTCTTTTCGGCGCCCTTCTTCACATCCGTGGCCGCGTCTTGAGCCAGCGCAATCGGTACTACACTAAACAGCAATCCTGCAAGAACTACTTTGAGACGGAACTTCATCGTGCCCTCCGGGAGAAAACGGTTTTGAAATCGTACATGGAGTATGCAACATCGAAAAGCTCTTGCCAAGTACATCTTCAGGTTTGGATGCTCCGGAACCGGCAAGAGAGGCCTGCCCGCAGCGTCTCAACACTTGGCTCTCACGCACTCTCACTTTCCAACTCGGTCAGCGTCTCCTCATCCACGTCCCATTTCTTCAAAATGGTGAAGATGGTCTTGGACCCAAACCCGCCCCGAGCCAGTTGCCGGAAGATGCGCGCCGCCTCTTTCTGATTCTTAGGTTTCACCATGCGCTTCCGCCGCAGATACTCGCGGGCCTGTTTTTCTTCGCTAATGCCCTCGTACGCCGCGTCCACGGCCTTATCGATCACATCGCTGTGCATGCCCTTCGCCTTCAGATCGGTGACCACGCGCATCCGGCCAAATTTCTGATTGTCCCGCCGCAGCGACGAAAAATACGCAGCATACTGCGAGTCGTTCAGATACCCGCGATCCTTCAATCGCCGGATGATCAATTCGACTAAAGTCTTTCCATACTCCGATTCGGCGTCTTCCACCCGCATGCGCAGCAGGCGCTTCAATTCCGCAACCGTCCGCATGCGCCGCGCCAGCGCACCCACAGCATACTCGTACAACTCCTCCTCGGAATAAAACCTTCTCTTAGGACGCGGAAACGCCATCCGCTAACGATAGACCTTTTCGATGCGATTGAAAAACAGAATGGGAGAGGCGGCGTCCGGATTCCGGCGTCCGGAAAAAAGAAGATCCAATATTCAAGAAACCGGAAACCAGAAACTAGAAACCGGAAACTAGAGCCGAAGCCCGCAAGCCGAAGCCCGAAGCCCGCTTTTCTACCGCCCGCCGTACCCGGCCGACTGCATCGACTGCCGCGAAATGTCCGCCGTCGAAGCGATGCCCTGCATGCGCAGCTTGAAGTCGTCTGCGTTCGAGGCATTTTCCAGCGCGGTTTCGTAGTTCACCAGCCCCGCCTGGAACAGGTCCCACAACGACTGGTCAAAGGTCTGCATGCCGTATTGCGAAGTGCCCGCCGCAATCGCATCGCGAATCGACCGCGTCTTCTCCGGCACCAGAATACATTCCCGGATGAACGCCGTATTGATCATGACTTCGACCGCGGGCACGCGCCCCTCGGCATCGCAGCGCCGGACCAATCTCTGGCTCACAATTGCCCGCAGCACCGCCGCCAACTGCAAACGAATCTGCTTCTGCTCCGGCGGCGGAAAAATGGAGATGATGCGGTTCACGGTTTCCACAGCGTCCAGCGTGTGCAAGGTCGAGAAAACCATGTGGCCGGTTTCCGCCGCGTGCAGCGCGGTTGAAATCGTTTCCAAGTCCCGCATTTCGCCGACCAGAATCACATCCGGATCCTGACGCAACGAAGCCCGCAAGGCCGCGCTGAACGAAGGCGTGTCCACCTGAATCTCGCGCTGGTTGACGTAGCCTTTCTTATCGCGATGCAGAAATTCGATGGGGTCTTCAATCGTAATAATGTGTTCGGCGCGGCTGGAGTTCACCCGATCCACCATGGCGGCCAGCGTAGTCGACTTACCGGAGCCGGTCACGCCCGTCACCAGCACCAGTCCGCGCGGCATTTCGCAAATCTGCTCCACCACCTTCGGCAGGAACAACTCATCCAGCGCTCGAATCTTCGTGGGAATGACACGCAGCACCAGTCCCACGTTGCCGCGCTGCTGAAAAATGTTCACACGGAAGCGCCCCAGCCCGGCCACGCCGTAGGCCATGTCGATTTCCGTGGTCTCTTTGAACTTTTGTTTTTGCCGCGCCGACATCATGCTGAACGCCATGGTCAGCATGTCTTCCGCCGTCACCCGCGGCTGTTCGGTCAACGGCGCCAGTTCGCCGTCAATGCGCAGGTGAGGATAGTTTCCCACCTTCAAATGCAAGTCCGAGGCTCGCCGTTCCGTAGCAATCCGCAGCAGATCGTCAATATTCATCGCAGACGTTTTCCTGGGAGCCGGTTCGGCCCCATAACTCTGCGTATGATGACTCGAATCGTCACCTTCCCCAAGATGACCTAGGTAACGAACCCGCCCCCGGCAACCGGACAGCACCTTACGTTCAACTAGCTGCACGTTGGCGCAAGACTGCATATCGAGTCTATCGGCTGGACACCGACGCGGGATTGCCGCGACTGGCGCCCGCCGTCGCTCCCTCTCCCTGCCATTTCCGGCTCAGCCCTTCAAGCTGCGCCAGCACCTTCTCTATGTCCTTCATGCGGTCCGTTATGCCGTAGGTCACCGCCGGCGGGATCGTCTGTTCATAGTGCCGGAACACAAACCTCGCGCCTTCCAGCGTGCGCAGCCGCTCGGTCAACACCCGCGAAGAGATGCCTTCCACCTGCCGCTTCAGCACTCCAAAGCGCATAGGCCCGTTGTGGCTCAGCGCCCACAGAATGTGCATCGTCCAGGGCCGCGTAAGCAGCTCCAGCAACCCCCCAATGGCGCAGGCCGCGGGAGGTTGAGGGGTTCGTTTCGGACTCATAATGATACTAAGTTACTCGATAGTTCCTAATATGTAAAGCGCTACTGGTTATTTATTGTAACTTACGCAGGCCGGTGTCATCTAAGAAAGGGAGCAGAGGAGAGACTCTTATGAAATTGCTTCGCATCGATTCCAGCGCCCGCCGCAACTCAGTTTCGCGCCAGCTCACCCAGAAGTTTGTCGACGCCTGGAAGAATGAAAACCCAACCGGAGAAATCATCGAGCGCGACCTGGCCATCACCACCCTCCCTCTCATCACCGACGAGTGGACTCTGGCCGCTTATTCCGACCCGGCCAAACTTACTCCCGCCCAAATCCAGGTTCTTTCGGCCTCCGACGCCCTGATCGACGAGGTCGTGACCGCCGACACCATCGTGATCGGCGCTCCCATGTATAACTTCACCATCGCATCTCCTCTCAAGGCATGGATCGACCAGGTCGTTCGCGTCGGAAGAACTGTCCTCTGGGGTCCGAACGGTCCTCAAGGGATATTGGAAGGAAAAAAGGTGGTGGTCTTAACCTCGCGGGGTGGTTCGTTCCGCCCAGGCACCCCCACGGCGCAGTACGATCACCAGGAGCCTTATCTCCGGCACATTCTCGCTTTCATCGGATTGACCGACGTCACCTTCATTCACGCCGAGAACCAGAAACCCGGAGACCTCGCCGAGCCTTCCCGGGCCGCCGCCATTTCGCAGATCCAGCAGGCTGCGATAGAGCCAGGCCGTGTGCCGGTCGCCCAA
Organism: uncultured Acidobacteriaceae bacterium; assembly: GCA_963703635.1. Taxonomy (GTDB): domain Bacteria; phylum Acidobacteriota; class Terriglobia; order Terriglobales; family Acidobacteriaceae; genus Sulfotelmatobacter. The sequence continues at coordinate 201,838 of CAVPEZ010000032.1, forward strand.
TAACGTTGATCGTCGAACTTTGCTTGACTTAGTCCACAGACTTAGTCTACCATGGCTTCATGGTAGTCAACATCCACGAGGCCAAGACTCACCTCTCCCGCCTGCTGCAGCGAATCGCCGCCGGAGAGGAAGTCATCATCGCCCGCTCCGGCGTGCCAGTCGCGCGCCTGGTGGCAGTGGAACCAGAAAAAAAGAAGACCCGTCCTCTGGGCATGGACCGCGGCAAGATATGGATCGCAGACGACTTTAACGCCCCATTGCCGGACGACCTGCTGAAGGCCTTTTACGGCGGAGAGCTTCCAGAACTAGTGCCTAAGCGCCGAAAAAAGAAGCGATGAAGTACTTGCTCGACACCATGGTCTGGCTGTGGAGCGTGGGGCCGACCGACAAGATCGGCAGCGCCGGACTTGAGATCCTTACCAACGGCGAGGAGGAGATCTACCTTTCCGCTGCGAGTTCCTGGGAAATCGCAATCAAAACAAAATTGGGAAAGTACGAGCTCGGGGAACCGCCCGGCCACTATGTGCCGAAGAGGCTGGCCCAACAAGGCATTCAGTCGCTTTCTGTAAATCAGAGTCACAGTTTGAAGGTTTACGATCTCCCTCTCTATCACCACGATCCTTTCGATCGCCTGATTATCGCGCAGGCCATGGCTGAAAAGATGACTGTGCTGACCGCTGACCGAGCTTTCGGAAAATACCCTGTCGACGTCGTGTGGTGTGGCAGATGAAGTTAAAAGAGCCGCCCGACAGGCGGCTCTTCAACATCGAGAATCCAGACTCCTACGCGGCGGTTTCTTCCGACACCGGAGGCTGGAACGGCTCGTCGTAGCTGCCGCCATAGATCGACGGCACCTTCGATCCCATGGGACGAAGGTAGGTTGTCAGTTCACCGCGATGGTGAATGCTGTGGTTGTTGAGGAATCCCAGATACAGCACCGCCGGAAAATTGAACACGTTGAAGAAGTTGATGGGCGTCGTCAATTGCTCAGGCGTCATCGCCGCCACGCGGGCCGACCCGCGCTTCATGTTCTCGTCGTACCACGCCACCACCTCGGCTGAGGTTCCGGGTTTGTGTTCGGGCGTTTCCATGTTGAAGTTCAGGTCGGCAATTCCATCCAGAAACTGAACGTCGCTGTTGGCCAGATGCCACGCCAGTTCCTTTGCGGTGCGGGCATTGGGATCGGGCTTGTAGCTCGAAGCCGCATCGGGCACGGCCGCGATTATTTTCTTGGTGATTTCCGCTTCGCGCATGATGCCGTCGAGCGTCATCGCGCAGTAGCCTTGGGCAAATTCCGGGGTCATACCTTGGGACATTGTTTTTCTCCTGGGTAAATTCTCTCTGAGATGAAGAAGCCGAAAGGAGCGCGGGGTGCGCCCCTCGTCTGAATTGATCCGAACGGATTATACGCCGACCGGCTGTTTGCTGCGCACCGGCACTGGAGTGAGCCAGCCATGGCGGTCGGCCTTCTCGCCGCGCACGACAGCGTAAAACTCTTTTTGGATCGCCTTCGTGATGGGCCCAATCCCGCCCTTGCCCACCTTGATCTTATCCACGGTGCGGATCGGAGTAATCTCCGCCGCGGTTCCCGTGAAGAAAGCTTCGTCGGCGATGTAGAGCATCTCGCGCGGAATCATCTGCTCGACAATCGTGATGCCAAGGTCGCGCGCGATCTGCAGCGCCGAATCGCGGGTGATGCCGGGCAGCACGGAGTTCCCCAGCGGCGCCGTGATCAGCTTCTCGCGATGCACGATGAACACGTTCTCGCCCGAGCCTTCACTGACAAAGCCATTGACGTCGAGCGCAATGCCCTCGGCAAAGCCGTTGACGATGGCTTCCATCTTGATGAGCTGCGAGTTCATGTAATTCGCGCCCGACTTGGCCATGGCCGGCAAGGTGTTCGGCGCAATCCGCGTCCACGACGAGACGCAGGCGTCGCAGCCGTCGTTCTCGCCGCCCAGATATTTTCCCCACGGATAATTGATGATGTAGACCTCGGTGGGCGAGTTGAATGGATTCACTCCTGCCTCGCCATAGCCGCGGAGAACAATGGGCCGCACGTAGCAAGGCCATACGCCGTTACTGCCCACGGTTTCGACCATCGCCTTCACTAGTTCGTCGCGGGTGTAGTCGACGTCGATGCGGTAGACCTTGGCCGAATTCAGCAGGCGCTCGATGTGCTCATGCGCCCGGAAGATCGCGGGCCCCGAGGGCGGCGCGTAGCAGCGGATCCCCTCGAACACCGAAGATCCGTAGTGGACCACGTGCGACATCACGTGAATCGTCGCGTCATCCCAGGGGATGAGCTTGCCATTGTGCCAGATGCTTTCCGACTTCTGAATAGCCATGCGGACTCCTTCAGCTGCGGACTTGTAACTGTTCTGTGTTCTGCAACGAGGCTGAATCCATCCTCTGGCACTGCAAGGGGAGCGAGGGTCGAAAACCCAACCAGCGTTACAGGACATTATAGCTGAGGCGTCATCACCATACGGTCTCCACCACCTTCGACTTCCGGATCCGCGTATCCGCCGTCACCAGCGCCATGCCCTCAACTATTCCTGTCGCTGCAATCAAACGGTCCGCCGGGTCTTTGGGGAATTCATCTGGCAAGCGCACGGCCAAGGCCGCAATCTCCGGCGTAACCGGCCTGAGAATGGCCCGCGCTACCAGTTCACGAACAAACGATTCCACGCTCCCAGCGACCGCGATTCGGCCGTTCTGCGCCAGCCACGCCAGCTCCCATACCGTGATCGTTGCAACCGCAATCCCCGGGTTATGTCGTCCCTGCTCCAGCCTGGCCTCGCGGATGGCCTCGCGTGCGCGTCGTGACAATCGCTTCGAATCGTTCGCCATCCAGAAAAGGACGTGAGTGTCCAGCAGGATCACTTGTTCTCCCAATCCTCGGGCGGAGTGACGGGTCCAACGATATCGCCAACCGCCTTCGCCTTTCCGGCCATGTAGTCAAAGATATCGTCGGCCCGATTTTCGGCGGGGATCAGCTTTACCACGGGCTTGCCGTGCTTGGTAATTACGACGGGCTCGCCGCTGTGGAGCACGCGATCCATGATGGCCAGGCACTGCGCTTTGAACTCGCCTGCGGGAATCTGTTTCATTGTATGGTCATAATATTATGACTATGGAAAGAAAGCAAGAACGTTTTCGTCTTTATTCAGAACGCCGTCTTCATCCAGAGTGCCGTCTTCATCCCGAGCGGCGACGAGCCACGTTGCGGGCGGCGGGCGCGGGCGGGGCCGCGGCGGGTGGTTTGGGGCGAGCGGGTTCGGGCGCGGCGGCGACGATGGGCGGACGGGGACGGGTGATGCTCACTGGCTTGGGCCGCGGGATTCGCGAGAGCGCGCCGGCCTGGGCGAGTGCGGGCGATGGGGGCTTCTGCACGGCGGGGGCGGGGGGATAGTTGGGGACTTCGCGAACCATCTCCGAGCTGTGAATGCGGAAATGGACGCGGGGGGCATTTCTGGCGGCGATATTAAGAGCGCGCAATATCAATTGTGCGCGGGGGAGATCGATGGTGTTGCGAACCAGGGCATTGATGACCTCCATGAGCGAGGTCTGGATCGCCTCTTCGTCCTCGATTTGCGCGATGGCGTGAAGGCGAGATTTGGGCGGCGTGGCCACGCCGCGGATCATGCGCTGATGGAAGTAGCAGAAGGCTTCGCCGCGGAGAGCGGGGGAGCCGCAGGGGACTCCGTTGGCCTTGATGTGGGTGCAGGTGCGGGTGTTCTTGTTGAGCGGCTTATTGGAGAGGGAAACATGGGGTTTGGACCTTTCGGATCTGGATTGGAAAAAAGCTCGGATCGAGTTTGTAAATTATTGATTTGGTTGGAGTTGTTGGCGAGGAGATCGAGGGAGTCCGCGTAAAATCTTGATAGCCAAGGGTTTACATGGAAAATATTCAAAAGATGGGACTTAGCTATGGATTGCAGGGCTGGATCGAGGGTGGAGATGTATTCCTGGAGGCTTTTGGAGTGGGCTGGCATACTGCTTATAGTTTACGGTGGGCGTCAAGGTTGGATGTCACATGGGGGTTGTGGAAAAGGCGATGCGGGACGAGTGATGGGGTCGTGGTCGAACCTTTCGAAAACCGCGAAAGCAGCGGGCAAGCTCTTTTCGAACTCTGTAAAGCGCTTGATGCTGGGGCTGGAATCTCGGACGCTCAGTCAATTCTGACGCGGCCTCGATTTGGACGACGATCCAGTGGCTTCATCGTGCACCGAAAACCCAACTGGTTCGCCAGGACATCCTAACGTAGTGTCTAGCGACGGCAAGGGCGGCTTAGCTATTCTCGGATTTTTCTGAAGAATTTATTGACGCTTCCCTACTTTGCCGTACTACTGCCTCTGCCTCCTTGCGGGCGATCTCCTTTGCTTCATCGGAGGAGAGAAGCTTTTTCCCAGCCTGCAGGACTACGGCGCGACCGAAAACTCCAGCTACGAAACTCAGGCTTATGAGCAGGGTGGCTGCCGGGGGCGTTGGTGGCCGTTAGGCTCAGAGTATTACCAAACAGTGCGACCAGCGACGTGGCAGCCGCCGATTCCGACGAGAATGTCTCCGACTACCCCCATCTCAATCTGCTCCAACTTTTCATATCTACAAAGCGTGACGCGATTGTCGGAACGCAACAATCCTCCAACGACTCCGCCCATGGCGCCAAATATGGGGACCAACCAGTAGGAGAAAGAGACTCCCAAATGGGTGGTGATGAACTCCATGGTCTTCCAAGTGACTAGACACACTATGGCGATGGCGAGTGCCGTAAGGAACATGGGTTGAAGGAGGACCCTGCCATACGCATGCCATGTGTTGTAACCGCGTACACGAGCGCGTATGTGCCAAGTCAAAATTCCAATCGTGGTCGCAACTGCTACGAGCCCCCACAACAGCCAAGGAATCCACAACATGAGGAGTTGTTGATTGCTCTGTAATCCTGCATACCAGAAGGGCACAACGGAGACGAGGAGGTGGGGTGGTTGGCCTGCCCAGCCTTGGATGCGGACCAGAAGGAATCCTCGAGCGGTGGTGGACTTATCCAGTTGGTTCTTGATGGAAAGAGGTGGCGTGACCCACGTCTTCTCAGCAGTAGCCCGCTTCGGGTCTGCTAGCACAGGTAAGGAAGTCGTATCGGCGCGTGAAGCGTATATCTGACGATCGGAATCGTGAAAGTGCCCGGCAAAAATGGCACCTACGCTCGGCTTGCCAAGATTGTCTCTCAATCGAGACCAATCAAAGCACCTGTTCCACGAATCGCAACGGTCTTTGTGAGCGTCGGTGCAAGCCGACGCGCACGTGGGCTTCTGGCGCTGGTATGGATCCTGCAAGTCCGGGATGTGAGTGAAGACCAGAAATGTGTCTTTCGCGAGCGCGCGGTCTTCTAAACCCTGCAACCTGTTGGCTTCAAATTCTGGACACCCCGGTATGACCTGCGGATCGGTTACCGTAGCAACTTGTCCAGTGCTCGTTGTATCGGCTTTGGACGGTTTGTAGCAGTTCGTGTCATTGGGGCTCTTGAAACTGGCGCTGTTTAGACCGATCAATCGGTACTGCCCATGTTGTGGACTCTCGGCGACGGTGAGCGCGGTAAGATCGACTAGGTCGGGCCCGTTTCCGGACATCGCCTTGGCCGTATCGCGGACAAGATCCTTGTAGCGGCCAAGGTCGCACGGGTCTTCGCCCGCCAGGTCATTGTTGCCGGGGACGAAGTACAAGGTCTTTACTCTGAGAGCGGTTAGCTCAATCGCAAGTTCCTTGGCAGCCCGCATGGGTACCGACAGAGGCGGCCACCCCCGACTCCTGGCGTCGTTGTAATCTGCATCTTCATTCGCGTTGCATACCGGCTGATCCGGGGCGCGGACCGCATACAATCCGAGGTCGCCGCTAAACACTACGAAGCTGACGTCGACACCGGAATCGATCAGGTGGTTGATTTCGGCTATCGCCCAGCGGAGGGCTTCGCGGCTTTCGCTTTGCTCTCTCTCGGCGTCGGACTTGTTATTTGCTTTTATGCCTGCGTCGAATAAATGCAGATCGGTAATCTGGACAAAGGTGAGCGGGGCTCGGTCTAGCGGTTCCGGACTCTTTGTCGGAGCGACATCCGACACCGCTCTGACGCCGACAGTTATTACCAACGCGAGGCACAATGCTGAGGAGCGGAATAAGTATAGGGATTTGTGAGACAAGACTGGCCTCCAATGATGGTACGTTCACAGGCCGTGACCCCCTCGCGTGCGGGTTTATTTGTACACCGGCGGGCGAGGGGATGCCAAGCACTTTCGTGGTGGCGAGGTGGCACGGAGTGGCGATCGCGTGGCTGAGCAGATGTCGCAGTGTGGTGGCGGCGTCCTGCAGGCAGCGGCCCGATGAACCTGGGCCGCCTGGACAGCCGAGGGCGGCTGTCCCCACATGAGTTGTGGCGCTGCCGGCGGGTTGCATAGGTCCTTCGGCGGGCAAGGAGCGCCCGCCTCAGGATGACAACCGGTTGGTGGTCGCGGCGTCCGAGTTTGGCGGCGTGGCCGAACACGAAAAGGGCACGGCATAGCCGTGGCCCCCTCGCAGTCGGGTTCCTTTTTACTCTTGTGTGGGAGGAGATGCAAAGCACTTTCGTGGTGGCGAGGTGGCACGGAGTGGGGATGGGAGGCGCGGAGATTGCTCGGGGGCTGAAGAGTGTGCGTGGGAACTCAGTCGTCCCTCCGGGACTTGCTCCCTTTTTCCCACCTTTCCCAGCGCTGAAGCGCTGGGCTATTATCGGCTGCCCCCTTCGACTTCGCTCAGGGCAGGCTCTCCGGGGCATGAATCTCTAGGGTCTCGTTCCTGCATCGTCCCGAAATCTGGTTCTCACGCAGTCTCTGAAGCCCGCGTCGATTTTGTCTCTTATGCGGCGCTGAAGCGCCGCTCTTCCACGGTTGCTCGGCTTTGTGGCACGGCTTTTGAGCCGTACCCTGATACGAATCTTTTCGCACGGCCTGTAAAGCGGCGCTCTTCGAGTCCCTCTCGAACCCGCTGCGGCCCGATACACCTGGGCCGCCAGACAGCCGAGGGCGGCTGTCCCCACATGAGCAGCTTTGCACACTAGTACCGTTTCACAGATGAGTTGTGGTGGTGGCGGCGAACAGCAGGTTCCTCACCGGGCTTGCGCCCGGTTCGGAATGACAAGCGGGGGCAGGAATGCTAGCGACTTCCGGTTCGGAATGACAAACGTTCCGGGGAGCGCTGTTACCTTTAGAATCCTTTGGCATGGACCATCACAGTGTGGCGGCGGTCAGCATTGCGGGGACATTCCTTGATGTGATCGGGAGTCTTTACCTGGCTTACGATTTGTTGGGCGGGCAGCATGGGCCGTTGCGGTTGCTGACGCGGGCGGTGACTTACTCCATTGTGTTTGGAGTTGGCTTTGGGCTGGGACTGGGGCTTTGGTTTGGCCTGGCGTCGGGCCTGGCCAGCGGGGTCACGATTGCGATTGAACTCCATCGAGCGGCGCGGGGGCTGAAACATTATTCGTTGGGGTGGGAAGGATTGTTCAGCGCGATCCGGGGATTTGCGTTCGGGGCAGCGCTTTACCGGAATCTGGGATGGGAATTTGCCGGGGCGTTCGCCGTTCTGATTACGGCGGGGCAGGTCGTTGCCTACGTTCGCGGGGTTCGTCCGGCGCTTGACTATGCCGCTACTGGAAGGCCGCGCATTACCCGGCGCCACGCCTGGGCGATTCTGGTGCGAACGCTTGGCTACACGGGCACGGCGCTGTTGTGCAGTGCTTTTGTGCAGCACGTGGAGCACGCGTGGTGGTTTGCGATTCGTGTTGGGTTGGTGACGGGAGTGGTGACCGGGATCGGCGGAGCGATTATTCCGATGATCGAGTATTACGCGGAGAATCTTCCCGAGCGGCGGCTGGGAGCTTTTGGGATTGCGCTGATCTTTCTTGGTTTTACTCTGCAATCGTTTCAGTATTGGCTGGTGGTGCTGGATGTGCGGGTGACTTAGGGGGCGCTTGGTAGAGAGCATCGCTTGGAGGGGCGCTGCGGCCCGATAGACCTGGGCCGCCGGACAGCCGGGGCGGCTGTCCCCACATGAGTTGTGGTGGTGCCGGCAGGTTGCATAGGTTCCTTCGGCGTCGCAAAAGGCGCCGGCTCTCAGGATGACTGTGCTTGGTTCGGTGACAAGGGTGTCAGATGGCCGTCGTCTTGATACTTTGCTAGGCCTACGCGGCGGATTAGGGCTTGGAAGCGGAGGTTGGGGCGGACATCGTCGAAGAGTGGGTCGAGGGTTAGCCAGAGGAGCCATTCGGACTCAGCTTCCGGATAGCCCAGACAGCACTCTCCGCGACCACTTCATCCTCATCCTCTGCCAGCTTGTCCAGCAGCAGAAGGAACTTCCGGTCCCCGCTGTTGCCCATGGCGATGACTGCGTTCCGGCGCAAGCCCGCGCGCTTCGCGCGCCGCACCGGCGAGCCGCGAAAGGTTTGGCGAAATTCTTCCGCGCTCATCTCCGCCAGCCAATCAAGCGCGGGATTCACCAATTCCTCACGCGGCTGAAGATCAGCAGCCTTTGTCGCCGGAGCCTTCCGGTTCCAGGGGCAAACATCCTGGCAGATGTCGCACCCGAAAACATGCCGCCCCATCCCGGAGCGCAGCTCGTCATCGTGAGGAATCGCGCCACGCTTTTCGATCGTGAGATAGGAGATGCATTTTTTGGAATCGAGCTGATAAGGCGCAATGAACGCGTGGGTCGGGCAGGCCTCAATGCAGCGCGTGCATGTGCCGCAGCGATCGGGCGCAGGCAGGCTGGGTTGAGCCGAATTGGTCACAAGATCGAGCGAGGTAAGAATCACGCCCAGAAAAAGCCACGAGCCCAGTTTCTGATTGAGGATGCACGTATTCTTGCCGATCCATCCGATGCCGGCATACTTCGCCACCACACGCTCGACGATCGGTCCGGTGTCGACATAACAGCGAGTGATGAGCTCGTGGCTCCCATCTGCATTTCTCAGAACAGCTTCGACGCGCCGCAGGCGCAGCATCACCACTTCGTGATAGTCCTGGCGGCTCCAGGCGTAGCGCGAGATCCACCCGCGCCCTGCGTCGCGCACCTGCGTGGAATACGGTTGCGCGGTGTTGTAGTTGAGGGCGCACACCACAACGCTGCGAGCCCAGGGAGCGGCATGCGCCAGCGACGCTCGCTTCAGGCGTCCCTGTTCGTCGCGCGCTTCCAGGTACTTCATCTCGCCAGCGTGCCCCGTCGGCAATCCAGCGCGGAAAGTACTCCAGCTCCGGAGCGTCATCGACCGGAGCAATGCCAACGAGATCAAAGCCCGCCTCTGTGGCGGCTTGGTTGACCATAGCCTTGATTTCAGCGGCTGACGGCATGGTAGATGGCACCACGAATCGCTGGTGCGAGCCGTCGCGTGAAGCGGCAGTTCCAATTTGGAACTGCCGCTTCACTTTTTTGGCGGCACGAACATTTCCTACACAGGATCAGCGTATAAGCTTTTTCTCACAGAGTCACGCAACTCACGCTGCGCGTTCTCCGAATTTCTTTCTGCAAAGGAGACCAAACTGTATGCCTCAACCCACCCACGCACAAACTCCAACCATTCAAATTTCTGTGATCAACGAGAGCACCGTGCTGGCCGACGCAGATGTCGTCCCCGTCGTGGCGGCTCTGCAGAAGCAAGTCACCAACGACTTCCGTCCCGTCTGGGGGACCGACGCCGAACTGGCCATTGTCCCCAAGGGCACTCAGCCGCCCAGCGGGACTTGGTGGCTCGTGATGCTCGACGACTCCGACCAGGCCAACGCTCTCGGTTATCACGATCTCACGAGTGAAGGGCTGCCGATCGGCAAGGTCTTCGCCGCGAGCGACCTGAAGGCGGGCACATCCTGGACCGTCACCGCCAGCCACGAAATGCTGGAGATGCTCGGCGACCCCAACATCAACCTCACCGTGTTCGTGCAGGACACAAACACCGCTGGAACTCTCTACGCCTACGAAGTCTGCGACGCCTGCGAGGACGACAGCCTGGGCTATCAGATCGACAACATCCTAATGTCCGACTTCGTCTACCCGGCATGGTTCGAGAGTTTCCGCACCGAGGGCTCCACGCAATTCGATCGTATGAACAAGATCACGACTCCGTTTCAGTTGCTGGTGAACGGCTACATCGGCGTCTTCAACGTAAGCGCCGGCAGCGGCTGGCAACAGCAGACCCAGGACAAACATCCAGCCAGCGTTCTGCATCGGGGTGCAGTCGGCACGCGCCGCGAACGCCGCGAGGTTCCCCACGAGTTGTGGATCAACAGCCTGCCGCAGCGCAAGATCGTGGGCAATGCACAGAAGTACCGGCAGACGCTGCAGACCATTCAGAAGCGGCGGGAAGCAGCCTGAAAGTTTCCTCTGGGTGTCCCACGCTCGCACGCCCCGCGCGGAAGATTGCGCGGGGCTTTTTTGGGCAGGGGTCAGTGGTCAGTGGTTGGTTCAATGAAAAACAGATCCTCCGAATCAAGCAAGACTTAAAATCGCGTGCCTTCCCCTCGCATTCGTTTCGGCTCCATTTGACTCTGCGTAAGCAAAGGGTGTAGAACCGCAGCTTAATACAGGGAGGTTGCCATGAAGCAGAAGAAAAAGGAAACCGCCCCCATTTGGGTCAAACTGCCGATCAATGGGGAAAAGCTTGATGTGCTTAGAGTTTGGCAACTTAACCCCACCGGCTATAAATGGCCGGAGACCGCGATCCTGCGAGCGGGGACCACGGGCGCGAAACAACAAGTAGAGGACGACGCGATCCTGCTGCAATTTCTGAACGATAACGACGTTTTCTCGAAAGACGTAAATTGTATTCTTCCGCGGGTTTCCGTCCCGCCCGCCCCAGAACCTTGTACTCCTCCTCACTGGAATTTTGTGGTGATTCACGGCAGGGCGAGCAATGCGGTTGTGGTGGAAGTGCCCTGTTTTAAGTAAGAAAGCACGAGAGTTTAATTCGCAAGGCCTACACGTCGCAGTAGTGTCTTAAAGCGCGCATCCGACCGCAACGGATCCATGGCAACATCCACTCTCAGCCTTGCGAGGTAAGGGTCGCGGCCATTGAACCCTTTTTCCAGCCAGGCGAACGCCTGGTCTTTTTCTCCCAGCGCGCCTTCAATGATGGCAAAGAAATACGGTGCGATGTATTCGGTTTTCGAAGCCTTGTTCAGCTTGGCAAGGATTTTCCGGGCATCCGACGCCCTTCCTGCCAGCGCGTAGGTGCGCCCCAAGGAGGCAAGACGCACCGGATCATCACCGGAATCGGCTGCTGCCTGCTGGCACTCTGCGATCGCCTCCGGGAAGTTTCCCTTCACCGTATAAGCCTCGCCAAGACACTCGTGGGCCGTGCTCCAATTGGGGTCTAGTTCGAGCACGCCTCGGCATTGTTGCAGGGCACGATCATACTGACGCGCGTAATAAGAGATCCATCCGGCGCTCACGGGGTTTGCAAGCGAGAGAGGATCCAACCGCTGGGCGATTTGTATCTCGCCGAAAGCATCCTCCGACCGCCCCATCGCCGACAGATACACGGAATACATGCGGTGGCCTTCGGAATAGCTTGGGTCCAATGCCAGAGCGCGCTTGAACTCGTTCTCTGCGGCTACCCAATCCCAATCGCCGTAGAATTTGATACTCGCTAATGTTTTGTGGGCGTTCGCTAGACCGTCGTCGAGCGCGAGCGCTTTTAGAACGTTTTCCCTGGCCCATGGCATTGCTGTGCGCGGCGGCAATTCGTCCGTGGACCAAAAGTAGTCCGCTAATCCCGCGTAGGCTGGCGCATAGTTGGGATCAAGTGCGATGGCCTTCTCGAAGTCGTTCCTGGCGTCCCGGTAATTCTCCTCCGTCGCCTTATTCAAGTGGTAGAGACCCCTGAGATAAGCCTCGTGGGAACCCGGGTCGACGGTTCGAGTGGTTGCTAAACGCAGTTGCTCCTGAGGCGTGACTTTGATTTTGATCTGCTCTGCGATATCGTGCGCCAGCTCCGCCTGCAACTGGAGAACATCTTTCAACTCGCGTTGATAACTGTGCGCCCACAGTTCCCTGTCCGGCTCCGCCTGCACCAATTGAGTGTTGATACGGACGGACCCATCTGAACGCAACACCGAACCTTCAATCACACCGTCGACCTGCAGTTCTCGCGCAATTTGCGGCAGCGTCTTGGTAGTCCGTTTATAGCGCATGGCGGAGGTGCGCGAGACAACCCGCAAAGCACTGATGTGTGCCAACTCAGTGGTCAGCTCATCCGTCATCCCATCCGCGAAGTATTCCTGTTCCGGATCTCGCGACAGATTTTCCAGTGGCAACACCGCCAAAGACCGGATGCTGGGAATTTGACTCGTGGCCTTCGTGCGTGCCTGCCAGGCACGCACCTTGAGAAAAGAAATTGGCGCTGCGACTGCCAGGATTGCAATCAGCGACGCGATCAGCACCCAGCGGGCACGAGCGCTGCCCGGCTTCCGGACAGCAGTTATCTCCGCGCCGGGTGTTTGCACCCGACGGAGGTCGGCAGACAACTCTCGAGCCGTCTGATAACGGGTGGCGGGTTCTTTTTCCAGACACTTCAAAATGACAGATTCGAGGGCTGATGAAATCGCCGGACTCAACTGGCGCGGAGAGACCGGGTCTGTATGCAGTATGGCTTCGGAGATGGCGGTTGGGACTTTCCCTAGAAAAGGACGCTTACCAGTGGCCATCTCGTACAGCACCGTACCGGCCGCATAAATGTCACTTCGGCAGTCGGGAGGTTTTCCCCACAGTTGCTCGGGCGACATGTAAGGAAGCGTCCCGGCCAGACCGTGTATCCCGCTGAATGATTCGGTGGGCGCGGATTCATCCATTGCCACTAATTTAGCGAGACCGAAATCAACCACCTTGAGCTGGCCATCCGGTCGAATGATCACGTTCCCGGGTTTTAAATCGCGATGAACTACTCCGTATCCGTGAGCGTGCTCCAGGGCCATGGCGATCTGCTGGCCAAACTGCAAGACGTCTTCCTCGGAAAGAGCGCCACGGGCCAGCTTCGAGGCCAGGGTCATACCCGTTATCAGTTCCATGACGAGGAAATCGACCCCCGCGTCACGGTCGAAGTCATAAATCGCGGCGATATTGGGATGGTTGAGACGAGAAAGAGCTAACGCCTCCTTACGGAAAAGTCTCCGGGCCTCATCATCACCCAAGCCACTCGGAGGCAAGACTTTGAGGGCGACGTCGCGATCCAACCGTTCGTCGTGCGCACGATAGACCGTACCCATCCCCCCAGCCCCGATTCTCTCAAGGATGCGGTAATGACCCAGCGTCTGGCCGATCGTGACTGTGAGGGCCGACATGGCAGCAATCTTACGAGATCGATTCTGTTCTCACAAGGCAGCTTCACCCGCAGCGTCGGTTGTTGCACGGTCGCTTGTAGAAGCGAGTTAAGGCCCTTATGGGCTCGACCCCTGGCCACGACGCGTGCGTCAGCGGACCGGGATCAGATGCCGAGCTTCTTCACTTCCTCGTTGTAATACTTGCGGTAGAGGATGTCCCACTCCTGGGAGCCTTCGAGGATGGTGCGCTTCTGGCTTTCGATCTTCTGGCGGGCGGCCTGGTCGATTCTCTCTTCGTGATTGAGCAGGTCTTCGAGGATCTTGCGGGTTTCCTGGCGGATGGTGTTGGGGTCTTCGATGAAGTCGACCTCGTCCATCTGTTTGAGGGCGTCGGCGACGGCTCGCGCCAGCACATTCACTTTGTCGCGGCTCAGTCTCACAGCACCGCCTTGTACTTGCGCACCAGTTCGCTTTTCACCTTGCGGAACATCTCCTGATAGTTGGCGCCGGTCTTGTTCATCTCTTCGGCGTAGGCCTCGAGGATGACCCGCACTTCGTCGTTGATGCGGTCTTCGAGGGTGAGTTCTTCGAGCAGGGCGGCATGGACGCGCTCTGTGACCTTGGGCACGGATGAGGTCTCGATGGCCTTGGCGGTAATCAGCTTCTTGGTAACTTCGCGGGCCAGGTAGCCCACATAATCCTTGGAAAGAAGCATGTGCGGGTCGAATGTCCTGTGCTAGCGGGAACTTGTCTGCGAATAAAAAAGTGTAACACAGCGGCAACCGGACGCGGACGGCAGAGCCGTATTCTATAGTGCGGCATCGATATAAAGGAATGCACGCGTGACCGTCATTCAAGGAGAAAACATGCCTCTGGTTCGAATCGATCTTCTGGAGGGCAAGTCGCTGGAATATCGCAAACAAGTTGGTGAGATCGTCTATCAGGCGATGTTGAATGCCCTCACCGTCCCGAAGGACGACCGCTTCCAGATCATCACGGAACATCCCAAAGCTGAGTTGCTGTTTGACCGGGATTACCTCGGGCTCCACCGGTCGGACGACTGCATCTTTGTGCAGATTACCCTGAGCAGCGGCCGCACGGTTGAGATGAAGCAGCGCTTCTACAAAGCCGTTGCTGACGGCTTGCACGAAACCATGAAGGTTCGGCGGGAGGACGTCTTTATCAATCTGGTGGAAGTTTCGAAGGAAAACTGGTCGTTCGGCAATGGCGAGGCGCAGTACGTGACCCCGGCGCGCTGAGGCGACCGCCGACGAAGATTTCATTGTATATCGTCTTACGATACACTGGGAGGTCTACTGGATCGCGGGACGATGCAGTCGGCGGCATGAAGAAGCTCACCTTGTCGGACTATCAGGCGCTGGCGGAGTTCCGTTACCAGATCCGCCGCTTCCTTCACTTCAGCGAGCAAGTGGTTAAGCAAGCCGGCCTGGAGCGCGGCCAGTACCAGCTTATGCTGGCCATCAAGGGCATGCCGGCGGCGGTGCGGCCGACCATCGGCGAATTGGCCGACCGCATGCAGATCCGCCACCACAGCGCCGTGGAACTGGTGAACCGTCTGGAGGCAGGCGGGTTTGTTCATCGCACTCGAGCGCAAGACGATCGCCGCGAAGTCCTGCTGGCGCTGACGGGCAAGGGCGAGAAGATGCTTGGTGAACTGGCGCTGCACCATCGGGAAGAACTGCGCTCCGCGGGTCCTGAGCTGGTGACTGCTCTTCGCCGCATCATGCGCGAAGGCAACAATAGCGCTCTGTCGCATTCCGCCTCCTCACACGAAAAAGGAAGATCGTAAAAACATCCATGAGCAACATCGGCGACGAAGCTGTACCACAGACCTCCTCTTCGGCAAACTCCGCCGCCGCTTCCATCACCTCAGACCCGGACCGTTCTCGCATGGCGATCGATTCGCCGCCACCCGCGACCTTCCGCATGGGGCTGGTTTCGTTTCTCGCCGCCGCGATCGGCCTGGTGGCCGGGGTCGTCGCCTTCGCTCTCTACAAACTGATCGGCCTGTTCACGAACTTGTTCTTCTTTCATCGCTGGTCGGCTGACTTCACCAGCGCACAGCACAACCACCTGGGCTGGATGGTAATTGTCACGCCGGTTATCGGCGGCCTCATCGTCGGCGTCATGGCCAAGTACGGGACTTCCAAAATTAAGGGGCACGGCATTCCGGAAGCCATGGAGGCGGTGCTGTTCAACCGCAGCCGGATCGCCCCGCGGGTGGCCATTCTGAAGCCTATCTCGGCGGCCATTGCGATCGGAACCGGCGGTCCCTTTGGCGCAGAGGGCCCCATCATTCAAACTGGCGGAGCGATCGGCTCGCTTGTCGGCCAGGCCTTCCACACCACGGCGGTGGAGCGCAAAGTGCTGCTTGCCTGCGGCGCCGCCGCTGGGATGTCGGCCACGTTCAACACTCCGATTGCCGGGGTCATCCTCGCCATCGAGCTGTTGCTGTTTGAATTCAAATCGCGTTCGTTCATTCCGCTGGTGATCGCAAGCACACTGGCGACTGCCGTCCACATGCAGCTTCTGGGCTTGGGACCGATGTTCCAAGTCAATCCGATGGACTTCGCGATCCCGCGCGGACTGCCGTTCTATCTTGTTCTGGGCCTGATCTGCGGCCTTGCTGCCGTGGGTTTCAGCAAATTGCTGTACTGGGTAGAAGATCAGTTCGAGAAATTGCCGTGTGATGAGATGTGGTGGCCGGCTATCGGCGCCCTCGGACTGGGCATCACTGGTTTTTTTGTGCCGCGCGTGCTTGGAGTAGGCTATGACACCATCGGCGACATTCTCAACGGCCAGCTCGCGTGGAACCTTTTGCTGGTCGTTATGCTCGCCAAGGCTGCTGCCCTGGCGGTGTCGCTCGGCTCCGGCACTTCCGGCGGATTGCTGGCGCCCTGCTTCATGTGGAGCGCGGCCATGGGGGGAATCTTCGCCATGGTCTGCAATCACTTCGTGCCGGGCGCGCACCTTTCCCCAGGGACCTTCGCACTGGTGGCGATGGGCGCGGTTTTTGCCGCCGCCTCGCGGGCTACGTTTACGTTCATCATCTTCGCCTTTGAGATCACGCGCGATTACAACTCCGTGTTGCCCTTGATGCTGGTCAGCGTGATCGCCGACGGCATCGCCATGCTCTTGATGCCCACGAGCTCGATCATGACGGAAAAACTGGCGCGTCGCGGACTGCACGTCCATCAGGACTACGAAGCCGATGTCCTTTCCCAAACCAGAGTGGCGGAAACCATGGAACAGGACTTTCCTTCCATCCCTGCCAATACCACAGTGGGTGCGCTGGCTGCGCGCATTGCGCAACACGATCCTGTAGTCGCTCGCCACGAGGCCTTGCTGATCCTCGACGACGCTGGAAAGCTGGCTGGCATCATCACGCGCGGCGATCTGCTGCGGGCGCTCGACAAAGACTCTTCAGGGGTCATGACCGTTCAGCAAGCAGGCGGTACGCGGCTGGTAGTGAGTTATCCAGATGAGCTTGTGTCAGAAGCGGCTTCGAAGATGTTGCGCAATGACGTTGGACGGCTGCCCGTGGTCGACCGGTCTGATCATAGAAAAGCCGTCGGCTACCTCGGGCGCAGCGGCGTGATGGCCGCGCGACAACGGCGCTTCCAGGATGAACACGTGCGCGAGCCGGGATGGTTCACCTCCAATGGCGAAGAATTCCCCGCTCCATAGCTTTGGCACAGCAGAGCAAAGACAAACCCAACAGGATTATGATCCTGAGGTCAAACTTCCGAGAATGATTGAAACCAGCAAAGCGAATGACCGCTGGTGGACAACTCTGTCTGCACCACCGGAACGCCTATTTGAATCAGCGCGAGGGTCAGGTCATCACGGTCCTGGCGTTGGTGATCGGCGTCCTGACGGGCTTGGCGGTCGTGGCCTTCATCCTGGTCACGGAACGGCTTGGAATGCGACTGTATCCTGTCGGCAGTTCAGCGTGGCGGCGTGTGCTCATCCCTGTGCTGGGCTCGCTGGGCGCGGGATACTTGCTTGCGCGCTATTTTCCCAGGGCGCGAGGCAGCGGCGTACCTCAGACAAAAGCGGCGTTGTTCGCCCGAGACGGCGTAATCACGGCCCGCACCACGCTGGGCAAATTCCTTTGTACTTCACTCACACTCGCCAGCGGAATCCCGCTTGGGCGCGAGGGGCCTTCAGTGCAGGTGGGAGGCGGCATCGCCTCTGTGCTGGGCCGCCACCTGGGATTGAACTCCGAGCAGGTAAAGAAGTTGATCCCCGCCGGAGCAGCCGCAGCCATTGCGGCTGCATTTAACACGCCTCTGGCGGCGGTAATGTTTTCGCTGGAGGAGATTGTCGGTGATCTGCACTCGCCAGTGATGGGCGCTGCGGTGCTGGCTTCGGCGTCTTCCTGGCTGACCCTGCGCTTACTTCTGGGCAACGACCCTCTTTTCAAAGTGCCGCAGTACCAACTGGTTCATCCGCTGGAGTTCGGGATTTATGCGGTGCTGGGCGTCGCCGGAGGCCTTGTGTCAGTGGCGTTCACCAAGCTTTTGGTGATGACGCGGGAGCGCTTCCTGCGGTTCCCGGAGAAAACGCTATGGCTTCAACCCGCAGTCGGCGGATTGGTGGTTGGTCTGATGGGCTGGTTTGTGCCGCAGGTCCTAGGCGTAGGTTATGGATATGTCGGCGAAGTCCTCAATACCGGAATGGCTTTCAAACTAATGGCTCTGCTGGTGGTTCTTAAGCTTGTGGCGGTGACGATCAGTTATGGCTCGGGCAATGCCGGGGGCATTTTTGGCCCCAGCCTGTTCATCGGCGCCATGCTGGGAGGCACGGTGGGGAGCGTCGCCCACCGACTGTTGCCAGGCCAGACCGCTACGCCGGGAGCCTATGCTCTTGTCGGCATGGGAGCGGTTTTCGCCGGAATCCTCCGCGCCCCCATGACCTCAGTGCTCATGATCTTTGAGACCACGCGTGACTACGCTGTCATTGTGCCCTTGATGATTTCGAATCTGGTGAGCCTGTTCATCTCCCGCCGCTTGCAGCGGGAGTCTATCTATGATGTGCTTGGCGTTACAGGATGGCATCCATCTGCCGACAGCGGAGGCACGCAGCCAGCGTGATACCCGCCATGTCATCCGCGCAATGCGCCCGGCGACTGAGGTGCTAAAAACCGAACTGACCGTGGGAGAAGCCTTGGAGCAAGTACGTTCCAGCGAACTTCGCGCCTGGCCGGTGATCGATCAGGGCGGGGTGGCCGGCGTGGTCAGCCGCTCAACCCTCGAGCGAGAACTGGCCGCGGACGCCGCTTACAAGCCAATTGGCGGGCTCGTAAATGCGCGCGATTTCCCCCACGTCCACACCGACCACCCGCTCGATCTGGCGCTCCATCGCATGGGTGCCGCCGGGCTCGAACTCTTGCCGGTGGTCAGCCGGGCTAACCTGCATAAACTTGAGGGCATCATAACCCTCCGTGACGTCTTAGGTTCTTATGGGGTTGGAAGTCAGAGTAGAGAACCAGGAACCTGACTTTTGCGGATGTTCGCAGCCGGAAATCAGGGCCTGCTTAGAGCCGCTTCGATCAGAGGGCGCAACGCTTCTACTGAGACTCCCAGCGTGCCGCCGGAGAAGCCGTCAATGTAGGCGGAGTTCACTCCGATCACTTCGGCATTGGAATTGAATACCGGGCCGCCGCTGCCGCCGTGGGCCGTGGGCGCATCGTAGATCAGCTTATCGCCCACTACATCGCCCAGATGCCCGCACGTGGTCGAGGGACGAATCAGTGACAGCGCTGCCAGTTCGCTCGCCGCCGTAATGTCATTGTGCCGGTAGGCCAGCCGTTTGAAGACCCCGCTGGGCGACTTGGCCACCATCCCGGCGATGCCCATGGGATAGCCGATCACCGTTACCAGTTCCCCGGGCGAGGCGACGGTTCTTGCCAGGGGCAGCACGGCAATTCCGCGGACCGCATCTTTGTTTTCGATGCGCAGCACGGCCAGATCGCCGGTGGAAGAAACCGTGCCCGGCGTCAAGCTCAGCGGCATGGGCGAGCCCGGAAAGAAGACCACCAGACTCTCCAGCATGGCGGTTGCGCCACGATCGATCAGCCCTTCAGCCTCGGTGTCGCCATACCAGGGCTCGGCCACATGGCGGTTGGTGGCCAGCAGGCCGTTGCCCACGAGAAATCCGGTGCCCGAAACGCGCGCGCGAATCGTGGGCGACTGGTGGGGGAATCCGACCTGATATACGCCGTAAATGTAACCGATGGAATTTCGGTAGCGGTTCAGCACCAATGCCGGCATGGCCTGCTGTTTTTCGAGTTGCTCCACCTGCTGGGTAAGCTGCTTCACCTGCTTGTTGAGTTCATCGGGCTGCGCGCCCTGCGCGGCTACGGGCGCGTAGTAGTGGAACATGGCCACCGCGCCCGCCAGCAACAGCACTGCCAGCGCAGCTTGCACCAGTTGCTGCCAGCTCTCGCTGACTGGGTTCGGCTCTTCTTTCTGCGGAATCTCCGGTCCGGACATGAGTACTCATCTTCCCTTGCCCGGCAGGGCTTTTCCACGGTACGGAAGATGATGTACAGGGGATATCGAAAGTGTCGGGAGAATGGCAGGGTGCGGCTTATTTCGATCTAGATTTCAAATTAGGGCTTCCCGACGCCCAGGCGCTTGGCCATTGCGTCGTAGAGAAATCCCTTGCCGGGGGCGTAAGGCTGCACCCACTCGCCGTCGATCACAAATTGCGGGATCGCTTGCTTGCCGGTGTGCTTGACGACCTCAGACACTGCGCCGGGCGTGGTTTCGATGTCAACGTCTTTGTAAGGAATGTTGTGCTGGGCCAGAAAGCGCTTGGCTGCGCGGCAATCCGGACACCAAGCTGCAGAGTAAACCGTGAGATCCATTGCTAGACCCGCTCCACCTGAGGCAGCGTGCGCTCGTTGACCACGTTGCCGGTGTTCAGCGTCGAAGCCGGCTCGAACAGAAGTATCCAGCATTCTTCGTCCGCGACCGGCCGATGTTCGACCCCGCGCGGCACCACGATGAACTCGCCTTCTTCGATCCACTCGTGGCGATCGCGGAACTCGTCACGGTACTCCATGCGGAAGCGTCCCTTCACCACGAGAAACATCTCGTCTTCATGCTCGTGGTGATGAAACACGAACTCGCCTTTCAGTTTGTCGAGCTTCACATGCTGGCCGTTCAGCTCGGCGGCGATGTAGGGCTTCCAGTATTCCGAAATCTTGGCGAACTTGTCGGCGATGTTGACTTTGTGCATGATGCCTCCCCGCTTGAGTATGACATGTCCAGATTCGCCGGAAGCGGTATTAGTCATGAAAAAAGCCGCCAGCTTGCGCTGACGGCTGATGATCCACTCGTGGCGATCGAGGGACTCCATGCGGAAGCGGGGCTGACGGCCCGTGTTTGCGACTATATTGAGTTCCAAATATCCAGAATCAGATCTGACCCATCCCTCCATCGACGTTCAGGTCCACGCCAGTGATATAGGAGGCCTCGGGGCTGGCCAGGAACAGGGCGGCATGACCGACTTCTTCCGGCGTGCCGAAGCGCTTCATGGGAACCCGGCTCTCAACCTGCTCGGCGAACTCATCGACCGCAGCTTGTGGCAGTCCCGATCGCTCGAGAATGGGCGTCGTGATGGGACCGGGACTCACCACGTTCACGCGAATGCCGCGATCTACAAGCTCCGCAGCGAATGTTCGAGCGAGCGAGCGCACGGCCGCCTTACTGGCGGAATAAACGCTCGTTCCCACCATTCCCCGTGAGTTGACCACCGAGGAGTTCAGGACAATACCGGCATTGTCGTTCAGATACGGGATGGCCTTCTGCACCGTGAAGTACAATCCCTTCACATTGATGTCGAAGATCTCGTCGAATAGCTGCTCGTTGCTGTCCGTGGCCGGCGAAAACTTCGCGATGCCCGCGTTGGCAAATAGAGCATCGATCTTGCCGAACTTCGCAGAAACCTCGGCGTACAGCCGGTCAAGATCGGCCAGGATGGAGACGTCCGCCTTCACGGCCAGCGTGCCTTTTCCGATGGTCCGGACGGCCTCATCCAGCGTTTTCTGATCCCGACCGGATATGGCGACGTTCGCTCCTTCGTCCTTGAACAGCTTGGCGGTGGCCAGCCCGATGCCGCTGTTGCCGCCCGTGATCACTACTGTTTTTCCTTCGAATCGTTTGCTCATAAGGCTTCTCCACTAGGAATTTGCGGCCAACCTTCCGGCGGCGCAGTGCTTCTCATTTCAGTAGTTTGATGACTATCAAACTATAACGTTGCAGTTTCTTTGCCTCTGTTCGGATAGACTGGAGTTTGTCTATGGATCAGAAGGAATTAGCCAGGATTTCCAAGGCATTAAGCGACCCGACGCGCTTGCGGATTGTCGAAGAGGATTTCTTCCAGCAAGGAGATGTTCTGCGGCCAGGTTGTCAAGAAATGCGGGCTCACCCCGGGCACGATTTCGCATCATCTTAAGATTTTGGCGGATGCAGGCCTGATTGAGACACGCCGCGAGGGACAGTTCATCTACATGCGCTCGCGGCCAGAAACAATCCGCCAGTACGGTCGTGCCCTTGCCAGGATGGCCGGAAAAACGGTTACCCGCAAAACAAAAGCCGCCAGCTTGCGCTGACGGCTGAAAGCTGACCGCTGAGAGCTAGCTGTTTTCGTACAACAACACGCCCTCGACGCTCTTCTCCGCGTCCACCGGACGATAGAACAGCTTGTTGTCTTCGAGGAAGACCTCAATGAAAGCCGGGCGCGTGGTGATGGTTCCTTGAATCAGCGCCTCCGACAGTGGGTCTTCAATGTATTTCTGCAACGCCCTACGCAGCGGCCGCGCTCCGTAAGTGCGGTCGGTTAGGGTTTGGTTGAGAATCCACTTCTTGGCCTCATCCGCGACCGTGACCGTGATCGCCTTCTGCGCCAGGTTCTGGTTGAGCTGGTTGACCATGAGTTCCAGAATCTGGATCAGGTCGGCCTCGCTCAACGCCATGAACAGAATGATCTCGTCCAGCCGGTTCAGGAATTCAGGATTGAAGGTGCGTTTCACCTCGCCCTTCACCAACTCCTCGACCTTGCTCGAAACCATTTCGTCCTTGGTCGACTGGAAACCGAAGCCTTCGCGCTTCTGCAGGTGCCGCGCTCCAATGTTCGACGTCATGATGAGGATCGTGTTCTTGAAGTCGACCGTGTTGCCGAGGCCGTCGGTGAGCTGGCCGTCTTCAAAAACCTGCAGCAGGATGTTGAACACATCCGGATGCGCTTTCTCGATTTCATCCAGCAGCACCACGGAATACGGAGCCCGCTTCACGCGCTCGGTAAGCTGGCCACCCTCTTCGTAGCCGACGTATCCCGGAGGTGAGCCAATCAGCTTGGAGACGGAATGCTTCTCCATAAACTCTGACATATCGAAGCGGACCAACGCCTTTTCCGTTCCGAACATGAACTGCGCCAGAGTGCGCGCGACTTCCGTTTTGCCCACGCCCGTCGGACCCAGGAACAGGAACGAACCAATGGGCCGGTTCGGACTCTTCAAGCCCGCGCGCGAGCGCCGGATCGCCCGGGCCAGCGCGTTGATCGATTTATCCTGCGAGATGATGCGCTTGTGCAACTCTTCTTCGATGCGCAGCAGCTTCTGCGTTTCTTCTTCCTTGATCGAGGTGATGGGAACGCCAGTCCAGCGCGAGACTACGTCTTCGATGTCCTCGCGACCCACGACGCCGGTCGAAGATTCATCCAGATGATATTTCTCGCGCAGCGCGCGCAGATTCTCGCGCTCCTTGCGTTCTTCATCCGAGTAGAAACGCGCCTTCTCGAACTCGTGATTCGCGATGGCGTTCTCCATGCGGTGCACGATGAACTTGATCCGCTTCTGAACTTCGGTGATCTCCTCGGGCTGCGAGGTCTGGCGCAGCTTCACGCGCGCCCCGGCTTCGTCCACGAGGTCGATTGCCTTATCCGGCAGGAAGCGGTCCGGAATGTAGCGGTTCGAATGCGACACCGCGAAGTTGATGGCGTCGTCTGTATAGGTGACGGCGTGGAATTTCTCGTAGCGGTCCTTGATGCCGAACAGCACCTTGATCGCGTCGGCCTCGTTCGGTGGAGGAACCTTGACTGCCTGGAAACGGCGTTCCAGCGAACGATCTTTCTCGATCGACTTCCGGTATTCGCCGGGAGTGGTTGCGCCGATGCACTGAATCTCGCCGCGCGACAATGCGGGCTTCAGGATGTTCGCCGCATCGAGCGAACCCTCGGCCGATCCCGCGCCGACCAGCGTATGCAGCTCATCAATAAAGATGATGGAGTTCTGCGACTCCATCAATTCCTTCATGATGGTCTTCAGCCGCTCTTCGAATTGCCCACGATATTTCGTTCCCGCGACGATCAGGGAAAGATCGAGGGCCAGGATTCTCTTGTCGGCCAGGAATGAAGGAACTTCGCCGTCGGCAATGCGCTGCGCCAGGCCTTCGACGATGGCCGTCTTGCCTACGCCCGGCTCCCCGATCAGCACTGGATTGTTCTTGGTGCGGCGGCACAGAATCTGCACGACGCGTTCCAGTTCTCCGTCGCGGCCGACCAGCGGATCGAGTTGGCTGTCCATCGCCGCCTGCGTAAGGTCGCGCGAAAACTCGCTCAAGCAGGGAGGACTCGCGCTGCCGTTGCGGCTGCGCTTTCTCCTGGCTGGTGCGCGCCAATTCTTCGCGGATGGTCGCGAGGCGCAGGCCGCGCTCGTGCAGAATCTCCGCCGCGAAACACTTTTCTTCCCGCAGTAAACCCAAGCAGCAAATGTTCAGTCCCAATGTGCCGGTGCGAAAGCCGCTCCGCTTCTTCGGCGGCGTAGGCCAGCACTCGCTTGCATTCGTTGCTCAGCGGAAGATCTACTGAGGTCGAAACCTTCTCCCGAATCGTGGTGTGACCCTCAATCTGCTTGCGGATGGATTCAACCGAGGCGTGCGAGCGCAGGAAACGGTTCGTCAGGGCCTTGTCTTCGCGCAGGAGCCCCAGCAGCAGGTGCTCGGTCTCAATGTAAGGAGACCCGAACTGGCTTGCTTCGTAGCGCGCAAAAAAGATGACGCGCCTGGCTTTCTCCGTATAACGTTCAAACATAATGCCCTTCCCCCTGACTCCTACCGGCCGAGAAGAATTTGACCCTGCTCGACCTGGCCCCTAAATCCCTGACAGGTGGAACCAGCCCTCTCGTTATTATGCAATCAAACAGCCACCCAGCCCAAGTACCCGAACGTTTTTATAATGTTACTGAAGGTACCTGTTTGGGATCCCTCAGCTGCCGACGTGCGAAATCTCCTGCACATTGTCTTACTAATCTTGCTATTCGTCCTCCTGGTGGTGTTGCCGCTATCCCGGCAAGGACTCCGGCCTGATCTCTTCCACGTGCCCCCGCTCCAGCCGCAACACCCGATGGCAGCGCCGCGCGAACGACAAGTTATGCGTCGCGATCAGGGAGGTGAGCTGGTGCTCGCGATGTAGTCGCGCGATCAATTCGAAAACCGCTTCCGCCGTCTGTCCGTCAAGGTCGCCGGTAGGCTCATCCGCCAGCAACAGTTTCGGACCGGTAATGAGCGCCCGCGCCAGAGCCACCCGCTGCTGCTCTCCGCCGGAAAGCTCTCCCGAGCGGTGATGCCCACGCTGCTCCAAGCCGACCTCACGCAGCCAGCGTGAAGCTTGCGGCAGCGGCTTCCGCCCAGGTGCGTCCCCGCACCAGCAGCGGCATCGCCACGTTTTCCGCCGCCGTGAATTCCGGCAGCAGATAGTGAAACTGCCATACGAAGCCCGCTTCGCGGTTGCGAAACTCCGCCGCTTCGTCCGCCGACAAGGCATTCAGCTTCAATTCCGCGCAGTATACGTCACCCGCGGAAGCGTGATCAAGAGCGCTGAGGATGTGCAACAAGGTACTCTTCCCGCTCCTGACTCTCCGACGATGGCGAGCATCTCGCCGCGCTTCACCTCGAAACGATAAATTCTCAAAGAGCACCAGGTCCGATTCGCCGGACCGGAAAACCTTCTTCAATCCTTGAACCCGGAGCAGCGCTTCTTGTTTCGTAACTCGTTCCGCCGCCTGCTCGATTAGATGCACACTGCCTCCGAAGGGTCCACCCGCCGCCCCAGCCTGAGTTCTGCCCGTCAGGAACAGCAGAACGGGCCATCTTCTCACACCAGCACCCAAGCTCCGCTATGGCACGTTCGAACCATATCGAGAAAAACAACGATTCCTAGACTTCGACCTTGGCTTCTGCGACTGCCAGACTGCGCAGGGACTCCTCATAAGGCGCGCGGGCGATGCCGCGCTCGGTGATGATCGCGGTCACATATTTCGCCGGAGTCACATCGAAGGCGGGATTCTCGATGGATACGCCGTCTGGCGTCATCTGCTTCCCCGCGATGTGCGTGACCTCTTTGGCGTTGCGTTGCTCGATGGGAATCTTGCTGCCATCGGGGCATTCGAAGTCGATGGTTGAGAGTGGCGCGGCTACATAGAACGGGATATTGTGCTCTTTGGCCAGAATAGCGACGGTGTACGTTCCTATTTTGTTGGCAACGTCCCCGTTGGCCGCGATGCGGTCGGCGCCCACCACGATGGCTCCAATCTTGCCCTGCTTCATCATTGCGCCGGCCATGTTGTCCGAAATGACAGTCGTAGGGATGCCGTCTTTCATCAACTCCCAAGCCGTAAGCCGCGAGCCTTGCAGGAAAGGCCGGGTCTCGTCGGCGTAGACATGAATCTTCTTGCCTTGCTCAACCGCCGCGCGGATTACACCGAGCGCGGTGCCGTACCCGGCCGTCGCCAGCGCTCCGGCATTGCAGTGCGTAAGCACTCCGCCTTCGCTCGGCATCAGCGTGGCGCCGTGGCGTCCCAAGGCCTGGTTGGCGG
This sequence comes from uncultured Acidobacteriaceae bacterium, assembly GCA_963703635.1. GTDB lineage: Bacteria > Acidobacteriota > Terriglobia > Terriglobales > Acidobacteriaceae > Sulfotelmatobacter. The sequence continues at coordinate 228,076 of CAVPEZ010000032.1, forward strand.
CGATGTCTTCGGCGTGCATGCGCTGCGATTCTTCTATGAGGTCTTGTTTGATCTGCGCGATGGGACGAATGCGCACACGCTCGAACTTCTCCTGCATGCGGCGAATGGCCCAGAAGAGATTGACAGCGGTCGGGCGAGTCTTGCTTATCAGGTCGCAGGCCTGGTCGAAGTCGCGTTTTAGATCGCCCGTGGATTCGGCTTTCGAGTTCTTGACGGCCAAAGCAATCCCCATGGCGGCGGCCACGCCGATGGCAGGCGCCCCGCGCACCACCATTGTGCGGATAACGTCGGCTACCTGCTCGTGCGTTTTGCAGACTACGTAACTTTCTTCCGTGGGCAGCTTCGTCTGGTCGATGAAGCGTACGCCGTGGTCAGTCCATTCGAGAGTTTGAATCATGAGTCAGTCGTTGGTCGTTAGTCGTTAATCGTTGGTCGTTCGTCGTTAGCTTAGGCTCTGTGCGCCGCACATCTGTTTCCCGGGATATTCGTCACTGCCGGCCGGCCGCAGACTTCGCAAGTCGCGGCGACGGCGAAAATCATGGGCGCAGTGTCGTCCGTCTGGAGAATGTGCTCGGCGCGAACATCGCGGGCGGTAAAGATGGTGACGAACGGCGCCGGGGCCGCGGCCTTCTCAACACTCGGCCTTCCCTTCGCTTCTTCGCGCTCGACCAGGCACATCACGCCCACAATCTCGAATCCAAATTCGCGCGCCGCTTCGATGGCCTGCACCGTGGAGGCGCCGGTGGTACAAACATCGTCGACGATGACCACGCGCGCCCCTTTCTCTCGAAAGCCCTCAATGCGCTGCCCGGTGCCGTGTTGCTTTTCCGCCTTGCGCACGAGAAAGCCATTCAGTTCACCGTTCACCACCGAAACCGCCGTCACGATGGGATCGGCTCCCATGGTCAGCCCACCGATGGCCTGCGGCTTCCAACCCCGCAGCCGGATTTCATCGGCAAACACTTCGCCGGTCAGCCGCGCACCCTTGGCGTCAAGAGTCGTAGTGCGGCAGTCGATGTAGTAGTCGCTGGTGCCGCCCGATGAGAGCTTGAACTCGCCCAGCCGGAAAGACTTGTGGGCAAGCAAGCGCAGCAAATCCTGGCGCGGAGAATGCATGAAATCTTACGATTACCATCCTACGATAACATGGAGAATCGCGCTTCCGCCGGGCCGTGTTGGGAGAGCCGCCTCGGCTGTCCAGGCGGGCGAAGAGAGGCGCTTGGCAGACCTCGCTTCAGTCAGCGTGTTAACCTGAATATTCCTCCATAACATCGCTTCGAGGTATGAAATTGCAGAGTGCGCGAAAGCCTTTCTTCTTTCTTCTAGCTGGCCTTCTTCTCACAAACTTGAGCGGTTCCGGACTGATTCCGAGTGCATTCGCCGAGGGCACGCGCACCTGGGAACAGTCGAAATTTGAGGAACTGACCAAAGGCACAGCCACCGGAATTGCGATCCGCAGCACGGGCGGCCTCGCGCTGGCTCCCACCTTCAAGAGCCTGTACGCAACGCCTTCCACCTACATCTGGGCGATGGCAGCCGACGATGCGGGCAACGTCTATGTGGCAACAGGCGCGCCCGCGCGCGTGTACCGCATCACGCCCGACGGCAAAGCGACGATCATTTTCGAGCCCAAAGAACTGCAGGTGCAGGCGCTGCGGACTGGTCCTGGAGGTGCGATCTACGCCGCCACCGCTCCCGATGGCAAGGTCTACAAGCTCGAACACAAGCCGGGCGGCAAGGGGCGGCAGGCAAAAGGCGATCCAGTTCAGGACTCCGATAAAGTCAAGTCAGACAAGGATGATAATAAAGACAAGGATAAGGATAAGGACGCAGCCAAACCAGCCGCCGATCCCTCGTGGAATTCCTCCGTCTATTTCGAACCGGGCACGAAATATATCTGGGACCTGGCCCTGGATAAGTCCGGCAACCTCTACGTAGCCACCGGCGATCACGGGGAGATCTTTCGCGTTACGCCGAAGGGCGAGCATTCGGTTTTCTTCAAGAGCGATGAAACGCACATTCGCGTCCTGGCCTTCGATACCCAGGAGAACCTGATTGCCGGCTCCGACGGCAGTGGCCTGGTCTATCGCATTTCTCCAGCGGGCGAAGGGTTCGTGCTGTACAGCGCTCCGAAAAAGGAGATCACGGCGCTGGCGGTCGATCGCTCGGGGAACATCTATGCCGCAGCCGTCGGCGAGAAGCGCAGCGGCGGCGGGTCGACCGGCGTGGCCTCAGCTCTTCTCAATCTGGGCACTACCACGCCCGCGGCCACTACGACGACGCCGGCGCCAGGAATCACGATCACGCCCGCGCCCAGCGCGGCCCAGACGGCCGGACCGTTTCCATTTCCGGGCGGCGGAGCCAGCGGCGGGTCGGATGTGTACCGCATTGCACCGGATGGTTCGCCCACAAGAGTTTGGACGTCCCGCGAGGATATTGTCTACGCGCTGGCCTTCGATTCCCAGGGGCGCTTGCTGGCCGGCACGGGCAATCGCGGCCACATTTTTGCCATAACCGGCCTCGATGATTTCTCCGATTTGCTGAAAGCGCCGGCCTCGCAGGTCACCGCCTTTGTCAAGGCTCCCGGCGGCGGCCTGTATGCCGCGACCAGCAATCTCGGGAAAGTTTTTCTGTTTGGACCGCAGCCGCAAGCGGAAGGCACTTACGAAAGCGATGTGTTTGACGCCAAAATTTTCTCGCGCTGGGGACGCGCCGAATTTCGCGGCACAGGCAGCGTGGATCTTTATGCGCGCAGCGGCAACGTCGACAATCCCGACCGCAACTGGAGTCCGTGGAAGAAGATCGACCTGACAAAGAACGGGGAAACAGGAATTCCGGCGGCACGTTACGCCCAGTGGAAAGCCGTGTTGCACGCGGGAACCTCAGCGCCGAGCGTGGACAGTGTTGCGCTGAATTACCTGCCCAAGAACGCCGCTCCTGAGATCGACGACGTGACGGTCCAAGTCGGCGTTAAGTACCAGCCGATGCCGAAAATTTCGGGTCAGGGCGGACCGGATTCCGGTGGACCTTCTTTCGGCGGATCCTCGTTCGCCGGATCGGGGACACATTTTGAAGCCCCAACTCCCAGTTCCCGCGATCGCGACTCGATCGGCGTGAAGTGGAGCGCACACGATGAAAACGACGATCAGCTGGTCTACTCGGTCTTCTACCGCGGCGATGGCGAGACCCGCTGGCTGCTTCTCAAAGAAAATCTCACCGACAAGGCGTATTCCTTCGATGCCAGCCTCCTGCCCGATGGCGGCTACATGGTGAAAGTGGTTGCCTCGGATGCGCCGTCGCACTCGCCCGGCGAGGCTCTGACGGCGTCTAGAGAAAGCCGCCGCTTTGAGGTGGATACGACCCCGCCCCGCATCGAGAATCTGGCCGCTTCGGTCGAGAGTGGGCAGCTTCATGTCACGTTTCGTGCGGTCGATGGATTTTCTTCCATCAAGCGCGCGGAATATTCCGTCGACGCCGGCGAGTGGAAGTACGTGGAGCCGGTCGGCCAACTCTCCGACGCCAAGACCGAGAATTACGATTTCAAATTCACGCCGGAACCCGGGAAAGATGGCGCGACCTCGTCTGAGCACGTAGTGGTGGTGCGGGTCTACGACCGCTACGAAAACATGGGAGCGGCCAAGACGCTGATACGCGGGAAGTAAGACCACCACCACTTTACAACCACCATCCGTACATGTCCGCATTCGCCCGCCCAGCGCGGCCAAACGGCCTCTTTCGCCCTTACGGTGCGCCTGCAAAAATCGCCGTGTCATGTCCTCCGACCGCCGCTCGACCAAACCGTTGCTTTTGTTCTTCACGCTCGTATTAATGTTTTCCATGGCGGCGTGTAGCGGCGTCAGCGCGCCCTCCGGAACCGGCGGTACAGGCGGAACCGGTGGTACTGGTGGCACAGGCGGAACCGGCAATCAGAATCTCGCCTGCAAAGGTATGAGCACGGGCCAAGGCGCGAGCCTCGGCGGATTCGTGCCCTTCACCAGCAGCAGTGCCTGGAATACCGATATCTCAGACCGCTCCCGTCGATCCGAATTCAGCCACCATCATCAGCAACTGGGTCGGCTCGGTAAACGTGCATCCGGATTTCGGATCCGATCCCACGTACGGCATTCCTTATGTGGTGGTGGACGGCAGCCAGCCGCTGGTGGATATAAACCTGCAGGCCTACGGCGACGAAAGTGATCCCGGTCCCATGCCTGTGCCCTCGAATGCGCCGGTAGAAGGCGGATCATCGAGCACAGGAGACCGGCACGTCCTGGTGCTCGACAACGGCAACTGTTTTCTCTACGAGTTGTACAACTCCACTCCAAATTCAGACGGAAGTTGGAGCGCAGACTCAACGGCAGTGTGGGATTTGCTGGGAGACGAGCAGCGGCCCTTACACCTGGACTTCCGCCGACGCCGCCGGCCTGCCAATTTTTCCTGGACTCGTTCGCTACGACGAAGTGGCGGCGGGAAAGATTCAGCATGCCTTCCGCTTCACTCTGCCGCACACAAGATCGGCCTTCACTCCGCCGGCTTCGCATGACGCGGCAACGTCGAGCGACCCAACCGCTCCGCCCATGGGCATGCGGCTGCGCTTGAAATCCAGCTACGACATTTCTGGCTTCGACGCGAGCATGCAGGTGATTCTCATCGCGATGCAGAAGTACGGACTGATTCTGGCCGACAACGGAAGCGCGCTCTACGTGACTGGCGCTCCCGACAGCCGCTGGGGTTCCGATCTCGACTCGTTGAAGACGGTGCCCGCCTCTGCCTTCGAAGTCGTGCTGATGAATCCCGTCTACACCGACTCGACCGCTCCCACCGGTGCGGCCCCCACCATCAGCGACTTCACCGCGACTCCCCAGAGCGTTTCATCCGGAGGTAATGTAACGCTCGCCTGGACCACCAGCAATGCAACGTATGAGATCGTCTCGCCCGGAGTGGGCGCAGTTCGCGGCACCAGCATGACGGTGAACCCAACCGCCACCACCACGTACACTCTTTACTCCACCAACCAGTACGGCCGCACCACTGCCACCGTCACAGTGACGTACCCTGAATTGTCTAGTGAGCTGAGCCGAGGGATCTCTAGCGCCACCCAGGGACTCGCCGGCTAGTTCACTCTCTCTGCCGCTTCCGCATTCTCTTCCGAGATACTCTTCATGGCGCGAGTTCGCCCGCGTGTCGCAACTCAGGGAAGCGCCACGCCCAAAGCGCGATCACGACCAGCGTTCCCACTCCGCCGAGCACAACAGCGGGAACGGTACCAAACCACTGCGCCGTAAGTCCCGATTCGAACTGCCCCAGTTCGTTGGATGCCCCGATAAAAACCATGTCTACAGCCATCACGCGGCCACGCATTTCATCGGGCGTCCGCAACTGCACGAGCGTCGCGCGAATGATCACGCTGATCATGTCGGACGCACCGAGGCAGATCAGTGAAAGCAGCGAGAGTATCAGGCTGGTCGAGATGCCAAAGAGAATAGTGCAGATTCCGAAACCCGCCACCGACCACAGCAGAGTCGGTCCTGCCCGCCCGCGCAGCGGACGATGTGCCAGCGCCACAGCCATCACCGCGGCGCCTACTCCCGGCGCAGTCCGCAGTAATCCCAGACCCCACGGCCCGGTGTGCAGAATCTCGCGGGCGTAAACCGGAAGCAGCGCGACGGCGCCGCCCAGCAGCACCGCGAACAAGTCCAGCGAAATCGCCCCCAGAACCAGCTTCTCGCGCCAGATAAAGCGCAATCCGGCCAGGATGGTCTTCAGTGTCGTGGGCTCGCGCCGCCGCGCTTGCGGACGGGTCTTGATGCGGAAGGTTGAAGCCAGCGCGCCCACGGCGGTCAGCATGGCCGCCGCGTAAACCGCAGACGGTCCGCGGAACAGCGCATAAAGAATTCCGCCGAGCGATGGTCCCAGAATTGTGGCCGCCTGAAATGTGGTCGCGTTCCACGCCACGGCGTTGGCGAAGTGCTCATCAGGGACAAGTTGCGGCAGAATCGACCGGCTCGCTGTCCCGTTGAACGAACGCACCACGCCCAGCAGAATCAGGACCGCATAGATCGACCGAACGGAGATCGGCCGAACCGAATGCGCCCCGACCTGCGCGATCACCAGCAAAAGCCCCGAGCACAGCGCGTACCCGGCATAACACGCCCCCAGCACCTTGCGCCGGTCGAAGCGATCGGAAGCGTGCCCTGAAACCAGGAACAGCAAAATGCCGGGAAGAAACTGCGCCAGCCCGACAAGCCCAAGGTCGAGAGCGCGCTTGGTGATGTCGTAGACCTGCCATCCCACCGCAACCGCCTGCATTTCGACGGCGGCCACAATGAGAAAGCGCGCAATCTGAAACAGCACGAAACCCGGATGCGTGAAGGCGATGCGTCCAGCTCTGGAGTCGGCGGGGGCAGGCATTGATCTCGTGTGGTGATCTTCTAATGTGCCATAGAACGAGAAGACGTGCACGGCGCGACATATCCAGCGGATAGAATCGACTCATGCTCGCGCTGCTCCGAACCGTCGGATGGATCGCCTGCGTCGTCTACTCCACGATCCCAGCGTTCTGGCTGCTGATCCATCCGCGAGCAGAGTTCTGGCGCTCACGCCGGCGCTCGCCGTACCGGATTCTCCTTCCCATCTGGATCGGAATGTGGGTGACCGTGGCCGCGATCACGGCCCCCTGGCGCGGCGTCTTGCTCTATGAAAATCGATGGGCACTGGATTCCCGCCGGCGCTTTATTCTGCGCCGGCCTTGTGCTCTACAAACTCTCTCACAGCGAGTTCAGCCTGAGCCAGCTCGGCGGATTGCCCGAGATCCGACCGAACCACAGCCACCAACGCCTGGTGACCACAGGCATTCGCGCCCGCGTGCGCCATCCCGTCTACCTCGGCCATCTCTGCGAGATGCTGGCCTGGAGCGTGGGCACAGGCCTGGCAGTCTGCTGGGCGCTGACAGCATTCGCGATCATGACTGGTGCAGTAATGATCAGGATGGAGGATGCGGAGTTGGAGAAGAGGTTCGGCGAAGAATACCGCCAGTATCGATCCAGAGTGCCCGCGGTTCTGCCAAGAATCAGGATGTAAGGGATCCATATGAGCGGCGGCTATAATCCGATCTGGCTAAATGCTGACTGCTAATTGCTGACGGCTGTTTTCCGCATGCGCTTTGAACTCTTCATCGCGACCCGCTACCTGCGCGCCAAGCGCCGCCAGGCTTTCATCGGCATCATCACCGGCATTTCGATCGTCGGAGTAGCCGCGGGCGTGGCTTCGCTCATCGTCGCTCTCGCCATCAACAACGGCTTTCGCCAGGACCTGCAGGAGCGCCTCATCGGGTCCACCTCTCATGTCAGCCTTCTGCGCATAGCCGACGACGGCATCAAGGATTGGCCGCCGCTGCTCGACCGCCTTTCCAAACAGCCGCACGTGGTCGCCGCCGCTCCCGCAATCTTTGAGCAGGTGCTGATTTCCCGCGGACCCCGCGCCCGCGGTGCTGTTCTCAAAGGCATGATTCCAGCGGATGAGCGAAAGGTCGGCGATCTGCTCAACACCATAAAAGAAGGTTCAGCCGCGGCCCTCGAAGAAACGTCTTCCGAGCCAGAGAAAGAGAAAAAGAAAAAGATCATGTGGGGACAGCCGCCTCCGCCGTCCAGGGAAGCGCCAGCGACCGAAGACTCTCCCGATTCCCTCACCGGCGTGCACGCGCGTGTCGCAGCAATGCCGCCCATCATCCTCGGCAAAGACATGGCCGACAACCTTGGCGCAACGGTCGGTTCCGTCGTGCTCGTGACCAGCCCGCAGGGCGAATTGACTCCCGTTCGGCATGGTGCCAAAATACAGCCGCTTCCGCGTCGTGGGAATTTTCAACTCCGGCTTCTTCGATTACGATTCGTCGTGGGCATTCACACGGCTGTCCGATGCGCAACGGCTGTTCGGCCTCGGCGATCTGATTTCAGTAATCGAGTTCAAGGTCGACGACATCGATAAGGCCGACATAGTCGCCCGCCAACTGGAAGACGCGGCCGGCAAGGGCTTCATGACCACGAATTGGAAAGAACAGAACAAAGCCCTGTTTCACGCCCTGAACATGGAGCGCCTGGTCACCTACATCACCACCGGACTGATCGTCTTCGTCGCCGCCCTGAACATTCTGATTTCTCTGATCATGATGGTCATGGAAAAAACCAAAGACATCGCCGTGCTCATGTCGATGGGCACCCGCAAAGCGCAAGTGCGCAACGTCTTCATTGCGCAAGGAGTACTGATCGGCGTGATCGGCACCGCCATCGGCCTGCTGCTGGGCTACGCAATCTCCTACGCGGGAGGCCACTACCACATGATCTCGCTCTCGCCCGAGGTCTACTCCATCGACTACGTGCCCTTCGCCCCGCGCCTGCTGGATGGAATATTCGTAGCGTTAGGAGCCATCGGGATTTCTTTCGTGGCAACGATTTACCCGTCATGGTCAGCCGGCCGAACTCCCCCGGCAGAAGCCTTGCGCTACGAATACGCTCATACCGCGAATGCTCGAACTTTTTCTCAGCAGCCGACGTACAATTGAACAGGCGAAAGAAGAAGGTCCGACTATGTTTACTTTCCTCCTGTGGTGCATACTCTTCGTACTCTGCTGGCCGCTGGCTCTGCTGGCACTTGTCGCCTATCCGTTCATCTGGCTGCTGTTGCTGCCCTTCCGCATCGTCGGTGTCGCGATCCACGGAATCCTCGAGATTATTTATCTCGCGATCACACTTCCATTCAGGCTGCTGGCAGCGCCGTTTCGGATCTAGCTGAGGGAAATTGACAATTTTGGTGGCGCAGGCGCTTCCAGCGCTGCGATGAGAATACCTAAACTGAACGGGCTTTGGCCCCCGAACTCGCCTCAACCCTCCATCACCTTCAGACTCTCGCTGACGATCAACCTCGCCTCCGTAGCCCGCTGCACATCCTCCGCGGTCAATCCCGGAGCCACTTCCTCCAGCACCAAGCCTCGCTCCGTCACCCGGATGTACGCCATCTCCGTCACAATCGTATCGACCACCTTCACGCCAGTAAGCGGCAGCGTGCAACTCTTCAAAATCTTGGGCGCACCTTCGCGCGTCGTATGCTCCATCGCCACCACCGTCCGCCGAGCCCCGGCCACCAGGTCCATCGCCCCGCCCATCCCCTTCACCATCTTGCCGGGGATCATCCAGTTCGCCAGGTTTCCCGCCTCATCCACTTCCATCGCCCCAAGCACGCTCAAATCAACATGCCCCCCGCGGATCATGGCAAAAGAATCCGCGCTCGAAAAATATGACGTCCCGGGCATCTCGCTTACTGTCTCCTTGCCCGCGTTGATCAGATCGGCGTCTTCCTCGCCCTCCACCGGATACGGACCAATCCCCAGCATCCCATTCTCCGACTGGAGAACAACTTCCATCCCCGCCGGAACATGATTCGCGACCAGCGTAGGCATCCCAATGCCCAGGTTCACATAGAACCCATCGCGCAACTCACGCGCAATCCGGTTCACAATCCGCTCGCGCTTCTCCACATCTTTGCCCGGCTTGTTCATCGCTGTTGTTCTCGGTACTAGGTACTCGGTACTAGGCACTGGCCTTCCTCACCGTTCTCTTCTCAATCCTCTTCTCGTACAACTCCCCCTGAAAAATCCTTTTCACATAGACCGAAGGCGTATGAATCGAATCCCCATCCAACTCTCCCACATCCACCAACTGCTCCACTTCCGCAATCGTCACCTTCGCGGCGGTCGCCATGATGGGATTAAAATTCCGCGCCGTCTTGCGGTAAACCAGATTTCCCATCCGGTCGCCCTTCCACGCTTTCACGAACGCGAAATCCGCCTTCAGCCAGCGCTCCATCACGTACGTGCGCCCCTCGAACTCGCGCGTCTCTTTGCCCTCAGCAACAATAGTTCCAACTCCCGTAGGCGTAAAAAATGCCGGAATCCCCGCGCCCGCCGCGCGAATGCGCTCTGAAAAGGTCCCCTGCGGCACCAGATCGAGATCCACCTTCCCAGCCAGCACCATCGATTCCAGCAGCTTGTTCTCTCCCACGTAAGTTCCAATGTGCCGCCGAAGCTGCCCCGCCGCCAGCAGCAGCCCAACCCCGAACCCATCCACTCCCGCGTTATTGCTGATGGTCGTGAGATTCTTCGACCCCTTCCGCATCAGCGCGCGAATCAGATTCTCCGGAATCCCGCACAGGCCGAATCCTCCGAGCATGATGACGGAGCCATCGCCCACATCGCGAATCGCCTCATCCGCACCGCCCACAACCTTATTCATAGCGTCCGCATTCTAAATGAAGATTGGAATCGGAGACATGCGAAGAATTATTGATTCATGATTGCTGATTGTTGATTGAAGAGCCGAATTCCGCTGTTGATTCAGTCTGCACCAACTGATTTCAATCAACAATCATAAATCAACAATCAGCAATTGCTCTTCTCTGTGTCTCCCTGCCTCCGTGGTGGGTGTTGTTTCTTCTCTGCACTCTTCCTCAGCCCATGCGCCTGCTCGAATTCCTTCGCAAGCTCCCGCGTGACCAGATTCTCCCGGATGTGCGCCAGCCGCTGCTCCACCTTGAACAGCGCATCCTCCAGATTTTTCTTGTTGCTGATCGCAATATCGCGCCACATCGAATACGGACTCGCCGCAATCCGCGTCATCTCCTGCAGAGCCCGCCCACCTGCCGGAAGCAACGGCGCTTCTTCTCCAAACTCCTCGACCAGGGCCGCCGCCAGCGCCGTCGAAATCATCTGGGGCAGATGGCTGATCCACGCGCACAGCCGGTCGTGATCCTCTGGGGGCAGCATCGCAATGCGCCCCCCGATCTTGTCGATCCATCCCGCAAATTCCGCGAACATTCCTTCCCGCAGATTCTGTCCGGGCAGCGGCGTCAGAAACCACACCGCATTCTGGAACAAATCGGCATCCGCATAATCCACGCCGCTGTGCTCTTTGCCGGCCATCGGATGCCCGCCTAGAAATCGCTTGCGCGCATTCTTCCCAAACACGGTCAGTGCCCGCTCCGCCACCAACGCCTTGGTGCTGCCCACGTCCGTCAGCAAAGTACTTGCCGGCAACCCCGGACCCAATCGCCCAATCAAATCGACAATCGCCAGAACTGGCGTCGCCAGCACCACCAACTGGCTGCCGCGCACCGCGTCCGCGGGCTCGACAAATCCCTCGTCGATGACACCGCGCGTCTCCGCTTTTTTCAGCGCCGATTCCCGGTCGCACCCCACAATTCGACCTGCGAACCGCCGCTTCCGCATCGCCAGCGCAAACGATCCACCGATCAGCCCCGTCCCAATAATCGTGATTTGCCGGATGGGCATAAAAAGAATTGAGTAATTGGGTAATTGTGCAATTGGGTAATTGAAAATTTGAGCGCGCTTTCCGTTTTTCAAATTACCAAATTACAAAATTACCCAATTACCCAATTTTTCTCCCTACTGCCGGCGCAATCATCCGCAGTTCATCCATCAGCTTGGCGAACTGTTCCGGAAACAGCGACTGCGCCCCGTCCGACCAGGCGTTGTTCGGATCGCAATGTACTTCAATGAGCAATGCATCGGCTCCCGCCGCCACCGCCGCCCGCGCCATCGGCGCCACTTTGTCGCGCCGTCCCGTTCCATGTGACGGATCGGCCGTCATCGGCAGGTGCGACAACTTGTGGATAATCGGAATCGCCGAAATATCCATCGTGTTTCGCGTGTAAGTCTCAAACGTGCGAATCCCGCGCTCACACAGAATTACGTCGTAGTTCCCGCCCGCCATAATGTATTCCGCCGAGAGCAGGAGTTCTTCCAATGTCGCCGCGATTCCGCGCTTCAGCAGCACCGGCTTGCGCACCTTCCCGAGTTCGCGAAGCAAATTAAAGTTCTGCATGTTGCGCGCCCCCACCTGCAGGACGTCCACATAGGGAAGCATCATCGCGATCTGCGAGATCTCCATCACTTCGCTGATCACCAGCAGCTTGAACTTCTCTCCCGCCTCGCGCATCAATTTCAGCGCATCCTCGCCATGCCCCTGAAAAGAATAAGGAGAACTGCGCGGCTTGAACGCTCCGCCCCGCAGCCCTCGCGCCCCTGCCTTCGCCACCGCTTCCGCCGTGGAAAAAAGTTGTTCCCGCGTCTCCACCGAGCAGGGCCCCGCCATCACCACCACTTCGTTCCCGCCAATCTCTACACCATTCGCCAGCTTGACAACCGTACCTTCCGGACGAAAACTCTTCCCCGCCAGCTTGTACGGCGAGCTGATGCGATGGACTTCCTGCACTCCCGGCAGCAGTTCCAGGTTGCGGATGTCAAAATCAATCCCCGCTCCCACCGCGCCCAGCACAGTTTGCCGCGCCCCGGTCGACCGGTGCACCTCAAACCCCATCTTCACCAGGTGCTCAATCACCTGCTGAATCTGCCCTTCATCGGCCATGTCTTGCATCGCCACTATCATAAGAAAATCTCTGCTTCCAGTTTCAGCTAGTTTCTGTTTTTCTAGTTTCTGACGCTTAGCTCTTAGCTACGCCTTGTCATTCGCTTTACCGACTTGTCATTCCGAGCAAAGCGAGGAACCTGCTGTCGCATCCACCACCACCGACCCCAGCCCACTCCCCGGACGCATCCGCGACCCAACCCAAGGCGCTTGAGCGCCGCACACGCGAAACGACGGCTCAATCATTCACCTCCGAGTCCAACTCCGTCTCCGCCTTCGCCCCGTCCACTCTTGTCCCGATCCCTTCCTTCTGAATATTCCGCATCACATCCATGATCCGTTCAAAAATCCGCACCAGGTCTTGCCCCGGCAGCGGACCTCGATTCATCCGCTGCACATTCTCAAACACAATCCGCTCCCGCTCCGGCTCGTAAATTGGCAGATTCGTGTTCCGCTTTAGCCGCCCAATCTCCACCGCAGCCTGCGCTCGCTCGCTCAACAACTCAACCAGCCGTCGGTCAAGCTCATCAATCTTCTTTCGCCAATCCGCGATATCCATGAAGCCCAGCTTTCAGCCGTCAGCAAATTCGCATCCTGCTCAGTGTGACATTGATTAATCACCCGCAGACACAACGGCCCGCATCCGCGCGGATCATGACGCCCTGCCTGACGGCTGAAAGCTGATAGCTGTCAGCTTCCTCACGAATTCTCCCACGGCCGCCGCTTCCCGTCCCCGATTCCGCTCGATCGTCTCTACAATCGCGCTCCCCACCACCACCGCATCCGCAAACTTGCCCACCTCGGCAAACTGCTCCGCATTCGAAATCCCAAACCCAACCGCGATTGGTAGCTTCGTGACGCGCCGCAATCGCCGCACCAGTTTCTGCGCATCGTCCGCCAACTGCTGCCGCGCTCCCGTCACCCCCGTCCGCGACACGGCGTACACAAATCCCCGTGACGCCTCCGCAATCCGCTTCAGCCGCGCATCCGGACTGGTCGGTGCCGCCAGAAAAACCGGCGCCAGATCATGCTCTCTCATCGCCTGCAAGTATTTACCTGCCTCTTCCACCGGCAAGTCCGTGACCAGCACGCCATCCACTCCCGCATGCCGCGCCACCGAGCAAAACTTCTCCATCCCCATCCGCAAGATGGGATTCAAGATACGAAAACACAATCAGCCCGGTGGACTGCACCTGCTCCCGCACCTCCGCCGCCAGCGTCAAAACCTGCGCCAGGCATGTCCCACGCTTCAGAGCCCGCTCGCTAGCCCGCTGGATCACCGGCCCATCCGCCACCGGATCGCTGAATGGCACGCCCAGTTCAATCACATCCGCACCAGCTTCAATCGCGGCCAGCACCACCGCCCGCGTAGTCGCGAGGTCGGGGTCACCGCAGGTCACATACACTACCAGACCCGGCTTCTTGTAAAAAGATAAAGGCATAATTGAAATCAGGGTTCAAGAGATTTACCCCGTGAAACCCCGTGACCTCTGTGGTGAAGGCTAGAATTTTCAGTCCAGCGAAAGCGACTCTCGTAGGATTCCAATATCCTTATCCCCGCGCCCGGAAATATTAACGATGACCACATCCGACTTCTTCATCCGAGGCGCGCGCTTAACCACCTCCGCCACAGCATGCGCCGACTCCAGAGCCGGAATAATCCCCTCCGTCCGCGCCAGTAGAGTAGTAGCCTCCAGCGCCTCTGCATCTGACGCCGAAACATACTCTGCTCGCCCCGCATCTCTCAGCGCCGCATGTTCCGGCCCAATCGAGGGATAATCCAGCCCCGCCGAAACCGAGTGCGTATTCGCAATCTGCCCCGCCGAATCCTGCAACACGTAAGAGTAAGTCCCTTGCAAAACGCCCGGAGATCCCCCCCGAAACCGCGCGGCATGTTCGCCCAACGAATCGCCACGCCCACCGGCCTCCACGCCGATCAGGCGAACCTTTTTATCTTTGATGAACTCGTAGAAAATTCCGATCGCGTTCGATCCCCCGCCCACGCAAGCAATTACCGCCGCCGGTAACTTCCCCTCGGCTTTCAGAATCTGCGCCCGCGCCTCCCGTCCAATCACGCGATGAAAATCCCGAACCATCGTCGGATACGGATGCGCGCCCAGCACGCTCCCCAACAAATAATGAGTAGTCCGCACATTCGTAACCCAGTCGCGCATCGCCTCGTTGATCGCATCCTTCAGCGTCCGCGAGCCCGCGTCCACCCCGCGCACCTCCGCGCCCAGCAACCGCATGCGGAACACATTCAACTCCTGCCGCCGCATGTCCTCGGTTCCCATGTACACGACGCACTCAAAACCCATAAGCGCGCACACCGTCGCCGTAGCGACACCGTGCTGCCCAGCCCCAGTTTCAGCAATCACCCGCCGCTTGCCCATGCGCTCCACCAGCAGCGCCTGTCCCAGACAGTTATTGATCTTGTGCGCCCCGGTGTGCAGCAAGTCTTCGCGCTTCAAATAAATTTTGGCCCCGCCCAACTGTTGCGTAAGCCTTCGCGCAAACGAAAGCGCCGTAGGGCGCCCCGCATAAGTCCGCAGCAACTCCTCCAACCGACGCTGAAACTTCGGATCGCGCTTCGCCTTCTCATACTCCCGCTCCAACTCCTCCAGTGCCGCCATCAAAGTCTCGGGCACATACCGCCCGCCGTAAACCCCGAACCGCCCGGCAACGCTCATGGGAACAGTAACGCGCGGGGTGCCCCGTCCTTCTCGCGTTCTTTGCGAGAGGGCGGGGATTTTGACTTTGATTGTTCTTGGAACCGTAGCCATTTCTAACTCGTCTTCCGATCCGCGTCCCGCACGGCCTTCACAAACGCCCGAACCTTCTCCGGATCTTTTTTCCCCAGCCGAGCCTCCACACCCGAAACCACATCCACTCCCCAAGGTTTCAAAATCCCCATGGCCTCGCCGACATTTTCCGTTGTCAATCCGCCAGCGATCACGACCGGCGTGTCCTTACTCATCGAGGAAACAAATACTCCCGCCTCTCGCCAATCGAACGGCGTACCCGTCCCGCCGCGCTTTCCATGCTTTCCCGAGTCCAGCATTATCGCGGTCAGGTTCTTTGGAAGCGCCATGAGCGATCCGATGGCCTTGCCTTTCTTTCGCCAAGTCACTGCGACCCACTCGGCCGGGATGCACAGGAACATCTTTCGTTCGATGGTGTACATCTTCGGGTTCTCGTATTCATCCCCATGAAACTGCACTGCCGTTAACCCCACCTCATCAGCAACCGCCGACACTCGCTCGGGCGAGTCGTTTACAAACACTCCCACCTTCTCCACGCCTTCCGGCAGCTTCTCTACAATCTGCCGCGCTATCTCGACGCTAACGCACCGCGGACTCTTCTCATAGAACACGAATCCCACCGCATCCGCCCCGGCCTCAACCGCGGTCAGCGCGTCCTCCAAATTCGTCATCCCACAAATCTTCACCCAAGTCATAAAAACACTTGTCAGCGAGTTGTAAACGTCTCACCGCTCACTCGGTACCCGGTACCCAGTACTCGGCACTTGCATCAACTCCCGCAAAGCCTGTCCAGGGGATTCCGCCCGCATCAGCGACTCCCCAATCAAAAACGCCTGATACCCCACCTCCCGCAGCCGCGCAATGTCTTCTCCCGACCGAATCCCGCTCTCCGCCACCTTCATTACATTCTTCGGAAGCCGCTCCGCCAGACGGAACGCCGTCTCCGCATCCACTCTGAATGTCCGCAGATCACGCGTGTTCACCCCAATCAAATCGCATCCGGCATCCAAAGCCCGCTGCAATTCTTCCTCGTCATGCACTTCGCACAGAACGTCCAGCCCGCGCGAGCGCGCACCCAGCGCCAGCCCGGTCAATTCCGTCTGCGACAAAGCCGCCACAATCAGCAACACCGCGTCCGCCGAATTCGCCCGCGCCTCCAGCAACTGAAATTCGTCCACAATAAAATCCTTGCGCAGGCACGGGACCCTCACCACCGCCGAAGCCGTTCCGCAGATTCTCGAGCGACCCCTGAAAGAACTCCTCATCCGTCAGCACCGAAAGTGCCGCCGCTCCCGCCGCCTCCAAGTCCCGTGCCAACTCTTCCACACAAAACTCCGCCCGGATCAATCCCTTCGAAGGCGACGCCTTTTTCAACTCTGCAATCACCGCCACGCCAGCTCGGCTTCTCTCCTCCAACACCCGCCGAAACCCGCGCGGCACATGCTCCTCCGCACGCCGCTCCAATTCCCGCAAATCCGCAGCGCTTTTGGTTTCACCCACCCTTCTGCGCGTGGAACGAACAATCTGATCAAGGGAAACCGGCATATCGAGTGCCTGAATTATACGGGAAGGAAAGATTCGCGAATCGCACTGCAACCCTGCTATTAGCGGCGCTCTTCTCCGCGAACTCCGCGGCTTCTCAGCGCTCTCCGCGTTTTAGGCTTCTTGTCGGTGCGCCGGCAAAGTTTCCCTTACCGGCAGACGCTCTCGATTTCCTTGTAAGGCTTCTCGGCGTGCTCCGGATACTTGATTTGCTTCACCTTCATCCACTCATCGAGCAACGTGCCCGCATCATGCAGCCCCACATCCGGATTGCCCTCATACGCCGCGTCACTCTCCGCCTCCTCCAGCGTCACCAGCGTAAATCCTTTCTTCTTCAGCAAATCCAGCGCCTCCGGCAGAATCGTGCTGCTGAAGGCTCCCAGGTGCAGCAGCAGCACATAGCTGATCTCGTGGCCGTAAATCAGCTTCGCCTGTGCCCGGCCCAAGTCAAGAAATTCTGAGGCTGTGCTCAAATAGCTCGATCGCAGCCACTCAATCGACTTCATATCGTTCTTCGCCGCGCACCGCGCATAAGCCGGGTTCCACAAGTAGTCTTCCCAGTCCAGCGTCACCTGCGCAATCTTATATCCGCGCGCTTTCAAATAGGCCCGCACTGCGCGCCGTTTTTCCACTGTGTCTCCCTCGTGCAGGTACGGATAACGAAACCAGCGCCAGTTATCCTTCGCGTTTCCGTTTAGCAACTCCAGCGCCGGTTCGTCCTCCTCGATCTCCCGTTCAAACGATTCCGCAGAGTTCTCCTCTAAATCCATGTGCGCATAAGTATGGTTTCCGAACGGCTCTGCCGCAGCCCAGAGCTTCAGCGCCTCCGCCCCATCCTCGCTTCCTTCCAATTTTTGTGCGTTGATAAATCCATATACCGGAGGCACGTGACGCTTCTTCAGAATCGCCAAAACATTCTTCGCAATCTCCGCCCGTGTAACGCCCCGCGGCAACTCTCCATTCACCGGCAGATCGTCAAAGGTGATGGCCACGTTCTGCCCCACGGACATCCCACACAGCGTTAGGAACAGGCACCCCAGTCGCCAGATCGCAATCACAGAATTTTTCATCCAGAAAGTGTACGGGACTTCGCATGTCGACGAAAGCATATGCACAGCCAACTTATCGACGACGAAGCCGACGGCTTTATCTCGCGAGAGCAAACACAGTTGTCCGCTCGAAGCCTGGGAAAAAGACTGTTCTTTGGTGCCATCGAAGGGACTCGAACCCCCACACCGTTGCCGGTACATGGACCTGAACCATGCGCGTCTGCCAATTCCGCCACGATGGCAATCTGAATTGCAATGCAGCGGCGGCCCTAAAGGCCGCCGTGTCAGGAAGACCAACACATCTATTTTACAGCCCTGCCAAAGGCTGTCAAACCACCAACTCCATCGCGAAAACCCGAAGCCGGGGGGCCCGAAAAGCCGAAGCCCCGCCCTACCCCAGCTTCGCGGTCATCGAAATCTTCGCGTTCAGCACCTTCGATACCGGACAGCCCTTCTCCGCCGCCTCAGCATACTTCTGGAAAGCAGCCGCATCCGCTCCCGGAACCTTCCCCACCACATCGATGTGGCTCGATGTTATGGTCCACCCCGAATCGAGCTTTTCCATCGTGAGGGTCACGTTGGTGCTGATGCTCTCCGGCGTCAGATTGGCCCCGCCCAATTGCGCCGAAAGCGCCATCGAAAAGCACGCCGCGTGCGCCGCCGCAATCAACTCCTCCGGATTCGTCCCCGGTCCATTCTCAAACCGTGAAGTAAACGAATACTGCGTGTCCTTCAGCACTCCGCCCGGAGCCGAAATCGTTCCCTTACCATCCTTCAATCCGCCCTTCCACACTGCGCTTGCCTTGCGTTCCATCGCTGTCTCCTAATGATGACTGAGAGAATCAATTCGATTGTAGATTGGTAGATTGCCTAGGCACACCTCGAGACGCAAAACTTTTCACACTCTAAAATCCGGGCAGCTCCGATAAACCGCACCCCGGACAGCTCAG
Source organism: uncultured Acidobacteriaceae bacterium (assembly GCA_963703635.1). GTDB lineage: Bacteria > Acidobacteriota > Terriglobia > Terriglobales > Acidobacteriaceae > Sulfotelmatobacter. The sequence continues at coordinate 246,813 of CAVPEZ010000032.1, forward strand.
TTTGCACCGGCTCTGCCTCAATTCCGCCGAGCAGCTCGGACAAAAGGGCTCCGAATGCCCCATTCCCAGCTCCGCGTCGGGACCGCGTCTGCTCGCCTCGGTTCCCCCCCGAGTCCCCTTCGCTGGTTCCAGCCCGCTCAATCGGGCAACATAACCCCTGCCGGCGGCGAGCGCACAAGTGGAAAACCGTCTTCCTCTCCGCCGGAACTCCCAGAACCAATTTTTTTCTTTACCTCTTCACAAATCTTCATCCTTCCACAGGCCAGTTTGCGCTAGAATCTTCCTGAACTTGCAGAGTGGAGTCCAGCTGGCCATGGACGCCGCTCTGGGCCTTCCCCCAGGAGGTAGTAGATGTATCGGCCCTATTCCAATTCTGTGACGGACTCGCGTCCGTTCTTGGACGTGCAGTCTACCGTTCGCGATCTCGCTCAGGATTTCGTCACTTCTTTCAACACCGGCAACTATGACCAGGTCGCCGCACTTTTCGCGGAGGATGGCGTATTCATGGCGCCGCACCACGATCCCGCCTATGGCCCCAAGGCCGTCGAGCGCCTGCTCCACCAGATCGGCGAAGCGGGATACGAAGATCTCCGCCTCGAAACCGTCCGCGTGGAATCCTCCGGGGATCTCGCCATGGAGATCGGCCGCTACAGCGTCGCCATCCGCCAGCCCGATGGCACCATCGTGGCCGACCGCGGCAAATACCTGAAAGCCTGGCGCCGTCTCGGCGTATGGCTTATCGTCGCAGATTGCTGGAGCAGCAATCTGCCACTCGCTCACTAGCCCGCACTGTACCGTCTGGTGGGCCCCGCGATCTTCACTCTGATTCAGGATCAGATAGTGCTGCTCGATCCTCGGTGTCTTCTTGTTGTCGGAAAATCGGAACTAGAATCCGGACTTGCTGGCGAGAATTTCGCAGACCCGGCGGATCACGTCGCGCTGCGTTTTATTCAGGGTCAGAAACTCAAAACCGTAGCGCAAACCCTGGCGGTAGCGCACAATGGCCCGCACTTTCAAGGGATAGGGACTGAGGGGCAAAGGAATCTCGAGGGAAACAATTTCTCCGGTTTCCAGGTCGCCAGTAAGCGTAGCCCCAATGCCGTCCTGGCCAAGTTCCGTGGAGCGTCCCCAGCAACTGCGGAATTCGCCGGCCTGAAACATGCGAACCTGCATGCGGGCATCGACAGCAAAGCGCGGGAAACGGCGGACATAGGCGGCAACCGGCGTGTTAGTCGCGAGTTTTTTGCCCGGGACTGCCATATTCAAGTTCAGTGGTCAGTGGTCAGTGGCCAGTGGCCAGCAAACCTGCTCTTGCTCTCTAACATCACGGATTCCGAGACTCCGAGTGTCGTGCTTACCGTCGTTGTCATCGCCGACGCCACCACTGATTACTGATCACTGACCACTGCTACTTGCCATGCAACAAGTAACCCGGTTCCAGCGGAAGTTTGCCTGCGATCTTGACCACCTCGACACTGCTGTTGATGGAATACACGTCCACGACGCCAATGGCTCCGGGAACCGACGCCACCTTGTTGACCAGTTCTTCATCGGAAGTAGCGACCACAATGGCGGGATGATTGAAGCGTCCGTGATTAGAGCTAACGATGAGACCGTTGACCTCGCTCTCCGACATGCCATAGACCTTCTCCAAGACCACCCTCATTGCAGGCACCGATGGGGAGCGCATGACAAAGGTGACCGGCGTGCCATCCGGCCAGCGGCTGGTCTGGGCTTTACAGACCTTGACCAGATCGGTGAGGGTGATGGCGCCGACTGCATTAGACTTGTTGGAAACCAGGGCAATATCCCGCGCTGACGCCATCGATGCGCCGACCAGCACGAATATCCAAACACGCAGTAAGCTTCGGTAGAGCACTCTTCGTCTCCGCAGGGGCTCAAGACTTAAATTCATTGTGCTTGAACCTTAGACATTCATCAAAGGTAACTAAGGTCACAAACCAGAAAGGCAAGCTGCGGGTGGGTCAAGAGCAAGGTTTGCCGATCGGCATTTTCGCTGGAAAATACTGAGTGGAGATGGGGCAAGAAAAGGGCGCGGCCGGCGACCGCGCCCTGTGGTTAGCGCAACACAGTTCTTATTTCTTTTTCAAGCCAGCCGCGCGTGGCCGTATCAAGGGCGGCGCGACGAACATGTGCGACCGCGATTGCCCCACTACAGGAATGGCGGACGAGGGAGTCTGCAGGACGAGAACTCCGGTTGCGACCTGGCCGCCACTGTCAGTTTCTATGAACGGGAAGGTTGTGCCATCCACAGCGTAAACGGTGAGACCGAATCCGCCGTTCAGCGTGCTGTTGCTGTTGTTGCCCGCCGAGGCGCTGATGCCGAAGCGTCCGCTGGAGTCCGGTCCGGTGTAAGTGCCGTTGAGCTTCTGGTCAAAAATCGGGATGCCCCCGGGAGCAAAGTTTTCATCAATCAGGCCGATTGCGGTCGATCCGCTGCTGCTGGCGGCGAACTCCGCGATGTCATCCACTTCGACGGCGCCGCTCGGGCCTGCCACGTTGATGCCACTAAGGTTTAGCCCATAACCTTGCGATGTGGCTAATGCAGCACCCGGTGTCTGCGCATGCGCGGCGCCGTTCAGGATGCCGAGGCTAGTGGTGTCGATTTCCAGCAGAAGTAAGCCACCGCTGGAGGGATAGGCCGCATACAGCGAACCTCCGACAAAGTTGGAGAAGCTGCCCACTGTGTATCGCCCGGTTCCGCCGGCGGTGTAGCTGCCGGAGAAGGATGGCGACGATCCAGCCGTTCCGTTGCTGTTGAAGTCTTCCGTGGAGGCGGCGGTGATGTTGCCCGCGCCGTCAGTGACCATGAAGCCCCCTGACGCAAACGGACTCCCTGAGAGGAATCCCCCCAGGGTGAAGGCCAGGTTGCCTGTTGGCACTGCGGTGCTGGTTTGAGAGAATGCATCTCCGGAAAGAATCGGAAGCGCGTCCATTTCAATAAACTTCAGATGCGTGGCATCAATGGGATACACGTCGAACGTTTCAGAGTACGGGGAGGTGGTTAAAAGCGTCGCGGGCGAAGCGGATGGCCCCAGAATCACCTGCCCTCCCAGCGTCTGGTCCGCGAAGACAAGCAGGCCGTTGTCGTTGAAATCCTCAAGCCCGGAGGTAATTGTCCCGTTCGCGTCGAGGGTAAAGTTACCCACAGTGGCAAAGGAGCCGGTTCCCGCCGAATCGACTCCGGCGAAGCTGAAGGCATAAGATCCCGCGAAAGAACTCTGGGTGAGGCCGGCCGCTTGAAGATCCAGCGTGCCGCTGCCCGTCGCATTGTCGTCGAACTGGATGATGAATCCGTGCGAACTGGACGTCAGCACAAAATCGAAGATGATTTTGTTGCCGAACTGGCGTAGAGACGTCGAGCGTGGCGGTTCCCCGTCCATCCACTCCGACGCTGTAATTGCTGCTGCTACTGATCGATAAATTGGGAATAGGGGCGGTGAAATTGTCGTCATTGATATCCATTGTGCCGCCGGTGATCCCGCCGTTCCCATTGGCGCTGATAGTGCCAACGATCGCAACCGCGGCTCCCTGAAAGTCGGTGCCTGAGACCGAGAAGACGTAGGTGCCATTCAGGTCCCCCTTGCTGAAGCCGCCTCCGGGAGGAGCTACGGGTTTGGTGATGCCGCTGCCATTTCCGCAACCGGCTAGAAGTGCGAGCGTGGAAAGTGCGAAGAACAAACTGAGAGCGTTGCGTACAGACATAACTCCTCCGGAGAGCAAATCGTGAAGCAGGTCACCTTTAATTCTGAGGTTAGCATAGGTGAATTCACTTGCGTTAAACCCGAACCACGGAAACAAGTAGCGCGCACACAAAAGAAAAATCTGTTGCGGGCGCAAGCTATACAGATCTTTACATTCTGTATTTGGCGGCGCCGGTTCCCTTTTCGGCACTCTGCATCCGGTGGCTCACAACGCCTACGACCTCGGATCCGCGGAACCGTGGGAGGGCAAGAAGAATTCGAGTAGCATGGTTGAGGAACTACGGGTTTGATTCCCGCGAGCTTTGAAGGATTAAGGATTTAAGGATGACTTGGGCACTGAGATTCCGCTGGGCAGGATTTTATGCCGCTCTGGCATGCACGCTGGTGATGACCTTGGGCGCGACCGCTCTGCAAGACAAGACTTCGCAGGATAAAGACAAGACTTTGCAGGATCAGGACAAAGACAATGGATTAGTGATTGAACCAGCAGAGTTGCCAGTCACCTATCCGCTTGGAACCTTTCAGGTGAATCTTCATGCGCGAGGCAACTATGTGCCGCCTCTGCGCTGGCGTGTCGAGGGCGGCGCTTTGCCCCCCGGGATCAAGCTTGAGGACAACGGAGTACTGCACGGAGAGGCAGAGCGGGCGGGAGAATTTCAGTTTGTGGTCGGGGTGCGTGACAGCAACAATCCCCAACAAGCGGTGCAGAAGAAATTTGTGATTAAGGTAGAGGAGGGCATCAAGCTGGCCTGGAAGGTTCCGGCGCACGTCACGGGAAACCGCATCGATGGCAGCGTGGAGGTGTCGAACACTACGGCCGACGACATGGATTTGACCTTTGACGTGAAGGCGGTTGCGGAGGACGGACGGGCCACGGAGATCGGGTACCAGCATTTTCCATTGAAGAAGGGCACGATTGGAATGGCGTTGCCCTTTGGCGAGACCTTGCCGCACGGCGCCTATATGGTCTACGTTAACCTTGTCGGTGAGGTAGCCAGGCGGAACGCAATCTACCGGCAACGGATGCAGAGCCCGGCGGCGTTGCAGGTCGTAGTAGGGCCGTAGGGGCAGTTTCTGGTTTCCAGTTTCTAGTTTCCAGTTTTCCAGCTTCCAGGGATTACGGCGGTACCGTGGTCACATTGACTTGAGTTTGGGGTTTCTGAAAAACTAACCATGCAAGTTTGTCTCGATTCGTCTCGATGGCGGCCTTTTGAGCGGCCGTTTCCGTTGAAACTGGAAACCGGAAACTAAAACCGGAAACTGGAAACCGGAAACTAGAAACTTCAAATGGAACTAGTCCTGAATCTTGCGTGGCTGCTGCTGGCCCTGCCGGCTTACTGGCTGTGGCGGCGGAGCGTGCGCAGGTTTGGTCCGCTGCAATGTTTGCTCGCCCTCGGATGCGCGCTGGTTCTGCTGTTTCCCGTGATCTCGGCTTCGGACGATCTGCACGTGATGCGGGCCGAGATGGAAGATTCCGTCAGCAAACGCACCGTACGCCAGTCAGGAAGCGACAGGAATTCGGCCTGGATCAACCGGCTGCAAGGGCCTCCCGCCAGAGTGGCGAGTCCGCTGCGACTGGTTGCTCCGGAAGTTGGGCTGCTGGAAGTTTCCGTTAGCTGTGCATCCCCGTTGGCGCGATCCTGTGCTTTCCATGCCGGCCGCGCGCCTCCTTTTTCCCTCCCCGCCTAGTCCGACGATCCTCCGTTCTTGGCGTTTCGCCGATGGCTTGCAGCTATAAATCCGCGGCAATTCTCCCTCGTCTTCGGGGAAGCCTTATGCGGGGAACCAGATAGTCAGGAAATACTCCGGCGACTTTGGCGGCGGCACGTTGCGCGCCACGTCTCTACGAAATTCTTAGAAGTTCGCGAAGTTCACATGTATTTTGGACGGTAAGGGATGGTAAAGGATGTTGAAGAGACTCTGGTGGTTCTCACTGTTGGCGGCGCTGGGGAACGCGGGTCTGGCCGCACCGCAAACGGCGCCGCCGACCGCGCAGTCTCCGCCTCAAGCCTGGACGTGGGAGCAGGTGAAAGACCGCTTCGAGTTGAACAATCCCACGCTTCTGGCCGACAAGCTGAACATCGACGAATCGAAAGCGCAGGAGATCACCGCGTTCCTGCGTCCCAACCCGGATTTCACTCTGTCGGTGGACGGCACCCAGATCGCTCCTAGTAACGGCGTCTGGCGCCCGTTCGCAGGCACTTTTGAAACTCCCGGCATCAGCTATTTGCATGAACGGCGGCACAAGCGGGAGTTACGCCTGGAGAGCGCAAGAAAGGCCACCCTGATCGCCGAGTCCAGCCATGCCGACATGGAAAGAACCATGCTCTTCAACCTGCGCAGCGCCTTTGTGTCAGCCCTGCAGGCGAAGGCCGTGCTGCAGTTGGCAAAGGACAACCTTGTTTACTACGACCACGTGCTCGATATCGGCAGAACTCGCTTCAACGCCGGCGACATTGCGCAGATCGATCTCGACCGCTTGGAGCTGCAGCGGGTTCAGTATGAATCGGATTTGCAATCGGCCGGGCAAAACCTGCAAACCGCAAAGATCCAACTGCTCACGCTCCTGAATTCCGGAATTCCCCTCGATCAGGTTGACGTAACCGGGCCATACGATTTCAGCGATCAACTCATGTCGCGGGACGACTTCCGGAAGATCGCCCTCGACACGCGGCCCGACTTGAAGGCCGCCATCCAGGCGTGGACAAGGCTCAAACTGAGCACAAGCTGGCCGTAGCCAACGGCTCAACCGATCCCACCCTGAGCGCATGGTACACGCACAATTCCTCCAACAATAACCCGTTTGGCACAAATACCATCGGATTCAGCGTCAGCATCCCCTTCCGCATTTTCGACCGCAACCAGGGCGAAAAGCTGCGCACAAAACTCGATATCACTCGCAACGAAAGATTGCGCGATGCGGCGGAAGCGCAAGTTTTCAGCGATGTGGATTCCAGCTACGCCACGCTCGCGAGCCATCTGATTCTGCTGCGGCCTTACAAGTCCAAATATCTGCAGCAGTCTGTCCGCGTGCGCGACACCATTACTTTCTCCTATCAGCATGGCGGCGCATCGCTGCTTGATTTCCTGAACGCACAGGCGGAGTACCGTGGCGTGCAGTTGAATTACGTGAACCTGGTTGGCTCTTACTTAACGTCTGCGGCGCAGTTGAACATGGCTGTGGGCCGCGAGGTGATTCAATGAAACTTAAATTTACTGGCTTCGTCCTCGTACCAACTCTTTGCTTGCCCTTGAGTTTGCTCCTCATTGGCTGCAATGAAGGCAAGGCAGACCCGAAGGCCGAGGCGCCTCCTGCGGCAACCGTCGAGCCTGACCTGGACGCCAACAACTTCAAAGTGGACCACCCTGATCAGTTTCCCCTGGTGAAGGCAATCGAACACAAGGCCGCGCCTGCCCTGAATGTCACCGGAGTCGTGCAGCCTGATATTTCGCGCGCCGTGCCAGTGATTTCGCTCGCGTCCGGACGAGTGGTAGAAATTAAAGCGAGGCTCGGCGATACAGTGAAGAAAGGCCAGTTGCTGCTGAGAGTTCGCAGCAACGACGTCTCCGGCGCTTTCCAGACCTATGTGAAAGCCGAGAACGATGAGCGCCTTGCACGGGTACAGCTTGAGCGCGCCCAGCTTCTCTATGAAAAGGGTGCGACCGCCAAGAGCGCGCTTGAACAAGCGGAGAACAGCGCAGGCGATGCCAAGGCGGTCCTGAATGCCGCGGCCGAACAGTTGAAGCTTCTCGGCATCGACAAAGACCACCCGTCGGGCATCGTCGACATCACCGCTCCAATATCGGGTGTGATCACTGAGCAGCAAGTCGCCAATGCAGCCGGCGTGCAGGGATTGTCCGGACCCAATCCCTTCACTATCTCCGATCTTTCTTACGTATGGATCGTTTGCGACGTTTACGAGAATGATCTGGAAGCCGTACACATCGGTGAGTTTGCGGATATCCACCTGAACGCCTATCCCAACAAGGCTTTCAAGGGACGCATCGATAATATTTCTCCCGTTCTCGATCCCAGCCTCCGCACTGCGAAAGTCCGGCTCGAAGTCGCCAACCCAGGCTTAATGCGCGTGGGCATGTTCGTTACCGCTACTTTCTATGGGAAGCAGGCGGAAACGCGGAGCGTGGTTCCATCCACCGCCATTCTGCATTTGCATGATCGCGAGTGGGTCTACGCGCCGCTCAAAGCCGGACATTTCAAGCGTCTCGAAGTAGTCACGGGAAGCATGCTTCCCGGCAACATGCAGGAGGTCGTTTCCGGCATCAAGCCCGGCGACCAAGTGGTCTCAAACGCTTTGGCATTGCAAAACACGGTGGAACAGTAAAGGTTCGAGCAATAAAGATGAGCAATCTGGTGGAAAGATAAATGATTCGCCGCGTCGTCGATTTCGCCCTGAACAACCGGCTGCTCGTGCTGGCTCTGGCGTTGATCCTTTTTGCCGCGGGCATCGTCTCGTTCAAGCGCCTGCCCATTGAGGCTTATCCCGATGTAGCCGACAACTACGTCGAAATCATCACGCAGTGGCCGGGAATTTCCGCTGAGCAAATCGAACAGCAAGTCACGATTCCGCTCGAAGTCGTGATGAATGGCATTCCGCATGTCGTGCATCTGCGGTCCTTCTCGCTCTTCGGACTCTCCGATCTGAAGTTGATCTTCGACGACGAGTCGGACAATAACTGGAACCGTGAGCGGGTGCTGGAGCGGCTCAGCCAGGTCACACTTCCGCCGGGCGTCAATCCGCAAATGGGCACAGACTGGAGTCCGGTCGGTCAAATTTATTTCTTCACCCTGCGCAGCACCAATCCAGCCTATGACCCCATGGAGCTCAAATCCATCGAAGACTGGGTGGTCGAAAAGCATTTCAAATCGGTGCCCGATATTGTCGATGTTGCCAGCTTCGGCGGCCCCACCCGCGAATACCAGGTCCGCATCGACCCCAACAAACTCGTCGCTCACGGCCTCAGCCTGGCCCAGGTCGAGCAGCAACTCACCAACAACAACACCAACGCGGGCGGAAGCTTCATTCAGGAAGGTCTGCAACAGATCAACGTGCGCGCCGTCGGACTAGTCGACCACGTCCGCGACATTGAACAGACGGTCATCACAACAAAGAACGGCACGCCCCTCCGCATAAGGGACATCGCCGTGGTTTCGCAGGGTCCGAAGATCCGCCTCGGCCAGTTCGCCAGAGCCATTCACCGCGAGAACGGAAAGATTATCGATAACGACGATGTCGTGTCAGGCATCGTCCTCCTGCGCAAAGGCGCAGTGGCCGATACGGCCCTTGAAAACATTCATCAAAAAGTGGAAGAACTCAACAACCACATCCTGCCCCCGGGAGTTAAGATCGTCCCTTTCCTCGACCGCAGCGATCTCGTTCACTATACCTCCCACACGGTTCTTCACAACCTTACCGAAGGGATGATTCTGGTATCCATCGTTCTGCTTCTGTTTCTGGGGAATGTTCGAGGCGCAATCATCGTCGCCATAACCATTCCGTTCGCCCTGCTGTTTGCCGCCATTTGTCTCGACCTGAGTCATATTCCCGCCAACTTGCTGTCTCTCGGGGCGCTGGACTTCGGCGTCGTAGTGGAAGGCGCAATCGTCTTAATTGAAAACATTGTGCGCCAACTAAGCCATTCCGACGGGTCTAAGACCTCCAACGAAATTATCGGTTTTGCCTCGCATGAAGTGCAGCGCCCGGTGTTCTACGCCATAGTCATCACCATAACCGCTTTCTTGCCGATCTTTACCTTGCAACGCGTCGAAGGAAGGCTATTTCACCCCATGGCCTGGACCGTAGTCTTCGCGCTGTTGGGGGCCTTACTCTTCTCGATCGTCGTCGCACCGGTATTGGCAAGCTTTGCCTTCGCGAAGGGGGCCCGTGAATGGAGCAATCCCCTCATGGAGTTCCTGATTGAGCAGTACCGCGTCGCCGTTCGCTGGGCCATTCGCCATCGAGCTATCACGATCGGTGTCTGCTTGCTCCTGTTCGCGGTGGGGAATTATCTCGCCTTCAGCGGCGCCATCGGCTCCGAATTCCTGCCTCATCTCGATGAAGGTGCGTTGTGGGTGCGGGGCACGCTTGCGCCCAGCACCGGCCCGGACGAAGGCATCCGGGTCGCAAACCAGGCACGCATTGTGCTCTGCTCTTTCCCTGAAGTACCGCAATGCACCAGCCAGGTGGGCCGCCCAGATGACGGAACCGACAATACTGGTTTCTTTAATACTGAGTACTTCGTTGACCTGAAGCCGAAAGAACAATGGCGGTCTGTGTTTCACCAGAATAAAGATGAATTGGTTGCCGCAATGAATCGCGAGCTGGATAAAATTCCGGGCGTCAATTGGGGTTTCTCCCAGCCCATCGAAGACAACATGGAAGAAGCCGTGAGCGGAGTGAAAGGCGCGCTGGCCACCAAAATCTACGGCGACGATTTGAAAGTTCTCGAAGCGAAGAGCGATGAGATCGTCGGTATCTTGCGCAAGATTAACGGCATTGAAGATCTTGGAGTGTTTCGCGTCCTCGGCCAGCCCAATCTGAACGTGACTGTCGACCGCGACGCCGCAGCTCGGTACCAGATCAACGTCGCCGACGTGCAGGATGCAGTTCAAACCGCCGTGGGCGGCAGTGCGCTCACCCAGGTCCTGAAGGGCGAGCAGCGATACGATCTCACGTTGCGCTATCTCCCGCAATACCGGAATACGAAGGAAGCGATCGAGAATATTCGACTGCTGGCGTCCTCCGGAGAGCGTGTCTCACTGGCGCAACTCTGCAAGATCCGCATAACCGATGAGGCTTCGGAAGTCTATCGCGAGGGCAATCGCCGCTACGTCGCCATCAAGTACAGTGTCCGCGGCCGTGACCTCGGCAGCACGGTGGAAGAAGCAATCAAAAAGGTGAACGATCAGGTCAAGTTGCCTCCCGGATACACTCTCGTCTGGGAAGGAGAATATGAAAGCCAGAAAAGAGCCAACGCGCGGCTGATGATCGTGCTCCCCATCACCATCCTGATCATCTTCATCATTCTTTACACTATGTTCAAATCCATGAAATGGACACTGTTGATCATGGCGAACATTGCCATCGCGCCCATTGGTGGCCTGCTGGCTCTCTGGTTTACCGGGACGAATTTCAGCGTTTCCTCCGGCGTAGGCTTCCTCGCGCTCTTCGGCGTGTCGGTACAGACCGGAGTCATCATGCTCGAATACATCAACCAGCTTCGCGCCCGGCGCTACACCATCGAAGACGCCGCAGTGGAAGGCGCCGTGATGAGACTGCGCCCCATCATGATGACGATGCTGGTGGCGACTCTGGGACTGCTGCCCGCTGCACTCTCGCACGCCATCGGCTCCGACTCTCAGCGCCCCTTCGCGATCGTGATCGTCGGAGGCCTCATCGCCGCCCTCATCATGAGCATCTTCCTGCTGCCCACGGTTTACGTGTGGGTGGCCGGCGAACGCGATGCGCTGCCCCGCGCCGAAGAAGGCTTCGAGGCCGGCGAGCACGTAGACTAGAGTACGGCCGCCGTCCCGGCGGCCGTCTGGGTACCAGCTATATCGAGCCGCTCCTCTGCTGGCCTCGCGCCAGCAGGTCTGCGGGTTGTATCCTAATCCATGCCTGAAGACCCCGACCCTCGCATTGAAGAGATCCTGGCCCGCCAGCAGTTCGACCTCGACCGCCTGAAGGAAGCCTTCGGCTTATTGGGCATCTCTGCCTGCTCCCGCTGCAAGAAGTTCTACCGCCGCTCCGAAGCCGGCACCCTCTTCGATGCTGGCGAATTGATTTGCTACGGCTGCATTCACGAATGGTGGCCGCAGCGCTCCGCACTACTCAGTAGCAAAGACCGCGAAACTCTAGAAGGCAAGCTGGTCTTCTGGCTGCGCGACTACCACCAGGCCGAGACATTCAAAGACCCGGCCAAGCTCCCGGATACTTCACTGCAGGAACTCCACATAGTCGCCAACTGCCTGGAATGCCACGGAACGGGAAAGTCCCTAGGTCAGGATCACTGCCGCTATTGCGAGGACCGCGGCACAGTGTGGGTGATCGTTTCCAAAAAGCAGGGCTAAGCAGTTTCTAGTTTCTAGTTTCTAGTTTCTTGGTTTCTGGTTTCTGGTTTCCAGTTTGCGGTTCCCAAGTTTCTGACTTTAGCCCTTGAAGGAACCGCCTTCGGGGCCGAGGACGACAACTAGAAACCAGAAACTCGAAACTTCTCCAAAAATAAAGAGTTCCGAGATGGTGTTGCGTCCATTCGTCTCAGCCAGTAGCTCGCGTTAGACCCTTGCTCGACCTGCTCTCGCTGCTTCCCTTGCGGGGCCGCTGCGTGCGATCTTCGCTCGGGCTCCGGGCTTACCGCCAACTGGACAAACCTACCCAACGCCTCGGAACTCTGTCTTGCCTTCGACTGGGTTTCCCGTTCGTCTCGACCAGCGCTTTGCTATAGACCCTTACTTGCCTTCCCTCCCCATTTTTCAACGTTGAGGGTGACGCAGCTTGAGCCCCGGACGCCGCACCAACCGGAAAAACTTAAGAAACTGTCAAAGAACGATTCCCTTTTTACTCTTTCTGATTCTGCAGTCAATGAAAAGCGCGCGCCTCTATCTCATTTATTTTCAATCGTATGCAGGCCGTCCACAGGCGGGTGACCGGATTTTGTGCAGCTTCACAAAGGAATTCCTCGCAGAAGGCAGGCGGGGCGGGGCTTTTAGCGACCAAGAGCCCGTCCGGAACCGGGTGCTGCGGATCTTGCAGCCCTCCGGCGGCTGTGAAAATCCGGGGAAAGCCGTACCGGAATGGGAATCTCGAAATCCGCTGGCCTTACGGATTTCGTGGCGCGCGGCGTGAAATCGACTATGCTTGCCCGAATACGACTTGCCAAGGCTTAATTCCTTGACAACCCGAGTAAGTCTGCTTAAAGTTTCGAGAAAAGGTGCCCTGTCTATGAAGAATGTTTACGAGGTCTTAAGGCAAAAAGAGATGGAGCTGACCCGGTTGGAAAAAGAAGTGGAAGCGCTGCGCCTGGTGGCTCCCCTGCTGTCCGAGGAAAAAGAAATGAATTCGGACATGGTGAAGCCAGCCCTGGCCACCGCTGTGAACGGACCCCAGCAGCCGATCCGCATTCCGGCGCCTCCAGTGGTGCCGGCGGCGCAGCCGGTGCGCGCAGCAGGATGGGACGATACCGCCAAGCGCTGGCCGTGAGCCTTCGCCACGGCCTTCGCCTCCTCGCGCTCCCGCCGCCTTTCCATTTCCCAGCGACGCACCAGCTTGCCCCTGAACTGCGGAAGGGATTTTGTTTTCTCTCTCCACCTCGCTCGCCCAGTTGGAGAACGCCATGAATCTTCTGGACAAAGTTTTCTCCGGTAAGCCCAGCCGGGCTGACTTCGCCGAAATAGTAATTCGCGCCTTGGAGAAGGCCGGCGTCAACAGAGATAAGGTCGATCAATCCGAAACCGATTTTTCTCTCAAGCTGCCCGGCGGAGCCACAGTTTTTCTCGGCAACGTCTACGCTAACTTTTGCAGTGCCCCTCGCAACGCCCGTCAGTCCATACTCTCGGAATTCGTTACTTCAGCGGCTTCCATCCCTGACCTGCCCTCGATTCCCTCCGACTTCGCGACCGCGAAACCCAGCCTCATGCCCGTAATCCGCGATGCCGCCTACTTCAGCATGATTCAGCTCCTGAACCGCAAGAACAAGAATGATCACGGAGCAGACGTCGTGCTCAAGAATCTTGCCGAAGGACTGGCGGTCGGGCTCGGCTTTGACACCAAGCACAACATCACCTCAATCAATCGCGATGTCTTTGCGCAGTGGGGAGTAAGCCTTGAGGAAGCCTTCAAGGCCGCCAAGGATAATCTCTGGGAGCGGACCGATCCCAATCGTTTTGCCGGAAGAAATGGCGTGTATTGGGGTGAGTGGGCCGACTCCTACGATAGTTCGCGCATCTTGCTGACCGAGCTCATCTATCGTCTCTCGATCGACGGTGATCCGATTGCGTTCGTGCCGAGCCGGGACCAGATCGTGGTGACGGGTACGAACAATTCAGCCGGACTCGCCTCCATTTTGGAGAGCGGAATGGAAAATCATTTCAACCAGGGCCATCCCCTCTCACCCGACCTCTACGTGCTGGAGGATGGGACCTGGAGCGTGTTTGTCCCCGAAGATAAGTTTCTTCGAGAAATGTGGATGAAGATCAAGAGGCGGCGCGATGCAATCGACTACTCTGAGCAGCAAAAGCTTCTGAATGAAATTCACGAGATAGAAGACATCGACATTTTCGTGGCCAGCTACAAGATCTACGAACGCAAAGATGGATTCGCCTACAGCGCCTGCGTTTGGACCAGCGGCATCGACAGTTCCCTGCCTCGATCGGAAAATATTGCCTTCATGGCAGACGTTGAGAACCCCGATTATTTCGTCGTTCCCTGGGAAGCAGCCGCGTCCGTGGTTGGAAATCTGCTGGAACTGGAACCGGATTTGGCGCCGGCTCGTTACCGCGCCCGCCAATTCCCGAGCGAAGAGCAACTCGCGAAACTGCGCCCGTTAGCTCTCTGAAAAAGTTTTGAAAGCGCGCGGCGTGCCGTGGAGAACAAATGCGAAGGGCACGACTTCAGTCGTGCCGTAAGCTACGTCCCAACAATCTCCCGCAAAGCCGCCAGCAGCTGATCCACTTCCTCGACGGTGTTGTAGTGCACAAGTCCAATGCGCAGAAACCCGCCTGATTTTTCCACGTCAAGCCGCTCGGTCAGGTTCAACGCGTAATAGTTTCCGTCCCATGTGAAGATGCCGCGATCTCCTAACTTGGTGGCAAGTGCCAGTGGAGTTTGATCGGCAGTCTGATTAGCGACGCGCACCGCGAGCGTGGGACATCGCCAACCAAAGCAATCGGGATCGGTAATGCCGTAGATCTTTAATTGCGGAATGTCGGAAAGCCCGGCCATCAGGCGATTCATCAGTGCATGTTCATGGCGATGAATCGCTTCGAAAGCCGCGATGATGGCGGCACGTCGCGTGGCCGCTTGGGGCGCCACGTCAAGATGCGTGCGGCGCCCGAGATCGGCAATGTAGTCCACACACGCGGTGATGCCGGCGATGCACTCATGATTGAGCGTGCCCCACTCCCAGCGCAGCGGAACAGCGTCGGTAAGCGGGCGAATCTTGTAAGGCCGCAGCCGCGCCAGATGCTCGCGCTTGCCGTACAGCACGCCCATGTGCGGGCCATAGAACTTGTAGGTGGAGCAGACCAGAAAATCGCAATCCAGCGCACGAACGTCGATCAGGCCGTGCGGCGCGTAGTGTACCGCGTCGACGTAGGCAAGCGCCCCGAAACTGTGCGCCAGGCGGACGATCTCCTTCACGGGATTGATGGTTCCGACCGCATTCGAGGCATAGCCGATGGCGACAAGCCTGGTCTTGCAATTGATCTTCGCAGCAAGATCTTCGACATCGAGCGTGCAGTCCTCTGCATGAATCTCAGCCCAACGAATCGTCACGCCCGTCTC
The DNA here is from genome assembly GCA_963703635.1 of uncultured Acidobacteriaceae bacterium. Taxonomy (GTDB): domain Bacteria; phylum Acidobacteriota; class Terriglobia; order Terriglobales; family Acidobacteriaceae; genus Sulfotelmatobacter. Next base: position 262,057 of record CAVPEZ010000032.1, read on the forward strand.
TTCCAGCGCAAGCCACGGCGAAACGTTCGCGTCGTGATCGAGGCGCGTAACCAGAATCTCATCGCCCGGGCCAAAGTCACGGCCAATGGCGCGTGACATGGCGTAGGTAAGCGTGGTCATGTTGGGACCAAAGACGATTTCGTCAGCGCCGCATTGAGAAAGTCAGCCATGGCGGCGCGCGCCGAGGCGAGCATGGTGTTGGTCCGGCGGCTGGTCGCGTAGGCACCGTCAGTGTTGGCGTTGTTCCGTCGCAGGTAGTCAGAGATGGCATCAATCACCCGCTGCGGAACTTGCGTTCCGCCGGGGCCATCGAGAAATGCGGCAGGATGTCCGTTGACGGTTTGTGCCAGCGCGGGGAACTGTGCGCGCACCCACGCGATGTCGATGGCGGCAGAAATAACAGTTTCAGTGGGCATAGCGTAGCGCCAGCAGCCTGCCCTGAGCGAAGTCGAAGGGTCCCGCCGGCTTTCCTGCGTATCGGTATAACGACAAAAGTGCTAGCCCATCACCGTCGTGTGGTCGGGCTTAATCTTATACATCACGCGCACCTCGCCGGGCTGGCCGTAGGGATACTTGTCGACGCCAAGATATTTCTTGGCCATCTTGTCGATGTGGGCGCTGGCGCCGTCTTCGGTGATTTCGACCACGCGGCCGCGAATCTCAAGATAGCGGTAGGGATTCTCCGGATCCACCAAAGTCAAGGCCACGCGCGGGTCGCGGCGCACGTTCTTGTCTTTCTGGCGTCCCTTGGCGGAGTTGAAAATGACATGTTCGCCGTCAAAGTCGCACCACACCGGCGTGACCTGCGGCCGCCCGTCAGGCATCAGCGTGCCCAGGTTGGCGAACGCACGCTTCTCGAACAGATCGCGATACTTCTCAGGAATAACATCAGCCATAATACCTCCTTGCGGTGTGCAACGAATTGACAGGACATTATATCGGACGGAGCGACCTAGTTTGATTTGCCGCTCGCGGGCCATCCCCAGTATTCTGTCAGACCATGAAACAGTCTCGCACGAGCGCCTCATTCCGCTGGGCGAATGATCGCCTCTTCAGATTCATGACCCTGCCAGTGCTGCTGATAGTCCTCGCTGCGCCGCTCGCCAGCTCACAAACCGCGAAGTATCCCCAGACCATCGTCTTCATGACCGACTTCGGCGTAGTAGACGATTCCGTTGCCATCTGCCGCGGCGTGATGTATTCGATCATGCCCGAGGTGCGCATCGTCGATCTCACGCACCAGGTAACGCCGTTTTCCATTCTCGATGGCGCGCGTTTTCTCTATGGCGCCACCCATTACTATCCCGCAGGCACGGTCTTCGTGGTCGTCATCGATCCCACGGTCGGCAGCAGTCGCAAAGCCATCGTCGCCAAATCGAAGCGCGGACAATATTTCGTCCTGCCCGACAACGGCTTGCTAACGCTGGTCGAGCAGCGCGACGGCATCCAAGCGGTCCACGAGATCACCAACACAGATTGGATGATCGGCACCAAGCTCTCGTCAACGTTCCACGGGCGCGACATTTTTTCTCCCGTGGGAGCACACGTGGCGCGCGGCGAGGATTGGACAAAGGTCGGTCCGGAAATGCCGGTCGCGTCGCTGGTGCGCCTGGAATTAAAGGCAGCGCACCTCGACGATCGCGGCGTGACGGCGGAAGTGATTGCCACCGACGGTCCATTCGGCAATCTGGTGACGAACCTCGACGCCGAGGATTTTCTGAAGCTCGGCTACCGGCGCGGCCAGGAGGTTCCAGTGAAAGTCGGCGGTAAGGAAATGAAGATCAAGTTCGTGCGGACCTTCAGCGACGTGGCGGTGGGGCAGCCTCTTCTATATATCGACTCCCGCGGACACTTCGCGCTAGCGGTGAATCAGGGAAGTTTTGCTGTGGTGTTCGCAGTGAAGCCGCCGGTGGAACTATTTATTCCCCGAGCCCAGAAATAAGGTTCGTCATTCCGAGCAAGTTCGTCATTCCGAGCAAGATTGTCATTCCGAGCAAGATTGTCATTCCGAGCGAAGCGAGGAATCTTGGTTCTTGCCTGCGCCACCGATGCTGCCGCCGCGAGCAAACACCAGGATCCCTCGCTTCGCTCGGGATGACAACCCTTCTTCGGACAATGATTAGTGCGTCGCATTCCTAAACGTTCTGAATCCTCGGCAACACGGCGCGCAGCAGAGCCTCAAAGCTGGTCTTGACGCGCTCACCGGTCTCCATCACTTCCTGGTGCGAGAGCGGCTGATCGACGATCCCGGCCGCCATGTTGGTAACGCACGAGATCGCGAGTACCTTGATTCCCATATGACGCGCCGCGATCACCTCGAAGACGGTCGACATGCCGACCAGGTCAGCGCCGATAGTTCGCAGATACCGAATCTCGGCGGGCGTCTCATAACTGGGTCCGAGCAGCGCCGCATAAACGCCTTCGTGTAACGTCATTCCCAGTTTGCCCGCTTCTTCACGCGCCAGCTCGCGATAGCATTTCTCATAAGCGTGCGTCATGTCAGGAAAGCGCACGCCGAAGCGGTCGTCATTCGGCCCAGCTAAGCGGATTCGCTCCCTGCAGATTGATGTGGTCGCGGATCAACACCAGCGCGCCCTGCTGATAATTCAGATTGATCCCGCCCGCCGCGTTGGTCAGGATGACGGCGCGAATTCCCATGCGCCCGAACACGCGCATGGGGAACGCGACCTCCTGCGCCGAATATCCTTCATAAAGATGCACGCGGCCTTGCATCACGGCCACTGGAACAAGGCCCGCCTTGCCGATCACCAACTGTCCAGCATGTCCGATCGCTGTGGAGCGCGGGAACGCGGGGATTTCAGCGTAGGGAATGCGCGTCGCGTCGGCGAGAGAATCGGCAAAACCGCCGAGACCGGAACCCAACACCAGACCAATCTTTGGACGCAGAGTAATTTGCCGCAAAACAAATTGCGTGGCTTTCTCGGCGACCGTGAATTGATCATCCATAGGTTGAGGATTACAAATCGTCATCCACCAGAAATCGCCCGTGCCCGTTGCGTTCCAGCCAATCATATAAGAACGTTTGATAAAGATAAGACGCCACAATTTCCTCTCCCAGTTCGTGCGTCTCTGTGCACACAAAGGGCAAGCGCAAGCCCGCCAACACGGCGATCAGCGACTGCGTAACCCGGTTCGGGTTGCCGCGGCCATAGGGATAGGCGCTCTTGATCTGGCTGAGAGGTGCAGTGATGACGAGCAGGCTGTGAGGAAGCTCGCTCATACGCCGCAGGCGTTTCACGAAGGCGGCCCGATTCTCGGTGAAAGAGCCGACTAAGTCAGAAAGATCTTTGCGCTCGACCACGCAGGACCCTTCCATCCCCGCTACGCTGTAATCGCCAAGCGCCAGAGCGCGCATTTCGACCCCGGCAAACCAGCCTTTGAACCGCCGGAACGAAAGCGGAATCTGCTCTCGCGTGTCGACAACGACGACCGGCCGCGGGGTGCGCAGTTGCGTTCCACCGCGCTCGGCCAGCACCGGCACGATGGGATGAGAAACAGGCGATGCGCTCATCTGCCACTCGAGGGGTGAGGCAATCAAAGTTCGCGGCTTGCGGGACATGGGCCTCCAGGTAGCGTAGGCTTCGTAGCGCCGGCATCCCGCCGGCTGTCGTGAGAGCCTGCCCTGACTTCTCAAGAAAAAGCCGCCGAGACGGCGGCGCTACGTTCTGCCTTGCCGCTCTAGTATTTCTTCTCAAACCTCCCGAACTCGCCTTCCAGTTTCCACTGCAGGCGAGCGCGTTCGCTGGCAGCGAGAAACTGCTCGCATCCCCCTGAAGGCTTCTCGGTGCCCGCGGGATCACTCACACACGCCGGCGCCATCCGAAACACCAGCTTCGTGTCCGTCCACAAGCTTCGACCCGGCAGAAAGCTGTGCTCCAGACTCTGCCGCGCCATGCGCTTCAAATCCGCGTAGGACAAGTGATAACTCTCAACCGCGCGCAGATATTCATGCGTCATGTCAGACCGCGACACGCCCTCATCATCCGTCGCCAGCGCCACCGGAACGCCATGCTTCATATAAATCGGCAGAGGATGGTCATCCCCGCTCACGCCCAGAATCATCTCATTCGAGGTCAGCGAGATTTCCACCAGCACATTCCGCTCCGCCATCTCATGCAGCAAGCCGATGGGATCTTGTTCGTTCATCACGTCAACTCCGTGGCCGATGCGCTCCGCATGACCGCGCTCGACCGAAGCGCGAATGTGAAACGTGAGATCCTCCGGCGGCACCAGTCCCATGGCTAGCTCGCCCGCATGCAGCGTGATGTGCACCTTGGGATAGACTCCGTGCAGATAGTCGAGCATAGCCATGTGCTCGTTGAAGTCGTGGAGCGGAACGTACCAGTCTTCGGGCATCACCAGATTCAGCCCGACAAATCGCGGATCGGACGACGCCAGCTCAAATCCCAGCAGAATCTGCGCGAACACAATTTCATGCGGCAACCCGCGCAGCACCTGATAAAGATAGCGCACGGTCACATCGCAGCCGGGAGCGGCATCGGCGGTCCCGCACTTAAGAATCGCCTGGGCTTGAGCATCGTCAGCAGCGAGTCTTTTGCTCGTCTCCGCAACCACGTCTCTCAAACCGGCGCTCAGCAGGGCTTCCCGCATCTTGGCGAAATCCCGGTTCCATTCGACTCTCCATTCGACTTTCCCCGCCAGTTGCTTCGCGGCTCCTCCGTCGGCCGTGTGCATGAACTCCACATATTGCAGATGATCCATGCCCGCGCGATTCGCGGACGCGGCAATTCCTCCGGCCACATGCGTGTGCGAGGCCAGCCCGAACTTTTCAAAAGCGGCAAAGAAATGGTCGTGGCCCGACTCATCGCCCGGCTTCCAATTGCGCATCGACCACGCGTCAATCATCTGGTTGTAAAGCACATGATCGCCATAGCTGCACCGGGCGGCGGGCTTAGCCGTGTAGTTCTCGCAGGAGTCGCATGGCGGCGCGATCAGCCGCGACGAAGTCCGGTCCACGCAAAGCCCGCCATCCGCCGCGAAATCCACCAGATCCTCAGCGTAGATCGCGCCGTCCAGATGATTGTGCAGATCTCCACCCTTGGGCAGGTCGCGCACAAAGGCCAGCAATAACGGCGGTTGCTTGCGCACCGACTCCAGGTAGTGTGAGGTGCGCTGCTCCGCACTCTGGGCAGCGCCCAACCCGCTCAGCAGCAGTGCGCTCAGCACTAGAACCAGCAAGCAACGGCGCAGCATCCCATGCATAGTTGGTGGCACGGTTAATCCTCCCGATTAGCCTTGGAGAGTGAAGTCAGGAAAAGAATTGTAATCTGTCGCAGGACAGCATTCACGGAAAAGAATCAGAGGAGGGAAACGGATCTGGTAATCGCGACTCGCCAGGCTACGGAACTCGCTGGCCGCGCCATTGCTTCTCTTCGCACTCCACGCAGAGCGTGCGCCCCTGCGATACGGGAAAGCCGCAAGCCTTGCACTTCTGCAGAGTTCTCAACTCCGCAGGCACGGGGATCGACTCTGCGGCCGCAGCGGCCTGGCCAGCGCTGGGCTGAATTTGCTGAGCGGCCGACCAGAAAAGTGGCTTCTTCGGGACCAGTTCCTCGGCTTTTTCCAGCCCGGACTTTTCCAGATCTGTCCTTTGCAGCCCGGTCTTTTCCGGTTCCGAAGGCGGAGTCTCTTCCTCAGGCACCACGGTCGCCAAATCCGTACCGATCGCAACCCGAGCGGATTCAGCTGCCAAGGCCTCGGCCACAACCGCATCTGACACCGGAGCGTCCACGCCAGTCGATTCCAACGCCGCGGGTAGACGCTGCGCCGCCTCGGCCTGCTTCACCGCGGTTTCCACCATTTCGCCCAGGCGCTGCAGGGCCGAGAGATCGCTCTCCTGAAAAGCGCGTGGCTTGCCTGAAAAAAGCTCGAATACGCCTAGCACTCGCTGCTCGCTCACGATCGGCATTACTACCACCGACGCAATGCCCAACTGGCGGCAGCCTTCGCGGTTCACGCGCGGGTCCGTCTCGGTATCGTCGCAGCGCAGCGCTTGGCGCGTGCGCACGCTTTCCCCCGAAAGCCCAAATTCCATGGAGAGCAGTGCGCCCAACTCGGGCGCATTCGATCCCGCGCTGGCCCGGCAAAGCATGTCGGCGTGTTCGCCGCGGCGCAAGGCAATTGCCGCTCCACCGGCTCCAGTCATGTATTGAGCGCGTTCGGCCAGCAATTGCAGGGCGGCATCAAGATCGCGCTGGGCCATATTGGCCAGCGACTGCCCGCCATCCTCTCCCGGAAAGCGCGGCTCCGTCTCGATCGAGGAAGCGGAATTCTGGCTGGCAATCGAGTCATGATCCATGGCGTAGTAATTCGAGTCTCGCTTGGAGAAGAAGTGGTGTCAAGGGAGGGAACTTGAGTCGTTAGGTCTTAGGCTTTACGGATGATGGCGGGGTCTCGCTTCAAACCTGACACTCAATACCTACACCTAAGAACCCGATTCCCGCTCCCGCACCGCTGTATTCGCCAAATGGTTCGCCTCGACATTATCCTCGCGCGGTACATGGGAGATGGAAAAACTGAGGGCGCGGGCCAGTTTGCGGCAAGTCCAGTGTAGAGAGTAGAGGCGCGTGCTGCGGCAGATGTACTCGCCGCGCATCTGGCGGACTACAACCTCCGAATCCGAATAAACGTGCAGCGCCTTGGCCTTCAGAGAAACCGCGTACTGCAAAGCTTCCATCAGCGCGACATATTCCGCAACGTTGTTATCCTGGTGCCCGATCCACCGGGAGATGCGGATAGGACCGCTCTCGCAGCCATCGATGACCACCCCAATACCCGATGGCCCTGGATTGCCCAGGGAACCACCGTCCACATAGGCCACGAGTTCTGACATCACGAATTCTTTTGTCCTGTTAGCAAGATGCGCCGAGAATCTTTCTGCGTCAAGATGAATCTTTGGTTCGGGTTGAGGATTTCTCGGTGTTGCGGGGCTTGTGCAAGTTTGTGTGTAAAAGCCGTCCCAATCCCGACCGCATCTTAGTAAAGTTCCCTGCTGCAATAAGTTGCATGTTCGGTTATTCACAGGGTCAAGCTCAAGCGTTGCACCAATAGTTTGCGTTGACATTTGTGAACGCTCTGTTAAGGTTGCATCCGTCGACGGTTGAAAGGGACAGCGAAATAAAACTTGCTGACCCGAAGTAGACTGGGTGATCAGTCAGGCGGGGCAACCTGCAAGACAGCCGGACCTGAAAAAACCGACGGCTCTGCGAGGGGCAGTTGGGGTTCGGGACTGTGAAAACAGTGATCGCATCAAGGGGCTGTGACGGTACATGCGTCCACGCTGTTGGCTCCCTCGCAGGAGGCGGCGGCTAGAGCATAACCAATGTCACGGCCCTTTCAATTTTTTCCCCACCTTTTACTTCTTCCCAGAACTGATATCCTCTTCTCACAAATGAAACCGTGCATGCCTCGTGTTGTTTTCGCTGTCGTCGTCGCCATCTTTGTCAGTTACCTGCCTGCCTCTTGCCAGGAGGAAAAGACCGCCGCGCCGGGCCATTACATGTTTGCCTGAACCGGCGACGCAGGGAAAACGGGCAACGACTTTCTCGCGGTCATTGACGCGGACCCGTCTTCGCCATCCTACGGTCGCCTCATAACCGCGCTCGTCACAGACCAGCAAACCAAGCTCGTCCATCACACGGAATATGCGATGCCCGCCAGCGGCATGCTGTTCGCTAACGATCACGATGCCGGCCGGACCTTCATCTTCGACGTGCGGGACCCGCTGCACCCTAAGATCGCAGCCTCGTTCACCGACATGGCCGGTTACATGCACCCGCACTCTTACCTGCGCCTGCCCAACGGCCATGTGCTGGCCACGTTTCAGCATGCGCATGACAGCATGAATCCTGAAGCTCTGGGCAAGCACGGCGGCCTGGTCGAAATCGACGACACCGGCAAGTTCATCCGCTCTGCCAGTAGCGCTGATCCTGCATTTCCTGATGCTTTGCTCACATCCTACAGCCTCGTCGTCCTTCCCGGACTCGACCGCGTGGTCTCCACCAATTCCGCCATGGACGGTGAAGATTTGTTCCGCGGATTGACCTACCAGATCTGGCGGCTTTCGGACCTCAAGCTGCTTAAGACCTTGTACTTCGATGGCGGAGATAATCACTACGGCCAGATCAGCCCGGAAGAACCGCGGCTCGCTCCCGACGGATCGATTTTCGTGCAAACTCTAGCGTGCGGCCTCGAGCGCATCACCGGCGTTGACAAGGACGAACCCAAAGCAGCTCTGGTTTACTCGTTCCCGGCATCGTTTTGCGGCGTCCCCAGCATTGTGGGCCACTATTTGCTCCAAAGCGTTTCATACCTGCACACCGTAATCGTGCTCGACATTGCAAACGGAGCAAAACCGGTGGAGGTCTCAAGGGTGAAGATTGCCGACAATTTCTATCCTCACTGGACCGGGTGGGATCCAAAAACGAATCGCGTTGTTGTGACGACGGGCGGCACGGGCGATCCTCGCCTTTACATGTTGAGATTCGATCCCTCGAGCGGCGCCATTTCCGTGGATGAAGCTCTCCACGACTCAGATGGAAAACCCGGCTTGAACTTCTCCAACCGCGACTGGCCACACGGCTGGAAGGGATCAGGCGTGCCGCACGGAGTTGTTTTCTCTCGCTAAGCCCGGGTAAAAAGTCGGATATTCCCCGCTCTTCTTCGCGTCCTTCGCGGCTTTCCTTAGCGACCTTCGCGGTCAAAGGCTTTTTGGATGTGCCTGTTTCATACTTAGGATCTTGGTTACGCGGCGACCTCGCCCGCAATCATCTCATCCACGTAGCACCAGATCCACTCCTCGCCCGGCTCGATCGAGCGCATCACGGGATGCCCAGTATGCCGAAAATGTTTGGTGGCATGCTTGTTCTTCGACGAATCGCAGCAGCCCACGTTCCCGCAGATCGTGCACATGCGCAGATGAACCCAAGTGTCGCCAAGTTTCACGCACTCCTCACAAACGTGGACATCGGTGGTCGTGATCTTGATCTGATCCAGATGCTTACATTTCTTCGCCATTTCTATCTCCTCTGACTCTGTCATCCTGACGTTCAGCAGGCCTTCCTAAACCCGTTCTAGTTCCTTCCGGTCCCACCGCGCCAGATTCGCCCCCGCCTCATAAGTGCTCTCGAGGAAGCTGAGCAGTGCCTCGCGCGGTGAAGCAGCGCTCCGCACATCGTCATACATCAGCAGAAACTCCTTCATCCCAGGATGGTAGAAAGCCGCCGCGGGTTTCACTTTCTCCTCCGCAAAGCCCGGCGGCTCCGGCGCGGCATAGGCATAAAACGCCGCACCTTTAACTTCGCCCCCGCCCGGCCAGAATCCCGCGCTGATTACCTCATGCGAATACGCCTCGCGCGTAATCGAATCGGCCCCCGGGCGTTCCGGAGCCCGCCGCCCCGAAAAGCGCGTCACACAAAGATCGAAGCTTCCCCAGAAAAAATGCACAGGACTATCTTTCCCGATGAATCCGGCCCGGAATTCCTTGAAAACCATGTCGCACAACACCAACACTTTCCACAAACGGTGCGCATACTCGCGATCATAGGAATCATGTTGCGTATCGCGCTCGAAGCGCACCGGGTTCGGCACTTCGCAGGGCAACGTCGAGATTTTCACCTCGATGCCCAGCGACCGCAAGGCCGCCATAAACTCCGCATAGAACTCAGCGACGGATCGCGGCTCAAGGCTCCATCGTCTTCGACGCACCCCAACTGGTCTGAATGACCAGTTCGTGCTCGATAAAATCGAACTGAATTTCGAAGATCTCGTTCCCGTAAGGAATCGCGGAAGTCGTAAGTCCGCGCGCGCTGACATAAAGAGGAACCTCCCACCAGTGGTTAACGCGCGGACTGAGCACCAGCCGCACCTTGCCCACAATCTGGGTCCACATGTGCAGCGTGGCATAAGTATCCTGCCATGCGTCAAGCGGCAATTCCGGCCAGGCGTCGTGGTTCGGCTTGTACGCGAGCGCGGCCATCGCGAAACCTCCTTGCGAAGATTTGTATCAGGGCACGGATTCAGCCGTGCCGCTACGCCCCCAAAGAGAAAGTACGGGCTTCAGCCCGTGCGGTGCTTGCAGAACTCTATCACTTCTTCGCCGGCAAATACTTCTTCTCAATCGAAGCCACAACCACATAATTCGGATCCACCATCTCGTTCAAATGAATCTTCCCCACTTGCGACAGCAACTCATAAGCATCAAGCTCCGACAATCCGTAATCCTTATGAATCCAGTGCACCAGTTCGGTAAATGCGATGCGCAGCGCATCATCGAGCGGACGGTACGCCCCGACGGCCATGATGGCGCGATCGTTCTCGAACTGCGGCCAGGCGATGGTGCGCCCCTTGATCACACTCAACTGCACCCGCGCCTTCAGCGGAACTTCGATGGCGGTGCCCGCGATTTCTCCGTCGCCCATGGCGGCGTGGCCGTCGCCGATGTAGAACAGTCCCGCCCTTCACGTTCACCGGAAAATAAACCGTGTTGCCCACGCTGGCTTCGGGCGAATCCATGTTGCCGCCGAATTCGGCGGGCACGATAGAGCTGCGCGCCTCACCCTCCGCCGGAGCCACCCCGATACAACCAAAGAAAGGATGCAGCGGAATCTTCACCGAGAAATCCGAATCCAGCGCCTTGAACGTCCCCGTGTTCGCTGCATGATCGATGTGATAGAACCAGATTCGCTCCGGCAGCGGCGCATGCAGCATGGGCGTGTAGTTGGTCTCATTGAGCGCGCCAAATCCCGGCGCGAACGCGCCCACTCCAGTATCGCCGTCCACTTCGAGTTCCAGAATCTTGACAGCCAGCGTGTCGCCCGGCTCCGCCCCTTCGACAAAAAACGGCCCGGTCAGCGGATTGTCGCCCTTCACCATGCTGAGCTTGTCCCCCGGCTTCTTGATCGCGTTGCCAAAGCAGTCAAGCGTGTTGGTGTCAAGAATGTCGCCCGACTTCAAATGCGCGACCGGTTCCGCCGTAGCGAACAAGTACTTCACGTTGGCGTTGGTCGCGGTGTAGTGAACGACGTCTTGAGCGGACAAGGAACCGGCCATCAGCACAAGAACAAGAAGACGAGCGATCACGGGGACCTCCTGGTGAATTGTCAATTGTAGCGAAGAGGCTCAGATCGCTGACAACCCCATCGAAAGCTGCCACAATACTGGAGATAACCAGGCAGAGTCATTTGTAGCGCGTCCTTGAAGGACGGTTTTATGCAAACCAAGAAGGTTGTCACAACCGGCCTTAAGATCTTAGCCGTTTGCCTGCTGTTTACTGTCTGCATGTCTGTAGGCGTATTTCTGTCTGGTTTGGATCGTGCCGCACAGCAGGGCCGCCCGGCCCAGACCTCGTCTCAAACTGCTCCGCAAACTACATGGGCGGAACAGGTCTCTCCGCCACCGCCGGCAACCGAGCCGGCCCCGGGCAAGATCTTGCTCCCCCTTCTTATCTTTTCTCTTTGCGTGGGAACGGTTGTGTCTTATCTGATTCTGCGGTCGAGTTGGCACGGTTGGACGCTGGCCGGCGCAATATTCGTAGGCACTTACGGGATTTCGACGGTGGTTAACCAGATCGAATCGATGTTTTTTCTGTCGAACAAATTCCCGCCCGGCCTGATAAGGGCCATCTTCGTCCAAGGAGCGATTGCCTACAGCCTTGTTCGCGCCTCTCGCGGTCCTGGTACTGGGCAAATGGCGGGCCTCCGTGCCTGCTCCGCCTCCCGCGCCCCCGCGGATGCGCGCCGCTTCCGCCGCCCGGAGAGTCGCTCTGCTGGTCATCGCCTTCGTATTCCTGTACATGTTCTTTGGCTATTACGTGGCCTGGCAGAACCCTGAATTGCGGAAGTACTATGGCGGCCCCGAATGGCCCACTTTCTTCGCATCATTGAAAGGAAACTGGCAAAACTCCCCCTGGATATTTCCGCTGGCAACGTTTCGCGCGCTGCTCTATATCGCGTTCATGTACCCGCTGATCCGCATGCTCCGCGTGACGCGGCCGGAGGCTGCGACCGCCACTGCGTTGTTCCTGGCCGCTTGGACCACCGCGCTCCTGTTGCCCAACCCTTTGATGCCAGCCACCGTGGCGCGCACCCACTTCTGGGAGACACTGTGCTTTAGCCTGGTCTTCGGCCCTCTTCTCGGCTGGCTCCTGAGCACTCCCCCATTGAAGATGACCACAGGCGCGGCGGCCACCGCCTGACGCTACCATGCGGCAGGAAACTGGACCGGCAGGCTACGGACTCGGGATATCTACTGGTTCGCTCGATGGGTTCGGCGCACTATTGAGGCCGGGCTTCCCACTCTTCGTTTTTCCAAGTAGTTTTCGAAGAGTGGGTGCCACGGGCCGCAAGACTCGCTTACTTCGAGTCCTTCGTCGCCTTTGCGGGTTTGGTTACAACTGGTGAGGGCGGTTCTGCTGCCGGTTTCGTCTTGACCGCCGGATGGTAGTCGGTCGCCTTCTGACCGCTCGGGTCCGGCTTGGGCTTGGTGTCGCCCTTCACCGCGCCGTCGCCAGGTATCCGGCTGCGAACCGTGTCGGTGGATGTGTTTTGGGCAGAGGCGATCGAACTCCCGAGACCGAGCGCCAGGGTAACTACAAGAACTTTCGCTAATTGCAAAAATTTCCCTCTTCTTATTGCCGTATTTGGACCCTACGCTGATCATCTTACGGTCCCAGGTCCTGTGGTAAAGGTTACCGACGGTCACCCCAGAGTCACGCGACGGCGCTGGGCGTGTCGAGAACGGACAGACTAGGCACCTTCGTGAGCGTCACAGAACATGCCCTCGCAGCATCAATCCCACCGCCGCCGCAACTGCGATCAGCAACGGCTCCGGCACCTTCCACTTGAACAACACTGCCAGAGTGACCAGGGCAATAAGAGCCGTGGGCCAGTCGTAAATCGAGCGGCGGCCCAATACAACGACCGAACCGGCAATCGCTCCAGTAGCGGCGGCCGTTACTCCGCGCACAAACGCGTTCAGTTGCGGATTCTTCGCCCAGCGCTTGTACGAAGGCGCGAGCAGCATGACCATGAGATAGACAGGAAGAAAGACTCCGAGCGACGCAGCCGTGGCGCCCGCAACTCCCGCCACAACATATCCGATGAAGGCCACCGTAATCACGACCGGACCCGGAGTGATCATGGCCACGGCCACCGCGTCGACAAATTGGCGGTCGTTGAGCCAGTGATGTCCTTCGACCACGCCGCCATAAAGAAACGGTACAATCGCCAGTCCGCTGCCAAAGACAAACAGTCCAGCCTTGGCGAAGAACAAAAAAATCTGCAGCACAGGACCACTCGCAGGAAGAGCCAGGCCCAATGGCAAAACAAAGCCGGCAATGGACGTTCTTCGCGCTGGGAATCGCCTTGACGGCCAGGTTGATCACGCCACCGGCCACCACCAGCCAGATGATCTCGCGCGAAGTCCACGCGGTGGAGACAGCGAGCACCAGAAAAATTCCCCACAGCAGCGGTTCCTTACCCAGAGTGAGCTTGGTCAGTTTGACCGCCGAGCGCGCGATGATGCCGATGACCGCCGCGCCAATGCCGTAAAAAAACGCCTGCATCCAATCCAGCCCGCCGTAGCGCACGTAAGCCGCCGACAAAACCAGCACCATCAGAAACGACGGCAACACAAATGCGATCCCCACCAGAGTCGCTCCCAGAACACCGGCGCGCACATACCCGAGATACATCGCCAGTTGCGCCGCCAGCGGCCCGGGCGCAAGTTGCGCCAGCGCCAGGCCTGCCACATAGTCTTCCCGCGAAACCCAGCCACGCCCGTCGACCAGGTCCTGCTGCATCCGTCCCGCCAGCGCAATGGGGCCGCCAAAGCCAACTGTCCCCAGCCACAGGAAGTATCCCGTGAACTGGGCGAGCGGCACATGCGCAGGGTGCGGGTTGTGGGTTTCTGAGTTCATGGCAGTTATCTGTTGTTCGTTTGTATATTTTGATCGTCGAGTGTCAGTGTGCGATTGTAATTCCTTATCGCGAGGAGAGTCGCCGGCTCGCCCGGCCCGGATATTATTGATTAACTATGGTTAACTGTGTATGATAATCCTCAGTTAATCATCCTGGATTTGGGAAGCCTCGCAATGTCTAAGAACGGGATGCGCCTCCTTCGCGTGGCGCTCATTCTCGCGGCAGTGTCCTCGCTCTCTCCGCCCCAGGCAATGGCCCAAGGCGAAACCACAAGCGCCATCGTTGGCGAAGTAAAGGACGTGACCAGCGCAGTTGTGCCGGGCGCCATGGTGACCATCACCAATCACGAAACCGGTCTAAAGCGCAACGCCAGCACCGATAACGCAGGCCGGTTCAATTTCCCGCAGTTAAAGCCTGGCGCCTACTCGGTCAAAGCTGAGGCTGCCGGCTTCGAACCCCTCCAAAATGACAATGTCGTTTCGGGTCTGGGCCAGAAGCAGACAGTCGATTTCACGCTGAAGGTCGCTCACTCCAATGAGGTGGTGGAGGTCAGCGGTGGGGCTCCCCTCATCAATCCGGAAAACGCAAACACTTCCACCACTCTGAATGCGCCCACGCTCGAGGATCTGCCGAATCCCGGCGGCGACCTAACCTACCCGCTGCAGTTTGCCCCTGGCGCCCTCATCAATACGGCGGGCAGCGGCAACGACTTCGTCGGCGGCACCAACGGGTATGGCAACGTCGAATTCAATGGACTGCCGGCCCTCTCCAACGGCTACATCGTTGACGGACTGGAAACCAACGATCCGCTCACCAACCTGAACAGCGGCCTCTCTACCAACCTCGTCCTCGGACTGAATTCCATCTCGGAGGTGACCGTCAACACGCTTTCCTATTCGGTGGATCAAGGGAGGTACGGAGCGTCTCAGGTTAACTACGTCACCAAGTCCGGCACGAATCAGTTTCACGGAAATCTCTACGAACTGTGGAATGGCGGGCTGCTGAATGCAGCGGACTACTTTACCAATGCGACGCCGGGAAACCACAAGCCGGGATCGACCGTCAACCATTTTGGAGGCAGCTTGGGTGGCCCGATCGCGCACGACAAGCTGTTTTTCTTCTTCGACAGCGAATGGGTGAGGATCGCACTGCCCATCGTCACCCCGACGATCGTTCCCAGTGTGCCATTCCAACAATATGTCTTGCAGCAACTTCCTTTGCCGTCGGTCCCGTTCTATCAGCAGATGTTCTCCCTCTATGCCAATACAAGCGGCACACCCACCGCGATACTCGGTTGTCCGCTCGCCGCCGGAGTGGGTTGCGCCAACCGGCAAAGCGTTTCGCACTCCAGCGACGACCACGAACAGGTACAGACCATCCGCGTCGACTACAACATCAATCAGAAAGACACGGTCTGGTTTCGTTTTCAGGCGGACACCGGCGTTCAAGCTGCCTACACCGATCCCATCAACCCTTTGTTTGATGCAGTCTCTCCTCAACCTCTCTATTCGTTTGCCGCAGGGCACACGCACGTCTTCTCTCAGAACCTGGTGAACTATTTCAATCCCGCCTTCTCCTGGTATGAAAGCCTGTTCGGTCCAGGCAATTTTCAGAAAACACTTTCCGCGTTCCCCATCGTATTGCAGGGCAGCGGCGCAAACCTCTTCACGCCCATCGGAGGACTCGACAACACCTGGGTTCAAGGCCGGCGCGCATCACGGTTTTTCATCAACGACAACCTGGCTTGGAGTCGTGGCGCTCACGAACTGAGGTTTGGAACCAACACTCGTATCCTCCGCCTAAACGACTTTGACTTCCAGGAAGGCTCGGTTCCCACCGTCACCTACGCCAACTTGCAGCAATTTATCTTTGGAGTGGCGAATACAGCCTCGGCAACATTCCCGTCGAACCTCAACGAGCCCTTCAACTTCCTCAATCTCGACCTTTACGCGCAAGACACCTGGAAAGTGACTCGCAAACTGACCTGGACGTTTGGCGTGCGCGACACCTTCAACTCCAATCCGCTGAATCCGCATGATCATGTCGCCCGTCTTCGCGGCTCTTTCGGTTCCATCACGCACGATGTCAACCAACCGCTAAACGCCGCGATTCAAACTCATCTCGGCCATCTGTTCTCTTCCACGCCGCTGGCCATCCTGCAACCGAGAACGGCCCTGGCGTGGCAGTTCCAGTCGAAATCCGTGCTCCGCACCGGCTTCGGGATTTTCAGCGACATCTTGCCGGGCAGCATCGCTGACCTGATCGGTACCAATCCTCCATACGATAAAACGTTTCAAGGAGGGCTGCTCGGCACTGTGGGCGGCACAGCCATCGCGCCGGGAGTGCCCGGCAGTGCTGTGGACGCAACCACTGCCGCAAATCAGATCTTTACTTCAGGATTTCCTCAGGGCCAGATCTCGTGCGCATCCTCACAGGCAACTCCCAAGAATTGTCTTCCACCGGTCGCGATAACGGCAGTTCCCGATGGCAAACTTCACGCACCGTACTTCATGGAGTGGAGCTTGGGAATGGAACATCAATTTGGAACGACGGCCAGTTTGCAGGCCCAATACGTGGGCACCCGGGCCGTGAACCAGCCGTACTCAACCCAGGTCAATGGTTACCAGACCGTGTGCCAGGGTTGTTTTGCTCCATTCCCCTACCTGCAGCCAACCGATGCACGATTCGGCGCGGTGACGCAATTCTCCACTGGCGCAAACAGTCACTACAACGGCCTTCAACTCACTGCCATGAAACGTCTCGGCCATGGTCTGCAAGGGCAGGTCAACTACACCTTGAGCCGTTGCATGGATACAGTCTCGAACGGCGGCTTCCTGCAATTCTCCGCGGGAGGAATTCTTTCGCCGCTGCCAGCAGACCTTGCCCGCGACTACGGTCCGTGCGATTACGACATCCGGCACAATCTCAATGCGCAGTACGTCTATCAGTTGCCGGTGAAAGTGCGCAATCATTCTCTGGGCTACGCGCTAAATGGCTGGCAGATTTCTGGAACAGTGTTTTGGCACAGCGGGGTGCCGTTCTCGGTGCTGAGCACACCCTATTCCGCGACCAATCCAAAGACCGCGCAGCAAGAGGGAATTGTGCAGGGCAGTGGGCCGGAGTTCGCCAGCATCGTTCCTGGCATTCCACTCTACAACCATCATCCGATTCCGGGCGTCACACAGCTGGGAACACTGCAGTGGCTCAATCCGGATGCGTTCGTATCAACTGTTGATCCGGGCACCGGGCGGTGCTATGGCGGCGACAGCCCGCAGAATTGCCAATTCGGAAACCTCGGCCGCAACTCGCTGCGCGGGCCGGATTTCCTCTGGAGTGACTTTTACCTGACAAAGTGGTTTGTCTTGAGCGAGCACGTGAAGCTGCGGTTTGAGTCTCAGTTTTTCAACGTCTTCAACCATCCTAATTTCGGACTTCCAAGCGCATTGCAGGCCGGCATTCCAGGACAGCCCACGACGCAAACCGGATTCGGAGCGCTCACCTACACAACTTCTCCACCGACCGGCCTGCTCGGCGTAGGTCTGGGCGGTGACAGCACTCCCCGGATGATCGCCTTTCAAGCGCGCCTGGAGTTCTGATTCTCCACCTAATTTGTCTGCCAACCCGGTGCGACCCTGTTCTATGCCGTGCGGCCCTTCCATCAACCGTCCCTAAGCGGTCCTTTTCTTCGCATAAAACTTCCGCGCCTTCGCGCGGTTGCCGCACTGCTTCATGCTGCACCAGCGGCGGTGATGATTCTTGCTGGTATCGAGAAACAGCCACTGGCAGGTGGGCGACGAGCAGGCGCGCACGTGCGCCAGATCGCTCGAGGCCAGCAGGTCCGCGGCCGCGCGCGCGATCGGCCACAGCATCGCATCGTAGGCAGACGTCATGTCGTCGAAGCGCCACTCCAAACGCCCCTCGCGGAGCAGCATTTCACCTTGTACCAGCCGCGCATGCTGCGCCACGTTGTGGAGGTTTGCGTTGAGCCTGTCCATCGCCAGTTGCGGCGCCTTCTGCTTATTCAGCAGAGCCATAAAGATGGCATACAGCGACTCGCGCAGGTTAATGGCGCGGCGCATGGCTTCTTTGGTTTCATCGGGCGCAAGGTGGGCGCGCTCGTAGAAAAAATCAAGTTGCGCCGGCGTGAGGATGCCGGTGTCTTCTCCAAAACGCGCCAGTTCGTAGTAGTTCTTGAGCAACTCCTTGGGTTGGGCGCTCGGACGATCGTCGAGTGTGTTGACGAAATCGAGGCAGACGTTTCCCCCGATCAATTCAAATTTGGGTGGTTGTCGTCTCTCGATTTTGGTTTCGGTCATGGTCAAATGGTGAAATCATTATATAACCATCAAAATAGCCTTGACAAGTTATATGGGGTCGGCTACCATCCTCTATAACCTGTTAATAAAGTTTTACAGGTTAGTCAACCCGGAGGTCAATTCCCATGATTCTCGATCAACCTTCTCAGATTATAGCCATGCTCCGGAGCGGCAAGATGATAAACATTGGAGGTAGACCCGTGATCGTCCCACAGGCCAGACCCGCGAGTTCGCAGAAGAAAGTCAAAAGCGACGCTATCAAGCTGGCGCTCGCCTTTGTCGCGATTTATGTCATCTGGGGATCGACGTATCTTGCAATCCGCTATGCCGTCGAAACCATTCCTCCGCTGGTGACGGCGGGAATCCGGCACTCGATTGCGGGCGGCATCATGTTGGCTTGGGCCTGGTGGCGCGGGTTTCGGCCGAGGCGGCAACAATGGGCCGCGGGATTTGCACTGGGCGCGCTCTTCTTCCTGATCGGACATGGCTCGCTGCACTGGGCGGAGCAGTATGTGGGTTCGGGGCTGGCGGCGTTGCTGATTGCGACCGAACCGATGTTCATTCTGGTGCTGGGCTGGATGATGGGGCAGAAAAAGCCCAGCCCGCTCAGCGCGCTGGGCCTTGGGTCTTGGCGTGGTGGGCGTGGCCATGCTCACCGGCGCGGAACTTACAGTGAAGGGATCGAGCCTGTGGGGATTGCTGGCGGTGCTGCTGGGTTCTTTGTCGTGGTCGTTCGGCGTTGTGATTTCGCCGCGGCTCAAGCTGCCTTCGGATGCGCTGGGGCGAACCGCGCTGCCAACGCTCTGCGGCGCGTTAATGCTGCTGATCGCCGCAGGAGTTACGGGCGAGTTCCAGCAGACACACTGGGCGAGCATCTCGTTGCGGTCGGTGTTTGGTCTCGGTTATCTGATCACGTTCGGATCAGTTGTGGCATTCACGGCCTACACCTGGCTGCTGCAGCGGGTTCCGCCAGCGCTGGTGGCGACGCACACGTATGCGAATCCGGTGGTCGCAGTTTTGCTGGGATGGTTTTTGGCGCACGAGCCTTTGACCATGCGGGTGGCGCTGGCGTCGATTGCGATTCTGGGAGCGATTGTGCTGATCCGGCGCGGGGAGCGGGCCGCGGCAGGCAAATCTCCCGAAGCGGTTCCGCAAGCTGCCGGAATTCAGACGTCGGAATGCGCTTAGGTGCGACGATCCTTGACAGGTCAACATTCTCTGCGCCGGAGCAGTTTTCACGGGCGGGAAAAAACAGGGCCCTCCACCACGGTCCGGATGACAAAATGAAGGTGAGTCCAACCTCGAAGATTCTCTTTCCTGCCAATCATTCTTGGACTATAATGATTCTCATCTAACACAGAATGTCTTCCCCCGTGTCTTCAGCTCACGAACAATTTCGCGAACTGGCTTGGAAGTGCGGTCTGGCGGCCACGCATCAGCGGCAGGTTATTTATGAGGCCGTTGTGGCCATGCCGGGACACTACTCACCCGAAAGCATTTTCGCCGAGGTCCGCCGGAAGACTCCATCTATCTCATTAGCAACTGTGTACAAAAACCTGCGGCTGTTCGTAGAACACGGACTGCTGCGGGAAGTCAGCCCTCATGCTTCCACGCTGCTGGTGGAAGGCAATCTTGAACCGCATCATCACCTTTTCTGCACGCGCTGCAAGGCGGTACAGGATATTGAAGGTGATTTCATCAACTACAAGAAGCTGTCGCGACTTGCGCCGCGCGGCTTTGAGCTTACGCGGCCGCTGGTGGAGGTGTTTGGACTCTGCCGCCGCTGCAGCGCCAGAAAATAGTTTTTTCACGCAGTACGCAATCAAAACTCGAAGGAAGAAAACATATGGAAAATACACTCGCGACTTCATCGGGGAGTGTTGTCCCCGAAGCTAAAGAAAAAAACACCGCAACCGAATCGAAGTGCCCGGTAGCACACGGCGCTGGCAAATCCCACACGAATGCTGACTGGTGGCCGAATCAGGTGAACGTACAGGTCCTGCACCAGCATTCGCCAAAGTCCGATCCGATGGGGAAGGAGTTCAATTACGCGGAGGAGTTCAAAACGCTCGATCTGAATGGCGTCATCACGGACCTGCATGCCCTGATGACGGACTCACAGGATTGGTGGCCGGCCGATTTTGGCCACTACGGTCCACTGTTCATTCGTATGGCATGGCACAGCGCGGGCACGTACCGCATCGGCGACGGCCGCGGCGGGGCCGGAGCCGGGCAGCAGCGCTTCGCTCCGCTCAATAGCTGGCCGGACAATGTGAACCTCGACAAGGCGCGCCGGCTGCTGTGGCCGATCAAGCAGAAGTACGGGAAGAAAATCTCCTGGGCCGACCTCATGATTCTCGCCGGTAACGTCGCCCTCGAATCGATGGGCTTCAAGACGTTCGGTTTTGGCGGCGGGCGCGCGGACGTGTGGGAGCCCGAAGAGTTGAACTGGGGCCCAGAAGGCAAGTGGCTGGCGGACGAGCGCTACAGCGGCGACCGTGATCTTCAGAGGCCGCTCGGGGCGGTGCAGATGGGTTTGATCTATGTGAATCCGGAAGGGCCGAATGGGAAGCCGGATCCGCTGGCTGCGGCAAGGGATATCCGGGAGACTTTCGCCCGCATGGCGATGAATGACGAGGAGACAGTTGCGCTCATTGCCGGCGGTCACACCTTCGGCAAAACTCACGGCGCCGGCGTTCCCGCTCAATATGTAGGCAACGAACCGGAAGGCGCCAACATTGAGGACCAAGGCTTCGGGTGGAAGAATAAACTTGGCAAAGGTCATGGTGGTGACACGATCGGCAGCGGCCTGGAAGTCACCTGGACCACGACACCTACCAAGTGGAGCAACAACTTCTTCACCAACCTGTTCAGCTACGAATGGGAACTGACGAAGAGTCCGGCCGGAGCGCATCAGTGGACGCCGAAAAATGGGGGAGGGAACGGTACGGTGCCGGATGCGCACGATCCCGCAAAGCGCCACGCGCCCTCGATGCTGACCACTGACCTCTCGTTGCGGCTCGACCCCGCTTACGAAAAGATTTCACGGCGCTTCTACGAGCATCCGGATCAATTCGCAGACGCATTTGCGCGGGCGTGGTTCAAGCTTACGCACCGCGACATGGGGCCGATCGTGCGCTACCTTGGCCCGATCGTTCCGAAGGAGTCTCTGGTGTGGCAAGATCCGGTTCCCGCCGTGGATCATCCATTGATCGGGGAGCAGGACATTGCTGCTCTCAAGGCGAAGATCCTCGCATCCGGACTGTCGATCTCCCAACTGATCACGACGGCCTGGGCGTCGGCGGCGTCGTTCCGCGGCTCCGACAAGCGCGGTGGCGCGAACGGGGCGCGCATTCGCCTCGCGCCACAAAAGGATTGGGCAGTGAACCAGCCCGCCGAACTGGCGAAGGTTCTCAAGAAGCTGGAGGCGATCGAAAAGGATTTCAACAGCTCGCAGTCCAACGGGAACAAGGCCGGGAACAAAGGTGGGGTCAAGGGTAAGAAGGTCTCGCTGGCTGATCTGATCGTACTGGGCGGCTGCGCAGCCGTCGAGGAAGCTGCGAAGAAGGCCGGGCACGACGTGAAGATTCCCTTCTCGCCGGGACGCACCGATGCTTTGCAGGAGCAGACCGACGTACACTCATTCGCTGTAATGGAGCCGGTCGCGGACGGGTTCCGCAACTATCTTCGACGCGGACAGATCCTGTCGGCTGAGGAATTGCTGGTGGATCGGGCGCAGTTGCTGACACTGACTGCCCCCGAGATGACAGTACTCATCGGCGGCTTGCGCGCCCTGAATGCGAACTTCGGGCAGGCCAAACACGGCGTCTTCACCAACCGGCCCGAGACGTTGACGAATGATTTCTTCGTCAACTTACTCGACATGAGTACGACGTGGCAGAAATCCAATCACTCCAACGGTTCTGGAGACGTCTACGAGGGGCGCGATCGGGCGACGGGCAAAGTCAAGTGGACTGGCACGCGCGTCGATCTTGTCTTCGGTTCACACTCGCAGCTCCGGGCAATCGCGGAAGTCTATGCGTCGGACGACTCGAAAGAGGCGTTTGTGAAGGACTTCGCGGCGGCGTGGAACAAGGTGATGAACCTTGATCGCTACGACCTGGCGTGAGTTCGGCGAAGAAGTAAGCTGTCAACTTCGTGCTGTTGCTTGGATCGGCTAAACAGCAGGAGTGCTCGTGGATAGAGGCGGACAGAGCCTGCCCTGAGCGAAGCCGAAGGGAGTGTCCGCCCCACACGAGCACTGCAGCGCTACTTACCTACCGTAGCGCTGCGGCGCTCCAGCAGTAGTACGTCTCTCCAGGTATCGCCCAGGCTGCCGATGCGGTGTCTTACGCCGACCTCGCGGAATCCGCAGGACTTGTGCACGGCGATGCTGGCGGTGTTCTCAGGAAATATGCCGGCTTGCAGGGTCCAGATTCTGTTGACTTCGGATTCCTCGATGAGAGTCTTCAGCAGCGACTTTGCCGACGCCTCTGCCTCGCGCCGCGGCGGCCACGTAGACGGAGACCTCGGCGACTCCGGCGTAAACGCGGCGGGCGGAGACGGGGCTGAGCGCGGCCCAGCCGAGTAGGTCTCCCTCACGCGCGATCAGGCGGCAGTCCTGGCAGTGAGCGCTGTTCCACTTCTCCCAGTCTGGCAGTTCGGTTTCAAAAGTTGCGTTGCCGGTAGCGATGCCTTCGGCGTAGATCTCGCGGACGGCGGGCCAATCCGCAGGTTGCATGAATTCGATTTTGTAATTCATGGTGAGGCCGATCACGTCTCAGGTTTCGGCAGGAGCGAAAAAGACCAGGACCGCCAGCTCTTCGGTGATGTCGTAGAAGCGATGGCCGACTTCGGCGGCGACGAAGATTACGTCGCCGGCGGATACCTCGCGGTCTTCTTCCCGGTCATCTTCCCGGTCATCAGACCCGGCTTTGAAGCGGGCTCGGCCGCGCACGACATAATAAATCTCATCCTCGCGATGCGGCTTTTGCCGGTCTGTGGCTCCGGCGGGCAGGACGTAGAGGCCGGCGCTGATGGACGGCACGCGAAGAAACTCACGGTAGGGATTGCCGCTCTGGGCGCGCTGTTCCTCAATCTCCGGCAGGCTGGCGAAGGTTATCTTCACGTGAAAATCCCGCCGAAAATGAGGTCGGTAAATTGCGGGATCAGGTTCTGCGCCTGTAGTTCGCCTTCCGGCTTGTGCCACTGGTAGATCCAGTTGATCATGCCCAGTAAGGCGAAGGCAGCCGCATGCGGGCCGACTCTCCCTTTGGCGTGACGCGCCCGTTGCACTTCCTCCATCAGGTTTTCGAGGAAGTGAACGTATTCCTTTCTTGCGGGCGTTGATGCGCTTGCGCAGCGCCGGCGGCAGGGGATGGTTTTCGTGCAGCATCACCGTGATTTCGCGATCGCGAGGGCTAAGCACAACCTCGATGTGCAGGCGAATCAGCGCGCGCAGCCGCTCCTCGGGATCGGCGATGCCGCGCACGGGGTTGAGCACGCGTTCCTGGGTGATCTCCATGGCGTGATTCATGATCTCGAACAGGATTTCGTCCTTGCTTTGGAAGTGGTGATAGAGGCCGCCCTTGCTGAGTTTGAGCGCTGCGGCGACGTCGTTCATGGAAGTCGCGTCGTAGCCCCGCTGCTGGAACAGGCGTGCGGCGGTGCGCAGGATTTCCTGCCGGGAATCAACCGCGGTGTCACGGGCCATCGGTTGACATGGTAAACACTCGGAGGCCGGATTGCCAGCGGAGGAAACGGTGGTGGTCAGTTCGAAAAGCGCGTCCCCTCAGCGGCTAAAAGCCGCGACTAATTCTCGGGCACTTACGGCGCGGCTATAAAGCCGCGCCCTTTCAAAACGAATTCAAACTGACCCACACCGACGAGACGACCCTGTGGACCTAGCAGGCGACAAATCTGCTACCATGACGGTTCGGTGAGGTGGGCATGCCCCAATACGTGATTGAGCGGGAAATCCCGGGTGCGGGTAATTTGTCGGATGCGGAGATAAGGGAAATCGCCCGAACGTCGGTAGGCGTGCTGAAGGAAATGGGACCGGAAATCAAGTGGCTCCACAGCTACGTCACCGGCGACAAATTCTATTGCGTGTATCTTGCGCCGGATGAGGAAACGGTTCGCGAACACGCACGCCGGGGAGGGTTTCCGGCCAATCGTGTCTCCGCAGTGCGGCGGCTGATCGATTCCAACACGGCAGGTTGATTTATGCAGGGTTTCGAATCCGAAGCCCAGGCTCCGCCGCGCTGTTGAGCGCCTCCTCTACGGCTTGGTCAACCGGCATCGCCCAGCCTTCCATCCACGCCGTCAGACCTGCGGCGCTGTCCAGGGTCCGGCGCGCAAATTCCAGGGCTTTCTCCAGCCTGGGCTGCTCGGCGGGCGTGAGCGGCGCGCCCAATCGCTGGCGCAGCGCGGCGGCTGCACCTGCCAGGCGCAGCGATTGCTCGGCGTTCGATTGCGCTGCGGCGCTGGCGGCGAGCAATTCCAGCACCCTCGCGATGCCGCGCTTGTGACCCAGTTCCTGAAACATCTTGATGCTTTCGCCGTACAGACAGCACGCTTCGGCGTTTTTACCCTGATCGCCGCATAGACTTGCCAGATCGGAGAGCGCGCTGGCAATTCCCCAGCCATCGCGCAGTTGGCGAAACGCCGCCAGACTCTGTTCGCAGAAGGAGCGCGCGGCGGCGAAGTCCGACCGTTCCCGGGCCACGTCGCCCTGGTAGTTCAGCGTCCAGGCAACCCCGGCGCCGTCTCCGGCCTTACGGAACATGGTGAGGCACTCGTCGTAAAGCGAGGAGGCGCGCGCATAATCGCCCTGCAGCTTCGTAACGTTCGCAAGATTGCTGAGAGCGCGGGCGATGGCAGCCGAATCTCCCAAGTCCTTCCATATCTCGACGCAGCTCTCGAAGAGCAGGGCGGCATCGGCGAGTTCGCCCCGGTCGCGAGCGTTCACAGCCGAGGCATTCAGTGCGACGGCAACACCGCGTTTATCTCCCAACTCGAGACAAGTCTCCATACTCTCTTCGAGCAGTTGCCGTGCAGAGCCGTAATCGCCCTGCTCACTCGCCAAGATTGCGGCGGCGAAAAGCAGACGGGCGCGCAGCTTTGGACGAGCGGCGGCTCCTTTTAACCCCAGAAGCCGGGCGATGGCTTCACGGCCCTCGGTAAGATGCTCCCGCGTTTCCCAGAAATGAAAGAGGGCGGCTCCAAGGCGAAGGCCCCAGTCGGCATCGCCGGTCTTGATCAGATAGTCGAGCGCCATGCGGAAGTTATCGTGCTCCAGGTCAAACCGGTCGAGCCACTCGGGGTGAACCACCGCGTCTTCGGCGCCTTCTTCGGCCAGCACGAGGTAGTAGGCGGCATGGGCCCGGCGAGTTGCCGATTCATCGTCACTCTCGGCCAGGCGCTCGAGGGCGTACTCCCGGATGGTGGAGAGCATCACGAAGCGGGTCTCCGCATCAACTTGTTCGACATTCTGGGCCAGGCTTTTATCCACCATGGAAGCGATGCCGTCGAGTACGTCGAGGCCCAGATCCCCTTTGGTATCGCAAACCGCTTCCACGCCTTCCAGCGTGCAGCCGCCGGTAAACACAGAGAGCCTCCGGAATAGAGTTTGTTCCGAGGCATTGAGCAGGCCGTAGCTCCAGGCTACGGTGTTGCGCAGAGTTTGTTGCCGGGTGGGCAGATCGAGTGCGCCGCCGGTCAACAGGCTCAGCCGGCTTTCGAGGCGTGCCAGCATGGCGGAGGGCGAAAGCAACTTGATGCGCGCCGCCGCAAGTTCGATGGCAAGGGGCAGGCCGTCAAGCCGGGCACAGATGCGCACCACACTGGGTGCGTTTTCCCTCGTCAGAGCGAATTCGTGCTTCACCGCCCGCGCCCGTTCTACAAACAGCGCGACCGCCGGAAGACGGGAAAGCACTTCCAGAGGGGGAATGGATTTGAGGTCGGGCAAGGCCAGCGGCGGAACCGGAAATTCGTGTTCGCCATAGACGTGAAGCAACGCCTGGCTGGTGACCATAGCCTTGAGTTTCGGGCTGATCGTGAGCAACTGCGCCAGCACGGGCGCGGCCGAGACGAGGTGTTCAAAGTTGTCGAGCAAAAGCAGCATCGGGTGGTTCAGTCCCCGAAAATATTCTTTCAATCTTTCCTGCGGCGACTGATTACCGGTTTCACTTACCCCCAGTGCCTGCACGATGGCGGAAGCGATGAAGCCCGCTTCGCCAACCGCCGACAGCGCGACGAAGCAAACCCCACCTGGAAACTGGCCGGCGATTTCGCCCGCGACCTGCAGGGCGAGTCGCGTCTTGCCGATGCCGCCGGGACCGGTGAGGGTCACCAGTCGCACGTCCTCGCGGCACAAGAGCTGACGGAGAGCAGCCGCTTCGGGTTCGCGTCCAATGAGCGCCGTGCGCGGCACCGGCAGGTTGTTGGGGCGAGGCTCGGAAAGCTGGGCAGGCACATCGGCGAGCCGCTCGCGCACTGCGGCGAGGTCGCGAGCCAAATCCCGGGTCGAGGCGTAGCGCTGCTTCGGGTCTTTGGCCAGACAGCGCTCCACGATCCAAAGGAAGGGCGGGGGAGCCTGCAGCATTCGGGAGCCGGGGCGGCCCGGCTCATCGCGAAGGATTGCGGCTGTGGTTTCCGCATGCGTCTTTTTCCGGAACGCGGGAAATCCGGTGACCATCTCGTAGAGCACCGACCCGAAAGAGAACTGATCGGAACGAAAATCGACTTCGCCGCCGGTGGCTTGTTCCGGCGACATGTAAGCGACGGTGCCCATGATGGTTCCGTGCTCGGTGATGGCGGTCGAAGCTTCCGAATCCGGCGTGTGGTTAGCCCCACGCAATTTCGCCAGACCGAAATCCAGAACCTTGGACGCGCCCTCGCCAGAAACCATCAGGTTCTCGGGCTTCAAATCACGATGAACAATGCCAATTTCGTGCGCCTTGGCGAGAGCGTCCGCAATCTGTGCCGCGATGCCGACCACCTTGCGAAATGGAATCGGGCCAGAAGCAAGCATGTCACGAACGGTCTCCCCATCCACAAGTTCCATCGCGATGTAGTGCATGCCGTTCACCTGCCCCAACTCGTAAATCGTAACGATGTTTGGATGGTTGAGCGCGCACGCGGCGCGAGCTTCTTTTTCAAATCGCAATATGGCATCCGGTTGAGAAATGCGATCGAGCGAAAGGGTTTTGATTGCTACTTCACGGTTAAGGCGAGTGTCCAGTGCGCTATAGACCTCGCCCATTCCACCGCGGCCCAGTTTCTTCAGGATGCGATAGTGCAAGATAATCCGGCCGCACATCGAATCAACGGCGTCGCTGGTGTCGGCCTGAGCCATAACTTTCGCCGCAACCCTGATTGCGGGACGCTCGAGAAAACCGTCGGCGTTGCGGTGGGAGTCGAGGAGGGATCTCACTTCCCCTTCCAGCGCGGCATCGCCGGCACACTCCCGGCATAGAAACTCGTCGCGCCCCTCGGGCGAGACCAGCATCGCGGATTGCAGCAGTTGATCGACTCGTCTCCAGCGCTCAGCATCCATCGCTAAGATCCACCGCCCATTTCGCGGTAAAGCCACGCGCGGGCGGAACTCCAGTCGCGCATCACGGTGACCGACGATATCTGCAGAACTTCCGCTGTTTCTTCCACGCTTAAACCTCCAAAAAAACGCAACTCAACCACGCGCGCCTTTCTCGCATCCATGCGAGCTAGAGATTGCAAGGCATCGTCGAGTGCGACCAGGTTTTCGGCCCCATCTCCGCCAACCACTGCTGTGTCTTCCAGTTCAACGTGCTGGACTCCGCCGCCGCGTTTCAGGTTGTGGCGCCGCGCATGGTCAACCAGAATCCGTCTCATGAGCTGGGCCGAAACGGCAAAGAAGTGGGCGCGGTTTCCCCATCGCATCCGTTTGTAGTCGACGAGCCTGAGGTAAGCCTCGTTGACCAATGCCGTGGCCTGTAAACTGTGGCCGGGGCGTTCCCGGTGCAAGTAGTATCGCGCGAGCCGGCGCAATTCGTCGTATACGATTGGCGCCAGTTTATCCAGGGCGTTCTGGTCGCCATCGCTCCAGGCTCGGAGCAATGTGCTCACGTCACCCTCGCGTGACGCGGTTACTGGATCGCCCACTGCCGTGTCTCCCAACTGCCCCAAGTCTCGCCAATTATAGCGGCATTGGCCGCCCCATCAAAGAAAAGTACCCACGAATGATAGTTTCGTCCCGCTCCTTACGCCTATTTACGTGTATGGGCAGCATGACAGATGCCCAATACTTTTCGCGTACTTTGCGGAAAACTACATTCGGACCGAGGAGAGAGCTATGACCACACGAATCACGAGTCTTATCCACACCTCAACCACAAACATCCTGCGTTTGGCGTTGCTAAGCAGTCTCGTCACGGCGCCGCTCTTCGCAGCTGACACTGCTGCGACCCGCCATTCCGCTCACGAACCAGCCTCACCGGCTACGCTCGTTCAACTCGTGCGTGATGGCACGAAGAAGTACATTGACGTTAACGCTGCCACAGCAGCCGGCTACGGACCATTTCTCGGGTGCGTTGCTGGTAATGACCACGGGGCGATGGGCGTGCACTACGTCAACGGCACCCTGCTCGGCGATCTCACCCTCGACCTCGCGCAGCCGGAGGCACTCATCTATGAGCCCTCCAATGGCAAGATGACCCTCGTAGGAGTCGAGTTCATCCTGGACTCGGCGACCTGGCTCGCCAAGAATAACAACACTCCCCCGGTGCTCGACGGTCAGGTCTTCAACTTCGTCGACGCCCCGAATCGCTTCAACATCCCTTCATTCTTCGAGCTGCACGTTTGGGCCTGGCGGGACAACCCCCAAGGCTCCTTCGTGGACTGGAACAATGCGGTGACTTGCGACGGTCAGTAGATCATGAGCCGTCTTGTACCGGGTCGAGTGTTAGGGTGACGCTACGGCGGACATTTGTCCGTAGTAGCTCCTGAGGGGGATGTGGGAAGCGCCGAACGCTTCTCATGTCTCCATGCCAACCGGCCCAGCGGGCCAGTTGTGAGCAGGCGAGGTTGAGATCACGGAATCAGGTTTTTCGGGGTAAAAACTACCAGAGAGGCA
Source organism: uncultured Acidobacteriaceae bacterium (assembly GCA_963703635.1). Taxonomy (GTDB): domain Bacteria; phylum Acidobacteriota; class Terriglobia; order Terriglobales; family Acidobacteriaceae; genus Sulfotelmatobacter. The sequence goes on from CAVPEZ010000032.1 coordinate 291,444, forward strand.
CCACCATGCCAAAGTTCGTCATCGAGAGAGAGATTCCAAACGCTGGCAGTCTTTCGCCGCAGCAACTACAGGAGATATCGCGAAAGTCGTGCGCAGTTCTACGAGGGATGGGCACTCAGACGCAGTGGGTTCAGAGCTACGTCACGGACGACAAAATCTACTGCATATACGTGGCCGCCGATGAAGATGCTGTACGTGAACATGCCCGGCAGGGCGGTTTTCCGGCCAACCGAATTTCGCGAATTTGTTCGGTGATCGATCCGACAACTGCCGAGTAGCCGCAAAAGGAGGACCGTCAGCCCACCCTCAGGATTTTCCCTTCGCGAGGCCCAAAGCCATCTGCGCGCCCAATTTCGTGTAATCTTAAAATTCGCGGTCACGACCTCGCAGCAGCAACCTTTGGCCCAATCATACTTGAGGATTCCGAGGAATTCATGGATATTCGATCCTTGCAGCGTCCGTTTAAAGACCAGTACCGTCAAGACCCGAAGAGTTCCAGAATCACGTTGACGGCAACCGGCCGGCAGACCGACGCTCCGATCGCCTGCTCGGTGGACCTGGGGCGGGCAATCTACGATGCGCAAGCCCACAAAGGAGTTGGCGGGGCAGGTACGGGCGCCTGCTCCGGCGATCTGCTGTTGGGCGCGCTAGCCGCCTGCGCTCAGATTACTTGCCAAATGGTGGCCGCCGCCATGGGAATCCCTACCGAGGCCATCGAGGTCACGGTCGAGGGCGATCTCGATCTGCAAGGCACGCTGGGATTATCGAAGGAAGCTCCGGTCGGATTTGAGAGCATCCGAGTCGTTTTCGACGTCCGAGCGCCGGGGGCAACGGAGGAACAGTTAAGAGCGCTGCAGGCGAAAACTGAGCAGTATTGCGTGGTGATGCAAACCTTGCGGCACCCGGCGAAGATTGAGAACAGATGGAAGCGGCAGTGATGGTCAATATGAGGTTCTAGCTCCTGCCTTCCAGCCAAAGCCAACCGCAAAATCCCTAACTCGCCACTGGCTGTTGTACCGCGAGCGCCGGCCTGAGTTCAGGCTCTGATGGGACGATGATCCATGCCAGCAGGTAGGTGACGACGCCCGGACAAACTCCGGTCGCGAGCGTGAGGAATATGCTGACGATGCGCACGAGCGTTACGTCGAGATCGAAATACTGAGCCAGCCCGGCACAAATGCCGGCGATCTTTTTGTCGGTTCGAGAGCGCATCAGTCTTTTCGGCGCAGGCGGAATCCCCACTACGCTGCCGCAATAGGAGCAGAAGCGGACGTCATCAGCGATGGTCTTGCCGCAAGAGTTGCAATACATGGTTGGTTGTGCCTCCCCTTACTTTAGGATACGAAGATTTCGGGGAAATGTTCCGCAATTCGGGCCTTCGGGGTGGGAACCCGACTTCTTTCTTGACAGAGGGACGGGGCACAGGTAGCATTTCTAAATACCCGACCGACCGGTCGGTTTGCACAACATGGATTCCTGCCCTCCTCCAGACTCGTCGGTTGACCGGAGTCCATCCCCAAAAAAGCAAGGGCATATTCCCTCCCCTTGTGTGAGAGGAGCACGCTGATGGCTACAATTTTTTATGAACGCGACGCCAATCCTGAGGCACTGAAGAGTAAGACCATCGCCATCCTGGGCTACGGCAGCCAGGGACACGCGCAGGCGCAGAACCTGCGCGACAGTGGTTACAAAGTAATCGTTGGCCTGGAACCCACGCGCCCCAGTGCGCAGCAGGCCCGCGCCGATGGCATGGTGGTGGTGGCGCCGGATGAGGCCGCCAAGCGGGCCGACTGGATCCACGTGCTCACTCCCGATGAAACCCAGGCGGCGGTGTATGAGCAGTACATCCAGCCGTATCTGCATCCCGGCAAGATTCTTGGCTTCTCGCACGGCTTCAGCATTCATTTCAAGACGATCGTCCCGCCCAGCGACGTTGACGTGGTGATGATCGCGCCCAAGAGCCCTGGCCATCTGCTGCGGCGGGTGTATGCCGAGGGGCGCGGTGTGCCGTCGCTGATCGCTATCAATCAAGATTCGAGCAAGCGGGCTCACGAATATGCCCTGGCCTACGCGCACGGCATCGGCTCGACGCGGGCGGGCGTGCTGCAGACCACGTTCCGGGAAGAAACCGAGAGCGATCTTTTCGGCGAGCAGGCGGTGCTGTGCGGCGGTTTGACGTCACTGATCAAGAAGGGATTCGAGACCCTGGTCGAGGCCGGGTATGCGCCGGAGATTGCCTATTTCGAGTGCCTGCATGAGATGAAGCTGATCGTCGACCTGATCTACGAAGGCGGCCTCGGACGCATGCGCTACTCGATTTCGAATACGGCCGAGTATGGCGATCTGACGCGCGGCGAAAAAGTTGTCGGCGATGCCACGCGGGACGCGATGAAGAAGACTCTGGCCGACATTCAGGACGGAACATTCGCTCGCGAGTGGATCAAAGAGAACAAAGAGGGCGGCCATCACTTCGCCGAGTTGCGCGACAAGGAACTGCAGCATCCGATCGAGATCGTCGGTGCGCAGTTGCGCGGCATGATGAGCTGGCTGCCCGGACGCGAAACCAAGAAACCGGCTGAAGCGCCGAAGGATGAAGCCAAGAAGGTTGCGGTGAATGCTTAAGGGAGCCGAAATCGTTCTGCAGTGCCTGCGGGCCGAAGGGGTGGACTTGGTGTTCGGCTATCCCGGGGGCGCGATCATGCCGTTGTACGACGCGCTCGAGGGAAGCGGAGTACGGCACGTGTTGACGCGTCATGAGCAGGGCGCGGCATTTGCAGCTTCGGGCTACGCACGAGTCACGGGAAAAGTCGGCGTGGCCATGGCTACCAGCGGGCCGGGCGCGACCAACCTGGTGACGGGCATCGCCGATGCGAAGATGGATTCGGTGCCTCTGGTCTGCATCACGGGGCAGGTGCGGACGGCGATGATCGGGACAGATGCTTTTCAGGAGACCGATGTTTTCGGCGTGACGCTTTCGCTGACCAAGTGGAGCCGGCTAGTGCGGACGATTGACGAAATCCCGGAGGTGATTGCCGAGGGATTTCACTGGGCGCGCAGCGGCCGGCCGGGGCCGGTGGTCATCGACATTCCGACCGACATCTTGAAGGCGAAGAAAGAATTCTCCGGGCCGGTGAAGTTTACGCCGCACGCGCGGGCGGCCGATGGCGAGGTGGGGACAGCCGCCCTCGGCTCTCCAGCGGAGCGTAGCTCCGCAATTGTGGCCTTGCTGCAACGCGCAACCAGGCCGGTGGCGCTGGTGGGCGCGGGGGCAAAACTTTCGGGAGCGATTCCGGAGTTGCGCCGGCTGCTCGACGATTTGAATGTTCCCACGTTCGCTACCGTTCACGGATTGGGCGCGGTCCCCTCGCAAGCGCCTTATTACCTGGGCATGGTTGGAATGCACGGAACGCGCGCGGCCAACACGGCGTTGCACGAGACCGATCTGCTGATAGTTTTCGGAGCGCGCCTGGATGATCGCGTGACCGGCGATCCCACGCGCTTTGCGCCCCATGCGAAGATTCTCCACTTTGAAATTGATCCGGCGCAGCTTGACCGGGTGCGGGCGTGTGAGTTGGCGGTGATCGGCGATCTCGCGGAGACGATTCCGGCATTTCACGCGGAATTACGCCACGCTTCCCTGCCCGACTGGAACGGCTGGCGCGCGATCGCCTGCGGGCCCGAGCGCGCGGAGATTGATCCGCGCGGACTGGCGCAGCCGACGATTCGTTTTCTCGACGAGCTTTTCAGCCGCCTGCCCGAAGACAACGTGATCATTGCCGACGTAGGCCAGCACCAGATGTGGGCAGCTCAGCGTTATCGTTCGTCGTCGCCGCGCGGCTTTATTACCTCGGGCGGACTGGGCGCGATGGGCTTCGCCCTGCCCGCTGCGGTCGGCGTGCAGCTGGCCAAGCCGGAGACTTGCGTGCTCTGCGTTTCCGGCGATGGCGGATTTCAGATGAACATCCAGGAACTCGCCACCGTTCATCGCCTCGGGCTGCCTATAAAAATGGTGATCGTCGATAACAAATATCTGGGCATGGTGCGGCAGTGGCAGCAGCTTTTCTATGCGCGCAACTATGCGGAAACCGATTTGAGCGACAATCCGGATTTCGTCGAGATCGCGAAAGCCTACAAGATTCACGGATGGCGGCTGAACGAGTCTGCCATGGAAGAGTATCCAGTGTCGGCGGAGACAGGGGATCTCATCGAGAACTTTCTGCGCTCACCGAGTGCGGAGTTGCTGGTGTTCGATTGCCATCCCGAAGCGAATGTCTACCCGATGGTCCCGGCGGGAGCGGCGCTTTCGGAGATGGTGTTTGAAGACAAAGGCATTGAGTAATTGGGAAATTTAGTAATTGAGTAATTTAAGACCGTGGGTTTCAACATTTCTTAGATTACTCAATTACTAAATTTCCCAATTACCAAATTTTTAGTTTTGAGGGAACGGCCATGCAAGTCTTTCACATTCGCTATCGCAACGCGCAAGGCGCATTGATGCGCATCCTGAACGCGGTTTCGCGCCGGGGGCTCGACCTCACGTCGGTGCACGCCGAGTACGCCGGGCAGGATCACGCGGTTACCCTGCTGCTCGAGGTCTCGCACAAGCAGATCGGGCAGCTTTACCGCGAATGGCATGCAATCGTGGATGTGGTCGACGTGCGTTCCGGCGCGGCCTTGCAGGAGCACGAAGAGGCGGTATGGGCGCCGCATCCGCCGGCGAAGCGTAACGGAGGAATCGGCACGAGCCGCGCGGGCTTAAGTCTTGTCTCGGGTCTGGCATGTCAGCAAGCATGAGCGCTCCCTGGGTAAGCGCCATGCGATTGGGGAACCTGCGGTTGGATTGCGCTTCTGGCGTCACTCCAGTCTGCAGGTTTCCCGTTTTTATTTTTGCGGCCTTCGACTTTCTCATTCGCACTCCTGTCATCCCGAGCCTTTTGTCATCCCGAGCAACGCGAGGGATCTTGGTTCTTGCCTGCACCACCGGCGTCGCCCACCGCCGGCAAAGACCACGATCCCTCGCTCCGCTCGGGATGACAATTGGTTCGGGGATGACAACCGATTCGCGGGATGACAATCGATTTGGAATGACAGCTCATGTTGTAATCTTTCCTCACGGATCTTACTAACCATGGACCTCAAGCATCGCAGCCGCGGAATTACCGACGGGCGCGACCGGGCTCCGGCGCGCTCCATGTTCAAAGCGATCGGCTTCACCGACGACGACCTGCGCAAGCCGCTGATCGGCGTGGCCAACACCTGGATCGAGACCATGCCCTGCAACTTCCACCTGCGCCGGCTCTCCGCCAAAGTGAAGGAAGGCATTCGCGCCGCCGGCGGCACTCCCATGGAATTCAACACCATCGCCATCTCTGACGGCGAAACCATGGGTACCGAAGGCATGCGGGCTTCGCTGGTAAGCCGCGAGTTGATTGCCGATTCGATCGAACTGGTCTGCCGCGGCCAATTGTTCGACTCCGTGGTGTGCGTAGTGGGATGCGACAAAACGATTCCGGCCGCAGCTATGGCTCTCGCGCGCATGGATATTCCCGGGCTCGTGCTCTATGGCGGAACGATCGCGCCGGGCAGCTATCGCGGTAAAGACGTCACTATTCAAGATGTTTTCGAAGCCGTAGGCGCCAACGCCGCGGGAAAAATTACCGATCAGGAATTGCACGACCTCGAGAATGTCGCGTGCCCCGGCGCCGGAGCCTGTGGCGGCCAGTACACGGCCAACACGATGTCGACCGTGATGGAGATGATCGGTCTTTCTCCTATGGGCTTCAACAGTGTTCCCGCGATGGATGCCGCCAAGGATCAGGTCGCTTTCGAGTGCGGCAAAGTCGTGCTGAGTCTGCTGCAGCAAGGAGTTCGACCACGGGATATTCTCACTCGCGACGCCTTTGAAAATGCAATCGCCTCCGTGGCCGCGACCGGTGGATCGACCAACGCCGTGCTTCATCTCTTGGCGATCGCGCGCGAGGCGGAAGTCGATTTGCAGATTGACGATTTCCAAACGGTCAGCGAACGCACTCCGCTGCTGGCCGACCTGAAACCCTCCGGACGTTTTGTAGCCGCCGATATGCACCGCGCCGGAGGAGTACGTTTGCTGGCTCGCCGTCTGCTGCGCGGAAATCATCTTCACCCCGCGGCAAAAACCGTAACCGGACTTTCGCTGGAGGCGGAGAGCGAGAGCGCCGTCGAAACTCCTGGACAGGAAGTGATCGCGCCTCTGGATCGGCCTCTGAAGAAAACTGGAGGCCTCGTGATTCTGAAAGGCAATCTTGCGCCCGAGGGTTGCGTAACAAAAATCAGCGGGCACGAGCGTCTGGAGCACCGCGGTCCAGCGCGGGTCTTCGAATCGGAAGAAGATGCCATGGCCGCCGTGACCAGCAAAGACACCGGCAAGAAAATTAAATCAGGCGACGTCGTCGTAATCCGCAACGAAGGCCCTAAAGGCGGACCAGGCATGCGCGAAATGCTGAGCGTCACCGGCGCGATTGTGGGCGAAGGATTGGGATCTTCAGTCGCACTCTTGACCGACGGCCGCTTCAGCGGCGCGACCCACGGATTGATGGCCGGCCACGTCTCGCCCGAAGCCGCGCTGGGCGGCCCCATCGCCGCCGTACGCGATGGAGACACGATCCGCTTCGACGTCAGCCAGCGCGTTTTAGAAACCGAAATCAGCGACGAAGTTCTGCGCGAACGCATGAAAGAGTGGAAGCCGCCCCAGCCGCGCTATCCCACCGGCGTCTTCGCCAAATATGCAGCGCTGGTCTCATCGGCGTCGCAAGGAGCGATCACGCGACCACCAAAATGAACTGGTTCTTCTGAACCCAATCGGAACTCAAATAAACCAGGCATCCAACCCAGGCGCCGGAGGAATACCGACTATGAAGATTGCCAATGATGTGACCGGGTTAATCGGCAACACACCGATGGTTCGGCTTAACAAGGTGACTGAGGGCTGCGTTGCCGATGTAGTGGCGAAGCTGGAGAGTTCGAATCCTTGCGCCAGCGTAAAGGACCGCATTGGCGTCAGCATGATCACCGGCGCCGAACGCGCCGGAAAAATTCAGCCCGGCAAAACCGTGCTGATCGAGCCGACCAGCGGCAACACGGGCATCGGCCTGGCTTTCGTGGCCGCGGTGAAGGGATACAGACTCATCCTGACCATGCCGGAAACCATGAGCCTGGAGCGCCGCGTGCTGCTGCTCGCTTTCGGCGCGGAGATTGTTCTCACACCGGGCCCCAACGGGATGAAGGGCGCCATCGCCAAAGCCAATGAGATCCTCGCCCAGACTCCGAATAGTTTCATGCTGCAGCAGTTCGACAATCCCGATAATCCCAGGATTCATTTCGAGACGACCGGCCCCGAAATCTGGAATGACACCGACGGCCGCGCCGACATTCTGATCTCCGGCGTCGGCACCGGCGGCACCATCACCGGCGTTTGCCAATACATCAAACCGAAGAGGTCTTCTTTCAAAGCGGTCGCGGTTGAACCTGCCGACAGCCCGGTGCTTTCAGGCGGCAAGGCATCGCCCCACAAGATCCAGGGCATCGGCGCCGGTTTCGTGCCCAGCATTCTCCGCCGCGACTACATCGATGAAGTCCTTACCGTCACCAATGATGAATCCGTAAATATGGCCCGCCGTCTCGCCAGGGAAGAAGGTCTGCTGGTGGGCATTTCGTCGGGCGCAGCCGTGGTCGCCGCGCTGAAAGTCGCAACCCGGAAAGAAAACGCTGGCAAGCTGATCGTGGTAGTCCTGCCCGATTTCGGCGAGCGCTACCTGACCAGCATTCTATTTGACGCGCTCCGCAACCAGGCGCTCCAGATTCCAACCTCGTCGCTCCCGGCCTGATTGCAACTATCGTCGCCAGTAGAAGTCGCCCGAAAGCCCCGTCAGATAAGGCTTCGCAAGCGTGACGGAACTTGCTAAGATGGGTGCCGTCTTTCGTTCACTGCTTTACTCCTGCACCATAAATCCAGAAAGGCAGGTTCACTTGCCCAGAAGATTCGTTGTTGACGGCGTTCCTCTGGATTCGGCGCGCGTGGCCAAAAAGTCAGCAACGCACTATTAGGAACCATTTTTGGAGTCCAAAGACTTCTTGCTAATCGCTCACCATGGCGACTAGACTCTGGTGCTACCAGAACATCCCGCCTATAAAAAACGCCCTGGCTTCGCCTCCTCAAGTCGGGGCGTTTGTCACAGCAAACTAGGGCTAGGACACTACCTTTCCACACGCGGGGGACGACAAACGCACTACTTAGGACCACTCAAGTTAAAGAGACTGGGTATTGTCGAGCCAGAGACTAAAGTCCCCTTGTTGTCTGTCGGTATAGCGACTAAGCTTTCGTCCGATCAAAACCTCCTGTCCAAGAAACGCCCTGGCTTCGTTCTAGTAGCAGCGCCTAATAGCGGACCGAGGTCATCCGGTCTGACGCTGAGGGTTCTTCAATCATCTTCGGGCTTCCGTACTACCTGAAGCCTGACTAAAGTTCCTCCCGGTCAGCGTGTCTACGCCAACGGCTGACACGGAGGAGTGAGTGGCGCGAGCCGGCTAGGGCTGGGTGCCACTCTGTTCCTGTAGAAGGAGGCTGTGTAATGACGATAATCTTGTTGCTTTCGATGGTCTTGAAATGGCGAGGAGTCGGGGTTAAAACGGATTGGTCCTGAGCGATGCCAACCAGCACCGCCTCGTCGGCATCTCCAGACCTATACAATTCCTCGCTAAGAATGGGGGTTAGTGTTATGGACTTGGAATTCAACAGGTTACACAATACGGGATGACAGCTCGGCAGATAGAGCAAGTCAAGATCTACCTCGAACAGATGCGAGGTCAAGGCTACATCGTGTTCCATCACGGGGATTGGCGGGTTGAAGTTCTACGTTGCCTGCCGGTGCATCGAAGACGATCTTTGCAACGTAGCTCAAGCGCTATATGCCGTCGCCAGCGAGTCCAGACGTCCAACAGCTCCCGTCGCTACCGTGCAGCATTGACCGCTGAAGTAACGGTGCACGTATCGGCGCCCAAATCCTTACCATCGGTGCCGGCATGGTGGTAAGGGCTGGTTGACAGCAAGGTGTAGTCTCCCCCATCGCCGTTGTTGTAGTTGGTAAATCCTACAGCGACTGCATTCGCCGGAAAGAAGTTGTTGGCAGGATAGCTACCAGTTCCACCGATGAACGCAGTTGCGTTGAACGTGGAGTTCGAGCTATTGAAGCAATCCTGCAGGACAGTAGTTGCCGATGCCAGAGCGGGAGCGCAGTTGCCGGTTCCGCCTGCGGCAAATTGCCCCGCTCCCCCGGACACAATGGAATTCTCCAGGTTGACATTGTTCAGGAGGGGAGGAACTATGGCATTGATCGTGATGTAACCCTGAGTGTCAAAGCCAGTAATGTGATTGATCAAAAAGTTTTGCAGGTTGGGGCAGCCAGAGCATTGACCGAACTCAAATAGATAGCCGTTTCCATTGAACAGGGTTGGGTTCACATCATCAACAATGACATCATGAATGCTCCAACGCTGGCCGTCAGCCGGAACCCCACCGTTGTCAGATACTCCAATTCCCGTCTGCATTCCTCCACCCAGATGGCTGGATTGACTGTAGCGAATCGTTACATCATCCACTAGACAGGCGGGACAAACATTCTGACCTGGAGCCCCAGCCTGGTTCTTGGGAGTAAGCAAAATGGAGTAACCTGTCTGGGAAAAACCTCCCCAAGAATATTCCCCCAGGTTGGCCTCATAGAGCACTCGCTGGGCATTCTTCAACTCGAAGTGGTTCTTAACAACAAACGGGTTGCCGTTGCTACCGCCCACAAATCCCGGCTGCCCACTCAGCCACATCAAGGGTTTGAACATGTGGTTGTATCGGAACTCGATGTCCGTGGGAGGACCTGTCGCCCCCCCACCCCCAAATAGAAAAGATTGCGCCGCCGATTCCAAGAAGTTGTCATTGAACTTGAAGACGCTGGTCGGAGATCCAGTTCCCCCTGTGATGGCGTGCGACTCCACACAAAAGCCTGTCACGGAGACGCAATGAAAGTCGGTGAAGAAGGAATCTATTACCGCGACATAACTGCCGCCCGAAACCAGGAACCCGTTTCCGGTCTCATCCTGCGCGTCTCCGTGAAGCCAATCCCGATCAATCACGACATGATCGAAGGTGTCGCCACCCGCAGCAGGTTCGACCAGTCCCCCTACGAGGGAAGTGCCGTTCACGGCGCGCGTGATCTCCAGACCTGGTCCAATCCAGTAATGCGTAGCACCTTGAGCTATCGCTAGTGCGGGCGCGGTATTCTGGACTTGCAGTTGTGCCATCACGTTGTTGGTGGAGGTGCAGCTGAAGTTTGGCCGGCCAGGAAGAGATGCGACTCCCGCGTAACAAGGAGTGATTCTGGAACCGGGTGCTGGAAGTGCCGAATCTGGCGTCGCAGTGCGAATCATGATCCAACTGGTGTCCGTGCAGGACTTGGCAGGCAGGCTGTAGTTGCCTGTGAAAACCGCGCCAGCCTGAAGCTCGATCGTGTCTCCGCAGTTAGCGCTATTCAGAGCACTCTGCAAGTCCCCGCCGGCAACAACGGTTGTCACGTTTCCTGTTTGGGTCGGCACCGTCGTGTCCATGAACACTCGCGGCAGTTCGGCCGACCCGTCAAAGCCTGGGCTCGGCGGCGGCAGCGTACAAGCGGTTGTGGTCGCGGTTATGGTCACGCTGGCTGAGGCCGTCTTGGTGGCATCAGCCTGCGACACGGCTGTGACCGTCACCTGACCGCTCGGGACACTAGAGGGAGCAGTGTACAAACCCGTGCTGCTAACCGTGCCTGTCGTCGTATTCCCACCGGCAACCCCGTTCACCTGCCAGGTCACAGCGGTGTTGCTGGTCCCAGTTACCGTAGCCGTAAACTGCTGCTGCTGACCAACCGTAACACTGGCTGAGCTCGGGGCAATCGTGACAACGACCGGTGGGGGATTAGAAGTACTGACAGTCACCGTAGCGGAGGCAGTTTTGCTCGCATCAGCCTGCGACACGGCTGTGACCGTCACCTGACCGCTCGGGACACTAGAGGGAGCAGTGTACAAACCCGTGCTGCTAACCGTGCCTGTCGTCGTATTCCCACCGGCAACCCCGTTCACCTGCCAGGTCACAGCGGTGTTGCTGGTCCCAGTAACCGTAACCGTAAACTGCTGCTGCTGACCAACCGTAACACTGGCTGAGCTCGGGGCAATCGTGACAACGACCGGTGGGGGATTAGAAGTACTGACAGTCACCGTAGCGGAGGCAGTTTTGCTCGCATCAGCCTGCGACACGGCTGTGACCGTCACCTGACCGCTCGGGACACTAGAGGGAGCAGTGTACAAACCCGTGCTGCTAACCGTGCCTGTCGTCGTATTCCCACCGGCAACCCCGTTCACCTGCCAGGTCACAGCAGTGTTGCTGGTCCCAGTAACCGTAGCCGTAAACTGCTGCTGCTTACCAACAGTAACACTGGCTGAGCTCGGGGCAATCGTGACAACGATTAGCTGTCCCGCGGCCGTGCCAGTGCCACTCAGCGATATAGACAATATCGGGTCCGTAGAGTTTGACACACTGAAGGAACCACTGGCGGTACCGATTGATTGCGGCTCGAACGCAATACTAAAGGTAAAGCTTTGTCCTGCTGCCAGGGTCAGAGGTAAGATCAGGCCTCGGACAGCAAATCCAGTACCTGAAATCAGCTCTTGGGAAATCGTGATAGCCGAGCTTCCGGTGTTGGTGAGGGTGATTGGCAGGGTCACGTTATTACCCACCTGTACGCTGCCAAAGCCAAGACTGGATGGGTTAGAAACCAGCGCCCAGCTGGTCACGCCCGTACCATAGACATTCAAGGAAGCGGCATCGGTGTTGAACGCGATGTTCCCGCTGACGTGTCCGAAAGCCGCCGGACTGAAAGTGACCCGCACGGGTATGCTCTTGCCCGCAGCTAAGGTTAACGGCAGTTTCAGGTTGCTTACGGCGAAGCCAGCACTCGCGTTCACAGTTGAAACCGTGACAGCTGTTGACCCGGTGTTCGTCAGGGTGGCGGCCAAAGTCATTGTCTGCCCCACTACCACTCTGGGAAAGTAAATATTAGTGGGAGTGAGGCTTAGCTGAGTCGACGCCGCAAGTGCACTGGGCATTGAAACCAGCAGGACGACGACGCTGGTTGCAATGCAAGACAGCGGACCCGAGAGCGAAATGGGGACATCGCATAACATTCCCAGTGTTAAGGTGTCTTGTCCAATAGAGCAAGGTGTCGAAGGTATCAGAACTAAAGTCCAGTCCGCACGTGCGCAAAATCATGGAGCGCAGTTGGACGCAGCCGGAGGGATTTATGGTCGAAGGCAAGGGAGCACCCCGAGATACGCCTTACGGCAGTGGAACTACTGCAGTGGCCTGGTTTGAGTAGGTGCTTTCCCGCTGTTGGATCGCTTCGTACTCTTTTCTTCAATGCGATCATCTAGTTATCTTCACCTTGTCGCGTCAGTCGGCTGCAACAATATAAATTGATACTTTAGCCGCTTCTGCAGCGAACCGCGCGGGCGGAAAGCGGAGTAGCAGCATGGGTCGACCTGGTTGGGATCGGCACCGAGACACTTGGCACTGTTGCTTTGACGCGGTGGCTCGTGGCAAGTAGTACGCACGTGCTTCGGGTCAGGTTTCCGCTCACATGGCTTGACAAGCCGCGGAAATGTTGACAGAATCTGTGCCCAGAATGTAAATCTGTGCCCAGAATGTAGCTCTGTGCCAGCGAAGGTTCCGGTGTTCGGCGTTTGATTCTGAATCCTACCTTGTAGCAAGGCCGATCAGCAGGAAGTTTTTTATGCAGTACTGCGACGAAGCTTTTCATCGATCCCTATCAGCGTTGTAAGACAGACGCAATGAACGACCCGTCATGTTTCTGCCACTCTTGGTGGAGGCGTTATGGATAACCTGACCGGGACGAGGTTCGACTCGCTTAAGTGGGCGATCCGCGCACTGCGAACAGAGACCGTGGGCTTTCGTTTTGAGTACCCCCTGAAGATCGATCTCGCTGCTGGCCCGAAGGACTCGCTGCACTATTACATATATAGTGACGCACTTTCTTGGGGTGCGCTGAGTCTGGATCCAATGGGCATCGCGCGGTGTTGCTATCCAGTTACGGGAATAGTCTACCGGCCCGCTTTTGTCGCATGGTATGGCCTTGTGAATCTGGGACATTACCTCCGGCGTCGAGATCAGATGAACTTGGACGTTTTCCTGAATCAGGTTAGCTGGCTCGAACGGAACGCGGTCCTGCGTGACGACGGAGCCGTCGTCTGGCCCATGAACTTTGATAGCCAGGAAGGGGCCACTCTGCTGAAGGCACCGTGGATTTCTGCCAATGCGCAAGGACTCGTAATCAGCGCTCTTGTTCGCGGTTGGCGAGTTACGCAGCGGCCTCAGCTTCTCGAACTGCTCAATAAATCCTGGAAGGTATTTGAGATCGAGATTGACCATGACGGTCTGCGGGAGGTCATGAATGGGCACGTTCTTTATGCGGAGATCCGTGGCCATCGGCTACTCGATCATTTTCTGACGGCTCTGCTCGGACTCTATGACCTGTTGGTAGAAACAGGCGACGGAGCAGTCGGACAGTTGTTCGCTGAGGGGATCGAGGGACTGAAGTCCATGCTCGCCACCTGGGATTATCGAAAGCGATGGAGTTGGTACGGCGGCCATGACTACTTGTGCCCTCCCGCGTATCACTGTTTAAACCGGGTCCTCCTCAGCGTCATCGCACGGCTGTCGGATGAACTGTGCTTGGCCGAGTACGCAGAATGCTGGGATCTCGATCGCCTGTCGACGCCAGCCCGGGTAGAGATTTTTCTTCGATTTCTCCTCACTAAGAACGTTTGTCGCTTCAAACACCGGACCTGGCGGCAAAAGAGGATACCGGCTTGAAACCGACGTGGCGCTGGAATGGAGGCAGGGACTGGAATTACAAAAGCCGACGCCTTCACGAAATCAATATAGTGTTCCCCGCGGCTTGGAGACCAAGCCCTTAAGGTAGGGAGCATATCGCAGCGCCGCAATCGCCCCCCGTCGAAACGTTGCAGTCAATGAGGAATCCTCGTTGGATCTAGCAGCCTGGCAATCCTCCATTTTCCAACCGCGTGCTGTAGGCCGGACGCAGAGACTCGAAACGCGAATAATCACTCCACTCCTGTTAGGTAGTTTGCCAGTGCCACCGGATCGACACCGAGTGGCTTTCCATCGTTCCCAATGATGGCCCGTCCTGCTGTTATCGAGACAGGGAAAAAGTTCCCGTTTGGCCAAGTAAGTTTTCCATTAACCAGACCGTTGCTCGTCACGGAATAGCTAGTCCAGCAGGCGTTGATAATGTCCGCCGGGGTTATAAATTCACTGGCGCAGTCACCAGTTCCGCCTTCGCTCGCGACCTCGTTCTCGCCTTCTTGAATAAGATTATTAACGACCGTCAGACCACTCATATTTCCCGGCGTTTTACCACCGGCGACCCACGTCGTATTCACGGGATAGCCTGTGACGTGAGAGACAGACACATTAGTGAGGGGTGGGATTTTGGATTTAGGACCGTCGCCTAACACCCAGAGATTCCCATCACCGAGCGCGGTCTCGATATCGTCGAATTCAAGGTCATGAATTGAAAAGTTCTTTCCGGCCAGCGGCAGCGCTCCTGTGTCGCTCTCCGCGTTCCCGACCTCGAACCCGCCACCGACGTGCATGATCTGGCTCCACCGCATAGTTACATCGGTGACTTGGCAAATTGGGCATAGACCGTTCTGGTTCTTCGCCGTGAATAAAAACGAATAACCCCTCTGGTCGCTTTGGTCGATGTTATTCTCAAGAATGCTGTATTGCACCAAGACCCGCTGCGCGTTTTTCAGTTCAAGGTGGTTCTTGATGACGAAGGGGTCGCCATGCGGGCCACTGACAAAGCCGGGATTCCCCACAAACCAGGTCAAAGGCTTGAAAAAATGATTGTTCGAGATCGTGATGTCGGTCGGAGTCGTCGTCGCCTGGCCGCCGCCCATAGACACCGAAGCGCTTGAGCTTTCTAGGAAATTGTTCTGGATCAGCAGTCCAGCGGACGCGGCATTTCCAGTGCCTCCTGAAACAACATGGGCTTCAACGCAGGTCCCCGCCTTGCTCTCACAGTGTAAGTCGCTGGTGTAGCTGTTGATGAGAGCGAAGTTGTTGGCGTCGACGACGCCGACCGCGACAGCGAGGTCATCTTTAGATGTGCCGTGAAGCCAATCTCGATCGACAATAATGCTGTTGGACTGATTTGCTGAAATCAGGCCACCTGAGTAGTTGCCGGCCACTTTGGTGACCTCCACACCCATCAGTCGAACGTGGTCCCCGCCAACCAGCGAGAGGGCTGCGCTCGAATTGGGTGTGACAATCTTGGCCATCACATTCTTATTAGGACCAGTGAACGCAGGGCGACCGGGCAGCGAAGCGACTCCCGCATAGGATGGATTAATGCGCGATCCGGGGAGGGGGATTGCGCCGTTGGTTTCGATCCAGATGTAGTGTTCGTTATCGCAATGCTTGGCCGGCATCACGAAATTTCCTGTGTACACCGATCCGGCTGGGAGGACCAGGACTTCGCCACAAGTCGCCGCGTCCAGATCGGTCTGCAAATCTCCTGTGGACTGAATGGTCGGGCCAGGAGCGGGGGTGGAGGCAAGTGAAACCAGTGGTGTGGTGCGAGGTAATTCGGCGGGGCCGTCGAAGCTGCCAGCCCAGCCCAAGGAAGAGAGGAGAACGATCAGAACTGCATTTTTCATAAGACTCCTTTTCGAGATTTCGTTGAGGGCCAGAGATTTGAGGGCCAGAAATTTGAGGGCCAGAGATTGCGAAGATGGCAGTTTCGTAGATTCTGGCTGACTTGTGGCTGTGTCGTCAAAATCAGAAGGGCATCCCTCGGACGCTGGCGGTCAAGCCAAAGGGTCATGGATCTCATGTAAAACTCGAAGCATGCACCCCAAACGCTCATGACTGTTGAGGAAATGGCGCGACTCGGCGGAAAGGCGACAGCCAGGAAATTGACCGCCAAGCAGCGCAAGGAATCCGCCCGTAAGGCTGCAAAGGCCGGATAGGAGGCGGCATATCACCCTCTAAACTGGACCCGACACTCTGTTCGTTTAAACGCAGAAACTGGAGCCAGCCGTGGACCAGCCGGCTGCCGTCCAGGATTCAATGCACATTTCAGTCACTACCGGTGGGTCCTGAGAGTGTTGCTGCGACAAAATGCCCCTTTGGCCTCCCCCTCAAAGTTATGAAAGTCAGGTGCGTTTCTCGGCAGAGTGGGGAGGAAGCGTAGTCGCTATATCGAGCGATTGCAAGAGCCTTTAGGCTTCGGTGGTCCTAGGAGTGCGTTGGTTACTCACTTGACCAATTGTGAGATAATTGCGTCGTTGTGAGGATTCCTGAACAGGTCTCCACGTTCTTATGCCAGCATCGAGGCTCTAGATATTGCGATGACTGTATAGCAAGAAACATCTCTTTGAAGCGTAGGGAGGAAGCGCAGAGAGTGACTGGGGCTTTAGCTTTGACGCGGGATTTCATCCGCGAGGCTGGTACTTGCTCTGATTGTGGTGCGTGTAAGTTGGTCACTAGATCAGCTACAGAATAGAAAACCGGCACTGACATACCACCGGTGACCATGCCGAATGGCTTGGCATACAACCTCCAAGAACTGGTTTTCTTCTCCTGGTTCTACGGGGCGCCATCAATTGCAGTGAACGGTTGGTTCTCGGACGACACCTTTACAACCGATGCCGGGCCGCCCTGCCAATAACTTCTCCCGTCACCGAAAACCTCCCAGCGCCGAATGCGCTGGGCATTTTTTTCACCTCCTTCGCAGTGAAGTGCCCCCGTTTGCCGTACCGATCCCAATGGAAGTTCTCGGTTGATTGATCGGTCCCCTTTATCTGTAACACCTTCAAGGTGAGTTTCCGGCGGTTTGTGAGCTTGTCAGATCGCCATTCAGAGCGATCTGACAACCGAACTCACTCCGCGTTCGCTCTCCCAGAGATCGATGAGGACGCTGTTTTTGGGATGAAACTCCGCTAGAGAAAGCAGATTTTTCGTTGGGTTGTTCCTCTCGCATGGCACACAATCCCGTATTCGGCCCGCGAAGCCAACTTCTTCCGAAAAGCGCGTAAAGGGGGGAGGAATTGCACTAGAATAGGGCAGGTCTCCGGATGGGCCAACCTCCGCCTTCCGCAGGCCGGCCGCAAGGATGGGCAGTAAACATCGTGACCAACCAAGAGAAACAACCAGTTGTCGACGAGCAGACTTTTGGAAAGCTGTTGCAAGCCGCTTATGTGCTGCAAGAGCACAACCGCAGCATGCGGGAAAGTGGGGCGGTTTTTTCGCCCGCGGTGAGGACGGAAGGGGAATCGGACCTTAGCGGACCTGGCCGCGAAGTTTGCCGCGCATAGAGGCGGGACGGTGTCACCGGAATTTTCGGAGCTGGCGCTTGAGATTGTGCTGAACGAGATTGTGGAACAAGCCTGCTTGGCGACCGGGGCCAGCGGCGCGGCAGTTGTGCTGGAGCGCGGCGGGGAATGGGTGTGCCGGGCGACCGCGGGCGGCAATGCTCCGCAATTGGGAGCGAGGCTGGACCCCGCGGCGGGAATGTCGGTCGCGTGCGTGAAGACGCGGACGGTGCAGCGCTGCGACGATGCGCAGAACGATCCGCGTGCCGATATCGAGGCTTGCCGGATTCTCGGGGTGCGCTCGGTGATCGTTCTCCCGCTGCTGCGGAACGGTGAGTTGGCGGGCGTCTTCGAGGTGTTGTCATCGCAGCCGTCGGCGTTCGGAGAGCGCGAAGAGAGCGCGCTGGAAGCGCTCTCGCAGCGGGTACTCAGAAATCTGGAGCGGGCATCAGAGCCATTGTCCGTTTCCGTTGGATCTGCCGAATCTGCGCACTCAGTCGTGGAGAGCTTTAGCGCGACGTCCCATGCGGCCTCCGACGGGAATCAAGGTTCACTGCATCAACCTCTGTTGGAACGGGCGAGCGAAGCTGTCTCCGGCCGCGGGATGAATTTCATGACGCTGGTGCTGGGAGCAGCGGTTCTGGCGTATGCCGTATTGATGACTGTGCTGGTCGTTCAGCGTCTGGGTGGAGGGAAAGCTCCGGCGCTTAAGCAGCCGGCCGCTGTCTCTGCTCCTTTAGCGCGTGCAGCGCCTCGGTTAACAGGGACGGGCAGCGGAGTTCCAAGAGCTGCCGTCTCCGCTGTCTCCTCCGGAAGCGAATCTGGCGGGAGTAGTTCTTCCAGTACACAGCCCTCCGCATCCGCCACCATCCCTGCCACTTCAGGGCCAGTTCGTACAACGGTTACCCCGCCACCGGCAGGCAGTTTGCTGGTTTATGAGAATGGAAAAGAAGTTTTCCGCATGTTGCCTACTATGGAGGGGGGTGAAGCGACAGCTCCCACGGGTACCAATGGGAACGCGGCGACGAGTACAGATGGGCCCGAAATGCGACATGCACCCGCTGTCGAGCCGGCAGTGATCCTTGAGGTGCCGGCGGAGGTGGCAGAAGGCAGCCTGCTTCATCGCGTTGAACCGGCGTATCCTGAAGAAGCCCGGCAGCAGCAGATCCAAGGCGCGGTGGTGTTGGAGGTCCACATCGGCCCGGACGGCGGTGTGCAGGAGGTCACCCGGTTGAGCGGGCAAGAGCTACTTGCCCAGGCTGCGACCGGTGCCGTGAAACAATGGCGATTCAAGCCCCGTCTGGTGAGCGGTCGTCCAACGGAGATGAAGACGAGAATTACCCTTAACTTCCGATTGCCGCGGTGAGAAGTCGTCTCGCAACAATGTTAACTGGTTGTTTTTCGGACAGGTATCAGAAAGGTTTTCAACTGGGGATTATGCACTATCGCGGAGGACATGGGCAATAGGATGGTGGCCTCGGGTACCGCGGTTTGCCGTTGCCCGAGGGATGGTGTTTAGTATTGTTGCGTAATCAGCTGTGGCTGTTTAATTGCGGGTTCCAAGTCACGCAGGACCCGTGCTTGGTGCGGCGGAAATGCTAAGTCGGGTCCCATCGGTCCTTTTGAGCAGGGGCTTCGGCCTACCACGTCTGGTCACCGCAGTCCTTTGGGAAAAACTGCCTCGCGCGGCTTTCAATGCGACGGCGATGAACTAGTCAGACCTGGTCAGGCCGACCGGTCTGCATCCGGGTGGAGGTAAGATGTCTGCCGGTTCGTTTCTGCATCTGTCCTGGGGACCGAAAGGGAGCGCCCGCAAGTCTCTAGCCATTTTTGTCATGACGACGCTGGTGATGGTTTCCCTTGGTTGTGGCTTGAGTACCGCCAGGCCAGGCAGTTCCAATCCCCCACCGGTCGCTATCACGATTGCCCCGAGCTCAGCCAGTGTTACGGTTGGTAAGCAGCAGCAGTTTACGACTACGGTTACTGGGACCAGCAACACGGCTGTGACCTGGCAGGTGAACGGGGTTGCCGGTGGGAATACGACGACAGGCACGGTTAGCAGCACGGGTTTGTACACTGCTCCCTCTAGCGTCCCGAGCGGTCAGGTGACGGTCACAGCCGTGTCGCAGGCTGATGCCAGCAAAACTGCCTCCGCTGCGGTGACCGTTACGTTGCACTCCCCCATCGCGAACCCGCTGGGTACACCGCTTGTAGATTTGACTAACAACAACTATGAGCCCAGCTATAACTCGTCTGGGGTGCTGTGCAACGGGTCGAACGGCTGCAACGCTGCCTTGTTCGAGGGCGGTCTGTACGCGAGCGGTTCCAACTCTCCAGCCCCTGCCCAGGATACGGACGCGAGGAACTTTGCCAGCGCAATCCAAACTCTCGAAGCGAGGCAGCAGGCCGTAATGATATGCATCGGCATGTCCATTATGAAGCAGAATTGCGACCAGTTAGTGTCAGATTACAACGCGAGTAGCCTGACTCGGAAAGACCCGGAGTTGCATTTCTTCGACATGGCGCAATCTGGCTATGATGCTTGCCTCTGGGCCTACTGGAATCCCGTGGATGGGCCGGGTGCGACTCCGACCGTACCCAGCTCCTGCCCCCTCGGTACCTACCCGAACCCTCCGTACAACGACGTCAACACGGTCTATCTTCCAGCCGTCCAGACCTGCGGAACGAGCCATACGACAAAATGTGGGCCAGCGGACGTAAGGGCAGTGATCTGGCAGGATGCGGACGCAGGACCAACAAACGGGCTGCCGTGTACGGCGGCTGACACGCCTGCCGATACATATTTCAAGGATTTCCTGACGAACTCCTATGTGCCATGTTCAGGATTGGCCGACGCGTACCAGTTGGAAAAGTTCATCGGAATGACGGCGCGAAGCGTCAAGTACAATTACCCCAATGTCAGCTTGATGTTCGTCGTCAGCCGTAATTACGCTGGCTACTCAAAAGAGGCCTTGAATCCGGAGCCCTACGCCTATGAGGCTGGCTTCGCCAATCAGTTCGTCGTCAAGGCTCAGAACGCGCAATGCCCGACTTCGGGGACCTGCACCACAACTCCCGGTGATTCCTACGCGGGAGACCTGAGCTACGTAGCAACTCCCGGCAACGCTTGCGGTGGGAATCCTTGCGCCCCGCTGATCATTTGGATCGGTTACACGTGGGCGAACGGCGCAACTCCGAGGGCTCTTGATGGCCTTATATGGTGTGATGCTTCGTTCACTTCCGGCCAGTCTGGGCCGCCATGCAGCGATGAAGAGGACTTCGAGTCAGCCGGGGACGTCCACGCTTCGCCTGACGGATCAAAAAAGTGGTCGAGCGCAACGCAGTCAGTGCCCGGGACGAGCGGAACATGGACTGGAATTCTGAATCAGCTGCTGACGAGTCCGTACGCTAGTCCGTTTTTCCATCAATGATGAAACGATTACCTAGCGAGCATCGTCGGTCTCCTTTTCTCGGGTCAGCAGGGGCAAATCGCTGATCAGAACGGAAAACTCACTTTTCGGTTCAGACGGATTGTGGTCAGAGGAGTTACTCACTGAAGTCGGTCGAGACGGTGCAATTCTAGCACGCAGAATTGATCGCTACTGGAGGCCACGCACGCCACTGATCGTCAATTCAGTCTCAATCCACGGCGATTTTTCCTTAGCCCAGCTGGCCCCCGCGCTCGGGATAGCATCTGATCACGATTCAAGGTTTGAAGTCCAAGCGGTTCGTCCGCTCCGGAAGTAAATCGGATTTTGCCAAGAATCATTTTAGGCGACCCTGTCCTAAGGGCGAATCGAACTGTGCAGCGCACGAATACCCAGCGTCCATAGAACTAATACGCAAGAGTCGCGCTCGCAATTTTCGTTGTGCGTGTGCCGGGGCTTGCACTTCGGGAAACCCGGCTGGGATTTCGAGCCAGATCCTGGAATTGAGCCGCAGATGCTTTCGCATCGCGAGAAGTACACCGCCGGCGCTGACATTCAGAATAGTACTGAACTCAAGAATCTCGTTTCCCCGCTCATCCGGGCCACGGACAAAAACGGGAATGGCTAGGGGAATCCGCGGCCAGCGACGGCGTTCTTTCACTGTCTTGCCGGACAAAGGTGTCACCTCGGCCCTCCGGGGGGTTAGGGAAGGTGCGCTCCGCTCTGGCCTTCCGAAAAATCGCCGGGCTGCACTGCCAAGCGAGTAGTTCTGAACTGCCGGCGGTCATCGTAGCAGTTTGGCTGCCGAAACCTAAGCTAGCACTGCACCAGTTCGGATGGTTTTCCCCGTAGATTTCCACACGTCCACGCTTTGAGGGTCCCTGGATCATTCCACGAAGGCTGTAGCCGAAAGAATATCGGGATGACCTAGAAGGGGGATGAACACTCAAGTTGCAGTCCCTGCATTCCCTCTCGCAGCATCCATTGCTTGCTCATTTCTTGCTACAGAGTTTGGTACCACAATCGCCTTTTCAGTCAATCTCAGGCTGGGATCAGGAGCGAGCGCTCGCGGGCCAGCCAGGCTCTTGCACTATTTTCGGTCATGGGTCTGTGGATAAGTCAGTAACCGATTGAAAGAAAGGGGAATAAAAATTCGTCAATTTTTCTTTGAATCTTGCCTCGCATGTGCAAAACTTTGCTAACTGTTAGCCATCCAGTTCGCACTCCCCCCGAGCCATGGCGGCTGCTGTAACAGCGAGATGATCATGGGCGAAAATCAACCAGCCACTAGCGCCGGGGGGCGAGGTACAGCCTACCAGGGTCCTGCTGACAAACGACTCTCGATACTAGAAAAAGAAATCCGCCAGAGTATTCGTGCTTCTTATCAGTGCCGCGCGGGCGAAGAGTGGTTGCAAGTGTGTCTGCGA